>NZ_QGGG01000043.1 GCF_003148475.1 Pseudaminobacter salicylatoxidans | reverse complement strand
CTCGAAAGTCATGACACGGTTCCTTCTCTGAGTTGCGCAGAATGATCTTAGCATCTCGCGCGACGGGTTCGGAGGGCCGTCCACATCATCAATTTTCAGTCGCCGCCCGAGACGGGCAGCGCCAGAAAATCGGAACCCCCGCTCACCGCCGCAGGCGGTCGCTACGCGATCCCTGACCCCTCGCGGCAACAGTGCAGGCTCCTTCCGTCAGAACGAAAGGAGAAACAAATGTCTGATCTCGATTTCCTCGATCTTTCCCGGCAGCTTGGCGCCTTGAGGACTGCGGTTCGCAAGAACCTCGTCAGGTGCGACACCCGCTTTGCGCAGTCCCTCCATGAAAAGCTGCTTGTTGCCCTCAATGGCCATCTCAAGACCTGCCGCGAGGGTGCGAGGGTCCAGCGGCGGCTGCGGACCGAGACCGATCCCGCCGCGCGCGAGGTTCTTGAACAAACCCTCGGCGACTGCGTGGGCGATCTCGAATCCGGCGGGCGAGGCTTCTATCCTTGGCATCTGCTGGATGCAGTGGATCGTGACCCGGACTTTGGCGGATACCGCCATCCCGTTGCGGCGATGTGGTGCCACGGCCCGATCCCGGAACGGATGACCGTTGGCGACGAGCATCTGTGCGGTCTTGGCCCGATCCTCCAGAAGATAGTCGCGCAGACAGGAATTCGCTTCACCACCTATCTCTGCGATGCCAGCATCGGCCCCGAAGGCGCAGGGCATCTCGATCCCGAAATCTACGAGCGCCCGATCAACAATTTCCGCCACCTCTCCCACGTCTATGAAGACATGCCGACCGGATCGACCGCTCGGCATGTCTGATGAAAGGGGGGCAAGCCGCCCCTCTCAAGCTCTCCCCATGAAGGGTCAGGGCAGAGCCCCGCCCCCTCAAACTCCCCCACCCATGGAGGGGGTGGTCCACCCCCTTGGGCTGCTCCCCGATGCGCCCTCGGCAAGGGCTAGAGTTTTCCGGCCTTCATTGGCAACACGGGCTGGTTGCGTGTGCCGATTTCATGAGCGCG
>NZ_QGGG01000042.1 GCF_003148475.1 Pseudaminobacter salicylatoxidans | reverse complement strand
TGATCTGCCTCCGGTAAACGCCCTCGAATCGGCTTAGAGTTTTCCGCGCCATTTTCCTGGCTGGGAGAGGAGCGGAAGCGATGAAGGCATCGCAATTTTCGGACGCGCAGAAGGCGTTCATCATCAAGCAGGGCGAAGACGGCATGTCGGTGGCGGAGATCTGCCGGAAGGCTGGGATCAGCCAAGCGACCTACTTCAACTGGAAGAAGAAGTATTCCGGCATGATGCCGTCGGACATGAAGCGGCTGCGCGAGCTGGAGCAAGAGAACACGCGGCTGAAGAAGATCGTGGCGGACCTCAGCCTCGACAAGGAGATGCTGCAGGACATCGTCCGGCGAAAAATCTGAGGCCTGGCCGGAAGAGAACGCTGGTCGATGTGATGCGATCGGACTGGGCAATCTCGATCCGCCGTGCCTGTGCGGCGATCCTGTTCGACCCGAAGACCTACCGATACAAGTCACGTCGGCCCGACCAGGCCGCTCTGGAGCAGCGGATGAGGGAGATTTGTCAGGCCCGCGTGCGTTTCGGCTATCGGCGCGTGCATGTCCTGCTCAAGCGGGAGGGGTGGCCGATCAACCAGAAGAAGACATATCGGATTTACAGGGAGTTGGGCATGCAGCTCAGGAACAAGACGCCCAAGCGACGTGTGAAGGCAAAGCTGCGCGAGGATCGCGCCGAAGCCGTCGGCCCGAATGACGTGTGGGCCATGGACTTCGTGCACGACCAGTTGGCGACCGGCCGCAAGATGCGGGTTCTGACCGTGGTCGACACGTTCTCGCGCTACTCGCCCGTGCTCGATCCACGGTTCAGCTATCGGGGCGAAGATGTGGTTGCCACGCTGGAGCGTGTCTGCTCACGCACTGGATATCCGAAGACGATCCGAGTGGATCAGGGATCGGAGTTCATCTCCCGTGACCTCGATCTGTGGGCCTATCAGCGTGGCGTGACGCTCGACTTCTCAAGGCCGGGCAAGCCGACCGACAATGCCTTCATCGAGGCATTCAACGGCCGGCTGCGGGCGGAATGCCTAAGCGCCCACTGGTTCCTGAGCCTTGCGGACGCGGCGGAAAAGTTGGAGGCTTGGCGTAGAGACTACAATGAGCAGCGGCCACACGGCGCGATCGGGAACAAGGTCCCGGCCGCGCTCATGAAATCGGCACACGCAACCAGCCCGTGTTGCCAATGAAGGCCGGAAAACTCTAGCCCTTGCCGAGGGCGCATCGGGGAGCAGCCCA
>NZ_QGGG01000041.1 GCF_003148475.1 Pseudaminobacter salicylatoxidans | reverse complement strand
ACGTTGCCCCCAGTTTTTATCCAGTTTTGAGTTCGTTTCCGGCGTTGTCTTTGCCCTGATGGGCGGGTGAAGCCGCGGGCGCTGGCGCGTAGCTTTTGGCAGTGCGCAGCGTCAGGGCCCGTCGCGTGTGGAAGGTCGGAGCGAACTCGTCGGGCGTCTTCCAGCCGAGCTTCGAGTGCGGGCGCGAGCCATTGTAGTCCGTCCGCCAGATGCTCAGCATCGCGCGGGCCTGAGCCAGCGAGGAGAACAGCGTTTCGTTGAGCAACTCGTCGCGTAGGCGGCCGTTGAAGCTCTCGATGAAGCCGTTCTGCATCGGCTTGCCTGGCGCGATGTAGTGCCACTCGACACGCGCCCGATCGGCCCATGCCAAAATGGCATTGCTGGTGAACTCGCTGCCGTTGTCGCTGACGATCATCCTCGGCTTGCCACGTTCGGCGATGAGGCGATCCAACTCGCGAGCGACCCGCAGGCCCGACAGCGATGTGTCGGCGACCAGCGCCAGGCTCTCACGCGTGCAGTCGTCGACCACGGCCAGAATACGGAAGCGCCGGCCGTCGGTGAGCTGATCGGACACAAAGTCCAGCGACCAGCGCTCGTTCGGCTGCAAAGGCACCAGCATGGGTGCTCGCGTCCCGATCGCCCGCTTGCGGCCACCTCGCTTGCGCACGCTCAGCTTCTCTTCCCGGTAGAGCCGGAACAGCTTCTTGTGGTTCACAAGGTGGCCCTCGCGCTTGAGCAGGACATGCAGACGCCGATAGCCGAAGCGCCGGCGCTCGCGCGCGATCTCCCACATCCGCTCCCGAAGCTCGCGATCATCGGGCCGCCTGGTCTCGTAGCGAACCGTCATGCGGCAACAGCCGATGGCTTTACACGCCCGCCGTTCACTCATCCCAAAGGCAGACTTCAGATGAGTGACAGCGTTCCGCCTGGCTGCGGGCGTCACCACTTCTTTCCCAACAGATCCTTCAGTGCCGCATTGTCGAGCATGGCATCGGCCAAAAGCCGCTTCAGGCGTGTGTTCTCATCCTCCAGGCTCTTCAGACGCTTCGCCTCGGACACGTCCATGCCACCGAATTTGGCCTTCCATTTGTAGATCGAGGCATCGCTCACGCCATGCTTGCGGCACAAATCCGCGACCGAGACCCCGGTCTCATGCTCCTTCAATCCCGATGATCTGCTCATCCGAGAAGCGGCTGCGTTTCATGTTCTGGTCCTCTCTTTAGGCCAGAACGAACTTCAAACCGGATTAAGTCAAAGGGGCAACGTCA
>NZ_QGGG01000040.1 GCF_003148475.1 Pseudaminobacter salicylatoxidans | reverse complement strand
CCCATAGGCGCTAACTTAAGGGTTGGCGTTTTGCGCTTTCGATGATTCAACATCGAGATGAAACGCGCATTTTCTCTCGATGATGACTGGTCAAGGGTGCTGGCTCGTATTGGCAAGCCAGCGGATTTGAATGCTTCGGCACGGAATGCCGGAGCATTGATACGTCGCCGGGAAGTTCGTGACGCCGCGACTCTGTTGCGTCTGGGACTTGGCTATGGTCCCGGTGGCATGTCGCTTCGAGAGGCAGCTGCCTGGGCGCAAATCCAGGGTATTGCGGAGCTTTCCGACGTTGCCTTGCTGAAGCGCCTGCGCCGTTCGGCTGACTGGTTCGGCATGCTTGCCGGGCAGGCTCTCGCGGACCGCGCTGGTGCCCGGAGCGATATGGGCGAGCGGATGTTGCGCCTGGTAGACGGGACGACAATCAGTGCACCCGGCAGTCGAAGCGCGGATTGGCGACTGCATATGGGATACGATCCTCGAGCGCGTCGGTTCACGGCCTTTGAACTGACCGATGGCAAAGAGGCCGAGCGTCTGGATCGTTTTGAGCCGGTGGCGAATGAAATCCGTATTGCTGATCGTGGCTTTGGCGCACGCCCGGAATGTATCCGCTCCCTTGCCCAAGGGGTCGGCGATTATGTGGTCCGTGTCCATTGGCGTGGATTGCGCTGGCTGGACCCGGCTGGAGGGCGCTTCGACATGATGGGCTTCCTGCGTGGTTTGGGCGATCGCGAGAGCGGCGAAACCACAGTCATGGTCGGTCGCGGATGGAACAGGGAGCCATGGACACCGTTCCCCGCGCGCCTCATTGCGGTGCAACTGCCGCCTGACAAGGTGCAGAGCAGCAAAGCCCGGATACTCAATGACAATCGTAGAAAAGGCCGAGTGGTCCAGCCGAAAACGCTGGAGGCGGCAAACCATGTGCTGCTTCTTACCTCACTTGATCCGGACGAGTATCCGGCAGAGCGTGTTGGTGCCCTTTATCGCCTGCGATGGCAGGTGGAACTTGCCTTCAAACGGCTCAAGAGCCTGCTGCATCTGGATGCGTTGCGCGCCAAGGACCCTGAACTTGCACGGGCTTGGATTTTCACCAACCTGCTCGCAGCATTCATAATTGACGACATGGTCCAGCACACGCTGGACTCTCCCCCCTGAGCCGACGGATCAACCGCTACGCCATGCATCCCTTTGGCGGATCGTCAAAATGCTCATTCACAGCTTGCGGGCGGCGATCATCGGCGTCGTCCCGCTGGACACCTACTACGTGCGGCTGAAAATCACAGGTCGCCGCCTCAACGAGCCGCCCCGACGGCGAACGCCGCAGATGGCTCAATCCTTAAGTTAGCGCTTATGGG
>NZ_QGGG01000039.1 GCF_003148475.1 Pseudaminobacter salicylatoxidans | reverse complement strand
AAATTGATGATGTGGACGGCCCTCCGAACCCGTCGCGCGAGATGCTAAGATCATTCTGCGCAACTCAGAGAAGGAACCGTGTCATGACTTTCGAGAAGATCACTGTCGTCGGCCTGGATCTGGCCAAGAACGTGTTTCAAGTTCATGCTATCGATGACGTCGGCAATGTTATTGTCCGGCGGCAGCTTCGCCGAAATCAGCTCCTGCATTTCTTCGAGCAGTTGCCACCCTGCCTCGTCGGCATGGAAGCTTGTTCGACTTCACATTACTGGGCGAGGGAACTCGGTGCCTTGGGCTTCGATGTGAAGCTTATGCCTCCGGTATATGTAAAGCCGTATGTGAAGCGCGGGAAAAACGATGCAGCAGATGCCGAAGCGATTTGCGAGGCAGTCACCCGTCCAACCATGCGCTTCGTACCGGTGAAAAATTGCGAGCGTCAGGCTCTTCTTATGCAGCACAAGACCCGAGATCTTTTTGTGCGGCAGAGAACGGCTCTGATCAACGCACTCCGAGGCCATTTGGCCGAATTCGGTATCATCACGCCTCAAGGAAAGTTCGGGCTGAAAGCTGCTCTCGAAGCCTTACACGTCGCGAAAGACCATCTTCCTGAACCGTCGTGGCAACCCTTCAAGCACATTCAGATGCAGCTAGAAGAGCTGAGCAATAAGATCGCCGAGCTTGATCGCACCATAATGCAGTGGTGCCGGGACCAAGCTGCCGCTCGGAGGCTGATGACCATCCCAGGCGTCGGCTTTCTCACGGCGGCCGCAATCGCGGCTTCGGTTGGGAATGCCGAGGAATTCAAATCAGCGCGACAGTTCGCGGCTTGGCTTGGCTTAACGCCGCGACAAAATAGTAGTGGCGGAAAGGAGAGGCTAGGGCGGATCAGCAAGCAGGGCGATCGGACAATCCGACGATTGCTGGTAGTCGGCGCCACTGCCGTCATACGACGAGCGCGCATTGATGCTCCATCATTCCCGTGGATCGCGAAGCTCTTGCAGCGCAAACCGGCACGCATGGTGTCGGTAGCGATCGCCAACAAGACCGCCCGCGTCGCGTGGGCTCTTCTGAGAAGAGAGGAGACTTACCGGCACGCAGCCGTTTGAAGGAATCCGGCTCGGCAATCGTCGACCGGAGGAATGAAGGACTGAGTAATGATGGCGAACCGGTTGGACCGGGGATGGAGCAAAGCCTAGGTTCCCCCAGAGCCTTGAGCTCGACAAATTGATTGGCTCTCCATCCGCGGACTTCATCAGGGCCAGTGGCTACAATGCCACGATAAAAGGCCGGACACATGACTGAACCTGACCGATCCCATCGATACAGAGTCTTGCATTCCACGGGCCGTCCACACATGGGGG
>NZ_QGGG01000038.1 GCF_003148475.1 Pseudaminobacter salicylatoxidans | reverse complement strand
CATTACAGTTGCGCTTTTGATTTGAGGTGTGCTCGTCGCGCTTTGGCTTGATGTGCTCTTCGCCAGAGCGACCAGGCGATGATGTATGATGGTTCGATGCGCGCCCGTGCGAGGCGGGTGGCAATGCGGCGGATTTCCTGTACCGACCAGCGGATCAAGGGTGGTGCTGCTGCGCTCATTTCATCATGCTTTTTGGGGGTGGTAGGGCATTGGCATGGTGGCGGATCGCCGCCATCATGGCAAAGGCGAGCATGACCAGCGAGACATGACGATGCCAGCCATGCCAGGAGCGGGTCTCGTTGTGGTCGAGACCGAGTTCATTTTTGGCGGCCTCGAAGCTGTCCTCGATTGCCCAGCGACGCCCTTCCACCGTCACCAGCGTCTCGATGGATGTTCCGATCGGGCACCATGTCGAAAAGAAGGCGAGATCGCCGGCGGCGATGTTGCGGCGGATCAACAGGCCGCGTGTCCAGGTGCCGGGGAATGTCGCATCAAAATCACCGGCATCGAGATCGGCAAGATCGAGATAGACCCAATCGTGCAGTCGTGCGCCTTTGGTCCCTTCGCCGGCCGACAGGCGCCGCCAGACATCCTCAGGCAAAGCGCCAGCAATATCCTTCGCCGTCCCGGCGACGGCCGGTGATTTGCCCCATGACCGGAAGGGATGGTTAGCGCTCACGCCCAGAACATAGCCCTTGGCGGCCCGTCTGAGCGCCATTTCGATGCCGCCGACGCCGTAGACGCTGTCGGCTGCCACCCACGAAAAGGGCACATCCGACGCGATGGCGCGCTCGATCATGGCGAGTGCGAGCGCAGGCTTGGTGGCAAAGCCAGCATTGTCCGGCACATGGGCCCCCGCCATACGCTTGGCGTCGTCCGTCCAGGCCTTCGGCAGATAGAGCGCCCGGTCGATGAAGGCGTGGCCGTGACGCGAGACGTAGGAGGCGAAGACGCCGATCTGACAATTGGTGATCTTGCCCGCAGACCCGGTGTATTGCCGACCAACACCACAGGATGCCTTGCCCTGCTTGAGAAAGCCGGTCTCATCAAGCACCAGAACAGCGTCAGGATCGGCAGTGTCTCCAAAGCATAATCGCGCACAATGTCGCGCAGCGCGTCCGCATCCCACTGCCCGCGGCCCAGGATCGCTTGTTGCCGCCACGGGCCGGTCGCCGGCGGCCTCGGCGCGCATCCAGCCGGTCTTGCGTCGCTCCTCGCCAAGCAGGCCGTCCAGAAACTGCCCCGCTGAAACCGCCACGCGCTCCTGTGTAAACAAGGGCCGCATCCGCGCCTTCACATCCCGCAATGAAGACGCCCAAAGCTCCAGCGTTGCCTCGATCGATGCTCCTGCCATCCATGACCTCCAAATCATGGAAACCTATGGATTCAGAAATCGTAAAAATACGCAACTGTAATGCTA
>NZ_QGGG01000037.1 GCF_003148475.1 Pseudaminobacter salicylatoxidans | reverse complement strand
TGCGCCGCGTAGCGGCGGATTCGTCAGAACAGTCCTTCGATCTGTCCGTGTTGGTTGAGGAAGATCTTTTCGGATGATGGGACCTTCGGCAGTCCGGGCATGGTCATGATCTCGCCGCAGATGACGACGACGAAGCCGGCGCCGGCGGCCAGCCTGACCTCGCGCACCGGCACGGTGTGGCCGGTCGGCGCGCCGCGCAGGTTGGGGTCGGTCGAGAACGAGTACTGGGTCTTGGCCATGCACACCGGCAGGTGGCCGTAGCCCTGTTGCTCCCAGGCATGCAGCTGGTCGCGCACGCTCTTGTCGGCGATCGCCTCGGCGCCGCGATAGATGCGCTGGACGATGGTGTTGATCTTGTCGAACAGCCCCATCTCGTCGGCATAGAGCGGCGCGAACTGCGCCGCGCCCGACTCGGCGAGCGCCACCACCTTGTGCGCCAGTTCCTCGATGCCGGCCGAGCCCTCGGCCCAGTGCCGGCACACAATCGCCTCCTCGCCCATCTGCGCGACATAGTCCCTGACCGCCTGGATCTCGGCGGCCGTGTCGGAGTGGAAGTGGTTGATCGCCACCACCGCCGGCACGCCGAACTGCTTGACGTTCTCGATGTGGCGGCCAAGGTTGGCGCAGCCCTTCTTCACCGCCTCGACATTCTCGGCGCCGAGGTCCTCCTTCTTGACGCCGCCATTCATCTTCAGCGCCCTGACCGTGGCGACGATGACGGCGGCGGCCGGCTTCAGCCCGGCCTTGCGGCACTTGATGTCGAAGAACTTCTCCGCCCCCAGATCGGCGCCGAAGCCGGCCTCGGTGACGACATAGTCGGCGAGCTTCAGGGCGGTGGTGGTGGCCATCACCGAGTTGCAGCCATGGGCGATGTTGGCGAACGGGCCGCCATGCACGAAGGCCGGGTTGTTCTCCAGCGTCTGCACCAGATTGGGCTGGATGGCGTCCTTCAGCAGCACCGTCATGGCGCCGTCGGCCTTGATGTCGCGGGCATAGACCGGGGTCTTGTCGCGGCGGTAGGCGATGATGATGTCGCCGAGGCGCTTTTCCAGGTCCTTCAGGTCGGTGGCCAGGCACAGGATCGCCATCACCTCGGAGGCCACGGTGATGTCGAAGCCGGCCTCGCGCGGATAGCCGTTGGCGACGCCGCCGAGCGAGCAGACGATCTGGCGCAGCGCGCGGTCGTTCATGTCCATGACGCGGCGCCAGGCGACGCGGCGGATGTCGATCTGCTGCTCGTTGCCCCAGTAGATGTGGTTGTCGATCAGCGCCGACAGCAGGTTGTGGGCGGTGGTGATGGCGTGGAAGTCGCCGGTGAAGTGGAGGTTCATGTCCTCCATCGGCACGACCTGGGCATAGCCGCCGCCGGCAGCGCCGCCCTTGACGCCGAAGTTCGGCCCCAGCGAGGCCTCGCGGATGCAGATCACCGCCTTCTTGCCGATGCGGTTCAAGCCGTCACCCAGCCCCACCGTGGTGGTGGTCTTGCCTTCGCCGGCCGGCGTCGGGTTGATGGCGGTGACCAGGATCAGCTTGCCGTCGCGGTTGGACTGCGCCGCCTGGATGAATTCGGCCGAAATCTTGGCCTTGTCGTGGCCGTAGGGCAGAAGATGCTCGCCGGGAATGCCGATCTTGCCGCCAACCTCCTGGATCGGCCGCTTCCTGGCCCCCCGCGCGATCTCGATGTCACTCTTGAATTC
>NZ_QGGG01000036.1 GCF_003148475.1 Pseudaminobacter salicylatoxidans | reverse complement strand
GTGTCAACGGCGGAGCAAAACCAGGCCGTTGGGCGGCGCAAAAGTAGGCCACTTGGCGCCGCAAGCGGGGAACGGCGGGAGGGCGTAGCCCGACTAGAGTTTCCCGCTTGCGGCGTCGGCTATTTTCGTGAGGGCTTCAGCCTGCCTTTCGGGCGCGGCTTTGGGCGAGACGGTAGCTTTCGCCGTTCATCTCGAGGATGTTGACGTGGTGGGTGATGCGATCGAGCAGTGCGCCGGTCAGACGCTCGGAGCCCAACGTCTCCGTCCATTCATCGAAAGGCAGATTGCTGGTGATCAGCGTCGCGCCGCGTTCGTAACGCTGCGAGATCAGCTCGAACAGCAGTTCCGCCCCGGTCTTGGAGAGCGGCACGAAGCCCAGCTCGTCGATGATGAGGAGCTTGTAGGTAGCCATCTGCTTCTGGAAGCGCAGAAGACGCCGTTCGTCGCGAGCCTCCATCATCTCGCTGACGAGAGCGGCGGCCGTGATAAAGCCGACTGCCAAGCCCTTCTGGCAGGCGGCCAGACCGAGACCGAGGGCGACATGAGTTTTGCCCGTGCCACTGGGGCCGAGCGCGATGACGTTCTCGCGGCGCTCGATCCATTCACAGCGCGCCAATTCCAATACCTGCATCTTGTTGAGCTTCGGAATGGCGGTGAAGTCGAAGCTGTCGAGGCTTTTGACGACCGGGAACTTCGCCGCCTTGATACGGCGTTCGACCTTGCGGCGGTCCCGCTCGATCATCTCCCGCTCGGCAAGACGAGCAAGGTATCCGACATGGTCCACGCCTTCGGACGCGCATAGCCGGGCCAGCTTCTGGTGCTCGCGCTGGAAGGTCGGCAGCTTGAGGGTCTTGAGGTAATGGGAAAGCAAAATCGCAGGGGGATTGTCAGGCGCTTCGGCGCTCATGCCGCTTCTCCTGCATCCGATGACAGGAGGCGCATGTATGCCTTCGCCGACGTCGTCTCGACCGTCGCCCTTGGCAGGTAAGGATAGATGGACAGGTCCAGCCGTGGCGGCCGGCGCTCCACCCGACACAGGAGAAGATGCTTGACGGCGTCGAAGCTGATCGCGCCGAGTTGGAGGGCCTGCTTCACCGCCCCGTGCAGATCGACGAGATCGAAGCTTTCCAGCAAACGCAGCACCTGCACATACTCACGGCGGCCCTGCTTGGCCATACGTGCTTCCATCAGGCGGCGCAGCGTGGCGAACTCTTCGGGCAATTCCCATCCCTGAAGAGGGGCGGCCTGATCCAATGCATTGATCTTCTGCTCGATCAGCGGCAGGTAATGGATGGGATCAAAGACGACGTCTTCCCGTTCCCAGCTCCGGGGATGACGAGCAATGATCTCGCCGCGGCAGCCGATCACCACCTCGTCGACATAACCCCGGACCCAGACTTGCCTGTGGCCATAGGCGACCGGAACAGAGTAGTCGTTGGTCTTGTAGCGGACCAGGGATTGCGCCGTCACTCTGGCGCTGGCCTGGTCACAGGCATCGAACGGCGAAGCCGGCAATGCGCGCATGGCGGCGAGATCGCGCTGCAGCCGCTCTCCGATCGTCTCGCTCTCGCCGCGCAGCCTGTCGTGCTGGCGCTTGCGGCACTGCTCTTCCAGCCAGGTGTTGAACACATCCCATGTCGTGAACCGTGGGATCGGAACCATGAAGTTGCGACGAGCATAGCCAACGAGGCCCTCGACATTCCCCTTGTCGTTGCCCTTGCCGGGGCGACCGTAGCGATCCCGGATCAGGTAGTGGGACAGGAAGCCGCTGAACAGCGCCGCTCGCTTGCGCGTGCCGTCGGGCAAGATCTTGACCACCAGGCAACGATCATTGTCGTAGACGATCGATTGCGGCACGGCCCCGAAGAAGGCGAACGCATGGATGTGGCCATCGACCCACGCCTCAGCCACCGCAGCGGGATAGGCTCGCACATAGCAGGCGTCGCTATGCGGCAGGTCGAGCACAAAGAAACGGGCTTTCTGCTCGACACCGCCGATCACCACCATCGCCTCGCCGAAGTCCGCCTGTGCATGGCCGGGCGGATGCGACAGCGGCACGAACATCTCCTGGCAGCGCTGCTCTCGCTCGCGCATGTAATCCTTGATGATCGTGTAGCCGCCGGTGAACCCGCATTCGGCACGCAGCCGGTCGAACACTCGCTTGGCCGTATGGCGCTGCTTGCGCGGAACCGTCAGGTCCTCATCCAGCCAATGATCGATGGTCGAAACAAATGCATCCAGCTTCGGACGTCGGATCGGTGACCGGCGCTGATAGCCGGGAGGAGTCGAATACGACAGCATCTTGGCAACGCTGTCGCGCGATATGTTGAAATGCTTCGCTGCCTGACGCCGGCTCATCCCTTCCGAGACGGCCAGGCGAACCTTCAGATAAAGTTCCACGGTGTAGATCCCCTGTCCCTCCTGCGTTCAATGCAGAAGGGAAATAGGTGGCCGGATTTTACTCCGCCCGCGGCCGGACTATCCCGCCGCTACCGTGGCCGGTTTTTGCACCGCCGCTCTCA
>NZ_QGGG01000035.1 GCF_003148475.1 Pseudaminobacter salicylatoxidans | reverse complement strand
AGGCCTTCGCTAAAATCAAGCATTGGATGCGAATGGCCCAGAAGCGAACTATCGAGGACACCTGGCGCCAGGTCGGACACCTCGTAACAACCATCGAAGCTGACGAATGCCAAAACTATCTCGCAAACGCCGGATACGCTTCCGTCAAAACGTGAAGGACTCTAGGAACGTATGATACCTGCTAACTAAACCGGACAACATACCGGCTCGATCGCTGAGAACTGTTGGATTCGCATAAAAATCGCATGCAAATTCCGGCTGATCCACAGATATAACACCGGTCTTCGTGTCTGAAATATCCATTTTTTGAGCTAGTAAATCGAGGTTCGCCGAACCGTCGCCGATCACTATCTTCGAGCGCAGGTTCGTTCTAAATTTTTGCAGCAAATCGCTATAGATGTCGCCGATCTTTCGTGATTGCTCCTGCCATGAGAACTTATTGGTCAAATCCTTTGTAATATTTGCGCGGAATAGCTCGGTATCGCGTATAACAGATTGCATCGCTGCCCCGCAGGACTCCGCGTTCTCCGCCTCGAAAACGGCGCCAACATTGTAGGCCTCTACGAATCTCTTCATCTCAGCCACATCGCTGACAACCAGAGGCAGGCCGGCCTGCAAATACTCGAAGAGCTTGTTGGGAAGAGCAACCTCGCCGTTAGGATAGTGGATTAGGCCATGTGTTCCGAAATCTGCAGTTCGAATGAAGGATGAAACTTGATCAGTAGGCACGTAAGGAACTCGATGGAATCGATCCCCCATCCCGTGAGCAAGGGCTCTTTCCTGCAGTTGGTCAACATAACCGCTATCGCTTACAAAACAGATGTGAAGATTCGAATTCTGCGCGATGGCATCAAGAATGGTCTCGCAACCTCGCTCCTTCTTCGCCACACCAATGTAGACTGCCAATGGCACCGAGTTAGGTAACCCGAGAACTGACCGAACGTCTGGTTCTGATGGATCAACGTCGCGAGCGACCGGCGCATTGTAGATAACAGTAGGAGCTTGGCGAAGATGATAAATTCCTTGGACCTCTTGTGCCAGCCGATCACTTACCGTCAAAAGATGATCTGGCTGACGAAGGTAGCGCCTTTCGTATTCGACTGAGGATTTCCGATAGTTTTCGGGAACGGTAGTCAATCCAACAACGAATTCGTGTAGATCGTGCACCCAAGGAACCGACTTGCCACCGGCCGCTAGAAACTTGGTGACAGCAGCGCCAACTCTTAATCCTGACATATCGTGAGAATGAATGAGGGATGGATTCAAATTCTTAACGACCGGAAGGATCTCCTTCAGCGCTCCTTCAACCAGCATCCATAACTGCCGTTGATCTTTGTCCGAAGGCCACATTTTTCGCGATTGCAGATCAGTCAGAGGGCTTGGGACAAGGACAACGTTAACGCCTTCGATAGTGGCTTTCGTGACCTTCTCTACTTTAGACATCCCAACGATCGTGGCTTTGAAGCCTGCTTCCTCTGCGGATTTCGCGGTCTTAATCACACGGCTGTCACCAGCAACGCCATTGAGAACAATTGACACGATGTGGGGCTGGTGAGTTTTGGTCATTTTCGCTCCTGAGTATTCTGCTTTTGCCGATCGAGCCAAGCCTAAGGCAATATGTGCTTGATGCCGCGGATAGCTTACTTTCGACGCGGGCAAAATACCGTATTGCCCGTTCTCATGGCGATAGGCGGGTAGAGCAGCTTCAACTAAACCTTGCAGATATTTGTCCGAGGCTTCGCAAGCCGTATAGAGAAGCATGCCGACGCCCCAAGCTCGCGCCGGACGTTGCTGTAGTTTCGGCTCGAGGTTTCCATGCCTGACATACTCAAATGCGCGGCCATTTCTCACAAATTTTCGCAGGTAGCGAGTTGCCAAGTCTAACTTGTAACCGGTGTCCAGCCAGCGGTTAACGTCAATCAGCCCTTGCACGGCATAGGATGCATGCACCGCATCGTTCGGCCGGTCTATGTTCGCGCCGTATGACCAAAAGTCACCTACAGGGGACGACTGGGCATTTGCCATGATGTCGTCCGCCACTAATCTGGCGACGCGTTTGTAGTCGGCTCGATTTAATAGCTTGCCAGCTCGAGCGTATTGACCAGCAAGCAATGACGAAACGTTAAAAACGCTTTTCAGATCTGCCGGTTGGTCGGAATAACCAAAATACCCACCCTCCGGAGTTTCGACAAAAAACTGAAGGTAGTAGTCAAGAAATTTCACGACACAATTAGGGATGTCTGCGCCAAAGGTGGAACTGTAATCAATCAATCCGCGAATTGCGAGTGCGCTGGTCACGCCATAGACGACTGTGACTGAGTTTTTATCGTCGCTACTGAACGCGCCCCACTTAAAAGGCAGTCCCCAACCTGTAGCACCATTCGGTTTTACCGCATCGTTCTGCAGCCATTGACACATATATTGCGAACGGACCCGGTCGCCCAACAATGCATAAGTCGATGCGAAAATGCCGAAAGCCATGGCATGGTCATGAATCTCATCTTGGCAATGAGAATCGTACCCCCGTGCGATACTCTCGTGCCCAAGGGCTACAGCATCCCTGGCCAATTGCACCCTTCTCTTCATAAAATCTCCCGTGTGATGCGCAGCTTCGGCTCCAAGAATCAGTTGCGCAATCTGTCGAAAGTGCTGCTATTCTACGTCCTATCGTGAATGTGGCTTTTCTCAAAACAAAGTCACCAAATTTCAACTGATATTGCCGGATGGGGCTAGCGACCGTAGAGTGCACCGATCTCCAAGGGAATTTGACATGCTCGAAATCTTTCACGTCACGGCAATTGGCCTAAGCGCGTTTATAGCTGGTATATATTTCTACCGTTCATTCGACCCAAAAACTGACGCCGCGGATGGCTGATCTGCCTCCGGTAAACGCCCTCGAATCGGCTTAGAGTTTTCCGCGCCATTTTCCTGGCTGGGAGAGGAGCGGAAGCGATGAAGGCATCGCAA
>NZ_QGGG01000034.1 GCF_003148475.1 Pseudaminobacter salicylatoxidans | reverse complement strand
AACTGGGATCAAACACCTTATGTGTCTCAGTCCTGCTAGATTAGCCCCATCGCGGCTCCCGGCCAGGAGCTGCGATGGGTGGGATACAGCGTTTAACATCTTGTGGCCTGACCACGTTCGCTAGCAGGCTGATCCCATCTCTCCTCACCGTCTCGAACAGTTGACGGCGGCCTGTTTGCGGGACCGCGAAGCATAAGGAAGAGAGAGTGACATGATACCAGCTACAGCCGTGATCGGCATAGATGTTTCCCGCGATTGGCTCGACGGATTTTGTGTATCGAGCGGGCAGCACTTCCGCCTGCCCAACACCGCAGAAGGCCATGTGCAGTTGCTGGCCTGGATCCAGCAACTGCCTGATGCGGTGCGAATCGGGTTTGAGGCTACGGGTGGCCAGGAATGGGCACTTTGGGCTTATCTCGTCGCTGCTGGGATTGAGGCGGTGCAACTGGCTCCGGCACAGATCAAAGCCTTCGCCCGTTCTCGAGGCACGCGCGCCAAGACAGACCGCATCGACGCGGTCCTTGTTGCCGGCTTCATGCAATTCCGCCCAGAAGCCGGGCGGATATTGCCGCATGAAAATCTGCGCATTCTCAGAGCGTTGACGACCCGGCGGGCTCAGATTGTGGACATGCGCAAGCGGCTTGCAGCTCAGATCTGTGCGCGTGAGAAGCAAGGTGTTGCCGACGATCTTCAGGAGTTGGACAGCACTCTGAAGGCTGTTCTGGATGGTCAGATCAGTGAGATCGAGCAGCGGATCGAGCGAGTTATTACTCAAGAGGAAAGCTTGGCCAAAAAAGCCCGACTGCTACGATCCATCCCCGGAATAGGCCTGGTATCGGCAGCCATGTTGATTGCTGAAATGCCGGAACTCGGGCGGATGACAGCAGGCGAGGCCGCCGCCATGACGGGCCTTGCACCAGTGTCACACGACAGTGGCACAAAGCGTGGCAGGCGAACCATCGCCGGGGGACGGCGCTCACTGCGACATGTTCTGTTCCAGGCAGCGCTCGCCGCCGCCTGTCACAATCCGTTGCTCAAACCTCTCGCAAAGCGCATGAAAGAGAGTGGCAAACCGCACAAGCTCATCATCATTGCAGTCGCACGCAGGCTGGTAGTAACCGCAAACGCCGTCCTCAAAACCGCTGCGCCATGGCAGACAGGCAAAGCCGCTTAGACACAGTTGCTAGAAGCTGGACAATATGGCCCAATTCTGTTGGAAGTGCCCCTAGTTCTAACGTTTAGGCACGAGCAATTTAATATGAACGAGCGTCCGCATATTGTTTCTATCGTTTTTAACAAAATTGAAGGTGATAGCAGGGTCATCAAAACCGCCCAAGCAGCGGTCAACATGGGGTGCAGTGCGACGATCATCGGAGTTACAAGCGCCACACACATTGAACGCCTCGAGATCGAAGGGGTAAGTGCAGTCAGAATCCCCAATTACTCCAAGCATCTTTCTAAATTGAGGCTTTGGGGGGCCGGCAACAAAGACTTGCGGTTGCTTGTCGGCGGTTTCATGGGATCGGCCGTTAACGAAATCGTGTCTTTGCGGCCCAGTTTGATCCACTCGCATGACATGTCCGGTATCAAGATTGGAGCCGGCGCTAGAACCGCGCTGCTAGCAGGCGGGAGTTCAGTACCGTGGATACATGACCTGCACGAATACGTCGCAGGCTTAACTGGCGAATTGGCAGAAGCGTACATGCCGATCTGTCTCGCTTGGGAGCGCGAATATCTGCACAAGGCCGATCATCTTTTCACCGTGAGCGACGCGCTGGCTGAAGTAACGCAACACAGTTATGGCCTCTCGGTAGCGCCGACGGTCATCTATAATACTCCAAACGCAAGAGCGTTTTCCTCGACCGGCGAGAATGTGCGGGAAAAGATTGGAATTGCTCCTGAGACCCCGCTCGTAGTCTTTGTGGGTGGGGCTACGCCCCTTCGGGGGTGTGACACGATAGTGGAAGCTATCGCGAAATTGCCCGATGTCCACCTCGCCTTTGTAAGCCAAGGAAAATATGTTGACGATCTGGTGAAGCGCGCCGGCGAGTTGGGGATGGGGGGACGGTTTCACATACATCCCTACGTTTCAAGCGATCAGGTCACCTCATTCATTCGAAGTGCGGATGTTGGCATCCACGGTTTGGTCCACTATCCAAATGCGGAAGTCGCGCTTCCGAACAAGCTGTTCGAGTATCTCCATGCTCGCCTGCCGGTAGTGGTCAGTGATGTCGCTAGTATGAAAGCCTTCATCGAGAAGCACGACGTGGGTACCGTTTTTTCAGCTAGCGATGTGGATTCGTGTGTAAGCGCTATTCGCGATGCGTTGTCGCGCAAAGACGAATTGAAATCTCGAATTTCGAATGAACTTCTCGAGCGCTTCTCTTGGGAACAACAGGAACGGGCCATTCAGCGTGTCTACAAATCTCTGCTTGATGCGCCTCGGTCGCTGCCGTCTGATATCGTGAGAGATATGGCCATTCAGGCAGAGAAGTTGGATACGATTTTATTCGAGACGCTGCTATCCAGAGCGCTTTCGGAGGTATCCACAAAGATGGCTATCGATCAGGACGTGAAGGGTAAGAAGGCCTCTAAGGCAGCTAAAGTAGTAAGTCAGGCGGCAACACGAGCACCGGCCAATAAAGGTCGCTTCTCGAGGATCGCATCTGTTGCGGCTCAAGACGGACTCGGGCCTGCTGTCAGAATAATTGCATCTGGCGTGAGGCGAAGGGTAGTGCCTCGCTAATCCAATGCATTGATGAGTTCTAGAGCGCATCCGGGTATCGATGAATCGATTGTGATGTGATGCGGTTACTAGCTTCTGATTCAACGTCCGCGTTGACGGAGGTTGATGATGGCAAGAGCACTGAGCGAGGATCTGCGGCTGCGTGTTTTGAAGGCTGCCGCCGAAGGGGCATCGGCGCGTCAGGCGGCGGCCCGTTTCGGCGTCGGAGTATCGAGCGCGATCCGCTGGATCGCCCGGGCAAAGATTGGCGAGTTGGCGTCGCGACAGCAAGGGCGCCGGCGCGGCTCTCGCCTCGACGAATATGCGGACTTCATCGTCGGGATGATCGAAGATCGCAGGGATATCACGCGGAACGAGATGGTGGCGCACCTTGAGGCGGAGCAGTCGATGCGCATCGGCCGGAGCGCCTTGAGCGACTGGCTTCGCGGACGCGGCTGGACATTCAAAAAAAGTCCGCACATGCACTGGAGCAGGAGCGCCCCGACATCCTGAAACGCCGCCGCTCCTGGTTCGACGGCCAGCTCGATCTCGATGCGGCGAAGCTGGTCTTCATCGATGAGACTGGCCTGTCAACGAAGATGGCGCGCCTGCGTGGACGAGCACCGCGCGGCGAACGCTGCCGGGCTGGCATGCCGCATGGCCACTGGAAGACCACCACCTTCACCGGCGCGCTGCGGCTGACCGGAATGACAGCGCCCTTCGTCTACGACGGTGCGATGAACAGCAACGTGTTCCGCGCCTATGTCGAGCAGGTGCTGGCCCCAACCTGTCGGCGGGTGACATCGTCGTGATGGACAATCTGCCCGCCCACAAGGCCGCCGGCATTCGCGACGCGATCGAAGCGGCCGGCGCAACGCTTATGTTTCTGCCGCCCTACAGTCCCGATTTCAACCCCATCGAAAACGCCTTCGCCAAGCTCAAGGCGCTGATGCGTGCAAAGGCGGAGCGATCAATCCCAGCCTTATGGAACACCATCGGTTCTCTTG
>NZ_QGGG01000033.1:5000-6456 GCF_003148475.1 Pseudaminobacter salicylatoxidans | reverse complement strand
TGGTTGCGGGGGTTGGATTTGAACCAACGACCTTCAGGTTATGAGCCTGACGAGCTACCGGGCTGCTCCACCCCGCGTCAAAGTATCAGCTTTGGCTGGCCGGGCAGCCCGGACTTTTGCTGTCTGTTCGTCCTCGGAGCCCTGCTCCTGCGGCTGGACGGGGCGCTGCCTGCCCCTGATTTCCGGTCTGCCCGGGCGGATTTGCCGCCAAAGCAAAAGGCCGCGCCCCGATTGGTGATGGGATGCGGCCCGCAGGTCCCGTTGGTGCGGGCCTAGTCGTGAAGAGAAGATTTCCATGCACTTGGCAGACCTGGCGGCGACTTACTCTCCCGCGTCTTGAGACGAAGTACCATCAGCGCTGGAGCGTTTCACGGCCGAGTTCGGAATGGGATCGGGTGCAGCCGCTCCGCCATAACCACCAGGTCGGCAAAGTGCATGTTGTTCGAGAAGCTGCTGGCGTGGCCAGTTGTCCTTATGTGCGTTGCGACGTTTCACGCCTCGGGCGAAGCCCGCAAGCGCGACTGCGCGTCGCCGGTCGTCCGGCGCCCTCGCGGAGCATAGGGCCCCTTGGGCCCGCTCATGCGTGAGCGCTGGTTCAATGAACATTGAGAATGAGAACGATCAAGTCGATCGAGCTATTAGTACCGATAAGCTTCACACATTGCTGCGCTTCCACACTCGGCCTATCAACGTGGTCGTCTTCCACGGCTCTCGGGGAATACTCGTTTCCAGGTGGGTTTCCCGCTTAGATGCCTTCAGCGGTTATCCCGTCCGTATATAGCTACCCTGCTATGCGGCTGGCGCCACAACAGGTCCACCAGAGATACGTCCATCCCGGTCCTCTCGTACTAGGGACAGATCCTGTCAATATTCCTACACCCACGGCAGATAGGGACCGAACTGTCTCACGACGTTCTGAACCCAACTCACGTACCGCTTTAAATGGCGAACAGCCATACCCTTGGGACCTGCTCCAGCCCCAGGATGCGATGAGTCGACATCGAGGTGCCAAACAACCCCGTCGATATGGACTCTTGGGGGTCATCAGCCTGTTATCCCCGGCGTACCTTTTATCCGTTGAGCGATGGCCCTTCCACACGGGACCACCGGATCACTATGACCGACTTTCGTCTCTGCTCGACTTGTCAGTCTCGCAGTCAGGCAGGCTTATGCCATTGCACTCAGCGACCGATTTCCGACCGGTCTGAGCCCACCATCGCGCGCCTCCGTTACTCTTTAGGAGGCGACCGCCCCAGTCAAACTACCCACCATACACGGTCCCGGACCCGGATAACGGGCCGCGGTTAGACATCCATAACGATAAGGGTGGTATTTCAAGGGTGGCTCCACCAAGGCTGGCGCCCTGGCTTCAAAGCCTACCACCTATCCTACACATGCCGCTACGAATGCCAATGTAAAGCTATAGTAAAGGTGCACGGGGTCTTTCCGTCTAACC
>NZ_QGGG01000032.1 GCF_003148475.1 Pseudaminobacter salicylatoxidans | reverse complement strand
CCAAAGCTGATACTTTGACGCGGGGTGGAGCAGCCCGGTAGCTCGTCAGGCTCATAACCTGAAGGTCGTTGGTTCAAATCCAACCCCCGCAACCATCTTTACTTGCAACCCCGCCGCACCCGCAGCGGGGTTTTTGCTTTGCGCGGAAAGTGTAAGGATTCCAGCAAGATCGCCGCGAACGTCGATCTCGACCTTGCCATCCACAGGCGTCAGCACAATGTCCTGAACCAGCGTGCGGATCACCTCGGCCGCCGCCGTCCTGCTTTCCTCGTCGTCGCTTTGCAGCGTCTCGTAGAGCTGTTGGACCCGCTTGCGGTATTGCAGCGCCATGTTCGGGTGCAGCAGGGGAGGCGGCTCGTCGGCCGTTACCAGGAAGTCGCTGAGTTCGGCCTTGCGCGCCCGAAGCTTGTCACCACGCTCCTTGACGTCATCGACGGACAGGGCGTCCTTGAGATACAGGTCCATCAGCTTCTGGACTTCACGGTCGATCTTCTCGATCTCTGCCTTCGCCCGGTCGATGTGGCCGCTGCTTTCCATTCGCAGGCGATTGGTCTCGCGCGTATAGGCGTCGCAGAACTCGGCGAAGATCTTCGGGTCGAGCATCCGGGTGCGCAGTGCGTTCAGGACACGCGATTCCAACTCGTCACGACGGATGTTGACCCGGTTCTCGCAGGTGCCCTTGTTGCGCGCCGTCGAGCAGCCGATATGCGACGCCGAGATCGCCGAATAGCCCCCGCCGCAGCACGCGCACTTCGTCAGCCCGGAAAACAGATACCTCGGCCGACGGCGATAGTTCATCTTCCGGACGTCGGCGACACCGCTCTGGTCCCGCTCCGTCCGGTTCTCGCCCTGCCGTGCCTTCACCGCATTCCAAAGCTCGTCATCGAGGATACGCAGTTCCGGCGTGTCCTGAGTGACCCATTCGGATTCCGGGTTGGGACGCGCCTGGCGCTTGCCGGTATCGGGGTCTTTGACGAAGCGCTGGCGGTTCCAGACGATCTTGCCGACATACATCTCGTTGTTGAGGATGCCGTTCCCGCGCCGGGGATTGCCGTTGATCGTGCTGAAGCCCCAATCTCCGCCGGTCGGCGCCGGAATGCTGTCCCTGTTCAGGGAGACGGCGATCATCTTGGCCGACTTGCCGGCGGCATAGTCGCGGAAGATACGCCGGACGACCTCGGCCTGCGCCTCGTTGATCGTCCGGTCGCCGCGGACGGGCTCGCCGTTGCTGTCAAACTTCTTGACCACATCGTAGCCGTAGGCATTTCCGCCGCCTGACTTGCCGGCCTCGACCCGGCCGCGTTGCCCGCGCCTGGTCTTGTCGGCCAGATCCTTCAGGAACAGGGCGTTCATCGTGCCCTTGAGCCCGACATGCAACTCGCTGATCTCGCCCTCCGACAAGGTGAACATCTTTACGTCGGCATAGCGCATGCGCTTGTAGATGCCGGCGATGTCCTCCTGATCGCGGCTGATCCGATCCAGCGCTTCGGCCATGATCAGGTCGAAGCGCCCACGGGCGGAATCCATGATCAGCGCCTGGATGCCAGAACGCTGAATCATGCTGGAGCCGGAGATGGCGTGGTCGGAATATTCCTCGACCACAGTCCAGCCTTCCTTCTCTGCGCGCAGACGGCACATGCGGAACTGATCGGCGATGGAGGCCTCGCGCTGGTTGTCGGAGCTGTAGCGGGCGTAGAGTGCGATCCTCATCGGGCATCCCTCCTTATCGGGAGTCGCGCGAGGGCCGTCCGTCCATCTGCGACAGGAAATTCTCTCGCGCCAGTTGCTCGCCGAGCAGACGGGCGAGCCGCACGAGGCGCGGGTCCGGGTCGCCGCGCGGGGTGAAGGTGAGTTCGGATGCGTCGACCGGCATCGCATCGAGCAGCGCCTCGCGCTCGCTCTGCAATGCCTTCGTCGATTTGCGTGCATCCTGGGTCATGCCATAAGAAAATCACGGCAAATCCCGAATAAGCAACTGAATCCAAGGGAGAATTGGCGGCGGCATCTGGCGCGTTCCCGCGTGTCGCGGCGCAGAACAGCGTAGAGGAGCGTGCCCTGTCGGAGTAAAATAACCTATGGGTTCTTTGCGAAATCCGCTGCTGGCGCATGTGATCTCCTCGGCGGGCGCCCATCGTTTGTCCTGATAAGAAGTTAACCGAGGCGCAAGTGAACAGACTTTAGCGTATTGCGTTTGGCGCTACAAGTCTCTATATTCCCCTCAAGGAGACGATCACATGGCCAGCACCGTAGAACGTAAGGAATACCCGATCTCGATGCGTCTGCCCGAGGCGGACGTTGCGATGATTGATCGCGCGGCGAGTCTGCGCGGCCGCTCCCGCACGGATTTCGTGCGGGATGCCGCCGTGCGCGCGGCCGAGGAAGTCGTCATGGAGCAGGGGTTGATCCGCATGAGCCCGGAGGGATTTGCGGATTTCATGGAAATCCTGTCCCGCCCGCCCACCATCGTCCCTGAGATGATGGAAGTGCTGAAGCGGCCCGCGCCGTGGGAGCCCGGCTTTGAGCCGAAGCGGTGAGCCGTGGCTTTATCTGCGCCCGAGCCGCTGACTGCGGCCCATGACGTTTCAGCGTTTTCATGCGGCAAGCCCACGCTCGATCACTGGCTGAAGACCCGCGCCCTTGCCAATCAGGAAAAGGGCTTCACGGCAGTCGTCGTCGTTCACGACGCAGGGCGCGTTGTCGGATACTATGGCCTCGCACCGACGGCGGTGGTGCCCTCGATCCTGCCGCGCGCGATCCGCACCGGGCAGCCGCCCAACCCGGTTCCCTGCCTGCTTCTTGGACAACTCGCCACGGACACAGAATGGGCAGGGCAGGGCATCGGCACCGGCTTGATGAAACACGCGCTTCAGCGTTGCGTTCAGGCTGCCCGCCTGATCGGCGGACGGGCCTTGATGGTCAATGCCGTCGATGACGAGGCTGCACGGTTCTGGCAGAGACATGGCTTCATGCCCTCCAAGGATGATCCGCTGGTCCTGCTGCGGGCGATTTCTGACATCGCCGTGATGGTGGCGGATGTCCAGCCCTAACGGAGCCCGTATGAGTTTTGGTGTGAGGCAAAGCCAGCACGTTGCGAAGTGCCCCGCATGCGGAAAACCGCATCACTATGTCGAGGTAAAATTTCCGGTCGAGAACGATCGCGGCGGCTGGGAGGTCGCATGCTTGGAATGCGGCAGTCCCTTCATCATTCGCCTGCGAAATCCGGAGGAATCGAGCCAGCGCGACTTCAGCATTTCGCAGCGGTTCGATGATGAACGTGGTGGCTATCACGGTTCCGCACCGCCCGCGACAGAGGTGGTCGAGCACTCGCTTGATCTAAATGAGAGTAGGCTGCGTTTTGATTACAGCAGCAGCCCAATCTACCGTTGTACGCAGTCTGGAACCGATCTCGAAAAAGCAGCGCTAGGGCAGCTTGAGGCCCATCTTTCCGCGGTTCATGACCAATTTTACATTGCTCGGAATTACATGCTCGCGAACAAGGTTCCAGATATCGATCATGTCGTGGTCACGGTCCCCGTGCCGTGCCAATGCGGTACTCACCACAACGCCGTCTTCTATTTCCGTCTCCTCCTCAATGATACGCCTGCGCCCAAGGCTTCGGAAATGCTGCTCGCCGATGTCCAGGGCGCGTCGCTGGACATCGAACTGACTGGCATTCACTCGAAATCGTTTCTGATGAACACGCTGGAAAAATTGATTGCCCGCTGGCAGCTCAAATTCGACCAGATTGTCATCGCCAGCCCCTTCATCGCCCATCAGTATATGTCGAAGGAAGAGAAGCTGAAGGTCTGGGAGTGGCTCCTCGGCATCCTCGCCCCCCAACGCACCCTCTTCATTACCCGATCAAGTAGCTACAAGGACTATAAGACAGCGCTGCTGGAGTCAGGGCTCGACCACGACATGCTCGCCACCTTTGGCCTGGAGAGTAGGATCATCGGCGTCGGTGCCAAGAAGCAGGACTTCCATGCCAAGGTCTATATCGGCGTGGGAGACACATGCGAGATATTCAGTGGCTCGGCCAATCTCGTGCCTGGCAAGTCTATGGAAAATGCTTCGTTCGCAACCATGGAATTCAAGCGTGTCGTAGCCAGATATCTGAAACCACTTGGCGCTACCCTTCCACCAGTTTCCCCACGTGTGCCTTTCCATCTTGGGATCAGGCTGAAGGATGGCGCTTGGACTGGGAATATCGAAAATGGGGCGTCGCCAATCTAGCGGGGAAAGCCTTCCCCCTGGCCGGCACTTCGTTGCCAGCGCACCCCCATCTGCGGGGAGACCCCGCAACGCCCCCTATAGAGTGAGAGTGCGGACGGGTTTTCCGTGACGGGTTGAGGGCTGGGAGAGAGGCTTCCGGCGCCCGTCGCGGAGAACCGCGATGACCAGACAGGATCGCCGCACGCGCCCCGGCCCCGACCGGGCGAGCCTTTACGACGAAATCACCGACAAGATCATCGGCGAGCTGGAGGCCGGGCGTCTGCCCTGGGTCCAGCCCTGGGGCGCGGCGGCCGTCAAGGCGCCGCTCGCCATGCCGCAGAACGCCGCAACCGGCCGGCGCTATTCGGGGATCAATGTCCTGATCCTCTGGGGCGCCGTCATCGAGCATGGCTTCCCCGGCCAGAGCTGGCTCACCTTCCGCCAGGCGCTCTCGCTCGGCGGCAATGTCCGCAAGGGCGAACGCGGCACCACCGTCGTCTATGCCGACCGCTTCACTCCCGAGGACGAGAAGCGACGCGCCCGCGAGACCGGAGACGAGCCGGACCGCATCCCGTTCCTCAAGCGGTTCACCGTCTTCAACGCCGCCCAATGCGACGGGCTGCCCGAGGAGATCGCCGTTGCCGCGCCGCCGCCCGCGCCCGGCCTGATCGAGCCGCGTGCCGAGGCGTTGATTCGGGCCACCAGCATCGACTTCCGCATCGGCGGCGACCGCGCCTTTTATATGCCCTCGCAGGACTTCGTGCAGGTGCCGCCTCCGCAGGCGTATTTCGAGCCTATCAACTGGCATCGGACGGCGCTGCATGAACTCGGTCACGCCACCGGACACCCCTCCCGCCTCGACCGCGATTTCTCCGGCTCCTTCGGCACGAAGAAATACGCCTTCGAGGAGTTGCCGAGATCAACGCCGCCTTCTGCTGCGCGTCGCTCGGCATCGTGCCGACTGTCCGCCATGCCGATTACATCGGTTCCTGGCTGGAGGTGCTGCGTGAGGACAACCGCGCCATCGTCCGCGCCGCCTCGCAGGCCAGCAAAGCCGCCGACTGGATTCTGTCCTTCCTGCCCGATGTGGACGGGATCGGCACGGCCGACGACGAGCGGGAGGCGGCGTGATGAGTGCGCTCGCCTTTCCAGGCTTCGCTCCCGATCCCGCGCAGGCGGCCGACATCCGGCTGCGCGTCCTCAGCCTCGGCGCCGGCGTCCAGTCCACCACGCTGGCGCTGATGGCCGCGCATGGCGAGATCGGCCCCATGCCTGATTGCGCGGTCTTCGCCGATACCGGCTGGGAGCCGAAGGCGGTCTATGAGTATCTCGACTGGCTGCGGTCGCCCAATGTCCTGCCGTTCCCCGTCCATATCGTCTCGGCCGGGGATCTGCGCGCCGACCTCATCGCCGGCGCACGCGGCGAGCGATGGGCCTCGATTCCCGCCTTCACGCGCACCGTCACACCCGCCGGGACCGAGCTACCCGTCTATGACGAGGACGAGAACGGCGACCTCGTCGTCGTCGGCTCCCGCACCGTGAAGACCGATCGCGTCGGGATCGGTATGATCCGACGCCAATGCACCGGCGACTACAAGATCGTGCCGATCCGGCGAAAGGTGCGCGAACTGCTCGGCATTGCCGGGCGGCGCTCCCCAAAATTTCCGGTCGTCGAGCAATGGATCGGCATTTCGCTCGACGAGGCGCTGCGCATGAAGCCCTCGTTCGAGAGCTGGCAGGTCAATCGCTGGCCCCTGATCGAGCGGGGCATGACCCGCAACGACTGCCTGCGCTGGCTGGAGCGGCACGACTATCCCCTGCCGCCCAAGAGCGCCTGCATCGGCTGCCCGTTCCATTCCGACGATCGTTGGCGGCACATGCGCGACCATGATCCCGAGGCATGGACCGACGCCGTGTCAGTCGATGCCGCCATTCGCACCGGGTTCCGTGGCATTCGCGGCGAGATCTATCTTCACCGCTCCGCTGTCCCTCTCGACCTGGCCGATCTGTCGACCGAGGCCGATCACGGCCAGCTCGACCTCTGGCCGAACGAATGCGAGGGAATGTGCGGAGTGTGACCTGCCTGAAACCCGCGCAATCGCAAAGCCGGATTTCCGGCTTTGCGGCTTTCCGGTTCTGCGACGCCGTGCCTCTGGAGTCAGAGGGCGGCGCTTCGCCTCGTGACGGGTTGCAGGCTGCGAGAGAGGCTCGCGGCCGCCCGTCATGGAGAAAGGTTAATGACCACCACGCAATCGCGGAACCCCCTGAAAATCTACCTCGTCTGTTACGGTTCCGAAAACGAGTCCTGGCTTTGCGATGCCGAGGACCGCGATCACGCCGTCGAGCAGTTCAACAGCGCGGAGATGGACGGCGACATCAACGAGGTGTTCGAGTGCGTCCCCGCCTTGAGCCGCTATTTCGTCCGCCAGCGCCGGGCGATGTGGGTCTGCTTCGTCCAGGAGGTCGAAGCCGAAGACGAAGAGGCTGCGGTCGATGCCTTCTACGAGCAGTTCGACCCGCAGCATTCGTTCGTGGAAGGCGCCCTTCAACATGCGGATCACGGCCCGGCAATTGTCTTCGACAGGCGGGACTACCCGTCCGCGCAGGAGGTCGCCGAGGCCGACTGATCGGAAGCGGGTTTGCGGTTCCGCGATAGTCCGGTGCCGGTTTGATGGCGCTGCCCTCCTAGAGTGAGAGGGCGGCGCTTCGCTTCGTGACGGGTTTAGGGTCGAGAGAGAGGCTCTCGGCGCCCGTCGCGGAGATACCACGATGGCAAAAGCTGCCAAGAAGAAGCCCACTGTCCCGATGATCGTCTTCTCGCGGGCGCGCGACATTCCGTTCGACCGGATCAGGCTGTCGGACAGCAATGTCCGCGAGATCGACGTCGAGGCAGGTCTGGACGAACTCACCCACGACATCGACCGGCGCGAAGACCTCGTGCAGGGCCTCAATGTCCGCGCGATCCTCGACGACGACGGCAACGAGACCGGCGATTTCGAGACCCCGGCCGGCGGCCGCCGATACAGGTCCATCGCGCGCCTCGTCGAGGCTGGTCGCTTCCCGGGCGACGGGCTCGTCCCCTGCATCGTCAAGAAGGCCGAGGCCAAGACCTCGGCCGTCGACGACTCGCTGGCCGAGAACCTGCTGCGCCTCGCCCTGCATCCGCTCGACCAGTTCAAGGCGTTCAAGCGCATGTTCGACATGGGCATGTCCAAGGAGGAGATCGCCGACGCCTGGCGGACCACGCCGCGCTACATCATGCAGCGTCTTCGCCTCGCGACCGTCGCGCCGTCCCTGCACGATGCCTATGCGCGGAACGAGATGACGCTGGCGATGCTGGAAGCCTTCACCGTCAACCCCGACCACGAGCGCCAGCAGCAGGTCTGGGAGCGCATCAGCACGTCGTGGCAGAAGGAGCCCTGGCAGATCCGCAACATGCTGACCGAGACCACGGTTCCCGCTGCCGACAAGCGCGCCCTCTTCGTCGGTGTCGAAGCCTATGAGGCAGCGGGCGGCCCGGTGCTGCGCGATCTCTTCTCCGATGAGAACGGCGGCTGGTTGCAGGACGTCACGCTCCTCGACCGGCTGGTCGACGAGAAGCTGCGGGTCGTGGCCGACGAGATCGCCGGTCAGGGCTGGAAGTGGATCGACGCTGCAGTTGAACTTCCCTACGGCTACACCAACGGGCTCCGCAGGCTGGTCGGCGTGACCCAGGAACTGACCGACGGGGAGCGCGCCGCCCGCGAGGCGCTGCGCGACGAATATGACGAACTTGAAGCGCAGTATGCCGAAGCCGAGGAACTTCCCGATGAGGTCGATCAGCGGCTCGGGGAGATCGAGGCCGAACTGGAAGCCTTCGAGAACCGGCCCATCACCTTCGCCCCGGAGGATATCGCGCGGGCCGGCGTGTTCGTCAGCATCGGCCGCGACGGTGAGCCGATCGTCAGCAGCGGCTATGTCCGCCCCGAGGACGAGCAACCAGAGACCGTCGACGGCGAGGATGTCGGAGAGTCTGCGGACCCGTCCGATCCCGATGCGGTGCAGCGTGCCGTCATCACCGTCGGCGGCGAGCCGGTCCCGGATGGCGACGATGATGAGGACGATGCCGTCAAGCCGCTGCCCGAGCGGCTGGTGACCGACCTGACGGCCTGGCGAACGCTCGCCCTGCGCAATGCGCTCGCCGAGAATCCGCACGTCGCCATGACGGCCCTGCTGCACAAGCTCGTTCTCGACACCTTCGAGCGCACCTCCACCTCGGGGACGAGCCTCTACGCCGCGGTGCGTTACATCTACCTCCCGGCCGATGCGACCGGGCTTGCGGACAGCGCCGCCGCGAAGATGATCGACGAACGCGCGGACGCCTGGCGGGGGGACATTCCCTCCGGCGATGACGACCGGCTCTGGGACTGGATCGACGGCCTCGACGATGCCAGCCGCCAGGCGCTGCTCGCACATTGCGTCAGCTTCGGCGTCAACGCGCTCTACGAGCGGCCCAACCCCTATTCGGGGAACGGCATCTCGCAGCACGGTCTCGACCGGCGTATGGCCGAGGCCGAACGGTTGGCTCAGGCCACCGGCCTCGATCTGGTCGAAGCGGGCTGGAGGCCGACGGTCGAGAACTACCTGGGCCGCGTAACCAAGACCCGCATCCTCGAAGCGGTGCGCGAGGGCGCCGGCGATCGTGCCGCCGATCTCATCGGGCATCTCAAGAAGGGCGACATGGCAAAGGAGGCAGAACGGCTCCTGGCCGACACCGGCTGGCTGCCGGAGCCGCTGCGCCCCGCCATGGAGGCGCAGGCCGTGGATGGTGCGACAGATCAGGACGACGGCGGCGTGGCGCTGCCGGACTTCCTCGCCGGTGACGATGAGGACGAGGTAGAGGCCGCCGACGGTCCGGTGGCTCTCGTCGCCGCCGAGTGACACCCATCTGCGGGGCGGCCTCCGTCGCCCCGTGTTCCATCCCTTTCCACCCCAAGGCCCGGCATCTCGCCGGGCCGTTTTCGTTTCAGGAGACCAGATTCATGTCTGCTTCCCTCATCTTCGACATCGCGCCGCTCGGCTCGCTCGTGGCCTACAGCGACGGTCAACCGAAGCCGCCCGCGCGCTTCACGAAGAAACTCGCCGCTTGGAAATCCCGCAACGGGGTCGGTCGCCTCGTGCGCAAGGAGCCGGGACGCGAGCGCCTGACCTACACGACCCCGCCGTCCTTCACCGTGCATGAGGGCGATTTCGGCGAAGGCGGCATCATCCTCATCACCGTCATGCGCAGCTACGGCATCGACAGCGATCTGAGCTTCCGGGTGATCGAGCGCCCAAAGATCGGTCAGGTCCGCGTCGTGCAGGATGTCGGGGAGAACGTCGAGCTGCTGCACCTCGCCGAGGACCGCGAGGCGGCCGAACTCTGGCTGGCCAGAAAAGGATACAGCCGCGCCCGTCTTGAGGAGATCACGGCCGACGAGGTTGGCGCCGATGCGATCGAGGGTCGCGCCGCCGCGTGATCATCGCAACCCCATCCACATGGCCCGCTGTCCTTCGACGGCGGGCCATTTTCGTTTCAGGAGAACATCATGGCTATTCCCGATCCCGTCCGAACGAATTTCAACACTCTGCTCCGCGCTGCCGGTGACGGCAATCTGGCGCTGATGGAGTGCCTCGACGCCGAAACCCGCGAGGTGCGCTACGTCCTGTGCGCCGTGGGCCGCGAGGCCGGGGATTACGTCTTCACCCCGTTCGGCCATCTCGCCGATGGCAACCCCTATGACGCATATCTGCCGCCGGACCCAGGCAACCCGACCGGCTTCCTCTCGCAACCCGAGACAGGAGGCGCATCATGATCACCGTCGATGAAATCTTCGCCGACGACCGCCGCAATCCACCCTCGGAGCGGTCGCTTCCCTGGGAGGAAACGCGCGGTGGCCTCACCGTCGTCGTGGAGCCGAAGCCGCATTGGGCCGAGGACATGCGCGCCTTCCGGCTCGATGCCCGCGAATACTGCCGTTATACCGACTGGACCGCACATGGCGCGCGGGCGCGATTCTACGGTCATATCGACACCTCCGGCGACGATGTGATGATGAATGCCCGCGCGATGATCGTCCGCGAGATCGCGGATGGGCTCTGGAACTGAACGGCGCGCACCTTGCACTTGTCACCGGGCCGTCGGGTATCGCTGCACAGGCAGCGATGGATCGAGGTCCAGCTTCACTATTGTGCTGTCAGCTTCTCGCTGCGGAACAGCGGATTCCATCCCCGGCCTGAAACACATCGGGGAAATCAGCGTGGAAACGAGGCTGGCGCGGAAAGGCAACTGCGATGGTTTCCCGGCATCCCGTCAGAGGCAAGGCACCATCCCCCGCTTCCATTCGCGAACCTTGGTCCGGTCGTCTCTTCGTCAATCAACCCGCAAGGGGTCGGCTTACGCGAGCGTGCCGCCCTCGCGGATTCGGGGCACATGCCCGAACGCGCGAGGGTGATTGCAGATCCGGCCGGACACTTCGGGCGCCTGTCGCGCGGGGGATGGTCCCCATAGGCGCTAACTTAAGGGTTGGCGTTTTGCGCTTTCGATGATTCAACATCGAGATGAAACGCGCATTTTCTCTCGATGATGACTGGTCAAG
>NZ_QGGG01000031.1 GCF_003148475.1 Pseudaminobacter salicylatoxidans | reverse complement strand
TACAATGCCACGATAAAAGGCCGGACACATGACTGAACCTGACCGATCCCATCGATACAGAGTCTTGCATTCCACGGGCCGTCCACACATGGGGGGAACCGTGAAGTCCTTGACGCCGGAGTGGCTGGTGCATGATCCGAGGTCAGAGAGAGAGGAGCACCGCGGCCCCGACCAGGGGCCGCGACAATATTCGGCACAACGGCAAAGGGGAGGTTTGGAGGGGAAGCCCCTCCATGGGTGGGGGAGTTTGAGGGGGCGGGGCTTTGCCCTGGCCCTTCATGGGGAGAGTTTGAGAGGGGCGGCTTGCCCCCCTTTCATTCGGGGAGCATCGGACCAAAAAGTGGTTCCCGGTTTTTGGAACCGATCCGATGCTCCGACAAAGAAATCGGAACGCCAGCGCCCATGAGCGCGCAGCGGCTCCGGCCGGAAATATTGCACTGAAACAGCCGGGCGATCCGACGTGAACACGGGAAAACCCGGCGGCTTGCGCCGCCGGGTTCCGGGCGTTCCGCTCAGAACGGGATGTCATCTTCGTCGATGAACTTGCCGTCGTCGTTCTCGGTCTGCTTCGCCCGGCTCAGGAAATCGACCGTCTCGGCGATGATCTCGCAGCCGTAGCGCTCAACCCCCGCCGCGTCCATCCACTTGGTGTAGTGGATGCGGCCGCGAACCAGCACCTTCATGCCCTTGTCGCAATGCTGCTGGACCGTCTTGCCGAGGCCGTTGAAGCAGGTGATGCGGTGCCATTCGGTGTCCTGGACCCGATAGCCGTTCTCGTCGCGGAGGACGCGGCCTTCCGAGTAGCGGGGGCGCGAGGTGGCCAGAGTGAAGTGGGTGATCCCGGTGCCGCCCTGGGTGGTGCGGGTTTCGGGGGCCTGACCGATGTTGCCGGCGAGGATGACGATGTTCTGCATTGTAAGTCTCCGTTGCTCCTCGGAGGGACCATCCCTCCGACGAGACCCGGCCAAGGCCGTCGGGAGACTCCCGCAACTGCCGCCTTGGCGGCAGCTTGCCCCTAAGGCCCCAGGTGGGGCGGGCAGCCGCGCTTGCGCGGCAACACGGCTGGGAGCCGCGGGGGTTGCTGGTGGAAACCGAACGGACTTAGGGGATCAGTCAGTCGGAGGGATTGGTGCTTTCGAGAGCAGATCGGAGACGCACAGCACGTTCATCGTCAGTGCCGGCAACAGCGAACAGACAGGCCCTTGAACCCGGACTATCCGGTGCCGCCGCCGCTCATCCACCCTTCTTACCGGCCGCCCTTGCGCTCGCCGCCGGAAGGCCGTGTCCTCCGCGTCGAGAAGGAAACGGCCATCGGGTCCGGAAAGAACCAATGGCACGGCGTTGCCTTGCTTCGACTGAGGAGGGTCCGGTCCAGTGTCATTGCGCAAGGCGACAATGAAGGTGCTGGTTCGCGGCTGCACTCACGGAAAGGAGTGGATGGACGCGGCGGGGGTTGAGCGCTACGGCTGCGGGAATCATACCGATGACAGATTTCCAAGGCGGGCGAAGCAAACCCAGAGCGATTGGGGCAAGGCAGCGATGACATGACCGCCCAGCACTTGTACGGGACACCCGGAACCCGGCGGCGCAAGCCGCCGGGTTTTGCCTTGGAAGAGGATCGTCCCGCCGTTTCAGCGCGAGAACACGGACTCCCCGAGGGCGTTCAGATTGATGATGGCCGAGACGCCGATGACAAGGCCACCGATGCCGCCGAGCAGGTTGAGGGCGAGGCTCGAGTCGATGGCGTTCTTGGTGATGCCATAGACCAGCGCATAGCCTGCGATGACGGCGGGCACTGCGAAGAGAGCCAGCGCGATGAAACGCAGAACGGGATTCCGGGCGAAGCCGAGAACCAGAATCACCATTGCGACCGACAGCAGGGCGGCTCCTGCGGCACTAAGGCCGGACAACAGGACGCCAGCTCCGGCACCCCAGGCAAATTGAGCGGCGGTAATGGCGGTCATGACCGGGAGAGCATAGATCGCGAGATTCCAGGCGATCACGCAGGCGGTGAGGGTCAGAGAAATGGCGAGTAGGATCAGCGTCATGGAAACCTCCAGCGGAACGGTTGAGTTGCGCGACAGGCTGCCGGAAGATGCGCTCCGCCTGCGACTATGCTGCTTCGCCGGTTCTTCAGGGATGCTCCATCAAAGGCGGATGCGGGCCGACTGTCAAGGTCTGGCGGCCTTTCAGCCGCCAGAGGGCGGCGCTTACGCGCCGCCGTCGAACTTCATGACCGGGATGCCGAGCTTGCGGGCCTTGTCCGCGAGGTTCTCCTGAATCCCCGTGCCGGGGAAGACGAGGACGCCGACCGGCAGCACGTCCAGCATGGCATCGTTGCGCTTGAAGGGCGCGGCCTTGCCGTGCTTCGTCCAGTCGGGCCGGAAGGCGACCTGCGGCACCTTGCGGTGATCGGCCCAGCGGGAGGCGATCAGTTCCGCCCCCTTCGGCGAGCCGCCGTGCAGCAGCACCATCTCGGCGTGCTTGGCATGGACCTGATCGAGCTTCGCCCAGATCAGGTGGTGGTCGTTGAAGTCGGCGCCGCCGGTCACGGCCACCTTCGGGCCGGCGGGCAGCAGCACCTCGGTCTCAGCCCGGCGTTTCGCGGCAAGGAAGTCGCGGCTGTCGATCATCGCGGCGGTCAGGTTGCGATGGTTGACCATCGAGCCGGTGCGCGGCCGCCAGGCGCTGCCGGTGTGATGCTCGAAAGCCTCGGCGGCGAGGTCGCGGAAGAGTTCCATGCTGTTGCGCCGTTCGATCAGGGTTTGCCCCTCGGCCGTGAGGCGTTCGAGTTCGACCGACTTCACCTCGCTGCCATCCTGTTCCCGCTGCATCCGGCGCTGCGCCTGCTCGTTGTCGTCGAGATCGCGTTCGACCCGGCTGGTGGCGCGGTGGAATATATTGACGGCTCCCCAGAGCAGATCTTCGAGGTCGGGTTCGAGGCGGGTATCGCCGAGCGTCGCGACGAGGGCGTCGAAGATGTCGGCGATGGCGGCGGCGACGGTATTGCCCTCGGGCAGCGGCCGGGGATCGGGTTCGTCCTGGAACGGGCGCCAGCCGTAGAGCTGGAGTTCGGTGAGGGCGTGATCGGTCTGGGAGGAGGTGTGGAAAGGCTCGTCGCCTGCGTATTCGGTTTCGTTCGTCATCGGGAGCGTCCTTCGTCTGGAGACCGCGCCCATCGCGGCCTTCGCAGGCGTCGAAGCGCACGGACGGGACGGGTTGGCAGCCCTCGCCCGCTCCGCGAGGGCCTTGATGGCCGGGTGCGGGCTATTTTGACTTTCGCGATGCAAAGGCGGGGCTCGTCCCCGCCGGCGGAAAATAGTCCGCTCCCGGCCATTGCCTGCCCGGCCCGTTTGTGCGCCGATCGCCCTCTCAGAAGGCCGTGGGCGCGGGACTCTCCGACGAAGGATGCACCTGCCGATGACAGATGAGCGAAACCGGCAGGCGCCGAGCCGGGCCGTGCCTCCGGGGCCGATTACACCCTCACCCCTCCATGAACCGGCGGGCGTCTTCAGGACGAAGCTGATCCTTCAGGGCCGCCCCGAGGGCATCGGCGCCGTGGCGTCGCAGATCATCGTTGAAATCGCCCTCGCGCGGCGTGAGCGATATCGCCTCGATCCCGAAGCTCGCTGCTCTGGTGAGTAGGCTGTCTCTGGCACCGTCCCCGGCCGGGTCGCGATCGCACAAGACATAGAGCCGGCGCAGGGACGGCGGGAACAGGATGGCAGCGAGGTGAGCGGCCGAAAGCGCCGCCAGCATCGGCATGCGGGGCAGAACCTGACGGGGCGACAGCACGGACTCGATGCCTTCGCCGACGGCGAGCACCTCATCGGCGGCGCCGAAGCGGACCCCGTGCCCGAGAAGGTCGCCCATCGCCCGCCGCGGTGTCTCGACAGCCGCCTTGCCGGAACCGTCCGGGGCGAGCCAGGTGCGATGCGCGCCGGTCTGATGGCCGGCCAGATCGGTGACGGCTGCAACGAGCGCCGGCCTGATCTCGGTGGGCGAACGCTCGTCAGGTCTATAGTAGCACCGGGGATGGAAGCGCAGTGCGGCGGTGCCGGAGAGGGAGGTGATCGCTCGCCCGCTGAGGTAGATCTCCGCAAGCGTGCCGCGGATCGGCTGCGCCATGGCGAAGAGACGACGCGACGCTTCAGGCGAACCGGATGCCACGCTGGACGTGTTGCCGGTCGGCGTCCTCGTCTTTTCCGGCTCGGGATGCGGGAGAGCGAGGAAACGGCGCGCTTCCTCGGCCACGTCCCTGAAGTCGACAAGGCCAAGCGTCTCGCGGATGACGTCCAGCAGATCGCCATGTTCCCCCGTGGCCATATCGGTCCATTTTCCTGCCGCACCCTTGCCGCCCTCCGGGCCGATCAGGCGCACGAACATCGAGCGGCCGGGATTGTTCTGCACATCGCCGACCAGCCAGTATCGTCCGGCGCGATGGCCGGACGACAGGTAGTGACGGCAAACCGCCTCGGCCTCGCGGCCCAGACGGATCGCCAGCTCGGATGCGTCGTGCCGGGGCATCAGGCCGCCTCCCGCTCGCCGATACGCTCGACCGGCCAGCGGTCGAGGACTTTGGCGAGAACGGCAGAGCCAGCCGCATCGACGGGTACGAACATGCGCAGCTTCCAGGAGATGATCTCGTGAAAGAGGCCATAGGCCCGAAGCCGGTCGCGCATCGTGTCGGTGAAGCCTGACAGCTCGATCCGGTTGGCACCCATGACCCGGACCCGGCGGAGCTGGAGCCCCTCGGCAAGATCGAGGATCGTCCGGCCTTCCATCAGCGCGGCGAAGGCATCCTCCGGTGTGACCTTGGCGATGCCGGTCGTGGTCGCATTCGCGGCCCAGGCCGGCGAGACCTTGCGGCCGATGATGCGCTCGCCCGCATCGGTCTGGAGCCGATAGACGCGGGTGGAGTCGTTGGGCAGACGCTTCCAGATCGGCAGCAGCAGGCCCGTCACCATATGCAGCGTGCTATCCGCGAATTCCGGCACCTCTGCAACTTCGGCCTCCCAAGCCGATGCGAAGGCGTCCCGCTCGGCCTCGATCCAATGGGTCTCGCCCATCATCCGGACCGGCACATTATGGGCTTCCATCGGCCGGATGAGGCGGACGCGGCGTTCGATCTCGCCATCGTCCAGCATGACGCTGGTGGTGGGGATCTGCACCGCCGCGCGGCCCGAACGCTCGTTGATCAAGAGCTTCGCGCGCGGGTCATCGAGTTCGGCCAAGGCGCTATCCAGCGTCACCGGCCGGTTGCGCTTGCGCTCGGTGATCGTCAGCAGGCTGGTCTCGGCCCCGGTGCGGGGGTGGGTGTAGATGACCTGCCGGTCGGTGACGATGAAGCTCTCGGCGCGCAGGGTCTCCAGCCCGGCGTCATAGGTGCCGGAAGCGATGGCGCCCTCGATCCGCGCCGTCAGCAGCCCTTCAAAGGCGGTGAACAGCACGCCCTGAAGCTCGATGGTCAGCGCCAGCAGCCGGTTCAGGAAGGTCGTGATGCCGGGCAGATCGTCCTTGATGCCGTTGCTGTCCATCAGCTTCAGGCCGGTGGCGGCCTCGAACCGCTGAAGGCTGCAACCCTCGACCTTGCCGCGCACCAACAGCAGGTAGAGTTGGCGGAGCGCGTCGCGCGCATAGTGCGATTCCAGATTGTCCTCGGGCCGGAACAGACCCTGGCCGCCGGTCTGGCGCTGGCCGCGCGTGATCGCGCCCAGCGTGTCGAGGCGACGCGCGATGGTCGAGAGGAAGCGTTTCTCGGCCTTCACATTGGTCGAGATCGGCCGGAACAGCGGCGGCTGCTTCTGGTTCGTCCGATGCGTGCGGCCGAGGCCCTGAATGGCAGTATCCGCTTTCCAACCGGCTTCGAGCAGGTAATGGACCCGCAGCCGGGTGTTCCTGGCCGAAAGCTCGGCGTGATAGGATCGGCCGGTGCCACCGGCGTCCGAAAAGACCAGCACCCGCTTGGCGTCGTCCATGAACGCCTGGGTCTCGGCCAGATTGGCCGAACCCGCGCGGTTCTCCACCACCAGGCGGTCGATGGTGATGCCGCGCTTGCGGACGATACGTCGCGAGCGTCCCGTCACCTCGGCCACCGTGTCGGTGCCGAAATGCTGGATGAGCTGGTCCAGCGCGCCGGGAACCGGCGGCAGGCTGGCAAGGCTGGCAATCATCTCGTCGCGACGCGCCACGGCCTCGCGGCTCTCGACCGGCTGGCCATCGCGATAGACCGGGCGCGAAGACAGATTGCCTTCTGAATCCGTGAACGGCTCGTAGAGCTGCACCGGGAAAGAATGGGCGAGGTAGTCCAGGACATATTCGCGCGGCGACAGGTCCATTTTCAGGTCGCCCCATTCCTCGGTGGGGATCTCCGCCAGCCGCCGTTCCATCAGCGCCTCGCCGGTCGAGACGATCTGGATGACGGCCGAATGGCCCGCTTCCAGATCGGCGGTGATGGACCGGAGCAGCGTCGGGGTCTTCATGCTCGTCAGCAGGTGGCCAAAGAACCGCTGCTTGGCAGACTCGAAGGCCGAGCGCGCGGCGGATTTTGCCTGCCGGTTCAGCGTGCCGGAGCCGCCATCGCCGCCGGTTATATTGGCGGCCTGCATCGCCGCATCCAGGTTGTTGTGGATGATCGCGAAGGCATCGGCATAGCTGTCGTAGATGCGGACCTGTTCCGGCGTCAGCTCGTGATCGAGAAGTTCATATTCGACGCCTTTAAACGACAACGACCTCGCCGTGTAGAGACCGAGCGCCCGCAGGTCGCGGGCCAGCACCTCCATCGCCGCCACGCCCCCGGCTTCGATGGCCTCGATGAACTCGGCACGGGTCGAGAACGGGAAATCCTCGCCACCCCACAAGCCCAACCGTTGCGCATAGGCGAGATTATGGACGGTGGTAGCGCCGGTGGCCGAGACATAGACGACGCGGGCCTGCGGCAGGGCGTGCTGAAGGCGCAGCCCGGCGCGGCCCTGCTGGCTGGCGGCAACGTCGCCGCGTTCTCCCTTGCCTCCGGCAGCGTTGGCCATGGCATGCGCCTCGTCGAAAATCACCACTCCATCGAAGTCTGAACCCAACCATTCGACGATCTGCCTGACCCTGGAAACCCTTTCTCCGCGATCATCGGAGCGCAGCGTGGCATAGGTTAAAAATAGGATGCCCTCGCCCAGCATGATGGGCTTGCCTTGCGGGAATCGCGACAGCGGCGTGACCAGAAGCCGCTCCATGCCGAGCGCCGACCAGTCGCGCTGTGCATCTTCCAGCAACTTGTCCGACTTCGAGATCCAGACCGCCTTGCGCCGGCCCTGCATCCAGTTGTCGAGGATGATGGCGGCGGATTCCCGGCCCTTGCCGACGCCCGTGCCGTCGCCGATCATGAAGCCCTGCCGGAAACGGATGGCGCTCGTGGCACCCTCCGACGCGGCCGACAGGGTGTCGAAGGTATCGTCCACCGTCCAGGCCCCGGCGAGGAACCCGGCATGGGCCTCGCCGGCATAGATTACGGTCTCCAACTGCGCCTCGGACAGCTTGCCGAGAATGTCGCCGGGCAGCGTCGGCCGGTAGCTCGGCTTCGGCGGCGCGATGCTCGCCATCGAGGCGGATTGCACGAGCTGGGTCGGATGCGCCTGTGCCCCGGCGATGCAGATCGTCTGAAGGCCGTAGTCCTCATAGATCGCATCGGAGAGGCGGTCTGCCTCGGCCGGTTCCCAATCCACCGTCTCATAGGCGAGCGGCACCCCCTCCGGCTCGGCAAGCGGCGCAGCGGGTGCGGTCTTCGCTGCCCAGTTGACATAGCCTCGCACGGTGCGCGGCGCGGCCAGTCGTGCCACCGGCACGGCCAGGCCGGGATCGACCGGCAGCCGGGCCGGAAGTTGGTCCGCAAACCAGCCCATCAGCGTGGCGACATCCGGGGCGACGCCGGGCGCTGCCGGAAACACCGCCGGATCTTCGGCGGGCAGCTTGTCGATGATGGTGAGTCGTGTCGGGACGGTCGTGCCGTGTTTGGCATAAACCGAACCATCGACGGCGGCGGAGAAACTGACGCGGCCACGCTCCTGCAGCCGGGTCCAAGAGGCGGTCCAGGCCGGATTGTCGGGCGCGAAGCTTGCCCCGGTGATGGTCACGAGCCGCCCGCCGGGCGCCAGGCGCGCCAGCGCCGAGGCGACATGGCGGAAGGCGGCATCGGCCATGCGGCCCTCGACGTTGGCCATGACCGAGAACGGCGGGTTCATCAGCACCACGGTCGGGATCAGGCCGGGATCGAGGTGGTCATCGAGCTGGGCGGCGTCGAAGCGGGTGACAGAAAGGGCCGGGAAGAGGGAAGACAAGAGACCGGCGCGGGCCTCGGCGAGTTCGTTGACGAGCAGCGTGCCGCCGGCGATCTCGGCCAGGATGGCGAGGAGCCCGGTTCCGGCCGAGGGTTCCAGCACGCGATCGGCCGGCGTGATCGCCGCAGCCGTCGCCGCCGCGAAGCCGAGGGGGATCGGGGTCGAGAACTGCTGGAAGGTCTGCGCTTCCTCCGACCGGCGCGTATGCGTCGGCAGAAGCCCGGCGATCTTTCCGAGCTGGGACAGGATCGCAGCCGGGGAATCGGCTTTGCGGAAAAGCGGCTTTCCGTATTTGCGCAGGAAGAGGACGGTTGCGGCCTCGCAGGCGTCGTAGGCCACTTTCCAGGTCCAGGCGCCGGTGGCGTCGGAAGCGCCGAAGGCCGCTTCCATGGCACCGCGCAGCGTGGCGGCATCGATGCGCTGGCCACGTTCGAGATGCGGCAGCAGAAGCCCGGCCGCGGCGAAAACGCGCTCCGCGGTGTCGGCGTCATGGTCGAGCGCCAGCGGCGCGGTTGCGGATACCGCCGCGGATGCGGGGATCATGTTCATCGGAGATTCCTCGGGAGAGCGGAAAGGGATCGAGCCGCACAGCGCTCTCTCTCGACCGCACCGGCTCGGATCCCCTCCAGCCGCCCTCTCCCTCTCAAGCCGTAGCGATGGCAGACATGAAACAAGCGCCCGGCCGTCAGGCGGGGCGCTTGTCGAAATCAGCCGAACCGGCGGCCAGAGCCGGTGAAGGTGTAGTCATTGGCGATGATGCTCTCATCGACCGCCTCGTCCGAGGTCAGGTATTCGTATTCGCGTTCAAGCTGGCGATAGAGCCAGCGGGCGAGATCGCGCAGCGCCTCGGTGATGACGTCCTCGGCATCGGCGGTCATATCCTGCCAGGTCGGACTGTCGCGGGTGACGGAAATCGCCATGCAATATTCGTGGTGGTAGCGCCCCCGATGCGTTGCTTCGGCGCGAAGCTGGTAGAAATTCCGCCGCTGCACGGCCTGGAGGGCGTCAGCGATGCCGTGCAGCGTGGTATCCTGCGGTGCATAGGCCCGGATCGCGGCCGAGGCGTTCTTCCGGTAGGAATAGGAACCTTCGAAGCAAGCATTATGCGGTGCTCTGCATAAGGCCTGTTATGCCGAGCGACGGATTATGCGGAGCGGTCAGGTCATCATACTGTAAACGCGAGGATTTTCGACAATCCGCTCCGCATAACGACGCACGGATTCAGGTCAGCGTGTTTTTCCTTCCGGTCATCAGCATCGCAATCAACGCATCCGGAGCCTTGAACTTTCCGCGACGCAGCTCGGGCGGGATGGCCGCCTCTACAGCCTCGAGCTTTTGGGCCGCATCAACGCGCAGATAGGTCTCGGTCGTTCGGATGTCCGCGTGTCCCAGCCACAGCGCGACCTTTCGGATGTCGCGGGTCGCTTCCAGCATGATCACGGCGCAACTATGCCTGAGCTGGTGGGGCGACACTGAACGCCCCGCCAATGATGGGCAGTGCTGAGAAGCTTTCACGACGTGTTTTTCGAGCACATACTCGAACCCGGATCGCGTCATCGCTCTCCCTTCGGCATTGACGAAGATCTCCGGTGTAGGCGCAAGCCCCCGCACGGCAAGCCAAGCCCGCATGTCTGAGGCTGTCGTCTTCCAGAGTGGAAAGTGCCGATGCTTTCGCCCTTTTCCTCGAACCAGCAGGCTTGGAGCCTGGCCTAGAACCAGATCGGTCAAGGCAGCCCCTACGAGTTCGGACACGCGCAGCCCTCCCGCAAAACAAAGGTGCATCATGGCGCGATCCCTGGCACCCAAGCGCGTCGTGACATCGGGAGCATTCAGAACTGCCTGCACCTCGTCCTTGGACAGGTGCTGGACCAGCTTGTTCGCGCAACGTTTTGTCGGGATCGCCCGGATTTGCGCGACTTGAGCCAGGAGGGCTGGATACTGGTATTCAACGAACCGCATGAACGACTTGATGGCCGCGAGCCGTGCATTTCGCGAAGTGGCGCCATTTCCTCGATCAGTCTCGAGATGATCCAGAAAGGCCAGGATCAATGGTGCGTCCAGCTGCTCGATACTGAGCTGCGACGGGCCGGATCCGACACGCCTCGCCGCGAACTGGAACAGCAGTTTGAAGGCATGCGCATAGGTTTCGCTGCTGTGGGCGCTGAACCCGCGCTGCCGAGGCAGGTAATCCTGCATGAACTGCGTAATGACCGGCGCAAGGGCTGTCATGAGCCGCCCTCCGTCAAAAGTTCCTCGGCTGCGGCAGAGATTTCGGCCAGAAGTTCGGGCGTCCGATGCAGATACCAGTACGTGTATCTGAGGTTGGAATGCCCCATGTAGGTCATCAGCGCGACAGCATTGCGCGCGATCGCGTCGCGCCCGGCTCCAGATTTTTCCAGCACCCGTGTCGCGAAGGTGTGGCGCAGATCATGGATGCGAGGGCGCCTGGACCGACCGGGCGCAATCGCCGCGATGGCAAGGATTTCGTGGAACGCCCTTTGCGGGACAGAGTAATAGATCTTCCTCTTTCCTTCGGAAAGGAAGAGGTGATCGTCGTTGGCCGCGACGGCCAGCCTCAGCTCCATATACCGGTCGAGAATGGGCATCACGCTCGGGTGTAGCGGCACCATCCGGCTCTTGCCGAACTTGGTCTTTCGGATGTGCAAGATGCCATCCGGCAGAACATCAGTCAGGGTCAGGTTCAAAGCCTCCGATATCCGTAAGCCTGTCGATGCGATCAGACCAAACAGGACGGCATAGATTTCGCGCCGAACTGGAGAGCTTTCGTCCTGTTGCCTGACTCGAGCTGCAATGATGAACTTCGCCACTTCATCATCCGTGAAGATGTAAGGGATGAACTTGGTCCGATGCGCCTTGAAGACGCCTCCCGGCGGAATCTCATGTGCAGCGTCTTCTGCGTGCAGAAAGGTTGCCAACCGGATGACATCCGTGATGCGGCGATACCGAGTGTCTGGCGTCGACGCACCTTCAGCCCAGGCGACCGCTGTTGCCGTCCTGACGTGTCGCTCACCTCTGGCTTCGACGAACTGGCCGAACGAAGCCAAGTTCTTGGCTGTCTCCTTGAGCTTGAAGCCAAGCGACCTTCGCAATGCGACGTAACGATTGATTTCCTCGGTCAGCATGCGGCCTCCCCCGCCCAGGGCTGGGCAATTTCGCGGAGCAGAGCGAAGTCAACCTTCGCATATTGCATGGTGGTGGTCAGCGAGCGGTGCCGCAGGACCGCTCCGACCCCGGCAAGGTTGACCCCATGCCGAAGCATCGCTGTCGCCGCCGAATGACGAAGCAGATGGGAACCGCGTCGACCACTCTGGATGCCCGCCCGGTCAAGAGCCGCCTGAACCAGACAGTTGACAGCAAACCTCGACATCGGACGCATCGGATTTTGCGCTGTGACGAACACGCGCGGCGTGGCCAATGACGGCCGTCCCCTGTCCAGATAGGCCAGCAGCGCTTCGCCGACTTCTTGAGGAAGAGGCAGCCATTCTTCACGACGGGACTTGCCACCCCTGATGGCAATGCGACCATTCCGCCAGTCGATGTGATCGAACTCAAGGTTTGCAACTTCGCTGGCGCGTAAGCCGAGTCGGACAAGGAACAGAATGACCGCGCGATCGCGCAGGCGGGCCTCGCCGCTGCAAGCAGCCACGATCCTCGTGATGTCAGCGTCGTTGAGGAAGTCTGGTACTGGTGCCAATTGCCAGCCCGCAAAATTCGGGATGGCCTGATCACGGCCGGCCGGGCAACGTCCAGTTGCGATCAGGAAGCGCAGGAATGCGCGAGTGGCGGTCACCGTCATCCTTGCATGAGCAACGCCGTGCATGCCCGCGCGTCCCAGCACAAACTCCCTGATGGCATGGGCGCTATAAGCCTCAGGCGCGTCGCCAAGGACGAGGAACATGTGAACAAGGATGTTCTGATAGGTGTCGAGGCTGCTGTCCAACACCCCACGATTTCGGAGCATCCAATCCCGGAACTCGCCGAGGATCGGCCACTGTTCACTTGGGGAAAGCGGCTTCGGCAGTGGATCGACGATGCATTGCTCTTCAAGAAAGAGAACGAAGAGGGCACCTGATCGCAGTCGCATAGAGTAATTCGGCATGGCCCTGAAGGCCGGTACGGATGCTGCGTAGCCGCTGTGGATGGTACTGAGATCATAGCCGGCGTCGTGCATCCAATCCGTCCAATGCCCCAAGTAGATGGTCAGCATCGAAATCGTTGTCTTGGTGTAATTCCGTCCCTGAAGCCAACGGACATAGCCCTCGAAGTAAGGGCCGGCGAAATGAAGCCTTGAAAGCGTGAGATACCGCGGAGTGTTCCGCCTTTTCTTGGGGGTGCTGGACATTCGATCTCCTGACATGGGTTCAATGCCGGAAAATGCCGGCGAACCACTTCTCGCCCAAAAGAACCCGCGACGGCACAAGCCCGTCGTTATGCGGAGCGGATTGTCGAAAATCCCTCGCGTTTACAGCGTGATGACCTGACCGCTCCGCATAATCCGTCGCTCGGCATAACAGGCACCATCGCCTTGCGACCAGAAGCCCGAGAAGAAGATGCGCGGTTCCTGGCGCGACCCGCCACCCATGAGGCGGACGGTGCGGGTCTTGAAGTCGATGCCGAGGATCTCCGCGATCTGCCGGAAATCCTCATAAATGGCATCATACCACTCATAGTCGAAGCCGCCCTCGCGATACCAGGCACGGGCCTTGTCCTTCGCCTCGTCGGAAAGCTCGTTGAGCCGATAGACGGTGGTTTCGATGACTTCAGGCATAGGGGTCGCCTCCGTCCAGGACGATCTCCAACCAACTGCCACTGTAGATCCAATCCACCGTCTTGCCGGTGGCGAGATCGAGGACATGCGCGCCACCGCCAAAGGCGTTAACCCTGGCCTGCGAGCAGGTGGTTGCGTACTGGAAGCCCCATAAGCCGGTCAGGCCGAACGCGGCCGCGCAGCGCTTGACGAACTGGATCACATGCTCGGGATCGCCGGTCCCATCGTCGCGCATCCAGAGCTGGGTGCCGCCATGCTCGGGCTGGATCGACAGAAGAAATCCTTCCGAAGGAGGATCTTCGGCGGCGTTTTCCTCCGACAGCGCGTTGTAGAGGTCGAGCGCATGGGCGGCGTTTGCCGGGGTGCCTACGTCAAGCAGGCAGGAGAAATGCGTGAAATAGTTTGCCATCTCAGACTCCTGAAACGAGAAAGCCCGGCGCGAGGCCGGGCGAGGATGAAGGACGGTGACGCGGCTGGCCTCAGAGGCGGAATTGCATCACGCGCCATTGCGCTTCGGCATGGTGGCGCAGCATCTCGCGGTAGAAGTTTTTGCGCGCATCCCGCCTGCCCGGATCGTGCAGAGCGGTTCGAGCCAGCTTCCGACGCGCGGCGCGGATGACGGAGCGGTTGCCGTCCCAGACCCGGATGCCGAGGCGCAAATAGGTCGAATACATCGCGGCCTCCTAGACGTTGATGCGTTCGCAGAGGGCGTCGATCCGGTTGAGATCGAGGCCGGCATGCGCACCGTCATTGGTGAGGATGTCCCCGAGTGAGGGGTCGATGTCGCTGCGCGCAAGGGCAAGCTGAAGCAGCCGCAAGCCCGTCAACAAGGCATCGCGCTCCTGGGCGGTGACACCGATGGTCGAAAACGTCTCGATGGCCTCTCCGTCTGCCAGCAGGCGAACGCCACTGTGCTCGTCGATCTCGAAGTCGTCGAACTCTTGCGTATAGCCGGTGGCATGCCATTCGCCCTCGTAGTGGACACTTTGGGCGAGATCGCGAGCCGCATCGGGCGTCTCGGCCTCAAGGATGGTTTCATAATAGACGAAGGCGTCATGGCTTTTGCTGACGACAAATTTTGGCATGGGAAAACTCCATAGGACCGTGCCCGGCGAACCGCCGGGTCAAGGGGTGGAAATGGGAAAGGGTCACGCGGCCTGCGGCAGCCGCAGAAGCTCGGCGGCGGTCACGCGCCAGCAGGGATCGACCAGCCGCGCCTCGATCAGGCTGGCGCGAAAACGATGATCGCGGGCTGCCGCGTGATCGCCCCGGCCGGAGGCGGCGAAGGCCAGCCCGCGCAAGCGGCTGGCTTCGATGATGATGCGGCGGGCCTCCGCGTCGGAGGCGACGGGCTGTTGCCAGAGGACGATTCCGGCCCGGATCTCGCCGCCGAGAACCAGGCCGAGATCGCCGTCCTGAATGACGATGACACGTGGGCGAAAGCGCAACGTCTCGTCCGTGCCGACGTTGATATCGCCATGCGCGACGCGCTGGCTGGCGAGGATCATGGCTTCTTCGGCGGATGCGGATTGGCCGATGACGACCGTGCGGTCGAATTCATCGGCCTCGTCGAGGCCTTCGTAACCGGCGGTGCCGATGCAGGAGAGGCGCAGCGGCACCTTCTGCGCATGGCGCAGCCGAGGCAGCACCTCGCGCGTGATGATGTCGCCGATTGAGGTAAATCCGGGGTGGCGGGAAAGGGTCATGGGGCTTACTCCACGACGGGCGGCGGAAGCCTCTCTCCCGCCTGCAACCCGTCACGGCCAACCGGCCCGCCCTCTCACTCTCTTGTTGTCGGGGTGGATCAGCACCACGGTTCACGGCGTCCCGCCCAGGTTCGGGCGAGTCCCTCGCTGACGAGAATGTCTCCGACATCTCGGCCCTCGACGCGGATCACCGCCAGAGTCCGGCCATAGCGGTCAGTGCCTTGGCGCAAGATTTCCACCCGCCGGCCGTTCAGAAGCTCTGCCAGTCTGACCTTCGATTGCAGCGCGAGGCCGGATTCATACGCGCACGGCCCCTCGATCTCGGGGGCGTCGATGTTGAAGATCCGGACGGTCTCAGCTTGCCGCGTCGTGCTCAAGCGGATGGAATCGCCATCCCAGACCCGGATTTCGGCCGGTTCGCAGGATGCCGTGCAGAGCAGGACGGAAACGACAATATGGCTGAACATGGCGAATGGCTTTCATCTTGAAGGAGCGAAATCGGCATGATCACCGACGGTTCTTTCCTATGCGGGTCGAGATCGCAATGCAGATTGGCACGGAAGCGGCAATCGGCGGCAATTGACGGGAGAAGGCCCGACGGTGCCTGGGTGCCGGGCCGTCGGGTTGAGGCGCGTTCGCGCCTCAACTCCATGGATCGAGTTCCAGCTTCACCATCTCCTCGTCGCCGTCGAACTCGTCGGCGGGCATGGCGGCATGGGTTCCGTCCCCGGCCTGAAACACGACAATCGAGACCATCAGCGTGGAAGCGAGGCTGGCGGCGAAGGCGATGGCATCTGCATAGGACATGGGTTCCGGCTCCTGTCTTTGGAGGCGGGGGACCATCCCCATAAGCGCTAACTTAAGGATTGAGCCATCTGCGGCGTTCGCCGTCGGGGCGGCTCGTTGAGGCGGCGACCTGTGATTTTCAGCCGCACGTAG
>NZ_QGGG01000030.1 GCF_003148475.1 Pseudaminobacter salicylatoxidans | reverse complement strand
AGTCGGGCTACGCCCTCCCGCCGTTCCCCGCTTGCGGCGCCAAGTGGCCTACTTTTGCGCCGCCCAACGGCCTGGTTTTGCTCCGCCGTTGACACTACTTCGGGCACGCCGCCTCTCCGCCCGGGCGGGTCAGGGGCCGGCTTTAGCCGGGCGAAGCTTCACCCTTGAGGCGACCGGCGGGCATGCGGGTCTCTTTCTCCGCTCTTTATTATCCTTTCCTCACCTGCTCGCGCAGGGCATCGTTCCAATCGTCGGCCGGCGGGATCAGCCGCAGCCAGTCGCAGCCAGTCTCCTCGGCAAGGTCTCGCAGCCGTTCAGCAAACACGGCGCCTTGGGCATTGGCATCGGTCGCGGAAACGATCTAAGCGCCGGGACGAGCAGCGAGCACACGCAGCGCCTCGGCGGTTGGGGGTGACCAACCACCCCCGGGACTGAGGTAGAGGCTGCCTTCCCGCAGGCCCTCAACGGCAGCCAGGCTCATGGCGTCGATCGCCGCCTCGGTCACGCAAAGACGAAGAGCATCCGGGCGACCGAGACGGAACAGGACCTTCGCGCCACCGGATGCAAAGCCGCGCCAATCGGGTCCGCGCTCCTCCCAGCCGGTCACGGCCCCGTCGATATTGGTATGCGCCGCCCACATGCTGCCATGCGGACCCTCCCGCAGCATATTGGTGGAGTTGGCGATACGGATGATCCGCTCGGGTAGACCGCGATCCCCGGCGAGATAACGCCAGGTGGCCGAGCCCTTCCATGGCTTTCGCCGGGTCTTCCAACGTTCGGCAATGGAGATATCCGGCTCCTGATTACGGGATTCCCGCTTCCAGATGGGTTGCGCGGGCACGATGCCGACAAGGGCGGCAACCTCGTGCATAGCTTCGGCGAAGCGCACTCCCTGCAGATGTTCGACCAAATTGAACACGTCACCCTTGTCGTCGCCGAGCGGGTCGAACCAGCCTTTACCGTCATGAATGACAATGATGATCTCAGCGCCGCGACGATACTTCATCGCCCTGCGTGTGCTTTCCTTGAGATCGAGCGCAAATCCCTCCTGCTCCAGCACCGCGCTGCAGGGCACTTTCTCTCTCAAATCTTCCAGATCTGCTTTTTCCATTCTTCGCGCCTGCACTGCCCTTGCTCCTTTTACCCGATTCCCGCTCCCGATCCTTTCGGGGGCAGATACCGGAGGCCGCGAAGAGCAAGGCGGGCAAGGGCGCAGCGGTCAACCCGGCATTTCAGAGGGGGTCAGCAGGGTCGGGACTGCAGCGGCGAAGCTTCCCTTGCCGGCCGCCGCGCGCAAGCGGCACGGGACCTTCAGCGGCTCCGGCGCTTTTCCTCGGACACGATCTCGCGCAGCGTTACGATATTCATCTCAACCTGGGGCGAAATCCGGGCCACTTCGGCCGCGACCTTGGCCCAGTGATAAAATTCAGCTTTCTCGCCACGTACTCGGGCCCGGGTCGCACGGCGCTGCGCCTCGTAATAGGCGCCAAGTTCTTCGGCAACGAGAAGGCGGCACGCGTCATCTTGCCAGCGGCGGCGTAGCGCGCGACGATCATCGACCCAGCGTGCGAATGCTGCGAACATGAACGCCTTCCTTCGCATCACGGCCGGGGTTCCTCTCGACGAAGGCCTGCCGAAACTTCGGCTCTGCCAACTGCCGGCCCGTAAGGCAGGACCATATTCAACTATTGTGTTGCAAAGCTGCAATCCATTAAGTGGCCATGCAGCAATCGTGTTGGTGAAAAGAGGCATTAAACGTGAGCGAAACCCCCATCGATGGATCTGACAGGCTAATCGAGCTGACCGCAGATGTCGTTTCGGCCTATGTGTCGAACAATCCTGTACCTGTCGCCGAATTGCCCGGCTTGATCTCCAGGGTGTATACGAGCCTGCTGCAGCAGACCGATGTCCCCACGGAAGTCGTATCAGAATCCAAAAAGCCCGCAGTCCCAATCAAGAAGTCGGTGACGCCGGACTACATCGTCTGTCTCGAGGACGGAAAACAGTTCAAATCCCTGAAGCGCCACTTGTCGACCCACCATGGCCTCACCCCGGACGAATATCGTGCGAAATGGGGCCTGCCGGCAGACTATCCGCTGGTCGCGCCAAACTACGCCGCAGCGCGTTCCGCACTGGCAAAATCGATGGGATTAGGACGCAAGCCAAAGCCCGTCGAAGAACCGCCAGCGGCTCCTGCCAGACGGAAGAGACTCGGCCTCAAATTCTCATAGGGCCTCTTTCGACCGTTCCCCAGGTTGCACCGGAACAACTCGCCGCCCCATTTGCGCGATTCAATAGATGCCGTCCTGAATGCACCGGCGCTTCTCCATCGCGAACGGTGAGCAGGGTCAACGGCAGTTCGAAGAACAGACCACCGATGACCCGCACCACTACGGCACCGATGACGAATGTCAGATTCTGAAGGGCAATCCCAGCCGTGCGGCAGGAAGGCCGGTGCGCATCGGGGTCTTCACGTCATCTCCTAGTAAAGAGCTGCCCTCTCGCGGTTCGGTGCGGGAGGGCAAGCAGGAACACCGTTCATGGATGTTGTCGCCGCAAGTCACTGCTTGCGCAACGGCGTTATTCGGTGGTCTTGCCGTCGAAGTGTTCATGCGCGGCGTCGGCTTCAGCCTTGGTTGGATGAACGACACCGTCGACGTGCTCGGGAGGGCTGTAGATCGTATAAAGCTTCAGCGGCTCATTCCCGGTGTTTTTGACGTTATGCCGCGCACCGGCCGGTACGATCATGGCCATATCGGCCCTGATCCTGCTCACATTGCCGTCGATCAGGATTTCGCCTTCGCCGTCCTCGACACGGAAGAACTGATCGCCGTCGTCGTGAACCTCTTCGCCGATCTCCTCGCCGGGCTGAAGCGCCATCAGCACGAGCTGCATATTTCTTGCCGTATAAAGAACACGGCGAAAATCCGTGTTTCCTTCGGTCAGTTCCTCGATGTCATCAACAAATCCACGCATGATATGCTCCATTTCATTGGTTTATTGCAAAAATGTTAGCTCGTCGTTGATCTCACTCAAGTCTCCCCATAAGACTTTCGCATATGGTCGTGTCGCCGATGCGACTTTGGTAAGAGTATCCTCAAGCTGTCCTTCCAGCAGCGGCGCGTCCACATCAAAGCATCCGCCAGGGAATCGAGACTTGTCGACCTGTGCATTTACGCACGGAAATCCCTTTGGTTTAGGCGGCAATTCCACCACAGCTCCCCATGTGGTCGCCCGACGAACCAGAACCAAGGCAGCGGCCTGTGCATTCATGCAAGCCTGGCTTGCCGGTTTCACCAATCGCAATGCGGGGTCAAACCCTTAGATCAATGAGGCAGGGGACACCCCTTCCCCACTATCGAAAGGAACCCGATCATGACCCAGAAAACCATCCTTCGCAGCGATGAGCTTTCCTGCCCCTCCTGCGTACCCAAGATCGAGAAGGCGCTCAACGCCCTTCCCGGTGTGGCAAAGGCCGAGGTGCGCTTCAACACCGGCAAGATCGAGGTCGAGCACGACCCCGCGCAATCGAGCGTTGAAGCGCTGGTCGAGGCAGTGCGTGGAACCGGCTACGAGGCGCGGCCTGCCGCCTTTTGATCGGCACTCCGCCTTTTTCGCCGCGCCGCGTGCCGGCGCGGCAGGCACGCTTTTCCGACATGGATGAAGATGAAAGGAGCGAGGAGATGAGCAATCTTGTCAGCAGGATCAAGAGCGCCTTCGTGCATCCGGCACGGCGGCGTTTCTGGCTGACGGTCGGCAGCGGCGGGTTGATCGCGGCCGGTCTTCTGGCGCGCTACGGCTTCGGCATGGTCGAGGCATGGACCGCGCTGATGGTCGCGGCCGCATTTCTTGCCGGCTCCGACATCGCGATCCGTGCCTGGCGCTCGCTGCGTGTAAAGCATTTCAGCATCGAATTGCTCGTCACCGTCGCGGCGGTCGGCGCGCTCATTATTGGCGAAGTCTGGGAGTCGGCGGCCGTCACCTTCCTGTTCATGTTCGGCGGCTGGCTGGAGGCGCGCACCATGGGGCAGACCCGTGGCGCGCTGAAGGCATTGCTTGATGCCGCGCCCGCCACCGCGACCGTGCTGCGCGACGGCGATCCCGTCGAGGTGCCGGCGCATATGGTCCAGCTTGGCGAGACCGTGCTGGTCAGGGCCGGTCAACGCATCCCGGTGGATGGTGAAGTAACCGAAGGCACCGCCGCCGTCAGCGAGGCGGCGATTACCGGTGAGCCGATGCCGGCCGAGAAAGCGCCTGGCAGCCACGTCCATGCAGGAACGATCGCCGAGAACGGGTTGCTGCGCATCCGCGCCACCAATGTCGGCGCCGACACCACCCTTGCCCGCATTATTCAGCGCGTCGAGGAAGCGCAGGAGGAAAAGGCCCCGAGCCAGCGCATGATCGAGCGCTTTGCGCAATGGTATACGCCGTCGATCATCGGGCTCGCGGTCGCCGCCTTCGCGGTGACGCAGGACATCCGCCTGGCGCTGACGCTGCTGGTCGTCGGTTGCCCCGGCGCGCTGGTCATCTCGACGCCGGTCTCCATCGTCGCCGGCATCGGCCGGGCGGCGCGCAGCGGCATCCTGATCAAGGGCGGTCAGCATCTGGAAAGTGCGGGCCGCATCGATACGCTGGCGCTCGACAAGACCGGCACGCTGACGGAAGGCAAGCCGCAGCTCGCCTCTATCGTCGCGCTCGGCGGCATTGCCGAGGCCGAGTTGCTGCATCTGGCTGCGACCGCCGAGACCGGATCGACCCATCCGCTCGGCCGTCCGATCGTCGAGGCCGGCCGCAAGCAGGGGCCGCTTTCCACGCTCGAATCGCTGGAGGAACATGCCGGCATGGGCCTGAGCGCCCGCATCGACGGCCGCATCATCGCCGCCGGCAACCGGCGCCTCATGGACACGCTCGGCATTGCGCTGGGCCAGGAGGGCGAAGCCGCTCTGGACCGTCTGCTGTCCAATGGCCAGACGCCGATCCTGGTGGCGCGTGACGGGCAGTTGATCGGGATGCTGGGCATGTCCGACATGGCCCGTGAAGGCGCGGCGGAAGCCATCACCCGGCTGCGTAACATCGGCATAGGCCGTGTGGTCATGCTGACCGGCGACCAGCATGGCGCAGCCGAAGCCATCGCCCGCGAGGTCGGTATCGACGAGGTCCATGCCGGGCTGATGCCCGAGGACAAGCTGGAACTGATCCGGAAGATGAAGGCGGATGGCGCGCATGTCGCCATGGTCGGCGACGGCATCAACGATGCCCCCGCTCTTGCCGCCGCCGACACCTCGATCGCCATGGGCGCCGCCGGCAGCGACGTCGCCATCGAGACCGCCGACATCGCGCTCCTGAAAGACGATCTCGGCAAGATCCCCGAGGCGATGGCGATCTCGCGCGCAACGCTGGGCAATATGCGCCAGAACCTCGTCATCGCACTGGTGACGGTGGCCGGACTGCTGGCGGGCGTGTTCTCCGGCAATGTCCATATGGCCGGCGGCATGCTGGTCCACCAACTTTCGGTGCTGATCGTCATCGCCAACGGCATGCGCCTTCTGCGCATGCCGAAGACGACCGCACCCGGCGGGAGGGCCTCAAAGGTCGCCACCGCCCGGCCCGCAACTGTGGCCGCGCGAGGCTGAAGCCTCCTCGCAGACCCCGCAGCGATGCGGAGTCTGTTGTTTTTGCGACGTCAACCCTGTCTCATCGCTCGCATTTGTCGGAAAGGATCGACATGAATGCCAGGACCGCCCCATGGAACGACGTTTTCGACTTCTGGTTTCCCGAAGGCCGCTCCTCACAGATAAAGGCTGAAACTCACCGCGATCACTGGTCGTGGCGGCTGCACGGCGGAGCGGATGACATGATCGTCGAGCGCTTCGCCGACCTCACGAGAAGCGCAGCTTCAGGCGATCTCGACGACTGGACCAGCGACCCCGAAGGCAGGCTGGCGCTAATCATCGTGCTCGACCAGTTCTCGCGCTCGCTCTGGCGCAACACACAGCGCGCATTCGCGCAGGACCCTGCCGCGCTGTCGCTGGCGATGGAGGGGTTTTCGAACGGCCACTACGCATCGCTGGACATGCCCTGGTTCAGAATCGTCTACAGTCAGCCCCTTGGCCATTGCGAAGGCCCGGATCACCTCGCGCGCATCGACCTGCTCATCAGGCTTCGCGAAGAGATAGCGGCGGAAGCGTCCGCTTCCCTTCAACCGATATACCAGTCGCTGGTGGATCAGGCTGGCGACGTACGCAAGGTCATCGCCGCTTTCGACCGTCATCCGCACCGCAATAACGTCCTCGGCCGAGAATCGACGCCGGCGGAAGAAGCTTACATCGCCGGAAGGGATTTCCCGCACGAAAGGGCGTTTCAGGCGTGACGCCTGGAGGCGAAGCGCATCGCGGGTTGATGCTTTCGTCGGCTGCTCGGGTAGATTACGGTTGTTGCGTATTCATATTCTCTGGAAGGAAAAAACATGGCTGACATCTGGCTTCCCTCACTCAAGACAGCGACCCCGCAGGAGGGGTTCGACCTTGCCACCAAAATGGCGCGGGTCGGCGTCAAGGTCACCCAACCGTCCGCAGAAATTCGCGACAAGCTGCGCGCGGCCTACGATCAGGACACCACGCAGCTGATCGCCTCCTCACAGGTGATCGCCATCCATTTCCAGACGGTGGCGGCCGCCAACAGTTACTGGCGCGACTGACGCCCTCGCCTACGACTGACACCCAGGCGTCAGTCTCGTCAGCGTTTCAGTCACAGTTTCAGTCCCCGCAACCGCAGCGCGTTGGCGATGACGCTGACCGACGACAGCGACATGGCGGCTGCTGCGATGATCGGTGACAGGAGCAGGCCGAAAGAAGGGTAGAGCACGCCTGCGGCAACCGGGATGCCGGCGGCATTGTAGATGAAGGCGAAGAACAGGTTCTGGCGGATATTCGCCATCGTCGCCTCGGATAACCGCCGCGCTTTCACAATGCCCATCAGGTCTCCCTTGAGCAGGGTGACGCCGGCGCTTTCGATGGCGACATCGGTGCCCGAGCCCATGGCGATGCCGACATCGGCGGCCGCCAGCGCCGGCGCGTCGTTGACGCCGTCACCCGCCATCGCCACCACCCGGCCTTGCGCCTTGAGCCGGCTTATGACTGCGCTCTTTGCATCCGGCAGCACGTCGGCCTCGACCTCGTCGATGCCCAGCTGGCGGGCGACTGCTTCGGCCGTTGTTCTATTGTCGCCGGTCAGCATGACGATGCGGATACCCTCGCCATGCAGCGCGTTCAGCGCCTCCTGCGTCGTCGCCTTGACCGGATCGGCGATGGCGAAGATGCCGCCCGCCTTGCCATCGATGCCGATGTAGATCGCCGTCGCGCCGTCATGGCGCAAGGCGTCTGCCTGTTCAGCAAGTAAGGTAACGTCGACGCCGTGTTCTTCGAGGAACGCCGCATTGCCAAGTGCGATCGCCTTGCCCTCGACGGTGCCGAGCGCCCCCTTGCCAAGCGGAGAGTCGAAATCCACGACGGACGGAATGGTGATGCCCTTTTTCTCCGCCGCTTCCACGATCGCCAGAGCAAGCGGGTGTTCTGACGCTTTCTCGACGCCAGCGGCCAGCCGCAGGATTTCCGTTTCGTCAAAACCGCCTGCCGCAACGATTGCCGTCACCGACGGCCTGCCCTCGGTGAGCGTGCCGGTCTTGTCGACCACCAGCGTGTCGACCTTTTCCATATGTTCGAGCGCCTCGGCGTTCTTGATCAGGACGCCGATACTGGCGCCCTTGCCGACGCCGACCATGATCGACATTGGCGTCGCCAGCCCAAGTGCGCAGGGACAGGCGATGATCAGCACCGAAACGGCCACGACCAGCCCGTAGGCGAGACGAGGCTCCGGCCCCCAGATGCCCCACACGATGAAGGCGAGAATTGCGATGACGATGACTAGCGGTACGAACCAGCCCGAGACCTGGTCGGCCATGCGCTGGATCGGCGCGCGCGAACGCTGCGCGTCAGCGACCATCTGGACGATGCGCGACAGCATCGTATCGCGGCCGACCTTTTCCGCACGGATCACCAGCGCTCCGGTCTGGTTCAACGTACCGCCGATGACCTGATCTCCCATAGTACGGGTGACAGGCATGGATTCGCCGGTCACCATCGCCTCGTCGAGCGAAGAGCGTCCGTCCTCCACCACGCCATCGACGGGCACTGTCTCGCCGGGCCGTACGCGCAGCCTGTCGCCGAGCACGACATGCTCGACCGGCACGTCTTCCTCCGTGCCGTCATCACTGACGCGCCGCGCCGTCTTCGGCGCCAGATCGAGAAGCGCCCTAATCGCGCCTGATGTTTGCTCGCGGGCGCGCAGTTCCAGCACCTGGCCGAGCAGCACCAAAACGGTGATGACGGCCGCCGCCTCGAAATAGACCGCGACCGTGCCATCTTCCGCGCGAAAGGCGGCGGGGAAAATGCCGGGCGCAAGGACGGCGACGATGCTGTAGGCGAAGGCGACCCCGGTGCCCATGGCGATCAGGGTGAACATGTTGAGGCTGCGATTGACCAGCGAGGCCCAGGCTCGTTCGAAAAACGGCCATCCGCACCACAGGACCACGGGCGTCGCCAGAACGAGCTGAACCCAGATCGATATCCGCATCGGCACCAGATGGTGCAGCGCGGGCACGAGGTGGCTGCCCATTTCGAGCACGAAGACCGGCGCGGCGAGGACCAGCCCGATCCAGAAGCGCCGTGTCATGTCGGCGAGTTCCGGGCTGGGCCCGCTGTCGGCGGTCACCACCAGCGGCTCCAGCGCCATGCCGCAGATAGGGCAGCTTCCCGGCCCGTCCTGCCGGATCTCGGGATGCATCGGACAGGTCCAGATCGCGCCCTCAGGCGCGTCCGGAGCGGGTGCCGCGTCTCCTGCCAGATACTGGGCCGGGTTCGCCTCGAATTTCGCCTTGCAGGAAGCCGAGCAGAAATAGTGAGTGTGACCCTCATGGGTCAGGCGATGTTCCGCCGTTTGAGGGTCGACCTCCATGCCGCAGACCGGGTCCTTCACAAGATGTCTGTCACCCGAATGGGCGTGACTGTGGGAATGGTGCTGGTGCTCGTGTCCGTTCATTCTCTAACCCGCCGCCCCTTTTGAACCTTAGAAACTCATCTTGCCTCGACCTTGCCGAACAGCGCGTTCAGCCCCTCGGCCGTTGTCGGATGCGCAAGAACCGCATCGCGCAGAACACTATAGGACAGACCGCCAAGCATGGCCGCCTGCGCCACGGCCATCACTTCTCCGGCCTCCGAGCCGATCATCGTGAAGCCCACGATCCGGTCCTGCAGGTCGACCAGCGCCTTCATGAAGCCGGCTGCCTGCGAGGTCGTCCGCGTCCGCAGCACCGCCTTCATCGGCAGTTTCGCGACGCGCATATCCGTTCCATTCGCGCGCGCTTCCGCTTCGCTCATGCCGATGCGGGCAAGCGGCGGGTCGATGAACATGCAATAGGGCATCAGCCGCCCGGTGGTGGTTCTGTCGCCACCGCCGAGATTGTCCCGAATAACCCGGAAATCGTCGAGCGATGCGTGAGTGAATTGCGGACTTCCGGCGCACTCGCCAATGGCCCAGATGTCCCTTGCAGTCGTCTCCAGGCGATCGTTCACCTTGATGTAACCGCGATCCGTCAGCGCGATGCCTGCCTCTTCGAGACCGACCCCTCGCGTGTTGGGCGTTCGGCCGGCCGCGACCAGAATGTCCGTGCCCTCGATCACTTTCGAGCCGTCCGACGTCCGAACGTTGGCGTGCACGCTTCCCGCTGACCGGCCCTCCACCTTCTCGACTTCGGCCGACAAAAGCACCTCTATGCCTTCCGCCTCCAGAATCCGTCGGATTTCGTCGGAAACATCCTCATTCTCGCGCTTCAGCAGTCGCCGACCACGGTCCACAATTGTGACATGGCTGCCGAAGCGCCGATAGGCCTGAGCAAGCTCAAGACCGACATAGCCCCCGCCGAGCACGATCAGGTGTGCCGGCAACCGGTCCAGTTCGAGCGCCTCGATATGAGTGAGCGGTTTGGCTTCGGCCAGACCGGGGATGGGCGGAATGGTTTGGTGCGTTCCAAGATTGAGAAACAACTTTTCGGCGACGAGCAGCCGCTTCCCGCCATCGTTCAGCGCGACCTCGATCGTCCTTGGCGCGACGAGGCGCGCATCGCCCATTATGAGTTCCGCATCCGTCGACTCATAGCGTTCGAGATGAAACGCAACGAGACTTTCGACCATGGCGCGCTTGCGCGCCACAACCGTCTTCATGTCGACCGAGACGGGGCCGGTCGCAACGCCATACGCCCCGGCATGGGCAACGGCGTGTGCGACGCCAGCGCTCCAGATTTCATTCTTGCTGGGCAGGCAGTTGATATTGGGACATGAGTCGCCGATCCAGCGCCGCTCAATGACGGCCACCTTCCGGCCGGCTTGCGCCATATGCCAGGCGAGGTATTTCCCGCCCTCGCCACGGCCGATCACGACAGCGTTGTAGCGCTCCGCTGCCATCATCAACTACGCATCCTCCTTCAAGCCACGGCCTTGAAATGGGTAGGGATCATGGAGTGTAGTCGGTTCTGCTCCACCTGTATTGCCCGAAAGGGAACATGCTGGCTGCACAGGATTGGCCGGTTTCCTCATCTACGCATTTGGAGCGGGGTAGCCGTCATCCAGTCAAACCCCTGACTGGTATGAAGGCTCTACAGGGCCGGCGTCGGCTTGGCGTCGCAGTGAGGTCGCACTGCGCGCCCGGATCGGGTCGGCGAGCAGCCTGAGGCCGTTCAGCACCACCAGCACCGTGCCGCCTTCGTGTCCGACGACCGCGAGCGGCAGCGGCAGGGCGAAGAACAGGCTCGAGGCGACCAGAAGCAGCATCATGCCGATGGCGAAAATCAGGTTCTGACGGATGATCCGGCGGGTGCGCCGCGCCAGCCGATGGGCGGCGGCAAGGCGGGCCATGTCCTCCGACAACAGCGCGACATCAGCTGCCTGCAAGGCAACGTCGCTGCCCGCCGCGCCCATGGCGATGCCGACATCGGCCCGCGCCAGCGCGGCGGCGTCGTTCACCCCGTCGCCGACAAAGGCCACCTTTCCATTCCTCGCCAGCTCGCCCACCAGCCGGACCTTGTCTTCAGGCAGCAGATCGGCATGGACATCCTTTGCCTCCAGTCCGAGTTCCGCGGCGATTCGCAAGCCGACAGGGCGCCGGTCACCGGTCATCATGGCGATAGTGCCCACCCCAGCCGTCCTGAGCGCGGCCAGTCCGGCGGCCGAGGTCTCGCGCGGGCGGTCGGCAACGGTGAGCGCACCATAGACCCGATCTCCCCGCCCCAGCCACACCACGGTCTGGCTGCCGTCCGTCAGTTGCGCAAATTCGGGTGCGTCGAGCGATGCGCCCATGCGCGCGGCCATGCGCGGATTGCCGGCCCAGAGCGGGCCCACGGCATCCTCCCCCGTAATCCCCTCACTGGGCACGGTTTCCACATCGCGCACCTCGGCGGCGGTTATGCCTTTTTCGTTGATGTGGCGGCGGATCGCATCGGCAATTGGATGTTCGGAATGCGCTTCGAGACCGGCGATCAATGACAGGAACCGCTCTTCGGCCTGTGCTCCCGATTCCGACGCCATCACTTGCGTCACCTCGGCCTTGCCTGTGGTCAGCGTACCGGTCTTGTCGAAGGCGAAGATATCGACATCGGCCAGCGTCTCCAGCGCCGCGCCGCCCTTAAACAGCACGCCGCCCCGCGCGGCAGCCGCCAATGCTGAGAGGATCGCGGCCGGGACCGATATCACCACCGCGCAGGGGCTGGCCGCGACAAGCAGCGTCGCGGCGCGATAAAGCGCATCCTGCATTGTCCAGCCGAGTGCGAGGAATAGAATCAGAGCCAGCACCGCGCCGGCCAGCACCGCAATGGTATAGCGCTGGCCGAACCAGGCGCTGAACCGTTCGGACGGAGCGCGCGCGGCCTGTGCCTCAGTCACCAGTTCGATCATCCGCGCCACCGTGCTTTCCGCGACCGGGCGGGTGACGCGGACCACCAGCACGGCGTTGAGGTTCACCGTGGCCTCAAACACCTTTGCACCGGGGCTTTTGCCGACCGGCATCGATTCGCCAGTGATCGTCGCTTCGTCGAGCGAGCCTTCCCCTTCCGCCACCTCGCCATCAGCCGGCACCCGCGCGCCGGGGCGCAGCACCACCATGTCGCCGGCCACGAGATCGCCCACCGGAACTTCCGTGACTGTTCCATCCGAATCGCGCCTGAGCGCGGTGTCGGGACGCAGCGCCATCAGCGCCTCGACCGCATGGCGCGCCCGGCCCATCGCCCGCTGCTCCAACGTGGTCGAGAGACTGAACAGCGTCAGCAGCACCGCCCCTTCGAGCGCAGCACCCACCGCGGCGGCGGCAAGGGCGGCCACGACCATTAGAAGATCGATGTCGAGCACCCGCTCGCGCCAGAGTGTGGTCAGGGCCCGAACCGCCGTCGGCACGCCACCAGCCAGATAGACCAGCGCGAGGCCGGCCGGCCCCCACGGGCCGGGGCTCAGGAACGCGTCGATAGTCGCGAGAACCATCCCGGCCAGCGTGATGCCGGTCAGTGCTGTCATGAAGCGGTCGGAAGAAAGGTCGATTTGCACGGCGTGTTCCTGGCTGTGCCGCGACGGCGGCAGTGGCTGGGGAGACCGGCGATGATGCGCCGGATGGGCTGGCGATCGGTCCCGTCGATCAGGTTTCTGGTCGCTATTCTTTTTCCATCACGGCATCGAGCTTACCTCCAGGACTGCACCGCCGACAGCCGCGATCAGCACCACGAGCCATGGCGGGAATTTCCAGCTCATCAAGGCCACGAAACAGGTCAGCGCCAGCGCAAAGTCGCGGGGCGAAGCGATCGCGCTGATCCAGAGCGGATCGTAGAGCGCAGCGCCCAGAACGCCGACCACCGCAGCGTTCGCCCCTGCCATCGGCGCCCGCACGCCGGAGCGTGCGCGCAGCGTGTTCCAGACCGGCAGCGCGCCGACAAGCAGCAGGAAGCCCGGCAGGAAGATCGCAAAAAGAGCAAGCGTCGCGCCGACGATCCCGTTCGGGCCGGGTTCGAGCAGCATTCCGAGATAGGCGGCGAAGGTGAACAGCGGCCCCGGCACCGCTTGGGCCGCGCCATAGCCGGCAAAGAACGCATCGGGCGTGACCCATCCCGTGCGAACCACTTCCGCTTCCAGCAAAGGCAAGACCACATGGCCGCCGCCGAACACCAGCGCACCGGCGCGATAGAAGGCGTCAATCACCGCCATCCCCTGCGCGGGAAACAGCACCGCCGCCAGGTGCAGGCCGAAGATAAGGATGAAGAACAAGGCCAGCGCGACTATCCCCGCCTGTCGCGAGACCGGGAAGGGCAGCGCTTCACCCGTCTCTCCCGCCGTGTCCCGGCAAAGCCAGAGCCCGGCAAGCCCACCGAGCAGGATTGGACCCAACTGGCCCGTCGCGCCCCAGATCAGCACCACCATCAGGACGGCGGCGAGTGCGACCGTCTGGCGTGAACGATCGGGACAGAGCGTGCGCGCCATCCCCCAGACCGCCCGCGCCACGATGGCCACTGCGACGAGTTTCAACCCGTGCAGCACCCCGATGCCGAGCGGGCCTGAAAATACCCCCGCTCCGAGCGCGAACAACAGCAGCAGCAGGGCGGAAGGCAAGGTAAAGGCCACCCAGGCAGCCAGCGCACCCACCGGTCCTGCACGCTGCAAGCCCAATGCGAAGCCGACCTGGCTGGATGCTGGTCCCGGAAGGAATTGGCATAGCGCGACCAGATCGGCATAGCCACGATCGTCGATCCAGCCGCGCCGGGCGACGAATTCCTCGCGGAAATAGCCCATATGCGCGATCGGTCCACCGAAGGAGGTCAGGCCCAGTTTCAGGAAGGCGGCCAGAACCTCGCCGGGTGTTCCTTGTCGTCGGTACTGAGGCACAACATTCAGCGTGTCATTGGTGGGCATGATCTCTCCGTGATGCTCGCGATTTCCGGGACTCGCCAGACCCCCTGAGAGGGCGCATGCGATCATTGTCCCTGTATGGGGCAATGGAACAGACAGGTGACTGCCGGCGCGCGTACCTCGTCGTTCCATCAGTATCGCAAGTGGTATCCACAGGACCGCACCCCGCAAGAAAGATAACGGATGAATCATGCCCTGGTTGTCCGGGGAGGGCCAGCCTGCGGACGACGGCCCTCCAAAAGATCGGCGTCCGTGGCGAGCGCATCAGCCATGAAATCCATGAAGGCACGGATACGGGCGGTGTTGCGCAGATCCTCATGGGTCAGCAGCCACAGATCGAGCCGGAAATCTTCTGGAAACATGGCGATGCGGACAAGGTCGGGCGCGCGGTCGGCCACGGCGCAGGGTAGCGGCGCAAGGCCGATTCCGGCCCTTGCCGCGGCAATCGCGGCCGAGATCGAGTTGGTGCGATAGATTGGCCGCATTTTCGGCAGCCAACCCGCCATCTGATGGCCGATCGCTCCATGCGACCGGCCGAAGCCGATCCAGTCGCTGCAGGCAAGATCGTCATCAATCCCCTGAGCGGCGCGTTCTGCCGAGGCATAGGCTCCGAAGGCCAGCCGGCCGACACGCCGGCCGACCAATGTTTCCTGCGGCGTGTTGCCGATGCGCAGTGCGACATCGGCCTCGCGTCGGGTCAGGTCCAGGGGAGTGTCCGAAACGATCACCTCCAATTCAATCCCCGGCTGCGCTGCATGGAAGGCCGCCAGATGCCGCGGCAATAACCCCGTCGCCAGCATATCGATGGCTGTGATGCGGATGAGCCCGCTCAGGCGCTGGTCCTGGCCGGTCACCTGACGCGACAGGGCGATAATTTCCTCGTCGATCCGGATGGCGGTCTCCTGCATGGCCTCTCCGGCGCCGGTCAGCGCATAGCCGTCCGGCAACCGCTCGAAGAGCCGGACGCCCAGACGTTCCTCAAAGGTGCCGAGACGGCGAAACACGGTCGAGTGCGTTACGCCAAGGCTGCGCGCTGCGCCAGACAGCGTGCCCGCCCGGGCGACAGCGAGAAAGAAGCGCAGATCGTCCCAGTTCTGGTTCTGTGCATCCATGAAGGATCACCCCTTGCAAGCCTGCTCCCATTGCCGACAGCATGTCGCCATCTTGCCGGCAACACCGCGCGTTCGCTTTGCCCCGTCAGAAGAGCTTGACCACGATCATCGCTCCATTAAGTATGTGACTGCTCACTTACTAGGTGTTTTATGCGAAAATCCGCGGAATTGCGCAAGGCCGAAATCGTCGCGGCCGTCCTCGACCTGGCCGACCGGATCGGACCGGACCGGGTGACGACGGGCGCTGCCGCATCGGCCGTGGGCGTCAGTCAGGCCGCCTTGTTCCGGCATTTCCCGACCAAGGCCGCGATGTGGCTTGCCGTGGCGGATCATGTGGCCGGGGAACTGGCTATGGAATGGCAGCGGGCACTGGCTGGGACTGATGACCCCCTCGACCGGGTTACAGCGCTCATGGCCGCGCAACTGGGGCAGATTGCGGCCACACCGACGCTACCGATGCTGCTGTTCTCGCGCGAGCTGAATGTCGGCAATGAGGATCTGCGCGCGGCCTTTCGAGGCCTGTTGATGAAGTTTCAGGCGCTGATTGTAGCCGAACTGGCTCGCGGTCAGGACGCCGGCTGCCTGCGCCGCGAAGTCGCCCCGGAGGATGCCGCCGTTCTGCTGACGTCGCTGGTGCAGGGCATGGCGATCCGCTGGTCGCTCGGGGCGCGCAACTTCTCGCTGATCGGGGAAGGAAAGCGGCTCCTTGAAGTACAACTTCGGCTTTTGACCGTGAAGGAGGATTAGGCCATGCGGCGTCGGTGGATGTTCGGTGCGGCGGCAGTGGTTGTCTTGTTCGGCGTGAGTGTGCTGTTCCTCACCGAGCGGCCGCTCACGGTCAGCGTGGTGCAGCCAGAACAGGATGTGGCCCTGCGCATCTACGGCCTCGGCTCCGTAGAAGCGCGGATTCTTAGCCGCGTAGGATTCGAGGTTGGAGCTGCCCTAACCGGGCTCGACGCCGATGCAGGTGACCGGGTGATACAGGGGCAGGCACTGGCAACCCTCGATCCGGCCGTGCAGGAGGCGCGCGTCGCCCGCGCCCGCGCGACGGTGGAAGCTAATGTTGCCGCCCTCACTCGTGCCGAGGCCACGGTGGGGCGTGCCCGCAGCATGCTGGCGCAGCGCGAAATGGCAAACCGACGCCAGCAGGGCCTGGTGCAGCGCGACGTGACCTCGATCCAGCGCGCCGAAGAGGCGCAACGTGACGAGGATGTCGCCCGCGCTGATCTTGCGGTCGCCGCGGCGGATGTAGCAGTGATCCGAGCGCAAGGTGCGGATGCGACCGCCGCGTTGCAACAGGAGGAGGTGCTTCTCGCCCGCCATCAGCTGGCTGCGCCCTATGACGCGGTGATTGTCGCACGCCATGCCGAAGCCGGCACGGTGGTCCGTGCCGGAGATCCGATCTTCACCCTGATTGCCCCCGAAACGGTCTGGATACAGGCTTACGTTGATGAGGAGCGCGCCGGCCAGCTTGCGCTTGGGCAGCCCGGCACGATCCGGCTGCGCTCGCAGCCGCAGGCTGAATTCAAGGGCATCATCGCCCGCATCGGGCTCGAAAGCGACCGGGTGAACGAGGAACGCCGAATCTGGCTGACCTGCACGGACTGCCCCGAACCGATGTATCTCGGCGAACAGGCCGAGGTGCGCATCACCACTGGAAACCGCAACAGTGCGCTGATGGTGCCGGAGGTGGCGATCACCGGTTTCGACGGACATCGCGGCTGGGTCTGGCTGGTGCAGGACGGACGGCTGGAGCAGGTCGAACTGACCTTCGGCGCACGCGACGATCGTGGCCGGATCGAAGTCACGGGCAGCCTGCCGGACGATGCGGCCATCGTCGCCCGGATACCGCAAGGTGTGACCGGGGGGCGGCGGGCGCGGACCAGGACCACGCCATGAACCTTGCTCTCAGGGATATACGCCACGGACTGTTCCGCTTCGTCCTCACCTGTTTCGGGCTGGGGCTCTTGATGACAGTCGTGTTGTCGATGATCGGCATCTATAACGGCCTTGTCGCCGATGCGTTGGCGGTCGTGAAGGCACCGGCGGCGGATGTTTGGGTGGTCGAGAGCGGCACCAAGGGGCCGTTCGCGGAAGCCTCAAACATCCCGCTGACCACCCGCGATGCGGTGGTGCGGATGCCGGGAGTGGCCGAGGCCGGGGCGATCAGTTTCCAGAACATCGAGTCTGCCCATGCCGGCGCTTCGCTTCGGCTCTACGTCATCGGTCATGAGCCGGGTCATCCCGGCAGCCCGTCGCGCATCGTCGAGGGGCGCGGCATCGGCACCAGCCATTTCGAACTGGTGGCCGACCGCAAGACCGGTCTTCTGTCCGGCGAGACGATCCGCCTCGGGCGCAACCGTTTCATCGTAGTAGGACTGGTCGAAGGGGCAATGAACGCGGGCGGCGATCCAGCGGTCTATATCACATTGGCCGACGCGATGGCATTGCAGACCGAACTTGACCCGGCAGCGCAGCGCGTTCAGGCGGCGCGGGGCGCCGTCTCAGTCAAGTCCGCTTCGGTTGCGGCTGTGATTGCGCGGGTAGCTCCGGGCGCGGACGTCGAACTGCTGACCGCGACCGTGCGGCAGTGGAAACATCTGGCGGCGCTGACGCAAGCCGAGCAAGAGGAGATTCTGGTCTCGTCAGTGGTCGATCTGGCGCGGCGGCAGATCGGCCTGTTTCTCGGGATCCTGCTGAGCGTCTCAGCAGTGGTGATCGCGCTGATCATCTACACGATGACCATGGAGAAGCTGAAGCAGATTGCCACGCTGAAGCTGATCGGCGCGCCAGACCGCACCATTATCGGGTTGATCGTCCAGCAGGCGCTGATCCTCGGCGCCTCGGGCTGGGGGATCGGACTGATGCTGATCCTGACGGTCAAGGACTATTTTCCACGCCGGGTGGTGTTGGAGCCGTTCAACGTCATAGTGCTGGCCGGAATCATCTTTGCCGTCTGCATCGCCGCCTCGGGTCTTGGCGTGCGGGCGGCAATGAAGGTCGATCCGGCCACGGCTCTGGGGAGCTGACATGACGGACGGCGAAATCCTGATCGACGTGAAGGGTGTGGCCAAGCATTTTGGGGAGGGCGAAACTCGTGTCGATGCGCTGCGCGACGTCGACCTTCAGGTTCGCGCCGGCGAGGTGATCGCTCTTCTTGGCCCCTCCGGCTCGGGCAAGACGACGCTGCTCAACGTCATCGGCTGCATCCTGGCGCCATCGGCGGGCAAGGTGATGCTGGACGGCGAGACGGTGTTCGACGGGCAATGGCTGCGGCGCGACCTGAGGAGGCTCAGGCTCGACAAGATCGGCTTCATCTTCCAGACGCATAACCTTTTGCCTTTCCTGACCGCGGAGGAGAACGTCGCCGTGGTCCTCGACCTCGCCGGCTGGTCGGTTGAGAAGGGTCAGGCGCGAGTACGCGAACTGCTCGATTATCTTGAAGTCAGCCGTCGCGCCGCGGCCAAGCCGGCGCTCCTGTCAGGTGGCGAGGCGCAGCGGGTGGCCATTGCGCGGGCGCTGGCCAACCGCCCCCGCATCATTCTGGCCGACGAACCGACCGCCGCGCTCGACAGCAAGCGGGCCGGGCTGGTGATGGACCTGTTGCGCAAGCTTGCCGCTGAGCAGGAAGCCTGCATCGTCACCGTCACCCATGACGAGAAGATTTTTGACCGTTTCGACCGCCTGATTCACCTGCGCGACGGCAGGCTGGCCGACGCATGACACAGGAGAATACCATGACCGCAAGACCCCTCTCTCATTCCATCGCTTCCGGTGTGGCGGTCGTGTTTGGCCTGGCCACCGTCATTTCGGTCGGCCGCGCACTCTTCGGCGGCGCTGATATGGGAGCGGTGGTTCCATTCGTGCTGTGGTTCAACTTCGTGGCCGGCTTCGCCTATCTGCTGGCAGGGATCGGACTATGGCGCGGCACGGCCTGGGCGCCTGCCCTGTCCATCGGTATCGCAGCGACCACGGCCGTGGTCCTTGCTTTCTTCCTCTGGCACGTCTGGCGCGGCGGGGCCTACGAGAGCCGCACGATGGCCGCGATGGTCCTGCGGCTCGGCATCTGGGTTGCTATTTCGACAGTTGCGGTAAAGATCCGATGGCCAAGATAGTGGCTCGCGACGACTGCGCTGGCGAGTCGACAGGCATTCGCTACGTCCAGTATCGCGATATGGTGAAATCTCTGGGCTGGAACTATGGTCTGCCCCCTGAAAAGTGGTCCTCCCTGAAGTAGGCTATTGAGCCTTAGAGAGGACGTTGGAATGCCCCAGAGAAAGCACAAGCCTGAAGAGATCGTCGCGAAGCTGCGCCAGGTCGATGTTCTGTTGTCACAAGGCCGCTCGGTCGGCGAAGCGGTCCGATCGATCGGAGTGACACAGTTCACCTATTACCGCTGGCGCAAGGAGTTTGGTGGGCTGAAGGGCGACCAGGTTAAGCGCCTTAAGGAGCTCGAGAAAGAGAATGACCGGCTGCGCAAGGCGGTGTCGGACCTGACGCTCGAGAAATTGATCCTCAAAGAGGCCGCATCGGGAAACTTCTAAGCCCCGCCCGCCGTCGTCGCTGCGTCGACCATGTCATGGTGATGTTCTCTATCTCGGCGCGCTTTGCCTGCAAAGTCCTCGGCCAGCACCGTTCGACCCAGCGAAAGAAGCCCAGAGGCCGACCGGATTCCACGCTCGACCTTCAATCGCTGGTATGACCGTTTCCTTGCCGGCGGCGTCGACGCGCTGGAGGATCGGAGCCCCCGGCCAAACCGGGTCTGGAACCGCATCTTGCCGTTCTCGATTACAAAGCTGTCGGCGCCTTCGACCGCATCGCGAGCTGGCCTGACGGAGCGAACCTTCAAGCGGCGCTTCACGCAAGCAACGGGCATGAGCCCGATTGCCTACGTCCAGCGCCTTAGGATCGAAGAGGCCAAGCGCCGGCTGGAGCGGACCGAAGCATCCGTGGACGAAATTTGCTGGCAGGTGGCTATGAGGAGCCGGCGTTCTTCCGCCGCTTATTCAAGAGGGTGACGGGTCTGGCTCCAGGAAATTATCGCCGCCGGTTTCAGGTGCCCGACTATGCAAAGCAACCTTCTCGCTCAGAGTAAAAACCTTGTCCGCGCTGTCTGCCACCCAGACTGGCGCGCCATCTTCCCTGCGGTATCCACGTCCTCAGTCCGTCAATTCGATGTTGCGAGCGCGCTCAATCATCTCGATGAATCCCTGTACCGCAACTGTCTCATGGAAATCTCTGTGGCGTAGCATGAAAAAATGCCGCCGTGGAACAGGGTACTCGATGATCGCCATACGTCCGGTTTCTATGGCGAGGGCGATAACAAGCCTTGACGTTACTGTTACGCCGGCACCTGCTTCGACTGCGGCGACGACGGCTTCGTTCGATGGCAGCACAAGGGAGACGGAAACGTCGTTCACGGTGAGCCCATGGTCGGCGATCAACGATGAAACAATGTCTCGAGTGCCGGAGCCGATTTCCCGCAACACCCAGTTGACCTTCTTGAAATCAAGCGGCTCGTCCATTTGGACAGCCCACGGATGGCTGGGATTGGCAACAAGCAGCAACTCGTCGGAGGCGATTGGCGTCGCGTCTATGCGGGGGTCGCGCACCTCCCCTTCTACAAAGCCCAAATTAGCGACGCCTTCTCGCAAGAGAGCCGCTACTTGCGCCGTGTTGCCGATCGTGAGCGATACGGATATGCCTGGATGTGCCTCTTTGAATTTGTGCAGGTAACGCGGCAACCAGTAGTTCCCGACGGTCTGGCTCGCAGCGATATGGATCGTTCCACGGCGCAAGCCGGCAAGGTCAGCTAGCACATGTTCGGCCGCCTCCGCCCGGGCAAGCACTGCTTTGGCTTCCGCTAGGAAGGTATGGCCCGCACTAGTCAGTACGATGCCCCTGCCGACGCGATCGAACAGTTTAGTTTGATAGCGTGCTTCAAGAACTGCGATGGCCGAACTTGTTGCCGATTGCGTGAGATTGAGATCACGAGCAGCTTGCGTAACGTGTTCACGTTCGGCGACGGCGATGAAAATGCGTAGCTGTTCCAGCGTCATCTCAGTTCAGCTGCTTCCCCGCTCCGCTTAGAATGATTCTCATGCAAAACTCGACAATTCTATGGATTGTGAGAGCGGCGGTGCAAAAACCGGCCACGGTAGCGGCGGGATAGTCCGGCCGCGGGCGGAGTAAAATCCGGCCACCTATTTCCCTTCTGCATTGA
>NZ_QGGG01000029.1 GCF_003148475.1 Pseudaminobacter salicylatoxidans | reverse complement strand
CGATCATCAGATGCTGGCCTCCATTCCAGCCACCATCTTGAATCACAAAATCAGCAAACAGGGAATCCTGACGATTCAATCAAGCCGTGAACCGCGCTAGGTCGCCACACGCGCCGGGATTTTTTTACGGGCCGAAAGCAGCAGCAATCAGGTAAAGAAAACGACGGCAGCGTAAAAGAAAAGCGGTTTATGCCAGTGCAGCCCGTTGAGCGATTCCGTCTCGCAGAGATGTTCTATTGAGCCGGCCCCAGAGGACCGGCCGTTTTAGTTTGGCTTGACCTTCACAGGAGCTGGCGCGGCACGGTGCTCGTCCATTTTTTTGCGAATACCTGCTCGTCATGGTCAAAGGCCTGGATATCGCCGGTAACGAGGAAGTCGTCCTTAGTCAGACTTAGGCGCAATGCCGCTTCTACGCGGACATCCCATCCGCCGCGAGAAAATGTGTCCACCATCCGGGTTTCGATTTTCGCGCTGGTGGGGTCGTTATCCAGGATTTCCGTGACCTCATTCCACGTTTCCGACATCTCGGTGCCGGTCGCATTGAGTTTCCAGCGGCCGCTATCGCCATTGCTGCGAATGGTCAGCTTTTCGCCGGCGACGTCCCACTCGTAGAGCTTGCTTTCCGGCTGGCCGGCGATAACAGTAGTGCGCCCTGACGTTTCAGGGACGAAATGTGGGCCGAACGGTTTGAGCTCGGCGTCCGCCGGACTTGCGGGCCGGACGGGAAGCTCGATTTCGGAGGCTTCGGTATGAAGCGTCAATATGACCGGCTCGGGCGAAGGCCAGAATGCCGGCCAGTATGTGGTCGACACGGCCAATCGGATTCGATTTCCGGCGGTGAACCTATGCGCGCAGTCGTGTAGTGGAATGCGAATGCGGATGCGCTTGCCGGGCTCCAGTGGCTCCGGGAATTCATGTCCATCGCGGTGGGTCAGGTTAAGCATCGTGAAGCTTACTCGCCTGGAAAGTCCCTCCGGGTCGACTTCGTTTAGCCGGACGGCCAGAAACGCCACCGGTTTGTCGACCGAAAGATCCAGCGTGACGACCGGAGCGCCGAGTATCTCGACATTCTCGGCCAGAGGCGCGGAATCGAACGTCATGGAGCGGGCGTCATCGACACGCTGGTCGGTGGGTAGGCTGATATCCATACCGGCGCTACGATAATAGCGAGCCGGCGCGGTTGTGCCGACCGTTTGCAATGGTTTGAGTTGCCGGATGGAAGGCATGCCGCCCCGAGTATCGAGACCTTCGCCGGTGAGATGGTATTTTAAGGGCTGAATGCGGGGGGAAGGCCATATGTCTTCGGCCACCCAGCGCCCGGGAATTTCACGCATACCCCGCATCGTGGCCTCATGCTGCATCCATACCCTATACATAGGTTCGTCCATGATCCCTGTAGAGATGCTCTTCAACCAGTAGTCCCACCAGCGCAGCGCTTCCGACAGCCAGTCCATCGACGGACCCAGGGCCGTGAGGTGTGGATAGGCATGATTCCAAGGACCGATGAGTCCCTTTCGCGGGCATTCCAGGCGCGCGAGCATCCGCGCGATAGTGCTGTTGAAGTGATCGGCCCAACCCCCGACGGCATAGACCGCACATTTGATCTGGCTGTAGTCCTCTGAAACCGATGCGTGTTTCCAGAAAGCGTCACGACGCTGATGGGTAAGCCAGTTGCCGACATGGAAATCGAGACCGTTCAGGCGTTTCAGCCAGGTTTCGCGCCAACTTTCGCCGACTATAGCTGGATCTGGTGGCCGGGCCCCGATCAGCGTGGCGGAGGCGCCCCAGGTGAAGAAGGTTTCCTCTATGCACCCTCCCATCCAGTGATCGCCATCGGTGTAACGATCGTCGGTAGAGCAATGTGTGATGATGGCCTTCAAAGCCGGTGGCTGCCGGGCAGCGACCTGAAGGGAGCTAAAGCCACCCCAGGAGTTGCCGAACATGCCGACCTTGCCGTTGCACCAGGGCTGTTTTGCCAGCCATGCTATGATCTCGACGCCGTCATCTTGTTCTTGCCTGGCGTATTCGTCCTGCGACAGCCCGTCGGAATCTCCGTGACCGCGAATATCCACCCGGATTGACGCATATCCGCGCGACGCGAAGAATGGGTGGAGCGTTTCATCGCGGAGCCTCGTGGTGTCGCGTTTGCGATAGGGAATATATTCCAAAAGCGCTGGCACCGGGTGTTGCTCGGCATCGTCCGGCATCCACACTCGCGCGGCGAGTCTCGCGCCATCCGGCATTGAAATCCAGACGTTCTCGATGCAGCGCACTTGGCAAAGGTTCATGGGTGACGCGCCTGTTTCCATATTAGTTCTTCCTTGAAGCGATCTGTCCCGGCCGACCTGTCGGGGAGTTCCCGGTTTGCATCAGCTCTTCGAGTTCGACACCGAACGTATGCAAGTCCGTCGTATGGGGATGAGTGAGGTTGCCGACCCTGAGGTCTTCGGCAGAGACTGTTTCGACGATTTCTCCGCTCTGCATGACGGCGATCCGGCTACAGAGATGGGTGACGACCGCAAGATTGTGGCCGACCATGACATATGTCAGGCTGCGAGCGCTGCGAAGATCAGAAAGCAGGTTCAGCACCTCGGCCTGCACGGAGACGTCGAGCGCCGACGTTGGTTCATCTAGCAAAAGGACTTCAGGTTCCGAAATGAGAGCGCGTGCGATGGCGACACGCTGGCGCTGGCCGCCGGAGAGTTGATGAGGGTAACGGAAGCGGGCAGCAGCGGGCAGGGAAACCTCCTCCAGCGCCTTACGGACACGCGTGTCGATTCCATCGAACCCGTGAACGACTAGCGGCTCACTCAAGGTGCGGTCGATCGTCTGGTGCGGATGCAGGGAACCATACGGGTCCTGAAATACCATCTGCACGCGACGGAAGAAGTCCTTCGCGCGCTGCGGCTTCTGTTCCTCCCCGGCGATGTGTAGGTGGCCCGACCAGTTGGGGTTGAGGCCGGCCAATACCCGCAGAACGGTGGACTTGCCTGAGCCGCTTTCTCCGACCAGGCCGAAGGAAGAGCCTTTCTCGACCGATAATGACACCGATCTGACCGCATCAACTTTGCCGAAACGTACCCTCAGCCCGTCGACCTCAATCATCAGGCGAGCCATGCGGGATCCCTTTCCATTACCTTCAGTTGCGCCACCGGCCTGGTCAGCGACGGCAGGCCGCCGAGAAGCCCCTGCGTGTAGGGATGCTGCGCTCGTGCAAGTTCCGAGGCACGCAGTTCCTCGACGACGCGTCCGCTATACATCACCAGGACCCGGTCGCAGAAATGCGAGACAAGCGGAAGGTCATGGCTGATCAGCACCAATCCCATGCCCCGGCGCGATACCAGGTCCTCGATCAGACGCATTATCTCGGCTTGCACCGTGGCATCGAGCGCACTCGTTGGCTCGTCAGCAATCAGGATTTCCGGCCCGGGGGCCAGCATCATGGCGATCATCACACGCTGCCCCATGCCGCCGGAGAGTTCGTGCGGATAGGAGTCGGCAACCCGTTTTGGATCACGAATCTGCACCTGGGCAAGGAGGTCGACGGCTGCTTCATGCGCAAGCTTGCGACTGCCGCCGCGATGGGCACGCCAGGCCTCCGCGATCTGGGCGCCCGTCGTCATGACGGCATTCAGCGAATATTTCGGGTCCTGCATGATCAGCCCGGCCCGCTTGCCGCGAATGCGCCGCATCGTCCGCTCGTCGGCATTCAGAATGTCTATGTCGTCGAAGGTCAGCCGGTCGGCTGACAGCCGCGCCTGCTTGGGAAGCAGCTTCAGGAGTGACCGCGCAGTCAAGGACTTGCCCGAGCCGCTCTCGCCGACAATGCCGAGTTTCTCCTGACCGATCGTGAGTGACACGCCGCGGACCGCTTCAACGACGCCATGTGGAGCAGGGAAAGCGACCCGGAGGTTTCGGACATCGATTTGCATGGTCCTACTCCTGCTTCGGATCGAGCACGTCGCGCAAGCCGTCTCCCAGGAGGTTGAAAGCGAGCGAGGCGACAAGGATCGCGATGCCGGGTATGGTCGGTACCCACCACTGATCCAGAATGTAGCCACGCGTCGTGGCTATCATCGTGCCCCATTCCGGCATGGGCGATTGCGCACCCATGCCCAGGAAGCCAAGGCCGGCTGCGGTCATGATGATGCCGCTCATGTCGAGCGCCACCCGCACGATCAGGGAGGACAGGCACAAGGGTGCGATATGGCGCAGCACTATGCGGGCAGGCGAGGCTCCTGTCAGTCGCGCAGCGGCGATATAATCCGTCTTGCGGATTGCCAGCGTCTCGGCGCGCGCGAGGAGGGCGAAGGGCGGCCAGGCGGTCAATGCGATGGCGATCACCGCGCTCGTTACGCCCGGTCGCAATGCCGCTACGAATGCCAGCGCCAGGACCAACCGCGGAAAAGCCAGAAAGACGTCAGTGATACGCATCAGGATGCGGTCGGCAAGTCCGCCCGCATAGCCGGCCACGGTCCCGACGGCGAGGCCGATCGGAGCCACCAGAAGGACGACAGATACCACCATTCCCAAGGTTACCCGCCCGCCATAGAGAAGGCGGCTGTAGAGGTCGCGGCCCAACTCGTCCGTGCCCAGCCAATGCGCGGTTGAGGGCGGCTCCAGCCTGCGTGCAAGATCCTGCGCTCCAGGGGCATGGGTGGCCAGCAACGGAGCGGCGAGGGCGGCAAGGATCAGCAAGACGACCGTGACAAACCCAGTCATTGCCAGGCGGTTGCGACGGAACTGGAGCCAGCGTCTATAGGCCCCGCCCCATGCTGCTTGCCGGCGCGAATCCGGCGAGTCGGTCAGTAGCCAGGAGCGCAGGGGAGCGGGTGAATCGGCGGTAACAGGATAAGTGCTCATTTATGTCGCTCCTCAATCGACGCGCGGATCGAGCCTGCGCTGCAAGGAGTCGGCCAGAAGGTTGAGGCCGACATAGATGGCGCCGATAACCAGTGTCGCACCCAGCACGGCATTCATGTCAGCGTTCAGGAGCGAGCGGGTCAGGTAGAGACCGAGCCCTGGCCAACTGAACACAGTCTCGGTCAGGACAGCGCCTTCGAGTAATCCGGCATAGGTCAGCGCAAGCACCGTCATCAGCCGGCCGGCAATGTTGCCGAAGGCATGCCGCCACAGGACGCGCGGGCCGGAAAGCCCCTTGGCCCGCGCGGTGATAATATATTCGCCGCTGAGCGCGTCCAGCATGAAGGTGCGTGTCATGCGTGCGATGACCGAAAGGCTGAAATAGGCCAGCAGCAACGCCGGCATTGCCAGATGCGCAAGGGCGTCCCAAAAAGCGTCCCATTGGCCATCCAGGGCGGCGTCCACGACCACCATACCGGTGATGGTCGGTACCATTCCCTGAAAGATCACGTCCTGCTGTCCGGTGCCGGGTGCGAAGTCCAGTTTGACGTAGAAGACAAGAAGACAAATGAGCGCCAAAACGAAGACGGGTAACGATTGTCCGATAAGGCTGATCACGCGCACGATATTGTCGAATAACGAGCCCTGCCGAGCTGCTGCCAGGACGCCCAGGGGGACGCCGATGACGACGGCGATCAGCATCGCGCTCGTTGCCAGTTCCAGCGTTGCGGGGAAGAACTGCAGAATGTCCCGCGTGACCGGCTGACCGGTCATAACCGATTTGCCGAGATCGCCTTGCAGCAGATGCTGGAGATAGATCCAGAACTGCTCCACAAGCGACCTGTCGAGGCCCAACTCCAGCCGGATCCTTGCGACCACGTCCGGGGGCGCCCTGTCGCCGACGATTGCCATGACAGGGTCGATCGGCATTGCTCGGCCGATCAGGAACGTTACCAGGATCAGGCCGAACAGCGTCATCGCCACGCCGGTGAGGCGTGATAAGGAGGCGCTGGTCATACCTTCTGGATTCCGGAATAACGCGTGTAGTTATCCAGAACGCCGAGCGAAAGGCCGGACACTCCCTTGCGCAGCACCGCGACATTGGCTTGCTGCACCAGGAATGCGTAAGGTGACCTCTCCAGGGAAGCGCGTTGCACCATGGCGTATGTCTCCAGGCGCTTTTCGGCGGAAAGCTCCCTGGCGGCAGCGTTCACGGCCTCGGTCAATTCCGGGTCAACGAAGTGGTTCGTCCAGGAGGGGTTGCGAACGGCACTGGTGTCGGAATCGTCCGAGTTCGCGCAGAATGCCACGGCATTGCCATTGGCATCGATATAGTCCGGTCCCCAACGGCCCATCGCCAATTGATGCTGACGAGCACGCATCTTGGTGATGACTTGCTTGCGCTCTCCGGCGAGCAGTTGCACCTCGATACCGATTTCAGCGAGATCGGCCTGCACTGCCTGGGCAATTTCGGAGAACGGCCACCGGACAGGGTAGTCGAGTGTCAGGGAAAGTCCATCCGGGTATCCGGCCTCGGTCAGCAGCGCCTTGGCCTTGGCGACGTCCTTCTGGAACGGGTTGTCGTCGATAGCGCCTGGAGTTCCCTTAGGCAGGAACGATTGCCACACGTTCCACAAGTCCGGCGTTATATTCTTGGCGATCGCCTGGTAGTCGATTGCCCATTTGATCGCCTGGCGAACCTGTGGCTTCTGCAACTCGGGCAGCCCCATGTTCATCGCTACATACATCAGGGTCAGCGTGTCCTGGTGTATAAAAGTGAAATCCGGGTTGCCGGCAATGGACTTCAACTGGTCGGAGCCGAGATCGCGCGCAATGTCCACGTCGCCCTTCTGCAGAAGAAGAAGTTGGGTCGCCGGATCCGAGACATGCCGGATGACGATACGGGGGATGGCCGGCTTCACCGCCGCGTTGGGGTTGGTTTCCAGGACAATGCGGTCACTGGCCAGCCACTCGACCAGCCGATATGCCCCTGAGCCGGCCGAATGGGTCTTCAGCCAGTTGTTGCCGAGGTCGCCATCGGTTTCGTGCTTCAGTACCTCGACCTTGTCCACCACGCTGCCGCAAAGGTCGGACAGGCAGGACAGGACGATGCCAGGCGCCTGGATTTCAGGCAGCGTCAGCACAAGCGTGCGGCTGCCGTCGGTGCGGATGAGGCCGTCCACGTTGTCGGCGGTCCAGCCGAATTGGGTCAGGATATGCCCGGGTGCCAGGTTCAGTTTCACAACGCGCTGAAGGCTGAACGCGGCGTCTTCTGCGGTGAGCGGATTGCCGCTTTCGAACACCAAATCGTCCTGGAGCTGGAAAGTCAGGGTCAGCCCGTCTTCGGAAACGTCCCAGGATGTCGCGAGATCGCCAATCATCCTGGTGGGGTCCGCGGGATCGACGGTTACGAGCGTGCGATAGAGATTACCGCAAACGTCATAACTGGCCGGTTCGTATGCCTCCGCAGGATCGAACCCACCAACGACATCATCGATGGCGGCAGCCATGACCAGAATATTCTTAGGGGTGGCAGCTTGAGCGCTCTCAGACAGGAAATATGGTGCTGCCGCGATTGCAGCGGCACTGAAAAGCAGGGACCGGCGGGTAAGCATTTGAGAATTCTCCCTCTTGTTTATCTGGTCTAACGCCAAACAATTGGGACGATGCTACACGCCAAGAGAGACTGCGCATTGGATGAGGCAGATGGCTTTTTGAACGTATCGGACGTTGCTGTCGCGAATTCCACCGGACAAATCGGCTGATCCACCTGGCAGCCGGAGAGCACGAACTGCATCAAGGCGAGGGAAGGTCTTGTCGCGTTGCTCAGGGCGGTTCGCAACTGCGATGGCAGGGCCCGACGGTGCGCTCAGGCTTGTTTCAGAGATGTGCGTCGCAACTCATTCGGCCGTTCCCGCGCGTCAGCCAAGCGCTCGAACGTCATTGATCCCGTACCCTTCGCCGACGCCGGTAAGCGTGGGGGGATTCCTTGTAGATCACCTTGAACCATCGGTTGAAATGCGCGGAATCGGCGAAGCCGCACTCGTGCGATATCTGTGTGATGCTGCGGTCGGAATTGAGCAGAAGCCAGTGACCATGTGCCATCCTGATCTTGCGCCAGGTTTCCGATGGGCTCGTATTGCCGTGCTTCTTGAATAATCGGCACAGTTCGCGTTCAGAGCAGCCAACTTTCCTTGCGAGTTCACTGACAGGGTAGGGCGTCGTAATATGGCGTTCCATCATCTCGACCGCGGTTTCCACTTTCCGGTTTCCGCATGCCGCCAGATGACCATGCGGGCGGTAGTGGAAGCGTCGCGCAGATCGGTGATTGTCAATTAGGAGGGAACTCAAGCCCTTTACCGCACGGGCTTTGCCGCAATGGGTGTCGATGAGGTGGAATGCCAGGTCCAGTGCCGACGTTCCGCCCGGGGAGGTCAGGACTTCCCGGTCGTTGACATACATCTCACCCGATACGGGTACTGCGGACGGATAGAGTGTCCTGAACTCGGAAATATGCTCGGTATGGATGGCGCAGCGCCGGTTATCGAGTAGCCCGATATCCGCCAGGATGAAACTGCCGGTGCAAAGCCCGACGATTGAAATCCCCTTATCGTGGGCGGCGCGGATATACTGGCGGGCACGTTTGCTCAAACCCAGGCAATGGGGCAACAATCCACCCACCACGACCACGTAGTTCAAGGTTCCGAAGTCGCCGAATGTCTCTTGCGGCATGATTTCTGCGCCGCAACTCGCGGTCAAGGGCGTGTGGCAATCATCGGCGACGATCTTCCAGCTGCAGTAGATCTGGCGGCTGAAGTCTGCCTCATCCGCGGCATGTCGAAGGCTATCGATGAAAGCCGCAAATGGAAGCAGCGTGAACATCGGGCATAGAATGAATGCCACACGAATGTCTGGCTCGATGCCGACAAGCTCGGGCGGCGTCTCACGAGGAAATCTGTGGTCCAAATTCATTTTCATGGATCGTGCCGGCCTGATGCACTCGTCTCATCCCGGGCGTCCTAATGTATGACCCCAGGCCCGAGGACGTCAGCTTTAGACGGTTTGTCTTCCTCGTGCAATCATTGGTCTTTTTTGTTCAAGTTTGGGGTGGATTCAGCGCATAGCTTTCTCTTGCAGGGCTGTGTGCGTCAAGTTTGCATAAGACGTTTTTGAGGGGCAGGCGGACGCCCCAAGGAAGCTTCCCCGGAAAAGATTAGTCATATGGAACTGTTCAGCCGGCATCGTTTTTCGAACCTTGGGTCTGTGGATACTGTCTGAACGTCTGGAAGTTCCGATTGAAGGTCAACTCGAATGAAAATCACCTCTATCAAGACGACACCTCTGCTGGTTCCCTATTCAAAACCCTATCATTGGGCTCAAGGCGTTATCGAGGGGGCAGGGGTCGTCCTCGTTGAAGTGCACACCGATGAGGGGATCGTCGGTTACGGCGAATCCGTCTCCACCCCGTCGGCCGAGGCGATCGTAGCCTATCTGAAGCACGCCGCCCAGGTTTGCATAAACCGCAGCCCCTTCCAAAATGCCCGGCTGATGGCCGACGCCTACCACGCTCTTTTCCAGGCGTTTGGTACATGCAGCAGTCCTCGGTTCGGTGGCCGGGTTCTTGCAGGCTTGGAGATGGCCCTCTGGGACGTTGCAGGCAAGGCAGTGGGGCGCCCGGCTCATGAACTGATGGGTGGTGCGGTTCACGATGAAATCTCTTATTTCGGATTCGCCCAGGGCGACACGGCGGAGGAAGTGGCGGCGGACGCTTCTGAACTGGCGGCTGCGGGGTTCGAGGTGATCTACTTCAAGGTTGGGCGTGGCGATGGGCTCGACATCGAGACGACGAAGGCAGTCCGGACAGCGATCGGGCCAGACAAGCGCATTCGTGTCGATCCGAACGAACAGTGGAACCCGATTCACGCAGGGCGCATGATCCGTAAACTCATGGAGTACGATGTGGAGGCGGTGGAGCAGCCGACACATTGTGAAAGTGTGGCGGCATTGGCCCAGGTTCGGGCGAGCAGTCCGATCGCTATCTCGGCCGACCAAGTCGTTTTCACGCATTTCGACGCATATGACGTGTGCAGGCAATCGGCAGCCGATCTCATCGTGATCGGCCTGCATGAGACCGGCGGGCTTACCGGTCTGGCAAAAGTCGCACATATTGCAGAGGCGGCGGACATCAACATCTGTCTGCACGGCCTCTACGAGACGGGGATCACCACCTGCGCGGCAAACCAGGTCGCGGCAACCATCCCCAACCTTGATGACGCCAATCAGCACATGAACCGTTTTCTTGCATGGGACATCGTCAAGGCACCTGACCTCCGCCCGATCAACGGACGTTTACCCGTGTTGAAGGGCGCGGGCCTCGGCTTCCAGATAGACTGGGACAATGTCGAGCGTGCCAAACAGGCCCATCTGAACTCTGCGTCGATCCTATGACCTGGAAAGACTATTCACTGGGCAGCCTGCTGCGCGGCGCGGCAGGTGGCAATCGACACTGGCGGCAGGCCTGGCGATCGCCGGAACCGAAATCACATTATGATGTGGTCATCATCGGCGGTGGCGGTCACGGTCTTGCGACCGCCTACTACCTTGCCAAAACCTACGGCATCACCAATGTGGCGTTGATCGAAAAAGGATGGATCGGCGGCGGCAACACCGGCCGCAACACGACCAATGTTCGCTCGGATTACATGTTTCCCGAGAGTGCTGCCGTCTACGACCTTGCGCTGAGCCTCTATGAGGGCCTCGCCAGGGACATCAATTTCAACATCATGCTGTCGCAGCGTGGCTGGCTCACGCTGATCCACAATCAGCATCAGATGGAAGCGGCTCAGCACAAGGCGAACTGGCTGGCCTGCAATGGTGTGGATGGCGAGATCATTGATGTGCATTCCGTGCAGCGCATGCTGCCATTGCTGAACACTGGTCCGGGTGCGCGCTATCCTGTCCTTGGCGCCTTCCTGCAAAAGCGCGGCGGCACGATCCGCCACGATGCGGTTGCGTGGGGCTTTGCCCGCGCCGCCGATCGGCTTGGCGTTGACATCGTCCAGAACTGCGAGGTGCTCGGTTTTGAACAAAGTGGCGGACGCATCACGTCGGTGACGACGAGCCGCGGCAGGATCGGCTGCCGCAAAATCGGCGTCGCGGTGGCGGGGCATTCGAGCATGATCGCAGACATGGCGGGTTTTCGCCTGCCTGTGACCAGCCGTTGCCTTCAGGCGATGGTGTCTGAGCCGATCAAGCCGATCCTCGATCACGTGGTCATTTCACCGGGAACCGGCGTTTACATCAACCAGACCCAGAAGGGTGAACTGGTGATGGGCGGCGTTCTGGACCTGTATCAATCATACGGCCAGCGCGGTACCTTCCCGACGATAGAGAAGGTCGTGACGTCGGCGGTGGAAATGTTCCCCGCCTTCGCGCAGGCCAGGCTGATGCGGCATTGGGCAGGCATCGTCGATATCGTCCCGGACAGTTCACCGATCATCGGTCAGACACCGGTCGCCAACATGTTCATCAATTGCGGATGGGGAACCGGCGGGTTCAAGGCCATCCCTGCAGGGGGGATGTTGCTGGCGCATTCCCTGGCAAAGGAAGCTCCGCATCCATTGGCCGAGAAGTTCGGACTGGATCGCTTTCGCAGCAATCGTCTCGTCGATGAAGGCGCTGCCGCCGGCATCGCCCACTAAGTGGTAACCTCATGATCGTCATTCGATGCCCTTACTGCAATGAGCAGCGGACCGAAGAAGAATTGTCTTACGGTGGCGAGGCAAACATTGTGCGCGCCATTGAGCCGGATACCCTCTCCGATACCGAATGGACCGACTACCTGTTCATGCGCAACAATCCCAAGGGGTTGCTTCAGGAGCAGTGGTGCTGTGCTGCCGGGTGTGGCCAATGGTTCAAGATCGAGCGCCACACGGTCACGCATGAGATCACCGAAGTAATCCGCTTCGATCAGCAATTCTCCTGCAAGAAAGACTCATGAAGTGACTTCCGCGAAGCATGGATACCGGCTTGCCGCCGGGGGTGTCATCGATCGTCAGCGCGCGGTCTCCTTCTCCTACAACGGAGACCATCTCAGGGGATATGCAGGAGACACGCTGGCCTCGGCGCTGATCGCAAACGGGGTAGGCGTCATCGGACGCAGCTTTAAATATCACCGCCCACGCGGCTTCTACGGCACCGGCATGGAAGATCCGAATTCGATGCTGGCGGTGCGCGATGCATATGGGTTCGAGCCTGCCATCCGTGCTGGTCAAGTGCGTCTGTCTGAAGGTCTGGAGGCCTGCTCGGTGACCGGCTGGCCGTCGCCTGAGTTCGACGTGGCAGCCATTGCTCAGCTCGCCTCAAATGTCCTCGGCGCGGGTTTCTACTATAAGACGATGATGTGGCCGAACTGGCGGCTTTTTGAGCCATTCATTCGCCGGTCCACCGGTTTTGGCCGCCTGGACAGTGCAATATCGAGGCGCGAGATGCATCATCGCCACGAAGTTGCCGACGTGCTTGTCATTGGTGGTGGGCCAGCCGGGTTGACCGCGGCAAGGCAGCTTGCGCACAGTGGCCTGAAGATTGTCTTGGTCGATGATCAGCCCCGGCTTGGGGGCGCGCTCTTGTGGGAAGCGGTTTCCTTCGATGGCGTACCTGCAAGTGAGTGGGTGGACAGGACCGTTGATGCGTTGAAGGCGGACGCGAATGTCACGATCCTGACATCGACGATGGCGACTGCCGCTTATGAGGACAACGCATTTACGCTGGTCGAGCAGCGTGCCGACGAGCACGGCGTGCGCGCCGAACATCACTGGAAGCTGCGTGCCGCCAATGTCGTGCTGGCGACGGGAATGGTCGACCGGCCTCTGCTGTTCGCAGACAACGACCGCCCTGGTATCATGCTAGGCTCCTCGGTTCGTCGGCTGATTGGGGAGTTCGGCGTTGCTCCGGCGGACCGACTTACGGTCTATACCAACAACGACAGTGGCTACCTGACGGCGATCGCCGCGCGGAAGGCCGGCATCGACGTGCCGGTTCTCGTTGATACGCGACCGCAGGGCCAGGCTATCCATGCAGCCGCGGCCGAGCAGTCTGGTGTTCGCTGCGTTTTCGACAGCCAGATCGAGGGGACGTCCGGCTACAAGCACCTGAAGGCTGTGACAGTTCGCGGCAGCAGCACTGTCGAGAGCATTCGATGCAGTGGCCTGGCCGTCTCCGGCGGCTGGACGCCGCTGATCCAGCTCGCCGGACATCGTGGTGTGAAACCGGTTTATCAGGAGCGGGAGAGCATGTTCGTTGTTCGCGCTGCTCCGCCGGGATGGCACGTCATTGGCGGCGCCGCGGGCTCGCTTCACCTCACGACTACATTGGCACAGGCGCGCGCCGCGGCCAGCGCAATCGGCAGTGATCGCGGTGTCCCTATGGAGCAGGGTGCTGACGTGTCGGTCGATTGCATGTCCTACGGTTCGATCTCCCCCCAGTGGATTCCGGACTGTGGGGCCAGATCCAGGATGTGGGTCGATTTCCAGAATGATGTGAAGGTGTCAGACCTCGACCTGGCTGCACGTGAAAACTACGTCTCCGTCGAGCATTTGAAGCGCTACACCACCTTGGGTATGGGTACCGACCAGGGACGGACCTCGAATATCAATGGCCTGGCCGTAATGGCCGGCTTGACCGACAGGACGATAAATGCAGTCGGCACTACGACGTTCCGCCCACCCTATTCGGCAGTACGGATGGGCACGATCGCAAACCGGCGGGACGGCGACCTGCATCAGCCGCGCCGCTATCTGCCCGCCCATGCCATCCATGAAAAACTCGGAGGGGTCCTCGAGGATTTCGGGTGGGAACGTCCGGACTGGTACCGCAGCAATGGCGCGGACCGTGAAAGCGCGGTTGAAGCCGAGATGGTTGCCGTGCGCAATCATGTCGGCGTGTTCGATGGCTCGTCGCTGGGCAAGATTGAGGTGACAGGGCCGGACGCGGGGTTGTTCCTGAGCCGCTTCTATGTCTCCAACATGGCCACGCTGAAGCCCGGCGGCGTGCGGTATTCGGTCATGCTGAAGGAAGACGGCGTGATATTCGATGATGGTGTCGTCGCATGCCTCGGCCCCAATCACTTCCTCGCCGGCCCCACATCAGGCAATGCCGAGGCTGTTGCCGGCTGGTTCGAACAGTGGCGCCAGACGGAATGGCCGACAATGAGGGTAGCCGTCGCCCCCGTGACAGCGAATTGGGCGTCGATCGCAATCGCGGGACCGTGTGCACGCGATCTGCTGGCCCGGTTGGAACCGGATTTCGACATCTCTCCCGAAGTGTTCAGGCATATGCAGGTTCGCGAGGGCCACGTCGCAGGCGTGCCGGCGCGCGTCGCCAGGGTCAGCTTCACGGGGGAATTGCAATACGAGGTTTCAGTTCCGTCACGCTACGCGGCCTCGTTGCTGAATACCCTTCTCGAACGGGGCAGCGGGCTGACGCCGCGTGCCGTCGGCATGGAGGCATGGCTGCGGCTACGATTGGAAAAAGGCTATATCCATCTTGGTTCCGACACCAATGGCCGCACCACGCCGTTGGATATCGGCATGGGAGGTATCGTCGCCAAGCGGAAGGACGATTTCCTGGGCAAGCGTTCGCTGTCTCTGGCCTTCGCGACCAGCGAAGAGCGTGAGCAGCTTGTTGGCGTAGAAGCGATCGGCGGCACGCTGCAGGCAGGTGGTCGCATCCTGGCGAGCGGCCATGAGCGCACGCCGTGCCCGAGCGAAGGGTACATAACATCCGCATGCTTCAGCCCGTCGCTTGGCAAATCGATCGGACTGGCACTCGTCGTTCGCGGGAATGAACGCAAGGGCGAAACGGTCTCGGTTTTTAGCGACGGCTCGATCATTCGGTGCCGCCTCACCAGTCCGACGTTTTACGATGCCGAGAACAAGAGGCTGAACACATGAGGCTTGAGGCTCAAACAGTCTTTGGAACGTCGTTGGACCCGGCGGTGCCTGGGGCAATCTTTACGTCCCCGAGCGCAACCCTGCGCGAGCGATCCGATATCGGATGCATTCTTTTAAGCGCTGCCATCGACGGCAATGGCATTCTTGATGCTGCTGGAGAAGCGGTGGGCGTTGAACTTCCTGCAACAGCCGGTGCGTACAAGACTCAGGAAGCGCGCTTCGCGCTTATGCTCTCGCCCCGGTCGTGGATTGTCCAATGCAACATCGACGAGGAGACGGCATTGGTCGGGCGGGTCAACGCGACATTCGCTGACAGGACCATCAATGCGTCGCGGTTCAGCGACTATCTGTGCTGGTTCGAACTTTGCGGCCCTGATGGCACGCTTCTGTTAAAGGAGGGGGGCTTCTTGTCGCTCGAACGGGATGGCTTTCGCGTCGGCCATGCCAAGCGTACCCTCATAGCTAAAGTGACCGCGGTTCTGATCCGACTGGATGATCAAGCCTGGCTGATCGGAATAGAACGCAGCCGTGCGCGCTATTTCGCGGACTGGTTGATTTCCTGCGCCTGCTTGGACAGATAAAGCTCCTCTCAATACGAAGCGTCCATAAGACGACGATTGGCTTCGCCGGTGGTCGCCGTCGCTGGTCATGACTCTTCCGGGAAACCGTTGAAACCTGCGCCGATGGTCGGGCTGGGTTCATGTGAATGGGCTCAGACCGGCCAATAGCTTGGATGTGGCTCATCGACAACGAATGAGAACCTATGTATGCCGTCGCAACAATGCCGAGTTGTCCGATTTATTCAAAATGTCAACCTATCCATTCAATATCTGTACGGCCTTCTCCAGCAATATCATTCCAACCGGATTTTAGTGGAGGAGAAGGAAACTATGAGGATTAACCCCAAGATCGCGAGCCGAGCTTCTACACTGGGGGTGGCGGCGGCCGCCATAGCGCTTCTGGCAACAACGCCCGCTGCACTAGCGCAAAAGGTGTGCGACGGTGCGGAACTGGTAACCCCGGGCAAGCTGACGGTCGCCTACAATGGCGATATGCCGGGAACCGGAACCAGGGATGGGAAGCTGATCGGTATCGATGGCGACATCATGACTCTCGTTGCCGAGAAGCTGGGCCTTGAGGTCGAGCCGGCGCTGATGGAATGGGCTGCCGAGATCGAGTCGGTGAAATCGCGTCGTGTCGATATCATGCACGGCATGATGGGCTGGACGCTTCCCAGAACGGAGGTGATCAGCATGACCGATCCGATCTATTTTGCTGGTTCTTTGATGACCCAGAGGAAGGGTGCCAACATCACCAAGCTCGATCAGTTGAAGGACAAGCGCATCGCAACCGTTCAGGGTTTCGCGCAGGTCCCCGAACTGAAGATGATCAACCCGGACGTTAAGCTTTACGAGACCGGCGATGCCGCGATCCGCGACCTGGTCGCTGGCCGCGTCGACGTCCTCTTCCTCGATCCGCCGATGATGCAGTACATCTCGATACAGCAGCCAGAATTGAACATCGAGTCAATTCCGGTCACCGATCCCTATGATCCGAAAATGCCCATCATCACCGGCAAGTTCCAGATCCTGTTCGGTATGTCCAGGGAAGCGCCGAAACTGGAGCAGTGCATTAACGAGGCGATCGCCGAGATATGGAACACATGTTCCAACTATAAGCTGGCTTCGGAGTACGGCTTCACCGACAAATTCTGGTTTACGCCATCAGGGGACAATCCGCGCCTTGGTGTCGATCGTCCTGAGGATTGGCAATACCCACAACTTGCCGGCTGCGAATAAGCGCGTGGTCGGCTGTCTCTGGCGCCTGGCGCCAGAGACAGCCGAGGTCCAGCGGACCAATCAACGAAACAGGCCCAGTCGGATTTGGTTTCCCGGGTGCAGCCGCAGGCTGTTGTGCAGGCAGGCAAAAACTGGACCCGAGTGCCCGGATGGCCCCCCTTTTCCAGAGGCGTTTGCAGATATGGCTGAAACGAAAACTCTTCTGAAGATCGAAGGCCTGCGAAAGCATTTCGGCGCGCTGAATGTCTTGAACGGGGTTGATCTAAGCCTCGGTCAGAGCAAGAAGCTTGTCCTGATTGGCCCGAGCGGTTCCGGCAAGACAACGCTGCTGCGCTGTATAAACCATCTGGAAGTGCCAAACGCTGGTCACATCTACCTTGACGGTGAACTGATAGGAGAGGAGCGGCGGGGCGACAGGATTCTGCGGGCAAGTGCCAGCAAGCTGGCTTCCCAGCGTCGCGAAATGGGTTTCGTTTTCCAGAATTTCTATCTGTGGCCGCATCTGACAGTCCTCGAGAACGTGGCTTTGGGGCCTTGGCGCGTGCAGAGGCTTGCCCGCAAGGATGCGATGACGCTTGCCGAGACGATGCTGGAAAAGGTCCATATGGCGCACAAACGCAACGAATATCCTGAGCGCCTGTCAGGTGGACAACAGCAGCGCATCGGTATTGCGCGTGCCCTTGCCCAGCAGCCGAAAGTGATGCTTTTCGATGAGCCGACATCGGCTCTGGACCCCGAACTGGTGGGAGAGGTTCTGGGCGTGATCCAGGAACTGGCCGCCGAAGGCCGATCGATGGTCATGGTGACACATGAAATCCGGTTCGCCCGCGATGTTGCCGATGAGATTGTTTTCATGGATGGCGGGGTCGTGGTCGAGAGCGGTTCGCCTGCTGAAGTCATCGACAATCCCCGTCATGAGCGCACGCAGCGCTTTCTTGGACAATTGCGGGTAGGCTGAACGATGTTCATGGACAGCCTCGCCTATATAGGCTCGCGCGCGCCGGTCTATCTCGAAGTCCTGCTTCAGGGGGCCGGCGTCACGGTGATGATCACCGCGGGTAGCTTTCTGATGGCCGTGTTTATCGGTCTTACGCTGGCTATCCTCAAGACGTACAGGCTTTCGATCGTGAACGCCCTTATCAACGTCTACGTCGAGCTATTCCGCGGAATTCCGGCGCTGACACTGCTTTTCATCTGCTATTTCGGGTTGACCTATGTCGGAACCCGGCTCAATCCATTGCCGGCGGCGATCATCGGCCTGGGGCTGAGTGGCGGTGCCTATTGCACCGAAATCTTCCGGTCCGGGATCTCGGCCCTTCATCATGGCCAGCGCGAAGCGGCGGCGGCGGTGGGCATGAAGCCGTTCATGACCATGCGCTATATCATCCTTCCGCAGGCTTTGCGGATAACCCTGCCGCCGCTAGGCAACTACGCCGTCGGCCTCATCAAGGATACGGCCGTCGCGTCTGCCGTTGCTGCTCCGGAGATATTGTTCCGCGCGCGTAACCTCACCACTGAAACGTTCGATACTGCGTTTATCTACCTTCTGGTAGCATGCCTCTATTTCTGCATGACATTCCCGATAGCCCGGTGGGTCGACCATCTGGAGAAGAAGAAAGCTTCCCAGTCATGATAGGATTATTGTCAGATTTTCAGTCGTTTCTTGCGGTCTATCCGCAGAAGTGGCCATCCTGGTCGTATGATATTACGCGTGCGGTCGTCGTCACTTTGAAGATCACAGCCGGGGCGTTCGCGCTGGGGCTGGTAATCGGCCTGGTCGTGGCGATCGGCCGGCTAAGCCCCCGCAAAAGCGTCAGGCGGATGGCGACCGTTTATGTCGAGATCACTCGGGGCGTTCCTTCGCTGGTGATATTGTTCCTGCTGTATTTCGGGCTGGTTCCACTTGGAATTGCACTCGACGCCGTTCCCGCGGCAATCCTTGGCCTGGGGATCAGTTCGGGAGGCTATATCGCCGAAATCTTCAGGGCGGGTATCGAGGCGACACATCGTGGTCAACGCGAGGCGGGACTCACTGTCGGCATGTCCTCCTTCCAGATCTATCGCTTCATCATCATCCCGCAGGCGACACGCATCGCTCTGCCGCCGCTAGTCAACATGTTGATAACGGTGCTGAAGGATAGCTCGTTGGCTTCGCTCATTTCCGCTCCGGAAATCATGCTTCGTGCAAAGGACATCAGTTCGACGGATTTTCTGCCGTTGCATATCTTCCTTCTTGTAGGCGTCATCTACTGCCTGCTTGCGCTTCCGCTATCGCTTGTTGCGCGCGTGATGGAGCGCAAGATGTTCGCGGGCCTCGGTGCGCGCCTCTAGACGGAACGGCGATGGAGCGAAGGAGCGCGATCTTTTCAGTTATCGCCATGAGTGGGGAATGTGCTATCGGCCTTGATCAGCATGGTGTACATTTCCAGGATAGTGGAAGGATCTTATGGCGACGGAGGCTGCCAACACCCCTGAAATCGGGCCGGCGATACAAGAGCAGCGTAAGGCCAGGCGGCTGACACTCGAGCAATTGGCCGCCCGGTCCGGAGTGTCGAAGTCGATGCTGTCCCAGATCGAACGCGGCAAGGCCAACCCGACCTTTGCCGTTCTCTGGAGCCTGACGCGTGCCCTGAAAATCGAGTTTTCCGATCTGTTAGAGGGGCGTACACCCCCCGGTGACGACAGCGCCATAGAGGTCGTTCCAGCTTCCCACACCCCTGAGATCAAGAATGCCGATGGCTCCTGCGTCCTGCGAATCCTGAGCCCGCCGAACCTGGCCGGAAGGATCGAGTGGTATGGTCTCGAAATCGCCGCCGGAGGCATTCTGGACAGCGCGCCGCATGCCCCGGGCGCGTTCGAGCATCTTACGGCCTTTACTCCGGGGCTTGAGGTATCAAGCGGCGATTCGTGCAGGTCGATCGGGGCCGGAGAGACCGCGCGCTACCCGGCGGACGTGCCGCACCGGATCGCCAATGTCTCTTCGGAGCCAGCGAAAGGGCTGTTGATCGTCCTTTACAACTGACCGTCAGCTTTAGGCTTGACTATTTTCCTGTATAATGGAATTCCATTATACTAAACGGAGGATAGTTATGTCAGCGGAATTCCTGCGCCATCTGGAAGGCGTGCTCGCGCAGATAGATGCCGACGGGCTTTATAAGCATGAACGACTGATCGCGGGGCCGCAAGGCGGGCGCATAGAGGTTGCCTCCGGTGAGACGAGGCGCCCGGTTATCAATCTTTGCGCCAACAACTACCTTGGACTTGCTGACCACCCCGAGATCATAGCCGCGGCCAAGTCCGGCCTCGACGCGTTCGGCTTCGGCATGGCCTCGGTGCGCTTCATTTGCGGTACCCAGACCCTGCATCGGGAGTTGGAACTGGCGGTCGCACGCTACCTTGGCAAGGAAGACGCAATTCTTTTTGCTGCCTGCTTTGACGCCAACGGCGGTGTTTTCGAGCCGCTCATGGGGCCGGAAGACGCCATAATATCGGACGGGCTGAACCATGCCTCCATCATCGACGGCGTGCGATTGAGCAAGGCGCGCCGCTACCGTTTCGGGAATGGCGACCTAGATGAGCTGGAGGACCGACTCAGGGAGGCCGAAAAGGACGGCGCGCGTTTCAAGATGATCGCCACCGACGGCGTCTTCTCGATGGACGGATATGTGGCCCAGCTTCCCGGGATATGCGACCTGGCGGAGCGCTATGGTGCGGTCGTTATGGTGGATGATTGCCACGCAACCGGTCATCTGGGCGAGAAGGGGCGCGGCACGCCTGCACTGACCGGAGTCAACGACCGGGTCGGTATCGTCACCGGCACATTCGGCAAGAGCCTGGGCGGCGCAATGGGCGGCTTTGTCGCCGCAGCAAAACCTGTAATCGACCTGCTGCGCCAGCGCGCGCGGCCCTACCTGTTTTCCAATAGTCTGGCGCCCGCGATCGCTGCCGGTTCGCTCAAGGCGCTCGAGATCGCTGAACAGGCCGACGACAGGCGCGCGCGGCTTGCACGCCATGCGAAGGTGTTCAGAAATGGCCTCGTCAAGGCTGGGTTCGAACTCCTTCCGGGTGAAACTCCGATCATTCCCGTCATGCTCTACGATGCGGTGCTGGCCCAGGAAATGGCCAGGGCACTCGATGAGCGCGGCGTCTATGTCGCCGGCTTCTTCTTTCCGGTGGTGCCGAAAGGGAAAGCGCGCATACGCACCCAGATGTCGGCGGGATTGTCTGACGCTGACGTACAGTTCGCCGTCGACGCATTCGTCGACGCAGGGAAGGCGCTGGGCGTCATCTGACAGCTATTGAAAGGGGCAGCTTTATGAAGGCACTTGTGAAGACGAAGGATGAACCTGGTTTGTGGTTCAGAGACGAGCCGGTACCGATGATAGCCGACGATGAAGTCTTGATCCGGGTGAACAAGACCGGCATTTGCGGCACGGACTCGCATATCTACGTCTGGGACGAATGGGCCAGAAAGACCGTTCCGGTTCCAATGGTCGTCGGCCACGAATATGCTGGCGAGATCGTCGAACTGGGCTCGGCCACCAAGGGGTTGCATCTCGGCCAGCGCGTTTCGGGGGAGGGGCACGTTATCGGCATGCAGAGCAGGGCGGCTCGTGGTGGCCGCTTTCACCTCGACCCGCAGACGCGCGGGATCGGCGTCAACATTCCTGGCGCTTTCGCCGAATATGTAAAAATCCCGGCCTTCAACGTTGTTCCCCTGCCGGATGAAATTGATGACGAGATCGGCGCCATCCTGGACCCGCTCGGCAATGCGGTCCACACCGCCCTTTCATTCGACCTGATCGGCGAGGATGTCCTTATCACCGGCGCTGGTCCGATCGGCATCATGGGCGCTGCGGTGGCCCGCCATGTCGGTGCGCGTCATGTTGTCGTCACGGACATAAACCCGACTCGTCTGGCGCTTGCCGGCGAAGTCGCCGATGTTGTGCCGGTCAACGTGTCGATGGAAGACCTCGCGTCTGTCAAGGCGCGCCTTGGCATCAAGGAAGGGTTCGACGTCGGCCTGGAAATGAGCGGTGCGCCGGCGGCTTTCGAGCAGATGACGGAGCATCTGGTGATGGGCGGCAAGATTGCCATGCTGGGCATTCCCTCTCGCCCCTCGACGGTCGACTGGACCAGGCTGGTGTTCAAGATGCTGACGGTCAAGGGCATCTACGGTCGTGAGATGTTCGAGACCTGGCACAAGATGCTCGCTATGCTGCAGACGGGCCTGGACATACGAAAAGTGATCACTCACAGATTGTCAGTGGGGGACTATGTGCAGGGATTCGAGATCATGAAGAGCGGCAATTGCGGCAAGGTCGTTCTGGACTGGACACGCTGATCGAACGGGGCCGTCCGAGGATGATCCTTCGGATGGTCTACTTGGGCGGCCACGCTACTCGACATCGAAGCGGCGTTTGTAGGCGCGCTTGCGCTCTTCGTTTAGCGGCCTGCCAGTGAAGACGAAGACATATTCGCTGGAGTAGTCCAGCCTGACCGCAAGGGGTTCGCGGATATTGGCTTCGTAGTAGCCGATCTGCATATTGTAGAGGATGCGTGCGCGAATAAGCGCTTCGCGGGACGCATAACCTGATTTCAGGAAGGCCGCCGCGATCGCATTCGTGCGCACCTCGTCTGCCTGCGCAACAGCGAGGTTGACTTCGGGCGACCGTCTTGCCCAGTCGCGCACGGCAGCATCCAGATGCGGCGCGAAGGGTTCGTCCTTCATCCACATTTCGAAAAGTGCCAGAACCACGTCGATAATGTCATCCAACGGCTTGATCTGCGCCAACATCATGGATGTGCAGTGCTCGCTCCAGTAAGCTAGGATCTCTTCCAGAAGATGGGCGCGGTTCCTGAAATGCCAGTAGAAGCTGCCGCGAGTGACCCCGAGACGCTGCGCTATGGGCTCGACCATGACGGCGTCGATGCCCTCTTCGGAAAACAGCTGGACCGCCGCGTCGATCCAGTCCTGCCGATCCAGCCGGCTCGACATGCTGTCGCCGGACTTGTTTTTGTTCCGCTGCTTTGGCGTCAAGGCTTATCCCGTTAGTTCGCAGCCATGCCCGCATGCTTGGATGCCGATCGCCGTTCCGGCGCGGCGTGAAACCGTTATTCCAATACACCGCATGGCAGAGGATTGGCAAACTGACTGCAAAACGTAGTAGAGAGTGGCAGTCAGGCCGCCACTCCCAAGGTTTAGAATCCCGGCGTAGGGAGTGTTAGCTGCGCATCTTCTTTCCTTCCGGATCGATCGCGCAGCGCTCAAGCAGCCTTGCCGGTCGACGGTCGCCAAGGACGTGAACCTCCAGCGGCGTCTGGCCGTCAAAGGCTCCGGCGCTGAGATAGCCCATCGCCAGGCTCGTCCCGGCGCAATGGCCATAACCGCCCGAAGTCGTGAAGCCGACCATCTTGTCGCCGTACCAGATTGGCTCGTAGCCCCAGCAATCAGCTTTATCCGTATCAATGGAAAGCGTTATCAGCCTTCGCTTTGGGGAGTTGGCTTCCTTTTCACGCAGGGCGGCATCGCGGCCGATGAAGTCTGGCTTGTCGTAGGCGACGAATCTGCTCATTCCCGATTCCAGCGCCGTGTAGTCGCGAGAGAATTCGCGCGACCAGATGCCGAAGGATTTTTCCAGCCTGAGCGACATCAGTGCATAGACGCCGAAATCGCGCAAGCCGAGATCGGCGCCCGCCTCATGGAGGCGGTCGTGGAGTGTCGTCACATAGGCGGAAGGCACGACAATCTCGTAGCCCAGTTCGCCTGTCACGGAAAGCCTGCCGATGATGGCAGGGGCAAAGCCGACATCTGCGAGCCTGACACCCATGAAGCTGAACGCCTTGTTGTCCAGATTTTCGCCTGTAATGCGTTGCAGGATTTCACGTGACCTTGGACCCGCAATCGAGAAGCCACCATACGCATCCGAGCAATTGCGGACGTGGACGCCTTCGGCCGGCATGTGATTGGCAAACCAGCGCATGTGCCATGCCTGGAGATAGCCGGAGCCGAATATCATATAGCGGTCTTCGGCGAGGGCCCAGATCGTGAGATCTCCCATCAGCCGCCCAGTGGCCGACAGCATGGGAGCAAGGCGGGCCCGGCCGGGGTTTGGAACGGCGCAGGCGGTAATCCAGTTGAGCCAGGCTTTCGCTCCGGGGCCGGTCACCTCGTATTTGGAGAATGAGGTAAGCTCGAAAAGTCCGGCATTCTCGCGAACATTGCGGGCTTCCTCGCCCACGACCGGAAAAGCATTGGAGCGACGGAAGCTGCCAGTCTCGGATGGCTTTGTGCCATCCGTGCTGAAATACATTGGCGTTTCAAGTCCATACGAGACCGAGAAGACGGCCTTGTCCTTCTGGCGTTCGTAGAGCGGCGAGGTTTTCAGGGGGCGCGCCGCAGGCCATGTTTCGTTCGGATAGGCTATCCGGAAGCGTCTTTCGTAGAATTCCTTTGACTTCTCGGTGACGTAGCCAGTCGTCGCGTAATCGCCGTAACGCGCGACATCCATCGCGAAGATGTCGAATTCCGGTTCGCCGTTGATCATCCACTGTGCCAGTGCGAGACCGACACCGCCCCCTTGGGCAAAGCCCGCCATGACACCGCAGGCCGCCCAGTAGTTCCGCACTCCCGGAACCGGGCCTACGAGCGGATTGCCGTCTGGCGTGAAAGTGAAGGGGCCGTTGATGATGCGCTTGATGCCCGCAGCCGCAACTTCCGGGAAGCGCTGGAAGCCGACCGAGAGGGCATCGGTCAGACGATCGAGCTCGGGGACCAGCAATTCGTCTTCCGCATAATCCCACGGCGTTCCGTCAAGCGCCCATGGCTTTGCCGGTGTCTCGTATACGCCGAGCTGGATACCCTTACCCTCCTGACGAAGGTACATCTCGCCATCGAGATCAAGAATCAGCGGGATTTCGCGCTCCATCGCTTCGAGGGCCGGCAGGGCCTCCGTGATCAGGTAGTGGTGCTCCATTGGGACCAGGGGCAGATGCACGCCTGCCATTGCACCCACCTCACGCGCCCATAGACCTGCGGCATTGACCACGTGCTCGGCAACGATGGTGCCCTTGTCCGTGCTCACGTCCCAACCACCATCCGCACGCTGTGCCAGAGCCTCGACCTTGGTATGTCGATAGATTTCCGCGCCGTATGTTCTCGCGGCTTTCGCATAGGCATGCGTCGTGCCGGAAGGATCGAGATGGCCTTCCTTGGGGTCGAAGAGCCCGCCCACGATCGTGGATGTATCCATGATCGGGCAGAGCTTCTTGATTTCATCCGGGCCGATAAGTTCGGACTTGATTCCGAGAACCTTGTGACGTGCGGCTTCCGCGCGCAGGAATTCCCAGCGGCTTTGCGTGGCTGCGGTGTTGATGCCGCCGGCCAGATGGAGGCCGATATCCTGGCCGGAAGTCTCCTGAATCTCGCTGAACAGGTTCAGCGTGTATGCCTGCAGCGCGGAGATGTTGGCATCCTCGTTGACGGCGTGGACATTCCCGGCAGCGTGCCAGGACGAGCCTGCAGTCAGCTCCTTTCGCTCGATCAGAACGATGTCCGTCCAGCCGAATTTCGCCAGATGGAACAAAATGCTGCAGCCGATAACGCCGCCACCGATAACAACTACTTTTGCGTGTGTCTTCATTTCCCGAAATACCCTGACATAACAACCCTTCCTCGGTGGGAAGCCCATGCGGACAAACAGCAAGGTACTTCCATACACATGCGTATGGTATATTTCCATACGCATGTGTATGGAAGGGGGTGCCGAAATCCTGGGGCGATTTTTTTGGGAAACCGTACCTTCTTGCCTGCGCGCGCAAGGCCAGCCGTGGTCAGCTTCTTCCGCGCTGGTGAAGACAGGCTCAGCGTGCCATCGGCCAAGATGGTTGGAGACGGCGATGCCGCGAGTCGCGCGGCGATGTTTCGATGAATGAGAATACCAGAGCCGTGGGGCACTTGAGGCTGCCGGTCAAAAGGAGGACAGGAGCAAGGGGTGGCGGTGATGTCTAACCCAGGGGTGCCGAGCAAGATATCGACTGATCCCACTATCCTTGCAGCAGTGTCCTTCGCTGCAAGCGTTACATGTGCGGCGGTATGGATTCGAATTTGCTCTAGAATGCTCTAGAATCAGAAGTTTTTCGGTGAGGCAAATGATGGCGAAGATTTCAGTTCCAACCCTTGAGCACCTGAAGAATGCCTATACGGTCACGTCACAGGCAACCCAGGTCACTCCGCTCCTGGAATCTGCCGCGCTTGCCCGGCAAACAGGGGCAGCACGGGTTTTTGTCAAGCCTGAGTCACTGCAGTGGGCGGGTTCCTTCAAGGTTCGCGGTGCCCATTGGCGTTTGAAGCAGCTTTCGCCGCAAGAGGCGAAGCGCGGGGTCGTTGCCTATTCCTCGGGTAATTTCGCGCAAGGGCTGGCCGCCGCCGGCCAGTCGCTTGGTATTCCGGTCACAATCGTTATGCCGATCGATGCGCCGGTGGCAAAGCGCGATGCGACGGCTGGTTATGGCGCTGCTGTCGTGCTGACCGATCACGGCGAGCGCGCCCGCGAGGAAGTGGCGTCGGAGCGGGCAAGGCAGATCGCTGCGGAACAAGGCCTTACCCTGCTCCACCCGTTTGATGACCCGGAGGTCGTCGCGGGCCAAGCCGGTGCCGGCCTTGAGGCGCTCGATCAGCTTGCCGCTAAGGGTGCCAGCGCCGATATGCTGTTTTGCGCCGTCGGGGGTGGTGGTCTCATCGGAGGTGTCTCTTTGGCATTTCACTATCTGTCGCCTCAAACGCGCGTGATTGGTGTCGAACCGGAGGGTTTCAATGGCATGGGAACCTCGCTCGCCCATGGCGAGATCGAAACCATGCCGCTCGCAGCGAACTCGATTTGCGATGGGTTGATGGCGCGCGCGCCCGGTCAAGCTCCCTTTGCCGCGGTGAGGGCTGCGGGCGTGTGCGGGCTCACCGTCACTGATGCGTCGGTTCGGCGGGCAATGAAAATTGCATTCGAGCGGATGAAACTTGTTCTCGAGCCATCGGGCGCTGCTTCGCTTGCCGCCCTTATGGAGGGCGGCCTCGATGTTTCGGGCAAGACGATCCTGGTGGTCGCAACCGGCGGTAATGTTTCTCTTGATGATTTCATCAGACATATCGCCGATACTTGAGGCGACATCGTAAAATTAGCGACCACGCTGACCGGCGAAGGGCCAAAAGCCGGGCGTACTCATCCTGCGGTGGCCTGGCCGACTGCTCATCCTGAAAGTCGTAAACCTCTTCCCCAGACTTAAGGATTGGCGCCGGATCGCAACTCGTTACCGTTAGTTAGGCAGGGTAACAACCAGCGGGCCGTTGCGCGTGGCGACGACGGTGTGCTCATATTGAACCGTGGGCGCTAACGGATCGCTGAAGAGAGTCCATGGATCATCCCCATCCTTTGCCCAATCGGCTCCGATCGACAGGAAGGGTTCGATCGTAAAAACCAGACCGTCGTTCATCATTCTGTGCTCCGATGGGTCAGACCATGTCGCGATCTCTTTCGGCTCCTCATGCAACGAGTGCCCGACGCCATGGCTGGCGAGGTTTTGCACCAGAGTGTAGCGGTTCTTGCGAGCGAATTCCTCGATGGCATAGCCGATGCGCGCCAGCGGTCTGCCGGCTCCGACCTGCCTGATACCCGTCCACATCGCGCGCCGCCCGTCGCGGCAGAGCCGTCCGATCGCGGCGGCCGCAGGCGGGACAGCAAAGGACGCGCCGGTATCGGCGAATATCCCGTCCTTTTCCGCCGACACGTCAATGTTGATCAGGTCACCGCGTTCAATTTGCCGGCCGCCGGGTATCCCGTGGGCAATTTCCTCGTTGACGCTGATGCAGGTTGCACCGGGAAAGCGATAGCAAAGTTCCGGCCCCGGCCGCGCGCCTTCCTGTTCGAGAAGTCCACGGCCGATGGCGTCGAGTTCGGCTGTCGTCATTCCAGGTTCGACGACGGCACCCATGGCCTTCAAAGTATTGGCAACGATCCGGCCTATTTCTTTCAACCTGATCAGGTCATCTTCATTCGAAATCGTCATTTTATACTTCCACTACCAATCCTGGTGATTCACGTTAGTATTTATTCTCCATCGTGAGTGCTTCTCGTTCAATCCCTGGTCCGTCGGCGTCGGGGGCGGGCATGGGAAGATGTTCGATGATGGGCCGTGCAAAATAGTAGCCTTGCATCAGATTTACACCAAGGGCGCGTAGTGCGTCCATTTCCTGCCGCGTTTCGATCCCCTCCGCGATGATTGCGATATGCAGTCGGCTACAAACGTCGTGAATAGCCGACATTATCGAGCGCCGCCTGATATCCGTGTCGATCCCCCTGATCAGGCTCATGTCGATCTTCAGGATGTCGGGACTGATCTCCAGCAGGGCGGCAATGCAATTGTAACCTGCCCCGAAATCGTCATAGGCGATCAGGGAACCACGGCTCTTGCATACGCTGATCTCGTCTTTTGCACGGCTTAGATCATCGATCGCCCTATGCTCCGAGATTTCAAAGATCAGTTTCTCCTCGGGAAAACCACTGGTACGCGCGGCGTCAAGCGTCGAGATCAGTCCATGACTGGCGTGTCCGACAGCTTCCGACGAGATATTCACGCTCAAATGGGAAGAGAGTTTGAGACGCTGTGCCAGCTCTACGGCGCGCTTGCGACAGCTTGAGTCGAATGCCTGGAAATCTTTTGTGCGGGCCTCAGCCAGTATCTTCGAGGCACCTTCACCGTTCAGCCCCCGGACCAGTGCCTCGTAGGCAAAGGGTCGCGATTCCGAGGCAACGTCCACGATGGGTTGAAACGCTATCGTTGAGAGCGGCGGTGCAAAAACCGGCCACGGTAGCGGCGGGATAGTCCGGCCGCGGGCGGAGTAAAATCCGGCCACCTATTTCCCTTCTGCATTGA
>NZ_QGGG01000028.1 GCF_003148475.1 Pseudaminobacter salicylatoxidans | reverse complement strand
AGTCGGGCTACGCCCTCCCGCCGTTCCCCGCTTGCGGCGCCAAGTGGCCTACTTTTGCGCCGCCCAACGGCCTGGTTTTGCTCCGCCGTTGACACATAAAGCCGGATCCGATATTCCTGAGGCCGGGGGACGTGATGACGATGGCAGGGAGTGGGCTTGGCCGCCAGTCCCACGAGTTTCAAACCGCTTGAAAGGAAACCCCATGAAAAAGACGCGCGTGCTGACCGCCCAGGTGAGCGAGCCCAAGCCGAAGACCTGGTCGAACTGTCTGGTCAGCGGCGACCTGTTCTTCGTCTCCGGCCTGACGGCTCGGGAGAACGATCTGGTCAGCATCAAGGGCGACAATGCCTACGACCAGAGCAAGTTCATCTTCTCGAAGATCCGCGCCTATGTGGAAGCCGCCGGCGCCCGGATGGACGATATTCTGAAGATGACGATATTCGTCACCGACATGGCGCACAACAAGGAAGTCTGGCAGGCACGCGCCGAGGAGTTCAGCGGCGATTTTCCGGCCTGCTCGCTGGTCGAAGTCGCAGCGCTGGCGCAGCCGGAGATTCTTGTCGAGATCGAGGCGATGGGCCGTATCGGCTGCTCGACCGCAGCCTGACAGAAAGGCTCCGGACATCACCGATAGGGTGGTGTCCGGAGCCGATAAGGCGCGTAGTATCCTGCGAAACGCCCGGTCTTCCATTGGGAAGGCCGGGCGTTTCGTTTCACATCAAAGTTCAGAGATGACTGCCTGAACCTGTTGGGCCACCTGCAGAAGCAATTTTTCTTCCCCAAACGCCGCGGCGAGCTGGAGCCCCATCGGAAGTCCGGAACTGTTGAAGCCGCAGGGCAGGGTGATCGCCGGAAGTCCCGACTGGTTGAAGGGGGTCGTGAACCGCGTCAGGGCAGGGTGCATCGGCCGGACTTTGCCGTTGATGACGACGAATTCGTCTTCGATGCGAGGCGCCACGGTCGCGACCGTGGGCGTGATCAGAACATGGACGTCCTTGAGCACGGCCTGGAGGTTCTCGCGCTGCATGGTGCGCAATTGCTGCGCCTTGACATAGTCCACGCTCGACAGGAACTGCCCGACTTCCAGCCGTACGCGAACGTCTTCTCCCAGAACCTCCGGTGCCTTCTCGACCGCCTCCCAATAGACCTGGGCAGCTTCCGCTGTCACCGTCTGGATATGGATCGGCAGGCAGTTCTCGATGGCAGGAACCGTGACGGGATTGATGCTGTGGCCCTTCAGCGCCAGTCTTTCGATAACCTGGTCGATGCGGGCTAGGATTTCATCGTCGACCTCGTCGTAGAAATAATGAGACGGCTTGCCGAAGCGAATGCCGGAAATCGCGGCATCAGCCGAAGGGCAGACGGCGGACGGATCGATGTCCGCCATCACAGCGTAGAGAAGCGCCGCATCTTCGACGGTTTGCCCGATCGGCCCCAGATGGTCCAGCGACCACGCCAGCGGCAGGACGCCGCCGCGCTCGATGCGATCATAGGAAGGCTTCAGCCCGACCACGCCGCAGAAGGTGGAGGGGATGCGGATGGAACCCGATGTGTCGCTCCCCACTGCGACCGGCGTAAGGCCGGCGGCAATGGATGCGGCTGCGCCCGAGCTTGAACCTCCGACCAGATGGTGAGGGCTGTGCGGGTTTCCGACGCGACCGAAATGCGGGTTAATGCCGGTCGCGCCATAGGCAAGCTCGTGCAGGTTGGTCATGCCGGCCATGACGGCGCCGGCTTTGCGGACGTTGGCAACGACTGGCGCGTCGTCGTGGTCGGTGCTCGCCGGCAGTGCGCGCGTGCCGCCGGTGCGCGGATAGCCTTTCACGAACATGAAGTCCTTGATCGGAACCGGCACGCCCGCCAGAGGGCCGACCTCCTCTCCCTTCGCGATGTGCGTGTCGATGGAGCGTGCCTCCTCGCGCATGAGGTCGCCGTCGAATGACGTGAACAGGTTGAGGCTTGTTACGGCCTCCGCCCTGGTGATGTATTCCTCGGCAACTTCCAGCGCGCTCACTTCCCCGGAACGGACTTTGGCAGCCAGAGCGCCGGCATTGCTCGCCGTGTACGATCCCGAGCCGGTGACGGTTTCCGTCTTGAGCGGAAGGCGCGGCGCAGTCAGCTGAGGCTCATGCGTTGTCAGCGGAATTGCCATGAAATTGCGCAGCTCTTCCTCGTTGACGCGCAATCTGGCTTCCCAGCGTGGCAAACGCTCTTCGATCCGTGTCTCACGATAGGCCGAAACCGCATCGATCATCGTCGGCATGGTCTCTTTTTTCCACGACATGTCATTCTCCCGGGAAATGATTGATCTTATTTGGATCGAAGGCGCGACTACCCCCTGCCTTGCAGGAAGTTCATCACGTGAGTGTTGTACGCGTCGCTTGCGGTCTGGGGACAGAAATGCCCCCCTTCCGGCAGCTTCACCATCCGGGCGCCCTGGATGCCTTCGGCGAGTTCGTCCCAAAGATGGTGCGGGGTGACTGCATCGTCGATCGCCCCGATCAGCAGCGTATCGACATCGATCCGAGCGAGCTGGTTCCGGGAATCGAAATCCAGCAAAGCCTGAATGCGCGACGCGATAGTCGGTGCGTCACCGCTTTCATTGTTGCCGGATGGCTGCAGAAATTCGGGGTTCTTGCCGAGGAATGAGGGCGGATAGCGCACGATGCGGCCGAACTGTTCGTAGGCGTGCATTCCGATCTTTTCGAGAATTTGCAGGCGCGTCCCAAAAAGCGTGCGGAAATAGTCGTCGCCATAAGCCCATGTAGCGCTGAGGACCAGCTTGCGCAGGTCGTATTTCTGGCGAATGGCCAGTGCCTGCGCAATTGCGCCGCCGGTCGAGTGGCCAATAATCTGAATGTCGCTGAGATCGAGCTGCGTGATCAGGGCCTCGACATCGTCCGCCATGAGATCGACCGAGAACCTTTCCGTTTCGGCCATACTGCGCCCCGTGCCGCGGTGATCGTGAATGATGACGCGGAAATGGTTCTGGAAGAACTCGACCTGCTTTTTCCAGAAGCTTCCCACCCCACCAAGACCCGGGATGAGCAGGAGAGGCGAGCCCTGTCCGGCTTCCTCATAATACAGCTGCCCATTCCTGATGTTTACAAACGGCACCAGACTACTCCTGTCAGAAATATTGAATTTCGAAATATGCGGGTCCCCGGAGGTCGAGCCGGCGAACGCCCGAACCTGCGGCCCATTGCGAAGGGGAGTTTCCCCTTCGCCTGGCGGCGGATGCCGCGATTACTTCATGAGATTTGGAAGGAACATCACCAACGCAGGGAAGGCGCACACCAGGACGATGCGAAGAATGTCCGCGAGGATGAAGGGGGTGACGCCTTTGTAGATTTCCCAGATGTCGGTCTGGCGTGACAATCCTTTGATCACGAACACGTTCAACCCGAATGGCGGACTGATCATGCCGATCTCGACGGTCATGGTGACGACGACACCGAACCAGATCGGATCGAAGCCAAGCTGGGTGATGATCGGATAAACGATCGGAACCGTGATGAGCACCACGGCTGTCGCATCCATGATGCAGCCGAGCAGGAGCATGACGAGCAGGATGACCGCCAATGTACCATAGGCGCCGAGGTTTGCTTCCATCAGCAAGGTGGAGATCTTCTGCGGCGTCTGCGTGATCGTGAGGAAATAGCCGAACAGCAGGGCTCCCGCCAGAATGGTGATGATCGCCGCGCCGGTGTGAACGCTCTCGATCAACGCCTCTACAAGCCGCTTGCCGGAGAAGCTTCCCATCGTAAAGCTGATGACGATTGCGCCGGCTGCGCCGATGGCACCTGCTTCGGTCGGCGTGAACAGCCCGCCATAGATGCCGCCGATCACCAGGATGATGAGAAGCAGCATGGGTGACAGTTTGCTGAGGGAGGAAACGCGTTCGCGCATCGGTGTCGGTTGGCCCGTCGGTGCGTCCTGCGGCCGCCTCCAGATCCAGATCCGAACCGTCAACATGTAAAAAAGGACGGCGAAGAGACCAGGAACGATCGCCGCCATGAAAAGCAGGCCGATGCTCTGCTGTGTGATGAGACCGTAGATCGCCAGAGCGATCGAGGGCGGAATAAGGATGCCCAGCGTGCCGCCAGCGGCGATAACACCGGTAGCGAGTCTGTCGGAATAGCCGTAGCCGCGCATTTCCGGCAGGCCGATGCGCGTCATCGTTGCGGCCGTGGCGGCAGACGAGCCGCAGATTGCCGCAAAGCCGCCGCAGGCCGCGATGGTCGCGGTGGCCAGCCCGCCCCGGAAGCCGCCGAACCATGCCTGTGCGGCACGGAACATGCTGGCGCTGATGCCGGAAGCGACGACGACGGCCCCCATCAGGACGAACAGCGGAATGAGCCCCATCGTATAGTCGGAGAACGTCGTGATTACCGAATGGGACACAAGTTTGAATGCCGGCGTAAATCCAGTCAAAAGACCAAATCCGACCATTCCGGCTGCCCCCATGGCCAGGCCGATGGGGACGCGCAAGGCACACAGGAACAACATCAGCCCGAAGCCGATGCAAATAACGAGATTGGTATCCATGTTGGAAGACTTTCCGGAAAATCGGTGACGATGCTGGCCGGATCACCAAGGCGATGTCAGGTGCGTCCGGCCACCTCGGCCGTCGCATAGGGATCGGAAACGGATTCGGTGCGCGCGGGCGAAACGACCTGCTTCAACAGCACGAGGACGGCTGCAAGAATGCCCAGCCAGGCAGCCGCCTGGAATCCCCAAATGGGGATTCCAAAGTCGAGCGTCTGCAAATGCGCGCGCATCGTATCCTGCACCTTGATGAAAAGGGCCGCGCAATAGCCGCTCATGATCAGAAACGAGATGAGCGCACCGATACGGCTAACCACATTTTTCACCTTGTCGCTCAGGCGTCCCCAAAACACATCGAGGTAGATGTGGCTTTCGTTCCGGAAGGCACCGGCAACGCCCCAACAAACAACTATACCCAACAGCAGCCGCGTCAGTTCATAGTCATCCGGCAGCGGCATGTTGATTGCGAAGCGGCTCATCACCGAAAGCGCGGTCAAAAGGACCATGCACATCAAGAGAAGCGCAGGGACCAGATCAAGCGCGGATCGCAGAATACGCATGGCGTAACCTTTCCCGGATCAGTAGCTCGCGTTGTAGCTGTCCAGCTTCGACTTCAGCTCGTCGAAGATCCTGGCGCCGTCAGCGCCGGTCGCGGCCACTTCCTTTTCCCAGGCTGCGCGCACGTTTGCGGACATCGCCTTCCACAGTTCCAGATGCTCCGGGGAGAGCGACACGATCTCGTGTCCTTCCTTGTTCTTGAGGATCTCGCGGCCCTCATCTTCATATTCCGTCCATGCCCTGGGCATGTGTTCGGAAGCGTCGGCACCGCAATTCTGGTCGATCGCAGCCTTCTGCTTGTCCGAAAGGGCATCGTAAGAAGACTTGTTAATCAGCAGCGCCGTCGCCAGCGAATAGAGCTTGGCGTCCATGTGGTACTTCAACACACGGTCGGCACCGAGCGAAGTCGTCAGCTTCCACGGGAAGGAAACCGCATCCACCACGCCGCGCTCGACAGCCTCGGCGGCATCGTTCGCGGACATCTGGATCGGGGCGCCGCCTGCCAGGCGATAGAGCTCAGCCGCCATCTTGTTGGGCGAGCGGATCTTCATGCCCTGCAGGTCTTCGGGCACTTCAACCTTCTTGCGCGAATGGATGCTGCCACCTCCATCGTAGAACATGGCGCAGACCTTCACGTCCGGCATCTCGGTGTCCATGTAGGATGAGTACCACTCATAAAGAGCGCGCGATCCCTTGTCGTTGTCGGAGACGAGGAAGGGGATTTCCGCGCCGGAAACAATCGGGAAACGGCCCGGCTCTATGCCGACGAGATAGAAGGCGATATCGACAATGCCGTCGCGCGCCATGTTGTAGTGATCCTTGGCGGCGCCGAGCTGCTGTGCCGGATAGATATCGATCTTGATCGAATCTCCGGACGCCTCGGAAACGGCCTTCGCCCAAGGCTCCATGACGCCGTAGTGGAGTGCATTGTTTGTCGGAAGGTTATGCGACAGGCGCAGCGTAACGTTGCTGTCCTGGGCCTGCGCCACTCCAAAACCTGCGCAGCCGGCAATCATCGCGCCAATTGCAGCACCCGTAATTCTCAACTTGAAAGCCACGCCGTGTCCTCCCTGCTTTCTCGAGTATGAGTTTCTTTAAACGGAACTATATTTCCGCTTAATGGAACTTTCTTACTGGACAGGCCGAAAGCGGTCAAGATAAAAGCTGGATAGTTGTGAGCACGAATACGGGAGGGGCCTGACCATGGAGGAAACTGAAAAGCAGGGCCGCGATCCGCTGGAGCGGCAATTGCAGATTCTGGAGTTGCTTGTCAGCCATCCTCAGGGGCGGTCATTCACTGACATTCGCAATGACCTGAACCTGCCGAAAGCTTCGACAAGCCGCCTGCTGAAGACGCTCGCGAGCGCGGGTTGCGTCCAGCTTGAGAAGAACGAATCGATCGGTTCTTCGGCTATCTATGTTCTTGGGGACCGGATTCGCGGCATGCTTCGCGGCATCATGGACCCGGACCGGACGGTGACGGTTGCCCATGCCGTGCTGCATGAACTGGCGAAGGAAGCCAACGAAACCGCGTTCCTGTCCGTGCTGCGTGGCGACAAGGTGGAAAACCTGGTGATGGCTTCGCCCGCGAAGGATGCTCATGGCTATGTGAATCCCGGACGCGTCGTTCCCGCTCACGCGGCCGCGGCCGCCAAGGCGATTTTTGCCTATCAGCCCGAGAGCGTCTGGAGCCGTGTGTTGAACCAGCCGCTGGCCGCGCTGACGGAAAAGACCATAACGGACCCGGAGAAGGTTCGCGAAGAGTATATGCGGGTCCGTGACAAGGGCATTGCCTACTGTCGCGAGGAAATCGATTCGGGGCTGATGGCCATAGCCGCTCCGGTCCATCTGAAGGAGATCGGCGTGATCTATGCCGTTTCCATCGTCGGCCCCAGCTCGCGCATACGCAATCTCGACGAGGAGCCGCTCGACACGATGCTCAGGAAGGCTGCCAGGCAGCTTTCTACTGCCTTCGAGCGCGTCATCCTCTCGGCCTGACGCGCCGGCCAATAATCCTCCAATCTTCCAACGAACGGCAGAAAGACAATACATGTCGAATTTTTACGGGGTCATACCTTACCTTGTGAGCCCTTTGACGGCCGACGGCAACATCAATGAAAAGGTGTTGGGCGACCTCTGCAACGACCTGATCGCCAAGGGCGTGACCGGGCTAACCCCCCTCGGCAGCAGCGGCGAATACGCTTATCTCTCCGACGCGCAGAAGCGCCGTGTCGTCGAGATTGTCGTTGAGGCGGCGGGCGGGCGGGTTCCCGTCGTTCCGGGTGTCGCAAGCGTCTCCACGGAAGGGGCCATCGAACAGGCAAGACTTTACAGAAAGATCGGCGTCGATGGCATCGTCGGGGTTCTGGATTCCTATTTTCCGCTCAGCGAGCAGGAGGTCAGGAGCTATTTCCTCGACATTGCCGACAGCGTGGATCTTCCGATCGTCGTCTACACCAACCCGAACTTTCAGCGCACCGATCTTTCCATCGACACGATCTGCACGATCGCGGAGCATCCGAACATCGTCGGGCTGAAGGATGCGTCGACGAACACCGGCCGCCTGTTGTCGATCCTCAATCGCTGCGCCGACAAGATCGATGTGTTTGCCGCATCGTCGCACATTGCCGTCAGCGTGCTCATGATGGGTGGGAAGGGCTGGTTTGCAGGTCCTGCCTGCGTGCTGCCCGAGCAGAGCGTTGAGCTTTACAACGCCTGCAAGCGCGGGGAATGGGAACATGCCGCCAGGCTTCAAAAGCGGCTGTGGGGCTTCAACGAAGTCTTCGCACGCTTTCGACTGGCAAGCTGCCTCAAGGCTGCATTGCAGTTCCAGGGCTATGCGGTCGGCGATCCGATCCGCCCGCAGACACCGCTGGATGCACATGCAGCAAAGACCGTGACGGACGCGCTGCAAGCCGCGTCGTCACCTGAATTTGCTGGAGCATGATCCTGAAAAGGGAAAACCGGCTTTGGGGAAAGCTGTTTTCTCACGACTGATCGCCGCTTGCGCTTGCCGACCGGGAGTCCCGGTCGGCAAGCAGCATTGCTGCGATACGCTCAGGTTTTGAGAGGCGTTGCGAACGGATCAGAAGCTGTTGCGCTCGTGATAGGTCCGCAGGAAGGATTGGATGCGCGGATCCTCGGGATGGTGCAGAATCTGGCCTGGGGCGTCGACGCCCACAAGTTCGCCCTTTTCCATGAAGGCCACCTGGTCCGCGACATGCGCGGCAAAACCCATCTCGTGGGTGACGACGACCATGGTCATGCCCTCGGAGGCGAGCGTCTTCATCACGCTCAGCACCTCGCCCACCAGTTCCGGATCGAGCGCCGAGGTCGGCTCGTCAAAGAGCATCAGCCGCGGCTCCATGGCGATGGCGCGGGCAATCGCAACACGCTGCTGCTGGCCGCCCGACAGGCGCGAAGGGTGATTGGCCATCTTGTCGGCCAGCCCGACCTTCTTCAGCGCCTCCGCTGCGCGGGCCTCGGCCTCGGATTTCGGCAGGCCGCGCACCCGGATGAGGCCCTCGGCCACGTTCTGAAGCGCGGTCATATGCGGCCACAGATTGAACTGCTGGAACACCATGCCGATGGAGCGGCGCATCTCGCGCAGCTTGCGACCTGACATCTTGCGGCCGCCGGGGCTGGCATAGCCGATCAACTGCCCGTCGATCGTGATCTCGCCCGAATCATATTCCTCCAGGAAGTTGATGCAGCGCAGAAGCGTGGATTTGCCTGAACCCGAAGGTCCGATCAGGCAGGTCACCTTTCCCGGTATGATCGACAGGTCCACATTCCGCAGCGCGTGGAAGGGACCGTAATATTTGTTGACCTTGCGGATCTCGACGGATGACGCGGCAAGCATCTTACGTCCTTTCGATCAGATGTTTCGTGATGCGCGTTTCCAGCCGGCGGCCGAAGCGCGAAATGGTTTCGACCAATGCCCAGAAGAACAGCGCCAGCACCAGGTTCGCTTCCAGATAGCGGAAGGTCTCGGTGGACATGCGTTGTACCTGATACATCAGCTCGGGCACGGTGATGATCGACAGGATCACCGTTTCCTTGGTCAGGATGATCGAGAAGTTGACCAGCGCCGGCAGCGCCGAGACGAGGCTCAGGGGCAGAAGTATGCGCCGCACGATCGTCGGTTCGGACATGCCGATGGCACGGGCCGCCTCGAGTTGACCTCTCGGCACCGCAAGGAAGCCAGAGCGAAAAATCTCGGCGAAGTAGGGGCTGCCGTAGATCGTGAGACCCAGGAGACCGGCAGGCAGCGCGTCCAGCCGCAACCCGACCAGCGGGCCGCCATAGTAGAGCACGAAGAGCTGTACGAGGAAGGGCGTGCCGCGGATGATCTCGATATAGGCCTGGATCAGCCAGCCCAGCGGCCGCGGCCCATAGCGCTGCGCAAGCGCGATGATCAGGCCCAGCACCATGCCGAAGATGGTGCCCAGTACCCAACACAGGATGGTGAGCCCGAACCCCCTCAGCAGGATGGGCCAGTATTGCAGCAGGATGCTCAGGTCCATTACACGGCCATCCTGTGCTCAAGGTAGCGCCCCAGCGCGGCCAGGCAGAGATTGATGAGCAGATAGATGCAGGCCGCGGCCAGATAGACCTCCAGCGGGCGGAAGGTCGTGGCCGCCTGCGCCTGACTGGCGCGCGTCAGCTCCAGGATGCCGACGACCGAAACCAGTGACGAGGCCTTGACCAGCAGGATCAGTTCGTTGACCAGCGCCGGCAGCGACATCGTGAAAGCCTGTGGCAGGACCACCCGGGCCCAGATATCGCGCGGCCCCATCCCGATGGCGGTGGCGGCCTCGGCCTGCCCCTTGGGCAGGGCCATGATGGCGCCGCGCCAGATCTCGGAAATATAGGCGCTGGCGCAGATGCCCACCGTCACCACGGCGGCAACCAGTGCGGGCACGTCAATGCCGATGACCGGCAGCAGGTAGTAGAACAGCAAAAGCTGGACGAGCAGCGGAACGCCGCGCAGGAAACTGACCCACAGGGCCGCCAAACGGCGCAACCAGACCACACGCGACAAGGCGGCAGCGCAGACCAACGCGCCGATCACCAGCCCGAGCGCGATGCCCAGAACCGAGATCAACAGCGTATAGCGCGCCGCCCAGAAGAGCGGCCCGAAACTGTCCAGAAAGGTGGAGATCGAAAACATCGCCGCTCCGCTTGGTCTGGCGCGTGGGCGGGATCACTCCCGCCCACGGCATGTCATTACTTGGTCGGAACTTCGCGGGGGAGTTCGGTGTAGGTGCCCAGCCACTTTTCCTGAATGGCCTTGACGCGGCCGTCATCCGTCATCTTCAGCAGCGCATCGTTGATGGCCTTGGCAAAGCTGTCGCTGTCGGCGTCCTTGCGCAGCACCCATGAGAAATAGGTCGGCTGGCCGAAGGAGGCCGGCTCGAACAGGGCAAAGGTTTCGGGGCGGTTCTTGACCAGATAGGTCAGGTTCGGCAACGAACCGGCAACAGCGTCCAGACGGCCTGCGGCGAGGTCGGCATAGGCCTCGTCGGTGGTGCCGTATTCCTTGACATTCACGCCGCCCAGCTCCTTGCCATAGGCTTCGAGCTGACGGAACTGCGCGGTGCCCTGCTGGACGCCGACGGTCTTGCCCTTGATGTCCTCGGGCTTCTTCAGCGCATCGTTGTTGGCCGCGCGCACCAGCGAGACGGTGGCGTCGGCAATCGGCAGCGTGAAGGTGTAGCGGTCGAGGCGCTCGGGCGTGATGGTGACCGGAGCGATGACGATGTCGAACTTCTTGACCTCGAGGCCGGGCAGTTCGGCAGTCCAGGGAATGTCCTGGTAGACCGGCTCGACGCCGATCTCCTTCGCGACGCCGTCGAAGAGGTCCTTGGTCATGCCTTCGTAGGTGCCGTTCACCAGCATGTCGAAAGGCGCATAGTGCATGTCGGTCGCCGTGACGATCTTGCCGGCTTCCTTGATATCGGAAAGCTGATCGGCCATGGCAGGCACGGTCAGGCCAAGTGCGGCCAAGCCGAACAGGGCGGATTTCAGCGTTCTGGAAAATGTCATCTCGTTCTCTCCCTAAGGACTGTGTAGCGACTATCGCTCGACAGATAGCTAATAAGCATTTTTTCGCGCGCCGCCAGTCACCGGCGGCGCGCGAACACAATCAAAGAATGGCGGGCAGGTTCAGACCGTTCTCGCGAGCACAGTCAATGGCGATCTGGTAGCCTGCATCGGCATGCCGCATGACGCCCGTCGCGGGGTCGTTCCACAGCACGCGGGCAAGGCGCGCATCCGCATCTTCCGTGCCGTCGCAGCAGATGACCATGCCCGAATGCTGCGAGAAGCCCATGCCGACGCCACCGCCGTGGTGCAGTGACACCCAGGTTGCGCCCGACGCGGTGTTGAGCAGCGCGTTGAGCAGCGGCCAGTCGGAGACGGCATCCGAACCGTCCTGCATGGCTTCGGTCTCGCGGTTGGGCGAGGCCACCGAGCCTGAATCGAGATGGTCGCGGCCGATTACGATGGGCGCCTTCAGTTCGCCATTGCGCACCATTTCGTTGAAGGCGAGACCCAGCTTGTGGCGCTGGCCGAGGCCGACCCAGCAGATGCGCGCCGGCAGGCCCTGGAAGCTGATGCGCTCGCGCGCCATGTCCAGCCAGTTGTGCAGGTGCGGATCGTCGATCAGCTCCTTCACCTTCTGGTCGGTCTTGTAGATGTCTTCCGGATCGCCCGAAAGCGCCGCCCAGCGGAAGGGGCCGACGCCGCGGCAGAACAGCGGGCGGATATAGGCCGGCACGAAGCCCGGGAAGGCGAAGGCGTTTTCCAGGCCTTCCTCGAGCGCCATCTGGCGGATGTTGTTGCCGTAGTCGACGGTCGGAATGCCCTTTTCGTGGAAGGCGACCATGGCCTCGACCTGAACCTTCATGGAGGCGCGGGCCGCCTTCTCGACGGCCTTGGGGTCGCTCTCCTGCCTGGCGCGCCATTCGGCGACGGTCCAGCCGAGCGGCAGGTAGCCGTGCACCGGGTCATGCGCCGAGGTCTGGTCGGTGACGATGTCGGGGCGGACGCCGCGCCTGACCAGTTCGGGGAAGACTTCGGCCGCATTGCCGATCAGCGCCACGGATTTCGCCTCTCCGGCCTTGGTCCAGCGGTCGATCATCTCCAGCGCTTCGTCGAGCGAATGGGTCTTTTCATCGACATAGCGGGTGCGCAGGCGGAAATCGGCGCGGGTTTCGTCGCATTCCACCGCAAGGCACGAGGCGCCGGCCATCACCGCGGCAAGTGGCTGGGCACCGCCCATGCCGCCGAGGCCGCCGGTCAGGATCCATTTTCCCTTGAGATTGCCGCCATAGTGCTGGCGACCGGCCTCGACGAAGGTCTCGTAGGTGCCCTGAACGATACCCTGTGAGCCGATATAGATCCACGAGCCCGCGGTCATCTGGCCGTACATGGCCAGGCCCTTCTTGTCGAGCTCGTTGAAGTGGTCCCAGTTGGCCCAGTGCGGCACGAGGTTGGAGTTGGCGATGAGCACGCGCGGGGCGTCCTTGTGGGTCTTGAAGACGCCAACCGGCTTGCCCGACTGCACCAGAAGGGTCTCGTCCGCTTCCAGCTTCTTCAGGCTGTCGACGATCAGGTCGAAATCCTTCCAGGTGCGGGCCGCGCGGCCAATGCCACCATAGACCACCAGCTCATGCGGGTTTTCGGCGACATCGGGGTGCAGATTGTTCATCAGCATCCGCATCGGCGCCTCGGTCAACCAGCTCTTGGCGGTGATTTCGGCTCCCGTAGGTGGGAAAATGTCACGTGTGTTATGTCTTGGATTGCTCACGGTTCGGCTCCCAGGTCAGGCCAGCATGTTGCCGGAAATGATGATGCGTTGGATTTCGCTGGATCCCTCGTAGATGCGCATGATGCGCAGATCCCGGTTGATCCGTTCGATGGGGAAGTCACGTGTATAGCCATAACCCCCATGCAACTGCAGGGCGGTATCGGCTATTCTGCCCGCGGCCTCGGACGCGCCGAGCTTGGCCATGGACGAGGCCAGAGAGAAACGTCCGCCATGATGATGCGCCAGGTCGCGCTGGCGCGCGGCTTCCTGCGACAAGAGCAGCGCCGAGTGGAAAGCCACGCCCATATCGGCGATCATCCAGCGGATGCCCTGCCGCTCCGACAGCGCAATGCCGCCGATGATACGGTCCTTGGCATAGGCGACCGCCGCGTTCATTGCCGCGCCGGCGAGGCCGAGGCATTGCGCGGCGACCTCGATGCGTCCGTTGTCGAGAACCTGCATGGCGGTGCGGAAGCCCTTGCCTTCCTCGCCCAGCAGCGCGCTTTCGGGCAGTTCGCAGTCCAGGCTCAGCGTGAAGACATGGCCGCCCTTCAGGCCCATGGTCTTTTCCGGCGGGCCGGCGTCGAGGCCGGGCGTGCCCTTCGGCAGGATGAAGGCCGAGATACCGCGATGCGCCTTTTCGGGATCGGTCACTGCGTAGACCACGATGAAGTCCGCGACACCGCCGTTGGAGATGAAGCACTTCGTGCCTTTGAGGTGCCAGCCGCTTTCGGTGCGCCGCGCCCGCGTCTTCATGTCGGCGGGGTCGGAACCGGCGGTGGGCTCGGTCAGGGCGAACGCGCCAAGCGCTTCGCCGGTGGCTGCCCTGGGCAGCCATTCCTGCTTCTGCGCTTCGGTGCCGCCGATCAGGATGGAATCGGTTGCCAGATAATGCGCCGTCAGCGCCGAGGCGGTGGAACCGCAGGCTCCGGCCACGATGGAAACGGCACGCAGCACAGCGGGCGCGGAAATGCCGCTTCCGCCATAGGCCTCCGGCAGGTTGGCACCCATCATGCCCGCTTCGCCCAGAGTCGCGAGTTGTTCATGCACGAAGCGCGAGGTCTCATCGGTCTCGGTCGCGAGCGGGGCGATCTTGTCTCCGCACAGCCGCTCAAGCACCTCGCAGAACATGCGTTCCTCGTCGGAAAGCATGTGCCAGGGATCATCAATTTGCGTCATGCGCGGTTCTCCAGTCCGAATTCTTGCAGCACCGCCTCGATGTCGCTGCCAAGGCTTGGCGCCGCCTTCGCGGCCACCGGCTTGGCGCCGTCGAAACGCACCGGCTGGCCGACCACCGGCGCATGGCCCAGAACGGGGTGTGCAAGCGTGCTGACCAGCCCGCGTGCGGTAGCGTGGTCGTTGCCGGCGGCCTGTGCGATGTCCCAGATCGGCGCGGTCGGAAGACCCTGCGCGGCGAGTGCCGCGACGGCTTCCTCGGTCGTCAGTGCTCCTGACCATTCCTCGATCAATGCGCGCAGAGCCGGCTCATGTTCGGTGCGGCTGCTGTCGCTGGCAAAGCGCGGATCGTCCACGATCTCCGGTTTGCCGATGAGGCCGGCCAGACGCTCGAACTGGCTGCCGTTGAGCACGGCGATCACCACCTGTCCATCGCCGGTCCTGAAGCAACCGAACGGGGTGGATAGCGGATGGCGATTGCCGACCCGGCCCGGCAGCACGCCGTCGTAGAAATGCTGGGCGTGACTGGTGGTCAGCATGGAAAACAGCGCGTCATACATGGCCACGTCGAGCGTTGCGCCTTGTCCGGTCGCATTGCGCTGAACCAGAGCGGCCATGATCGACCAGCTTGCAAACAGACCGGCGATCAGATCGGCGATGCTTTCGCCGGTCTTCAGCGGCGCGCCGCCTTCCTCACCGGTCGCGGCCATCAGGCCGGACATGGCCTGCACCACCAGATCGTATGCCGGCAGGTCCTTGAAGGGGCCTTCCTGCCCGAAGCCGGAGATGGAGCAGTAGATCAGCCGGGGATTGGCCTTGCGCAGCGCCTCGGCGCCAAGACCCAGCCGGGCTGCGACGCCGGGGCGGAAATTTTCCACCACCACGTCCACCCGGGCGGCAAGCGCCTGTGCCAGTTCCAGGTCGTCCGGCTTCTTGAGATCCAGCGCGATGCTCTTCTTGCCGCGATTGTTGAGCGTGAACAGCGCGCTTTCGCCGTCCTTGAACGGACCGACATGCCGGTAGTCGTCGCCGGCCGGCGGCTCCAGCTTGATGATCTCGGCGCCCAGATCGGCCAGCAGCGCCGTGCAATAAGGCCCCGCCAGAACGCGCGACAGGTCGAGCACCTTGACGCCGGAAAGCGGCCCGCTCATGCCTTCAGCTCCGGTGCGAGCGCGGCGAGTCGTTCGAGGATCGCCGCAAGGGTCGTGCGCAGTGCGGCGGCCCTGGCTTCGTCATAGGCGAAGGGCGGGGTTTCGCTCTGCAGATGCGTGGACTGGGCCAGTTCCATCTGGATCGCATGGACGCCGTCCTGCGGCCGGCCGTAGTGACGCGTGGTCCAGCCGCCCTTGAAGCGGCCGTTCAGCACATGCGTGCGCCCGCTCCCGGCGCAGATGTCGAAAGTCGCGGCCTCGATGCGCGGGTCGCAGGTCGTGCCGTTGTTGGTGCCGATGTTGAAGTCGGGCAGGACACCCTCGAACAGGAACGGAATGACGGAACGGATCGAATGGCAATCATAAAGGATCGCCACGCCGTTCCTGGCCTTGACCCGCTCGATCTCGGCGGCGAGCGCTTCATGATAAGGCGCGTGGAAGTTTGCCCTGCGCTCGGCGATTTCGGCCGGCGTCGGTTCCTCGGTCCAGATCGGCTCGCCGTCGAAATCGGTCACGGGCACGAGGCCGGTCGTGTTCTGGCCGGGATAGAGGCTGGCATCGTCGGGACCGCGATTGGCGTCGATCACATAGCGATGGAACGTCGCCCTGACCGTCGTCACGCCGGGCAGCAGCCCGTCATAGAGGCGCTCGATGTGCCAGTCGGTGTCGGCAAGGATGCGGCCACGCGCGTTGAGCCTGGCCAGGATCGCCTCCGGCAGATGGGTCCCGGTATGCGGCAGGCCCAGGATCAGAGGGCTGTCGCCGCGAACGACCTCGACCGGGTTCATGGCTGAACCTCGGCTAACAGGTTGTCCGGCAGGGCTTCGAGCAGGGCGCCGGTACGGACAAGCTCTGCGACTTCGGCAAGGTCAGGGGCCATGTAGCGGTCCTGATCCAGCGCCGTGACCGACTTGCGCAAGCGCGCGATCACCGCCTGAAGCGGAGTAGAGGTCTTCAGCGGGCCACGGAACTCGACGCCTGCGGCAGCGCACAGAACTTCGATGCCGATGATATGGGCAAGGTTGGCGTTCATCCGCTTCAGGCGGCGCGCGCCATGGGCAGCCATGGAGACGTGGTCTTCCTGGTTCGCCGAAGTCGGGGTGGAATCGGTCGAGCAAGGCGTGGCGAGATGCTTGTTCTCGCTCATCAGCGCGGCCGAAGTGACTTCGGCGATCATCAGGCCGCTGTTGAGGCCGGGATCGGGTGTGAGGAAGGGCGGCAGGTCATGGCTCAGCGCCGGGTCAACCATCAGCGCGATGCGGCGCTGCGAGATGGCGCCGATCTCGGCGATCGCCAGCGCGATCTGGTCGGCTGCGAAAGCAACAGGCTCGGCATGGAAATTGCCGCCCGAGACGATCTGGCCGCTTTCAATCAGCACCAGCGGGTTGTCGGTCGCGGCATTGGCTTCGATTTCCAGCGTGCGGCCGGCCTGGGTCAGGAGATCGATGCAGGCGCCCGTGACCTGAGGCTGGCAGCGGATGCAATAAGGGTCCTGGACGCGTGCGTCGCCCACGCGGTGGCTCTCGCGGATTTCAGAGCCGTCCATCAGGTCGCGGATGACCCGGGCAGCGAGGATCTGGCCACGATGGCCGCGCAACTGATGAATTTCGTCGAGGAAAGGCGCGGTCGAGCCCATGATGGCGTCGGTCGAGAGCGACGACGACACAAGCGCGTTGCGTGCCGCACGGAACGCATCGAAGAGGCCCGCCAGTGCGAAGGCCGTCGAGACCTGCGTACCGTTGATCAGCGCAAGTCCTTCCTTGGCGGCCAGCACCACGGGCTTCAGGCCAGCCGCGGCAAGCGCCTCGGCGCTGGCCATTTCGCTGCCCTGATAAGTGGCTCGGCCTTCGCCCAGCATCGCGGCGGCCATATGCGCCAGCGGGGCAAGGTCGCCCGATGCGCCGACCGAACCCTGTGAGGGGATCACCGGCAACACGCCCCTGGCCAGCATGTCCTCGATCAGCTTGACGACCTGGGGGCGGGTGCCGGAGGCGCCGCGGCCGAGTGACAAGAGCTTCAGCGCCATTATCAGGCGCACGGTGTCTTCCTCGACATTCTCGCCCACGCCACAGCAATGCGACAGTATGAGGTTGCGCTGCAGGGTGGCCGTATCCTCGGCCTTGATCTTTATGGAGGCGAGTTTGCCGAAGCCCGTGTTCACGCCATAGACCGGCACGTCACCATTTGCGGCGGCGTCGATTGCGGCGGCCGAATTGGCGATGCCCGCATGAGCGGTTTCCGCCAGCTTTACAGCAAGCCCCTCCCGCCAGATGCGCTCGAGTTCAACCAGGGTGACCTGGCCGGGTGTCAGGATGAGTTCAGACAAGTTGGCCTCCGAAAATGCGAGCGTGCAGCGGATTGAAGCCGATGCGATAGGAAAGCTCGGCCGGATGTTTGATGTTCCAGATCGCCAGATCGGCGCGGGCGCCGGGCGCGATCACGCCTCGATCCGCCAGCCCCAGCGCGCGGGCGGCGTTGAGCGTCACGCCGCGCAAGCATTCGGCAGGCGTCATGCGGAACAATGTCGCGCCCATGTTCATGGTCAGCAGGATCGAGGTGAGCGGCGAAGTGCCGGGGTTGGAATCGGTCGCCAGAGCGATCGCCACGCCTGCGTCCCGCAATGCCTGGAGCGGCGGATATTGTGTTTCCCGCAGCGTGTAGAAGGCGCCCGGCAGCAGCACCGCGACCGTGCCTGCCTTCGCCATGGCGGCGATGCCGTCCGCGCCCAGATATTCGAGATGGTCGGCCGACAGCGCGCCGTGCTCGGCCGCCATGGCCGCGCCATGCAGGTCCGAAAGCTGCTCCGCATGCAGCTTGACCGGCAAGCCGAGCGTCCTGGCATGATCGAAGATGCGCGCCATTTCCTCGGCTGAGAAGGCGATGCCCTCGCAGAAACCGTCTACCGCGTCGATCAGCCCTTGGGCATGTCCCTGATCCATGCCGGCGATCACGACCTGATCGATATAGCCGGCGCGATCATCCTTGAATTCCGGTGGCAGCGCATGGGCGGCAAGCCAGGTGGTGACGACATGGACCGGACGAAGCTCGCCGATACGGCGCGCGACGCGCAGCATTTTCAATTCGGAGGCGATGTCGAGCCCGTAGCCGGACTTGATCTCCAGCGTGGTGACGCCTTCGCGCAGCAATGTGTCGACGCGCGGCAAAGCCAGCGCAAGCAACTCTTCCTCGCTTGCCTCGCGGGTGTTGCGGACGCTTGAGAGGATGCCGCCTCCGGCCCGGGCGATCTCTTCGTAGCCCGCGCCTTCCAGCCGCATCTCGAACTCGCGGGCGCGGTCGCCGCCATAGACGATATGGGTGTGGCAGTCGATCAGGCCGGGTGTGACCAGCCGCCCCTCCAGATCGCGGGAAGGGGCATTGCCATAGGATGCAGGCAGGTCCGCACCGGCGCTGATCCAGGCGATCCTGTCACCTTCGATTGCGATTGAGGTGCGCTCGACGAGGCGGTAGCCCGCCGTTTCGTCATCCATGAACGCTACCGTGGCGTTGCTGAGAACCTGCATCTGGCACGTACTCCCGACCGACCTGATTTCTCATGTCTAAACATAATTCATCATCTATGTCTAAACTTATTTTGGTGCTATGTCTAAACTTATGTGGGTAAAGTACCCGGCGCCAAGTCCGGCCAAAAGGAGATCTCGATGACTGCATTGTGGGCGCAGCACGCGCTGCTGCCGGAAGGCTGGGCGGAAAATGTACGTGTCGAACTGGGCGCGGATGGCCGAATCGCGCAAGTCGAGACCGGAGCGGCGCCCGCCGGCAAGCGAGTCGGCCTGTTGCTGCCCGCCATGGCAAACCTGCATTCCCATGTTTTCCAGCGTGCCATGGCCGGCCTCTCGGAAGCGCGCGGGCCGCAGCCGCGCGACACGTTCTGGACATGGCGTCAGATCATGTACCGCTTCCTCGACCATCTGACGCCGGATGACGTCGAGGCGATCGCGGCGCTGGTGCAGATGGAAATGCTGGAGGCCGGTTACGCCACCAATGTCGAGTTCCATTATCTGCACCACCGGCCCGGCGGTGCATTCTACGACAATATCGCCGAGATGTCCGAACGGATCGCGGCGGCTGCCGCCCGTACCGGCATCGGGCTGACACTGCTGCCGGTGCATTATCAGTTCGGCGGCCTCGACCAGCGTCCGCTCGGGCCCGGCCAGCAGCGCTTCGGCACGACACCGGACGAATTCGTGACCCTGCTCGACGCCGCCGAGGCGGCGCTGCGTCACCTTCCTGCCGATGCCGGGATCGGCGTTGCGCCGCATTCGCTGCGTGCGGTCAGTGCCGAGGCGCTGACGCTCTGCGAGAACCTGCGCCCCGGACGGCCGCTGCATATGCACCTTGCCGAGCAGATCCCGGAGGTTGAGGAAGTGCAGGCCGCCCGCGGCCGGCGTCCTGTCGAATGGCTGTTGGACAACCACAGCCTGGACCGCCGCTGGACCCTCATTCACATCACCCACATGACCGAGGATGAGACCCGCCGTCTGGCTGCGACCGGCGCCACCGCCGGCCTCTGCCCGATCACGGAATCGAGCCTTGGCGACGGCATTTTCAACGGCACGATCTGGAAGGAAGCGGGCGGACGGCTCGGCTTCGGCTCCGACAGCAACATCCGCATTTCACTGATCGAGGAACTGCGCACGCTGGAATACAGTCAGCGCCTGCGCGATACGGCGCGCGCCGTACTGGCCGAGCCGGGGCGCTCTACGGGCCGGGTACTCTACGAGGCCGGGCTTGATGGCGGTACGACGGCGGCAGGGCGCGAGACGGGCGCCATCGCTACAGGCTTGTGGGCCGATCTGTGCGCGGTTTCGCTGGACAATCCGGTGATGTTCGGCCGCAAGGGCGACGAACTTCTCGACAGCCTGATCTTCGCCGGCGGCGACGGGCTGGTGCGCGACGTCTGGGCGGCGGGCCGCCACGTCGTGCGCGACGGCAGGCATCCGGAGCACGACCGGATCACGGCCGACTATCTGGCCTGTATCGGCAGATTGCAGGAGCGGATGTGACCGACAAGCAAGCCGGCTCGACCCTGCCCAAGGCGCAGAACATTGCCAACGAAGTACGGCGCCGCATCGTCGAGCGCGAGTGGCGTCAGGGCGATCGCATTCCCGACGAGGCCGATCTGGCGGTCGAATTCGACGTGGCGCGGGCGACCGTCAACAAGGCGTTGCAGCTTCTGGCCGACGAAGGGTTGCTGGATCGCCGGCGCCGGGCCGGCACGCGCGTCGCGATAGACCCGGTGCGCAAGGCGACTTTCACGATTTCCATCGTGCGCGAACAGGTCGAGCAGGCCGGCATGGCCTACAGCCATCGCGTGGTGGCGCAACGGCGCAGTCCGGTCCCGGCGGAGGCTGCGGCCCGGCTCGGTCTTCCGGAAGGCGAGGTTCTCGTCCACATGCGGGCCGTGCATTATGGCGACGGCCAGCCGTTCCAGCTTGAGGATCGCTGGGTCAATCCACGCGCTACGCCGGAGCTTGAAAAGGCCGATTTCTGGCAATTGAACGCCAATGAATGGCTGGTGCGCAATGCCCCCTATCTGCGGGCCGAACTGACCTTTTCGGCCGAGAACGCCAATCGCCGCGATGCCAGATTGCTGCAGGCCCAACCGGGACAGGCGCTGCTGATCATGCATCGTACCACCTGGAATGATCTCGGCCCGATCACCACCGTCAGGGTGGCGTTCCAGCCCGGCCATCTCGTCGGCACTGAAAACGGCCACAACCGGGGCTATTGGCCCGTTCGGCGAAGCGACAGCGCCTGAAGCCCGCCCGCGCCGGGTTCTCAAGGGAAGGGCCCGTGCCGCAAAGAGCGGGGGTTCATTGAGTCCGCAGGCATGGTGCGGGACGAATCCACAACGGACCACCTTTACAAGTATATACATATTCTCTTACTCTGCCGGCAGATCATCACGCCCAAGGAGGCCCCGAAGCATGACCACGCATTCATCGCCGCTGCGCCCGGAACTGGCGACCCTTGCGCCTTACAATGCGGGCCTCACTGTCGACGAAGTCGCCCGGCGGCCCGGCGTGACCCGCGTTGCCAAGCTGGGCTCGAACGAGAATCCTCTTGGACCTGACCCGGCCGTGCGACAGGCGCTGGAAGCTGCCTTGCAGCGCATCGCCGTCTACCCCGACCCCTCGGGCCGCACGCTCCTGGCGAAGCTGGCGGCGCGCCATGGCACCTCGGCCGACCGGCTGGTGCTTGGCAACGGCTCGGAAGATCTCCTTGCCGTGCTCGCCCGCGCGGTGCTGCGGCCGGGCGACAGGGTGGTCACGCTCTATCCCTCCTTTCCCCTGCACGAAGATTATGCCCGGCTGATGGGGGCGGAGGTCACGCGGATCGGCCTGACGCCGGAGGGCCGCATTGACGTCGAGGCACTGGTGCAGGCGGTGGCGCAGCCAGTGCGGCTGGTGCTTTTCGCCAACCCCATGAACCCGGCCGGCGTGTGGCTGACGCCGGAGGAACTGGACCGGGTGCTGGACGCTGTCCACCCCGAGGCGGTGACCTGCCTCGACGAGGCCTATCACGAATATGCCGAAGGCCCGGGATACGCCTCGGCTGGAATGCGGCTGGCGACACATGGCCGGCCGCTGCTCATCCTGCGCACCTTCTCGAAGGCCTGGGGGCTTGCCGGCCTGCGTGTCGGCTACGGCTTGACCAACAGCGCCGAACTGAAGCGGGGGCTCGATCTTGCACGCACCCCCTTCAACGTGAACCTTATGGCGCAGGCGGCGGCCGAGGCAGCACTTGACCATCCGCAATCGGTGTCGGAGGCGGTGGCATTGGTGCAGCGTGAGCGGCCGCGCATGCAGGCAGCCATGGAAGCGCTGGGCCTGCGCGTGTTGCCGTCGAAAGGAAACTTCCTGTTCTTCGACGCGGCCCGTCCCGCGACCGTGCTTGCCGAGGCATTGCTGGACAAGGGGGTGATCGTCAAGCCGTGGAAGCAAGCGGGCTATGAAACCTGGCTGCGCGTTTCGATCGGCACGGAGGCCGACAACGATCAGTTTCTCGCAGCCCTTTCCGCCGCGCTCTGAGCCTTGCACGAACGCCTTCCGGCGCTGCAAAATGCCGGCAGCGCATCTTCTTTCAGGGGTTTGAAATCATGACCGCAACGGGAATTTTCCGGCTCTCCGACCGGGTGTTCCGCCCCTGGAAGAACGGTGGCGGCGAGACGGCCGAGATCGCCGTTTCCCCACTGGGCGCGGACTTCGAAAGCTTCGACTGGCGCATCAGCACGGCGATCGTCGCCACTTCCGGTCCGTTCTCTGCCTTTCCCGGCGTGGACCGGGTGCTGACTGTGCTGGAAGGCGGCGCGATGGTCCTGTCCGTCGGCGGGCAGGACCAAAGGCTGGATGCGGCCGGCGAGCCCTTCTCCTTTCCCGGCGACATTCCTGCCGCCGCGCAATTGGAGGGCGAGGCGCTGCTCGATTTCAACGTGATGGTGCGTCGCCCCTTGCTGGCCGAAGTCTTGCGCGGTCCGCTCGACCCAGACCGGCGGGGCGCGAACGAGCGTGCGCGGCTTGCCCTGCTGCTGGAGGATCGGGCAGGGCTCAGGCGGCTCGACCTCATCGACCTCCAGGCCGCGGCGCCTTCGCTCGTCGCCACGCTTGCCGGAGCGTCCGTACTGGACGTACGCATATCGGGCTGAGTGCTTGCAGGGATCAGCCGGAGTCGGCGCGCGGCTCGAACCGGGCCAGCAGTTCGTGGCGATCCCCAGGATAGGTCTGGTGCGCCAGCGTAACCCAATTGCCGGAAATTTCCGTTCGGCGGGTAACTTCCAGACAGGGCTCTCCGGGCCGCAGGCCCAGATCGCGCGCCACCGCATCATCTGCACCGATCGCCCGGATGCGGTGTTCCGCCGAACTCCACGGAATTTCCTGCAGCAGCCACTGGCCCGGCGCGACACTCGTGAAATCCTGCTCGAGCGCCGCGGGTGCCGCCTCCGTGTTGATGATGCGCGCCTCGCGACAGAAGGCTTGCGCATCCGCGAAATGCACGCCCTGAAGATAGAGGACCGGCCGTTGCCGATCCTGCTCGATCCGCGCTTCGGCGATCTCTCCGGGCTGGGGCAGGCGCAGCTTGCGCTCGTGAAGGACGAAGCTGTGCGCTTGCCCCAGCGCCTGAACCTCGGCCGCGATATCGGCAATCTCCATCACCGCCGCCTGCGCGTGCGGGCGGGCAACGAACGTGCCCAGCTTGCGGCGGCGTATAAGGAAGCCCTCCCGCGTCAACTGCGTCAGCACCTTGTTCATCGTCATGCGCGAAACGCCATGGGCATCGGCCAGCGCTGTCTCAAAGGGAAGCTGATATCCCGGTGGCCAGCGTTGCGAGATGATGAAACTGCGGAATTCGCTCAGAAGCTGCTCGTGCAGAGTGCGGCTTGCCTGTGATTTCGTCTCTGCCATCGGCACTCCCAATCCGGTACCCGATGCGGGCAAAGACACCGGCGCCAACCCTGTGGCCCGATCGGTGTAGCCAACAGCTATAGGCATTGGCCAGTGGCTTGTCCAAAGCCGTTTGGGGGAGCCGATTTCATTCCTTGTTGCTTGGCGCTCCTGCAAATAGCGAAAAGAAAAGCACCTATCGGCTCTGCGGGCACTGATATGCTGCCGCGTGGCTTCTTATATGAGTAGTGTATGCTCGGTGATCAGCGCGAAACGCAGGGTCATTGAGAGCGCGGGAATTGCGCCGTATCGACATATTGGAACTTCAAGCGAACCGACTGGAACATTGCGGCCCAATTTCAGTTTCTGATTGTGACAGACAATTCTGTCCGAACAGATCGGGTGCAAGATGCAGACAGAGCAACATGACATTTTCCGGCTATTCGCGGAGCGCTATGCGAGGGAAGTCCAGGAAGAGATGAGCTTGCAGCAATATTTGCTGGCTTGTCGCGATGATGCTGGAATGTACGCCAGCGCACCGGAGCGAATGATACAGGCTATCGGCGCGCCCGAACTGATCGACACCAGCAAGGATGAGCGGCTGGGTCGCATTTTCATGAACAGGACCATCCGCCAATATCCGGCCTTCTCCGATTTCTACGGCATGGAGGACGCTATCGAGCGGATCGTCAGCTATTTCCAGTATGCCGCCCAGGGACTCGAGGAAAGAAAGCAGATCCTCTATCTGCTCGGTCCGGTCGGTGGCGGCAAGTCCTCGCTTGCGGAGCGGCTCAAGAAGCTGATGGAAAAGCAGCCGATCTACACCCTCAAGGTCAAGGGACAACTCAGCCCCGTATTCGAGTCTCCCCTGGGGTTGTTCGACCCCGATACGATGAGCGATCTGCTCGAGGACAAATACGGCATCGCGCGCAGGCGGCTTACCGGCCTCATTTCTCCCTGGGCGGTCAAACGGCTGGCAGAGGCGGACGGCGATATTTCCGCCTTCAGCGTCGTCAGGCTGATGCCATCCCGGCTGAAGCAAATCGCCATTGCCAAAACCGAACCGGGCGATGAAAACAATCAGGACGTGTCGTCGCTGGTCGGCAAGGTGGATATCCGCCAACTGGAAAACTATAGCCAGTCGGACCCGGATGCCTATTCATACAGCGGCGGATTGAACAGGACCACGCAGGGACTGCTTGAATTCGTCGAAATGTTCAAGGCGCCGATCAAGGTGCTGCATCCTCTCCTGACCGCCACGCAGGAAGGCAGCTACAACGGCACCGAAAATTTCGGGGCGTTCCCATACCAGGGTATCGTTCTTGCGCACTCCAACGAGTCCGAGTGGCTTCAGTTCAAGCACAACAGGAACAATGAAGCCTTTCTCGACCGGATCCTGGTGATCAAGGTTCCGTATTGCCTGCGCTTTTCGGAAGAAAAGATGATCTACGAGAAGCTGTTGCGCGAAAGCGAGCTGGCCAGCAATCCGTGTGCGCCCGAGGTGCTGGACCTGTTGAGCAAGTTCACGGTTTCCACCCGGCTTCTCGAACATGAGAACTCACCTCGCTACACGAAGATGCGGGTCTACAACGGCGAGAATCTGAAGGATGTGGATCCCAAGGCCAAGTCGATCCAGGAGTACCGCGACGTTGCCGGTGTCGATGAGGGCATGACCGGCGTCAGCACCCGCTTCGCTTTCAAGGTGCTGTCCGAAACCTTCAACTTCGACACGAGGGAGATAGCCGCCGACCCGGTGCACCTGATGTATGTGCTGGAACAGGCCATCCGTCGCGAACAGTTTCCCGCGGAGCTTGAGGGCGCGTATCTCGATTTCATCAAATCCGAGCTGGCGGCGCGTTATGCCGACTTCATCGGTCATGAGATTCAAAAGGCCTATCTCGAATCCTACAGCGAGTATGGCCAGAACCTCTTTGATCGCTACATAGCCTATGCCGATGCGTGGATAGAGGATCAGGACTACAAGGATCCCGATACGGGTCAGATCCTGAACCGGGAAATCCTGGACAGCGAATTGTCCCAGATCGAGAAGCCCGCGGGTATCTCGAACCCGAAGGACTTCCGCAACGAGGTGGTCAAGTTCGCCCTTCGGGCACGCGCGAGGAACGCCGGTAAGAACCCTGCCTGGACGAGTTACGAAAAGCTGCGGGAAGTCATCGAGAAAAAGATGTTCGGCCAGGTCGAAGACCTTCTTCCGGTTATCAGCTTCGGCTCCAAGCAGGACAGCGCCACGCAAAAGCAGCACGTGGAATTTGTCGAGCGGATGAAGGAGCGCGGCTATACGGAACGCCAGGTTCGTCGGCTCGTTGACTGGTACATGCGTGTCAACAAGGCAGGCTAGGGTCAGGAGCGGTTGATATGATCGAAATGGCGCCTGAGGCGGCAGGAAATGCAGGGAGACGGCGGAAGATCTACGTGGTTACATTGGCCGCATGCCATTTCGAACAGACGTTCCGACCTGACGGTATGACCGATGGCCCATTTCATTGACCGCCGCCTCAATCCCAAGGACAAGAGCCTGGGAAACCGTCAACGATTTTTACGCAGGGCAAGAGAGGAACTGCGGCAGGTCTTCAACAAGCGGTTGAAATCGACCCGAATAGCGGATGTGGATGCCGGCCACGCCGTGACCGTCTCGAGCAGCACCACCGACGAACCGAGTTTCCGGCAGGCCGGTTCTACCGGCCGCAGGACGGTAGTCCTGCCCGGAAACAACGTCTACTCGGCGGGCGATCGCATTCCCCGGCATGGGCAGGCAGGCGGCCAGATCGGCCGTCAGGCCGGCGAGACCGCGCCGGATGACGACTTCCAGTTCGTGCTGAACCGCGAGGAGGTTCTCGATCTCTTCTTCGAGGATCTGGAATTGCCCGACATGGTCAAGTTGCACCTGAAGGAGGTGCAGTCATTCAAGTTTCGCCGGGCCGGCTACACCACCACCGGCACGCCTGCCAACATCAATGTCGGACGCACGATGCGTAATAGCCTGGGCCGGCGAATAGCATTGCGGCGGCCGTCGAGGAACGAGTTGGACGAGATCACGAGGCAGATATCGGAACTGGAAAATCGTGAACAGACGCCGGCGATCCGCCTCCAGCTTGTGAAACTTCAAGAGACTTTGCGAAGGTTGATGCTGAGGCGCAAGCTTGTTGCCTATGTCGATCCACTCGACATCCGATACAATCGCTTCGAGGCCCGCCCGGTGCCCAATACGACCGCCGTCATGTTCTGTCTGATGGACGTATCGGGCTCGATGGGCGAGCGTGAGAAGGATCTCGCCAAACGCTTCTTCGTACTCCTGCATCTGTTCCTGAAGCGCAGATACGAGCGCACCGAGATCGTCTTCATACGCCACACGCACGAGGCGAAGGTCGTTGACGAAGACACCTTCTTCTACAGCATGCAAAGCGGCGGGACGATCGTCTCGTCGGCACTCGACGAAATGCAGCGCGTGATCGCCGAGAAATATCCGGCCAATGAATGGAACATCTACGCCGCGCAAGCGTCGGATGGAGACAATTCTCCTTACGATTCCAATCGTTGCCAGGAAATCCTCAAGGGTGGGCTGCTCGCGGCATGCCAGTATTTCGCCTATGTCGAGATCATCGACGCGCGCGAGCGCGATATCTTCCATGCGACGGAAAACGGTACGCCTCTATGGAAAGCCTATCGCACGGTAAGCGACAGGGACTCGCGCTTGCAGATGGTAAGGCTGGCGGCCCCGGAAGACATTTATCCGGTCTTTCGCCACCTTTTCGCCAAGCATGGTTATTCGGGATCCGAATAGGGGGAAACGCGATGCGCCCTGGCACGGAACTGCAGCAACCTCTGTTTCATGGATCCGACTGGAGTTTTGACCTCCTCCAGAGGGTCTATGATGCAGTCGCGCAGGTCGCGTATGAAGACCTGCACCTCGATACCTACACCAATCAACTGGAGATCATATCCGCCGAACAGATGCTGGACGCATATTCGTCCATTGGAATGCCGCTGATGTATCGGCACTGGTCCTACGGCAAGCGGTTCCTGCGTGAAGAGCAGCTTTATCGCGGAGGTCATATAGGGCTTGCCTATGAACTGGTGATCAATTCCGATCCCTGTATCTGCTATCTGATGGAGGGCAATACAGCGGCCCTGCAAACGCTGGTCATCGCGCACGCCGCCTTCGGGCACAATCATTTCTTCAAGAACAACCAGTTGTTCCGGCAATGGACCGACGCCAGCGCCATCCTGACCTATCTCGACTTTGCCAAGAGCTTCGTGCGGCAATGTGAAGAGCGGCACGGCGTTGCTGCGGTCGAGCGTGTGCTCGATGCCTCTCACGCCCTGATGGATCAGGGCGTTTTCCGCTACCGGAGACCCGGACGTCTCTCTGCCGAACGGGAAAAAGCCCGTGAGCGCGAGAGGGTCGCGCATGCGGAGCGGACGTTCAATGATCTCTGGCGCACATTGCCGTCCTTTGCTTTCAAAAGCGCCTCTGGTGAGACAGGCGCCGCCGACCAGTTCGCCGAAGAAGAAAACATCCTTTACTTCATCGAAAAAAACAGCCCCATTCTGGAGCCCTGGCAAAAGGAAATCATACGGATAGTCCGGTTCCTGGCGCAATATTTCTATCCGCAGCGACAGACGAAGATGATGAACGAAGGCTGTGCGACTTTCGTTCATTACACGATCATGAATCTTCTGTTCGAGCGAGGGTTGCTGGAAGAAGGCCATATGCTGGAGATCATCAAGAGCCATTCGGAGGTCATTTTCCAGCCGGCTTTCAACGATCCGCGCTACGGTGGCCTCAATCCATATGCGCTCGGTTTCGAGATGATGCGCGACATACAACGAATATGCACGCAGCCCACCCCGGAAGACCGGGAGTGGTTCCCCGACATAGCGGGCAAGGGGGAATGGCGGGATGTCTTGCTGGAAGCGTGGGCAAGTCATCGGGACGAGTCCTTCGTTCGCCAGTTTCTCAGCCCGAGCCTGATCCGCAAGATGCGCCTGTTCGCACTGGTCGATGACGCAAGCGACAGCTATGTGGAGGTGACGGCCATACATGACGACCGTGGCTATGAAGCGGTGCGGTCGGCTCTGGCCGACAGCTATGACGTGACCGCCCACCAGCCAGATATCCAGGTGATCGGGGCAGATCTGGCCGGGGACCGCTGCCTGAGGCTGCGGCACAGCATTCGCAATGGCGTCATGCTGCAGGAAGAGAGCCGGGATGCAACGCTGCGCCATCTCGCCACGCTCTGGGGTTATGAGGTGCGACTTACCGGCATAGATGGCCGGAACGGCGAGACCGTATACGAACAATCCACGAAAGCCGCGCCCGAGAGTAGCTAGAGTCCTTCACGTTTTGACGGAAGCGTATCCTGCGTTTGCGAGATAGTTTTGGCATTCGTCAGCTTCGATGGTTGTTACGAGGTGTCCGACCTGGCGCCAGGTGTCCTCGATAGTTCGCTTCTGGGCCATTCGCATCCAATGCTTGATTTTAGCGAAGGCCT
>NZ_QGGG01000027.1 GCF_003148475.1 Pseudaminobacter salicylatoxidans | reverse complement strand
CTCGAAAGTCATGACACGGTTCCTTCTCTGAGTTGCGCAGAATGATCTTAGCATCTCGCGCGACGGGTTCGGAGGGCCGTCCACATCATCAATTTGCTTCGCAAATCGGCTCCCCCATCTGCCCTTCGGGCCGCCCAGGGGCGGTCATTGACTCAAGCCCTTCACCTTGGCGCCGAACCTTTGTTTTCAATCAAAGGAGCAAGGCAATGACGACCTACGATCACATTCAGGAACTTCGCGCAGAGCTGGCGGCATCGCTGGACGCCGGCGAGCGGCAGCAGATCGCGGCCGAGCTGGAGCAGGCTATGGTGCAGCACGCGGCGGAAAAGGCCGTATTTGACGCGCTGTTCAGCGCCGAGCCGCCCCGCTAGGGCGGCTCAAACAAACGGGCTTCCGGCCCTTTGCGGTTTTCCAGCCCGGAGGGCCGGAGCCCGGTTCCTACTTAGAACCGGGCGGAGCAGGTGGAGGCCTGAACGCGCTTATCCAAATTGCGCCGAAGAGAAGGCCGTAACCTGTGGTAAACCGCAATGGGGCGGCTTCCGCTTACGCGCCAGCGTCCGCCTTTGACTTTGGGGAGAAATTGGACGCACCGACCCTCGAGGCCATTTCCTGACGGCGGAAATAGATCGACCGGCCGCAGCGGATCGGCGGGTTGCCGCTGGTGAAAATGATCTGCTCGTCGGTCCGCATTTGCGTGACCTCATAGGGCAGGATCAACGCGCGTTGTGTCAGTTGCTTGGAGCGCGATCGACCAGTTCGCCCGCCATTGGTGTTGCGGCTGACTTGATCGACTTCGATTGTCGTCTGGCCGCAGCGCTTGGAAATGTAATCGGCGGTGTCCGTGTCATTGACGGCCGAGAAGGAGACCCAGGATGCGGATTCGAACCATTTGCTGGTCGCATCGCGTCCGCCAAATGCTTCGCGCATCTGGCCGAGGGACTGGAACAGCATCAACAGGGTAATGCCGTACTTCCGGCCCGCATCGCGGGCCGTTTCGATGATCCGCATGTAGCCAAGGCGCGCGGCCTCATCGAGGAGGAAGAGGGCGCGTTCGTTGATGTCGCCATTGCGATTGTAGACGGCCTTGAGGAACGCACCGATAATCACACGGGCCATGCCCGGATGATTTTCGAGGGTCGATAGGTCGATGTTGATGAAGATGGTGTGCGCACCGTCGGCAATGTCTTCGGTCTTGAAGGTGGCGCCGGATACGAGAGCCGCATAGTTGTCGTAGGACAACCAATGTGTCTCCTTGGTAGCAGTCGCATAGACCCCGGAGAACGTCTGTTCGGTCATGTTGATGAAGGGGGCAACGTTCTCCCGCACGAAGCGGGAGGAGGTGTTTCTGTGAATCTTTTCGAGTTTCTTCTGCAGGGTCTTTTCCGGTTGGGCGAGCCGCTTGCGAACCATGCGCAGCGATTTTTCGCCAGTGCGCAGCTCGTCGTCTTCCTCGTCCTCGTCGTCATCTTCCAAGGGCTCTTCACTCAGCATCACGTCCGCGATGATCGCGGTTATGAGCTGTTCGGCCGTGGTGCGGAAAAAGTCATCGGAGCCGGAACTGACACGCGGCTTTTCGCTCATCAACCATGCCGCGACGGAGGCGATATCTTCCTCGGGCGAGTTGCCGTGTTGCCCGATCCAGTCGAGGACGTTGAACCCGACTTCGGGTTTCCGGGGGTCGAGCGTGAACACGCGCTGGTAATTGCTGCGCCGGTGCGCAGTGACCATTGGCGCGATCTCGGTCGAGGGATCGAGGACGATCAGTGTCCCTTTGAATTTGAGCGCGGTCGGGATCACAACCGATGTCGTCTTGAAGCCGCCCGATCCGGCGAAGACGAGCCCATGGGTGGAGCCGAACCCGGCATCAAAGCAGAGCAGGGGCGCTTTCCCGCCCTTGCCCCAGGTGTCCTTTCGGCGGGGATCAAAGCCGACCTGGCCGACAGTATCCTTGTCGGGGCGATAGTTCTCGCCAACGACAATGCCGCCCGACGCCGGGAACAGTTTTGCCGCCTGCGCATCACTCATCCAGTCATTGGCGCCATGAACGGCGCGGGCTCCACTCAGCCGTTTCGGGCCGGTTGAGCCGAACGCCATATTGCCTCGCATAGCGACCTTGAGGCCGAACAGTGCGGAGCCGAGCGCGACAGCGGAGCCGCCCAAGGTGTAAAGGTCGAGGTAGTTGCCAATCTGTCCATCGGGCACCCAATCGATCATGGACATGATGCGCGTTGTTTCGCCAATCATACCAATTGCAGCGACGGCCGCGCCGCCCAAGAGGACGCCAAGGCCTGCCGACTGAATTGCCAATGATCCTCGTGTCGCAAGCAGGAAGATGATGCCGAAGGCAGCCGCCGTCACATAGGGGAGGGCCAATCCGATGCGTCCGAGCGTCTGATAGGATTCCGGCGTCTTGCCGAATCCGGCCACCCAGGTCTCAATCCCGTTCATCGCGAACAGGATTGCCAGCATTACCGCGATCGGGGCGCTCATCAGCGCCAGCTTCTTTGCTTCCATTCTCGAATGCCTCCTTGCCGCGAGCGGCAAATCGCGCCCGCTCCGTTTCGTCGTTCAGCCGTTCGGCGGCTTCAAGAAGCGCGCCGAGGATAACGGCTTTATCGACATCGCGAAGACCGGCTTTAACGACCAGGCCGCCAAGCTGGATTTTCTCACGCGTGTCTTTCTTCCGCTCGTCGCTGGTCGCTGATTGCAACTGCCGCTCCGTCCTGGCGATCCGGGCGCTAAGCCGTTTTACCGGGCTGTGCGCGCGCGGTCTGAAATCGGGCAGCCACTTCCTTCATGGCCTTCACAAGATCGGCGTCACTCGCTTCGATCTCATGAAGCCCCGCCTTGATGGCCAGTGCTCCCAGGCGATCAGCCTCTTTTGCTTCTGCCTCTTTGAGCTCCTGTTTCAGGCGCTCCATTTCGGCTTTGATCTGTGCCGGGGTTTTTGCCTTCCTTGCCATTCGTTGATGTCTCCAAGTTGTTGTTGCCGTTCTGTTTTGCCTCATGGGTTTGCGAGAGGCAACCCCTTCCCGCCGATAGGCGGCAACTTTACAAAGCACCGGCTTGCCGGTACATGTTTTGGTCTGTGATTAACAGCGCAGTAATACGTTGCTTCGCAACGTCGCTCAGAAAGCGCCCTTTGTTGGGGCGCTTTGCTCACCGGAGGTTCGCTCTTTGGCGATCACGCACTTTACGCCACAACTGATCAGCCGGGGCGAAGGCCGCTCGGCTGTCGCGGCTGCGGCGTATCGCCATTGTGCTCGTATGGAGAATGAACGCGAGGACCGGATAGCGGACTTTTCCAACAAGTCCGGCATGGTACATGACGAGTTCGTGCTGCCGGAGGATGCCCCCGAGTGGGCAAAGGCCATAATTGCGGATCGGACAGCGGCCGGGAGCGCCGAGGCGTTCTGGAACAAGGTGGAGGCGTTCGAGGTTCGCAAGGATGCGCAGCTTGCCAAAGAGTTCATCATGGCATTGCCGATCGAGCTGACGACGGAACAGAATGTCGCTTTGATGCGCGACTTTGTTACCGGACAGATATCGAAGCGGGGGCTGATTGCCGATTGGGTCTATCACGATGCACCGGGCAATCCGCATGTGCATCTGATGACGAATCTTCGGCCGCTCACCCATGACGGTTTCGGTGGCAAGAAGGTGGCCGTGCTGGACGAGAACGGCAGGCCCCTGCGTTCAAAGAACGGCCAGATTGTTTACAAACTATGGGCCGGGGATAAGACCGATTTCCTCGCATTACGCGAAGCGTGGTACGCGGCGCAGAACAAGCATCTGGAATTGAACGGCCATGACGTTCGCGTCGATGGGCGGTCCTATGCCGAGCGCGGCATAGAGCTTGCGCCAACCTCGCATATCGGTGTTGCCAGCAAGGCAATACAGAGGGAGGCCGAAGCAGAAGGGCGCGAGGCGAAGCTTGAGCGTCTGATGCTGCATGCGGCAACACGGCGGGAGAATGCCGAGCGGATCGCGGCCAAGCCGGAGATCGTCATCGATGCCGTTTCGCGTGACCGGAGTGTTTTCGATGAACGCGACATTGCGAAACATCTTCATCGCTATGTTGACGACGTGGGCGAGTTTCAGAACCTCATGGCGCAGATCATGGCGAGCCCGGAGCTTGCGATGATCGAGGCGGAGGGCGTTGACTTCGCGACAGGGGAAGTTCTGCCGAACCGTTATTCAACGCGGGAGATGATCCGCGTTGAATCGGAAATGGCGTCCCACGCCGAGGTGCTTTCTAGCCGGGGCCGGTTCGGTGTTTCTGCCACAGTCCGCAACGAGGTGCTGGCTGCGCAGAGCCGTATTTCCGACGAGCAGCGGATCGCGATTGAGCGCATCACGGGCAATGAGCGTCTTGCCATGGTGGTCGGCCACGCCGGCGCCGGTAAAACCACGATGATGAAAGCGGCCCGCGAGATATGGGAGGCGGAGGGCTTCAAAGTGGTGGGCGGGGCGCTCGCTGGTAAGGCTGCCGAAGGTCTTGAGAAAGAGGCCGGTATCGAGAGCCGGACACTGGCCTCATGGCAATTGCAGTGGCAGCGCGATCGGCTTCACCTGGACGACAAGACCATCTTTGTCATGGACGAGGCGGGCATGGTTGCCTCTCGTCAGATGGCAGATTTCGTTTCCGAGGTTTCCCGTTCCGGAGCAAAACTCGTACTGGTCGGTGACGCCGGTCAGTTGCAGCCGATCGAGGCGGGCGGCGCCTTTGCCTCGCTTTCCAACATCACCGGCTATGCCGAACTGGAAACGATCTATCGCCAGTTCGAGGACTGGATGCGGGAAGCTTCCATGAGCCTCGCGCGCGGCGACGTGGAAACGGCATTGACTGCCTACAACGATCGCGGCCATGTCATCGAGACGGCCACAAAGGACGAGGCGATTGCCGCGCTCGTGAAGGATTGGGTGGCGGACTACGACCCGAACCGTTCGAGCCTGATCCTTGCCTACATGCGGCGCGACGTGCGGGCACTCAATGATCTTGCGCGTTCCGCTCTTATCGAGCTCGGTCAGCTTTCCGAGGGTCATGAATTCCGGACCGCCGAAGGTGCGCGCAATTTCGCAGCTGGCGATCAGGTCGTATTCCTGAAGAACGAAGGCTCCCTTGGCGTCATGAACGGCATGATCGGGCGCGTGGTGGACGCCGGGAAGGGCCGTATCGTCGTTGAAGTTGGCGAGGGGGGGCGTGGCCCCGGCAGTTCACGCAAGGTCGAGATCGATCAGCGGTTCTATGCGAATGTCGACCACGGCTACGCGACGACCGTACACAAGAGCCAGGGCGCGACCGTCGATCGCGTCAAGGTTCTGGCCTCGTCGATGTTCGACCGCCACCTTTCCTATGTGGCGCTTACCCGTCATCGGGAGAGTGTCGAGCTGTATGCGTCAGCCGACGAGTTCAAGCGGTATTCGCGCGTCGATCATATGGCCGGCATCACCGGCAAGATGGTCGATGCAGGAATGGCGAAATTCCGCGAGGGAGAGGACGTGGCGCCGTCGCCCTACGTGGATCTTCAGGACCGGAACGGATCCACGCATCGCCTGTGGGGTGTCAGCCTTCCCAAAGGCGTCGAGCAGTCCGGAGCATCCATTGGCGATGTGGTCACGCTTCGCAAGGATGGCACCGAGCAGGTCATCGTCAAGGTTCCCGTGATCGATGAAGCGTCGGGCAAGAAGCATTTCGAGGAACGTGCTGTCGAGCGGAATGTCTGGACGGCGGCAATCGTGCAGGAAACCGATCCGGTTGCACAGCGGATCGGGGCGGCCGCCATGTTCGCCAAGCCGGGGCGCATCGATCATGCCGCCGGTGTGACCGGCGAGCTGGTCGAGGCAGGAGAGGCGAAATTCCGCGATCGTGAGGACGTTGAGCCGACACCCTATGCCGACCTCAAGGCGGCCGATGGAACGGTGCATCGGCTATGGGGCGTCAAGATACCGAAGGCACTCGAGGAGGCGGGAGCATCCATTGGCGATACCGTTACCTTGCGCCGAGACGGGACCGAGGACGTCAAAACGCTGGTGCCGGTTGTGAACGAAGCCACCGGAGCGACCCGGCTTGAAGAGCGGACCGTTGAGCGCAACGTCTGGACCGCTGTCAGGATCGAGACGGCCGAGCAACGGACAGCGCGGCAGGATAGCACCTCGAAGGAGCAGCCGTCGCAAGTGTTTCATGCTCTTGTCACGCGCCTATCCCGATCAGGAGCGAAAGGGACGACGCTCGATTACGCCGGGTCCAAGCTCTACGACCAGGCCTTGGCCTATGCGAACAATCGCGGGCTCTACGGCATCCGCGTGGCAACGGCGCTGGCGAAAAATCATGCGCGTTGGATCAAGGATCAGCGCGCGCGCCTGGCCGCCGCCGGCGCGAAACTCGCCAGCTTCATCGAGCGGTTCGGCCGCAACCAGTCCGCCCGTTCCATACCGGCCGCTCAAACTCAGCCTTGGTTGCGCGGTGTCGCGACCTGGGCACAATCCATCAGCCAAGCAGTGGAGGCTAAAGTGCAAGGTGACGCGACCCTGACAGTCCATTGGACTGACATCAACGACCGCATGAAGCTGATCTATGAGAAGCCCGAGGAGGCGATGAAGGCGATGAATCTAACGCCAGCCCTCAATGGCAATGACTCAGCCGCCAAGGCCGAGCAGAGCCGTATTCACGACCAGCTCGCCAACAATCCCGAAGCTTATGGCGCGCTACGCGGCAAAACCGGCTTGCTGGCGTCAGGGGCGGCCAAGGCCGAACGGCAGCGCGCCGTCGGCAATGTCGCGCCGCTGCGCAAATCCATGCAGGATTATATTCGCCTGCGAGCTGAGATCGCGGATCTCCGGACGGTGGAATTGAGCCGCGAACGTGACCGCCAGCGCATCGACATACCGGCAATTTCCAGTTCGGCCGAGCGCGTTCTCGAGCGTGTCCGCGACGCGATCGACCGCAACGATATTCATTCGGCAATGGGCTTTGCCCTAGCCGACAAGATGATCAAGGCCGAGATCGATGACCTCAACAAAAGCCTCGACAAAAAGTTCGGCAATCGGGCGTTCAGGGGCGGTGCGGAGCCCAAGGGCAAATCGTTCGATGCCGCCGCTGCCAAGGTCGCGCCCGGCGATCACGCGAAACTCGCCAGCGCATGGCCGATATTCAACGCAGCGCAGAAGCTTGCCGCCCATGAAAAGGATCTGCAGCAGCAACAGGCCCGCACGCAAACGCAGTCTCGCAACCCGGGCATGACCCGATGAGCAGACGGCGCAACGCCCTTGCGATTATCGGCGCCGGCGCGCTTCTGATCGGTGGCATTGCCAGCGCGTTTGCGTTCGGCGGCTACCGGATCAACTTCACCCCATCCTATCCCCTCGGGCTTTGGCAGATCGAGCCATTGAACCGGGAGATCAGGGCAGGGGACCGCATATTCATATGCCCGCCCCAGGGCGCGGCCGCAGCACTTGCGCTGGAGCGGCATTATCTGCCCCGCGGTCTTTGCCCCTCCGGGAGCGGGCCGCTCATCAAGACGGTTGCGGCAGTCGCCGGTCAGGCGGTCGAGATCGACGGCCAGGTTCTCGTTGATGGCAAGCCTTTGTCGTCCTCGCGTGTCCTCAAGGCTGACGCTGAAGGTCGCGCCATGCCGATCTTTGCCGGAGGCAGGGTCAGCGAGGGCACAGTGTTCCTGCATTCGGATTTTGTTGGTTCTTATGATTCAAGATATTTCGGCCCAATCCCCACGTCCGGCGCGCTTGGCCTCGCGCGAGAAATTCTCACCTTCACCCCGTAGCATCGCCGTTGGCGCTGCTTTCGTCGCCGGTGGCATCATCACCGGCGCCGTCGGGTGGAGCGGCCATGCCCTGGCATTCCCGGTTGGCGTTGCATTTCCAGCACTTTGGGCATTCGCGCCCTCGCGAACCGTCGCGGCGCTTGTGGCGGCCGCCCACTTCCTGGGCGCCGCGCGCGGCCTTCCGGTCGGAACGTCGATTTTCTTTGGCGAACAGCTCGCCATCGGGCTTGCGTTCTGGATTGCCGCATCGATCCTCTTCGTTGCGGTCCATGCCGCGCTCTGGACAGCCAGGGGCGGTTGGCATCGGCCGCTGCGCTACGCGATCGCGGCCATCCTCATGAGCATCCCGCCCTTCGGCATCACCGGATGGGCAAGCCCGATCACGGCGGCCGGAATCTTGTTTCCAGGGTGGGGATGGTTCGGATTGGCAGCAACTGCGATCGGCCTGCTCGTCATGACGACGAGAGCCTGGCCGATCGCCGCGTTCGTCCTGGGAGGATTTTACGCTTGGTCCACTGCAACGTGGACGCCACCAGCAGTACCGAAAGGGTGGGCAGGGATCAACACCGGGTTCAAGTTCACGGCGGCCGGGCAATATGCCGATTACGCGCAGCATCTTGAGACAATCGCCCTGGTGAAAGAGGCTGTAGGGCAGGGAGCAAAGGCCGTGGTCCTGCCTGAAAGCGCCCTTGGCCTTTGGAGCCGGACCACCGAGCGGCTTTGGCTCCGCGAACTGGCGGGCGTCGAGGTCAAGGTCAATGGCGGTGCGGCCGTCATCGATCCGATCGGCTATGACAATGTGATGATGGAGATCGCGCCGGAAGGTTCGCGGATCCTCTATAAAGAGAGAATGCCGGTCCCGGCATCGATGTGGCAGCCCTGGCTGGCTTTGACGGGCGAGGGCGGAGGCGCGCACGCGCATTTCTTTGCCAATCCGGTTGTTGAGTTCGCGGGCTTTCGCGTGGCGCCGCTCATCTGCTACGAACAATTGATCATCTGGCCGGTCCTGCAATCCATGTTGCATGACCCCGATGTGATCGTTGCCACAGGCAACGGCTGGTGGATCGGAAACACCAATATTGTCGCAATCCAGAAGGCGAGCGCAGAGGCGTGGGCCTCGCTGTTCGGCCTTCCGCTGGTGATGGCCTTCAATACTTGAGAAAGGAGCGGGCATGATCGACGCGGCTTTGATTCAACAATGTGCCGATCCGCGCTTGAGCGTCGAGATCGTTCAGAAATTTGTCGAGGAAGTCGGCGCCGCCGATCATCTGACGGTCACGGTGAAGAGCGGCCAGCGGACGTTCGCTGTTCCCAAGCCGGCCACGGCCGAAGAAGCCTTGGCGCTGACGCAACAGCATGTGGGCCAGGCTGTGGTTCGCGTCGGGCTGACGCAGTATCCGGCCGGCCTCGGTGTTGCCGACAAGAGCGAGCTGAGCATCGACCTGTTCGACCCTTGCGAAAATCTCCGCAGGGGCACGGCTCTGTTCGGCAAGGTCTACCGCATCGTCACGAAGTGGTACGGCAATCCCCGGCCGGAGGCGTTCGATGACGCGATATGGGCTTATGGCACCGGCATCTTCGAGGGGGAGCGCGTGTTCTATGCCGACGATCCCGAAGACGTGAAGGTTGCGGAGCCGGAGGCGGCCGAGGCTCAGGAGGCCGAGGGCGAGCAGTCGGCAGAGACTGAGGTAGGCGAGGGGCCTTCAGAACCCCCGTTCAAGGACGAAGACCCGAACAAGGCGAGCATCCGGATCGATCTGTCCGGTATCAAATCCCACAACACGGAGCCGAAGACAGCAGGCCAATGAACAGCCATATCATCGTCACCATCATGCTCTGCGCCGTGCAGTGCGAGCCGACAGAAATCCGCATCTGGGACGGAGACACGTTCCGCGTCGGGAGCCGCGGCGGCGAATCCGTGCGGATCTTCAATATCGACGCGCCGGAGATCGAGGGGAAATGCCGCTTCGAATCCGACCTGGCGCAGCAGTCCAAGCAACGGCTTGCTTCCATCCTCCAGGATGGCAAGGTGGAGATCCAGCGGCAGGATACTGATCGCTATGGACGCACCTTGGCGGGCGTTCGGGTCAACGGTCAGGACGCCGGCGACATGCTTGTGCGGGAAGGCCTGGCCCGCACATGGAGCGGGCGACGGGAGCCGTGGTGCTGATGGCGGATTACGACACGATCAAGGACCGCTTTATCCTGGTCAGCCCGGACGAGGCGACCATTCATGTTGTCAGCCGGAAGCTGTTTCATGAGGTGATGGGTGGCGTGGCGGCGCTACCCCAATGGGCCGGACTGCGGTTCAAGTCTGCCAAGGTGCTGATCGCCTACAAGGGCGACTTGCCGCTTATCGTTGCCGTTGCAGAAGGGCGGATCGAGCAGCTTACCGAAACAGGCGTCATCGATGCTGATTTTAATAAGCTGAAACTTGCGTCGAAATTGAAGACCGCCTTCAGGGACAAGGCCCGTCCGCAAACCGGCTCCCATCCCTTCGCGCAGCGCGTCGTGGATGCGACGAGCTGGGAGTGCAATGAGGAAGCGGACGCGGACATCTTTTGGCGCCTGACGGAGTATTTCATCGAAGGGAAACGTGGGCAGTCTGTGGTCGCCCAGATCGATGTTGAATTGGTAGCCTGATCGGCGGGAAATGGAAGACTGTGGGTTCGAGCAAGGGGAGGCTCATGAACGATTGCCCTTACTTCGCGGCGTTCCCTACGGTTGCCGTTCGAAGTCGCGCTCGCTCCTGCTTGCGGTTTCCGTAATTTTCCTCCATTTTCCCAGTTCTGCTCCTCGGGGGGGCTATCACGCCAATGAGCAACGACATCCTGACGATCCGAGAGGTCGCCGAGTACCTCAAGATCAATGAGAAGACGGCCTACCGTCTCGCGGCAGAAGGGAAACTCCCCGGGTTCAAGGTCGGAGGCGCTTGGCGTTTCCGAAAGGATGAGATCGAGAGGCTCACTAAGGGCCAGAATACGCGCGATGAGAGCGCTGGAGATGCTTGATGCCGCGTATTTTTGACAACATCGAATCGGGTCTTCTTCCCGCACTTCGACAGACGCTTTCGATATCCGAGCGGGGAGACTTCTGTGTTGGCTACTTCAATCTGCGAGGCTGGAAATCGGTAGATGATTTAGTTTCTGCATGGCCAGGCGGAGAAGGAAGCCAATGTCGCCTACTTGTGGGAATGCAACGTCTTCCGCAAGAGGAACTGCGGATTGGGCTCGGAACCGGTAAGGAAGATCATACGCTCGACAACCAGTCGGCACTTCGACTGAAGAGAAGATTGGCGGAAGACTTCCGTGTTCAGCTAACCTTGGGCATGCCAAATAACGCCGATGAGGCCGGGTTGCGGCGGCTTGCTAGTCAATTGAAATCGAAGCAGGTCACGGTTCGGTTGTTCCTGAAACATCCCCTGCACGCGAAGCTCTATCTCCTTTTTAGGCCAGATCCGAACAACCCGATAACCGGCTTTCTAGGTAGCAGCAATCTTACTCTCTCCGGCCTTTCGAAGCAGGGTGAGCTGAACGTCGACGTTCTCGATCACGACGCCACGGAGAAACTCGCCAAATGGTTCGATGACCGTTGGTCGGACCGCTGGTGCATCGATATCACGGAGGAACTGATCGAGGTCATCGAGGACAGTTGGGCGCGAGAGGAGCCGCTCGATCCTTACATGATTTACGTCAAGATGGCCTACCATCTGGCGCAGGAAGCGCGCGCAGGACTCAATGAATTTCGAATACCACCGGAGTTTGGAAAACGGCTTTTCGCTTATCAAGAGGCCGCAGTCAAAATCGCCGCTCATCATCTGAACAAACGCGGTGGAGTCCTCATCGGCGACGTTGTTGGCTTGGGCAAGACATTGATGGCTACTGCGCTCGCCAAGATATTTCAGGACGATCACTTCACAGAAACACTCATCATTTGCCCGAAGAATCTGGTCAAGATGTGGGAGGATTATGTTGCTGAATACCGTCTCCTTGCAAAAGTGCTCTCGGTCACGCGGGTTACGCGAGAACTGCCCGATCTTCGGCGATATCGCGTCGTCCTGATCGACGAAAGCCATAATCTTCGCAACCATGAGGGACGAAGATATCGAGCGATCCAGGAGTATTTGCAGGAAAACGAAAGCCGCTGCATCCTCCTGTCAGCGACACCGTACAACAAGACCTACGGCGATCTTTCCAACCAGCTTCGTCTTTTCGTCCCCGAGGAACAGGACATCGGCGTTCGTCCGGAACGACTGTTGCAAGACATCGGGGAAACGGAATTCATTCGGCGCCACCAATGCCCCGTCAGATCCCTCGCGGCTTTCGAGAAAAGCGATCACGCTGATGATTGGCGGGAGTTGATGCGCCTCTACATGGTTCGTCGCACGCGAACGTTTATTCAGGACAACTATGCTCAGATCGATCCCGCCAACGGTCGCAAGTTCCTAACGTTCGAAGACGGTTCGCGTTCCTATTTCCCCGAGCGTGTGCCGCGTACTCTTCGGCTTAATATCAACGACAAAGACACCGGCGATCAATACGCGAAGCTTTACGCCGCGCCGGTCGTGGACGCGATCAATCTTATGCATCTGCCGCGCTACGGCCTGGGCAACTATGTCGCGCCGAAGCCGCACAAGCCACCGACGCCGAATGAAGCGAAGCAACTTGACGACCTTTCCCGTGCGGGCAAGCGCCTCATGGGTTTTTGTCGCACCAACCTGTTCAAGCGCTTGGAAAGTAGTGGTGAGGCGTTCCAGCAATCGCTAGAGCGCCACGTCCTGAGAAACTACATCTTCCTACATGCCATCGAGAACGAACTTCCTTTACCACTTGGTACGCAGGATGCCGGACTCTTAGATACCGCGAATTACGACGAGGATGTCGACGATCAGAGTGCCGATGCCGAGCTGTTCGCAGAAGGCGAAGATGAGAATACTCAGGACGCCGAAGCACTCGACTTGCGCGACGAGGCGGCCTTTCGAGCGCAGGCGGCGGAAACGTATGGGCTCTACGCCACCCAATACAGGAAGCGGTTCAAGTGGCTTCGTGCCGACCTTTTTGTGGCTCAGCTGAAAAAGGATCTGGCAACCGACAGCGCACGGCTCCTGAAGATCATTGACGATTGCGGCCAATGGGATCCGTCGAAGGACACCAAGCTCGCGTCTCTATTCGACCTGCTGACCAAGAAGCATCCCAATGAGAAGATCATGATCTTCTCGCAATTTGCCGACACGGTTCGCTATCTCGAGCGACAGTTGAAGGCAAAAGGCCTCAAGTCGATCGCCGCGGTGTCGGGCGAAACATCGGATCCGACCAGCTTTGCGTGGCGTTTCAGCCCCGGTAGCAACAACAAGCGCGACAAAATTAAGCCCGACGAAGAGTTGCGTGTCCTGATCGCTACCGATGTACTCAGTGAAGGCCAGAATCTTCAGGACGGTGCGATTCTGGTGAACTACGACCTGCCTTGGGCGATTATCCGTCTCATTCAGCGTGCGGGCCGTGTTGATCGCATCGGACAGAAGGCTGAGAAAATCCTCTGCTATTCTTTTCTTCCGGCTGATGGCGTCGAACGCTTGATCCAATTGCGTTCGCGTGTCCGCCAGCGTTTGAAGGAAAATGCCGAGGTCGTAGGGACCGACGAAGCGTTCTTCGAGGATGAAGGCGAACGCGAAGAGCTTGTCGATCTTTATAACGAGAACGCTGGTATTCTGGACGGCGAAGCAGATACCGAGGTCGATCTCGCCTCGTACGCCTATCAAATTTGGAAGAATGCGATCGACGCGAACCCGGCTTTGCAGAAATCGATTCCTGAGCTTCCGTCCGTTGTCTATTCCACGAAGGCTTACACGCCCCAAGACGGGCGCCCGCACGGCGCGCTGGTCTATATGCGTACAGCACAGGGTAATGACGCTCTTGCCTGGGTCGACCAGGACGGCGCCAGTGTCACCCAGTCGCAGTTCGAAATCCTGAAAATCGCGGCGTGCGAGCGGAACACACCCGCCTTGCCTCGGCAGGAACAACACCATTCAATGGTTGCAAAGGGTGTCGAGCACATTGCTGCAGAGGAGAAGCAGGTTGGTGGGCAACTTGGTCGCCCTTCCGGTGCGCGCTTCCGCACCTACGAACGCCTTAAGCGCCATGCCGACAAGGTAAAAGGATCTCTGTTTGATCTACCCGAGCTCGGCAAAGCCATTGAAGAAATTTACCGTTTCCCGCTGCGCCAGTCGGCGACCGATACCTTGAACCGACAGATGAAGGTGGGCATCAATGATGACAAGTTGGCCGAATTGGTTTTGGCGCTACGTGAGGAGGATCGGCTTTGTCTGATCCAAGATGAGGAACACTCCGGCGAGCCGCAGATCATCTGCTCGTTGGGGCTTGCGCGTCTGACGGCGTGACGAAGGGGCTGGGGATGGACTTCAACGCCGATGATGCCAGGAAACTGCTGGAGCAATTCGAGTTCGGAAAGCTCTTCATTGAGGAATTAGGATGGGATCGGCATAGCGCCGACCTGTCCATCGCAACCTCGAACGCTACGTTCGCTCTGAAAGCCGTCGCCGAAAAGCGCGGGATGGTTGCCTGGGTTTGTCAGGCGCCAGTCGACCAGCAGATCCCGGACCGCGCCACGCGAAAGAAAATCGAGATCCAAGTCGCCAAGACGACACTTGAGCACCTGATTATCTTCATCGACGGGAAGCGTGCCGAGCAGATATGGTGCTGGGCGCGGCGCGAGGCCGGCAAGCCCGCCTCGGTTCCCGAGCACTTTTGGTATGCCCCATCAGGCAATAGAGGCTTCCTGCAAAAGCTGGAAGCGATTGCGTTCTCACTCGCCGAGGAGAGCACCCTTACGCTGGTCGATGTCACGGCGCGCGCTCGCGCTGCCTTCGATGTCGAGCGCGTCACAAAGCGTTTCTACGATCAGTTCACAAAGGAACACACGGCCTTCCTCGGCTTCATCAGCGGCATCACCGAGGTCGCGGATAAGGAATGGTACGCCTCGCTGATGCTCAACCGCTTGATGTTCATCTATTTCATGCAGCGGAAAGGCTTTCTGAACGGTGAGCGGGATTATTTGCGCGACAGGCTAGCTCGCTGCCAACGTGAAAATGGCCAAGACAGATTCTATTCCTTCTATCGTTATTTCCTCCTGCGCCTATTCCATGAGGGGCTTGGCGGCAGGGAACGGAGCCCGGAGCTCGACAAGCTCCTCGGCCGCATCCCCTATCTGAACGGTGGCCTCTTCGAAAAGCACCCGATCGAGGAGCGCTGCCCGGACATCAAGATCCCGGACGAAGCCTTCACGCGCATCTTCGCCTATTTCGACCGCTATCAGTGGCATCTCGACGAGCGCCCGCTGCGCAACGATAACGAGATCAATCCGGACGTTCTCGGCTATATTTTCGAGAAATACATCAACCAGAAGCAAATGGGGGCCTACTACACGAAGGAGGATATCACCGAATACATCTCGAAAAACACGGTGATCCCTTTCCTCTTCGACGCCGCAAGGGCCAAGTGCAAGGTGGCCTTCGAAAACCCGGGTGGACCGACGATCTGGGATCATCTGCGCGACGATCCCGACCGCTATATCTACACCGCCGTCAAGCACGGCGCAGTACAAGCGCTTCCGCCTGAGATCGCGGCTGGCGTCGAAGACGTTTCGGCCCGCACGCAATGGAACCAGAAGGCGCCGGCCGACTTCGGCTTGCCGACGGAAATCTGGCGTGAGGTCGTGGCACGGCGCACTCGTTATGCAGAAGTCCGCGCAAAACTGGCGGCGGGCGAAGTCCGCGAGATCAACGATCTCATAACGCTCAATCTCGACATCCGGCAGTTCGCCCAGGACGTGATCGAGCGTTGCGAAGGCCCGGATCTGCTGCGCGCCTTCTGGAACGCGATTGAGGGAGTCACCGTTCTCGATCCAACCTGCGGTTCTGGCGCGTTCCTGTTCGCCGCGCTCAATATCCTCGAACCGCTCTACGAGACGTGCCTCGACCGGATGGAAGCCTTTGTTGCCGATCTTGAGCGCTCGGCTGATGGCCACGCGCCAAAGAAGTTCGAAGACTTCAAAGCCACACTGGCAAAAGTCGGCGCGCACCCGAACGCCCGCTATTTCACGCTGAAGAGCATCATCCTGAACAACCTCTTCGGCGTCGATATCATGGAAGAGGCGGTCGAGATCTGTAAGCTCCGCCTGTTCCTCAAGCTTGCTGCCCAGGTCGATCCCGATCAGAAGCAGGAAAACCTCGGTATCGAACCGTTGCCGGATATCGACTTCAACATCCGCGCCGGCAATACGCTGGTCGGCTACGCGACCTATGCCGATGTGAAAAAGGCGCTGACGAGCAAGCTCGATCTTGATAATTCGTTGGAAACAATCACGGCTAATGCCGCTAAACTTCAGCAAACGTTTGATGCGTTTCGAAAACGACAAGTAGAGGGTGACGGCCCCGTTCCGCTTGAAGACAAAATAAGACTTCGAGAACAATTGGCGTCACTGGAAACTGCGCTTAATCTCCACCTTTCTGCTGATTACGGCGTCAAGAAGCAATTTGAAGGCAACTTGAGCGGGTGGGTAAAGACGCATCAGCCGTTTCACTGGTTCATAGAGTTCCATGGGATCATGAGCCGGGGCGGCTTTGATATAGTTCTAGGAAACCCGCCCTACGTCGAGTACAGCAAGGTAAAAAAGGCATACTCGGTTAGAAACTACCAAACGGAAGCGAGCGGCAATCTTTTTGCCATGTGCGGAGAGCGATCTTTTGACCTATCTCCAAACGGTCGATCTGGGTTGGTTCTCCCTGTTTCAGCAATTTGTACGGATCGAACCTCATCGTTCCAGGAGCTTCTGTTTAAGCGGGATTCGATTTGGGCTTCGTCGTTTGATGTCTTCCCTGCTCGGCTCTTTGAAGGAGCTGCGCAGCGGCTCGCAATAATAATTGCCGAGAATCGTCTGGCAAACAAACGAGTTCGGATGCAGACGACTGCCTATAAGCGATGGTTTGCGGCTGAGCGCCAATATTTGATGGAAGGGTTGTTTTATCTGGACGTCTCTGAAAGCGCGTCGGTGACCTGGATACCGAGAATCGATAGCTCCTTAGCCATTGACATACTGAAGAAGCTGACGGGAAAGAGCATCAACTACTTTATGCGCGATAAGGGTGCCGCACCAATCTACATCCACCGCATCATAAATAACTTTGTGAAAGCTGTCGATTTCGCGCCTCTCTTCAAAAGAGAGGGAGAGGCTGAAACGGTTTCACCCGATTTTAAGAAGCTCTATGTCGACAATACCTATCGTCGGAGCATTTTATCGATATTGAATTCAAACGCGTTTTACTGGTACTGGCGATGCCACGGTGATGGGTTCCACTGTGGGTTTAAAGAGATTGGACGGTTTCCAACTCAGATAACGGGACTTTCGGAACCACAAGTAACGCGCCTTGAGGTGCTTGGACAACAAATGTCCGACTCGCTGCGAAGAAATTCGGCAATCAAGGTGAGAAACCAGAAGAAGACGGGGCGTATTGAGCTTCAGACATTTTCATTTCCCCCGTGTAAGCCGGCATCGGATGCAATTGATCTTGAAATTGGCCCTGTACACTACGGTTTGAGCGATGTCGAAATTGACTACATTGTGAACTACGACGTTAAATATCGAATGGGACAAACAGAGGAAAATGACGGCAGTGAGGAGGAAGATTGATTGAGGATCGCTGTTCTCGCATGGGGCTCGCTTGTCTGGGATCGTCAGAAACTGGCGATTGCCGACGACTTCGACCCGAGCGGCCCGCAACTTCCTGTTGAATTCTGCCGCATCTCGGGAGGCGGGCGGCTCACTTTGGTGATCGATTGCGGATTCCGAGCTGAAGCCGGCCGGCATTCCGATCAATTACCGGCCACCGTTCCGATTTGAAGCCGGCCACGATTCCAATCAATTGTCGGCCGTTTTTCGGCTCTAACGATACCCCCTGGGTCAGCAACTTTGGCATCAAGCCTCCCGGTACACGAGGAGATTTTGATGCCGGCGAAGAGAAGGCTGACCATGAGACAATTACGACAGATGCTCCGGCTTGCCGGAAGCGGAACAAGTAGCCGCGAGATTGCGGTGGTGCTCGGCGTTGCGCGCAGCACCGTGCAGGACAATCTGAAGCGGGCGGCGCTAGCGGGCTTGGCCTGGCCCTTGCCCGGCGAGCTGACCGACGATGCGCTCGAACATCGTCTTTTCGCCCGCGCCGGGGTCAAGCAGGGCCAGCGGCGAAGGCAGGAGCCTGAATGGGCACGCTGGATGCCGCCTGCGGTATTGAACCGGCTGTAAAGATACTCGCGCTCGTCGCGCTCGGCCCCCGACGGTGTAGGCAGCCGCTTGCACTCGATTGGAAGAAGAGTCTGATATTCGGTATATTCGCGGCCTTCGATCCAAATCACCGACCCGCTCGGCGCCACCGCAAGGTCGATTGAGCGTCGACCGTCTGTCTCATCCGGTTCTTCCCGTTTGAACTGCAGGAAATCCCAGCCTGGGGTATGACGGCTCACGCTGGTGAGGCGCGAGCAGAGTTGCGCCGTTAGCCCGGTCTCGCCGCTCTGGGCGGGTCTTGCCGGATCATCGCGCCACTGCGGCAAAACGCTACCAATGAATCCAACCAGCGAGTTGAACCATTCACCGGGAAGATGAGCTCCGGTGTCAAGTGCTCCCGCATGCGTTTGACGTTCTCCTTCATCCGCCAGCACGCTAGAACCCCTGCGCGCGAAGGTCGGCGAGGACATCGTCGGCGTCACGAAGCGCGATCGAGCGCGTCCAAAACCTATGACGATCCGGTTTTAGCAGAAACACAAAACCCTTGTCGTACAGTCGGGTGATACGTGTGACAGTCAGGCCGGAGCCGCGACGCTCATGAAGTAAGGTGTCAAGATAGTTGTGCAATTCATTGGCGTCGGACCAATCGACCGCGCCATCACCAAACACATAAGGCTTGCAGATGGCACCCGACCATTGCTGAGATTGCAGGGCGCGTACTGGCTTGCGCGTATAAACGGCATTGAGTTGGCTGGAAAATACCTCGTCGAAAGCGTCAAGTGCCTCGACGGGTGCCTTTCGCATCACTGGCGCAGCAGTTCCGAGGCGAATAAAATCACGCTGATGATCAACGATATCTTCCGCAATGACGCGCTCATTTTGGCTGAGATCAAGATCCTGATCCTCCGGATAAGGTAAGGCAAACACGTCGGCACTGAGAATCGCCGTGGCGCGCTGTGTGAATAGGCGGGCGCTAATTCCAGCCACATAGGCGCGCAGCACCGTATTCTCGCGCTTGAGCCAGGCCTCAATGCCAGCGAGACGATCCAGGTCCTTCTTCGGAGCCGTTAGCCCGACAATCTCATGCTTGTAGGTCAGATAGTGGCCGTTCCAGAGGCCGTGATGCAGGTTCTCATGTTCCTTGATCAGCAGGAACGGCGGCGAGAACCTACGCTCTGTCTTGGTATCCTTAATGGGACGGTCTGGTACCGTTTCGAGGAGCACTGTGTTGAGGCCATGTTCGGAGAGCGCGCTCGTCGGCAGCAGCGGCTGGCCGACGAGGTGGCCAGCGGGTCGGGAAATGCCCTTCAGCCCTGCAATGTAGCCTTCGCCGAAATCCCAGCCCTGCTTCGTCGCGAAATCCTTCAGCGTCGGATAGCTACGCAACCGATTGATCAGGTCGAGAACTCGGCTGCCGCCGAGCAGATTTGAGCGCCAGACGTCGCGTGACCGTTCCGCATCCGCGTTGCGGAGCCAATGAAGGTCATAATAGTCGATGTCGAAACCCTGCTCGGCGGTGGCGCGGCCATTGCGGCGGAACACAGCATGAAGCAGGCGGCTATCGGGCGACGGCGTCGCAGCCTCCGCAATCACCACCACGATCTTCGGGTCAGCCTCGCCCTTTTTGAACAGTCCGCGTACCGATACGAAATCGAGGACCTCACGCACCTTCCAGCGGGTGAAGAAAGTACGGCGGAAAGCAAGTGCGTGCTGATTATAGAGAAAGCCTGATGGCTCGACCATCGCCAATACACCTTCTGGTGTCAGCATTTCCATTGCATCGTGCAGGAAAAGATAGGCGAGTTGCTTGTCTGCCAAGGCACCATGCGCCTGCGTGTAGGCGGCGTAGCTTTGCTTCGCCCCTTCCGTCGTCAAAGATGACTCGAAGGGTGGATTGCCAATAATCGCCGTGACCGGCGCTTTGATCATCCCCTTGGCCTTCGCTTCGAAGAAGCAGCTATGGTGCAGTGTCACATCAGCTAGCGGCGGGAATAGCTTCACGCTGGAGCGAATTTCTTCCGGTTGCAGCGCGTCGCAGAGGCTGAGACACAGGCTGAACGCGGCCAGTTCGACGGCCCCCTCTTCGAGATCGATGCCATGTACACGCTGGAGCAGCGGGCGTAGTTCGTCGATGCCTGGACGCGCCCAATTATTCCGCCAGCGCCAGTGCAGAACGAGCCGCCTGTAGGCCTCGACTAGAAAAACTCCCGACCCGCAGGCCGGATCGAGAATTACCCCATCGCCGGCCATCAGCTTGTCGAGTCTGTCCCACCCCAGCGCCTCTTCCAGCATGAGCCGTACTAGGGCGGGAGGGGTGTAAATGGAACTCGAAGCGTCCTTCACAAAGAGCTGATAGATATTGCTGATCAACTCAACCGGCAGATCGCGGAAGGAGTACAGACGCCAGAGGCTAAGCTGGCCGCTGCTATCCTCATAACCTTCAACGAGGCGCGCGTAACTGGCGAGTTCGGTGCTTTCCGCCAAAGCCGCACGTTCTTCATCCGTCAATCTGAATACATGGCCATTGAAACGCTCTTCGAGCGCTTCGAGCAGCGTGACCAACGCTACGCCATCGCCAAGAACTTCGAAAAACCGACGAGCACCCTCGCGCGCCTTGCCGAAATCGGCCGGCTGGAGAACCGATCGTTCTTCAAGATAGGCAATCAGCAGTGACAGGATGAGCAGGCGGCGGCGTAGTCGAGGCGCGAGCAGCCGCCGTTCCGCGAGGTGTTTTGCCAGCGCGCGCACCTCTTCGACCAATGTTCTGTGCGCCGCCTTCTGGGCCGAAAGCATAAGTTTGCAGGTGTCGGGATCATCCCAGATCGTGCCGTTTCGAATTCGAGCAGCGTCCCACCAGATCTCCTCTGCGGCAATCTTTGCGCCAATCAACAGCGTGCGGATCGGACGGCAAACGGCGACATCGCCGGACCCGACAAAATCAGGTTCGTGAGCACAGCGAAAGAGTTGTATGCAGCCAGGCGCAGCGCGATAGACGAGCGGCACGCCGCCCCAGCTCCACAGACGCTTGTGCAGTTCTGCGAACCGAGCGTCGTCAAGCTCGTCAGTTGATTCGAAGATGAATGCTTGCGCGATCGGCGACCGGCCGTGTCGTTCCGCCTCAAAAAACACTGCGCGCGCACCGTAGGAATGCGCCTTCTCCATGATGGCGACTTCTTCCGGCGACCGCCCCTTGGGATCATAATCATCGACCGCCAATAAGCCGTCGATCGCGGGCAGGCCGCGGCCTTCACCGATAGAGAACAGCCAGTCGACCGTCGCTTCGGTGTTGTTTAGGGCCTCGATCGTCATTGCGGCTGACGTAGTGCTTGCGCTGATTCGATACAAACAGCGCGCACCGCCTTGACCCATGGGATGATCATTTTTGCCGGTTCTTTCTGGAGAGAGCGAAGCCTTCCTTGAGAAGGTCCGTCATGCTGATCCCCTGAGCGACAGCGAACCCTTTGAATTCTTTCTTGAACTCTGCGGTCACCTTGAAGTTGAGCGAGATGCCTTTCTCGGTTCCCACGCCGCTTTGGTCGCTGATTATAACAGCATCCTTGTCAGCCATTAGGCATCCCTCACATGGCGATCGACGTAGTCCGGCCGCATTGACATGCTCCAAACTTCCATATGTATGGATTTCTTGCAATACATAAAAGCAGAAAGCTGGCTTTCTTTAGTCACGCCGTGATGGGGCGAGAGGCAAGTCCGGCTTTTTTTGTTGTGTGGTTTGTTGAGTCGCATAATATGCATTATGGAACTAAGTTATTGAAATTGTTATATAATCCATCGGAAGTGGATCTTAGAAATCCGGCTTATGCCTTACCGTCGGCCTGCTCGTCTTCGTATTCCAGCGCCCGTGCGGCTTCGGGAATCAAAGCGAGCCACTTGGGGCCTACGCGCTCAATGGCCTCTGCCAGCGTGTAGTGCATACCGGCCAGCCAGTCCGGCCGGTTCAGCACCAGCGCGACGGCCAACTTCTCGCCGGTAGACAGAACCCCAAATTCACCGTGCTTGGCGTCGCGAGCCTTTGTGATGATGTGCTGCAATTCGTGGTCGGGCATGGAGATCTTCCCAGCTTAGATACTTTCATCAGACTATTTGACGAAGCTACATCAGGCCAGCCCGCCGACAAAGCCGCTTATCGCACAATGCCAAGCCGTTCACCAAGGCTTGGCGGGTACCACGGTCCCGCATCCTTGAGCATCCCCATGATGATTTCGTGCGATAATCCGAAAATTTCAAACCCATCTCGTCGCGCGTCTTCGATGATGGATTCCAGCGTCGGAAATTCCTCCAAACATGTGCCGAGCCAAAGCGCGCACTCGTCCGTTTCCGGATCGGGAAATGCCTGGAGAAAGAAGGTCCGCAACGGGGGATCATAACCAATAGGCGTCACGACACGAAAGTGGCGAATCTGTCCGACTTTTAAGAACGTATCCGGAACTCAGGTTGGTTTGACCGTGGTTGTCGTTGCTTTTTCGGCCTTGAGAGCTTCGTAGAGGGCGGTTTTCCCTATTTTCACGCGGGCCGCGGCTTCCCGGACGTTCAAACCGGCCGCCAGATGCTGGCGGGCTTTGGCAAGTTTGTCCGGGGTTACGACGACTTGTCGGCCACCGCGTCGGCCGCGTTCCTCTGCGGCTTGCAGACCGGCACGTGTTCGTTCCCGGATCAGATCGCGCTCGAACTGTGCCAGCGCGCCGAACAGGTGGAAGACCAGGCGACCGCCGGATGTCGTGGTGTCGATGTTTTCGGTGATGGATCGGAAGCCGACGCCTTTGGCCTCCAGTTCGGTGATGATCTCGATGAGGTGCTTCATCGACCGGCCGAGGCGGTCGAGCTTCCAGACTGTGAGCGTGTCGCCGTCGCGAACGTAGCGGATCGCCTCAGCCAATCCGGGGCGGTCAGTCTTCACGCCGGATGCCTTATCCTCGAACAGCCTTTCACAACCTGCTTTGCGCAAAGCGTCGAGTTGCAGGGCGGTGTCCTGCTCGCCGGTGGAGACCCTTGCATAGCCGATAGAGGTCATGAGACGTGGTTTGTCCGTTTTTCCGTTGAATTCGGACATTGTCCGATTTGCCGTTTCATGACAAGGTTTGCGGACAAGAACTGTGGATGCCGCGAAACGTTCGTTTGTCGGACACGCATTTTCCGTTTCGCTGCACTCTCCGCGGCGAAACGGGAAGATCAGAGAATGGCGCGAAGAGCATTACTGAGCGAGGCATGGTGGCAACAGGCGACGATCATCCCGGATAACGAAAGGGAGATCGCCAAACATTACACGCTGGATCGATCGGATCTCGACCTGATCATGCGACAGAACAAGGCCTCGAACAGACTGGGCCTCGCCTGTGTTCTGGCCACGCTACGATACCCTGGCCGACCGCTTGCGGATGGCGAGGTCCTGCCGGCTGGCGTCTTACGATTTCTGGCGCGGCAGATCGGCGTCGATCACCATGAGATCGATCGTTATTTCGAGCGCCCACAGACGCGGCGCGAGCATCTGGCCCTGCTTTTCTACAGAATGCAGATGCGTCCGTTTGTGCCTTCGGACGTGCGGGCACTCACAGGCTGGCTGACACCTGCCGCGCAAACCCTGCGCCAGGCCGATGTATTGGCGGATATGGTCGTGGAAGAACTGCGACGCAGGAGAATTCTTTTGCCAGCGCGGCCAGCGCTCGAAGCCATCATTCATGTGGCAATCAGGCGCGGCATTCGTATTGCTCATCGGGCCTTGGCCGGCGGGATCTCAGAAGGCCAAAAGCTCGATCTGGACAAGCTTCTCGATCCGCGTGAGGGGACAAGCGTGACCATTCTTGCCTGGGCGAGAACGCCGGCATTGTCGCCAGCCGCCGTCAACCTCGACAGAATTGCCGAGCGCATTCGTTTTCTCCGGTCTCTGAACCTGCCGACGACGTTGATGGATCGAATTCCGGCCAAGGTCTTTGACGAATTTGCTGCAGAGGGGACGCGAATGAGCGCGCAGCATCTGCGCGACCTTAACACCGAACGCCGACATGCTGTCCTGGCTGCAACAGTGCTCCACCTTTCCCGCCATCTCACCGATTGCGCGATCGACATGTTCAAGAAACTCATGGGCATCCTGACGCGGCGAGCCAATAACCAGGCGGCTGCTCGCGTCACCCGATCCGTTCGGGAAGTGCAGACGCCGTTGAAGGACGTTTCAAAAGTCTGCCATGCGATCATCAAGGCCAGAGAGAAGGGTGAGGACATGGCCAAAGCGCTTGATCTGGTCATCCAATGGCCAGCTTTTGCAACCAGTGTCCAGGCGGTTGATACGCTGATCGCGCCGGATGTTATCGACGGTAAAATCGAAATGCTCCAGCGCTATCCGACGATCAGGAAACTGGCGCCACAGTTTCTCTCCACTCTCGTGTTCCGCGGTCACGCAGTGGCGGCGAACCTCTTGCGGGCGCTATCCGTGGTCGCGGGTCTATATCGTACGGGCAAAAGGACCATACCCGACAAGGCACCGATCTCCTTTGCGCCGAAGGGCTGGATGCCTCTCATACTCAAAGATGGAAAGATTGATCGCAGGGCTTATGAGCTTTGCCTTTTCAGCGAATTGAAGCGCCGGCTCGATGCGGGCGATATCTGGGTGGAAGGAGCCAAACGCTTCCAGTCTTTCGAAAGCTTTCTCATTCCCACGCCGACATTCGAGCTGATGCGTGAGGAAGGAGCGCTTCCAATCGCCGTTGATACCGATGTCGAGACTTATCTTCGCCAACAGCGCCAGCTGCTGAACGATGGACTGGCTGACCTCTCGCGTCTGGCCGCAGCCGGCGAGCTCGACGATGTAGAACTGACCGGGGCGGGGTTTAGCGTCACGCCGCACAAGGCTATGTTTCCGGATATCGCCAAGTCGCTGAAGCTAAAGGTGGAAAGCCGTCTGCCTGCGATCCGCATCACTGACCTTTTGCTCGAGGTTGACGCCCGAACGGAATTTTCGAACGCCTTTACCCATTTGCGCAGCGGTCGGACGGCCGACAACAAGCTTGCGCTCCTCACCGCCATCCTGGCGGACGGCATCAATCTCGGTCTCACGAGAATGGCGGACGTTTCCCCCGGCATTACGATGCGCCAACTCGCCTGGGCGCACGACTGGCATATTCGCGAGGAAGGTTACACGGCCGCGCACGCCATTCTCGTCAACGCCCAGAGGCAATTGCCTCTGGCAAGCTTGTGGGGCGATGGAACAACGTCATCCTCCGATGGCCAGTATTTTCCGGCGGGCGGACACGCCGAGGCGATCGGCGACCTCAACGGCCGCTATGGTCCCAACCCCGGCGCCAAATTCTACCGGTTCACCTCTGACCAGTACGGCGCTTTCTACATCATCGCCATGAATGCCAATGCGAGCGAAGCCATCTATGTCCTCGATGGACTGCTCTATCATGGCAGCGATCTCGCCATCGAAACCCACTATGTCGATACCGGCGGGGTAAGCGATATGAGCTTCGCCCTTTGCCATCTCGTTGGTTTCCAGATTGTGCCTCGGCTGCGCGGTCTCAAGGATCGCAAGCTCTATCTCTTCCCGGGCGACGCGCCTCCCGAAAACCTGGCGCCGCTCGTTGGCGAGCACATCAACGTCGAGCGGATCAAGGCAAACTGGAACGACATCCTGCGGCTGGTCACGACGATCCGTTCCGGGCAGGTTCGGCCTTCGACCCTGTTGGCAAAGCTGTCCGCATTCCCACGCCAGAACGGACTGGCGTTGGCGCTACGCGATCTCGGTCGCATCAATCGGTCCATCTTTCTGCCCCAGTGGTGGCAGAACCCCGAAATGCGCAGGAACGCGACGGCCGGCCTCAACAAGAGCGAATCCCAGAACACCTTGGCCCGCGCACTGTTCTTCAATCGCCTCGGAGAATTGCGCGACCGGACTTTCGAGAGCCAGTTCTACCGAGCATCTGGACTGAACCTGCTAATCAACGCCATCGTCTACTGGAACACACTCTATCTCGAACCGGCGTTCGCCGAGCTCAACCGCGAGGGCATTCCCACGCCGCTTGACATCATCAAACACATTACCCCACTCGGCTGGCAGCACATCAGTCTCACCGGCGATTACATCTGGACCCCAACAGACGGCGTTGATCTCAGGCCATTGCGGCGCGAAACATCTATCCTCGCAGCGTGATCACCATACGTTCTCAAAAGTCGGACAGATCCAACACTTTCGTGTCGTGACGCCAGACAGGCCGATTACGGGCCGTTCAATCCCGTCGCGCGCGGGACGGTCAATATCGGGCTGGTCCGCGACAACTGGAGCGACTTCATCCGCCTCGCCGGATCGCTCAAGCTCGGCCACCTGAAAGCCGCCGGCGTCATGCGCACGCTGCAGGTCAAGGATCGACCCACCACCCTGGCCAAGGCCCTGTCCGAGCTCGGCCGCATCATCAAGACGCTGCACGTCCTGCGCACCATCGACGATCCCGCCTTCCGACGCCGCACGCTGGTTCAGCTGAACCGGCAAGAGTTGCGGCACAGGCTGGGACGCCGGGTTCACCACGGCGATCGTGGCGAGATCAGAACCCCGCTTCGCCAGGGCCAGGAAGAACAGCTCGGCGTGCTCGGCCTCGCCCTCAACGCCATCGTTCACTGGAACGCCGTCTACATGCAGGAAGCCCTGCGTGACATCGAGAGCACGGGAATGGCCCTGCTGGCCGCCGATATCGCCCGCCTCTCCCCGATCGCGTGGCGTCACATCAACTTCCTCGGCCGCTACGAATTCCTCCTGCCCGATGCCGTCGCCAACGGCGGCCTCAGAGCCTTGCGCCAACCTACTTCCGAATGGGACTTCTGAAAAGATTTATCCGCCCTTATGGCACTTTCCTGTTCCGCTCAGCCGTACGGGCCCTATCCGGCGTGATGGGGGACGTAACGGCAAGCAACGGCGCAGTATTTGCCGATTGTCGTTGAATCTGAGGGCGATAGGAGCGGGACGGCATGCAGGCGGCGTATCTGGAAAAATTGAACGAGGGTCAACGTGCCGCGGTCGTCCATGGCATCGGCCTGGCCGACGGCAGGATCGGCGGACCACTGCTGATCATCGCCGGTGCGGGATCGGGCAAGACCAATACGCTCGCCCATCGGGTGGCCCAGCTCATCATCGCCGGCGCCGATCCGCGCCGTATCCTGCTGATGACCTTTTCGCGCCGGGCGGCATCCGAAATGGCCAAGCGGGTCGAGCGCATCTGCGCCAAGGGGCTCGGCGACAAGGCCGGCATCCTCACCGATGCGCTCGCCTGGTCGGGTACATTCCATGGCATCGGCGCGCGGATCCTGCGTGAATATGCCATCGAGCTCGGTCTCGATCCGCAATTCACCATCCACGACCGGGAGGATTCGGCCGACCTGATGAACCTCGTCCGCCACGATCTCGGTTTTTCGAAGACCGAGAACAGGTTTCCGGCCAAGGGGACGTGCCTGTCGATCTATTCGCGTACGGTCAATTCCGAGGCCGCGCTCGATGAGGTGCTGCGGGCTAACTATCCATGGTGTGCCGCATGGGAAAAAGAGCTTCGCGAGCTGTTTGCCGGTTATGTCGAGGCCAAGCAGATCCAGAACGTGCTCGATTACGATGATCTGCTGCTCTACTGGGCGCAGACCATGGGCGATGCCACGCTGGCTGACGAGATCGGCGGCAGATGGGATCATGTCCTTGTCGACGAATACCAGGACACCAATCGCCTCCAGGCCACCGTGCTCACCGGATTGCGGCCCGCCGGGCGTGGCCTCACCGTGGTCGGCGACGACGCCCAGGCGATCTACTCGTTCCGCGCGGCGACGGTCCGCAACATTCTCGATTTCCCGAAGGAGTTTTCGCCGCCCGCCGAGGTCATCACCCTCGACCGCAACTACCGCTCGACCCAGCCTATCCTTGCCGCAGCCAATGGTGTGATCGGACTGGCCAGGGAGCGCTTCACAAAGGACCTCTGGACAGACCGGCCTTCCAACGAGCGGCCGCGTCTGGTCACCGTGCGCGATGAAGCCGGTCAGGCGCAGTTCGTCGCCGACGAGGTGCTGGAGAACCGAGAGACCGGCATGCGGCTGAAGGACCAGGCCGTGCTGTTCCGCGCCAGCCACCACAGTGGACCGCTGGAGGTCGAGCTGACCCGCCGCAACATTCCCTTCGTCAAGTTCGGCGGGCTAAAATTCCTCGACAGCGCGCATGTGAAGGACATGCTGGCCGCCATGCGCTTTGCCCAGAACATGCGCGACCGCGTCTCCGGCTTCCGCCTGTTGCAGTTGCTCCCGGGCGTCGGCCCTGCCACGGCGCAAACCGCACTCGACGCGGTTGCCGATAGTGCCGATCCGATCGACACGCTCGACCGCCTCCCCTGCCCGGCCCGTGCCCAGGCCGAATGGCCGGCCTTTGTCGAGCTGCTCGCCGGATTGCGCTCGGGTGCCTCCGGGTGGCCGGCCGAGATCGGACAGGTTCGGGCCTGGTACGAGCCGCATCTCGAGCGCATCCATGAGGATTTCGAGATGCGCCGCGCCGATCTGCTCCAGCTCGAGGACATCGCCGCCGGCTATCCCACCCGCGAGCGCTTCCTCACCGAACTCACCCTCGATCCTCCGGACGCCACTTCGGGTCAGGCCGGTGTGCCGCTGCTCGATGAGGATTATCTGATCCTTTCGACCATTCATTCCGCCAAGGGCCAGGAATGGCGCTCGGTCTTCGTGCTCAACACGGTGGACGGCTGCATTCCCTCCGATCTTGGTGTCGGAACGTCGGACGAGATCGAGGAGGAACGGCGCCTGCTCTATGTCGCCATGACCAGGGCCAAGGACAGCCTCAATCTCGTCATGCCGCAGCGCTTCTTCACCCATGGCCAGTCCGCGACCGGCGACCGGCATGTCTATGCCTCGCGCACACGGTTTATTCCGGCTAATCTGGTCGAGCTGTTCGAATGCCGCGCCTGGCCTATCGTTGCGCCCGGAGCCAGCGTCAATACAGGGCCGCGTCAGGTGCGCCTCGATGTCGGCGCCCGCATGCGCGGCATGTGGCGATAGAGAGGAGATACGACAATCTGTAATCTCTACAACTTAACGACGACGCGCGATGCGGTGATGGAATTCACCAAAGCCTTCGCCGACAAGGCCGGCTGGAACGCGCCCTCGCTCGATGTCTATCCGGGTACATTGGCGCCGATCGTGCGTGTCGGCACTGACGGAACTCGCGAAATCGCGAGCGCCACCTGGGGCATGCCGACACCGCCGGCCTATATCAAAGGCAATTACGATCCCGGCGTCACCAATATCCGCAACGTCAATTCACCCCACTGGCGGCGCTGGCTCGGGCCGACCAGCCGCTGCGCCGTCCCCATCACCTCGTTTGCCGAACCCGATCCTGCGAGCAAGGTAGAGGGCGGCCGTGTTCCCAACGCCTGGTTCGCGCAGAATGCCGAACGGCCGCTGATGTTCTTCGCCGGATTCTGGACGCCGTGGAAGGGTGTCCGGAAGGTTCGCGATGGTGAGAGGGAGTTCGAGCTCTACGGGTTTCTCACGACCTCACCCAACGAGATCGTCAGCCCCATCCATCAGAAGGCCATGCCGGCGATCCTGACCACGCCGGAGGAGGTTGAACTCTGGCTTACCGGCGACTGGGACGAGGTCAAGCACCTGCAGCGGCCCCTGCCCGGCAACATGCTGGTCGTGGTGGAGCCGCCGGCGAAGTCGGGGGATGGCTTGCTGCTCTAAGGCAGCACCAGAACGGCGCCCGAACATGCTTATGGATGACGACGACAGCACCACACATGGCCGGATCAGCCCCGAACAATTCGTGCCCGTCCGCAAGATTCTGCACGTCGATATGGACGCCTTTTATGCCTCGGTCGAGCAGCGAGACAATCCCGACCTGCGCGGCAAACCGGTAGCGGTCGGCGGGTCGGCCGCGCGCGGTGTCGTCGCTGCGGCGAGCTACGAGGCGCGCGTCTTCGGTGTCCGCTCCGCCCTGCCCTCGGTCACGGCGAAACGCCGCTGCCCAGATCTGATCTTTGTCAAGCCCCGCTTCGACGTCTATCGCGCCGTGTCGGTGCAGATCCGCGAGATATTTGCCGAGCATACCGACCTCATCGAGCCGCTTTCGCTCGACGAGGCCTATCTCGACGTCACCGAGAACAAACAGAATATTGCGATTGCCACCGAGATCGCCACCATCATCCGCGCCCGCATCAAGGAGGTGACCGGCCTCAATGCCTCGGCCGGCATCTCCTACTGCAAATTCCTGGCGAAGATGGCGAGTGACCTCAACAAGCCGAACGGACAGGCGGTCATTACGCCGAAAGCAGGGCCTGAATTCGTGGCCAATCTGCCTGTGAAAAAATTCCACGGTGTCGGACCGGCGACGGCCGCCAAGATGGAGCGACTGAGCATTGTGACCGGCGCCGATCTGCGATCAAAGCCGCTCGAGTTCCTGCAGGCGAATTTCGGAAAGTCGGGGAACTGGTATTACCGGATTTCGCGGGGGATTGATGAGGGGGCGGTGCAACCGAACCGGGAGCGGAAGTCCGTGGGCGCAGAAGACACTTTCGCCGAGGATATCTTCGATTTCGAAGCCGCAAAGTCGGAACTGAAACCGCTCGCGGACAAGGTCTGGCGCCATTGCGAGGCGAAGCTCCTGTCTGGCAGAACCGTGACGCTGAAGGTGAAATTCGCCGATTTCCGTCAGATCACGCGTAGCCGCACGACCGCCGAGCCAATCGCGGAGGCAACTGATCTCACGGAAGCTGGCATTTCGTTGTTGAGCGCGGTCTTCCCGGTTGAGAAAGGTATAAGGCTGCTCGGCATCACGATGTCGAACTTTGCCGAACCGCAATCGCGGTTCGCTGAACAGCTCAGCCTTGAGATATAGAGAAAAGGCGGCCCTGCTGATCTCGGTTGGTGAACTACGATCCGCGCCGCAGCGTCACACCGATGGACCGAAGTGCGGTGTCTAGATCGCTGTGACGAACGAGTTCCTCTGCTGAACCGGAGGCAAGTTTGGTTGTGACTGCCCTATCGTAGACAGCAACACACTCTGCGCCAGTGAGACGAGAAGCGTAAAGCAAGCCGTCGATATCAAACGAGCGGTACAGCTCCTCGCTCAAACTCCGGCCGTCGCGGTGATCCTTGGCTCTAGCGGCATCGGTACTTATGCCGAGCTTTAGAAGGCCGGTGGTTCTCAGATCAAGAACAAGCAACGGCTCGGTCGCGCTGATTTCGGCCATAGCCCAGTCCTCTACTTCGCTCTCGTCGAGCACCCGCGCAGCCGCACCTTCGAAACGGTCGCGGACGATAGTCTCAGCGATGGAGGTCGCCACATCTTTCGCGATGTAGGCCAGCTGGAAGGCTCGGGTCGGACTGGAAAAGCGGGTCTGGCCGAATCCCATTCCTAGTGGTGTCGCCTTGTGCTCGAGCGGAATAACGCGGAGGTAGGCTGTCGGTCGAAATGCAATCGCTAGCTCGCTGACTGTTTTTGAATCAAGCTTCACTGGCTATCCAAAATCCCGCTCTGCCGCGTCCAGAACCTTTTCCAGGTGTCCCTTCTTCAGTTCCTCGAGCGGTGTTCCTCCGATACTGGGCTTCCGCTGTATCAACCATTGCCAGGCAGCTCGCGGGTTGCGAATAATCTTTGTGACCTCCGTCATCCCCCGGATAGGACGGCCATCGACGAATTGCGCTAGCGGAAAGACGTGCTTTCGCTCACCTTTCAGCAGGCCGATGACCGCTCCACGCTTCTGCCAGTCATGCAGAGTCGATCGTTTAGTTCTATATATCTTTTCAATCTCACCTGGTCCGGCCACAGGACCCGCCCAGTCCTCGATCGACGTTGGAACTGCCAACGTCGACAGGCGACGGCGTCCCTCTTCAATATCCAGGAGCGCGCCCATCCCGGCACCCTGGCTCTCTTCCACGGCATCGGGCAGCGCGATTTTCGTTCGCTCCGGCTTGGACATGCCGGCGAGAGACGACATGGCGACCTCGACGGCCTTTACGAGTTCTTGATCATGCGCGACAATTTCCTTCTGCTGCTCGATCGAAAGCCTCGCAGTTGCGGCCGAGACCGCAGCGACAATCTTTCCTGTCGCCGTGAGGGCCGGCTTCGACAGATGCGGATTGTGATGAGCGAGGACCTTCACGACCTCTTTGACTGCAGCTGCGCTCACGCCAATCCGCGTGCTGTCTGATTTGCGAGTGACTGCAACCATAACTGCCTCCATGATTAACATCTCAGAGATAGTGCAGATTGTCCGGTTTGTCCAGATTGCATATTTGTGCGCCAATCATTAAAGCGGGATGGATCCCTCAGACACGAGGCCCAAATGCCAGATTCGGCAAGAAAACGAAACGTTTGCTCCAGCTAAAATTCAGTCCCTCTCGCTCCCTAGCCCCGCGTGAGAGCGGCGGTGCAAAAACCGGCCACGGTAGCGGCGGGATAGTCCGGCCGCGGGCGGAGTAAAATCCGGCCACCTATTTCCCTTCTGCATTGA
>NZ_QGGG01000026.1 GCF_003148475.1 Pseudaminobacter salicylatoxidans | reverse complement strand
ACCGGCGGGCCGAAGGTGATGTTGGGGACGAAATGGCCGTCCATGACGTCGAGATGGATCCAGTCGGCGCCGCTGGCTGCCACCGCCTCGACCTCGTCGCCGAGGCGGGAGAAATCGGCCGACAGGACCGAAGGGGCAATCAGGGTCTTTGCGGTCATGGGCGGGCCTTTCAGCGTTGACGTCGTCTGCCTCGCCCTAAAGCCCCCCGGCGCGAATGTCGATAGCCTGCCGCTCCCCGCCACCTGCCCTTCGCTTGACACCCGCGCTTTTCCACGGCGATGATGCGCCCCGAGCCAAAGCGCTTTGGAGACTTTCGAAAGAAAGTTCCTTTCGGAAGCCTTGCGATCCCGCCTGAAGCGGGGCGCCCTGGGCGGTGTCGGCGGGACGAAGGGAGGTTCGTCCGGGAAAATGACCGAACGGGAGGACACTCGATGCACAAAGGCCTTTTTCTGGGCGCGGCGCTGGCAGCACTTGCGCTCGGCGCACCCGCGCATGCGGAGCTGAAGTTCAAGCCGGGCGAGGATGCCCGTTTCCACTGGCAGGATTTCGACGACCTCCAGAAGGTCGATCTCAAGGACGAGACGCTGACCATCTTCGGCCCGTGGCGCGGCGAGGACGAGGCGCTGGTACGCAACGTGCTGGAATATTTTGTCCAGGCCACGGGCGTGGAGCTGAAATATTCCTCCTCCGAGAACTACGAGCAGCAGATCGTCATCGACACGCAGGCCGGCAGCCCGCCCAATATCGCCATCCTGCCGCAGCCGGGCCTGATACAGGACCTTGCCTCCAAGGGTTTCCTGACCCCACTCGGCGATGAAACGGCGGAATGGGTGAAGGAGAATTACGGCGCGGGCCGATCCTGGGTCGATCTCGGCACCTACAAGGACAAGGACGGCAAGCCCGGCTTCTATGCCTTCCCCTACAAGGCCGACGTGAAGTCGCTGGTCTGGTATTCGCCCGACAATTTCGAGGAAGCCGGCTACGAGGTTCCCAGGACGCAGGAGGAACTGCAGGCGCTGTCGGACAAGATCGTGGCCGACGGCGGCAAACCCTGGTGCATCGGGCTGGGCTCCGGCGGTGCGACCGGGTGGCCGGCGACCGACTGGGTCGAGGACATCATGCTGCGCACGCAGCCGCCCGAGACCTACGACAAGTGGGTGACGAACGACATTCCGTTCAACGATCCGGCCGTGGTCGGTGCGCTCGACATTTTCTCCAAGATCGCCACCGACGACAAACTGGTGGACGGCGGCGCTTCCGCCGTGGCGGCGACCGATTTCCGCGACAGCCCCAAGGGCCTCTTCGCCGTTCCGCCGAAGTGCTATCTGCACCATCAGGCCTCGTTCATCCCGTCCTTCTTCCCTGAAGGCACGAAGCTGGGACAGGATGCGGACTTCTTCTACTTCCCGCCCTATGCCTCGAAGCCGGAGCTGGGCAACCCGGTGCTGGGCGCGGGCACGCTGGCCATGATCACCAAGGATTCGAAGGCCGCGCGCGCCTTCATCGACTTCCTGAAGATGCCGCTGGCGCATGAGCTGTGGATGGCGCAGGGCAGCTTCGTCACGCCGTTCAAATCGGTCAACCAGGAGGCCTATGCCAGCGACGCGCTGAAGAAGCAGGGCGAAATCCTCGCCACCGCCTCGACCTTCCGCTTCGACGGCTCGGACCTGATGCCCGGCAAGATCGGCGCGGGCGCCTTCTGGACCGGCATGATCGATCTGGTCGGCGGCAAGCCGGCGGGCGACGTGGCGGCCGAAATCCAGAAAAGCTGGGATGCGATCAAGTAGCGGGAGTCAGCGTCGCCGCGTCCTGATGCCGCTTATCCAGCCGCTTAGCGGGCCACCTTGGGAGAGGTTGGCTCAGCCTCGCTTCGCGACGGAAAGGGGATCTCCTTCTGCCCAAACGTCATTGAACAGGGAAAAAGAACCCCATGACGGCACAGATAGTCTCGGCAATCGTCACGGTGCTCATCGGCGTCGGCGGCTGCGTGGTCTACTTCTGGGGGGCCAACCGGCTGCTCGACCTCGTCTTTCCCGCGCGCGGCGTCTCCGGTGCCACCGCAATCGACAATCTGCGCCGGCAGGGCTACATCCGGCCCTGGCTGTTCATCGGCCCGGCGCTGATCGTCCTGAGCGTCTATCTGATCTATCCGGTCATCGCGACCTTCTACTATTCGTTCCATGACCGTGGCGGGCAGAACTTCGTTGGCCTGTCCAACTATTCCTGGGCGCTGGGCGACCGCGAATTCCGGCAGGCCATCTTCAACAATCTGCTGTGGCTGCTCGTCGTACCGGCGGCCTGCACCTTCCTCGGGCTGGTGATTGCCGTTTTGACCGACCGCATCTGGTGGGGCACGCTCGCCAGGAGCCTGATCTTCATGCCGCTCGCCATCTCCTTCGTCGGCGCCAGCGTGATCTGGAAATTCGTCTACGAATATCGCGGCGACGGCCAGACGCAGATCGGCATCCTCAACGCGCTGGTGCAGTTTTTCGGCGGCGAGCCGCAGGTCTGGGTATCGACCCCGTTCTGGAACAATTTCTTCCTCATGGTCATCCTGATCTGGATACAGACCGGCTTTGCCATGGTCATCCTGTCCTCTGCGCTGCGCGGCATTCCGGAGGAAACCATCGAGGCCGCGACCATCGACGGCGCAAGCCCCTTCCAGATCTTCTGGAAGATCATGGTGCCGCAGATATGGGGCACCATCGCGGTGGTGTGGACCACCATCACCATACTGGTGCTGAAAGTGTTCGACATCATCCTGACCATGACCAACGGGCAGTGGAACACCAACACGCTGGCCAACCTGATGTTCGACTGGATGTTCCGCGGCACGGACTTCGGGCGTGGCGCGACCATCGCCATCGTCATCATGCTGGCCGTGGTGCCGATCATGGTCTGGAACATCCGCCAGGCGACCCGCGAGGACGGGGGCCACTGACATGGCGCGCGCACCCGGAAAATCCTTTCTCGGCCGCTTCGGCGTCCATCTCGCCGTCGCCGCCTTCGTCATCCTCTGGACGATCCCGACGCTCGGCATTCTCGTCTCGTCATTGCGCGAGAAGGACCAGATCGTGGCTTCCGGCTGGTGGACGGCACTGACCACGTCCACGCATATGGAGGCTGGCCGTCTCGCCAGCGGCTCGGATCAGGTGGAAAAGGACGGCAGGTTCCTCATCACGGGCAATCTGTTCGGCGCCGGCGACGGCCGCAAGCTGACTGCCTTCGGCATCAGGGCGCAGGCCCCGGCGGAGTTTCCGGCCGGCACGGTCGCCGACCTCGGCAAAGGCACGACGTTGCAAGTCAACGATGACGGCTCCTATGTCATGTCCTCGCCGGTCGCATTCGAGGGAGATCGCGGCCGGCGCGTCTATTATGCGGCGTCGATCCCGCCCAGCTTCACCGCCGGGAATTACAAAACGGTGCTGTTTTCCGAAGGCATCGGCCGTTCCTTCATCAATTCGCTGACGGTGACGATACCCGCCACGGTCATTCCGATCCTGATCGCGACTTTCGCGGCCTATGCGCTGGCCTGGATGCGCTTTCCCGGCCGCGCGCTCTTGATCGCCACCATCATCGGCCTGCTGGTGGTGCCGCTGCAAATGTCGCTGATTCCGCTGCTGAAGATGTACAACGGCGTCGGCGCCTTTTTCGGCGTGCCGGCAAAAACCTATCTCGGCATCTGGCTGGCGCATACCGGCTTTGGCCTGCCCTTCGCCATCTATCTGCTGAGGAGCTACATCGCCGGCCTGCCGCGCGAAATCATGGAATCGGCGCGCATCGACGGCGCCAGCGATTTTGAGATCTTCGTGAAAATCGTGCTGCCACTGTCGTTCCCCGTGCTCGCCTCCTTCGCCATCTTCCAGTTCCTGTGGGTGTGGAACGACCTTCTGGTGGCGATGGTGTTCCTGCGCACCGATGCCGACCAGATGGTGCTGACGGCCAGGCTCAACAATCTGCTCGGCTCGCGCGGCGGCAACTGGGAAATTCTCACCACCTCGGCCTTCGTCACCATATTGGTGCCGCTGGCCGTCTTCTTCTCGCTCCAGCGCTATTTCGTCCGCGGCCTGCTCGCGGGCTCCGTCAAGGGAGGCTGACCGCTTGCAGACCGATACCGGCAACCAGAAGCCCGCCGCCGATCGCGACTGGTGGCGCGGCGCGGTGATCTACCAGATCTATCCGCGCAGCTATCAGGACACGAATGGCGACGGCATCGGCGATCTCAAGGGCATCGTCCAGCGCCTGCCCTATATCGCCGCGCTCGGCGTCGACGCGATCTGGATATCGCCCTTCTTCAGGTCGCCGATGAAGGATTTCGGCTATGACGTGTCGGATTATTGCGACGTCGATCCGATGTTCGGCACGCTCGCCGATTTCGACGTGCTGGTGGCGGAAGCACACCGGCTGGGGCTGAAGGTGATGATCGACCAGGCCATCTCCCACACCTCTGACGAGCACCCCTGGTTCAGGGAAAGCCGCGCCTCGCGCAACAATCCGAAGGCGGACTGGTTCGTGTGGGCCGACGCAAAACCGGACGGCACGCCGCCCAACAACTGGCTGTCGATCTTCGGCGGCTCGGCCTGGCAATGGGACACGCGCCGGCAGCAATATTACCTGCACAATTTCCTCGCCGAGCAGCCCGATCTCAACTTCCACAACAGGAAAGTTCAGGACGCAGTGCTGGACGCCACCCGATTCTGGCTGGAACGCGGCGTGGACGGTTTTCGCCTCGACACGATCAATTTCTATTTCCACTCGGCCGGGCTGGAGGACAACCCGCCTTTGCCGGCGGACCAGCGCAACGACACCATCGCGCCCTCGGTCAATCCCTACAACTACCAGGACCATCTCCACGACAAGAGCCAGCCGGAAAACCTTGCGTTCCTCGAACGCTTCCGCGCGCTGCTCGACGAATATCCGGCGGCCACGGCGGTCGGCGAGGTGGGTGACGCGCAGCGCGGGCTGGAAATCGTCGCGGCCTACACGGCGGGCAACAGCCGCGTGCATATGTGCTACGCCTTCGATTTTCTCGCGCCGGAAAAGCTCACGGCACAGAAGGTGCGCAGCGTGCTGGAAACCTTCGGCCGCGAGGCGCGCGATGGTTGGGCTTGCTGGGCCTTCTCCAACCATGACGTGGTGCGTCACGCCACGCGCTGGGGCGCGGGCGAAGCCGACCGCACTGCCTATCTGAAGGTGCTGTCGGCGCTATTGATGTCGTTGCGCGGTTCAGTTTGCCTCTACGAGGGCGAGGAACTGGGCCTGACGGAAGCAGAGCTTGCCTTCGAGGATTTGCGAGACCTCTACGGCATCCGCTTCTGGCCGGAATTCAAGGGCCGCGACGGCTGCCGCACGCCGATGGTGTGGGAGGAGAAGGCGCAAAATGGCGGCTTCTCGGCCGCGAAACCGTGGCTGCCCGTGCCGCCCGAACACCTGCCGCGCGCGGTGGATGCGCAAACGGGCGACGCGGGCTCGCTGCTGGAACATTATCGCCGCTTCCTCGCCTTTCGCCGCGCCCATCCGGCACTCGCCAAGGGCGACATTGCCTTCCTCGACACGCAGGAAGACACGGTCGCCTTCACGCGTCGCCTCGGCAATGAGGAAATCGTCTGCGCCTTCAATCTCGGCGCGCACCCGACGGCGATCGATCTTGGCGGACCGGCCGCGCCACAGCCGCTCGCCGGCTACGGTTTTTCTGGCGACGCAGGCGCCGGCGCCATCCGGCTCGGCGCCTATGGCGCATGGTTCGGCCGCAGGGCCTGAAGCCGCAATGGGAGGATTCGCATGGCCGATCTCATACTGAGCGATATCAGGAAATCTTACGGCAGCCTGGAAATCCTGCACGGCATCGACCTCGACATAAAGTCCGGGGAGTTCATCGTCTTCGTCGGGCCGTCGGGTTGCGGAAAATCGACCTTGCTGCGCAGCATCGCCGGGCTGGAAGACATCACCTCGGGCGAGTTGCGCATTGCCGGCGAGCTGGTCAACGACGTGCCGCCCTCGCGGCGCGGCATCGCCATGGTGTTCCAATCCTATGCGCTCTATCCGCACATGACGGTCTACGACAACATGGCCTTCGGCATGAGGATCGCGCGCGAAAGCAAGGCCGAGATCGACCGGCGCGTGCGGCAGGCGGCGGAAATCCTGCAACTGACGGACTATCTGGCACGCCTGCCCAAGGCGCTGTCGGGCGGTCAGCGCCAGCGCGTCGCCATCGGCCGCGCCATCGTGCGCAACCCGAAAGTCTTCCTGTTCGACGAGCCGCTGTCCAACCTCGATGCAGCACTTCGCGTCGCCACCCGCATCGAGATCGCCAAGCTCAAGGAAAGCATGCCCGACACGACCATGGTCTATGTCACCCACGACCAGGTCGAGGCGATGACGCTGGCCGACCGCATCGTGGTGCTGAAGGACGGGCGCGTGGAGCAGGTCGGCTCGCCCATGGAGCTCTATTGCCATCCGGGCAATCTGTTCGTCGCCCGCTTCATCGGCTCACCCGCCATGAACATCCTGCCGGCAACCATCGAGCGCGCCGGCGCGCCCACCGCCGTGCGCCTGACCGACGGCGCAGTGGCGCATGCGCCGATCGAGACGCCGGAAAGTGCCGCCGGCACGAAGGTCAGCTTCGGCGTGCGTCCGGAGGATCTCGGCATCGCCGACGAGCTGGATGGCGGCGTGCTGTTCGAAGGCAAGGTGGACTATATCGAGCAGCTCGGCGAGGTGCAGCTCGTCTATGTCGACCTCGGCCACGCCGGGGAGCCGCTGATCGCCAAGCTGCCGGGCGGCGTCCCGGTCGCGCGCGGCGCGGTCATCCGGCTGACCGCATCGCCCGGCAACCTGCATCTGTTCGACGGCGATGGTCGCGCCTTCGCCCGCAATGGCGCAACTGCCATGGCTGCCTGACGCGCGGAAAGCGGATGCGGATGGAGCTTGAGCGAAAGATAGAATTGCTTCGCCAGGCAATCGCCGCCCGCCAGCAGGTGATCGCCCGCTATGACGGGCATGATCGCGCTTTCTGCGCGCATTTTCTCGGCACGCATGCAGGCGTCTGGAAAGTGCTGGGCTGGCAGTTCGCCGGCAGCTCGGAAAAGGGCCTGCCGCGCGGCGGCGCATGGCGTTGCTTCGAACTCGCGCGGTTGCAGGGCGTTCTCCTGCATGAGGGAGAGTGGCACCGGGGCGTCTATGAAGGCTTTGCCCAGCACTGTGTCAGCGAGATCGACACGGCGATAGACCCAGCCCATGGTGCAATCGTCCGGCATCGCCGGAAATGAGACTGGCAGGAAACGGCAAAAACGGGTTCAAAACGAGAACATAACGTGGCATTGTGCACCGATGCCGATCGTTTCTCCTGTTTCCACCAATCCGCTTGTCGATGGGCGCCAGTCGGAGCGCGCCATGCTGGTGCGCCGGGGCGTGCAACGCCTGCTTTCACAAATGGGCGCGCATGTGCTGCCGGAATTGTCTTTGGCGAGCGGCCGCCGCGCCGATCTCGTCGCGCTGACGCGCAAGGGCGACATCTGGATCATCGAGATAAAATCCTCCATCGAGGATTTTCGCGTGGACCGCAAATGGCCGGATTATCGGCTGCATTCGGACCGCTTCTTCTTCGCCACGCATCCGGAAGTGCCGGCTGAAATCTTTCCGCAGGAATGCGGCTTCATCCTCTCCGACGGCTATGGCGCCGAAATCCTGCGCGATGCGCCCGAGCACCGGCTGGCATCGGCGACGCGCAAGGCGCTGATGCTCAGGATCGCGCGCGCAGGCGCCGCCCGCCTGCTTGCCGCCGAACTGGCCGGCGTGTCCGTGCCGGCGCTGGAGAACGAAAGCGAGTAGCGGCTCCAGCGGAGCCGGCGCCGGGACCGAAAGCCCCGGCCTCAAAGCACAGGACGCAATCTTTACAGCAGACCCGCCTGCTCGGCCTGCTGGCGCAAATTCTGGCGCGGGCGCGGGCCGATCTGCTGGATGACGAGACCGGCCGCCAGCGAACCCAGCCTGCCGCAATCTTCCAGGCTGCGCCCGGTGGTGTAGCCGAACAGGAAGCCGGCGGCGTAGAGGTCCCCGGCGCCGGTGGTGTCCACCAGTTCATCGATCTCGATGGCGTCCACCGCGACCGTCTCGTCGCCGCGCACGATGACCGAACCCAGCTCCGAACGGGTGACGGCGGCAAGCTTGCAATCCCTGCGGATCAGGTCCAGCGCCTGGTCGAAGGATTCGGTTTGGTAGAGCGATTTCACCTCGCTCTCATTGGCAAAGACGATGTCCACCGTGCCGGAGCGCATGAGGTCGAGGAACTCGTCGCGGTAGCGGTCGACGCAGAACGGGTCCGACAGCGTCATCGACACTTCGCGGCCGGCTGCGTGGGCATGGGCGGCGGTGAGGCGGATGGCTTCCTTGGCGCGCGGCGGGTCCCACAGATAGCCCTCGAAATAGGTCACCTTGGCGCCACTGGCCTTGTCGGCCTCGACATCCTCGGGTCCAAGCTCCACGCAGGCGCCGAGATAGGTGTTCATCGAGCGCTCGCCATCGGGCGTGACGAAGATCATAGAGCGGGCTGTCGGCGGCGTGCCGGTCAACGGCCGCGTATCGAAGGCCACGCCCTGAGCGTGGATGTCGTGGGTGAAGATACCGCCCAGATGGTCCTGGCTGACCTTGCCGAAATAGGCCGAGCGCCCGCCGAAGCTTGCCACGCCGGCCGCCGTGTTGCCCGCGCTGCCGCCGGACGCTTCCACCGCCGGTCCCATGCGGCTGTAGAGCAGTTCGGCGCGCTCCGCATCAATCAGGTTCATGGCGCCTTTGATGATGCTGTTTTCGACAAGGAAGGCATCGTCGCACTGGGCGATAATGTCGACAATCGCATTGCCGATGCAAAGCACGTCATATTGGCTCATGATATCTCCGCGGAACCGGGCAGATGGACGTTCTGGCACGCTGGCCGCTGGCGGGTCTAGCCGTTCGGGTGGATTTTGCAAACCCCACAAAAGACCCAATTCTTGCAGGCCAGCCGGCGCCTGCCTATCTGAGACGCTGCAAAGGCCCCGACGTGAAAGGAACCGCCGCCGATGATCTTCGACGCCGCCCGCGCCGCCGCCGCAAGGCTGTTCACGCCCGAGTTTCGTGCGGTCTTCCTGAAAACGCTCGGCATAACGCTGCTGGCGCTGGCGGCGCTGTGGATCGGCCTCTACAAACTGTTCGACCTGCTCGCGCTGCCGTGGATCGATGCGCTGCTGCCGGGCTTCCCCGCCTGGGCCGGCTGGCTTGGCCTGATTGCCGCGATCTTCGCCGGCATCGGGCTGGCGCTGGCCCTGGCGCTGCTGATCGCGCCGGTGACGGCGCTGGTCGCCGGCCTGTTCCTCGACGACATCGCCGAGGTGGTGGAGCGAACCGACTACCCGGCCGATCCGCCCGGCCGCGCCCTGCCGATATGGCCTGCCACGATCATGGCGCTGAAATTCTTCGGCGTGGTCGTCGTAGCCAACCTGTTCGCCCTGCTGCTGCTTCTGGTGCCTGGCATCAATATCGGCGCGTTCTTCCTCGTGAACGGCTATCTGCTGGGGCGCGAATTCTTCGAATTCGCCGCCATGCGCTTCCGGCCGGAAGCGGAGGCCAGGGCGCTGCGCCGCAAATATGCCGGCACGGTGTTTCTGGCGGGACTGGTGGTCGCGGCGTTCCTTGCCGTGCCGCTGCTTAACCTGGTCACCCCGCTGTTTGCGGCGGCCATGATGGTGCATCTGCACAAGGCGGTGTCGGCGCGCGAGCTTTCGTTGGCGCGGCCCGAGCGCGTCACTGCGAGAGCGGGATAAGAACGTTGGTCCGCCGTAGCGGCAATCTTCAGGCTCAAACCACCAGAAAGCCGCGGCCGAGTTCGTCGTCTTCCTCGCGGAAGAATTCGGCCTTGCCCGAATAGAACGCCCGGCCGCCGACGCGCGCGACGATCGCGTCATGCGGCCCCGTCGTCGTTGCGCGCGCCACCGCGCCCGTAAAGCGCGAGCCGACGATGCTTTCGAACAGGCGCGTCTCGCCCACAGCCAACTCGTCTTTGGCGTGCATGGCGGCCAGCCGCGCGGTCACGCCCGAGCCGGTCGGCGAGCGGTCCACCTCGGCCTCGGCAAAGACGCAGATATTTTTCGTGGCCACGCCGCCTGAACCGTCGCCACCATCCGTCAGGATGCTGCCGTAGAGAAAGGCAAGATCGTCGTGATCGGGATGGGCGAGCGGAAAATCCCGCTTTACCCGCTCGGTCAGCGCGGTCGCGGCATCGACGAAATCGCGCGCGCGGCTTTTGCCGAATTCCAACCCGAATTGCCGGCAGTCGGCCAGCGCGTAGAAGGCACCGCCATAGGCAATGTCGAAGGCGATTTTTCCACGGCCCGGCAAATCCACACTCTGGTCGCGCGCAAACAGAAACGCCGGCACGCTTTCGAACGATACCGCACCCGCCTTGCCGTCCTTCACCTCCACCGAGGCGATCACCATGCCGCACGGACACTCGATGTTGACGGTCGTGACCGGTTCGCGCGCCGCCACGAGCCCCTGATCGACGGCATAGCGGCCAAGCGCGATAACCGCATGGCCGCACATGGTGGAATAGCCTTCATTGTGCATGAACAGCACGGCGAGGTCGGCGCCCGGCAGGTTCGGCTCGACCAGCAGCGCGCCATACATGTCGTAATGGCCACGCGGCTCGAACATCAGCATCTTGCGCAGATGGTCGAGCTGATCGCGCACATAGGCGCGCTTTTCCAGAATGGTGGTCCCGGAGGGGATCGCCGGATAGCCGCCGGTGACGATCCGAAGCGGCTCGCCGCCGGTGTGCATGTCGGTGACGGTGATGCGATCCTTCATGCGCGGCTAGCCGAGAACATGTCCTGCAGCGTGGAAAAGGGCAGGCCGTCGCGCGAAAAATCGAAAGTGCCCTTTTCGAGCATCTCGCGCGAGGCGTCCTGCAGCATGCCGAAGGCATAGGTCGTCAGCTTCGAGCCGAGCGAGATGCGGCTGGCACCGGCTTCGGCAAGGGCAGCCACGCTGAAACCCGGCACCGCCAGCACGTTGACCGGCTTCGACACGGCCGAGCAGATGGTGCGCACGGTCTCGACATCGGTGATGCCCGGCGCATAGAGCACATCGGCGCCTGCCTTCTCGAAAGCCTGAAGGCGCTTGATCGTATCGTCCAGATCGGGCCGGCCGTGCAGAAAATTCTCGGCGCGGGCAGTGAAGACGAAGTCGCACCGCAGCGCACGCGCGGCCTGCACTGCCGCCGCGACACGCTCGACCGCCTGCGTGAAATCATAGATCGGCTTGTCGGGATCGCCCGAAAAATCCTCGATCGAGCAACCGGCAAGTCCGGCCGCCTCCGCCGCGAAAACGGTTTCGGCGGCACTTTCCGGCGTATCGCCCTTGCCCTTTTCCAGATCCGCCGACACCGGCAGGTCGGTGGCCCCGGCCAACTCCTTGCAATGCGCGATCATCACGTCGAAGGGCACGCCGCCATCGGGCAGGCCGCGCGAGAAGGCAAAGCCGGCGCTGGTTGTAGCGAGCGCCTTGAAGCCGGCGGCGGCGAGAAGCTTCGCCGTGCCGATGTCCCAGGGATTGGGGATGATGAAGGCGCCGGGCGCCTCATGGAGCTTGCGAAAGACCGCGCCCTTATCCATTGCATCGACCTCGAAACAGGGTGGAACGGCGCCATACTAGCCATGACGGGATGGCGCCGCAAACCCGTTTCAGCCGAGCGGGATCATTCCTGCCAATTGGCGCATGTCGTCGAACAAAATGCCGCCGGCAGCCGCCAGGCCGTCACGATTGGTGTGCGGATCGCCATGGTAGGAAAAGACGCGCATGCCCGCGGCGATGCCGGCCTGCGTGCCGGGCACGCTGTCCTCGATGACGATGCAATCGGCCGGTTCAAAACCCATGGTGGCCGCAGCGTGGAGAAAAAGATCCGGGAACGGCTTGGCGCGCCCGACCATGGTGGCGCTGAACAGCACGTCCTCGAAATAGGACAGCAGGCCGGTTCGCCCGAGCGTCACATGCATCTTGGAAACGCGCGCCGAGGAGGCAACACAATAGGCGATCTCCTGTGCCCGCACCGCCTCGATGAAGTCGCGCACATGCGGGATCGCTTCCACGCCATGGGTGGAAAACAGGTCCGGCAGGCCGGCATTCCAGCGCTCGACGAAATCCTCGCCCAGACTGTAGCCCTGCGCCTCGACCTCCTTCTGCACCGACACCATGCTGCGACCGGAGAAGGTCTTGCGGCAATATTGATAATCGACGTCCAGGCCGGCCTTGCGCAGCCAGCCGGACAATTCCTTGTTGACGGTATTTTCGGTATCGACCAGCACGCCGTCGCAATCGAAGATGACGAGTTTCGGCGGCGTCATGCGTGCCCCGTCGAGCCAAAGCCGCCCGCGCCGCGCCCGGTCGCACCTGAAAGGCCGCGCTCCTCGAGCTTCACCTGCGTCACCGGGGCAAAGACGATCTGCGCGATGCGCATGCCGCGCTCGACATAAAAATCCTCGTCGCCGTGGTTGACCAGCAGCACTTTCACCTCGCCGCGATAATCGCTGTCGATGGTGCCGGGCGTGTTGAGGCAGGTGATGCCGTGCTTGAAGGCAAGGCCGGAGCGCGGCCGCACCTGACCTTCAAAGCCTTCGGGAATTTCGAAGATCAGACCGGTCGGCACCAGCGCGCGCCGGCCGGGAAGGATGAGAAGCGGCCGGTCGTCCGGCACCGCCGCGCGCAGATCCATACCGGCAGCGCCGGCGGTGGCGTAGGCGGGCAATTCGAGACCGCCGGCTTCGGGAAGTCGGACAACGCCGACAATGGGGGAGTTTTGGGAGGGCGTGTTCATGGCCGCGATCTATCGCCGCTTTGCGGGTTTCGTCAATTCGCCAGCGAAAATGGCGGTGGATTGGACTGGCTGGAACCGCCCAGGCAATCAACCCTCGCCGGATTTTCCGGAAGCGTACCGACGCTGAAGACGGCGCCGCCATCGGCGACGCCGCCGGTGTCACATTATTCGGCGTCGTTGGCCGGGTCGGCGTTGAGCTGGCCGTATTTGGCTTCGCCGATCTCGTTCAGCAACTGGAGCTGGGTTTCGAGGAAGTCGATATGGCCCTCCTCGTCCTTCAGCAGTTCCTCGAAAAGCTTCATGGTCACGTAGTCGCCGAGTTCCTGGCAGATTTCGCGCGACTTCTTGTAGGAGGTGCGGGCATCATACTCGCCGGCAAGGTCGGCCTCGAGCACTTCCTTCACATTCTGGCCGATGCGCAGCGGCGCAACCGACTGCAGGTTGGGATGGCCTTCGAGGAAGATGATACGCTGTACCAGCTTGTCTGCGTGGTGCATCTCTTCGATTGATTCCTCGCGTTCCTTCTTGGCGAGCCTGGTGTAGCCCCAGTCGTCAAGCAGGCGATAGTGGAGCCAGTACTGATTGACGGCGCCAAGCTCCAGAAACAGAGCTTCGTTAAGCCGCTCGATGACCTGTTTTTCGCCCTTCATGGCTTCTGCTCCCATATTGGACCCGCAAATCCCTCACGCGGTCCAGGTGTGAAACGACATCCATCTCACTCGTGACCAAGCTCTGATGGTAGTGCTCGGTGACCCGAATGATAGTTTCCACCACATTTGGGAAGCAGCCGCAACAGCGTCCGCGCTTCTTCAGCGAATGATAGACCTTCGCCGGCACGACGAGTTGCCAGGGATCGGCTTGGAGAAGCTCTATGATCGCGTCTTCGATCTCCTTCTCGGCTATCAGGTTACAGTGGCATACAAGCATGTCTTGCTCTGCTGGCTGGCGGCGTCCTGTTGCGCCGCTTGGCTGGAATTCTTATGCGCTTTCCTCAGTGAAAGGACACATTGGAAGATGCCGTCCTGACCTCGGGTTTCGGCGCGAAGACCTCATGCTTCTGCACCGTCGAAACCGTCGCCTTGGCCGGAAGGATGAAAGCCGCCGCCGTCAGCGCCGCCGTGGCTGCCACTGCCGCCAGGCGGGCATTGCGAACCGTCATTACTGCTGGTCTCATCATATGCCTCGTCAATGGATCGTCCTGGCCGTTGCGCGCGACAGCACGTCTTCGATCGCGCCTTGCGGAATGGGCAGGAGATGCTGATCCAGGCCCGAAAGGGTTTGGGCAAAATCGCCGGCCGCCGCGCCGACGGCCTGCTGCAGCGGACGACACGCCATGGCGTCCAGGCACAAAAGCGCCGTTTGCTCCTGCCCGTGCTGCAAGGCAGCAATGAGGCCGAGCGCGAGACATTCGTCGCGGCAGACATGATGCGCACCGAAGGGGAAGCTGCGCAGCGGACACGCCGCGCATTGCCTGAGCGTACGCACGAAATGCGAAAGCTCGCTCATGGCGCGCCGACCCGCAGCGGGGCCGAGCAGTTCGCTGTAGAGCGTAAGCGTCAGCTCCCAGGGCGCGACGGAGCCGGTTTCGAAGCCGGCCAGCCAGTGGCGATAGCCTTCCAGAACCAGCTTTTCCGGCGTGCGCTCGAAATAGCAGCCCTGATGGCCGTCATGATCGGTGATCCGCAGCGACATCAGTGCGACACCGGCAGGCTTTCGACATGCAGGGAAAAACGATGCGCGCGAGCGCGCAGGCAGGCAGAAACAGACACCACTTCCTCCAATCGAACGGGTTCAAGGCCCAGACATCAAAGGTTTGCCCCATCGAGGCATGATGCATAAAACCAGACTGGCGCGGGGAGTCAACAGGAATCCGACAGAATATGCCTTATAAATCAATAGTTTAGAACTATTCTAAACTATATATGTCAAGTTTATGGCAGGTCGGCCACAATGCCGTCACCGGCGTCGCCACTTTCCTTCGCGCGGCGATCGGCCTTATTGACAGCGGCCTGTCCCAAGTGCGACCCAGAAGGCTATCGCCTTGTCGGAACGGGACAATTTGGCGATAGCGCGGCGCTTTATTCTGGGTCGAAGCGTTATTCTGGATCGAAAGAGAAAAGTCCGGGTGCCATGAAGAACGGCGTGGTTATTGTCGGTGCGGGGCATGCCGGGGTGCAGGCGGCCGCCAGTTTGCGCGAGGAAGGCTATGACGGGCCGGTGACGCTGGTGGGCGACGAAGCGGAATTGCCCTACCACAAGCCGCCGCTTTCGAAGACCTTCATCAAGGACCCTGCCGCCCAGCCGCAGATGCTGCGTGCCGACGTCTTCTATTCCAACAACCGGATCGACCTGCGGCCCGGCACGATGGTTGAGCGCATCGACCTTGGCGGCCGGCGTCTCGATCTGGTCGGTGGCGATCATATTCCGTTCGATGCCGCGATCCTCGCCACCGGCTCGCGACCGCGCGAGCTGAAGCTTGCCGGCGCGGAACTCGGCGGCGTGCTGTCGCTGCGCTCGGTGGCGGATGCGCGCCTCATTCGCGAATTGAGCGCCACCACCGGCGATGTCGTCGTTCTGGGCGGCGGCTTCATAGGGCTGGAGATCGCCGCCACGCTGCGGCTTGGCGGCCGTAACGTGACGGTGGTGGAGGCGCAGGAGCGCCTGCTCGGCCGCGCGGTCGCGCCCGCCATTTCGGCGCATGTGCGCCACCGGCTGGAAAGCACGGGCGTGCGCGTGCTGACGCAGACCACGATCCAGCGGCTGGAGGGCGGCAACGGCCATGTCACCGCTGCCATCCTCTCAACCGGCGAGCGGCTGCCGGCGCAAATGGTGATCGTGGGCATCGGCGTGGTGCCCAATGTCGAACTGGCGCAGACCGCCGGCCTGACGCTCTCCAACGGCATTCGCGTGGACGGCAGCCTGCGCAGTTCGCAGCCGGAAATCCTCGCCATCGGCGATGCCGCCAACTATCGCCACCTGTTTTCAGGCACGGACGTGCGGCTCGAATCGGTGCAGAACGCCACCGATCAGGCGCGCCTGGCCGCACGCACCATTCTTGGCCACGAAGGCCGTTATGACAGCGTGCCATGGTTCTGGTCGGACATCGGCGACATGAAGCTGCAGATGGTCGGCCTTGCCGGGGCAAGCGACAGCACCGTCGTCGTGGGTGACATGGCCGACAACAAGTTCTCCGTCTACCATTATGGCGGCAACCGGCTGATCGCGATCGAATCCGTCAACCGCCCCGCCGACCATATGCTCGGCCGCAAGATGCTGGGCGCGGGCTTCTCGCCGCATCCCGAAACCGTGACCGCAGGGGCCGATGCGCTGAAGGCCGCCTTCGCCGCCTCGCAAAAGAGCGCCGCGGCCTGACAGGCTTTTCCCCACCGGGGGATGACGGTTCGCCGAAACGGCCGACACAAAAAATGCCCCGGCAAGCGGGGCATTTTTTATTCGACCGGCTTTTGGTTACGCGCCGGTGTTCCAGCCGGAAACCGACTTCACCTCGAGGAAATCCTCAAGGCCCCACTTGCCGCCCTCGCGGCCGAGGCCGGACTGCTTGTAGCCGCCGAACGGGCTGCCGGGGCCGCGCGAGGCGCCGTTGATCTGCACCATGCCCGAACGCAGGCGGCGCGCCACGCGGTGAGCACGCTCCTGGCTGCCGGTCTGCACATAGCCGGAGAGACCGTAGGGCGTGTCGTTGGCGATCTCGATCGCCTGATCCTCGGTGTCGAAGGGGATCATCGCCAGCACCGGGCCGAACACCTCTTCCTGCGCGATGCGCATGTCGTTGGAGACATCGGCGAAGATGGTCGGACGCACGAAATAGCCGCGGTTGAAGCCCTCCGGACGGCCCGTGCCGCCGGCCACCAGCCGCGCGCCTTCCTTGATGCCTGCTTCGATCAGGCCCTGGATCTTGTCGAACTGGGCAGCCGAGACGACCGGGCCGATATGGCCGCCATCCTCCACCGGATTGCCGACCTTTGTCTCATCCGCCGCCTCGCGGGCCACCTCGACGGCCTGGTCGTAGATCGAACGCTCGACCAGCATGCGGGTGGGCGCGTTGCACGACTGGCCGGTGTTTTCGAAGCAGTGCGCCACGCCGCGCCTGACCGCAGCCGGCACGTCGCTGTCGGCGAAGACGATGTTGGGCGACTTGCCGCCAAGCTCCAGCGTCACCCGCTTGACCGTCTCGGCCGAGGCCCTGGTGACGGCGACGCCGGCGCGCGTGGAACCGGTGAACGACATCATGTCGATGCCGGGATGACGCGACATCGCCTCGCCCACCGACGGGCCGTCGCCATTGACGAGGTTGAAGACGCCGGCCGGGAAGCCCGCCTCTTCCATGATCTCGGCAAAGAGCATGGACGACATCGGCGCAATCTCGGAAGGCTTCAGCACCACGGTGCAGCCGACGGCAATGGCAGGCACCACCTTCAGCGTCACCTGGTTCATCGGCCAGTTCCACGGCGTGATGAGGCCGCACACGCCGATCGGCTCATGCACGATGCGGTCGTTGGGCGCGATCTCGCTGAGCTGATGCTCGAACTCGAATTCCTTCAGCTCGCGGATGAAGTTCTTGATGTGATAGGCGCCGACGGAAGCCTGCGCCTCGGTGGCGAGCTTCATCGGCGCGCCCATTTCGCTGGAAATGGCCTTCGACATCTCCGGCATGCGCTTCTTGTAGACCTCAAGCAGCTTTTCCAGATAGGCTAGGCGCTCCTCGCGGCCGGTGCGGCTCCAGTTCTCGAAGGCCTGGCGCGCGGCGGCGACCGCCTTGTCGACATCGGCGGACGAGCCCAGCGAGATCACCGCGAAGGGCTGCTCGTCGGCCGGGTTGATGACCTCCAGTTCCTTCGGCGTAACCGGCGCGACCCAGCGGCCATCGATAAAGAAATCGGTCTTGCGCAGCATAAAACTCTCCCTTGCATGCCTGTCGACGGCGAACGGCTGGCGCCGCCCATCCTTCCGCAACGATTGCGGCCAGACTGATGAAATCGTGCTCTAGTTAGCAACGATGAAGCCGCGGTTCAAACCACGCGCGCGTGAAAAATGACTGGTCCAGCCGCACCGCTCCGACATGCCGCTGTCAGGAGACTTATGCGGCAAGCTTGTACAAAGTAAAACACCCTGTATAAGTCCGCTCCCCCGCGAAAATTTCGAGCGACAGCCATGTCCATTCTCTCCGGCTCCCGCCGCAAGGCAGCCATCGCCTTCATCATGGTCACGGCCGTTCTCGACATCGTGGCGATGGGTATCATCATTCCGGTGCTACCGCCGCTGATCGAGGAATTCGCCGGCTCGAACGCCGAGGCCGGCTGGATCAACGGCGTGTTCGTGGCGCTGTGGGCGGGCATGCAGTTCGTCGCCTCGCCGATCATCGGCTCGCTGTCCGACCAGCATGGCCGGCGGCCCGTCATCCTGCTTTCCACCCTTGGGCTTGCCGCAGACTATGTGCTGATGGCGCTGGCGCCCAACCTGTGGTGGCTGGCGCTGGGCCGCATCATCGCCGGCATAACCTCGTCGAGCTTCACCACCGTCTTTGCCTATATGGCCGACATCACCGCGCCGGAAGAGCGTGCGCGTGGCTACGGGCTGATCGGTGCGGCCTTCAGCGCCGGCTTCGTGGCCGGGCCACTGCTGGGCGGCGTGCTGGGCGAGATTTCGCCGCGCGCGCCCTTCTGGTTCGCGGCGGGCATGAGCGGCATCGCCTTCCTCTACGGCTTGTTCGTGCTGCCGGAATCGCTGGCACCGGCCAAGCGCATGACGTTTTCGTGGAAGCGCGCCAATCCGTTCGGCGCAATGATGCTCCTGCGCTCGCATCCGGAACTGTCGGGTCTCGCGGTCGTGACCTTCCTGCTGCATTTCTCGCACCACGTCTTCTCTGCCGTCTTCGTGCTCTATGCCGGCTATCGCTTCGGCTGGCATGCATGGGAAGTCGGCACGCTGCTGGCCCTGGTCGGCCTGCTCGACATGACGGTGCAGGGCGTTCTGGTGGGGCCGATGGTCAAGCGCTTCGGCGACCGCGCCACCATGGTGTTCGGCCTGTTTGGCGGCGCGATCGGCATTGCCTGGATGGGCCTGGCGCCCACCGGCGTGATGTTCACGCTCGCCATGCTCCCCAATGCGCTTTGGGGGCTTGCGATGCCGACGCTGCAGTCGCTGATGACGCAGCGCGTCTCCGAATCCGAACAGGGCCAGTTGCAGGGCGCCAATATGAGCGTGGCCAGCATTGCCGGCGTGGTGTCGCCGCTGTTCTTCGGCGCGGTCTATGCCTTCACCCTGCGCGAGGGCTCGTGGCTGCCCTATCCGGGCGCCTCGTTCCTGATCGCCTCGCTGGTGCTGCTCGGCGCGGCACTGCTTGGCTGGGCCGTGGCGCGGCAGGCCAACAGGCGCGCAGGACAAGCGCTTCCGTAACGGAAACTCGCTATTCTCGAGTCTATCCATAGGTTAACGAAAGATTATCGGATTCCCCCGCGCGCTGGAGCAAAAGCGCGCAGGCTTCTGACAAACTGTTTCCAAGAGACTCCAAAGTTGTCCAGCAGCCATGGAACCGCTGGCCGCTTGCCGCATTTGTCGCCCTATTTGCTCCGTAACCGCTGGTTCCACGATCAACGGAGCTAACCCTCAAAGATGAAGAAGACCCAGACCGCGATCGCCGCGGTAACGATGACGGCTGGCCTGATGCTTGCCATTTCCACCGGAACCGCCTCGGCCCAATGCGGCCGCGCCTCCTGGTACGCCCTCACCTCCAAGACAGCCTCCGGCGAGCGGATGAATCCTTCCGCAATGACCGCCGCCCACCGCACCCTGCCGCTCGGCAGCAAGGTACGCGTCACCAATCAGAACAATGGCCGCAGCGTTGTCGTGCGCATCAATGATCGCGGCCCCTTCGTGCGCGGGCGCGTGCTCGATCTGTCGAAGGGCGCCGCCGCGCGCCTCGGCTTCATCAGCGCCGGTCACACCGCCGTCTGCCTCAGCCGCGAGAGCTGAGCTTCCCCATTCCGACCCCGCCGCCATTGCGGCGGTGGCCGGCAGCCGATCCGGCATGGCGCCATGCCCATGGCGCGCCAATCACACAGATAAGAAGCTTTCCTGAAAGCGTGCCGACGCGGACCGCATCGGCACCGTTGCGCTGTCGTCAGCCGACGAAGGCGCGTTCCACCACGAAGGTGGAGGGCTGGCTGAGCGAGCCTTCCTCGAAGCCGAGACCCTCGACCAGTTCCTTCACATCCTTGAGCATGTGCATGGAACCGCAGATCATGACGCGGTCGTTCGCGGGATCGAGCTTGTCGATGCCGAGATCGGTGTAGAACTTGCCCGAGCCGATGAGCGCGGTGATGCGGCCCATATAGGGCGATTCCTCGCGCGTGGTGGTCGAGTACAGCGTCACGCGGCCATGCGTCAGCTCGCCGATCAGCGGATCTTGCGCCAGCGCGGCCACCAGTTCCTTGCCATAGGTCAGCTCGGCCACGTCGCGGCAGGTGTGGGTGACGATCACCTGCTCGAATTTTTCATAGGTGTCGGGGTCGCGCAGCAGGCTGGCAAACGGCGCGATGCCGGTGCCGGTCGAGATCATGAACACACGCTTTGCCGGCGTCAGCGCGTCGAGCACCAGCGTGCCGGTCGCCTTCTGGCGCATCAGCACCGTGTCGCCGGGCTGGATCTTCTGCAGATGCTGGGTGAGCGGGCCGTCCGGCACCTTGATGGAGAAGAACTCCAGTTCCTCGTCCCAGGCCGGGCTTGCAACCGAATAGGCGCGGAACACCGGCTTTTCGGCGTTGGGCAACCCGATCATGACGAACTCGCCCGAACGGAAGCGAAGCGATTGCGGCCGCGTGATGCGGAAGGAAAACAGCCGGTCGGTGTAATGCTTCACCGAAACCACGGTTTCGGCATAGACATTGGCCGGGATGGGGAAGGCAAGCGGCTTCGCCTCGGCAGTGTTGATCGCTGCTGCGGTAGTCATGAAAGAACCGGACCTTTCGCCAATTGGCAGCGCTGAAACTCCGCCTGTCGCGCAGCCGGACCAAATGCCCGCGCACCGCCGAAAAATACCGAAAACGGTAAACTGTCGTGTGGCCGATTAAGTAGTATAGGCACCCCTCCAACGTCAAGATATTGGCCGGAAACAGCTTTCCAAACTGCCTGCGATACATGGTCCAGCATTGCGGGCGCAGGCCATGCGTGAGCACAAACAGGCAGGCCCGCGAAATATGACCGGCGGCAACGCCGCTCGCGCAGCGTTCAGCACCCCTTTCGCGACGTTCCGCGCGATGCGCGTCTCCCAAAGCCTGTTGACGCCGTCCCCCTTCTGGCCGAATTTCTGCGCTGGAATTGGGGATGGATTCGACATGGCCGAAGAAGCGCTGATCGTTATCGACGTACAGAACGACTTTTGTCCGGGCGGCAGCCTGGCGGTGACGGAGGGCGACAAGATCGTCCCCCTCATCAATGAGATGATCGCCGGCTTCGAGCATGTCGTGCTGACGCAGGACTGGCATCCGGCCAACCATTCCAGCTTCGCCTCGCAGCATCCGGGCAAGGAGCCCTTCGGCACGATCGAAATGCCTTATGGACCGCAGACGCTGTGGCCCGACCATTGCGTGCAGGGCTCGGGCGGCGCCGCCTTCCATCCCGCGCTGAAATGGGCCAAGGCCGAACTCGTCATCCGCAAGGGGTTCCGCCGCGGCATCGACAGCTATTCCGCCTTCCACGAGAACGACCGCAAGACGCCGACCGGCCTTGCCGGCTATCTCAGGGAGCGCGGCATCGGCAAGATCACGCTGGCGGGGCTGGCGACGGATTTCTGCGTCGCCTATTCGGCGCTCGATGCGGTCTCGCTCGGCTTCGATGTCACGGTGCGGCTGGATGCCTGCCGCGCCATCGATCTCGGCGGCTCGCTGGAGACCATGCTGGGCAGGATGCGCGATGCCGGGGTGACGCTGGCGTGATCTTCCGCCCGGCGTCGTGAACCGGCGAGAGAGCTGCCTTCAGCGCCACTTGCACGGTTTGCCGCCGCCATTATGCTCGCTGACATGATGCCGCACCCGACATCGCCGACCGGCCGCATTTGCGCGAAGGCCGCGCCCTGATGGCCGCGTTCGTCTGCGCCGTCGATGTCGGCACCGGCAGCGCCCGCGCCGGCATATTCGACGCCGGCGGCAGGTCGCTGGCGCGGGCGGAACGGCGCATCGCCATGCGCCAGCCGCAACCGGGCCATGCCGAGCAGGATTCGCAAGACATCTGGCAGGCGGTGTGCGCGGCCGTGCGCGCCGCGCGCGAGGAAGCCGGCATAGCGCCGCAGGATGTCGCGGGCATCGCCTTCGACGCCACCTGCTCGCTGGTGGTGCGCGACACCGAGGCAAGGCCGCTCGGGGTTTCGGAAGACGGCGACGACCGCTGGGACACGATCGTCTGGCTCGATCACCGCGCCATTGCGCAAGCGGCCGAATGCACCGCCACCGGCAATCGCGTGCTCGACCATGTCGGCGGCGTGATGTCGCCGGAAATGCAGATCCCCAAGCTGATGTGGCTGAAGCGGCACCTGCCCCGGCAATGGCCACGCGCCGGCTATTTCTTCGACCTCACCGACTTCCTGTCGTGGAAGGCATCGGGATCGCTGGCGCGCTCGCAGTGCACGCTCATGTGCAAATGGACCTTCCTGGCGCATGAGGAACGGGGCTGGCGGATGGATTTCCTCAACGCCGTCTCGCTTGGCGACCTGCTGGAACGCGGAAACCTGCCACGGCGGGCAAGCGCCGTGGGCAGCGACCTGGGGCCGCTGCTTCCGCAGGCCGCCGCCGCGCTCGGCCTCACCACACACTGCCGCGTTGGCACGGGCATGATCGATGCCTATGCCGGCGCGCTCGGCGTTCTGGGCGGCTTCGCGGCCGACCTTGCCGGCATGGAACGGCACATGGCGCTGATTGCGGGAACGTCAAGCTGCGTCATGGCGATGTCGCCCGAGCCGCGCCCCTTCGCCGGCGGCTGGGGTCCTTATTTCGGCGCGGCCCTGCCCGATTGCTGGATGAGCGAGGGCGGACAATCGGCCACCGGGGCCGCACTCGACCATGTCATCCGCGTGCATGGCGCGGGCGGCGAACCGGATGCGGCCCTGCATCGCCGCATCGCCGCGCGGATCACGGAGCTGCGGGCCGTCGAGGGAGAGGCCTTTGCGCGCCGCCTGCACGTGCTGCCGGATTTTCACGGCAACCGCTCGCCGCTGGCCGATCCCAATGCCGTGGGGGTGATTTCGGGACTGACGCTCGACGCCTCGTTCGACGGCCTGTGCCGGCTCTATTGGCGCACAGCCGTGGGCATTGCACTCGGCGTGCGGCACATTCTCGACACCCTCAACGCTGGCGGCTATGTCATCGACACGCTCCATGTCACCGGCGGGCATACGAAGAATCCGCTGCTGATGGAGCTCTATGCCAACGCCACCGGCTGCACGGTTCTGGAACCGGAAGCCGGCAGCGACGCGGTGCTTCTGGGCACCGCCATGGCGGCGGCCAGCGCCGCCGGCCTCCACCCTTCGCTGGCCGCCGCCAGCATCGCCATGCGCCAGCGCGAACGCGCGCGCAGCCCCGATCCGGCCACGCGTGCCGGCTTCGACCGCGACTACCGCATATTCCTTGAAATGCACCGCCAGCGACAGGCTCTGGAAACTATCTAGCCCCCTCACCATTCGTCATTTTGGCTGCCGTCCGCCGAATTTCACGGCGGCCTGCGCCATCGCTCCTTGCGCTGGCTCAACCGTTGGGTGAGCGAAAGGCTTGTGCGACGAGAGCGTTTCGTTCAAAAAGGCGCAAAGAAAGCGGAAGCCCGTTGCGGCATTCCGTCAAGAACAAGGCAGGCAGGCCGATGCCGCTGCCCGCTCCTGAAAGTTGAAAAGATGACTGCAATACAAGTCGACGCCCTGGCGCCGGCAAGTCCGTGGCGTCACGAAATTCGTGCGATGCTGGCTCTCGCCTGGCCGATGGTGCTGACCAATCTCGGCCAGACGGCGATGACGGCGACCGACGTGATGATGATGGGCAGGATCGGCCCCAATGCGCTGGCTGCCGGCGCGCTGGGCTCTAGCCTCTATTTCGCGCCGCTGATCTTCGGCCTCGGCCTCATCCTGGCGACCTCGCCGATGATGGCCACCGAGCTTGGCCGCAAGCGCAACTCGGTGCGCGACATTCGCCGCACCGTGCGCCAGGGACTGTGGCTGGCCGTGTGCGTGTGCATTCCCATCTGGGCCGCGCTCTGGCAGGCCGAGCCGATATTGGTGGCGATGGGGCAGGACCCGGAGCTTGCCAGGCTTTCGGCGCATTATGTGCACTGGCTGCAATGGGCCCTGCTGCCCTTCTACGGCTATATCGTGCTGCGCTCCTTCATCTCGGCGCTGGAACGGCCCGGCTGGGCACTGCTCATCGTCTTTGCCGCCGTTGCCTTCAACGTGCTGGCCAACTGGGCCTTCATGTTCGGCAATCTCGGCTTCCCGGCCATGGGCATAGCGGGCTCGGGCCTCGCCACAAGCCTGTCCAGCCTGCTGATGTTCATCGGCATGGTCGCTGTGGTGACGCTCCAGCCCAGGTTCAGGCGCTATCACCTGTTCGGACGTTTCTGGCGTCCCGACTGGCCGCGCTTCTTCGGCCTGCTGAAGCTCGGCATGCCGATTGCCGGCATCATGGCTTTCGAAGTCACCATCTTCAATGCCGCCGCAATGTTCATGGGCATGATCGGAGCCGCCTCGCTGGCCGCGCACGCCATCGCCATGCAGATCGCCTCGATCAGCTTCATGGTGCCGCTGGGCCTGAGCCAGGCGGCGACGGTGCGCGTCGGCCTCGCCTTCGGCGCGCGCAACGCCGCGGGCATCAGCCGCGCGGGCTGGACGGCCTTCGCCATGGGCGTCGGCTTCATGGCGCTTGCCGCGCTCCTGATGGTGCTCTTCCCGCACCTGCTCATCAGCGCCTTCATCGACCTCACCGATCCGGCCAATGCGACGGTGGTGGGGCTAGCCGTCTCCTTCCTCGCCTTTGCCGGGCTGTTCCAGGTGGTGGACGGCGCGCAGGCGGTGACATCGGGCATGCTGCGCGGCCTGCACGACACCAAGATACCGATGATCCTCGCGGCCATCGGCTATTGGGGCGTGGGCCTGCCGCTCGGCGTGCTGATGGCTTTCCCTCTCGGCCTCAAGGGTATCGGCATCTGGATCGGTCTGTCGTGCGGGCTGGCCGTGGTGGCATTGCTGCTCTTGTGGCGCTGGCTGCGGCGCGACCGGCTGGACCTGACGCGGACGGGCGCCACCGGCTGAGCCGGGGCGCCCGCGCCTGCCCTGCCGCGACGTCATTTTTTGTCGGTCCAGCCGCGCATTGACGGGACATGCGCTGTTCTTCGATGTTAAGAGGCTGTCGGAAAAAGCGGAATGCGGCACGAAAAAGGCTCTCGTGAATGACCAAGACCGATATTGCGCGGCGCGTCTACAATCACACCTGGAAGCTCGATCCGATCGTTCGAAGCCTGCTCGACACGGACTTCTACAAGCTGCTCATGCTGCAGATGATCTGGGGCATGTATTCGGATGTCGACGTCACCTTCTCGCTCATCAACCGCACCACTTCGGTGCGGCTCGCCGACGAGATCGACGAGCAGGAGCTGCGCGAGCAGCTCGACTATGCGCGCACGCTGCGTTTCACCAAGAAGGAGATGATCTGGCTGGGCGGCAACACCTTCTACGGCCGCAAGCAGATCTTCGAACCGGAATTCCTGGCCTGGCTGGAGAATTTCCAGCTTCCCGAATATGAGCTTACGAAGCGCGACGGCCAGTACCAGCTCGAGTTCCACGGACCGTGGATGTACACGACGCTGTGGGAAATCCCGGCGCTCGCAATCATCAACGAGTTGCGCTCGCGCTCGGCGATGCGGCCCTTCGGTCCCTTCGCGCTGGATGTGCTCTATGCACGCGCCAAGGCCAAGCTGTGGGCCAAGACCGAGCGGCTGCGCCAGCTTCCCGACTTGAAAGTTTCCGATTTCGGCACCCGCCGTCGCCACTCCTTCCTGTGGCAGCGCTGGTGCGTGGAGGCGCTGAAGGAGGGCATCGGCGAGGCCTTCACCGGCACGTCCAACGTGCTTCTGGCGATGGACACCGATCTGGAGGCGCTGGGCACCAACGCGCATGAACTGCCCATGGTGCTGGCCGCGCTGACCAACAGCGACGAGGAACTGCGCCGCTCGCCCTACCAGGTGCTGCTCGACTGGCAGCGCTATTATGGCGGCAACCTGCTGATCGTCCTGCCCGACACGTTCGGCACCAGCGCCTTCCTGCGCGACGCGCCCGACTGGGTGGCCAACTGGACCGGCTTCCGCCCCGACAGCGCCCCGCCGATCGAGGGCGGCGAAAAGATCATGGCCTGGTGGCGCGAGAAGGGCGTCGATCCGCGCAAGAAGCTGCTGATCTTCTCCGACGGTCTGGAGGTCGATGCGATCGAGCAGGCCTACAGGCATTTTCGCGGCAAGGTGCGCCTCTCCTTCGGCTGGGGCACCAACCTGACCAACGACTTCGAAGGCTGCGCGCCGATGGAAACCAAGGGCCTCAACGCCATTTCGCTGGTGTGCAAGGTCACCAAGGTGAATGGCCGCGACGCCATAAAACTCTCCGACAACCCCGCCAAGGCCACCGGCGACCGCCATGAGATGGAGCGCTATCTGCGCCTCTTCGGCGAAAAGGACCGGGTGGAGCATCTGGTCAAGGTGTAAGCGTTTCCACGCTGCCGGCGGCTTCGCCGGGCGCTGGCACCCCCGGACTGTTGCCGAAAAGCCATAGCAACGGGCACATGCGAGGCTTGCCGGCGGGCTGACCCGAACAAGCACTTGGCAAGAAACGAATCGCACTTCTACAAATAACGGCGATTATGTGGCCCGATTCGGGCCGCGTGCGGTCGGGACGGAGCTGCGGATCTTCTTATGCGCATGAAACCACTTTTCATCGCCGCCAGCCTTACACTTGCGGCGGCCCTTGTCGGCTGTACGAGCGATGGCACCTTCAAGATGTTCTCGTCGGATTACGGGGCGCGGGCAGATGCCGGTTACCAGTTGCCGGCGGTTCCGATCTACAAGGTGGACAAGAAATACCATCGTCAGGTCGTGCGTTATGACACAGACGAGAAGCCCGGCACGATCATCGTCGATACGGCCAACAAGTTCCTCTATTTCGTGCTGCCGGAAGGCAAGGCCGTCCGCTACGGCATCGGCGTCGGCCGCGAGGGCTTTGAATGGCGCGGCACGGCGCGCGTGGCGATGAAGCGCGAATGGCCGACCTGGACGCCGCCCTCGGCGATGATCGGGCGCCAGCCGGAGCTGGCCAAGTGGCGCGGCGGCATGCCGCCCGGCCTGACCAATCCGCTCGGCGCGCGCGCGCTCTACCTGTTCAACAAGGGCGGCGATTCCGGCTATCGGCTGCACGGCACGCCGGAATGGTTCTCCATCGGCAAAGCCATGTCGTCGGGCTGCATCCGCCTGATGAACCAGGACATCATCGATCTCTACGATCGCGCCGACACCGGCGCCAAGGTGATCGTGCTCTGACACGTCGCCCCCACGCGGGGTGGAACGATTTTCATGCGAGCCGTCTCGGCAACAGGACGCCGCAATAAAAAACCGGGCTGGGGGCCCGGTTTTTTTATGCCTGCGTGATTTCGCGGTCGCTTACCCGACCTGCTCGACATGCTCGACTTCGGGGACGAAGTGGCGCAGCAGGTTCTGGATGCCGTGCTTGAGGGTTGCGGTGGACGACGGGCAGCCGGCGCAGGCACCCTTCATATGCAGGAACACGGTGCCGTTCTCATAGCCGCGGAAGGTGATGTCGCCGCCGTCCTGGGCCACGGCCGGGCGCACGCGCGTATCCAGCAGTTCCTTGATCGTGGCGACGATTTCGATGTCTCCCTCGTCGTAGAACTCGCCATGCTCGTCGGCATGGGCATGCGCCGCATGGCTGCCGGCCGTCATCACCGGCGCGCCCGACATGAAATGCTCCATGATGGCGCCGAGGATCGCCGGCTTCAGATGCTGCCAGTCGGGACCTTCTTCCTTGGTGACGGTGATGAAGTCATAGCCGAAGAACACGCCCGTCACGCCGGGAATCGCAAACAGGCGGCCAGCCAGCGGCGAAGCCTGGCCGGCGGCTTCGGCCTCGCGGAAATCGGCAGTGCCTTCCACCAGAACTTCCTTGCCCGGCAGGAATTTCAACGTGGCCGGGTTCGGGGTCGCCTCGGTCTGGATAAACATGGCCGCTTCTCCGCGCGTAGATAGTTTGGAACAATTCTAAATAGGCTCTGCGCCGACGATATTCAAGCAAAACCGACGCGCCTTGAAGCCGGGCAGGATCAACAGGCCCCGCCTGCCGGACAGATGATCTGTTCAGGCGAGACTTTCAAGGTCTTCTTCGGAGAGATTCTGCGGCACCACCGTGACGGGGACGGGGAAGGCAGCTCCCTTGCCGGCGATCGATGCCACCAGCGGCCCCGGCCCCTCCTTGGAGGAACTGGCGGCAAGCACCAGGATGGCGATGTCCTGGTCCTCCTCGATGAGCTGGTGGATCTGGTCGGTGGTCTTGCCCTCGCGCACCACCAGCTCGGGCTCGATGCCCAGCGTTTCGCGCACCTTGGTGGCGTAGGTGTCGAGTGCGGCATTGGCGGCGGCGATGGCCTCCTCGCGCATGATCTTTTCCACGCCCAGCCAGTGCTGGAAGTCGCTCGGTTCGATGACATAGAGCAGCACCACCACGCCGCCCGTGTGTTTGGCGCGGCGCGCGGCATAAGCGACGGCACGCTCGCATTCGGGCGTGTCGTCGATGATCGTCAGGAATTTCCGGCGATGCCCCGCCTCGCGACTGAGACGCTTAGAAACCATGTTCCATCCCTGCTGGCGTTCCCCCAGGGCGCAATCTGCCACCGGCGCCGGCCGCCCGCAAGCAGGTCGACGCCGGAAGCTGTCAGTTGTCGAGCAGACCGATGATCTGGCGCACGCTCTTCATCGTGCCTTCGGCAAGCATGCGGGCGCGGTCGCCGCCATCGCGCAGCACGCTGTCGATATAGGCCGGATCGGCGATCAGGCGGCGCATTTCGCCGGCGATCGGCGCGAGCTTCTCCACCGCCAGGTCGGCAAGTGCGGGCTTGAACACCGAGAATTGCTGGCCGCCGAACTCGTTGAGTACGTCCTGCTTGGAGATTTCCGCCAGGCCGGCATAGATACCGACGAGATTTTCGGCTTCGGGGCGGCTGGCAAGGCCGTCGGTCTCGCTCGGCAGGGCTTCCGGATCGGTCTTGGCCTTCTTGATCTTCTTCGAGATCGTGTCGGCGTCGTCGGTCAGGTTGATGCGCGACAGGTCCGACGGGTCAGACTTCGACATCTTCTTGGAGCCGTCGCGCAACGACATGATGCGCGCCGCCGGGCCGCCGATGATTGGCTCGGTGATCGGGAAGAAGCCGTTCACCTTTTCCTCGCCCATCATCATCTCGACGCCAAGGCCAAGCTCGGCGATACGGTCGGAAAAGTCGTTGTTGAACTTCTGGGCGATGTCGCGCGTCAGTTCCAGATGCTGCTTCTGGTCGTCGCCGACCGGCACATGGGTGGCGCGGTAGACCAGAATGTCGGCGGCCATCAGGCTCGGATAGGCGAGCAGGCCAAGCGAGGCATTCTCGCGGTCCTTGCCGGCCTTGTCCTTGAACTGCGTCATACGGTTCATCCAGCCGATGCGCGCCACGCAATTGAAAATCCAGGCAAGCTCGGCGTGCTGCAGCACGCGGGCCTGGTTGAAGACGATGTGCTTCTTTGGGTCGATGCCCGACGCCAGGAACGCCGCGGTGATCGAGCGCGTCTGGCCCTCGAGGTCATCATGGACGAGCTGCGCGGTCAGCGAATGCAGATCGACGACGCAATAGATGCAATTGTTCGTTTCCTGCAAGGCGACGAACTTGCGGATAGCGCCGAGATAATTGCCGAGATGGAGATTGCCCGTGGGCTGGACGCCGGAAAAGACGAGCGGCTGGAATTCGTTCATAATATCCTCGTGGCTTGTGGAGGGCCGTTTCGCGCGCGGCGAAAATCGATGCGCGCTTATGGCTGAAGGCGCGGACAAGAGCAAGATCGCGTTGAAGTCACCGCGGCCAAAATCATTCGTCCACGGTGGCGTTGGGGGCCGGGGCCTGCTGCGGCGGCGTGGAGCCGCGCTTGATGCTGCGGCGGACCATGCCGAGGTTTGCGCCGCCTATGCCGAAGGCAACGGCGAAATAGATGACCGCCCCGACGACCACCAGCGCGGCGAGCGTCAGCGCCTGCGTGTAGAGTGGCGCCGATGAGGCGAGATAAGGCTGCAGCCGCCCAACCGCGATATAGAGCACCCCGGCCATCACGCCGGCTGCGATCAGCAGGCGCGGAATGCGGGTGAGCAGCGCAATGTCGGCGCCCCAATGACCGCGCCTGACCAGAACGCCCAGCAGCATCGCCGCATTGACCCAACCGGCAATCGCCGAGGCCGTCGCGATGCCCGGAGCGCCCATGCCGGGAAAGAGCGTCAGCGCCACCGAAATGTTCACCGCCACCGAGATGGCGGCGAAGATCATCGGCGTGCGCGTGTCCTCACGCGCGAAATAGCCGGGCGTGAACGCCTTGATGAGCACGAAGGCCGGCAGCCCGAGGCCGAAGATGGCGAGGATAGCGGCCACGGTCGGCGTGCTGTTGCCGGCGGCGAACTGCCCGCGCTCATAGAGCACGCGCACGATCGGCTCGGACATGACCAGAAGTGCCGCCGCCGCCGGCAGGGTCAGGAACAGCGTGAACTCGACCGAGCGGTTCTGCAGGTTGGCGGCTTCGTTGAGATTGCCGGACTTCAGCGCCCGCGACAGTTCCGGCAGGAGCACGATGGCGACCGCCACGCCAACCACGCCGAGCGGCAACTGGTAGACGCGGTCGGCCAGCGCCAGCGAGGAGACCGCGCTGTTCTGCCCGGAAGCGATTGCCGTGCCGATAAGCTGGTTGATCTGGGTGATGCCGCCGGTGATCGCCGCTGGCAGGGCAAGGATCAAGAGCCGCTTGACGTTGGGCGTCAGGCGCGGCCGGCGAAAGCCGACAACGATGCCGGCATGGCGCACGGCGACCCAGACGATGGCAAGCTGCACGATGCCCGCCGCCAGCACGCCCCAGGCCAGCGCATAGCCGACTGTCAGACCATCATGGCCCCTGTACCATGCATTGGCCAGCACCGCGATCAGGATGATGTTGAGGAACACCGGCGCGATCGCGGCTGCGAAATAGCGGCGCAGCGAATTCAGCATGCCGCTCATCATCGCCGCCAGCGACATGCAGATGAGATAGGGGAACATGATCGTGGCGAGCGCCACGGTGAGATCGTATTTTTCCGGATCGTCGGCAAAGCCTGGCGCGATCAGGAAACGCACCAGCAGCGGCATGGCCAGTTCCATGACGATGGTGAGCGCCAGCAGCGTGGTGAACAGAACACCAAACACCTCTTCCGAAAAGCGCTTGGCGCCCTCGGTGCCGTTGGCCTCGATCTCCTTGGCGAAGAGCGGCACGAAGGCGGCGTTGAAAGCGCCCTCGGCGAACAGCCGGCGGAAGGTGTTGGGGAACTGGAAGGCCGCGTAGAAGGCGTCCGCCACCGGTCCGGTGCCGATCGCCGCCGCCATCAGCATCTCGCGCATGAAGCCGAACACGCGGCTCATCAGCGTGCCGGATGCGACAGTGGCGAATTTCCTGACGAGGCTCATGCGCGCCGTTCCGATTTATGCGGGCGAGAAATCACGACACGGTCGCCTTTGCCCTGGCACCGCGCTGCGCGGCGGCTTCGCCCTGCAATGTCGCCAGCAGCTTGTCGCGGATCGCCTTCTGCCGGGTGGGGTTCTCGACCTTCTGGCCGGTCAGGTCGGTGACATAAAAGGTGTCGATGACCTTCTCGCCAAAGGTGGTGATGTGGGCAGAGGCGATGTCGAGCGACAAGTCCGACAGCGCGCCCGTGATCTCCGACAGGAGACCCGGCCGGTCGAGCCCGGAAACGTCGATGACGGTAAACCGGTTCGACAGCGTGTTGCGGATTTCCACGCGCGGCTCGCGGCGGAAAGCCTTGGCGCCACGCTTCTGCCTGGTGCGCTTCTCGATCATCTCCGGCAGCCAGGACTTGCCCGACAGCACGTCCTCGATGAGCGCACCGACACGCTCGGCGCGCCGCTGCTCGTCCTCGTCGCGGTCGAATTCGCGGTTGATGAGGATGGTGTCGAGCGCCCGGCCGTCCGAGGTGGTGAAGATTTGCGCATCGACGATGTTGCCGCCAGCGGCCGCACAGGCGCCGGCGATGACCGACAGAAGGCGCGGATGGTCGGGCGCCAGCACGGTGATCTCGGTAACGGCCTCGAACTCATGTGTCTTGACCATGGTCGAAAGCTTGCGCTTGTCGGCATCGGCCGTGCGGATGAATTCGGCATGCCTGACCTGATCCTTCAGATCGACCGCGAGCAGATAATTTTCGTAATGCAGATCCAACAGCCGCTTGCGCTCGGCGTCCGGCCAGTCGGCAAGGGCTCCGGCAAGCCCGGTCCGCGCCTCGCCGGCGCGCTGGGCGCGCGACACTTCGGAAAATCCGCCGGTCAGGAGCAGTTCGGTCTCGTAATAGAGCGTGCGCAGTAGTTGGCCCTTCCAGCCGTTCCACACGCCGGGGCCGACGCCGCGAATGTCGCACACGGTCAGGATGAGCAGCAGCTTCATGCGCTCCACCGTCTGCACGACGCCGGCGAAATCCTCGATCGTCTTGCGGTCGTTGAGGTCGCGCGACTGCGCCACCATCGACATCACCAGATGGTTTTCCACCAGCCAGGCCACGGTTTCGGTCTCGGCCGCCGAAAGCCCCATATGCGGGCAGATGCGCCGGGCGATCTTGGCGCCCGCCTCGGAATGATCCTCGGGGCGGCCCTTGGCGATGTCGTGCAGCAGCACGGCGACATAGAGCGCCTCGCGCTTTTTCCTCAGCCCCTCCATCAGCGAGTGCGACAGCGGGTGGATTTTCTCGCCGTCGCCGCGCTCCAGTTCCGACAGAACGCCGATGCAGCGAAGCAGGTGCTCGTCCACCGTATAGTGATGGTACATGTTGAACTGCATCATCGCGACGATGCGGCCGAAATCCGGGATCAGCTTGCCCAGCAGCCCGGCCTCGTTCATGCGGCGCAGGTTCAGCTCGGGATTGCGATCCGAGGTGAGGATGTCGAGGAACAGCCGGTTGGCTTCCTTGTTGCGGCGCAGGGCCTTGTCCACCAGCGAGAGCGAGCGGGTGAGCAGCTTCAGTGCGTCGGGATGGAACTCCAGCCCGTGCTTGTCGGCAAACCAGAACAGGCGAAGCATGTTGACCGGATCGCGCGCGAATACCTGATCGCCGGCCACGTTGATGCGGTGATTGTCGACGATGAAATCGCTGGTGCCGGCAAGCTTGCGCTGGCGGCGCGAGAAGGTGACGAAGATGCGGTCGAAGCCCGGCACATATTTGGCCTGCTCCTCCTCCAGCCCCGCGCAGAAGATGCGTGTCAGGTCGCCCACCGTCTTGGCGGTGAGGAAATAGTGCTTCATGAAGCGCTCGACCGCCGACAGGCCCGGATGGCTGGTGTAGCCGAGCCGTTCGGCGATGTCGCGCTGGATATCGAAATGCAGCCGCTCCTCGCCCTTGCCGGTGAGGAAATGCATATGGCAGCGCACCGCCCACAAAAAGTCTTCCGCCTTGAGGAACTGGTTGTACTCGGCGCGTGTAAAGACCTCTTTCTGCACCAGCTCATCACCGGTGCGCACCCGGTAAAAATACTTGCCGATCCAGAACAGCGTGTGCAGGTCGCGCAAGCCGCCCTTGCCGTCCTTGACATTGGGTTCGACCAGATAGCGGCTTTCGCCGGCCTTGGCGTGGCGCTGGTCGCGCTCGGCAAGCTTGGACTGCACGAATTCGGGACCGGTGTGCTTCACCACGTTCCTGTCGAAGCGGGTCAGAAGCTCGTGATAGAGTTTTTCCTCGCCCCACAGGAAACGGGCGTCGAGGATCGCGGTGCGGATGGTGATGTCCTCGCGCGACAGCCGCAGGCATTCATCGACGTTGCGGGTGGCGTGGCCGACCTTCAGCCCCATGTCCCACAGCATGTAGAGCATGTATTCGACCACCTGCTCGCCCCAGGGGGTCTGCTTGTAGGGCAGCAGGAACAGCAGATCGAGATCGGAGCCCGGCGCCAGTGTGCCGCGGCCGTAGCCGCCTACGGCCACCACCGCCATGCGCTCGGCCGACGAGGGATTTCTCGCATGGTAGACGTGAGTGGCGGCGAAATCGTAGAGCGCGCGGATGATCTCGTCCATCAGATGCGACAGGCGCGCCGCGCAGGCGGTGCCGCCGCCATCCTCGCGCAACATCCGCTCGGCCACCGCGCGGCCCGCCGCCCGGCGCTCCTTGAGGAGTTGCAGCACGCGGCCGCGCACTTCAAGACCTGAGCCGTCACCGTCGGTTTCGTCCGTCAGTGCCGTGAGGTCACGGCGCAACGCCACGCCGTCGATCAGTTCCTCGAGCTTCAGGGGTATCTTGGCCATGCGTGCGTAAGGGACTCGCGTTCAAGGCGGCGTCTATAGCGCGTTTTTGCTTCGCTGGGTATGGGGACGCTTTGCGGCGGTTTTTGGCTGGGCAGCTTTGTCGCAGCTTCCGCCCCGGCGGCAAAAAAGTCCCGCCTGCGCCTCGACATTGCCGCCCAGCTTGTGTAACCGCCTCACCTCCCCCGCGCCGGGCGTCATCTCATACATAAGGAATTCCCATGAAACCGATCAGCGGTGGCATCGACTTTGGCACGTCCAACTCCACCGTCGGCTATATCGCAGGCGGCCGCTCGCGGCTGGTGCCGCTGGAAGGCGAGCATGTCGCCATGCCCAGCGCCGTCTTCTACAATTTCGAGGACAACAACACCTATTTCGGCCGCCGCGCCATCGCCGACTACACCGAAAACGCCGAAGGCCGCCTGCTGCGCGCGCTGAAAAGCGTGCTCGGCTCCTCGCTGATCCATGAGAAGACGCGCATCAAGGCGCGCTACCTCGCCTTTTCCGACATCATCGGCACCTTCATCGGCTATCTGAAGGAACGGCTAGACAATGAGCTGGGCGAGGACATCGACCATGTCGTGCTCGGCCGTCCGGTGCATTTCGTCGACGAGGACGAGGCCGCCGACCGCGACGCGCAAGGCCAGCTCGAAGCCGCCGCCCGCGCCCAGGGCTTCAAGCACATCGCCTTCCAGTTCGAGCCGATCGCGGCGGCGCTCGACTATGAGCAGAGCGTGACGCGCGAGGAACTGGCGCTGATCATCGACATCGGCGGCGGCACCTCCGACTTTTCCATCGTGCGCGTCTCGCCGCAGCGGGCGCGTGCGGCCGACCGCAAGGACGACATCCTGGCCAGCACCGGCGTGCATATCGGCGGCACCGACTTCGACCGGCTCTTGTCGGTCGCGCATCTGATGCCCGAACTCGGCTACAAGACGCTGACCAGGGATGGCAAGCGCAACCTGCCCGCCGGCTATTTCAACGACCTCGCCACATGGCAGCGCATCAACATGCTCTACACGCCGAAGGCCATGACGGACCTGCGCCAGATCCGCTACGAGGCGGCGCGGCCTGAACTGGTCGAGCGCATGATCGACATCGTCACCCACCGCCAGGGCCATGCGCTGGCCGGCACGGTGGAGCGCGCCAAGATCGACCTGACCGACAGCGACGCGACCATGATGAACATCGCGCTCACCGACGAAAATCTGTCGCTTCCCGTCACCCGCACCGGGCTCGACGAGGCCATCGACGCCGCCGTCGAGCGCGTCACCGACACGGTGCAGAAGACGCTTTGCGACGCCGGCGTGGAAGCCCGGCGCATCACCACGCTGTTCCTCACCGGCGGCTCGACGGCGATACCGCTGCTCAAAAGCCGCGTGCTGTCGCTTTTCCCGGATGCAACGGTCGTGCAAGGCGATATGTTCGGCTCGGTCGGGCTCGGGCTTGCGCTGGACGCCGACCGCAAGTTCGGTACGGCCTAAAGCACGATCCGGAACCGAAGGTCCGCGCAGCGAAAAGCTGGAGACCTTCCGGACAAGATCGTGCCTCAGGAACGAAGAGGGGCACACAAACAGGCATGGAACTTCCCGCAGTCCTTCGCCAGGCGGTCGACAAGGCGCTCGAAGGCGTGCCGCTGGCGACGCTGAGGCAGGCGGCCGATGTGCTGTCGCGCCGCTACCGCGCCGAGACCCGCGACGGGCGGCTGCACCTGTCCGACGATCTGGCCGCAAAAGCCTATCTGGCGACGCGCCTGCCCGCCACCTATGCGGCGGTGCGCGCCTGCCTCGATGCCGTGGCCGGGATGCGGGAAGGTTTTGCGCCGCGCAGCCTGCTGGATGTCGGTGCAGGCCCCGGCACGGCATTCTGGGCGGCGCGCGACTGCTGGGACAGTCTTGAGGATGCCGTGCTGGTCGAGGCCAGCCCTGCCATTCGTGCCGTGGGCGCGGACCTTGCCCGCCACGCCGAGCCAATCACCGCGCGTTACCTTGCCGCCGATGTGGGACAAAAATTCCCGGACCTTCGGTCCGCCGACCTCGTCACGCTCGCCTATGTGCTGGACGAGCTGTCGCCTGAAAAAATCGAGCCACTGGTCGACCGGCTGTGGACGCTGACGACCGACACGCTGGTCATCGTCGAGCCCGGCACCCCTGCCGGCTGGCAGCGCATTCTGCGCGTTCGCGCACGGCTGGTCGAGGCCGGCGCGCATCTCGTCGCGCCCTGCCCGCGCAGCCATGCCTGCCCGCTCATTGCGCCCGACTGGTGCCATTTTTCACGCCGCGTCGCCCGCTCGCGCCTGCACCGGCTGGCCAAGGGCGGCGAGGTGCCGTGGGAGGACGAGAAATTCATCTACATCGCCGCTTCACGACACGCGGGCGAGAGCGCACCGGCACGTGTTCTGGCGCCGCCGCAGGCAAGCTCCGGCATGGTGCGGCTGAAACTGTGCGATGCCGAAGGCAGCGTCGGCGAACGCCTGCTGACCCGCCGCGACGGCGCGGCCTTCAAGGCCGCGCGCAAGCTCGATTGGGGCGATGCTGTGTGGGGTGAGTGAGGGATCGCAACTTTGCACGACCTACGCTCCGTCGCGCCCCCCTCTGGCCTGCCGGCCATCTCCCCCACAGGTGGGGAGATCAGCTGTCATCACGGCTTTCGCCAAACGTCAGCGTTGCAGAATGGGTAATGCGAGCGAAACTGCCAATCTCCTCCCTTGTGGGGGAGAATGGCCGGCAGGCCAGAGGGGGGCAGCTTAGAGCGCCGGCTTAGCATTACAGTTGCGTATTTTTACGATTTCTGAATCCATAGGTTTCCATGATTTGGAGGTCATGGATGGCAGGAGCATCGATCGAGGCAACGCT
>NZ_QGGG01000025.1 GCF_003148475.1 Pseudaminobacter salicylatoxidans | reverse complement strand
AGGCCTTCGCTAAAATCAAGCATTGGATGCGAATGGCCCAGAAGCGAACTATCGAGGACACCTGGCGCCAGGTCGGACACCTCGTAACAACCATCGAAGCTGACGAATGCCAAAACTATCTCGCAAACGCAGGATACGCTTCCGTCAAAACGTGAAGGACTCTATGAGCGCTCCTCGGACAGGATCGGCGCGCGGGCCGGGCTGGCGCTGGACATGGGCGAGAAGTTGTCGGGTGAATTTTCCGCCGGCTGGCTGCGCGAAAGCTTCGACGATGACCGGCTGCGCCCGGTATCGGGCCCGACCATTGCCGCCGCCATGAACTGGTCGCCCGAGCGCGGCACGATCATCCACCTTGCCGCATCGACGGAGGCGGAGGGCTCCACCGTCGCGGGCGAAAGCGGCTCGCTGCTGCATTCGCTACGGCTTTCCGCCGAACGCGAAATCCGCGCCAACCTGACCGCCAATGCGGCACTCGGCTTCGGCTATCGGGATTATTCCGGCTCGAACGGCCATGACACGATCTTCAGCGCCGAAGCCGGCGCGACGTGGTGGCTGAACCGTTATGCCGGCCTCACCGGCCGGCTGCGTCACGAACGCCTGCGCAGCAACCTGCCCTACCGCGACTATGACGCCAACAGCGTGTTCGTGGGCATGACCGTGCAAAGATAAGAAGGGTTCTTCTTACCCTTCCCCGGCAAGGCCCTATCGCTGTGCCCTGCGTCGTTCCATCGGGCGCAGGTCGCGCAGCATCCGCTCCAGCATGTCGGCGACATTCTCGTGCATGTCCGGGCGCCACAGCGCAAAGGCGACATTGGCTTCCACGAAACCCTCGGGCGAACCGCAATCGAAGGTGCGACCCTGATAGTGATAGCCGTAGAAAGGCTGCTCTTTCTCGAGCTTCAGCATGGCGTCGGTGAGCTGGATTTCGTTGCCCGCGCCCTTTTCCTGCCCTTCCAATATGTCGAAGATCTCGGGCTGCAATATGTAGCGGCCATTGATGTAGAGGTTCGACGGCGACGTGCCCGGCTTTGGCTTCTCCACCATGCCGGTGATCTCGAAGCCGGAATGAACCTCGCGCCCGCGCCCGACGATGCCGTATTTGTGCGTCTCGGCCGGATCGCATTCCTGAACCGCCACGATGTTGCTGCCGGTCTGCTCGTAAAGCTCGACCATCTGCTTCAGGCAGCTCTGGTCCATCTGCATGATCATGTCCGGCAGAAGCAGGGCGAAAGGCTCGTTGCCGACCAGATCGCGCGCGCACCAGACCGCATGGCCAAGGCCGAGCGGCACCTGCTGGCGGGTGAAGCTGGTCTGCCCCGGAGCCGGTTGCAGCCGCTGCAGGCGCGAGAGCTGGTCGTCCTTGCCGCGCTGCGCCAGCGTGTCATAGAGCTCGAACTGCACGTCGAAGTGGTCCTCGATGACAGCCTTGTTGCGGCCCGTCACGAAGATGAAATGCTCGATACCGGCCTCGCGCGCCTCATCGACCACATATTGGATGACCGGCCGGTCGACGACCGTCAGCATCTCCTTGGGAATGGATTTGGTGGCAGGCAGGAAACGCGTACCGAGACCGGCAACCGGGAAAACGGCTTTTCTGACTTTTTTCATAACGGCAATATCTCGTGAGGCAATAGCACTACTATCACGGTGCAAGACATTTTCATGACGAAATTGATGAATATTGAACGCTCTGGGTGCGCGCCCGATCACGGCAGCACTTTGGGGGACGTTTCATCGTCCGAATCTGCCTATGGTAAACCGATTGATAACCGCGTTCGGCGATGAATGAGTCTTCCAATCATCCTTAAGGAGGGACATATGCTCGTTCGCAAGACCGCAACACGCCTGGCGAGTTTCGCTGCGGCTGCCGGCCTGTCGCTCGCCCTGCTCCTTTCAGCGAGTCCCGCATCGGCGGATGCCGGCTTCCAGCGCTGGATCGCCGGGTTCCGCAGCACCGCCACGCAAAGCGGCATTTCCAAAGCCACCTTCGACCGTGCGTTCCGCAATGTGCGCGATGTCGATGCGGAAGTGCTGGAGAAGGCCCGTTACCAGCCAGAATTCACCGCGCCGGTTTGGGACTATTTCGACAACCGCGTGCATGATCAGTCGGTGGCGACCGGCCGCGCCATGGCGCGCAAGTGGAAGCCGTGGCTCGACCGCATCGAGGCCCGCTTCGGCGTCGACCGCCATATTCTGCTGGCCATCTGGTCGATGGAATCGAATTATGGCGAAATCCTCAAGAACGACCAGGTGATGCGCAATGTCGTGCGCTCGCTGGCAACGCTGGCCTATGCCGATAAGCGCCGCGCCAAATTCGCACGCACCCAGCTCATCTCGGCGCTGAAGATCCTGCAGAGCGGCGACATCGACGAAAGCCATCTGATGGGCTCCTGGGCCGGCGCCATGGGTCATACCCAATTCATTCCGACCAGCTATCAGCACTATGCGGTGGACATGGACGGCAACGGCAAGCGCGACATCTGGAACTCGATACCGGATGCGCTGGCCACAGCCGCCAACCTGCTGCACAAGAACGGCTGGCAGACCGGCCGCACCTGGGGCTACGAGGTGACGCTGCCGGCAGGACGCAAGTTCCCGGCCGGCTCGCTGTCGCTGGCGAAGTGGCAAGGCCTCGGCCTAACCCGCGCCAGAAGCAAACCCTTCCCAAGCAGCTCCGATATCGCCGAGCTGAAGGTGCCGGATGGCCGTCAGGGACCTGCCTTCCTCGTCACCAAGAATTTCTCGGTGCTGAAGCGCTACAACAATGCCGACAAATACGCTCTGGCCGTGGGTCTTCTGGCCGACGAGATCGCCGGCTATGGCGGCCTTGTGCGCGACTGGAACCGGCCCTTCACCAAGCTCAGCTTCGAGGAAAAGCAGGAACTCCAGCAGCGCCTTTCGGCTTATGGCTATTACGATGGCAAGTTCGACGGTAAGATAGGCCAGGGCTCGCGAGCGGCAATCATGGCGTTCCAGGCCAAGGCCGGCATGGAACAGGATGGCCATCCGAGCATGGAAGTGCTCTCGGTGCTGAGGAAGCGCTGACGCCTTCCGCGCCCGTTGCGACACCGGAGGGAACCAACATGCCACCGAGATCGCGGCTTCCGTTGCCGACACGAATTCCAGCGCTATTTCTGGCGCTGGCCGTGCTGGTGACCGGCCTGTCGGTGCCTTCCTTTGCGCAGGCGCAGGAGCCCTCCTATCGCCCATGGTCGTTGCGCGACCTGTTCTTTCCACGCCGCGAGCCACGCTATTACGAGCCGCCGGCGGAAGTGCCCGCCGCCCGCTCGAAGCGCCGCACCAAACCCAAGGTGCGAAAGAGCAACGAAGGCGCGGCAATTACCAAGCCGCGCTCTGCTGCGCCCGCAGAGCCGGCAGCGCCTGCCGCCGTCGAGAAGCAGGATGATGCCAAGGTGGTTCTCGTCATCGGCGATTTCCTCGGCGGCGGGCTCGCCGACGGGCTGGATACTGTTTATGCCCAAAACCCGAAGGTCAGGGTCATCGACCGCACAAAGGGCTCGTCCGGCTTCGTGCGCGACGACTATTATGACTGGCCCAAGGAAGCCGGCGCGCTGCTCGATGCGGAAAAGCCGGCCGTGGTCGTCGTCATGCTGGGCTCCAACGACCGCCAGCAGATGCGCGTTGCCGGAGTAAGCGAGACACCGCGCAGCGACAACTGGACCAGGGAGTATGAGCGCCGCGCCGAAGCGCTCGCCAAGGTCATCTCGGACAGGAAGATACCTTTCGTCTGGGTCGGGGTGCCGGCCTTCAAATTCTCCAAGATGACGGCCGACATGCTGGCCTTCAACGACGTCTATCACGCTGCCGCCGATACGGCCGGGGCGGAGTTCGTGGATGTGTGGGACGGCTTCGTCGACGAGAATGGCGCCTTCGTGATCAACGGGCCGGATGTGGAAGGCCAGCCCGTGCGCCTGCGTTCCGACGACGGCATAAATTTCACCAAGGCAGGCAAGCGCAAGCTCGCTTTCTACGCCGAGAAGCCGCTGAACAAGATTCTGGGTGTCACCGAAACCCCTGCAGCCGGCCTGTCGGCGCCCGCTTCCGGCACGGCAACCGACCTTAAAAATGCAGCACCCGTCGATCGAACCGCACCCATTTCGCTGAACGATCCGGCGCTCGACGGCGGCAACGAACTGCTCGGCGCGCAGATGGAGGTCAAGCCGGAAACTTCGGATTCGCCCGGCGGCAAACTGCTCGTCAAGGGCATCGCGTCTGCGCCCTCACCCGGCCGCGCCGACGATTTCATGCTGCCTCCGGGTTCGACACCGCCGCCCACGGTGGCAGCCCGTCGTGGCAAGCCCGTTATCACGGCCGCCCCCTGACGTCACGGACCCAGGTTGCAACGGTCCGCTGTCACCCATCCGGAAACGGAAAGGGGCACCAATTGCGTGCCCCTCTCATTTTTGCTTTCGCATAGTGTCAGCGCGGAAGGACGCTTGCGCCCATCAACGCCTCGTCGATCGCGCGGGCGGCCTGGCGGCCCTCGCGGATCGCCCATACCACCAGTGACTGGCCGCGCCGCACGTCGCCCGCCGCATAGAGCTTGTCGATGCTGGTACGATAGTCATGCTCGCTGGCGACGACATTGGTCGAGCGACGGCTGTCGACACCGGTCTTCAACGCGCCGCCCAGTTCGTCCACTACCCCGCCTGAGATCGGACCGGCAAAGCCGATGGCGATAAAGGCGATATCGGCACGAATGACGAATTCGGTGCCGGCGATCGGCTTGCGCCTGTCATCCACCTCGCAGCATTTCACGCCGGTGAGCTGACCGTCCTCGCCGATGAATTCCAGCGTTGCAACCTGGAACTCGCGTTCCGCGCCCTCGGCCTGCGAAGACGAGGTGCGCATCTTGGTCGCCCAATAGGGCCAGACGGCGAGCTTGTTTTCCTTTTCCGGCGGCTGCGGACGAATGTCGAGCTGCGTCACACGCACCGCACCCTGCCGGAATGCCGTGCCGATGCAGTCGGAAGCGGTGTCGCCGCCGCCCACCACCACGACCTGCTGACCGCCAGCTAAAATCGGCTCGCCGGCCCAGGCAGTGGACTGGATATCCTCCTGCGCAACCCGCTTGTTCTGCTGGACCAGATAAGGCATCGCATCGAACACGCCCTGGAGATTGTCGCCGGGAATATTGGCCGCGCGCGGGGTTTCGGAACCGCCGCAGTAGAGCACCGCGTCATATTCGGCCAGAAGTTCCGACACCTTTTTGTCGACACCGACATTGACGTTGCAGAAGAAGGTCACGCCCTCGCCCTGCATCTGCTCGACGCGGCGGTCGATATGGTGCTTCTCCATCTTGAAATCGGGAATGCCGTAGCGCAGCAACCCGCCCGGACGGCTTTCGCGCTCATAGACATGCACCTCGTGGCCGACCCGGCCAAGCTGCTGGGCGGCGGCCATGCCGGCCGGGCCCGAGCCGATGATGGCCACGCGCCTGCCCGTCTTCGTCTCCGCCGGCCGGGGGCGGATCATGCCAAGCTCATAGGCCTTGTCGGCGAGCGCCTGCTCGACCGTCTTGATCGCGACCGGAATGTCCTCGAGGTTCAGCGTGCACGCCTCCTCACAAGGTGCGGGGCAGACGCGGCCGGTGAATTCGGGGAAGTTGTTGGTCGAATGCAGATTGCGGATCGCACTCTCCCAATCGCCATTGTAGACGAGGTCGTTCCAGTCCGGAATCTGGTTGTGGATCGGGCAGCCGGTCGGTCCGTGACAGAAGGGCACGCCGCAATCCATGCAGCGCGCTGCCTGCTTTTCCACTTCCTTGTCCGATAGCGGCAGCGTGAATTCGCGAAAATGGCGAATGCGATCGGCGGCAGGCTGATACTTGTGCACCTGCCGGTCGATCTCGAGAAAACCTGTAACCTTGCCCATTTCAAAAACTCTTGTTCGTGGGGCCGCAAAAAAACGGCGTCAAACGCAGTCGGTGAGGATGACGATCCGGGCGGAACCTCTGCCGCCCGCCGCCTCGCGCGAAAGCCGGCCTTACTCGGCCGCCACGCCCATTCTCATGCGTTCCATCTCGATCAGCGCGCGACGATATTCTACCGGCATGACCTTGCGGAATTTCGGCCGGTAGTCCGCCCAGTTGTCCAGTATCTGCCTGGCGCGCCCCGACCCGGTGTAGTGCACATGGTTCGAGATGAGCTGGTAGAGACGCTCCTCGTCATGGCTGGTCATGTCGCCCGACACGTCAACGCGGCCCTTGTGGGCAATGTCGCCGCCGTGGTGATGCAGCTTCTCGAGCATGTCGTCCTCTTCGGGAACGGGTTCCAGCTCGACCATGGCCATGTTGCAGCGCTCGGCGAAATCGCCTTCCTCATCCAGCACATAGGCGACGCCGCCCGACATGCCGGCCGCGAAGTTGCGCCCGGTCTTGCCGATCACGACCACCACGCCGCCGGTCATGTATTCGCAGCCGTGGTCGCCCACGCCCTCCACGACCGCCACCGCGCCGGAATTGCGCACGGCGAATCGTTCGCCGGCCACGCCCCGGAAGTAGCACTCGCCCTCGATGGCCCCGTAAAGCACGGTATTGCCAACGATGATCGACTCTTCCGGTATGATGCGCGCGCCTTCCGGCGGGCGGATGACGATGCGGCCGCCGGACAGGCCCTTGCCGACATAGTCGTTGCCGTCGCCGATCAGCTCGAACGACACGCCGCGCGCCAGGAAAGCTCCGAAGGACTGGCCGGCGGTGCCGGTCAGCTTCACCGAAATGGTGTCCTCGCGCAGGCCCTTGTGGCGGAAGCGCTTGACCACCTCGCCCGACAGCATCGCGCCGGTCGAGCGATCGACATTGCGGATCTCAGCCTCGATCGTCACCGGCTGGCGCGCATCGAGCGCGGGCCTGGCCTGCTCGATCAGCTTGCGGTCGAGCACATCGTCGATCGGGTGTTTCTGCCACTCGGTCCAGTGGGTCGCCTCGGCCGCGGCCTCGGGCTTGTAGAACATGCGGCTGAAGTCCAGCCCGCGTGCCTTCCAATGTTCGATGACGGCGCGCTTCTCCAGGAGATCAGTGTTGCCGATGATCTGGTCGAGATGGGTGAAGCCCATATCGGCGAGCAGCTCGCGCACCTCTTCCGCGACATAGAAGAAGTAGTTGATGACATGCTCGGGCGTGCCCTTGAAGCGCTTGCGCAGCACCGGGTCCTGAGTGGCGACACCAACCGGACAGGTGTTGAGATGGCACTTGCGCATCATGATGCAGCCCGCCGCGATCAGCGGCGCGGTGGAAAAGCCGAACTCGTCGGCTCCGAGCAATGCGCCGATGACGACGTCGCGGCCGGTACGCAGGCCGCCATCGACCTGAAGGGCGACACGGCTGCGCAGGCCGTTCAGCACCAGCGTCTGGTGCGTCTCGGCAAGGCCCATTTCCCATGGGGAGCCGGCATGCTTCAGTGAGGTGAGCGGCGAGGCACCCGTGCCGCCGTCATAGCCGGCAATGGTGATGTGGTCGGCGCGCGCCTTGGCCACGCCCGCCGCCACCGTGCCGACGCCGACCTCGGAGACGAGCTTGACCGACACGTCGGCCGCCGGATTGACGTTCTTCAGATCGTAGATGAGCTGCGCCAGATCCTCGATCGAATAGATGTCATGGTGCGGCGGCGGCGAGATCAGGCCCACGCCCGGCGTGGAGTGGCGGGTCTTGGCGATGGTCGCATCGACCTTGTGGCCGGGAAGCTGGCCGCCCTCGCCGGGCTTGGCGCCTTGGGCCACCTTGATCTGCATCATGTCGGAGTTGACGAGATATTCCGCCGTCACACCAAAGCGGCCGGAAGCCACCTGCTTGATCGCCGAGCGCTCGGGATTGGGCTTGCCGTCCGGCAGCGGGAAATAGCGATCCGGCTCTTCCCCCCCCTCGCCAGTATTCGACTTGCCGCCAATGGCGTTCATGGCCCGCGCCAGCGTGGTGTGCGCCTCGCGTGAAATCGAGCCGAAGGACATCGCCCCGGTGGAGAAGCGCCGGACGATCTCGGCCGCCGGCATCACCTCGTCGAGCGCCACCGGCTTGCGGCCGGTCTGCCCGGCGAGCCTGATGTCGAACAGGCCGCGGATGGTCCTTGCATTGGCGGTCTCGCTGTTGATCTGGGCGGAAAACTCCTTGAAGGTTTCCCACGAGCCCTTGCGCACCGCGTGCTGCAACGACGCCACCGCGTCCGGCGACCAGATATGCGCCTCGCCGCGCATCCGGTACATATATTCACCACCCACTTCGAGCGCGTTGCGCAGCACCGGATCGTCACCGAACGCCTCGGCATGGCGGCGCACGGTTTCGGTAGAGATTTCCTCAAGCCCCACGCCCTCGATGAGCGTTGCCGTGCCAGTGAAATACTTGTCCACGAAGTCCGATTTCAGGCCCACCGCGTCGAAGATCTGCGCACCGCAATAGGACTGGTAGGTCGAGATGCCCATCTTGGACATGACCTTGAGAATGCCCTTGCCGATGGACTTGATGTAGCGGTTCACCACCTCATGCTCGTCCACTTCCGGCGGGAAGGCGCCGCGCCGATGCATGTCGACCAGCGTGTCGAAGGCGAGATAGGGGTTGATCGCCTCCGCGCCATAGCCGGCGAGACAGCAGAAATGATGGATTTCGCGCGGCTCGCCCGATTCGACCACCAGGCCGACAGCCGTGCGCAGACCCTTGCGGATCAGGTGATGGTGCACGGCGGCCGTGGCCAGCAGCGTCGGGATGTCGATGCGGTCCGGCCCGACCTGACGGTCGGAAAGCACGATGATGTTGTAGCCGCCGACGACGGCGGCTTCCGCGCGTTCGCACAGACGCTCAATGGCTGCCGGCATGCCGGCCGCACCCTCATTGGCGGCATAGGTGATGTCGATGGTCTTGGTGTCGAAGCGATCCTCGGTGTGGCCGATGGAGCGGATCTTCTCCAGATCGGCATTGGTGAGGATCGGTTGGCGCACCTCCAGCCGCTTGCGCCGCGAGGTGCCGACGAGATCGAAGATGTTGGGCCGAGGTCCGATGAAGGACACGAGGCTCATCACCAGTTCCTCGCGGATCGGGTCGATCGGCGGGTTGGTCACCTGCGCGAAATTCTGCTTGAAATAGGTGTAGAGCAGCTTCGCCTTGTCCGACATCGCCGAAATCGGCGTGTCGGTGCCCATCGAGCCCACAGCCTCCTGCGCGGTGGTCGCCATGGGCGACATCAAGAGCTTGAGGTCTTCCTGCGTATAGCCGAAAGCCTGCTGACGATCGAGCAGCGAGACATCCTTGCGCAGCGCGCGCGGCTCAACCGGCTTCAGCTCCTCCAGAATGAGCTGGGTATTGGCCAGCCACTGCTTGTAGGGATGCCTGGCCGCGATCTCCGACTTGATCTCCTCGTCGGAAATGATGCGGCCCTTTTCGAGGTCGATCAGCAGCATCTTGCCGGGCTGCAAGCGCCACTTGCGGACGATACGCTCTTCCGCCACCGGCAGCACGCCGGCCTCCGAGGCCATGATGACGCGATCATCGTCGGTAACGATGTAGCGCGCGGGCCTGAGCCCGTTGCGGTCGAGCGTCGCGCCGATCTGGCGGCCATCGGTGAAGGCGACCGCCGCCGGGCCGTCCCACGGCTCCATGAGGGCTGCGTGGTATTCGTAGAATGCGCGGCGCGCTTCGCCCATCAGCTTGTTGCCGGCCCAGGCCTCCGGGATCAGCATCATCATGGCATGCGCCAGCGAGTAGCCGCCCTGCCAGAGGAATTCGAGCGCGTTGTCGAAACAGGCCGTGTCGGACTGGCCCTCGTAGGAGATCGGCCACAGCTTGGAGATGTCGTTGCCGAACAGTTCCGAATCGACCGAAGCCTGACGCGCCGCCATCCAGTTGTTGTTGCCGCGCACCGTGTTGATCTCGCCATTATGCGCGACCATGCGGTAGGGATGCGCCAGCTTCCACGACGGGAAGGTGTTGGTCGAAAAGCGCTGGTGGACGAGGATCAGCGCCGTCTCGAAGCGCGGGTCTGACAGGTCCTTGTAGTAGGCGCCGACCTGATAGGCCAGAAACATGCCCTTGTAGACGATGGTGCGCGACGACATGGACACGCAGTATGCGCCGATGTCGCGATCGTCGTTTTCGGCATAGATGCGGCCGGAAATCACCTTGCGCAGGATGTAGAGCCGGCGCTCGTAATCGTCGTCGTTTTCCAGTTCGGCGGGGCGGCCGAAAAATGCCTGAAGGTGATGGGGCTCGGCTGCCGCGATCTCCGGAGCCTTCGACAGCGACGTACTGTCGACCGGCACGTCACGGAAGCCAAGGAAGGGAATGCCTTCGGACTGGGCGGCCTCGCGGATGATACCCTCTATATGCCCGCGCTGACTGGCCTCCTGCGGCATGAACCAGTGACCCACGCCGTAGTCGCCGGCTGCCGGCAGTTCGATGCCTTGAGCGGCCATTTCCTCGCGAAAGAAGCGGTCGGGAATCTGCACCAGGACGCCCGCGCCGTCGCCGACCAGCGGATCGGCGCCCACCGCGCCGCGATGGGTGAGATTGTTGAGGATGAACAGGCCGTCCTCGACGATTCCGTGCGACTTCTGGCCCTTCATGTTGGCGATGAAGCCGACGCCGCAGGCATCATGCTCGTTGCGCGGGTCGTAGAGCCCTTGGGCGGCCGGTGGAATGCAGGTTGCCGGAGGAATGGTGGTAGTGGCGGTGGTTTTGGCGGCCATGGCTTTCGTCTGCGCGTGCGCCAAAGGCTGCGTCGTCACAGAAGTCGTCATGTCCGTCATTGGCTTTCTTCTTTCGCTCTCTCCTGCCCTTGCGGGCATTTTCACATCGCCGCCTGCCGACGGGTTATCCGAAGGTCGGCGGCACCCGTTGTAGAAGTTCCACGGCAAAGACATGTCGTTGGCGTCGCATGCCCATCCTTGTGAGATGCACGATAGGTCCGCAGTCAGATGCGGCTGTTCCGGCATCACACGCAGCGACAACCGGATCCGCCATTATAGGCCAAATCCGGCCGGTTTTTGCGCAGAAAATAAGACAGCACTGCTGTCCTAATTTTTTTATCGCAGACTTTTTCCACGCGCACAAGACCGATTCACAAAAAACCGACATCAATTGCGTAATAAAATTGCGCAATCAGGAGTGGTTATGCCCCTGCATCCATGACTTGCAACGATTTTATGGAAACAGCCGGACAGAGATTTTTGCGCGCTGGCTCTTGCGGCCATGCGCCGAAACTGGCCAAGGTCGCGCCGGTTTCAATCGATTTTCCGGAAAAAGCGCACCATGTTTTTTGCTTCCGACAATTGGGCTGGCGCCCACCCCAAGATTTCCGCCGCTCTGTCGGCCCATGCCACCGGTTTTGCCTCCCCCTATGGCACCAGCGACATCGACCACGCGGTGGAAGAGCGTTTCAAGGAAATTTTCGAGCGCGACCTTGCCGTTTTCTTCGTGGCCACCGGCACGGCGGCCAACTCCTTGTCGCTGGCAACCGTCAGCCGGATCGGCGGCGTCGCCTTCATGCACCGCGAAGCCCATATGATCGAGGACGAGTGCGGCGCACCGGAATTCCTGACCGGCGGCGCAAGGCTGCGCCCGGTGGACGGGTCGCTCGGCCGCATGACGGCGGAAAATCTGGAGCGCGCCATCTCTCATTTCGAGCCCGAAGCCGTGCATGCCGGGCGGCCGATGGCGGTTTCCGTCACGCAGGCGACCGAAGTCGGCACCGTCTATGGTCTCGACGACATCGAAACCATTGCGGCAGTGGCCAGAAAGCGCAATCTGCCCATCCATATGGATGGCGCACGCTTCGCCAATGCGCTTATCGCGCTGGACACGACCCCCGCCGAAATGACGTGGAAGCGCGGCATCGACATCGTCTCCTTCGGCGGAACCAAGAATGGCTGCTGGTGTGCGGAAGCGGTGGTGCTGTTCGACACGTCAAAGGCGCACGAATTCGGCTTCCTGCGCAAGCGTTCGGCGCAGCTCTTCTCCAAGTCGCGTTTCATCGGCGCGCAGTTCGATGCCTATTTCGCCGACGATCTGTGGCTGGAAACGGCTCGTCATTCCAACGCCATGTCGGCGCGGCTGGCTGACGCGATCGAGGCTTCGGCCAAGGCACGGCTTGCGTGGCGGCCGCAGGTCAACGAGGTCTTCGCCATCCTGGACAGCGACATGATCAGGAAGGCAACGGAAGCGGGCGCGGCGTTCTATCCGTGGAACCCGCCGAGCTGGTTTGCCGGGCCGATCGCGGAGAACGAAACCATGTGCCGGTTCGTCACCAGCTACGCAACCACTTCCGAAGAAGTGGACCGCTTCGGCGCGCTGATCGCCTGACGCCGGCGCGAGGCATATCTGACGACAAAAAGGCGGCGCCTGGAGGCGCCGCCCCGCTCGGGAGGAGCGATTGACTGCAATTAATGGGCGGTGGTCTCGATCTGCTTGGCCGCCTTGTCCGACGCGGTCGAAATCGCGATTTTGCGCGGCTTCAACTCTTCGGGGATGGTCCGCTTCAGATCGATATGCAGCAGGCCGTTCTTCAGCTTTGCGCCGACCACGTCGACATGGTCGGCAAGCTGGAAACGTCGCTCGAAAGCGCGCGAGGCAATGCCGCGATAGAGAATTTCCGAACCTTCGCCGGTGCTTTCGCTGTTGCGCTCGCCCTTGATGCTGAGCACGTTGCGGTGCGCTTCAATGGCGATCTCGTCTTCCGCAAAGCCGGCGACTGCCATGGTGATACGGTAGGAATCTTCACCCGTCCGCTCGATGTTATAGGGCGGATAGCTGGCCTGGCCATTGTCGGGCTGGCCAAGGGAATCAAGCATGGTGAAGAGGCGGTCGAAGCCGACGGTGGAACGATAGAGCGGCGAAAAATCAACATGACGCATGGTCTGTTCTCCTGTTGAGCAACACTGTTTGCGTTTGACCGGAGACGAAGCCCTCGCGGCACTTCAAAACGGTCAGCGGTCCCGATCCCGGCAACCGCTCAAGACATTTGGGAAGCGCGCGCGGCGGTTTCAAGGCTTTTGCATGCCAGATGAATGCAGAATGAACCGGCGCTTCGGATAGCGTTCAGCATCGCCCGGCTAATCTCATCCCGACATCGCGATTGCAGCTTCCGCAGTTGCCGCCGCGACGCCGAGCCGGGTGTAACGTCCCTTCCTCCCGGATCGTCAGGCCGGAAGCCGAAACTGGCTTCCGGCCTCTTTTGCTTACTGCCCGGTGGTGTGAATTTCTTTGCTTTTGGCCGCTACGCTTTCTATCACCGGATGATGGCTGTCCTCCCGAAGCTTTCGAGACCACCGAAGCGATGACGGATTTTTTGTACGATATTCCCGAAAATCCGAAACCGGAGGGCGGCACCAGCGGCTTTTTCACCGCGCGTGACGGCAAGAAACTGCGCTATGCGCATTTTCCGGCCATCCAACGGCCCCTGAAGGGAACGGTGGTGCTGCTGTCGGGCCGCAACGAATGCATCGAGAAGTATTTCGAGACCATCCGCGACCTTGCCGCGCGCGGCTTCGGCGTCGCCATATTCGACTGGCGCGGCCAGGGCGCTTCCGACCGGGTGATCCGCAACCCCGCCAAGGGCCACATAAACAGCTTCAAGGACCATGAACACGATCTGGAAAGCTTCTTCTCCGAGATCGTGCTGCCCGACTGCCGCGGCCCCTTCTACATACTGGCCCATTCCACCGGGGCGCTGGTGGCCTTGCAGGCCGCCCCGTCGCTGGCCAACCGGGTGCAGCGCATGATGCTGCTGACGCCGTTCCTGGCGCCCTACAAATCGCCGCTCTCGGTGCGCGGAATCCGGCGGCTGGCGGCGAGCTACCATTGGACCGGGCTCGGACGCCTTCCCATTCCGGGCGCCCGCGACACACGGGTTCCGGAGCCGTTCTGGCAAAACAAGGTCACAAGTGATCCGGCGCGCTACGAGCGCAACAGCCTGATCTATCAGACCTATCCGCAACTGGCGACGGGCGCGCCGACCATGGGCTGGGTGCGCGCCGCCGCAATGGCCATCGCCCACGTGCAGGATCCCGCCTTCATGGCCGCGCTGAAAGTCCCGGTGCTGCTGATCGCGGCAGGCGCCGACACGGTCGTTTCCAACTATGCCATCGAGGCCTATGCGCACCGGCTGCGCGTCGGCTCGATGCTGACCATCCATGGCGCGCGCCATGAATTGCTCCAGGAGGCCGACCTGTTTCGCGAGCAGCTTCTCGGCGCCTTCGACGCTTTCATCCCCGGCAGCGACGCGCCGGCGGTCTGACGGATCGGAACCGCTTATCCCCGCAGGACGGCGAGCGCCGCGGCATGCAGTTCCGGCGTTGCCGCCGCGATGACGTCGCCCCCCTTTTCCGCCGGACCGCCATCGAATGTGGTGACGACGCCGCCGGCCTTTTCGATGATCGGGATCAGCGCCACGATGTCGTAAGGCTGCAGTCCGGCCTCCACCACGATATCGGCATGGCCTGCCGCTACCATGGCAAAGGCATAGCAATCGGTGCCATAGCGTGCGAGGCGGACACGACCTTCGAGCCGGTCGTAGATTGCACGCTTGCCGTCCCTGAACAGCGCCGGCGTGGTCGTGAACAGCGTGGCGTCCGCCAGATCCGTCGTCTGGCGGGTAGCCAGCCTGCGATTGCCGCCCGGCCCCTCATAATGCGCGCCCTCTGCATCGGCATAGAAGAGCTCGCCGGTGAAGGGCTGCGACATCATGCCGGCGACCGCATCGCCATCCACCGTAAGCCCCACCAGCGTGCCCCAGACCGGCAGGCCGGAGATGAAGGCGCGCGTACCGTCGATCGGATCGATCACCCAGACATGGCGGCTTGAGGCGTTCTCCAGCCCGTGCTCCTCGCCAAGAATGCCATGGCCGGGGAACTCCGCACTGATGAGCGCGCGGATGGCACGTTCGGCTTCGCGGTCCGCTTCGGTCACCGGATCGAAACCGACGGCGAGCTTGTTGACCACCGCAGTGTGCTGGCGAAAGCGCGGCAGTGTTTCGGCCGCCGCCGCTTTCGCGATCCGTCGCATGAATTCAACCGTGACCGTCACTTGCCTCTCCTGGAACCCCATTTCGCACCTGCACAAGCACTGCCACAGGCCAACCGCTTAAAAAAGCAGGAAACCTGCTTGACTTTTGTGCAGTGCACAATAAACTCTTTATCGGACAGTCCTTACTGTCCATGCCCTTCTTGGGCGTTTCCTCCCTAGACTTCCACCGCGTTGTGCAAGCAGCGCGGTTTTTTTTGAGGAATTTTTCTTCGACCCTATGCGCTATTCGGCAGCCAGCGGCAGGTCGCGAATGTCGCCATCGGGGATCGACATCAGATCGGCACAGAAGCGCCTGAGATCGTCGGCCAGCGCGTCGAAGCCGGACGTCCGCTGGAACGACCGTTCATCCATATAGAGGCCGCGATTGATCTCGATCTGCAGCGCGTGGAGATTGCGCACGGGTCGGCCGTAATGCTCGGTGATGAAGCCGCCGGCATAGGGCTTGTTATGCGCAACCGCGTATCCCATGGCGCTCAGCAGGCCGATCGCGGCATGGGTGAGCGTGCGGGAGGCCGACGTGCCGAAACGGTCGCCCACGATAAAATCCGGGCGGACGCCGTTTTCGCCGGTGCGCACGCTGGCCGGCATGGAGTGGCAGTCGATGAGCACGGCATAGCCGAATTGCGCCTGGGTGTGGACCAGCAATCGCTTCAGCGTCGCGTGATAAGGTTTGTAGACCGTCTCGATGCGATCCATCCCCTCGAACAGCGGCAATCGACCGGCATAGATGTCGAGCCCCTCCCCCACCAGCTTGGGTATGGTGCCGAGGCCGCCGGCGACACGCGCCGAGCGGATATTGGCGAAGGACGGCACCGGCTCCACGAACATGCGCGGATCGAGTTCCCATGGCTCGCGATTGACGTCGAGATAGGCGCGCGGGAAGTTCGCCGCCAGGATCGGCGCGCCGAGCCCGACGACACCGCCGAACAGCTCTTCGACGTAACAATCCTCCGAACGGCGGATCGCATCGCGATCGAGCCGGCTCATGGCCAGGAAGCGTTCGGGATAATGACGGCCGCTGTGAGGGGAATTGAAGACGAAGGGCACGCGCTGTTCAGCACTTTGTCTCACTTCGAAGGGCGGCGTGGTGCAAAAATCCTCAGCCGCCGTCATGACGCGTAACCATGCTGCGAAACTCGCTTTCTCATGCCATGAAAGTGCCATCAGCCGGGCGTCATGTCCAGCAAGTCGGGTGGGTGATGCGGTGCGGATGAAGCACGGCATTCACTTGATGTTTACCCTCCAGGCCTCATATACGAAACTTGGTTAACGGAGCCTGGAAAGACGGCTTCGGTGAGTGATTCGGACAGGACAAGATGGCACGCATTCTTCTGGCGGAAGACGACGACGACATGCGTCGGTTTCTGGTGAAGGCGCTGGAACGCGCCGGCTACGACGTCAGCGATTTCGACAATGGCGCGAGCGCCTATGAGCGTTTGCGCGAGGAACCCTTCTCGCTGCTCTTGACGGATATCGTCATGCCCGAGATGGACGGCATAGAACTGGCGCGCCGCGCCACCGAGATCGACCCGGACCTCAAGGTCATGTTCATCACCGGATTCGCCGCCGTAGCGCTGAACCCCGATTCGAAGGCCCCGCGCGACGCCAAGGTGCTGTCGAAACCCTTCCATCTGCGCGAGCTGGTCAACGAAGTGGAGAAGATGCTCCACGCCGCCTGAAGCGGATTTCCGGGATTTCGGAAAAGCTGTGGCGAAATGCGCATCTTTTCCCCAATCCCTCTATTGACGCGCCGTGCCAAAAATGATCTATCCGGCCGCGTCGGATGGGCGTGTAGCTCAGCGGGAGAGCACTACGTTGACATCGTAGGGGTCACAGGTTCAATCCCTGTCACGCCCACCATCCAAACCCAAGAAAATCAAATGGTTACGCGGCATCCTCCCGGCCGCCGACGACCTTCAAAATCGGCCTTGCACGTTTCTTGCACGCAGAAAGCGGGCGTTTCGTGTGCTCTTGCAGCTCGGCGATCACCATTTCGGTCGCTTGCATGCAGTCAGCCAAGTAATCGGGATCAAACGATTCGTAAGCGTTCGCCGTGCGCTTTTCGTCATGGCCCAGCCATACGTCACGCTGCTCCTTGTCTACCGGTGGCTTCTGGCGCCGAACCATCGTCGCCATGAAGTGACGAATCGTTCCGGGCGTGAAGTTTGGCAAGCCACACTCCTCTGCGTGTCGGACAAAGGTCCGCTTAATCGCGGTGATCGGCTTGCCATCCCACATCATCGGCGCGCCGCGATGCTGCTCAGGCATCTCGTCCATGGAAGGGCCACCATTATCGCCGATCCCCCTGCCCTCTTCTTTCCATAAGTCCAGCCACCCCGCGAGATTGTCCGTGAGCCTGATCTTCGGGCGGAACTTGATCGTCTGGCGTCGACCGGGCGGGTTGAGGTCGATCGTTCCGAACCGTCGGTTCACCGTTTCCTCGTTGTCTCGGAACTCCAAGACGGTTGATGGCCGCGCCCATGAGTTCAGCGACAGCACAACGAAGCGGAACAGGTTTTCCTTCCTCACGTCGATTTTGTCGATGAACCGGCCGAACTCCTCATAGGTCGGAAGCCACTCGCGCGGGCGCGGCGGCGGCAGGTCCAGTAGCTCAGCCACCCGCTTCGCCTGCGTCACCACGTCAGGAGCCATATCGAGAAGCTGGATCTCCTGATCGTTCCCGAGGCCATCCTTGACCACAACGAGCCGCTTGCCGAACCGGAAAGCGGCAGAAACGACCGACAGGTTCCGTGCGATGGTATTGGCCGAATGCTCGTGCTTGTCCCGCGTCCACACCATGAATTCGCGCTGCCGGATCGGGCCGAACGCCGACACTGATGCCGTGGGCAACATCTTCTCCTCCAGAAACTCCTTGATCAGCGCAATTGAGCGGAAGGCCTGATCGGCCGATGGCTTTTTGCCAACGTCGTGGTCGTAGTAGTGATCAAGCGCCACCATCAGCATGACCCGATCTGGCGAGCGCGACGTGTCCGACTTCGCCGCGCCAGCCAGCGCGATCAGGCATTCTTTCGCTTCGTCGAGTACTTTTGTGCCAAGCGATCGGCGACGCGTTGCGCGTCTTCCGTCGTCGTACCAGTACGCGTAGAGCGTTTCGGTGCCGTGGGCACCGGCGATCCAGTACCCACCATATTCCCAGAGCCTTTTCGACATTGGCTTACCCCGCGAGACTTGGATCTCAGATACTCGGCGAGGTCTCCGGGATGGTACAGCACCACTCCCTTCTTCCCCTCCGTCCATGCTATTTCCGCATTTTGCCTCGCCTTGCGCAACTCGCGCGGGCTGAGAAGCAGCGGGTATCGTTTACAGGCGTCGGTCTCAGTGATGAGCTGATCGAATGTGGCGAGCGGGTTCACGTCGTCACCCCCAACGATTTCAGCCTGGCCTGCGCCGCCTCGGCCTGATGCCTCCACAGGTCCCGCTCGGCCACGACCTGACGTGTTTCGCGCTGGGCATCGGCGGCTCGATATTCGGCCTCTGTTAGCCGGCCGGTAAGCGCCCTGATATGGTCACGTGCTGCTCTAAGCTGAAGGGTCATGCTCATTGCGCAACCCTCCACACGATGCCAACCCAGACGCCGGCAATGCCGACGCCTACGATCGAGCCGAGCAGCAGGAGTTCGGCCGGGGACATGGAGGCCGGCCGCCGTCCCGAACAATACGCAGCCCGGTAGGCGGCGTGCATGGCAAGGCCGTGACGATAGAGTGCGTTGCCGGTGGCAAGCAGCAGGAGCGCGAGGGAGATGCGGAGGAGCCTCATGCGAGCCTCCCACCGATCTTGAACGGCCGCATCATCCTTGCCGCGGTCTCACGGGCGTGGGCCTTGGCGGATTCACGATTTGAGAACGACACAAGCTTGGTGCGCAGATCGCGCCCCGGAGCCGGAGTGACAAGGTAGACTGCCCACCACCGCCCGGATTTCCGGACGGTGTAGTAGCTCGTGGCGGCGGTCGGCAGGCGCGTGACCTTAGGATCAGCCATGTGCGCCTCCCACCAATGCAGCGATGACGGCCACGGTGAGACCCCTGCTACCGTCGATCGCTTCCGGCACATGGCCATTGAGATACCTGGCCCGCCGGCTGGAAGCTTCGGAATCGCTTGGCTGCGCAGCGCAGAGCGCAATAAGAGCGGCGTCGACCGGACCCAGCGTGGCGTTCATATCCTCTTTCGAGGCCAACCCCCAATCCTGCAGATGGAACAAGCGATCCCGCTCGGCCGCCGCATTGATGTGGTTGGAGATCAGTGTTTCGATTTCGCGGAGGTCAGCCATTGCACTGCCCTCCCGTCTCCATGGCCCGGCAAACGTCGCGCAGCCGATTGGTGGTGCCGTACAGCGCCTCACGCACGTCGACCATGTAGTCTTCGGCCATGTCAGCTGTGTTGCCGAGGGCGAGCCAGATCACGGAAAGCTCATCCCTGATCTGATGAAGCTGGTCGATCGCAGTGATGGGAATAGCACGGGTGCTCATGCGTCACCGCCTTTCAGCCGCTCGGCCGGTGGCGTGGCATGGTATTCGTGAACGGCCTTCGCGATGCCGCCCGCGATCCACAGGAGGCTATCGACTCGGTTGTCGACCTCGCCGGCAGGCAATCCGAACTTGATGTCGCAGGCGACGCTCAGCACGTCCTTCAGATGACGCAGGCCGCTTTCCAGATCATCGACGGTGTAGCCAATCATGCTGCACCGCCTTTGAGGCCCTCATGGCTCTCCAAGGCTTCCTGAACCGGCACGATCAGCTCGCCAGCGAGTTGCAAAGCAAACTGGATGCTGTCCGCGGCCTCTTTAATTTCTCGCTCACTGCCGCTCTGGATCGACCATGCGGCCGCTTCGCAAAGTTGGATGATCGCTCGTGCCTGAATGGCGCACTTTACGATTTCATCTGCGCTCATATCGCGATGGGGAATGAAGCGGGTGCTCATGCCGCACCTCCATTCGCGATAGTAAGAATGTCGCGGGCGAAAAACACCGGCCACCCGAAGATGTCGTTGTACTCCCCCAGATCGTAGCTATTCGCCTCGATCCAAGTCTCGACGGCCTCCGCCTTGATAGCCAGGCACGCAAGCGACTGGACCGGAAAGGCCATGATCTCCTTGCAGAGCCGAGTGATTTCACGATCTGCGGCCTTGACGCGTGCGTCGATGCCCCGGACCCCTGATGCTTCCTTGATACGCTCGATCTCACGATAGTATTCAACGCCATCCCGAAGGTCGCGTGAGTACCTGTCCGCCGCCGCTTGGCGTCTTGCTCTTTCCTTTTCGTTGCGGGTCCTGTCGACTGACGCAGCCATGTTTTCTGCAAGTGTGGCGAGGGTTTCGACGTTGCGCAAACGCCGTCCGCGGGCCTCTCCCGGCCTGACAACCGGTCGACCGCCCAAGTCCACTTCGTTGTCGGAACCGGACCCACCACCCCCTGGAAGAGTGATACCGTCAGGAGCCAGTGGCCACCGGTGCCGCCATTCCGCCACGAGCCACTCCATGGTATCCAGCGCCGCCTTTCTCTCACCGGTCGCATCCCTAAGGAGCGATGATAGCGCGACGAGATCCGGGTGGGCCGGCGCCGGGGCATCAAGATTATTGCTTTGCAAAGCAGCCCACGCGGGCTGCCCAGCTATCGACGCCGCCGCCGCTGTAGGTGCGACTGCAACGTGGCGAAGGAAGGTGCGACGCGTCGTGCTCATGCCGCTGCCCTCGCAATCGAGCGAAGAGCTTCCAACACTTCGTCTTCGTCCAGCATGACGCCATCGTCGGTGTTCGCAGCAACAAACTCGGCGAGCTTTGCTGCCTCACTCAACGAGCTCGGAACGAAGCGGACAATTTTCTCCTCGATTGCTTTCAACTCTTTCGAGCTTGCCAGCGCGGTTGAGTATGCTGCGGTATAGCCGCATTCATCCGCGATCAATTTCCGCTGGTTTTCTATGGCCGCAAGTTCCGCGATTTTAGAGCGGACAAAAGCGGCGTGGCTCTCCGTAGCTTTCCGCTCGCAATCCTCATTCGCACCGCACATAGCGAGCATCGCTACAAGGTGCGGCTTGCAATACTCTTCGATATGCTCGGCCGAGAAGGCGTAATTTTCCCTCCAGCGTTCGTTCCCGTCATCGTCACGGCCAACCAGTAAAGTTCTGCCGATCAGGACCCGGTTGATGGGGGCACGAGCCATGGCCTCACAATCCTCTATTTCGTTGACCTTCGTCCAATTGGCTTCGCTCTCCCCGATGATGGAGGCGTGACTGGATAGAAGCTCTTGAAGTTCGAAAGGCATAGTTTCAGCGTTCGCCCGCGCGGCGTCGTTCGTTTTCATGAATTTGGCTCCAGTTGCGTGAACTGAAACCAGAATTATCCGATATGGATTATATCGTCAATCCGTTTCGGATAATTTTCTATTAACGTTTGGATATGGCTCCCACCACGCGGCCGATTATATGCAGATCGTTAAGCGCCACGCGCTGAGGCGCATGAGATGGATTGTCTGACAGAACCTGGACCTCGGGAGGCTGGCTGAATAGAACTCGTTGAAGTCGCTTGATTTGGGGTGGGCTGTAACCATCGCTGATAACATACACCGTGTCGGTGGTGAGGATGCCCTGTGACAGATCGACAAGAACCCGATCCCCAGGATTATAAGTGGGGGCCATCGAATCTCCGACAACGGGCATCACGAGAGTATTGCCGGACCGCGCGTCGAGAACCCGATCGAAATAGCTCTCCGGCAGAAACCACTCGTCTACAACCCTATGTCCAGAGTAGGTCTCATCACCCACCGGCAGGGTGAGAAACTCTCCTATTCTACCTTGGCCCGCCCCCAGTTCCACGTCGATCTCCGGAATTGCCCCGTCGATGGTCGGGCGATAATTCTCGCGACTATAGGCGACTTGCTCGCCAACGTTGCGTCGTACGTCCTCCTCCCATTCCTCATCTAATGAGATACGCGTTTTCTCACCGAACATCAGCCAAGATGCCGTTACCTTGAACGCTGATGCATACCGTTCGGCCGCCCTGCTGCTGATTGTTCGGGTGCCGTTCTCGTGATGGTACATTGTGGGCGTCGGCACGCCAGCGGCCTCGGCGCCTGCCGCCGCAGACCTGTAGCCTGCGTCAATTCTCGCCTTGCGAAGTCTCTCGCCCGGTGTGCTCATGCTGCGCCCCTTGATTATCCGAAATGGATTGACATACGCGTTCCTATTGCATAATTATCCATATCGGATGAAAATGAACGAGCGGTAAACGTATGGTCGTCACTGCAAAACAAGTACGCCAAGACCGGCGATGGTCGCAAGCCGAACTGGCTCGTCACCTCGGCGTGGCTCAGTCAACCGTAGCGCGCATTGAGAGGGGACAGAAGCCCAGCGGTCCGGTTGCGCGGTTGCTGGAGAGCCTGTCCGCAGCCAATCGAGACAGCGGTAGGAGAGCTGACCGGTGATCGGATTCCCATTCATTCGAACAACGAGATCCGTCTGCGCCGCATCGTCTCGCGCCCCGGCGAACAGGCAGGCAGGGAGGATCTTGTGGAGATAAAATCGATCCTTCTCTCCTCAATCCGGGTAGATGGCGGCACACAATCTCGCGCCTCCCTCTACCAGAATGCTATCGATGACTACGCCGCCGCAATTCAGGATGGCGCGTCCTTTCCTCCGATCATCGTTTTCTATGATGGCAAGCACCATTGGCTTGCTGATGGGTTCCATCGCTTCAACGCACATCGTCAGATCGACCGGATGGAGATTGATGCTGAAGTTAGGCAGGGAACGAGGCGTGACGCGATCCTGCACAGCGTCGGGGCAAATGCGAGTCACGGTCTCCGACGTTCAAATGACGATAAACGTCGCGCCGTCCTGACGCTTCTCAATGATGCCGAATGGTCGAAGTGGTCGGATCGCGAGATCGCGCGTCGATGCGCCGTGAGTGACAAGACGGTTGCCTCTCTTCGCCCCGTCACTTCGGAAATCCGCAGTGAGGAACGCACCTACACCACCAAGCACGGCACCGTTGCGACAATGAACACCGCTGCCATCGGAAAGCCGAAGGTGATCGAAAATGATGCCGGTGACAGCGATCAATACGATCCATGGACGCCTCGCACCATTGCCCCTGCGGAGCAGATCGAACAGGCGCAAGCCAAAGCTGAACGCCAAGCCCAACAGGCCGAGTTCGACCGGCAGCGCGAGGAGCACACCGCTGCCCTTCCGCCAGAAATCCAGGCGATAGAAGCCGCCAAGAAATCTGCAATTGAAACACGCAAGTCCAAGCCTGCAGAAATCGGCTTAACCGATGCCGACCGCATCGCTGAGCTGGAGGAGGCTGTTCGTGTACTCGAAGCCGAGAACGCGAAGCTGACGGCCGAAAACAAGCTTTACGGCGAAATGCGCGTCCAGTTTGAGCAGGGCGGCTTCGAAAACGTCATCGCGGGCAAGGATGAGGAAATCCGTGCACTGCAAACCCGGCTGTATCGCGAAAGCGAGGACAAGGCGTCATGGATGCGCTCTGCCAAATACTGGCAGGATGAGGCCAAGAAGCTCGGATATTCGCGCAACACGGTGATCGACCTTGAGACCGGTGAGATCATCGATGGCTGATGTCAAAAAGATCATCGAGCGGATCAGGGCGCATGGCTCCAATGTCGCTGTCGACGCAGGCAGGCTTATCGTCGTTAACCGGGAGAAGCTACCAGAAGGCGCATTCGAATATATTCGCCAGCACGGCCGCCAGATCGCGCAGTTCATCGAGAGCGAAGGCAATTTCGAGGAGCGCGCGGCCGTCATCGAATTTGACGGCGGTATCGACCGGCCGCAAGCCGAAGACCTCACCTCCATCCTTCTCGCCTCCACTCCGGATGACTGCAACCCGGCCGATTGGACATGGTTCGTCAGCAAAGCTGCGGCGATCATTGACGCGCGTCGGAGGGCGGGATGAACCTGTTTACCCCTGCCACCCGGGACATTGATCTGCGCGACTATCAGGTCGTTTCTGTAGAGAAGCTTCGCTCAGGGATGCGGGAGGGCTTGCGACGGGTGATCCTCGTAGCGCCTACCGCTTTCGGCAAGACTGAATGCGCCGCCTGGATCATCCAGCAGAGCATGGATAAAGGCGCCCGCGCATGGTTCATCGTTGACCGGGTGACGCTGATCAACCAGACCAGCAGACGCTTTGCTCAATATGGCATCGACCACGGCGTCATTCAGGCCCAGCACCCTCTTACCGATCCATCGAAGCAGATCCAGATAGCGAGCGCGCAAACCATCGCGCGCCGCAGCTTCGACAGCTATCCCGACCTGATCGTCGTCGATGAAGCGCACTGCCAGTACCAGGCCGTTCTGGATCTCATCGAACGGGCCGGAAGCGCCAAGGTGATCGGCCTTACCGCAACCCCATTTGCTGCCGGCATGGCCGAGAACTGGGACGGGATCGTCAATGGAGCGACGGTCAACCAACTTCTCGCGCAAAAATATCTCACTCCACTGAAAATCAAGGCGTGCGTGACGCCTGATATGCGGGGCGCGAAGAAGAAGTTCACAGGTGAGTATGACGAGGAAGACGCCGGCCAGCGCGGCGTCACCATTATAGGCGACGTGGTGCAGACATGGGTCGAGCAGACCCGCAAATTCTTCGGCGGCCCGGTCAAGACAATCGTGTTCTCGCCGTCGGTCAAGCACGGTGAGGAACTATGCCGCCAGTTTGCGGAGGCTGGGTTCAACTTCCAGCAGATTTCCTACCTCGATGCGTCTGACGATGATCGGCAAGCGAAAATCGATGAGTTCAGCAAGCCCGATAGCTCCATCGACGGGCTGGTGTCGTGTGCGGTGCTGACCAAGGGGTTCGACGTTCCAGACGTGATGTGCGGCATCTCGTGCCGGCCCTACGCCAAGTCCTTCTCCTCGCACATTCAGGAACTGGGGCGGGTTATGCGAATCGCACCCGGCAAGGAATTCGGTCTCTGGCTGGATCACTCGGGCAACTGCATCAGCTTCGCGGACGATACCGCATGGCTATACGAACACGGCGTCGACAGTCTTTCCGATGCGCAGAAAAAGGACAGCGAAGCCCGTGAGCCGAAAGAGCGGGTTAAGGCAAAGCATTTCTGCGGCGAATGTGGCCTCCAGCTTGAGCCGTCCGATCTGTCATGTCACGCCTGCGGCTGGGAACGGCCGAAGCGCGGCGAGATACAGACAGTCGAAGGCGAGTTGATTGACCTCGAGGTCAGCATCAAGTCCGCGTTTCAACCTAGGCAGGGGCTTCGCGCCGAATGTCTTGGTGATCCGCGCGCTGTCTGGAACGCAGCGCTCGCCTATTGCTTCGCCAACGGCCGCCGCGGTCCGGATGCTTCCCGAAAATGGGCATATGGGATTTGGGCGGGGATTTATCCCGGATCCAAGCTCCCTCGCGGCCTCTACGATACGAATTGTGACACGGCCAAGGTTCGGCCCGACGAGTGGAGCCTGGTCGAACGTGAGGTGAAGCGCTTCCGCAAGAACAGTTCGCGGAGAGCCGCATGACGCTTGATGAAGCCATTAATGCAGCCTGTGACGCAATCGGGATCATGCCACCGAAAAGATATCAACTCGGTCGGTGGGCGAAGACTGACACCCTCGCTGGTAAGAGCGGAAAAGGCGACGGCCGCGTCATGGTTGACGACGACCGCGTCACGGCGTGGAACTGGCAGACAGGCGTGAGGCATACTGTCTGGCTGGACAGCGACCGAACTCCCGAACAGCGTCGGGTTTCAGCGCGCAAAGTCGCGGAACGGGCAGAAGATCAGCGCAGGCGCGCCGATGATGCTGCGAAGGTTGCGCAGCGCATCGTGTCGTCAGCGGTGCCCGCCAACCATCCATATCTGAGCATGAAAGGGTTCCCGGACGAGAAGGCGCTCACGCTGGATGCCGCTGCAATCCGAGACATTGGCGGAAGGTATCTCGTACCTGATGGCGGACAGCGTGCGATCGTCATTCCGGTTAGGATAGGCGGGCAAATCCGAAGCATCCAGTTGATTTGGGAGGGCGGAACCAAGAAGTTCCTGGCCGGCGGCGAGATTGGCGGTGCAAGCCACAGGATTTCGAACGGCAGCGAGACCTGGCTTTGTGAGGGCTACGCGACAGGCCTTTCTCTTCGAGCCGCGCTGCATTCGCTCTACCGGCCCGCAACAGTCCTCGTCTGCTTCTCCGCTTCGAACATCGTGGCTGTCGCCAAAACTATAAATGGACGATGTTTCGTCGCTGCTGACCATGACGCGCCCCCCAAGGTAAATCCAAACCAGTTCGGCGGGCTTGGCGCCGGTGAGTATTACGCCAAGGCATCCGGCAAGCCGTATATGATGCCGGACCTCATAGGGACCGATATCAATGATCTGCACTGCCGTCAGGGGATTTTCCCTGTCCAGTCTCTAGTCCTGTCAGCAACGCGGCGCGCCGCCCATCGGAGGGCTGCGTAATGGCTGGACCTGCACTGCCTGTGCTCCCGAAAGACTTCAACGAATTGACGAGGCACCTTTCAGATGGTGCCCGCAGGGAGGAGCTTAAACAGCGACGAGCGGCATTCAACAGCGCTCGTGCTCGCCTTCAGAAGTGGATTCAGAAGGATCGTAATCCGCTGATGACAAAGACCGTTAAGCTGATCGCGATCTATCTGCTCGGATGCGTCAACTTTGAAAGCGGCCGTTGCAATCCCACGCACGAAACGATTGCAGACGAGTTCGGGATCAGCGAGCGACAGGTCCGGCGCCTTATCCCCAAGATCAGAGAGGCCGGATGGATCAGCTACACAAGGGCGGCATACAATCGCCCAACGTTCTACACGTTCCATGCGCCGATGGAGGTCATTGACCGCATTCAGGAGACCGACGCGGCGCTGAAAAATGAGCGTGAACAGCGCCGTCAGGAGCGCAACGAAAGCCGCTCTGTCCGGACATCTAGGGTGCGTTCTGTCCGGACATCCATGTCCGCCGAACATAAGAATAGAACCTATGACAACTATTATTCAGCCATAGAGAGAGAACCTATCAGGTATGGCTCTAAGGCTGAGGTAGGTGAAAGTTACGCGGGTCACGAATCTGCCATGACGCCCGGTGGGCTTTCTCCGGAGCAGCAGCGCGCCGTGATGGAAACCGCCGCGGTTGTTGCACCGGACCTGCGCGATGCAGCCATGCAACGCATCGCCGCTATCGTTGCCGATCCGGTGCCTGAAGGTGCGGCAACGATCCACACAATCATCGACGAGTTATCGACCGAACTGCGGAGGCGAATGTCGTGACCGAACTGCGCCACATCTACCCGATCAACATCAGCGACCTGAAGCCGACAACGCCGTCGACGGGCGAACCGATCTTCGAAAGCGTCGACCCGGCCACGCTGTACGTTGACCCGACCTACCAGCGCGATATCGGTGAACGGGGTATTCGCCAGATCCGCAAAATGATCGTTGGCTGGGACTGGACGAAATTCCGCGCCCCGGTGTGTTCCTATGCCGAGGCCAGCGGCCAGACCGTGCTGAAGGTGATCGATGGCCAGCACACCGCCATCGCAGCCGCCAGTCATCCGCGGATCGACCGTATACCGGTTCAGATCGTCGAGGCCGCAGACACGGCCGCGCAGGCATCTGCCTTCATCGGCCATAACGTCGACCGGCTCGGCGTGACCAAGCTGCAGCTGCATCAGGCTGCGCTCGTTGCCGGTGATGAGGATGCCTTGACCATCCAGCAGGTTTGCGACCGTGCCGGCGTCCGCATGCTCCTGACCAACAACGGCAACTACGAGCCCGGCGATACGGTCGCGATCACGGCCATTGCCGCGCTGGTGAGAAAGCACACGGCCATGAAGGCGCGGCAGATACTCGAAGTGCTGGCCAAGGCAGAACTGGCTCCAATCGGCACCCCGCACGTCAAGGCGGCCGAACTGCTGATGACCGACCCAGACTATTGCGACCAGTTCGAACCGGAAGACCTGACGCGCGAGATCGCCACAGCGGGAGTTACTGCCGAGCACGAGGCCCGGCTGTTCGCGGTCGCGCAGAAGGTGCCGCTTTGGAAGGCACTGGCGATCACGTGGTTCAAGAAAACCCGAAAGAGGCGGAGGGCGGCGGCACGAAACACATCGTCGTCATCGCAATGGCTGCCGTGCCAATGTCTATCGGCATGGGATTTGTTGTCCAAGCTATGTTTCCTGCGATGAGTGGAAACACGGCTGGTCTCGTGGCAGGTGCAGTCACGTTCCCACTGCTAGCTGTCATCGCTGGCTTGGGGGCAGATCTGTGAACATCTCCGAACGCCTAGCTCGCGAAGCCTACGACCGGCTCAATCCATGGCGAGCGATGGCAGATGCCAAGCCGGACGGCACGATCTGCGAACTGCTTTTCAACGACATGGCTGGAGAGTTCGAAACCGCCCTCCGGTATTTCCTTGATCGTGATGGCCGATGGTTTCGCATCGATCCGCCCGCGCAGATTTACACGCCTCCCATGAACTGGCGGCCGGCCGTGGCCAAGCTCACACCGGAGCGCCGCCTTTACCTGAAACGACAAGCTTACCGAAGGGATTTGAATGAAGCCCGTTGAAAAGCGCCTTCCTGCTACGCGCGTCGATGGATCGCGCCGCATTGACCTTGCCGGACAGCGCGCCCAGCGAGAAGCTGCGAGGCAGGCCAAGGCCACCGCGCCGACGGTCGAGGACACGCGTGTCCGTGACGTATGGCAACGGCAGGAGCTGCGGGACCATGCCTCCGCTCGTCTTTCGGCAGAAGGCAAGCGGCTCGCCAAGCTTCGCAAGATCGATGGCCTGAAGGAAGGCGCCAAGGTTTCCAAGGTCCGTGTTCGTGTCACTGATAGTCGTTACACCACCAAGCTCATGCGGGCGCGTCCCGGAACATTCGAATGGCGCTATGGGCGCGACAAGCAGGACGCATTCTTTCACGCTGGGAGCCACTTCGCATTGCTCTGGGAGCGAGCGGGCGTCGCCATCGCATCTCCTTCTGACTTCCTGCGCGGGATCAAATCCGGATATGCCACCGGCATCTCTGATGGTCGGGTTGCCGCCTATGACAAGCTTAAGGGTGCGGTCGAAAGCCTTGGCAGGTTCTCATTCGAGCGCCTGATGCTCTACTGCGTCCAGGGTTTGACGGCTGCGGAGATTGCCAAACGAGACGGCCAGACCGACAGGGAGGCGGCCACGGTCTTGCACAACGATCTTCGGGAGTGCGCGATCCACTTCAACTTTCTCGCGCCTTGTGGAAAAAGGATCGTTTCGGGGAAGAAATGAATTGACCTTTCGTCACTAAACCCCTAGGGTGAACGTCAAGTTGCAGAGTTGCGCCCGAAGCCCGCCAAATCAGGCGGGTTTTTTGTTGGTCGGCAAGCGATCGAGGCGAGAGAGCGCGGTTAGCATATCGCTCCGCTGACAGCCGGTTTCAGTCCGGCCCGTCCTGATACCCAAATCCGCATCGGCAGGAAGTGCGCTCGGCAGGGCTCGAACCTGCAACCTACGGGATCGAAGCCCGGTGCTCTATCCATTTGAGCTACGAGCGCATGGCGAGGAACATATCATCCAATGTCGAGCATGCCACCGGCTCACCGCAAGACCACCACTGAACGCGGCTACGGCTGGCAGTGGCAGAAGCTGCGCCGAGTCATCCTCGCACAGGAGCCGTTGTGCCGGTTCTGCAAGCAGGCAGGCAAGATCGTGCAGGCTGATGAGGTCGACCACATCGACGGTGACAGCTTCAACGATGAAAGGGAGAACCTGCGGCCACTGTGCCGCCCCTGCCACCTGAAGCGCACCGCCAGGGACCAGGCATTCGGCAAGCACCAGTGGCGACCGGAATGGCTCAGGCCTTCGGCAATCCCGCTGGTGATCGTGTGCGGTGCGCCCGCTTCTGGCAAGAGCAGCTACGTGAAGGAACATGCAGGCCCCGCCGATCTGGTGATCGACCTCGACGTCATCGCCTCCAGCCTGTCGGGCCAGTCGCTTCATGGATGGGATCGAGCCAAGTGGCTGACACCAGCGATCCGCGCCCGCAACGAGATGCTGGGCGACATCATGCGATCAACGTCACGGTGGCCTCGTGCCTGGCTGATCGTCTCGGAGGCCAGGCCGGACAACAGGCAATGGTGGGCAGACACGATGCAGCCCGAGCGCATCATCGTCCTGGAGACGCCGCCAGCGTTATGCATGGCCCGCGTGAGGGCAGACAACGCCCGCCCGAGGGAGATCACCTTCGAGGCTATCGGTAAGTGGTGGAGCGCCTATGAGCGCAGGGAAGGCGATGAGGTGGTGAGGCATGGCACGTAGCGCAGGCGAGATTGTCATCGACGGTAGGGATCTGATGGAGAGTATCCGCATCGGCGTTCGAATGCCTCGCCTCTTCGGTGTCCGCATCTGGATAGCGACGCGGCTGTTCGAGCTTGCCGGCCTGGTCACAGGCTGGAACGTCGTGGTCGAGGTAGAGGGCGACGAGGAATGAGCAAGATCGTCACGTCCGAGGTGAACGAGCGTCGGCATCGCGTCATCATCGATCGGCATGAGTTGAAGCGCATCGTGGGTGAGGCCATCGCCAAGGAGCTTGGCATCCGACACGCGGCACGTGGCCAGACGTGGGACTTCAACTTCAAGGACGAGACAGAAGGGTCGCCGGCCTACAAGGTCGGGACAGGCTGCATTGTCGATGTGGTCGAGGACCTGAGGCCACAGGATGCCAAAGACGACACAAGGCGCGAATAACAGGTCAAGCACTATTCGGCCGTTTCTCGGGTGGGAGGGGGAGGGTCAAAACCTTTCATGGTTCGATCCCTGACCGGCGGCCCCAAGGAAACTTTCACGAGGCCAAATTAAATTCCGGGGCTGAGATAATTCATGAAACGCGGTCCCAAGAAAATGCTGCCGGCCGAGAAGGTGGCGCGCGGAACCTATCGCGCCCATCGCGACGCCGGCATCGAGATCATCGAATCCGAGGGCATGCCTCAGATGCCCGACTGGCTGACACCGGAGGGCGAGGAAGTCTGGCAGGACAATGTTGGCCGGGTTAGCCAGAAGCTGATTACCGAGGCCGACAGCAATGAGTTCGCCAATTTCTGTGTATTGCAGGGCGGTATCGTGAAGGCGATCCGAGCCGGAGAGATGCCGCCGGTCGCAGCCTTTGCCGAGGTTCGAAAGAAGGCAGAGATGTTCGGGATAGCTGGTCCTCGCAGCCGCATGGTGGCTGGAGCGCCCAAGGCTCCTGCGTCTAACCCATTTGCGAGAGTCGGGCGTCGTGGATCGTGATTACGTCAGGATCGCAACTGGCTATGCGAAAGAGGTCGTGGCCGGGAAGATCGCTGCCTGCAAATGGGTGCGCCTCGCCTGTAAGCGGCATCTGGACGATCTGAAGAAGGGCAAGCAGTTCGAATATCGGTTCGACTTCCGGGCGGCCCAAGCGGCATGCCAGTTCATCGAACTGATGCCGCACACCAAGGGCAGCTGGGCAGCGCGCGGCGAGAAGCTGGTGATGCAGCCCTGGCAGGTGTTCATGACCTGCTCGATCTTCGGCTGGATCAGTAAGGCCGATGGGTTTCGTCGGTTCCGCAGGGCGATGTTGCTGGTTCCGCGCAAGAATGGAAAATCGGCATGGGCGGCAGCAATCGGCCTGTACATGCTGACAGCCGACGGTGAGCATGGTGCGGAAGTCTTCTCCGGTGCCACCAATGAGAAGCAGGCCTATGAGGTGTTCCGCCCAGCGAAGCTGATGGCGCAGCGCAACCCCGATTTTCGGGAGTTCTACGGCGTCGAGGTCAATGCCAAGAGCATATTCTGCGCTGAGGATGGCGGCCGGTTCGAGCCGGTGATCGGCAAGCCCGGCGATGGATCGTCGCCATCGTGCGCCATTATCGACGAGTATCACGAGCACGACACGGATGCGATGCTGGAAACCATGGCGACAGGCATGGGAGCGCGTGACCAGTCGATGATCCTGGTGATCACCACGGCGGGATCGAACATCGCCGGCCCTTGCTATGCGATGATGCAGGAAGCCAGGAGGATGCTGGAAGGCATCATCGAGGACGATGGGCTGTTCGCCTTGCTCTACGGGATCGACCCCGATGACGATTGGACGACGCCGGAAGCATTGCAGAAGGCCAACCCGAACTTCGGTGTTTCGGTTGGTGAGAAGTTCCTGCTGACCGAACAGCGGCGCGCCATCAACAACGCGCGGCATGTATCGGCGTTCAAAACGAAGCACCTGAACGAGTGGGTCAACGCCAAGGAAGCATTCTTCAACGTCCAGCGCTGGATCGAGAGCGAGGCCGATGGGCTGAAGCTATCGGATTTCGCCGGCCAGCCGTGCCGGATCGGTCTTGACCTTGCGTCCAAGGTGGACGTGGCGGCGATGGAGATCACGTTCGGGCTCGATGAGTGCGATTGCCCGAAGGCGGCGGAACTGATCGGGGCAGGTTTCAGGTTCGCTCGTTTCGGTCGCTACTACCTGCCGTCGGCGGCCATCGAGAAGGGCGAGAACGAACACTATCAGGCGTGGCATCGCGACGGCCTCATCGTCCAGTCGGACGGCGAGATGAACGACATGACCATGATCCGCGATGACATTCTTGGCATCCGCGACCGCCACCAGCTGCTGGAGGTGGCCTATGACCCGGATCAAGCCCGCATGATGGTGAGCGAGCTTCAGGCCGAGGGCATCACCTGCACGGAAGTCTTCGCGACGATGAAGAACTTCTCGGAGCCGATGAAGGAAATGGACGGGCTGATCCGTGAGCGGGCCATCGCCCATGATGGCGATCCGATCTTCACATGGATGCTGTCCAACGTGGTGACGAAGGCGAACCACCGCGATCAGGTCTACCCGCGCAAGGAGCGCGACGAGAACAAGATAGACGGCCCGGTGGCCCATATCATGGCGCTGGGCCGATGGATGATCGCCGATGAGCCCGCGCCGGCATCGCCGTGGGATGATCCCGAATTTTCACTGGTGAACGCATGAATATTCTTGGATTCAATATTCGGCGGGAGGCGCGCAGCGCGACCTCGCCCGAGAACGAGAGCGTTCCGGTCAGTTCGGAAAACTTCCTTGCGTTCTTCGGCGTGCAGTCGGCCGACCTGCCGCATGTCACCATCGATCGCGCGTTGACCGTGCCGGCAGTGGCAGCGGCCGTGGCGTTCCTGTCGCGCACGCTGGCGGCGCTTCCGCTTCATGCCTACCGGTCAACTTCCGATGGAGCAACGCGGGTTGGTGGCACGCTCGGCGCGGTGGTTCACGACAATGCCAACGGGGAAATGTCGAGCTTCCTGTTCCGGCAATATTTCTGGCAACAGGTCTTTACGGGTGGTCGTGGGCTGGCGTGGATTGAGCGCGACGGCAAGGAAATCGTCAATCTGTGGCCGATGGACCCGCGCAAGGTCACGGTCAAACGGGTTGCCGGGCGCCGGATCTACAAATTCGAGAACAAGGAATACCCTGCCGCCGATGTGATCGATGTGCCGTTCATGCTGAAGGCCGATCAGCTTTCGCACTACGGGCCGATCAATCTGGCCGCCAAGGCGATCCAGCTCGCCATTGCCATGAACGATTACGGCTCGAACTTCTTTGCTGGTGGCGGTGTCCCTCCGCTCGCTTTGTCGGGGCCGCTGCCGCAGGGCGCTGACGGCTTGCAGCGGGCCATGAGCGACATGCGCAGGTCTATCGATGAGGCCCGTAAGAGCGGCAAGCAGATCGTGCCTATCCCGCCCGGCCACGATCTGAAGCCGGTGGGCTTCGATCCTGCCAAGGGCCAGATGACCGAGGCGCGGCTGTTCCAGATTCAGGAGATCGCGCGTGCCTGGCAAATGCCGCCGGCCTTCCTGCAAGACCTGAGCAAAGGCACATTCGCCAATGTCGAACAGCAGGATTTGCATCTGGTCAAGCATCTGATCGGCCAGTGGGCGGAAGCCTTCGAAGGCGAGATGAACCTGAAGCTGTTCGGTCGTGAGAGCGGCGGCTTGTACGTCGAGCACAATCTGGACGGTCTGATGCGTGGCGATTTCAAGTCGAGGGTCGAGGGCATCGCACGAGCCATCCAGACCGCGCAGATCACGCCGAACGAAGGACGGGCGCTCGAGAACCGGCCGAAGCATTCGAATCCGGATGCCGACGAATTGCTGGTGCAGGGCGCGACCGTGGTGCTTGGCAAGCAGCCGGTTCAGTCGGGGTTGCCGAAGCCGGCAGGCGACAATGGAGAAAACGACAATGCCGAAGCCTGACATTGAAAAGCGCGGCGGTATCCCGGCCGAAATCCGTGCCGATGATACCGGCGTCAAGGTGTCCGGCTATGCGGCCGTGTTCAACCAGGAGGCCAACATCGGCGGCTACTTCCGTGAGGTCATCCTGCCCGGCGCATTTCGCAAGGCGCTGGGATCGACCGATGTGCCCTTCCTGATCAACCACACGGGCCTGCCACTGGCGCGCACGCGGTCGGGCACGCTCAAGCTGACGGAAGACAGCCACGGCCTGAAGATCGAGACGGAGCTTGATTCGGGCGACCCGGACGTCCAGCGGATTGTGCCGAAGATGAAGCGCGGCGATCTCGACAAGATGTCCTTTGCGTTCCGCGCCACGGTGCAGCGCTGGGACGATACGCAAGACCCGCCGCTTCGCACCGTCGAGGAAGTCGAATTGTTCGACGTGTCGGTTGTGACGGACCCTGCCTATGACGGGACGTCCATTGCGCTGCGCTCGCTCGACGAGGCACGCAAGGAAGGCCGTCGCCAGCACAACGCCGCCGCGTTCGCCCGGCGCAAGGCCGAGGCTGAAGCCCGGTTCCGCAACATCATCTGAGTTTACCCGGCGTTTGCCGGAGGGCGTGGCAAGCATCCCGCTTCCCGTCTCCACCGCCTGCGTTCGAGCGGGCCTTTCGACGTTGAGCAGCATAGGAGATCATCATGCTCAAGGAACTGATTGAGAAGCGGGAAAAGCTCGTTGCCGACGCCCGCTCTGCCCTTGACGAGATCAAGAAGAACACCGACGAGGCCCGCGCTGCGGAACTCGAAAAGCGCCATGACGACATCATGGCTGACTTCGACAAGGTCGAAACGCAGATCGCGCGTGAGCAGCGCATGGCCGCCGCGCAGAAGCGCATCGATGACGCGGCGGCCGAGGAACGCGCGAAGAAGCGCCCCAATCCCGGCGATGGTGAAGCGCGCGGTCAGGACGAAGGCGAGGCGCTGGAATACCGTCAGGTCTTCCACAAGTTCATCGCCTGCGGTGGCGATCCGACCGAACTTTCCAGCGAGGAACGTGCCGTTCTGCGGGCTGGCGTTCAAGCCAAGGCCGAGTTCCGCGCCCAGGTCACCGGCACGCCAGCCTCCGGCGGCTACACGGTTCCGACCGAGCTTGCCAACGAAATCATCAAGTCGATGAAGGCATGGGGGCCGATGTACGATGAGGACATCTGCACCGTCATGACCACGGCGAGCGGCAATCCGATCAAGATCCCGACGGTCGATGACACGGCGGTGACTGCCGGCAAGCACACGGAAGGCACGGCGCTCACCGATGACGGCGGTAAGGACGTCACCTTCGGGCAGAAGTCGCTCGACGCCTACGTCTACGACACCGAGTTCGTCCGCTTCTCGATGGAGCTGGCGCAGGACAGCATCTTCAACATGGAGACGCTGCTTGGCGGCCTGCTGGGTGAACGCCTTGGCCGCATCGCCAATAAGGAACTGACCATCGGAGCCGGCTCGGATGATCCGAACGGCGTCGTCACGGCCTCCAGCCTTGGCAAGACCGCAACCGCGGTGGCCGCAATCACCTATGACGAAATCATCGACCTCGTGCATTCGGTGGATCCGGCCTATCGGACCTCGCCCAAGGTGCGGTTCATGTTCAATGACAGCAGCTTGAGCGCGCTGCGCAAGCTGAAGGACGGCGAAGGTCGCTACATCTGGACTGCCGGCGACGTGCAGAACGGCGTGCCCGGCACGATCCTCGGCTACCGCTATTCCATCAATCAGGCGATGGACAGTCTCGCAGCGGCCAAGAAGGTCATGCTGTTCGGTGACTTCGGCAAGTACTTCGTCCGCAAGGTTGGATCTCCCGTCATCGGCGTGCTGCGCGAACGCTTCTGGCCCGACCTCGGCATTGCTGGCCTGATCCGCTTCGACGGCGAGCTTGGCGATACCGCCGCGGTCAAGCACCTCATCACCAAGGCCGCCTGAGTTCGGCTTTGCAAGGCGGGCTGCTTCGGTGGCCCGCTCTCAAAGTCGAAGGAGATATCCATGAAACTGAAAATGCTTATCGGTCTGGCCGGTGTTGGCTTTGCCCTCTCGCCCAATGAGGAGACCGAGCGATTTTCCGGCGATGAGGCCAGGAGCCTGATCGATGCAGGCTATGCCGTGCCCGTATCGGAGCTTAGGACCGAACGGGCAGTCCGCAATCCAGCGCCCGAAAAGCGCGGCTGACCATGTGGCATCCGTCGACCGTCATAGGCGCGCCGGACGCTGAGCCGGTGACGTTGGCCGATGCACGGGGCCAATGCGGCATCCTGCCGGGCGAGACGCATTTCGACACGCAGCTGAACCGGCTGATCAAGGCGGCGCGCGCGCATGCGGAGGAATACTGCAATGCCCGATGGGCGGGGCAAACCATCTCGTCGCAGTGTGACAGCTTCGCCGACTTCTCCCGTCTTTCGGAAGGGCCGTTGAAGTCGGTCACCTCCATCGAATACGTCGACGCCGACGGCAATGAACAGACGGTCGACGCGACGGTCTACGAGGAACACAAAGACGGGTTGGAGCCGTCGATTGCGCTCAAGCCCGGACAGTCATGGCCGCGCGTCCGCTTCGGCTCCCGCATCACCCTCACCGCCGTATATGGCGGCTCGGTTCCCGAGAGCGTGCAGCATGCCATGCTGATGCTAATCGGTCACTGGTTCGTCAACCGTGACGCCGTGGTCACCGGCACCATTGCCACGACGATCCCCATGGGTGTCGATGCACTGCTCAGCAATCATCGTCGAGGCGCGTGATGGCTCGCACCGGCAACATGACCGTTCGGGTCCATTGTCAGAAGACAGTCGCGGCAACCGACGAGTTGGGCAATCCGGTCCCAGGTGGCGGCAAGTGGGAAACGCAGTTCACCGTTTTGGCCGCATTCGAACCGAAGACCGGCGGTGAGCAGGTGTTGGCCGGCCGGCTGCAGGGCGTACAGGCCTATATCGTCACGATCTGGCAGAGCGAGGACACGCGAAAGATCACGGCTGGCTGGCGGCTGGTGGATGCCGACAATCCGGCCCGCACCTTCAATATCCGCTCGCTGTTCGATCCTGACAGCCGCCGGCTGAAGCTGGAAATGCTTGTCGAACATGGCGTCGCTTCCTGATGGCGATCCGGGCCAAATTCGTCGGGCGCGAAAAGCTGGCCAGGCGGCTGCGCGAGCTCGTGCCAGACATCGACCAGGAGGCGGCGAAGGCACAGCTTGAGGCTGCCGAGGAACTGGCGGAAGCAATCGAGCAGCGCGCGCCAATCGGTGAGACCGGCGATTACCGTTCGAGCATCCGAGGCGGAAAGCTGAGCGACAATCCCGGCGCGGCCGTGTTTGGCCTGCGTCAGACCAAGGACAAGAACGCGACCGGCATTTTCGCCAGCTTTCTGTGGCGCTGGCTGGAATACGGAACGGCCGATCGCACGGTTAAAAAGACCGGCAGGTCATCGGGTAAGATGACGGCGCAGCCCCACATCTTCCCGACCTATCGCCAGCACCAGAAGCGGATCAGGCGCAAGGTCGCCACCGCCATCAACCGCGCTGTGCGCAGGGCTCAGAAGAAATAACCATGGCCTCACCTGGAAGAGAACTGGTCCTTTTCGCTCGCGACAGGCTGCTGAAGGCTGCGAACGTGTCAGCGCTGGTCGGTGACCGGGTATGGTATCGCGCGCCAGAAGACGCCGTTTTCCCGCACATCGCCAACTTCGACACGTTCGGCCTGCGCGACGATGCGACCTGCATCACCGGCGAAGAGATCACGCTGAACGTCCATGTCTGGACCCGCGACGGCATGGATCCGCTGCAAGACGCCCGGAGCATCGCCTACGAGGTCGGCCGCGCCCTGCATGGCTACCCGCTGGCGCTGCCCAGCAACCACCTTGTGACGCTCGACCATCGCGGAGATCGCGTCTTCTACGACCGCGACGATCTCACCGGCCACGGCGTCGTCGAGTTCCGGGCAATCGTCCAGTCAAACGCCTGACGCCTTCACCGCCCTTCGGCAAGGCATCCATCACCAAAAGGATATCACCATGGCCCAGCATCCCGGCAGGCTTTTGCTTATCAAGATCAAGACCGCACCCGCCACGTTCGCCAACCTGTGCGGCATGAAAACCCGTTCGTTCAACCTATCGGCCAACGAGGTCGACACGACGATTCCGGACTGCAACAACCCCGGTGGGGCGGTTCAGAAGACCGCGGAGCCCGGCATCGTCAACCGATCCTTCAGCGGTTCGGGCGCATTCGTCAGTGGTGCCACGCAGGCCGCCCTGATGACGAACGTCCGCAACGGCACGGTGTTCGACGCACAGGTCGTCGTTCCCGGCGAAGGCACCTATGAAGGCCCGTGGATGGTCTCGGATTTCGAGTTCACGGGCGAGATGGAAGGCAACATGGAGTTTTCGGCCACGTTCTCGGCCGCCGGCCCGCTTTCCTTCACGGCCGAGGCGGTGACGCCGGTCAATTCGCTGCTGCCGTCGATCGCGGGCATTGCCGAAGAAGGCTCCGAACTCAAAGCCTACCCCGGCGAATGGACGGGAAATCCGGTCTTCACCTTCCAGTGGAAGAAGGACGGTGCCAATATCTCTGGCGCAACCACGGACGCCTATACGCCGGTCAGCGGCGATGTCGGCTCGACCATCTCGGTCACCGTCACGGCCACCAACAGCACCGGCAGCGCTTCCGCGACCAGCGGCGGTACGGCTGATGTGGTGGCGGCATGAGCAGCCATCCTGTCAATGGCGCGCGGGGCGAGGTTGCCCTGCGCGTGGGCGGCGTCGATCTCGTGATCGCCTGCGAGATGGGCCGGCTTGCAGCGCTTTCCACCGCGCTGGATTGCAAGTCGTTCATCGACCTATATCAGCGCCTGCTTGGTGCCGAGGTGGCGGCCACTATGGCGGCGATCCAGCATCTTACCGTGAAGGGCGATGCTGCCCAGGCTGCGCAGGAATTGCGTCTGACTGACTTCGCTGCCTGCAAGCAGGCGTTCACCGCAGCGCTCATGCATCATGTCGGTGAAGACGAGGGAAAAGCCGACGCCGTCGGGGAAGGCAAGACGGCGACGAAGACAAGCCCTTCCCGTTCCGCGACTGGCTGAAATCAGCAATCGGCCCCATGGGCTGGCGGCCACCGGAGTTCTGGTCCGCCACCCTCTCGGAGTTTTTCGACGCCGTGGATGCGTTCAACGAAATGCATCGCGATCCGAAGGAGATCGAAGCGCCGAGCGAAAACGAAATGGCAAAGCTGCTGGAGCGGTATGGGTGAAGGCTATTCGAGAGGAATAAGCCCCAGCATCTTGCAGTTCGCAACGATGCGGGCGGCCTGATTGTTTCCATCAAGATTGCCGCCGTTCAGGCGCATTGCTGTAAGTCTGCACCATGACGCAGCCACTTTTGGTTCGTGGGGGTCAGCCTCGGCAAGTTTGAATATTTCCTCCCGAGCATCCTCCATTTTGGCAGCCGCCGCTGATGCGCTGGCCTGCCGGGCGGAATAATCTGAATACTCCCCCAAAAAATAATAGCCGACGAAGGCTAAGACGGCGATGCAGGCGGCAGCGACCAATGCTTTCATCTGGAGCACCTCATGGCGACTGATCTTGAGCAGCTTGTTTTAAGCATAAGTGCAGACAACCGCCAAATGCTGCGCGTCCTCAAAAAGCTTGAGGGCGACACCAGCGCGACCACGCGTAAGGTGGAAAAGCAGTTCGACCAGATGGCAAAGAAAATCGATGCACGCCTCAGCGGCATCGGAACTGGCTCATTCAAGAACCTCATTGGCGGTATCACCGCAGCGCTTGGTGCCGGCGAACTGGTCAAGCTGACGGACACATGGACGGACCTCAATTCCCGCGTGAAACTCGCCGCCGGCTCCATGGAGAAGGGGCAGGAGGTTATGGGTCGCCTTAGCGAGGTGGCCCGCCGCACGTACTCCAGCCTTGAACAAACGGCGGAAGGCTACTTGCTTAACGCAACGGCTATGCGCGAGCTTGGATACAGCACGGACCAGACGCTCGACTACACGGAATCGGTCAACAACGCGTTGGTGATCTCTGGCGCGAAAGGGCAGCGCGCCGAAGCGGTCATGAACGCGCTGTCGAAGGCAATGGCAGGCGGGGCGCTCAAGGGAGACAATCTTAACACCGTCATAGAGCAGGGCGGCAGGCTAGCGGAGGCATTGGCAGAGGGGCTTGGCGTTGGCGTCAACCAGCTGCGCGCACTTGGCCAGCAGGGTAAGATTACCGGTCGCGACATTGTCGCCTCTCTTTCGAAGCAGATGGAAAAGCTGCGCGCCGAAGCCGAAGCCATGCCTGCCACGATCTCGGATGGTATCCAGCTTTTGCAGAATGCGCTGCTGGAATATGTCGGAAACGCCGACCACGCGACCGGCGTCTCTGCCAAGATTTCCGAAGCGCTGGTCATCATGGCGGACAACTTCGACAAGACAGCCGACAGAGTTTTGCAATTCGCGGCGGTGATTGCCGGGGCGCTTATTGGGCGCTCGATTAGCGGCATGATCGCCAAGCTTGGGCTGTCCGGTAAAGCTCTTTACGACTTCACCCGCGCAATGGCTGCAGCGGGAGCGATGACGCGGCTTAGCATGGGGTTCAGCGGCCTTGCCGCTGCAGCTGGGCCGGTTGGGATGATTATTGGCGGCGCGGTTGTGTCGTCACTGATCTTGTACAGCAGTGCGACTGCCGACGCGAGCGAGGGGGCACAACGTTTTGCTGATCGCTTGGACGAAATCAGCAAGCGTGCTGAAGGCTCAGCTGAAAAGGTCGAAGCGGCTGGTGAGCGCTATAACGAGGCGCTGAAGAACGCGCTCGGCCACGAGAACACGGCTGCTCAAAGTCAGTTTGACGATGCCCACGATGCGGTCATGCGTCTTTTGGATGGCGCGATCGAAACCGCACCTGCCCTGAAACTCGTTCGTGACGAGGCCGGAAACCTCTCGCGTCAGCCTATGGCGTCACAAGATCAGCTTGATGATCTTCGGCGCGTCCGAGACAGCCTTAAAGAAAACGGCGATGGCGCCGAAGCCGCGAAGCAAGAACTTTTTGCGCTCGCAAACTCCAACCCGAACTTCCAGAAACTTGCCGATCAACTCGCGCCTTTGTTGGACAGATTGGCACTTGTCGCTCAAGGCGCGCGAGAGGCTGCTGCCGAGATGGCTGTAGTCAATGGTGGGATGGTTAGTGGTCGTGGCCCAAATTCGCGCGGCGGCGCTGGAAACGCTCGTCGCGCACTGGATGCGCGTAAGGAGGAATCTCGCCTCTGGGAAGTTGAGCAAACCCGCCGCGCGAAACTCGGCAAAGACCAGCTTGCCCTCGAAAACGAGATAGCTCGCGTCAAGAAGCAGGCAGCCGACGATGGCATCCGTGTCACGGAGGATCAGATCAAGCGCATTGCTCAGGCCAACCTTGCTGGCAGCGCCGCTCGTTCCGCCGAAGGCAAGAAACCGAAGCAAGAGCGTGACAACGACTACGAGCGCCTGACCAAGCGTATCAACGAATCCGTGGCGGCGATGCAGGCTGAAAACGCCGTGCTGGCCGGCCTCGATCCACTGGTCAATGACTACGGTTACGCGCTGGAGAAGGCCCGCATCCAGCAGGAACTTCTAACGGCAGCCAAGAGGGCTGGCATAGAAGTTACGCCGGCCCTTGAACAGGAGATCAGCGTCCTTGCCGACACATATGCCTTCGCCACGGTTGAGGCGGCCAAGCTCGCAGAAAGCCAGGACGAAATACGGCAGCGGGCAGAGGAAGCACTTGGCGCCGCAAAGGACGTTACCCGCGATCTGATTGATGGCCTCATCGAGGGGAAGTCCGCCGGGGACATGCTGGCCAGCACGCTGAAAAAGATTGGCAATGCGCTCATCGATGACGTGTTGAACAATCTTTTCAAGATCCAGAACATGGGTGGCGGTGGTGGTTTCCTGTCCGGCCTGCTTGGCCTGTTCGGCGGGGGTGGTGGCGGCTCAGGTGGCGGCATACCTTGGGCAGAGGACATCTTCCGCGCCAACGGCGGCCCAGTTCGTGCTGGCCAGCCGTATATCGTCGGGGAGAAGCGGCCTGAACTGTTCGTACCGAACCGGTCAGGGACGATCATTCCCCAAGTCCCGCAGATGCCGCGCCTTCAGGCGCCCGCCAGTCAGGCTGGGCCGTCTATCACCTTCGCCCCTGTCATTGATGCCCGCGGCGCTGACGTCGCGGCGGTCGAGCGGCTGGCGCAAGTAATGGAAAAGCAGAAGCGTGAGTTCGAGGCGAACGTGATCAGCACGATCCGCAACGCGCGAAGCCGGCGTGTGCCGGGGATTTAGGTCGCTGACGAGCGGCGGGGTGATGCCGCCCGTCAGCGTGTTGCCTGAGACACGTACTCAATACACAACGCGGGTCGACATTGCGGCCTGCTGGTTAACAAGCTGTGAAGTAACTAGACGTCAAAGTGTTCTTTGACCTTGGCTACTGCCTCATCGAACGTGGCGGCTTTCATCGATAGCGTGCCGTAGATCCCGCTACCGCCGTTGCGTCCATCAAAGCGGACAAAATCCCACCCTGAATCCGTTCGGCGAATTCTAATTTCTTGCCACGGTTCGACGCGCTGTTTTTCGCTCATTTTCCCCTCCCAGAGTTTTGCGAGGGGCATCCAAACACACCCAAAAGGAGGAGTCCACATGGCTGAATTCAAGAAAGCGGACTACGAGCATTGCGAGTTCTTCGTCGGGCGCCATAAGGATGAAGACGGCAATCCACTGATTGTGGTGGATGGAAATCCCATCGGTTCGGTTCAGGCTGTCATCGATCTTCTTTCACATTACAAGCCTTCGATCAGGTGCAATTGCGATGTGCTTTCCGCCCGTATTGATGTGCTTGAGAGCGACAGCGGCGCAACTGCCCGCGCTCTGATGTCGCTGGAAAAGCAGTTGCCGGCGCGCGTGCTGGAAATCACCCGAGACGCTGAGCGCCGTAAACTCTAATGGCCATCTCCTATCCCCTCGACCTACTGGCCGGCTTCCCCGGCTGGTCCACCGAGTTCGACCTGCTATGGCGGCAGGAGCAGTCGCGGCAGGCGAATGGCGTCACGCGCGTGAAGGATTTCGGTTCGCCTCTGTGGCGGGCCACGTTCCAGTCGCTCTCAATGCGACCGAATGAACTCGACGAGTGGCGGGCGCGGCTGGACGCCATGGAAAACGGATTGCAGCAGTTCCGTGCCCGATCGTTGAGCCGTTGCTATCCGATGGCCTACCCCAACGGCACGGGCATGGGGACAGTCAGTGCTGCGGCCATCAACACCATAAACGCCAGCCGCAAATCGATCACCGCCAAGGGCCTGCCGGCTGGCTTTCAGTGGCGCGTTGGCGACATGCTTCAGATCGGCACGCGCAACCTCCACCGCATTCAGGAGGCTGCTACAGCCGGTGGAACCGGTGTCACGGGGGCATTCGAGATCAGGCCTCCGCTATGGCCGGAAACGGCCGTGAACGATCCTGTTACCGTTGTCCGGCCGTTCTGCCTGATGACCGTCGTTTCGGGTAGTGTCAGCAGCACCGCTGACCTCCAGACCGGGCGCGGCAGCGTCAGCTTTCAGGCTGTAGAGAGCCGATGACCAGCGTGAGGTAGGCTTTGCCGGCCTGCGTCAGCCGATAGTTCGGCCCCTCGGTGCAAAGGCCCTCGCGGCTCAGGTTTTCCAGGCAAAGCTTGATCCACGCGTCCGAGGTCCGTGGCCTGAGACCTGCCAGCATTTCGAGCGCTTCGACCTCGTGGGGGAAAATGCAATCCATTGCTATTCGAATCCATCGTGCCCCCACGCCAAGCTAGAGCCATCCCGGACCCGGCCAAAACCGGAAAACCCTGTTTTCACAGCTATTTGGTGTAGACATGCCCCGCAATCTTTCCGCCCCGAACTTCGCGGCGTTGCAGGCGCGTGCGCTGGTCGCGCGTGACTTCCTGCGCATCGTCGCGCGTGATCGCGCCACCGGCGCCCCGCAGGTCGTCGGCTTCTGGTCGGATGTCGGCAACGTGGCCGCATCTGTGGTGAACCCTGACACCGGCCTGACCAGCACCTACGACTGGTACGGGTCCGGTACGCTCATCGAGATCAGTGACATTCCACTGGTGGCCAATCTCACCGTGCAGTCGATCAGGATCAAGCTGTCCCAGATCGATGATCTGGTCGAGCAGGCGGTGCGGCTCTACGACTGCAAGCAGGCGCGCGTCGAGGTCTATCGCGGCCTGTTCGATCCGGACACCCGCCAGCTCGTGGCACCGGCCGTTTGCCGCTTCGTCGGATTCATCGATCAGATCGAGATCAAGACGCCGGCCGAGGGCGAAGACGGCGGCGTCGAGATGACGGCGATTTCGCACACACAGGAAATCACCCGCTCCAACCCCGACACCCGTAGCCACGAAAGCCAGAAGCTTCGCAACCCAACCGACAATTTCTTTCAGGACGTCGCTGTGGTTGGCGAACAAGAACTGTTCTGGGGCAAGGCCAGCGGCAAGATACCGACCAAGCGCGCATCGTCCGGTGGCGTCGTCGCCAAGCCGTCCGGCCGGGATAGCGGTGGCGCTTCCTATGAGGGCGGCGGCTCACGATGATCAGGGAGGCGGTCGAGCGCGACCGGTTGCGCGTCGTTCGGTTGCTGAAGGATTCGCGCGCTGGTGCAGGCTTTGACGATATGACTGGCCCGACCGGCTTCACCTTCCCGTTCGTTGCCGCCTACGCGGAGCGCATGTTCAAAGAACATCGCGCCGATCCGAACAGCCTCTGCCTGGTCTATGCGCCGGATGACCGGCCGCAGGGCGTGCTGATGGCCAAGGCATTCGAGCACATGTTCGGCCCGGTCTGGTTCGCACAGGAAACGCTGTGGTGGATCGATCCCGCCCATCGCGGCAAGGCGGCGGTGCAGATGCTCGATGCCTATGAGGTCTGGGCCAAGACACGTGGATGCGCCTTTGCGGGCATGGCCGGCATGGGGGCTGATCCGATCGTTGCACGGCTCTACCTGCGGCGCGGCTACCGCGTGGCCGAAACCAATTTTCTGAAAGCGCTCTAGCGCCGGAACTCCGACATGATTTTTTCTGCTATTGGCGCCGCTGTCGCTGGCATCGGCGGCCTGTTGTCATCGACCATGCTGGCGGGCGGTATCGGCTCGCTGCTGCTCAAGGCTGCCGTGGGCATCGGTCTGAACCTTGCCGCACAGGCTTTGGCCGGCAAGCCGGAAGGCCCGTCCTTCGCCATTCAGGGCCAGCTGCAGTCGGGTGGCGACGTGCCGCGCGCTTTTCCGCTCGGCTACACGGCCACGGCCGGTTCTCTCGTTTACGCCAACACATGGGGCAGCGAGAAGAAGACACCGAACGCTTATCTGACGCAGGTCATCGCGCTCTCCGACCTGCCGATCAACAGCCTCGTCGGTCTGTGGGTCAACGGCGAAAAGGTCACGATCGACTGGAACGACACCAGCTACGGCAGCCGCGGCTATCCGGTGAAGGAATACTGGACCGGTCCCGGCGGCAACCACATGTGGGTGAAGTTCTACGACGGCACCCAGACCGCCGCGGACAGCTTCCTCGTCAACACTGTTTCGAGTGCCGAACGCCCCTATCAGTCCACTCGCGTTGGTTACGGCGTCGCCTATGCGGTGGTGACGACGCAGATCAATGAGGAGCTGTTCACCGGCTTTCCGCAGTTCAAGTTCGAGGTCTACGGCCTCAAGCTTTACGATGTCACGAAAGACAGCACGGCGGGCGGTTCCGGCACGCATCGCTGGTCCGATCCGTCGACGTGGGGCGGCGATGGCGATCACCTGCCGGCCGTCCAGCTCTACAATCTGTGGCGCGGCCTGAGCTATGGCGGCAAGTGGCTTTACGGGTTGCAAGGCGTCACCACCGCGCGCCTGCCTGCCGCCCATTGGCGGGCGCAAATCCAGAAGTGCCGCGCCGTCATCAAGTCGGGCGGCGCCAATGTGGCGACCTATCGCAGTGGCGCCGAGATTGCGGTTTCCGCACCGCTGGGTGATGCCTCCGAAGCGCTGCTGACGTCGTGCCAAGGCCGCATGTCGGAAGCGGGTGGCGTCTACAAGGTGTTCGTCGGGGCTCCCGGCCTGCCGGTGGCCAGCTTCACCGATGGTGAAATCATCTCGACCGAAGAGCAGAGTTTCACGCCGTTCTTCGGGTTGGCGGATTCGATCAACGGCATCGCTGGCAAGCATCCGAACCCGGCCGAGGCGTGGAACGTCAAGGTCGCGCCGCCGATCTATCGCGCCGATCTCGAAGCCAAGGACGGCAATCGCCGCCTGATGGCGGACGTCTCGTTCGACTTCGTGCCGTATGCAGATCAGGTCCAGCGGCTGATGAAATCGGCGCTGGAAGAAGCGCAGCGTGCCCGCCGGCACACCTTTGTCCTGCCGCCCGAATACTGGATCCTCGAAGCCGGTGA
>NZ_QGGG01000024.1:39093-46790 GCF_003148475.1 Pseudaminobacter salicylatoxidans | reverse complement strand
TACAATGCCACGATAAAAGGCCGGACACATGACTGAACCTGACCGATCCCATCGATACAGAGTCTTGCATTCCACGGGCCGTCCACACATGGGGGTACCGTCTGTCGTTGACGCAAGACATTCGGCTTGGCACCATCGGCCCATGTTGAGAGAGAGAATACCTCTCCGTATCGCTCCCCTGCCCTTGCAACGGTTCGGCAACACTGCTCGTTTCCGGCAAGGGGCTGGTCCTCGCCATGCTCACCGCTACCGCGCCTGCGCGTGGCTCCGGTCCCGGTAAACCGCCCTTGCCCTCAACTGCGCCGCGTGGCGTCCTGAAGGTGTCGGGATGAGGGGCGTCTGCCCCTCGTGTCCCACTCGGTAGGTTCGACGGCCTGCGGCGCGTCGAACAAGGGGCGGATCTTAGAGCGCCCGGAATCTGCAAAGAGGCCGATTGGTGAAGCCTGGTCGCCAGCTCTGGTGATCGTAGACGTGGATTAGCGTTCCGATTGCCGCTTCCCCTGCCCCGAAGATTGAAAAAAGCACTTCTCCGATCTGTTCGGGATGAAGACAGGGGTAGCAATCGATCTGGCCGTCCGGTCGTTGGACCTCGATGCGGAATTGTTGAGTGTTGTCGTTCGCCGTCATGATCGCCTCCGCCGATCGGCTCGGCCGCCGAAGCGGCTGAGCCGAGGCAAGGCCGGTCCGTTAGGACCGGCGCTCGCTGTTGAGGTAATCGTTCGGGATGACCGCCATCAGCGTCTCATCGTCCTGACCGGGGTAGCGGCCGAGATTCGCGTACCAGCGGGAGTGCCCGGTGTTGAGTGTCAGCGCCAGGTAGGGCTTGTCGTCGGCGTTGAGCCGTTCCCAGATGCCGCCAACTTCAACGCGCCTGCCCCGCGGGCTCTGTGCAAACAGCCGGTACTTGGGGGCCTTCTCGTTGTCGCTGGTAACCGGCTCGCCGGTAACGTCGATGTCGAATGAGAGGGTGGCGATGTTGCCGGTGATCTTCTTGCCGTCGATCTGGATGAAGTTTGCGAGGGTGTCGGTCATTGTGATGCTCCTTGTTAGCGAGTTGCCGATGGGAGCTTTCAAAGAGCGGATATGGGCCGGACCACACCGAAGGCCGTAGCGTCAGCGAAGGACCGGGACTGGACGCGATTTTGTCTCGCGAGGAAGGCCGAACCGGGGTCCCCGCCCGACATGTCGGGTGGGGTGGTGATGCCGGGGAAAATCGTAGATAGGCGCGGTTGTGGTGCGGAACACCGCTCTTAGCTTCCCATCACCGGTAATTCGTGGACATACAAGGGGTATTGCAAGGGGCTGATCGACACCCTCCCCCAAACATGACGACGCCGGCGGGATTACCGGCTTGGTCCGCCTTTGCCTAACGACTGCGATTGGTTGAGTTCGCGGGCCTGGTTGCGCACCTGAGCATCGCCCTTGTCGAGCGTTTTCAGGACTGTGCGCGCGGTCGCAAGCTGTTGTTCATTGGCGCCATGTTTCTCGGCGATCGGCGCGAGGTTGCGAGCCGTCCTGAGCCTGCCGATATCGTCACCGAACCGCTTCTCGAATGAACGAATGGACTTGCTCAACTCGGTTTTCTGGTCGTCGGAAAGAGGCTGCTTCTTCTCGATCGCGCTCATCAGCGCGGCGCTTGGCTGGGCGATTTCCACCTTGCCGCGCTCGGCCAGCTCATGCTTTTCCTGGGCCAGGGTCTGACGGATGCCATGCACCAGCGAAATGTAATCATCGGCAACACCACGTAGGCCTGTTCGTCCTGCTATGGCTCGACGGTAGTCCATCCGTTCCTCACGGCTGGAGAAGACGCCGCCTGCGCCCTTGTATGGGCCATAGGCCTCCGGATCGAGACTGAGGCGGGCAATTACGTCGCGATCGCCAATCTTGCCGCTCATGGCGGTTTCGCGAACCGCGTCGAGCATCTTGGACGGATCGCGGTAGACCCCGGCCGCCATTCGGTCGAGGTTGCGGCTGGTTTCACGGAAATAGTCGGATTGCTCCAGGGCCTTGTCGAGGTCCGTCTTGCTAACGGCAGAGTCGAGTGTGCGGGCCGGAAGGATGGGTTGGCCGGTCATGGTCTTTTCTTCGGGACCAAGCCCAGGTAGGCCGCGCAGCGCATCGGCCGACTGAGCCCGATCGATGGCGCCGGAGCGCACATACGGTTTGAGATAGGCGTCGAGATGCCCCTTGCCGGGAGCTTCCAGCTCTCGCGTGAGGGCATTGAGATAATCGTTCTTGTTGGTCTGCGACCAGTCGATGTGGATACCCGCGCGACGGCAAAGCTCGGTATGCACCGTCATGATCGTGCGGCCGTTCCCATCAAGGAAAGGATGGGCATAGGCGAGATTGCCCATCACCTCGCCGGGTTTCTCGCGCATCGTGGCAGCATCGTTGCCCTGCCCCAAGGCATAGTCGACGCCTCGGCCGACATGCGAGGCGAACATGAATTCCACGGCCCCTTTCGTGACGTGGAGATCTCGAGCGTTCTGGGAGCGGTCCTGACCAGCCCACGGATAGACGTCACCAAACAAGGTTTCGTGCGTCTTCTTTACGTCCTCAAATGAAAGTCGCTCGACGCGACTAAGGTTGTGCAAGGCACGCTCGACATTGCCGCGAAAGGCATCATGCTCAAGGTCTTTGACCTTGGCCATGTCCTTTTGCCCGGCATGATTTCGCAGATATCCTCGTGTGGCAAAATCGCCGAACGGATCAAACGTCATCCTCGCGCTTGGCGTTCATCAAGATATCGGGAATGGAGACGGGTCAACTCAACACCGTTGATGACTCCCGCCTTGCGCAAGGCGACAACGACTTCCTGGACCTCATCAAACGCGACATCATCACCAGCCAGGCGCGTTACATCGTCCGCCCAATCGTCAAGCTCGGTACGAGCCGCGACAATTCCGTGCTGCTTTGCAAGCGCCAAGATGCATTCCTCGGCGGTCAGTTCAGTGGTGTGACGAACAGCGTGTGCCATGACAATCCTCAATATTTTCTGTCTGTTAACCTAGCATATGCTGGTACGGGAATCGAGTGCAGGGCTCCGACCACCAAGGGTAGAGCGGCCTAAGCGGCCGCCCTTTTTTCTTGAAGCGAGTGCAGGTAGTCGGCCGCCGCTTGCGCCTTGGAAGCGGCCCGGAAGATGGCGCGCTTATCCTGCTTCATGACGGCCAACCAACTGGCAAGGTACGACGCACTCTCGGGCCTGACCGAAGCGGTGATTTCGAGATCGGAGCAAAGGAAACATGCTGAAATTTCGGCGACCAGCTCCTCGAAATGGTATTCGTGATGCCGCTTGTCGGTGCTCTTGAGCCGGTCAAGCCGCTTGCTCGATCCTGACCAGTGAGAGACCTCATGCAGGATGGTCGAATAATATGCCTCGGGGCTTTCGAACGCCCGAAACGGCGGCATTTTGATCATGTCGAGCGCGGGAATGTAGCAGGCCCGATCCCCCTGATGTTGGATCACTGCGCCGGTGTTTTCAATGAACCGGTCGGCGCCTGCGATGCGCCGATCTTCCGGCATGGGGATTGGTTTGGCGTAGAAATCTTCCGGAAGGCCGTCAATTTGCGAGAGATTGAAGACGGTATACCCCTTGAGATAGGGGATTTCCCGGTCCTCATCCTCGCCTCGTCCGTTATCGACGCTGCGGGTCACGGTTCCGTATTTGACGATGATGGTTCCCTTTTCGCCTTTACAGACCTGGCCGCCAAGCTCCTGCGCCTGTTTGTAGGTCATGAACCTATCGTGCTGGAAGTTGTTGGCGGCCGATGCAATCCACAGCAGGAGGACGTTGATCCCACGATAGGGTTCGCCGGTGGAGCGAAGCGGCCGGGGGAAGGAACTGCCGATGTTGGTGGCGCTCCAGGGCTGCATCCAGGGCCGTGTACCGGCCTCCAAGGCGGAAACGATGGTGTCGGTGATGCGCTGATAGGTATCCGTGCGGGCTTCGCTCATGGCTATCTCCTTTGCCTCGTCTTGCTGACGGGGGCTCAAGAGACAGGGCGACAAAGCGGGGGCTGCACCCGAAGGGCCGCAATGCAATGGAGGGCATCAAAGCCCTAAGAATTTGCTTCGCGAGGAAGGCCGAAGGCCGGGGAAATTGTTAGGGCGGCGATGCTGCGGAAATCGCGCGCCCTGTCAGCCATCCGTCCTAGAAAGCAAGGCAGAGGCAAAGGGGGATACCGCGACGGCCCGCCGTATCCCGTTGCGCTGTCACGGCCGGGATTTCTCCTTGCCGGTGCATCGTTGTATGCTTGGGCGATCGGTTGCCCTATCGGCCCCCTGCCCTACCGTCTTCACGCTCATAGGCATCCATCATGGAGATCAGGACGTCCTCGCCTGCGGAGATACCCATGCGCTGCGCCAACTCCCAAAAGCGGCGGCGGGTATCCTCACTGGTCGCAATGTTGAGCTTGGCCGTTCGGTTGGAACGGCGAAGGCTGCGGGCGTCGAATGGTGCCTCGGATGCCGGAGCCTTCGGCGGAGTGGCGGGCTGAGCGGAATGCCGGGCGGTAAAGCCAGCGCGTTCAGCTACCTGTTTTATCTCTGCTTGATCGGATTCCGGAACTTTTGCGCGCGGCTTGAATCCCGTAACATCAGGCAGGTCTAGGGAGACACGTTCCTTGGTCATGCTGCTGCCGTCTCCTGTTCTCGAAGGGTCTCAATGACTGCTGTTGCCAACTGCTGAGCATTCTCCTGTGCCGTCCTGGGATTGGACACGTCCTCCTCGGATAGATCGAAGATCGTTCCGCCGAGCTGGAACATGGCACTGAATGCGGCCCGCTCCATCATCGACGCCGGCAGGATCGGGATGCCCTTTTCTTCGAGCGTCGTCCGAATGTGGCGTTGCTCCCTGCTCTGCAATGCCGTGGTCATGGAAAAGACCACGCGATAGTCGATCTTGCGCCGGAAGGCTTTGCTCTCACGCTCGATAAGGGCAATCACCCTGCCCGCCTGATCGGCGTCGAGCTGCTTGCCGCGCATTGGAATTAGCACCAGGTCGGCGCGGCTGATTGCATAGCTGGCCGTGAGGTTGGCTGATCCCTCCAGGTCAACGATTACGAACGGGCATTTCTCAGCGGCGGTATCGATCGCATCAACGATCGATTCCTCGTTGATGCCGCCCATCACCTCGAGCTGTTTCGGAACCGAATCTCCAAACCGGCTCGCCCAGGTCGCGAGGGGCTGGTTGGGATCGGCGTCGATAAGCGTCACAGAAGATCCTGCAGCGGCATAGACTTGGGCCAGGACGAGAGCGGTCGTTGATTTTCCAACGCCCCCTTTTGTCGAGCAAAGGACGATAACGGGCATTGCTACTCCTTCCGGTTCTGAGTTCCTTGCCGGTTCTTTACAGGACAGAAGTTACTATAAAGTGACTTCGAGGCGGGTTCCCATCTACCATAAACCGTCCATATGGTCACCACATGGCCAGAAGGAACCAACAAGGAACCCGGTTCCTGCTCAGAACTCGATAAGAACCGGGTTCCTTATTAGAACCGGTTAGCGTTGGAAAACGCCAAGGGAGCAAGGAAAAGCCCCCCGAAGGGAGCGGCTGAAGATCAGCCGGTTTTGGCGACCTTCTTGTTGTCGTTGTCGGCTCGACCGTCGAATTTCGCGTCATAACTCAAAGTGATCGCGAAAAGAGGGGGGAAGCCGATTGTTACGCCAATTTTGAGCGTGCCCTGATGTTTAGCTTTTCCGATCAGCTTCTTGATGAAGCCGACAATTTGGCGACCGGTAAGGCGGAGGTAGGTGATGGTCTGTTTCATAGCAGTTCTCCTAAAATGATGATTTCGTGTGGTGCGAAGCAGATAGAGCGGCGGCCGGCCTGCCTTTGCACCGCGCAGCGGTCGCAACGAAGTGGAGAACCCGAAGGGTTGCCAAGGCAGGCCAGCCGCTAAATTCGCGCAGCAGACCATCCGAAATTCAGCATTTGGCACTGCGAAGTAGACCAGCACCGGTGCGTCGCACCGATGTTGCACAGGGCGAAAGAAGCTGATCGGAAAAGCGGGCAGGGGGCGTGACGGCGTGGCGATCGGCTTCCCCCCGGATCACGGTGCGATTCGTGATGAAAATGGCCGACAACCTTCCTCGCATGACAAAACCGGCTGATCTTGATGCTGACCGGCGGGAGGCATTTTCTTTGCGTGGGGCGGGGAGCGCGAGGGGAGGGGCTTTAGGGGCTCCCCTCGTACCAGTCGGTGGGCGCTCGATGCGCCTGTCGGCTGGTGGGCGGCTTGGAATTTGCAGGGAAAAGGACTATATAGGCTCTCAGGAGTGGGACGCCGGGTTTCCCCGACGCCCCCTTTCCGAGATTAAGAATTGAACCCGGATTCGGAGTAGCCAGCTCGTCCGGGTTCTTTTCATTTCTAGGGTAACGGTCATGGGCAAAAGCCACATATCGTTACCTCCTTTTGAGGGCGAGGCCGTCGCCTCGGCCGGGGTGGCCTATCCTCCCCGATCGGCGCGGGCTGCTCCGCGCCTTGCTGCTTCCGCCCTCAAATCTGATTAGCGTTCCCTGTATAATGCCATTTTGCGAGCGTTGCGAAGGGCGGCACGGCTGGTTTCGAACCTGTAGCCGTCCCATTCCTTCCACGGCTCCCAGCCCCATCGGCGTCGGGTGGCCATACCAGACGCGGACCTCGACGCGCTCCGCGTCAAGCTCCCTGACGATTGAGACCGTGAATGATCCGCCCATATTCGAGGGCGTATCGAACACCTCGACGTGCCGGATTGTCCGGCTTTCCTTGGCCCTGCTCATAGCAAGGCCAACTGTTCGGCGGGTTGGCGGGAAATCTGCGGCATGGGCTTCGCCTCAATCCGCTCGATCTCATCGGCCTTGCGGGCGCGCGCCTCGGCAAAATCGAAACAGGCGATCTCGCAAATGATCGAGGTATCTTTCCATTGGTCGCGGAAAATCGAGGTGTCGATTCCGACTCCTGCGTCCATTTCAAAGCCTGTCGCCTTGGAAAACTCGGCGCCACGGCCTGAATTGCGGCGCTCGTAATAGGGGCGTCCGGAATACTGGAAGCTGGCGGACTGCTGCGGAATGATGAACGCGCCATGATCGGCAAGCTCAGCGGCAATATCGATCACATGAAACTCAAAATCCGGGCCGCGATAGCGCGGGCCGTTGCCATGGCGTTTGACCTTGCCGAATGGCGGATTGCCAATAGCCATATCGAAACGGCCTAGATCGAGTTCGCGCCAGTCGAACACATCGGCATTGATCCACCTGGCCTCCGGCAACAGCTTGCGGCCAACCTCGCAATATCGCGGGTTGATCTCGACGCAGGTCATATCCGGGGTTCTGCCGCAATAGGCTGCACGATGATAGATGAAATAGCTGAGCACGCCGATACCGGCGCAAAGGTCGACGACACGCCCGCCAGTTCCGTCGAGGGCGAAATCACCGGCAAGGTCGAAGGGGGTAAAGAACGCTCCCGACGCGCCGTTGATGTGGTTCGCGCCTTCGTGCCAATGCCGAAACACAAATTCCCGCTCGTCGTCGGTGAGCCTGTCCTTCGTCAAGATCGCCTCTGCCTCGTCATGGGCTTTTCGCTGCGCCCGCGTGAGTTTTGCCATGGTCCTGAATCTCCTTTTCCCGCGAAGCGGCTTTCCTGCCCGAAGGGGCAGGAGCCCCGCTCCTGCTCCCGAGCTCGTGCGGAACAGCGGGGGAGAGGGGGGCAAGCCGA
>NZ_QGGG01000024.1:0-38995 GCF_003148475.1 Pseudaminobacter salicylatoxidans | reverse complement strand
CTTTTCCCGCGAAGCGGCTTTCCTGCCCGAAGGGGCAGGAGCCCCGCTCCTGCTCCCGAGCTCGTGCGGAACAGCGGGGGAGAGGGGGGCAAGCCGACAAACGGGCAGGGGGGACCACCCACCCCGAAGGGGCGCGCATGCGGATCCGCGTCAGCAAGATCCGCGGCGCGTCCTGCACCGAATGGATGGGGGCCGGTCTCGGCCGGCGCCAGGGAGTGAGGGAAGGATGGGGGATGCCGGTTTTCGGCTTGCAGGGGAGAGGGGGCAGCGACCCTCTTTCCCCTCTAAAGGATCAAAAAGAGGCCGCCCTGGGCGGCCACCTTGACAATCAGTTTCAGCTCAAGATGCGGGTTCGAATCCGACTGTTGCAAGCACCCGATCAACCGCCTTGCGGGCCGCAATCATCTTGGCCTCCGCCTTCACCCAAGGCGCGGCAAGGTCGCCAAAACGCTCGTTGATCCGGAACAGTTCGCGCATGCAATACTGTTTCTCGCTTTTGTCTGCGCCTGCAAGGGTCAAGCTGGATAACTTGTTCAGCATTGCCTCTCGCTGGCCCTCAAGGGCCTCAAACTCACGGATGAGACGAGTATATGGCCGCTCGGCCTTGTGGTAGGCGCGCATGACAAGAATTGCACGCAACCGCGTTATGACACCGGGGCGGCGGCGAACACGGAACCGCTCGCCTTCAAATTCGATGATTTCGGACATGCTCAATAGGTGGTCTGGTTGATATAGACTGTCGTTTGCTGCGCAGTGCCAGCGAAGGGTCGGAACCTCACCCCGGAATCTTTGAACACTGCATAGAAGGCGATCACTGGCGGCATGATCGCCAGCAGAGGGCCAAGGAAATAGAGCAGGGTGAATTGCAGGCTGGTTCCGGCCAAAGCCCAAACAAATCCGGCATGCCAGATGCTCTTGACGACGATGTAGAGTGCGAGGATGCCAGCGACTGCGATCATCGCTTCCATCGCCCAGGGCCAATCTGCAAGATGATCCGTCTCGGTGTCGAGATAGATGGCACCGTGAAAAAGCGCGGCGATCAGGCTGAGGCCGAACAGCCTGCGGGTCGTGAAAAACCTGTATCCCGCATATTTGGAAGAATAGTGCTGAAAGGTCATCAGGGCGAACAGGCAAGCGCCGATGACGCCGAGGCCATAGGCGAGTGTCCAAAATAGCTGTTCCATTTGCCTTCCTCTCGCTCGGTGCTGCGCTTCTGCTCCATCTTGGAAGTCTCAAGCTGCATCACGACTATAGGGCGAAAATTGGCTGCAAGCTATTCTGGCGCCTGCATTTTCGGGAATGCTGATCCTTTGGCGTGAGGAAACCCCGCGTGAACGCGGCGGGGTTCGGGAACCGGTGAAAGACCTGCCGCTATCAAGCCAGATCGGTTTCGGTGAAATCGTCGCCCTTGTAGGCGAGCCGCAACCGATACGCCTTGGCGCAGGCATAGGCGAAGCAATCGCCCATGTTGAGCTTGGCCGGATGATTGACGATCTTGCCATAGCGCTGCGCCGCATCGAGGGCCTTGTTGCCCACGTCGCCGCTGATCATGGTTTCACGAGCTGCGAGATCGACGGCGAACTGATCGACCAGGCGACGGGCCTTCTCGAACATTTCCGGTGTCGCGGGCTTGTCCTTGCCGGTGGCCTCGGCCAGCCGCCGTGTCAGAGAAAGCGTGGCTTCCATACGAACGATGGCCGACATGAAGAACGGGCCTCCGTCCTGCTCTAATCGGTCCATCTGCTCGGTGCCATCCGGCTCCTGGGCGAGAATGGCGACGACAACCGACGCATCAACAAACAGCATCAGTCCTCGCCCCACATTTCATCGGTTTCGGCTTTGTGATCTCCCGGCGCGAAAGGGCCGATGGCCCGCGCCATTTCAAGAGACTTGGCAAGTCGCTTGCGCATGGGCAGACTGGCCCTGCGCTGTGCGATCTCATGGATGAGCGCGGCCTTGACAGCCTCGACCTTCGTGGAGTTCGTCAATCCGACAAGTTCCTCGGTGAGTTTGTCCACCTCGGGGTCTTTGATGTAGAGCGGCATAGCAGCATATCCTTTCAAGGATATTATAATATCCTCTTTTACATATCCTCGCAATGTAAAACCCCGCCCGACACGGGCGAGGCTGAGGCGGGAAGGGGAGCTTGAGGGGAGGGGGCGCGGGCCTCCCCTCAATCGGGAGCCACGGCCCTTGCCATTTCGATGAAATTCACCGGCAAGCCAAACGCCTCGATGGCGACGGCCAAGGCGTCCTGAACGTCTTCCCACCTGACCTGCTCGGGATTGTCCACGTAAGCGAGGATGAGCTTGCGGCACGCCAGCGCCGCAAGCCTCGGGCTGGGGGTATGGGCAAGGGTCGTTTCTGCGCTGAACAGCGAGCGCGGCCAGTCAGCCAGAGAATAATCGGCAAGCCATGACGGGCCGTGCGAGTTGCGCAGCGCTTGCAGGATTCCGGTCGTCCGTGCGTTCATCCAGTCGGTGTTGAGTTCGTCTTTCCAGTCCGCGCCATGGGCAAGCGCGTATTCGAGCACGGCGGCATGTTCTTCGTTTGTGAGGGGGCGAAGGTCTGACATTGGTTCTCTCATTCCGAGGCTGAAAAGGGGACCGGCCGCGCCGGAGAAAGCGCGGCCGGGGGGAATGACGGCTGGTTATTCAGCCGCCACGGGGAACGGGTGGATTTCGGCGCTCTCGGCCTCGTCCGGGGTGGCCGGGGGAATGCGGATATGGGCGGGGAGCCATCCGCTATCCTTGACGGCCTTTTCGGCGTAGGCGGCGGCTTCGGCCTTTTTCATCGCGGAAACACCGCTGGCGAAATCAGCGCCGCGAACCTCGGCAACTGCGGCCTCGATGCTCTGCCGGTTCAGATGGCTGAAATAGCTCTCGGCGGTCGGCGTGAAATAATCGCGCATATCGACGTTGAGGGCCTGCCCGATCTGGTCGGCATGGATAAAAGCCTTCTTTCTGTCGCCGGTATATTTCGCTTCTACGGCGTTGACGGTGTGAGCGGCGGCAAAGGCCAGCAGGTTCAGCAGTTCCTCGCGGGACTGGTCGAGGCACCATTCCCAAAGATCGGCGGGGTTGCCGGTGATCTTGTGGCCGTAGTTCTCCTTGATGCTCTCCCACGCTGCCAGCGCCCGGTTGTCGTCGGGGCGCTTCATCGATCCCTCAAGCCGCTCATGGGTCAAGCTGATCTGCAGGGCGCTTTGCTCGGACACAAGCCCGGAACCATAGGCCACGCGCAGCAGCATGGCATGAACCACGGCGACAAGAGCGATATCGGGGTTGTTCGCCAGTTCGACGCGCAGCGCTGCGGTTTTCTGTGCGGTCAAATCCTCGATCAGAGTAGCCGAATGGGTGAGCTTGGCTCCCTTCGATGCCGTTTCCCCGGTGGCCTCGATGTCATCGCCTTCACCCTCGCCGGGCTCACCCTGGGCGTCCCGGTCCTCGTCCCGGACCAATCCGCGATGGATGGCCAGCCGCCCGTGATAATCGAGGGTCAGGATCGCTCCGGACTTTGCCAAGTTCTCGGCCTGATAGGTTTCCTCGGCGTCCCGCAAGGCGTCGATCTGCTTTTCCACCTCGGCAAGCCGGGGTTCGGCGTCCTCGTCAGCAGCTCCCGCCTCGATCAACTCGGCAAGGCTGTCGTATTCTTCGGAAAGCTGGTCGAGCTTTGCCTGATCGGCCTCGCTCAATTCCACCTTCTGCGGATACACGCGGCCCAACTGATAAAGATTATCGGGCTGCTTGGCGGCAAACTCCACCCATTTCCAGCCCTCCGCCTTTACCGGCTCGGCCAGAGATTCCAGCTTGGCCAGCACCAGCGTTTCCAGCAAGCCGGAGTCACATGCATAGCCGCCCGCCTCAGTGAACAGGTCGCGGCGAACCGGGCCTCCCGCTGCTTCGTAGGCGGCAAGACCACCAATGAAGGCAACGCGCTTATCGGTTCCGGGCACTTCCTCGGCGGTCAGTTGGCGCTTGATCGTGTGAGCGCTGCGATCCCAAGATTGCAACCCGTTCCACACTTCCTCCTGTCGGGCGTGGTCATCGCTGATAGTGAAGGCGGCAAGCTGCTCGAAGCTCAGTTCCTCGGCACGATATGCGGCCATGAGAACGGGCGAGACCTTCGCCAACGCGAGGCGGCGGTTGACGATGATTTCGGTCGTGCCAAAGCGGGCGGCTATGTCGGCAACAGGTTTTCCCTGATCGGCCATCGCCTTGAACGCCTCGAACTGGTCGGCCGGGTGCATGGCCTCGTGCAGGTTCTCGGTCAAGCTGATCGCCGTAGCGTCCTCGGCCTCTCGCTCCCTGCATTCAACGGGAAAGTCCTTCGCGATCTCGCCCGCCTCGGCAAGCAACAGCAGAGCGGCGCGGCGGCGACCGCCAGCCGTCACGAAATAGCGACCCTTCTTGTCACCTTTCCTCACGACGATGTTCTGCAACAGCCTGTAGCCGTCTGCTCGGATGGTTGCGGCAAGCTCCTTGATGCCTTCAGCACTATGGGTCTTGCGGACGTTCAGGGGGTCCACGTCCAGCTTGTTCAAGGGGATGGTGATCGTCTCGTTGGTGGTGGTCATGATGGTGTCTCCGATATGCAAGGGTTAAGCGGCGAATGCGATGGCGAGCGTCATGGCGGCGGCCAAGAACGCGGTAAGGCCTGCGGCCTCGAAGATGAGTTTCATGGGGTTTCTCCTTTTCCCGTTTTCCCGCGAAGCGGCTTTCCTGCCCGAAGGGGCAGGAGCCCCGCTCCTGCTCCCGAGCTCGTGCGGAACAGCGGGGGAGAGGGGGGCAAGCCGACAAACGGGCAGGGGGGACCACCCACCCCGAAGGGGCGCGCATGCGGATCCGCGTCAGCAAGATCCGCGGCGCGTCCTGCACCGAATGGATGGGGGCCGGTCTCGGCCGGCGCCAGGGAGTGAGGGAAGGATGGGGGATGCCGGTTTTCGGCTTGCAGGGGAGAGGGGGCAGCGACCCTCTTTCCCCTCTAAAGGATCAAAAAGAGGCCGCCCTGGGCGGCCACAATACCTCGTGGGCTAATCGGCTCGAAGCTGTGAAGACGGCCAACTCGAAGAACCGACCGGAAACCTAAAGTCGAGGCGGTCACAAAATGAAACTCGTGTATATTCGGCTAGAAGCGGGAGGGGAAAGTCATGACATGGGTTTCGGTGATATTGGCCTCGGTAGTTCCGGGCGTGTTGATTGTCGGCTATCTTAATCGCCGGGGAAATCCCCAGGACAAGGCCAAAGGAATTGGGTGGCAGTTCATCCGCTATACGGTGCTCACCATTGCAGTTCCGATTGTTGGAATCCTCGCGCTAAATGGCGCTCTCACCGGAGAGGCGGCAACACTGATCGCCGGCGCAATGGGATATGCCTTCGGCAAAACCCCCAAGGACGAATAAAGGTTGGGCCGTGAACTATTTCAGCGAAAAAGAAGAAGGTGAGCGCCCTCGGGAAAAGGGGGAAATTGGCGAAGGGGCGTGGGGCGGTATTGGGGCACTCATCGCCGCACGAATTGAAGATGGCTCCTTCGGCGCGACTTACCCCAATCCCTGTCCCGATGGTAATGGACCCATTGGCACCGACGCGGATGCCTTTTGGAAGGGAATGCAGGGAGACATTCCCAATTTTCAGGAACTCCCGTTACCGGCCTGGTACGACGCGATTGAAATGCCGAGGACGTTAGATATCCTCGATGCGATCGAATTCTGCTGGCGATGCGTCGGAAAGCCTATGCATGTCGGCTATCACGAGTATTTCAAACACCATCATCTGCGGTTCGATGTTGGAGCCGGCCGCGGCCAGTTTCGAGAGGACATCAACCGAATTCTTCGGCGGAACGGGCTTGCCTACGAACTCAAGGTAGATGGCAGCATCGAACGTCTCGCGCCCCCTGTGTTGAGGGAAGAACTTGAATCGGCACATTTCCGCACAGGAGATTCGGAGTTGAACCGCATGCTGGAAACAGCGCGTCGGAAGTTTCTTGACCCTGACCGTGCGGTGCGCCGAGAATCGCTGGAAACACTATGGGATGCCTGGGAGCGGCTTAAGACCTTGGGTCCAGGACCAGACAAGAAGGCACAGCTCTCCGCTCTCCTCGACGCCACAGCCGAAGCATCCTCCCCGCGACTTCGCGAGGCCTTGGAGAGAGAGGCCAAGGAGCTCACGTGGATAGGCAACAACATGCAAATACGCCACTCGGAAAAAGAGAAAGAGCAGGTCGCAAGGGGCGAACATATTGACTATCTCTTCCATCGGCTTTTCAGCCTGATTCAGGCTCTTCTCCGGATGAACAAGGGGATTTGACCTACGCAATATCGGTCTGCGCGACGGATAGCCCCCGAAGGCCGAGACGATCGACTGGCGGGGGTTGGCTTTCCTGGCATGATGGCGGCTCCGGAGGAGACGCCGGCAGGACTTAGGAATGCCCCCAGGCATGGAATAATCGGCTCGGTAAGCCCTTTCAGGGCGGGGTTAGCCGGGTCGGGCCTTGGCCCGAACGCGCCCGAAAATCTCTGGTATTGCCCAACATAGGGTCGCTCAATCAATCAGCAGCCCGGTAAAAGTTACCGCCGCTTTGGAAATTTGAAGACCAAACACCAGCTTTCTTCTCCCTGGCCTCGGCTTCGATCAGACCATAGCTTTCCTCGATCGGCTCGCCATTTACTCGTTTGGCAATCGCCATGCCCTTTTCCAGGGCAAGCTTTGCGATGTCCTCACCGCTCGGCAAAAAGCACCGGCCATAAAACGTTGCATACTCGGCCGAACCTTCGTCTATGCACTTGATTGCATAGCCCAAAGTGATCTGCGTAAGCCATCCGGCGGCGACGATCCCGCACGGCCAGCCGACGCCGTTGAAAAAGGCCCTCTGCTCCAGATCACAGGTTTCGATTCCATAAAGCCGCACCCACAGGTTCGAACCTTGCAACTGGAACCGGCTGCCATTTGCCACGGAAACGAGCCCGGAACGGGATTGCGCTTCGGCTTGAACAGCTCCGGCCGCGATCAGGATCAACGCCAACGCCCAAATTTTTGGTTTCTGCATCATTGGGAGCCCTTTGATCGGATGCTACGGCATCGCATTCACTTCTGGCTGCCTTGTCATTCCGTCTTTTTTCTCGGGACACGGCCGATTCCGGAATAACGCTGCGCGTTCACGCGCTGCGGCATCCGTTTCGGCGCTTCGCAACTGCGCCATGCTGTAGCCTTCGAAGATGACCATGATTTGCTCCTGCACATGCCGATACATGTTACGCAGCGAGCACCGGCCATTGAGAAAGCACGCACAGTCCGGCGATCTGTCGCATTCCGTGAATTTCCATCCCGCTTCCTGTTCCCCGACGGCGATCACTTCCGACACGCGGACATTCGCCAGGTCGCGAACTGCTTTGACGCCACCGTTGCGGCCTCTAGTCGTGCGGACGAGGTTCGCTTGCGCCAGGTCGTTGATGAGGGTCTGCATGGAAAACGGTGAAATGGAGACGGCAAAGGCCAGCTCGGGCACTGGCACCAGTCGGTCCTCGAGCTGCGCGGCCAGATAGAGCAGGATTTTGATTGCGTTGTCGGAACGCATCGACATTTGCATGGTGGATCTCCGCTTAGTTTCGGTATGTCGGGGTTGACGGCGCGCGGCGTTCTTTTCGCGGCTTCCGCCAATGGAACAGCGAGGCCGGAAGATGAAGCTGGCCGGCCTCCGCCTTCGACAACATCCCGTTCAAATAGGCTCCTGGGTTATCGATCAGTCCATCCTCATGTTTCTCGTAGATCAACGCGACCGCCGCGGCCGCGGTTTGACGGCCAAGCATCCGGCAGGCGGCCGCCCATGTCGAATCCGGGATCTGCAAGCTCGGTTTCGCCACTTTTTCAGCGGCATTAACTATATCGTCCCATGTAACGCGCCCTCGGGAAACTATCCACTGCCCAAATTCCGGGCAAAGCACCATCAGAGTTGGGGGATCGATCGGCCTTGCTTCGATTTTTGTCGGTTGCTCTGGTGTCTCGCCTCGCTCAGGCTTATTTCCTAAGCCCTCTTCGCCGGCAGAGCCGGCGCTGATCAAATCGAGTTGTTCCGCGTTAGCGGAACGCCGCTCTCTTCTGTACAAATCATGGATTTGTCTCTCGGTTGTATTCTGTATGTGCGGCTCACTGGTGAACCCCAAGGGGCTCATATTCATGTCTTTCTGACCCGCTTGCCCTGTGCCTGACGGGGTGGGGCGGGCGGCTTGATCTTCGAATTTGTCAGCGGCCGCGGCATAGGCCGTGCGTGCCCGCTCAAGGATGGCTGCGAGGCGTTCACTTAGATCTTCCAGCCGTTCGGTCGAGCAACGGCCGCGCCGCAGCACGGCAAGCTCGTCCAGCTCGTCGGCGCACTCGCGCCATGGGCCGGGTAGATCGTAGGCGAGGCCGGATTCGATATAGGAGGTCAGCATCTTCCGATCGCGCGTGAATTGCTGTGCCAGGGACCGGGTGTAAGCCTGACGGCGTTCCTGCGCCTCGGCCATCGCCTCGAGGTCCGGAGTCCTGATGCCCAAGGGAGCAAGATCGATCCCGTAACTCCGCTCAACTTCGATCCTGCCGGAATGCGGATTGCGGCGACCGACGCGGCGGCCTGATGGACTATCTTTGAAGGTGATCAGGCCAGTTTCGGCCAGCCGGCGCAAGGTCCGCTTCACTGTAGCCAGGGACGTGTTCAGTTCGTCCATGAGCCGTTGATTGTCCGGCCAGGCCAAGGGGCGGCTGTCTGCTTCCCAATCGCAGTCGCGGGTGAAGCTCAAGAGGCAGTTCATGAGCTGGATCGCCTGGGCATGGAGCCCAAGCAGTGATGATGCTTTGTTGAAGGCAAGGACCGCCCGTTTTTTCTGAACGGCGGTCTGCGTGCCCCATTGTTCGGCAAGGGTGTGCGCATTGTTTATTCCAGGCGTCATCGCCCGGAAACCGGTTGGATTTGACATAGGATCTCCTGTTGCAGGGCAAAGCAGACCCGTTCGCCAAAGCGGCGTTTGTGGTTGACAAATTTTCCGGAGAGACTATCTTCAAGAGCAAGTTTCAGAAGCTGCTCGGGGTTTGGCGACCCTGGGTTTGAAGATAGGCTCCGTCGCTTCGGCTTCGGGGCCTTTATCTTTTCTGGGCTGAGTTCAAACGGTTTCCTTTTATTTGCAGTATTGTGATTTGGGTATTTGTGCCGGATTCGCTCCGGCGCGGCAACCCTGTCCAAGTCGATTAGGAAAATCTGCGGATTGGGATCATCCCAATGTGCGGACCGCATATTTTTTCTGAGGATCGGGACAAAATGAAACTGAGGACCGATCCGCAGGTACGCTAACGGTATTAGCCCCGTCCGCTTACGGGGCAGGCCTCCGTGGCGCGAATCTCTTGCGCCATCGTAAGTCTACTCCGTTTTGGTCATATTCCAGTAACGATGTTCCTAACATCGGCCCTCCCGCGTATCAGACAGGAGGCCAGTGCAATCAAAATCGATCATGTCTCGATCGATTACGCTGGTCTGAAGAAGATGGGCGAGAGCACAGAGAATACGACTGTGGTCCATGCCCAGGCACGTGACGAGGAACGACACTTTGACAGGCAGTGAGTCGTTGGCCGCTCGGGCGAGCGCGAGCGTAACGGCGAGTTGGTCCACAAGTATTGCACGGTCACGCGCTAGATGCGCCGGCCGGAACGTTGACGATTGGTAAAAGCAAAGGTCCCATGGACCTTGAATAATATTGTCTCCGGTCGCCTTAGTCATTGGTTCCTATATTTAATTTCCCTCATTTAGTATTGCATCACGAAATATCTTCAATTCGGGCGTCTCTACGAGGCGAAGTGCAAACGCATGGCCGCGCCCCAAACGATTGTGAATCTGTTCTCTTGTGACCAGGCCGCGCTCGACCAGCCGGGTAACGAGCTTGTGCGTCTGTGAGGCGTTGAGGCCGTAGATCTCGCCAAGTCGCTGAGTGGTCAAAGGCTCCGGCTGATTTTGCAGGGCATTGATCGTCAACAGCACCGCGACTTGCTGCAAGCGAGAGGCGGCTGTTTCCTCCGGAAAGGCGTTTTCTACGATCTGCTTCACGAGATGCCAAATGAGTCGGTTGTGCGATTGCATCCGTTTTAACTTTCACATATAGAAAAGTCCAGCCATCGTTTTGATGGCGGGCTGTTTCTCCTTAGTCGCATTTTTGCGGCTAGGCGATGCTGCGTGTCTGGTGCAACTGTGTCACATACTCTCGGATTCCGTGTAAAAGTCGCTACCCTGAGTCATGTTTCCTCTGTCGCCGGGTTGACACATGCTACTGGCTAACTCAGTAACCGAATTACTGGTTTGCAATAGGACTTGATGGCGAGAGGGTCTTCTTTTGAGCAGGGACGGAGCGAAGGAATCGCGCCGCAGGCTGGAAAACAGTCTTCGCGACGCACTCGGCAAGACGATCCTTGCCGCCCTCGATGACCCCAAGGTTGTCGAGGTCATGCTCAATCCTGACGGCACTCTTTTTATAGAGCGGATTGGTGCTGGCATGGAGCCGGCAGGTGAAATGAGCGCCCATGACGCCGAGGCGGTGATTGGCCGCGTGGCTCACGCGCTCAAAACCGAAGTCGACCAGGACCGGCCGATTATCTCTGGTGAACTGCCCCTGGGTGGCCATCGTTTCGAGGGGCTTTTGCCCCCGGCCGCACCCTCTCCGATGTTCACGATCCGCAAGCGCGCATCGATGCTGATCACGCTCGACCAGTACATGACCGACGGGATCATGAGCGCGGCGCAAATCGCCGTCGTTCGCGAAGCGATTGCAAATCGGTGGAATATCGTGGTGTCGGGCGGCACGGGTACGGGCAAGACGACGCTCACCAACGCGATCATTCGCGAGCTGGTCGACGTGGCCCCGGAGCATCGACTGGTGATCCTTGAGGATACCGCCGAAATCCAATGCTCGGCGTCAAATCACGTCATCCTGCATACAACGGACACGGTGGACATGGGCCGTCTCCTGAAATCGACGATGCGGTTGCGGCCTGACCGTATCATCGTGGGCGAGGTGCGCGATGGCGCGGCCCTGACGCTCTTGAAAGCATGGAATACAGGCCACCCGGGCGGCATTGCGACGGTTCACTCGAACAATGCCTATGCCGCTCTCACTCGCCTCGAGCAGCTTGTCGCGGAAGTCAGCACCCAACCGATGCCCGAAGTCATCGGGGAGGCGGTCGATCTGATCGTTTCCATCGAACGCGCCCCAGGCGGGCGCGTTGTTCGGGAAATCCTCAAGGTCGAGGGGTTCCGCGACGGAAAATACCTCATCACGCCTATCGGCAACCACAAGTCTGAAACACAGGGAAAACTCCATGTCGCGTAAATTGCTGACGCTACTCGGCCTCGTTGCCGCTTCACTGATGATGATCGAACCGGCTCTTGCTGGTGGTGGCGGCGGGCTTCCCTGGGAAGGTCCGCTTGAACAGATCCAGGAATCCATAACCGGGCCGGTCGCCGGCGCCATCGCGCTTGCCGCCGTCGCCATTGCTGGCGGCATGCTGATCTTCGGTGGCGAGCTGAACGATTTCGCCCGCCGTCTGATGTACGTGGTCCTTGTCGCCGGCATCCTGCTCGGCGCAACGCAGATTGTCGGCCTGTTTGGCGCGGGCGGCGCGTCGATCGGCGTTCCGGAGCAAGTGGAAGCCCTCAAGCCGGTCCCTGGGGGACCGGCTAATGGCTGAGCAGGAAAGCCGTTTGGAGAGGGCGCGGATTCACCGCGCCCTGTCCCGGCCAACCCTGCTTTTCGGGGCTGACCGCGAACTGGTGCTGATCACCGGGCTTGCAGCGGTCATCCTCATTTTCGTGGTTCTCACGATGGTATCGGCGGCGCTCGGCTTCGCGATCTGGATCGTGGTCGTCGGCCTTTTGCGCATGATGGCGAAAGCTGATCCGCTGATGCGCAAGGTCTACCTCCGCCACATCAGATACCGCTCGTATTACCGGCCGACTTCCACGCCATGGCGGAAATATTGACCGATGGTAGCTCTCTCCAAATTCCGCCACACCGGCGCGTCGTTCTCGGACCTTCTGCCCTATGCGGGGCTGGTCGAAAACGGCATTATTCTGCTGAAGGACGGCTCGCTGATGGCGGGCTGGTATTTTGCCGGTCCCGATAGCGAAAGCTCGACCGATTTCGAGCGCAACGAAGTGTCGCGCCAGATCAACTCCATCCTCGCCCGGCTCGGTTCGGGCTGGATGATTCAGGTCGAAGCCGTGCGCGTTCCGACCACTTCATATCCGACCAAGGATCAGTCCTATTTCCCCGATCCGGTCAGCTCGTTGATAGATGACGAGCGGCGCCAGCGCTTCGAAACGGCCGAAGGCCACTACGAAAGCCAGCACGCCATTATCCTGACCTATCGCCAGCCGGAAAAGCGCAAGTCCGGCTTGGTGAAATACATCTATTCTGACGACGAAAGCCGCTCGACCAGCTTTGCCGACCGCACGCTTGAATATTTCCGTGCGCAGATCCGCGAGTTCGAGCAGTACATGGGCAACGTCGTCTCGATCCGGCGCATGGTGACGCACGAAGCAGAGGAGCGCGGCGGCTTCCGCACCGCCAAATATGATGATCTTTTCCAGTTCGTGCGCTTCTGCCTCGTAGGCGAGAACCATCCGGTTCGCCTGCCTGCCGTGCCCATGTATCTCGACTATCTCGCGACGGCCGAATTTCATCACGGCCTCTCGCCCATGGTGGACGGCCGATACATGCAGGTCGTGGCGATCGACGGCTTTCCGGCCGAGAGCTGGCCGGGCATTCTGAACGTTCTCGACCTCATGCCTCTCACCTATCGGTGGTCCAGCCGTTTCGTCTTTCTCGATCCTATCGAGGCCAGCCAGCGACTGGAGCGCACCCGCAAGAAGTGGCTGCAGAAGGTTCGCCCCTTCACCGACCAGCTTTTCAAGACCAATAGCGGTTCTGTTGATCAGGATGCGCTTTTGATGGTGTCGGAAAGCGAGGACGCGATTGCAGCGGCCAATTCGCAGCTCGTCGCCTATGGCTATTACACGCCGGTCATCGTCATGTTCGGCAATGACGAGGCCAAGCTGCGCGAACGCGCGGAAGCGGTTCGCCGCTTGATCCAGGCCGAAGGTTTTGCGGCCCGTATCGAGACCCTGAATGCAACCGAAGCATTTCTCGGAAGCATGCCGGGCAACTGGTACGCCAACATTCGTGAGCCGCTGATCCACACCCGCAATCTGGCCGACATGGTGCCGCTCAACTCGGTCTGGTCCGGTGAAGCGGTAAACCCGTGCCCCTTCTATCCGGAGGGTTCGCCGCCGTTGATGCAGGTTGCCTCTGGTTCGACGCCGTTCCGGCTGAACCTTCATGTTGGCGACCTGGGCCACACGCTGATTTTCGGGCCGACCGGTTCGGGTAAATCAACGCTCCTGGCCCTGATCGCAGCGCAGTTCCGGCGCTACAGGGATGCGCAGCTTTTCGCCTTCGACAAGGGCAAGTCGATGTATCCGTTGACGCTGGCGGTTAACGGCGATCACTACGATGTTGGGGCAGGGGAACAACTGACGTTCTGCCCTTTGTCGGATCTGGAATCCGATAGCGACAAGGCTTGGGCCGCTGAGTGGATCGAAACCCTGATCGAGCTTCAGGGCGAAAAAGTCACGCCTGACCATCGCAACGCGATCTCGCACCAGGTCGATCTTATGTCGAAATCAGAACGGCGCTCGCTTTCAGATTTCGTGTCCGGCGTGCAGATGCGCTCTATCAAGGACGCGCTGCGCCACTACACGGTCGACGGTCCCATGGGGCATTTGCTCGACGCGGAACAGGACGGCCTCAAGCTCTCGAACTTCCAGACCTTCGAAATCGAAGAGCTGATGAATATGGGGGACCGCAACCTTGTTCCGATCCTGCTCTACCTGTTCCGCCGAATTGAAAAGCGCCTGACCGGCGCTCCAAGCCTGATCATTCTGGATGAGGCCTGGCTGATGCTCGGCCATCCGGCATTCCGCGACAAGATCCGCGAATGGCTGAAGGTCCTCCGTAAGGCCAATTGCGCGGTCATCCTGGCAACGCAGTCGATCTCGGATGCGGACAAGTCCGGCATCATGGACGTCCTCAAGGAAAGTTGCCCGACCAAGATTTGCCTGCCGAACGGCGCTGCGCGCGAAACCGGTACGCGCGACTTCTACGAGAAGATCGGCTTCAACGACCGGCAAATCGAGATCGTCGCCACGGCCATCCCGAAGCGGGAATATTACGTTGTTTCGCCGGACGGCCGGCGCCTGTTCGACATGGCGCTCGGCCCAATCACGCTGTCCTTCGTCGGCGCCGCCGGCAAGGACGACATCAAGCGCATCGAGGAGCTGCACACCCACTACGGCGATGAGTGGCCGCGGCACTGGCTTCAGACGAGAGGAATCGAGAATGCTCACAAACTCTTTGCTTCGTAGCACCGTCGCGGGGGTCCTGCTCGCCCTTAGCATTTCCGGCTCGGCTCATGCCGGCGCGGCCACTGGCGGCGCGACCGAATGGACGCAGCTTTTGAACAATGTCCAATTGCTGGAGCAATCGGGGCAGGGCGTCACCCAGATCAACAATCAGGTGACACAGATCACCAACCAGATGACGCAGATTCAGAACCAGCTCGACCAGTACCGGACGATGCTGCAGAATCTGGAAAAGCTGCCCGATAACATTTGGGGGCAGGCGCAGCAGGACCTCAATCAACTTCGCAATCTCGTCCAGCAGGGCGATGGCATCGCCTTTTCGATGGGCGGATTGGACGACGTTCTAAAGCAGCGTTTTCCGAGCTTCGAGGAATTTGCCAGCGGTGTGAAGGGCGGGGAAAACTACTCCGACCAGTATCAGAGCTGGTCGCAGACCAACCGGGACACGATCGGCGGGACATTGGCGCAAGCCGGTCTAACGGCTCAACAGTTCGACAGCGAACAGAGCACCATGCGCGAGCTGCAATCGCAGTCGCAGTCGGCGGTTGGCCAGATGCAGGCGCTACAGGTCGGGCATTCGATCGCCAGCCAACAGGTCGAACAGATGCAGAAGCTTCGCGGCCTTGTTGCACAGCAATCGACCATGATGGGCGCTTGGTACCAGTCCGAACAGGCCGCCAAGGATCTCGCGCAGAACAAGCGGGAGCAGTTCTTTAATAGCACATCGCCGTCCACCTCCGGCGGTCAAGAAATGCAGCCGAGGTGGTAAGCGCATGACTGTTGTTAAGCTCCCCATCGTCATCGTGATTGCCCTCCTGTCCGCTGTCGCGGGCGGGGCTTTGTCCTATGTCGTCATTCCGAACACCGATCCGGAGGTGAAGGCGTTGCTTGCTCGCCAAGTTGAGCTTGCCGAAGAGGAAGCCGCTGCGCGCCAGGCTGCGCAGGAAAAAGCCGGCGACTTCTTCAAGTCCAATCCGGACGACTATCCAACCTCGGGCGGCCAGAAAATGGCACCTCGTTTCTGAACCAGCAGAGGTTTTCAGCATGCGCGCCGCATCGATTTTGAGAATGGCGACCTTCGCCATTGCCGCCCTCGCTTTGGTTGAGCCAGCCATCGCACAGGAAGGCAGTGTCCTCACCAATCTGGAAAACCAGGTGCGGTCTGCCACTCAAGGGTGGGAATCCACCGTCATGAACGCGGCCACTTCGCTGTTCTGGATCTTGGCGGGTATCGAATTTGGCATTGCCGCCGTCTGGCTCGCAATAGCCTCGCCTTCGCTCGATACGTGGTTTGCAGAGCTGGTGCGCCGGATCCTCTTCATCGGCTTCTTTCTGTTCGTCCTTCAGCAAGGGCCGGACTTCGCAAAATCGATCGTAGACAGTCTCTTCCAGCTCGGCGCCGATGGCGGGTCGGCGTCTCCTGCGGACGTGTTCAACGCCGGTATCCGCGTGGCCTCGAAGCTCTCCGAGCAGATCAAGTTCGGTCTGTTCGAAGACAATGCCATGGCGATCGCGGCGGTTATCGCCGTCGCAATCGTGGTCATCTGCTTTTCCCTTGTCGCGGCAATCTTCGTCGCCGTGCTGGTGGAAATGTATGTCGGCCTGCTCGCCGGTATGATCATGCTCGGCCTTGGCGGTTCCAGTTTCACCAAGGAATTTGCGATTAAATATCTGGTCTACGCCTTCAGCGTCGGCATGAAGCTCATGGCGCTGGTCATGATTGCGCGCATCGGCTCGGAAATCTTGATCGGATTGGCCGATGATGCGACTGCTGGTGAGGAGTGGCTTGCATCTTTGATCATCGCCGGCCTTTCGGTCGTCGTCTTCATGATCGCACTTCATGTCCCGAACATTATTCAGGGCGTCGTCCAGGGTGTCTCCACCAGCAACGGCATGGAAGCCATTCGTGGCGGCGCTCAAGTCGCCACTTTTGCCGCCGCTGCGGCAACTGGCGTCGGCGCCGGGGTTGCCGCCGCTGGTGCTGCAAAGGCCGGGGGCGCAAGCGCTCTTGGTTCGGCCATGGCAGGCGCTCGGGCAGGGGTCTCGACCAGTGCCCGCAACATGGCCAACGACGCCTTGAACAAGGCGGTTGGCCTTCATGGCTCGCGCGGAAGCGGCGGCCCGTCGATGGGGCTGAGCAATCCCAAAGTCAAAAGCAATCAGAAATGAGCGGCATGGCCCGCGTCTCTCCAACGTCAGGAATTAGGTCATGGCGAAGCTGAAAAATCCCGAAAATCCGTATCTCGCGGCGCGATACGAGTGGAATGAGCGGTATGGCAGCGCGACCCGCTCTGCCAACGCTTGGCGCACGATCGGCATCCTCGCCATGACCATGGCCGTGATCGGTTTCGGCTATGGGCTGTATCAGTCGAGCCAGGTCAAACTGGTGCCCTACATCGTCGAGGTCGACCAGCTCGGCAATTCCGTTTCGGGCGGCTTCCCAGCGCAGATCGAATATGCCGACGAGCGCGTCGTGCGCGCCATGCTCGGCACGTGGATCTCGAACTTCCGTTCGATCACGCCCGATACCATTGTCCAGAAGGGTTACATCGATCGCACATACGCGATGCTGCGGAAATCCGACCCATCAACAGAGAAGGTCAACAACTGGTTCCGCAACAATTCGCCCTTCGACCGGGCGCGGACTGTCACCGTTTCGGTTGAGGTCAGCAATGTCGTGGCGCTCTCGAACAAGAGCTATCAGGTCGATTGGTCCGAAATCGAGCGGGATCGCGCCGGCAAAGAGCTGCGCACGCGACGCTGGCGCGGAGTGGCGACCGTTACACTATCGCCACCTCAAGACGAGGCTATCATTCGCCTGAACCCCATCGGCCTTTACCTCCAGGACTTCGACTGGACGGCCCAACTTTAGCCAAAACGCTCGCGGAGAGAGTGATGTTCAATATGATGAAATTGCGCGCGAGCGTGTGCGCTACAGCCTTGGTTTTCAGCACGGTTGCCCCGAGCATGGGACAGTCGGCCGACTTCAACGCCAACAAGGGCATCGGCATATCCGGGCAATGGCAGAATGCCGGCGCGGTCATGACGAAAGGCCCGGACGGGCAGGTGATCTATCTCTATGGGGAGACGCAGCCGACGGTCGTTTGCTCCCCCCTGCAACTGTGCGAAATCCAGTTGCAGGCCGGAGAAGCCGTGCGCGACGTTCTGGTGGGCGATACCGTGCGCTGGCAGGTCGAACCGGCATCTTCCGGTTCGCCGGAAGGCCAGCGCATCAGCCTGATCGTCAAGCCGGCCGAAGCCGGGCTCAAGACGTCCATGGTCGTCACCACATCGCGCCGGACCTACCACATCAATCTGCAATCCCACGGCTCACGCTACATGGCGCGCGTGGCTTTCAACTACCCGGAAGACATTCGCAAGCAGCTCGAGGTCGTGAACCAGCGGATCTCCGACAGCGTGATCCCCGGCGCCGGCGTTCCGGCCGAAAACCTCAACTTCAATTTCTCCATGTCAGGCAGCGCCAGGTGGAAGCCGACGCGCGTCTACACGGACGGAACGAAGACCTATATCCAGTTCCCTGGCCACCTGGGGAGCGGCGATGCGCCGGTCCTCTATGTCGTTTCGGGCGGGCAAAACCAGATCGTCAATTACCGGCTCAACAACAATATGATGGTCGTCGACTATCTGATCGATCGGGCCATCCTCGTTTCCGGCGTCGGGAGCCGTCAGCAGAAAATCACAATCAACAGGAGGGGATAGTCATGTCTGACTTCTCCATGAAGATCTCACGCGCGCTTGCCATCGGCATCATATCGACCTCGCTCGCGGCCTGCACCACGACAGGGGGCTATTTCTCCCCTGTTGCCAGCATGGATGCGGCCCAGCTCGATAGCATCGCGGCAGATGCCGTCGCCGGCGACATGGTTGCAAAACTTGCCGAGAATGTCGGACCGGGGACCGGAACGATCGCTCTCAAAAGCGACGATTCCGCTTTTGCGGCATCGCTCGACAAGCAACTGCGAGGCTGGGGCTATGCCGTTGATCCGGCGGCAACCGGCGCGGGCGCGATCCCGCTTGCCTACACCGTCGACACGGCTGATGGACAGGTCCTCGTGCGTCTTTCCACGCCGACCGTTGAATTGGCCCGTACCTATTCGACCTCGACGGGCATTGCCGTTCCGGCAAGCCCCGTGTCGGTCATGCGCCGCGCCGAAAGCTAAGAGGACCTGGCTATGAGTTCGATTGATTTGAATGCCGGTCCTGATGAAGACCGCCCGAAGATCCGGCGTCTCAACAGACTGCCGATCTTCATCTTCATCGGGCTCGCGGTCCTCTTTTTTGGCGTTATCATTTGGGGCCTGTCGCAACGCGGCCTGATGAGGGGCGGGGAACAGCCGGACCAAACCCAGGGGCAACCTGCGAGCGATTTTGCCGATGAAATCAAGCGCGGCATTGGCGACGGCGTGATCGGCGAGCCTCGGCCTGATCCGGTCATTATTCAGCCGTCAACGGAAACCGCCGTCGAAGAGGATCGACCGGCCGTGAACCCGTTCCAGCCGACGACACGGCAAGAGACGGTCCAGCAGACGACATTAGAGCCGGAAGCCGATTGGCGCGAACGTCTCCTGCGCGAGCAGGAAGAAGCGTTGCTGCGCGAGCGCCATCGCCAGCAGCTTGCGGCAATTCAGGCTCAGAGCAATGCTCGCAACAGCCCTATGGCGATCGACATCACCAATCTCGACGCGGCCCAACAGTCTGGTCAGCAACAGGGGCAAGGGCAGGGGACAACGCTTGCCGGTACGGGCGGCATGTCCGACCTCTATGCGGCCGCAATGCGCGCCGGGCTTGGTGGTCAAGCCGGTGCAGGCGACCAGAACAATCAGGCTGGAAAGCAGGCGTTTTTTAATCAGGACGTGGCCGATCTTGGCTATCTGCCAAATCAGGTCGTCCCGCAAATGTCGCCCTATGAGCTCAAACGCGGCTCGATGATCCCCGCAACGCTCATTACCGGCATCAACTCCGACCTTCCCGGGCGCATCACCGCCCAGGTTCGCCAGAATGTCTATGACAGCGCCACCGGCCACCGTCTTCTGATCCCCCAAGGGACGAAGCTCTTTGGCCGTTATGATTCCGAAGTCTCTTTCGGTCAGCAACGTGCGCTCGTCATCTGGACCGATATCATCTTCCCGAACGGCTCCACGCTGCAGATCGGCGGCATGGCAGGCGTTGATACACAGGGCTATGGCGGCTTCCGCGACAAGGTGAACAATCATTTCTGGCGCACCTTCGGTTCCGCCATTCTGGTCGCGGCAATCGGGACCGGCATCGACATGGCCTTGCCGGAAAGCAGCACCAATGCCTTCGGTGTCTCGCAAGAACGGCCAGAAGATGCGGCCCGCCGCAACTTCGCGGAATCGTTCGGCCGCGTGGCTGACAAGACCATCGACCGCAATCTGAATGTCCAGCCGACTTTGGAAATCCGGCCTGGCTACAACTTCAACATCCTAGTCGATCAGGACATCGTGTTTCCGGGGGCATACAGGACGGGAGGCGAGCGATGATCGCACTTGGGCGTGCCGGAATCCGGCTTCCTATCATACTCGGCACGGCCGCTCTTTTGAGCGGCTGCCTCGCGCCGGAGGAGTTCAACGCCACGATTGACCTTTCGGGCTATTCCTACTCCGTTGAACTGGATGGGCGTCTGGCCGACCCTCGTTATGTGAAGGCCCTGCAGGATAGGCAGGAGATTCCGCCCGACGCCGATGAGAAGATGAAGGGCCAAGAGGCCTTGGCAGCGACGATGCCGGGAATGGAGCGCTTCGTCTATGTAGGGGGAGGCCGGTTTGATCTGGCAATGAGCCTAGAAGGCGAACTTACTGAATCGAATCCGGCGATCGGTTTCCCCGCCACCAAGTCACGGTCCGGCAACAATTTCTTGACGGTTGAACGTCAGGAGGATGGCTCGGTCGTGATCTCGACGCCGGTGGTGCCGAAACAGGCTTTGGCTGACCTCAACTCGATCGGCTTGCCGGCGACTGGAACCGTCACCGTCACCGTCAAGGGCACGGTTCTGGAACAGAACGCCGACGAGGAGGCCGGGCAAACCTATAGCTGGCATCGGAAATCCTGGGAGGATCGCGTATATCTGAAGCTCGATCCGGGCGGAAGCTGATGAGCATCCTGCCGAACAATAAGCAACCTCTCTCCGGACAACGGAGATTGGATGCCCTTCACGATTTAGAGCTGATCGTGCAAGGCGAAGAGGCCGGAATTACGTGGCGCCGAGTTTGCGTCTTGCTCGACAATGAGCTGGCCGAAATCAACCATCCCGTTATTGCACAGGGAACGAGTTGGGGGTTGAACCTCACAGATAACGGGCTCCGTTTCATCGATGGTCCAACAACAAAAGAGGTTCAGCCCTCGCGAGCATAAGCAAGGAGATTTGCGTGACCCGTGGTGTGCCTAAGAAAAAAGAACCCGACGCGATCGATATTCATGTTGGACGCCGAATCCGTATGCGGCGCGTCTGGCGCGACATGACACAGGTGGCTTTAGCCGGGGCGATCGGCCTCACGTTCCAGCAGGTGCAAAAATACGAGAAAGGGACCAATAGGGTAAGCGCAAGTCGCCTCACAGAAATCGCGGCCGTTCTCGACGTCGCCCCCTCGTACTTCTTCGAGGACATGCACGACCGCGAGGGCGTTGCTCGTACTCCGCCCGTTGACAACGAGATGGCGGAGTTTCTGTCCAGCGCTGAGGGCTTAGCGTTGAACCGGGCCTTCGCTCGCATTGAAAATAAGACCATTCGTCGGCGCTTTGCTGGCCTGGTCAAAAGCCTCGCGGCTCAAGCGGAACATTCTCAAGAGGAAGAAAGGGCATTGAGTAGCAACGGAACAGAAAACTCACTTAAGCGGCCGAGGTGGGCTTTCCGACATTCCGGCACGGCGTTAGCGCCAGCGATCCAGCTCCTTGATCGTTGACCTGTGGCATTTGAGGTGATGCTTCATCAGCCTGATGTCGTGGAGGTAATCCTGCTCCGGCCGGAATTCGTAATCCGGATCGATATGGAGGTGGTTGCGGGTAAAGCATTCGACCAGGTTGATGCCGTCCCAGGTGCCGATGACCTGTTCGAGGCTTTTCGCCATATGATGCAAAGGGGAACCGGGCTCGTTTTCATCCCTCATCTTGTGAAGACGCACATGGATGTGCTGCAGCATGTCGGTCCGCATGTAGCGGTTCAGGAGCATGAGCGAGTGGGCCGGCGTCTTCGGCACGGCAAAGCCCATCTTGTCTTCCGGCGGCAGGTCCGGAACATTCGGGCGGTGGTCTGTGTCGGGCATCGCAACAAACCCCGGTTTTCTGCACCTCGGAACAACACGCCGGCGAATCTGGCGCGACGATCTGCCGATTTCATATAAAGCCTTGGATAAACCTATAGCCAGAAAACCTGGCCCCCGCTACGTTGATAGACGAAGGGGGCGAACATCACCATGCTGATCGGATATATGCGGGTGTCGACGGCCGAGCAGAGCCTCGACCTTCAACGCGATGCGCTCGAAAAGGCTGGCTGTCGGAAGATCTACGAGGATGTCTGTTCGGGCCGCGCCACCGAGCGGCCCGGCCTTGCCCAGGCACTCGACACCGCTCGCGAGGGCGACACGCTTGTCATCTGGAAACTCGACCGGATCGGACGATCCCTGCCGCATGTCGTCGGGCTTGTCGGCGAGCTTCAGAAGCAGGGGATCGGGCTGAAGGTGCTGACCGGTGACGTCGACACGACCACGGCGACGGGGCGACTTGTCTTTGGCATTTTCGCCACGCTCGCCGAGTTCGAGCGCGATCTCATCCATGAGCGCACGATGGCAGGTCTGGCCGCCGCGCGAGCCCGGGGTCGCGCCGGCGGACGGCCGCGGATGATGACCCGTCCGAAGCTTAAGACCGCGATGGCGATGATGGCGGACCGGGAAAACAGCGCCCGTGATGTCGCCACCCAGCTCGGCGTCTCGCTGTCGACGCTCTATGCCTATGTCGACAGCAAGGGCCAACCGCGCCCGCGTGCCGCTGATCTTCTCAAGAAGCGTTCGGTCGCCGCGAAATAGGAGAGCCCGTGCCGGTCAGCTTCCTCACCGAGGACCAGGTCCGGCGCTACGGTCGTTTCGCGGACGAGCCGACCTCCGATCAGTTGGTCAGGTACTTCTATCTCGATGACGCCGATCGCGCGTTTGTCGCCGAGCATCGCGGCGATCGCAACCGCCTGGGCGTCGCCGTCCAGCTCGGATCGGTTCGCCTGCTCGGGGTGTTTCTCGAGGACCTTGCGACAGCTCCGGCGTCCGCCGTGGGGTACGCGGCAGAGCAACTCGGCCTCAATGATCCGGGCGCGATTTTCGCCTATGCGAACGACCGGGCGCGCTGGCGACATATCCCGCGCATCCGGGCACGCTATGGCTATCGCTCCGTCACCGATCCCGGCGTGTCGTTCCGGCTGAGCCGCTTTCTCTACGCCCTTTGCTGGACCGGCACCGACCGGCCCTCGGCGCTGTTCGATAGAGCTGTTTCCTTTCTGCTCGCCAACAAGGTTTTGCTGCCGGGACTGTCGGTGCTCGAGCGGACGGTCTCCCGCGTTCGCGCGCGCGCCAATGCCCGTCTGTTCCGCCGCCTCGTCGACAAGGTGACGCCCGAACAGCGCGAGCGGCTCGACGCTCTCGTCGTGGTGCCGGAAGGTGTCCGCCAGAGCCCCCTCGATCGCCTTCGGGACGGTCCTTATATCCAGAGCGGCCCAGAGATCAGCCGGGCGCTGGCGCGTCTCGACGAAATCCGCGTCATCACGGAAGGGTTGCCGGAAATCGACAGGCTGCCGCCTGGTCGCATCAATGCGCTCGCCCGCTTCGCGTCCGCTGCCAAGGCACAGGCGGTCGCCCGACTTCCGGACGATCGGCGGACCGCAACGCTTCTGGCGTTCATCCGCACACTCGAGGCCAGCGCCAGCGACGACGTCATCGATCTGTTCGACGTCGTCACCACGACGATCTTTTCCAATGCGCAGGCGGCCTCAAGGGAGGCGCGTCTGCGCTCGCTTCGCGACCTCGATGCCGCTGCGCTGAAGCTGCGCGACGCCGCCGCCGTTTTGTTCGACGAGGCGACACCGGACGCCGAGGTTCGTGCCGTCATCTTCGAGACCGTGGGGCGCGATCTCCTGAAAACCGCCTATGACCGGGTGGGTGCACTCGCCGAGCCGCCCGACGACGTCTATTTCGCCGAACTCAGGAAACACCGGGGGCAGTTTCGCTTCGCGCCGGCGCTGCTGCGTGGGCTCGACCTCGACGCGGCTCCGGCGGGCAGGTCGCTCCTGGATGCCGTTGAACACGTGCGTGCCCTTCAAGATGGCGTCAAACGGTCTGGACCCGCACCCGCCGCCTTCGCACCGAAGGAGTGGATTGGCCAGTTGAAAGCGGCCGACGGCAAGATTGACCTGTTCGGCTATCGGCTGTGCGTACTTGATCAGCTCCGGCGCACGATCCGCCGGCGGGATGTCTTTGCGTCCCGGTCGCTGCGCTACGCCGATCCACGCAAGGGTCTTCTGTCCGGCGCGGCCTGGGAAGCGGCTCGCCCGGCCGTTTGTCGCACGGTCGGGGTCTCGGCGTCGGCCGACGAGGAACTGACCCGGCTTTCGACACGCCTTGATCTCGCCTATCGGGAAACCGCCGATCGCGCGCCCGCCAACCCGGCGCTGTCGTTCGAGACGACGGCCGGCGGCGTCGATCTGTCGGTCGCGCAGCTCGACAAGATCGAGGAGCCGCCGAGCCTCGTGGCGCTTCGCACCGAAATCGAGACCCGACTCCCGCATGTCGATCTGCCTGAACTTATCCTCGAAATACAGGCGCGGACTGGATTTGCCGAGCATTTTACCCACGCGAGCGAAGGTGGTTCACGCGCCGAGGACATCGCGACGAGCGTCAGCGCGGTTCTCCTGGCCGAAGCCTGCAATACTGGCTTCGAGCCGCTTGTCCGGCGGGACAGCCCGGCGCTTCGCCGATCGCGGCTGAGCTGGGTGAAACAGAACTTTCTGCGCGCCGAGACGCTGACCGCCGCCAACGCAGCACTGGTGGCGGCGCAGAACGCGGTCCCACTCGCCCGATCCTGGGGCGGCGGCGAAGTTGCCTCGGCCGACGGCTTGCGCTTTGTCGTGCCGGTGCGCACCATTCATTCCGGCCCCAATCCTCACTACTTCGGACACGAGCGCGGCGTCACCTGGTACAATCTGGCGTCCGACCAGTACACCGGCCTCAACGCGATCACCATTCCCGGAACGTTGCGCGACAGCCTTTATCTCCTGGCCCTCGTCCTGGAGCAGGAAACCGAGCTTTCTCCAACCGAGATCATGACCGACACCGCAGGCTACACCGACACGATCTTCGGAATCTTCCATCTCCTCGGCTACCAGTTCAGTCCTCGCATCGCCGACATCGGCGGCTCCCGGTTCTGGCGGGTGGACAGGAAAGCTGATTACGGCCTGCTCGACGGGCTTGCGGCGAACCGGATCAACGTGCGCCTCATCGCCGACCACTGGGACGACCTCCTGCGCCTCGCCGGGTCGCTGAAACTCGGCGTCGTGCGAGCCGCCGGGCTCACCCGCACCCTCCAGACCAACGATCGCCCGATGAAACTGGCCCGTGCGCTCCAGGAGCTGGGACGCCTGATCAAGACGCTCTACCTGCTGCGGTTCATCGATGACGAGAGCTATCGCCGGCGCATCCTCATACAGCTCAACCGCGGCGAAAATCGCCACAGGCTGGCGCGCGTGATCTTCCACGGCAAGCGTGGCGAACTGCGCCAGCGCTATCGCGACGGTCAGGAGGACCAGCTCGGCTCGCTCGGCCTGGTGGTCAACGTCGTCGTCCTGTGGAACACGATCTATATGGACGCCGCTCTCAATCAGCTGCGCGCCGAAGGATACGAGGTGAAGTCCGAGGACGTCGCCCACCTTTCCCCGTTGAGCTTCGGCCACATCAACATGCTCGGCCGTTACGCCTTCACACTGCCGGAAATCATCGCGCGTGGCGAACTCAGGCCGCTGCGCGATCCCCGAACCGCAGGAATCGACGACCTGTAGGCAAGCTTATGTGTGTTTTCTGTTCCGTTGCTACTCAGAGCCCAATTTGCGGGCCGTCACGCCGAGATGGGCAACCGGAACCCGATCTGGAAGGCTGCGCCGCCCATCTTCGTAGAGGGATTTGAGGATCTCGATCGCCGCAAGCAGGGGATCGTTCCGGCGAGCCGAGCGGAAAGCGAAGGTCCGTAGAAACAGCGCCGCATATTTGCGGACGCTCGCATATTGCTCCACCGCCACAAGCAATGGATCTGGATCTCCATTTTCCACCATGGCCTCGAGAGCGGGCTTTGCCTGCAAAAGACGATGCCAGCCGACGTGCCGGTTGATCGTCTCGATCGCATCCTCATCATTGTCGTTGGCGGCCTGAAGGGCGGAAATCGTATCGAGAAACAGCCGGAGCGCCTTGGCCGTCTCTTTACGCGTTTCGGCATGGCGCTGCTTCTTGCGATTGTTGGCCCGGGAAAAGAGCCTGCCGATCAGCTTGATGAACATGGTGACCGCATCGTCAGTCAGCTTCTGGCCGAGTTTGATAACCTGGGCGACGATCGTCGCGCGCCGACGGCTGGCGTTGAAATCAGCGGTAAGCCAGGCCGGCGTAACATCGCCCTCCCGGATCATCTGGTCCCAGCGCCCGGAATGGATGCGGCCCTGCAGACGGGGATCGATGTCGATGGCGCGAATGAAGGAGAGCCTTTCCATCATCGCGACCAGGTTGCTGGCGCCGGGTGCGTCCGGAGCCGATCGTAGCCAATGGAACCGCGTCTGTGCGATTGCAGGATCGACCTTCAGCAAATCGTCAAGACTCTGAAGTTGCTCAGGGGAAAAGCCGGAGATCAACGCCGTTTCCGCACGCCGTCGCGCTATAGCGCGCGCCGCTAGCCCGATCCGCTCTACAGTGTCTGGCGCAGGAAGCACCACATTGCGGTCCCGCATGGTGGTGATGATTGCCTTGGCAATAGAAGACCCTTTGTCTGTCGTCGCTGCCGTTTCGATCGCCGACATCAAGGCGGCCCGCCGGTCCGGAGCTGCTGCAGTTCTCATCCCAAGATAGGCGAGGAGGTGCGATACGTGTTCCAGCCGGGTCGGTTCTCGCCTCGCATAAGAACTGAAATTTTCTGGATCGGCATCCAATTGCTCGGCGATATAGTTGAGCATTCCCCGCGGCGGTATTTCGTTCGCCATGAGCGTCCTGCCCGGATATCGCATCATGCAAAGCTGGGCAGCAAAGCCGAGCTGGTTATGTTTGCGTCTTCGGACTGCGATCTCCAGCCGATCGGCTGGAGACAGAGTGTAGTGACGGATCAGGCTGTCTTCATCGATCGGCACGCCGAACAGCTCCTGTCGATCCTGGATTTTGAGAAGCTTCCGTCGGGCCATTCTTTACTCCACACAACATCTTGCCGATGACCCCTTGGCATGTCCGAAAACGACCGGTTCCGTACAGGGTGAAACCGCACTGTCCACAAATTACCTTGACATAGTTATGGACATGCTCGACATTCCGGACAGCCTATTCGGACGAATCGAGCCCATGCCACGCACCTTTGCCTACGTCCGTGTCTCCACGACCGGCCAAACGACTGAAAACCAGATTCAGGAAATCGAGGCAGCCGGTTTCCACATCGAGCCACGCCGCATCGTCACCGAAACAGTCTCCGGCAGTGTCGCCATTGCGCAGCGCCGAGGCTTCATCCGGCTCATGGACAAGCTCGAAGCCGGCGACGTGCTCATCGTGACAAAGCTCGACCGTCTTGGGCGGGACGCCATCGATGTGAGCACCACAGTAGGGAAACTGGAGGAATTGGGTGTCCGGGTTCACTGCCTCGCTCTGGGCGGTGTCGATCTCGCAAGCTCCGCTGGCAAAATGACTATGAACGTCATCAACGCCGTCGCGCAGTTCGAACGTGACCTGCTTATCGAACGCACGCAGTCCGGCCTCAAACGGGCAAAATCGGAAGGAAAGATTCTTGGTCGACCGGCGCGGCTCAACGAAATGCGGAAGCAAGACGTTCTTGAAGGGCTGGCCAATGGCATGAGCGTTTCCGCGCTCGCCAGAAAGTTCGAAACCAGCCGGCAGACCATCATGCGCGTCAGAGACGACGGTTCACGGTCCGTTCGACCTTAGCGTATGATTTCGAACAGTTCTTGTTCTGACCCCAGGTTGGTCGTGGCGTTGTTGATCGTCTGGCTCCTTTGGAATCAAGCTGGTGGAGGCGCCCATCGCGGGTGACCGCCAGCAAAACGGCTTTGGCACGAGCGAGGCTCGCCGTCGCGTTAAGAGACGGTCGGCGAGAACCGATCTCTGCGCGCCGCTCTTATGACACAAACGACGCCTGGCTCGCGGCGCCGCATATATCCGGGTTTAAGGCTTCAAGATCTTTCGCGTGACCTTACTGGTGGGGACGATTCGACCTTAAAAGTGCGGCTCGGATGGCTGGAGACAGGAGGCTATCATCGTCATACTCGTGTGCTGAAGGGGCGCAAAGTCTTTCACAAATCATCGCCACGCCATGCATGGGTCAAGAGCGTTCGTATTGGCGCGAGCTCGATTGGACGTGGATTCCAATAAGCATTTTCCGTGGCGAGCTCCGCTGCGCGCGCTATATCTGCTTCTTCAAAGCCCAATGCTTGGAGGGACGTCGGGGCTCCTAAGTTCTTTGCGAGAGCACGGAAACCCCTTGCAGCGTCCACACCTCCCATTGCGCGCGACATCGCTGCCATTGCTTCGGGAATTTCCGTACGATTGTAGTCCAAGGCATAAGGCAGTACCACGCAGTGGGTAGCTGCATGAGGCAAATTGAAACTGCCCCCAAGCGTGTGGCACAATTTGTGGTGCAAAGCCATTCCCGCGGAGCCGAGACAAATCCCACACAACCAGGCTCCGTACAACGCCTCGCTTCGTGCCTCGACATTTCGCTCGTCATCGACGATCCGTGGGAGCGCCTGGGTCAGGACGCGAATAGCTTCCTCTGCTAAAAGGGAAATCACCGGATTGCGGTCCCGGGCGTAAAGCGCTTCAGCCGCATGTGCAGCCGCATTCAAGCCTGACGTAACAGAAATTTGGGCCGGTAAGGTCAGAGTTAAGTCAACGTCGTAGATCACCGTCTGGGGCTGGATTTTTGGGTTACGGATTGTGGTTTTCAACCCATCTTCCGTTTGCCCCAGTATGGGGGTCATTTCTGACCCCGCATATGTCGTCGGTACCACAACCTGTGGCAAATCGGTTCGCCACGCTATTGCTTTGCCCAAACCAATTGTGGAACCACCTCCGATAGCAACCAAGCAGTCCGCATTGACCTCGCTCGCTCGCCTGACACCCACCGCCGTGACTTCACTCGGAGTGTGCATAGCGGCTTCATGGAACGACCCCGCCAACCGCCATTCTAAGTTGCTCGCGATTGAAAGCGACTGTTCTTCTTGTTGCGGTGTGGACAGTACCAGCGCTCTTTTCAGCCCTAGTCGGTCCAGCTCCGCAGCCAGTGATCGTGATGCTCCACGGCCAAAGATAACCCTTGAAGGAGCTGAATTGTACACGAAAGGTTGCATTGAATATCCGCCCTTTAGATGGCGCCGAACAATCGGGCAGGGTTATCAACCAGGATTTTATGCCGGAGAGCGACGTCAGGAGCAAACCGGGCAACTAAGTTCAACAAATCTCCGTCATCTGGCATGCGCTTCGGGTCGAAGTACCCGGAATGCGGCCAGTCGCTTCCCCAGAGTAGGCGGTCAGGGGCTATCTCACTTAAGGCGTGTGCGAACGGCACAACATCGTCATATGGAACACCTGAATGCGAGATCCGATCGGCTCCCGTCAACTTAATCCAGACATGATCAAGAGTCGCAAGATCACGTAGGATCTTAAAGGGAAGCTGGTTGACTCCGGCCGCCGTTTCAACTCTGCCAAAATGGTCGATTATGATCGGTGTTTCAGCTCCCGCGATGAGGTCACATAGCCCCTCCAAAGCATCAGGAGCAAAATGCATGTTTATGCACCAATCGAGTTCACGGCACCAACCATGCATTCGCTCGAACAGTTCGGTGTCGAGTGCGCCGGAACCGTGCTGGGGATTGAATGCGAAACGTACCCCTCTTACACCGCGGGTCTTCAGGTCACGCAGTTCCGTAAAGGTCATATCACGATGAGGCTTGATTATTCCGAGGAGACGGCGATCAGAACGCTCGACCGCATCAATAGTCACTGAATTATCAATCCCGTGCACATTCGGGTGGACACAGACACCCCGTTCGATGCCCAAACGCTCCATCAACGCCAGATAATCTTCAAGCGGTGAATCCGGCGGAGTATACGGACGCTTTTCCGCATATGGGAACACAGCCGTTGGGCCAAAAACATGGAGATGAGTGTCCCATGCGCCTTTTGGTATTGCAAAACTTATTGGCGCAGAGCGCGCGCGAGGCCCTTCGCAAGGCGGTATGCCAGCTTGATCAGCGGGTAACATTTTCCTGGAGCTCCTTTCTGTTGAGCCGAAACTAGCAAGTCATGCCAATTGCTTCCGAACAGAGATTAGCGCTGCGCGACAGCGGCTCGCGGCAGCATTGATCGCTGGTGCAAGCTCAAATGCCTGCAGGATGGTGGAATGGTGGGCGGGGAAGCGTTTGGTCAGACGTTCCCGAAGGTGCCCACCTGAACGGACGACGTTGGCGACTTCTTCCTCTACGGCGGTGTAAGCTTCGGCGCGTCCCATCGCCTGCGCTAGACCTCCCGCAACCGCATCGCTGAATATCATTCCGTTTGTCAATTCTATGTTTCGGTACATTCGTGCGGCATCGACTTCCAAGCCACCAGCTAGAAGACGAGCCTCTCTGAGCGCTCCTGCCGCCAGTCCGACGAGAGACGGGAGCGCCAGCCATTCAGAATGCCAGGCGCCAACGGGCCTTTCATGAAGGCTTGCCATCGCGCTCACCAACGTCGAAAGGTGGCCCACTGATGCAGAGTGTTGGGCCAGAATGATCATCGATCCAACAGGATTTCGCTTGTGAGGCATAGCCGAGGAGCCACCCCGGCCGGCGACCGCTGGCTCAGATACCTCTCCCACTTCCGTTGTCGCAAGGTGAAGCACATCTGTCGCCATCTTCGCTAGAATTCCGAGAAGGATGGCCAACCAACTACCTAGTTCAACAATTCTGCTACGATGCGTGTGCCACGGCATAGCGGGGACGGCTAATCCAAGATCCGCCGCAGTCCTCGTCACAACGGCTTCGGCCCGATCGCCCATTTGGGTCAGTGTGCCTACAGGACCAGCCAATGAGAGGACGAGCACTCGCAGTTTAAGTTGCTCAAGCTGAGCTAAGTGCTCAGCGATCGCGACACACCAGCCTGCCACTTTGAAGCCGAATGTGACAGGCGAAGCATGTTGGCCAGCTGTGCGCCCGATGCAGGGAGTCTCGCAATGTTCCTCCGCTAGCTCGCACAGGGAAGAAAGCAAGGCACTTAGATCAGTTTCGATTAGATCCACCGCTTTGGCCATTTGAAGAATCATGGCCGTATCCATGATGTCTTGGCTCGTAGTACCGAAATGGAAGCCACCTGCTACATCCGGCGGAAGCATGGCTTGCACTGATTTTACGAATGGGATGACAGGGACCGCTCCAAGTCGGGTCTGCTCTGCCAGTACCTTAATGTCCAGAGAGCCAGGATCTATACCGGCGATGGAGTTGGCAAGCTCTTGGCTGACCAAACCTTCAGCAGCCTGAGCGCGCGCCAAAGCGGTTTCGACTCGCAACATCAACCCGAGAAATCGACGCTCCGAGAGCGCGTCCCTCATTTCTTTCGTCGTAAACAGAGGCCCCAACAGGTCTGAATCAAGGGGGGAAAATGACATCAAAACGCCCAGTAAGATGAATCTAGGGATGGAGCCGTAGCTATAACTTTGACTGGCTATTATGTACAGCGTTAGCTTAATATGAACAGCATTTATCGTATAAGATTTCTGTGCGATCTGCGTTGCTGCGTCGGCGAAGTTCACCTTCGCCGAAGCGGCAGAAAAAGGAATCTGGTAGCGGTAGAAGTATGATGCCCCTCCAACCGATGTGTGATGGAATGGTACGTTTCTAAAGCAGGTAGGGTGACTTGAGTGCGCGCCTTCGACCTAACTCATGTCGCCGGTTTACAGTTCACGAAGTTGTAACGCGAAGGACCCGCCGCTTGGCAGCAATTTGCAAGAATGAGAGGACTATGGCTCTGGAGCCAAATTCGCCACAAAACACAGTTCAGACGGTTTCTAAAGCGCTTGCTTTACTTGAGCTATTCACCCCCGATGTTGAATGGCTCGGGGTACGCGAAATCGGAAGAATCCTCGATATTAACAGCGCTACAGTTCACAATCTGCTCCGCACCCTCGCCAGTTCAGGTTTCATTGAGCAGCATCCTGAGACTCGAAAATACCGGCTCGGGCTCGCACTCGTTCAGCTTGCCGGAACTAAGCTTGCTCAGTTAGATCTGGTCAAGGTTTGCTCGCCCCCCATGAAGGCTCTGATGGAAAAGACGGGGGAGACGGTGACGCTTTCTGTTTTGCACGGTTCGGAGCTTCTCTACCTAGCAAAAAACGAAAGCACCGAGCCTATGCGTGTCGCGTCTCGCGTCGGTGGCAGCGCCCCTTTGCATTGCTCTGCAAACGGCAAAGCTCTGCTTGCCTTCATAGAAGAGCCGCAACTGTCTCAGTTCTTTTCGCAACCCCTCAAACGCTTTACATCGGAAACGGTCGTCGATTCTGAGATATTGAGAGCTGAACTCCAGGACATTCGGCGTTTAGGCTATGCTGTCGATCTTGGCGGCTACTTACCAGGTGTGAATGCGGTTGGAGCACCGATTCGTGACCAGACCCACAAAGTGGTGGCGTCGCTCGGAATCGTTGGACCTGCCAGCCGTCTTAGGGAGGAGAAACTGACCTTCTGCACCATTCATGTACAAGAGGCCGCAGCTGAAATGTCTCGTTCATTGGGGTGGAACAGGAGGTAGAGGCAAGTGTCCGGGCCAACCGCTGCGCAGTTGGCCGGGACACTTGTATTTCGCTGAAAAAGTCAGAACATCGCCTGGGGTATAAACAATGCAATTTGGGGGAAAAGTACGAGCAAAAGCAGACAGAACCCCATTGCAAACCAGAATGGCAGGACGCCGCGAAAAATCGTGGCCATGGGCACATCACCGGCAATACTTTTCACGACAAATACATTCATGCCGACAGGAGGCGTGATCATACCCATCTCAATCATGATAACGGCTACAACACCAAACCAGATCGGATCAAAGCCCATCGACATCATGATGGGGTAGAAGATGGGAACAGTCACGACCAGCATTGCTAACCCGTCCATGAACATCCCCAAAATCAGATAGGCAACAACGACAAGAAACAGCACGCCATAGGGGCCGAGACCAGCAGACGTCATTGCTTCGCCCAACATCGACGGCAATTGTGTCATCGATAGAAACGGATTGAGGACTGCTGCGCCTATAATGATCAGGTACAGCATGGCTGTAGTGCTGACCGTGTCGCTAACCGCTCGCCAAGCGGTTGACGGAGTCAGCTTCCGCGTAAATAGAGCCAAGATAAGGACCAGTCCCGCGCCGATGCCGGCGGCTTCGACTGGCGTGAATACACCAAGATAAATACCCCCAATTGATACTATGATTACCGTTAGCAGGGGCGCCGCACGGAGTGCGGCAGCCATACGTTCCTTTAGCGGAACATGAGCTCCGCGCGGTCCCGCTTCTGGATTTCGAAGCGAGATGAGGGTGACCGTGAGAATGAACAAGCCTGCAAGCAAGAGACCGGGGAGAATACCCGACATGAACAATTGGCCAATGCTTTGTTCGGTGAGAATGGCGTAGATAACAAAGCCGGTTGATGGTGGGATAAGGAAACCAAGGGTGCCACCGGCAGCAATCGCACCCGTTGCGAGCCCGCTGGAATAGTTGAAACGCGCCATCTCTGGCAGTGCGACACGTCCAATGGTAACCGCAGTCGCCACCGATGAGCCACTGACGGCGGAGAACGCCGCACACCCAAGGACTGAAGCCGAAGCAAGACCTCCAGGGAGTCGCCCCACCCATGCAAAAGCCGCTTCGTAGAGCCCACGGCTGAAGCCGGCTACCGAAGCTATATTGCCCATCAATATAAATAGAGGGATGACGGTCAACGAGTAGTTGGATACCTGAGAGAATGTCTCCGTAACCATTAAGGCGTTCGCCGAACGGAAGCCATTCAGCATCCACGTGCCGAAGAAGCCCACGGTCAGCATCGCCATCCCAACTGGCATGCGCAAGACCATCAATACGAAAAGCGCTCCGATGCCGAAGAGGCCAATCGAAAAATCAGTCATGCGCGCCTGTACCCCCGCGAATGAGGTCAACTATTTGCAGGACCAGAACAACCGCAAAAAGGGCACCGCCGAGCGCCATGAGTCCATAGAATGGCCAGAATGGGACACGCAGCATGTTGGATAGGTCGTTATACTCCAGTGCTTCACGCAGTTTTAGCCACGAGCGCCAAGTCAAGAGGTACATGAGGTAGACGCCTACGGCACGCGAGAACAAGTCGCCAATGAAACGGCCCCACACGCCGATATGCTTATCGAACACATCAACTCGCACATGTCCGTCGCGCTGGGCGGTGCCTGGCATTGCGAGCATAACCAACGCGATCGAGACTAGCTGAATTATCTCATCACTACCGAGGATTGGGGTCTGAAAGAAATAGCGCATGATGACGCCAACAAAGCTGGTGCATAAGATAATGGCTAAGGCTAGAGCTGACAGAGACGTTAAGAAGGCAACCGCCCATTCGATTACTATCGAATGGGCGATGCCTTGCTTCTTTTTTATTGTCGGAGAGTTAGTCATTCTGTAGCGCTTCGACATAGGCGCGTGCTGCAACGCCTGTTGCTTCGACTTCTTCAATCACGCTCTCGACCACGGTACTAGTTGCGGCATTGAATTTCTCGATTTCTTCCTCTGAAAGCGTAATTACTTCTTTACCTTCCGTTCCAGCGAAGTCCTTGAGGGCGGTGGATGCAACGCCGAGCCAAGCCCTATTGCCGTTTCGTGCGGCTTCCTGACCAGCATCGAGAACAGCTTTTTGTTGCTCTTCACTAAGCTCCTGGAAACTGTCGAGATTCATCACCATCAAAAACTGGGAAATCGACGTATCCATGCCGACTGTGATGTAGTTTGTCACCTCTTCCAGTCTGAACCCTGTCAGAGCTGTGGCGTCAATCATCGCTCCATCGATGACCCCCGTTTGCATCGCATTATAAACTTCACTTGCAGGCATGGAAACGGGAACACCTCCCCACGCTTCGAGCACAAGGCCTGCGTTACGTGATGGGACGCGAACCTTCATGCCAGCAAGATCCTCGAGCTTACGAATTGGCTTGGTCGCAGAGAACAAAAACGACGGTGCGTTATTCCATAGGGCGAGCAGCTGAACTCGACGATACTCCTGAGAGAGCTTGTCAATGTTGGCCAGCATGCGTTCGGTACCGGTCTCAGCGTCAATCACACCGGGCAGGTCGGCAAGAAGGGTCAATGGAAATGTAGAGGCCGTGTAACCCGGCATAGCCAAGACGATATCAGCGACGCCATCGACAGCACGATTGTACTGCTCGTTTGGGCCTGGGCCAAGCTCCCCTCCCATATAGAGTCGGACGGTTAAATCCCCGCCCGTTGCCTCTGACACTGCGTTCGCAAAAGGCTCATATACCTCTTCAACAATAAAATGCGAGGGCGAATGAAAATCGGCAAGTTTCAGATCACGGGCAAAGGCGGGCAATGTCGACAGAAGCGCTGTCGCGGTCACTGCGGAAACCAACATTTTCGAGAACATCATATTCCTCCTTGGCTTGATGTTGCTAAACTTACGTAGTCCGGTCTTTCTCAACACATGCGGCCACGCGATTGGCGTCAGAATTACCTTGCGCTGCAAAGGCAGCCTTCGCAGGCGAGTGCTATGTTTGTGATCTCACACTTCGAAGAAAACCGTCTCCCTCTGTCCTTGAAGGCGGATTGTGATGTGAAAGGCGGCATCATCGATCTTTTCTGCGATAAGCGTAGCACGCTCATCACTCGACAGGAGAGCCAAGATCGGGTCTTCATCATTAGAGACTTCATCTGCGAAATAGATTCTCGTGTATAATCTGCGGTTCAATCCCTTTCCAAAGATGGAAAGCGCAACGTGAGGCGCCTGTAAGATCCCTGCGGATGTCGGAACACGACCCGGTTTCACAGTGTGAAATGTGAAGGAGCCAGACTCATTGCAGTGGGTGCGGCCAAAGCCCGTGAATGATGACTTTCGTGGGTTGATTTGTGCACCTACAAAATTGCCATTTCCATCAGGCTGCCAGAGTTCGATCATACCATCAGGGATGGCATGATCATCTCCGTCGATGAGCGTTCCCGAAATTGAAATGCGCTGTCCCACAGCATCGTCGGTGGCGAGGTTCCTTCCAAAAATAGGAGGGATCGTTTGATAGTCGTCTGGCGTCAGGCAGTAGGCATAGAAGGGACCGACTGTCTGAGATGGTGTGATCGTCATCGGGGCTTCAATGCGCATGAGTTTCCTCGAAATAGTTCCCGTTTCGGCCCCGCAGAACAATGTCAAAGCGGTAAGTTAAGCCCCATTCAGACTGTGTAGCCTCAAGATCGAGCGAAGCCACCATTCCTCTCTTTGAGAAATCCGGCGCTGCATTATAGATGGAGTCATATCTGAGTAGGGGATCGCCCTCGAAGTAGAGTTGGGTGACCAAGCGGCTCAAAAATGACGGCCCGAATAAAGAGATGTGAATGTGGCGTGGACGCCAGACGTTGTGCAGTCCCACGACCGGATAAGCACCAGGAATAATCGTAATAAATGAATATGAGCCGTCGCTTCCGGTAACGGTACGGCCAGCGCCCGAAAAGTTTGGGTCAAGGGGTGCTAAGTGCTGATCTAACTTATGAATATAGCGACCAGCTGCGTTCGCCTGCCAGATTTCCAATAGTGCGTTTGGAACGCCGCGGCCGTCTTCATCGATAACACGCCCCGTAATTCGAATGCGCTCTCCTATCGGCTCTCCGTCATGCTGACGAGTCAGATCCGAGTCTTCTGGACGAACACTTTCGTGTCCATACACAGGCCCGTACAACTCCGTAGCAGTCTGCGGAATATATCTTAAGGGCCGGGATGGAGCGCGCTTTCTGGTAAAGATGTAGGCCGGCGTATCATAAGGCGGATGCATGCCGACGCTATCGGAGGGATATTCCGCCGGCACTTCGGGCCAGCCGGGGAGGAACAAGGCCATGAGCACTTACCTGTTCATATAATCTAAACACTGTTCAATAAGTTAGAACACTTTTTCTTGCCCGTCAACGCCGTCCCGAGTTGCAGGCAAGGCAATCGGGCGAGTTAATGCGTGACATTTGCGGGAAGTGCTGAATCTGTGGGAACCCAATTGATTCGATTGGGATTTTCTGACCATGAGCGTATCCGAAGAAGCTGTTCTTGAAAGCGTTGTTTTTCTTGATCATTTCTCCGACCTGTCCGACCCGCGGCAGCTCAGCAAGGTGATCTATCCGCTTGATGAGATCCTGTTGCTCTCCTTGCTTGCCGTTGTGGCCGGGGCCGAGACCTTCACCGGGATTGCCGAGTTCGGGAGATTGAAGCCTGATCTGCTGCGCCGCTTTCGGCCCTTTGCCAACGGAACGCCGGACCACGATCGCATTGGAGAAGTGTTCGCCGCCCTTGATGCAGAACACTTCCAGAAGTGTTTCGTCCATTGGGTTGCGGCACTGACCGACATACCCGAAGGCGTGATCGCCATCGATGGAAAGACTAGCCGACGCTCCGGCAAGAAGGGTGGGCACAACCCCATCCATATGGTCTCGGCCTTTGCCGCCCAGCAACGCCTGGTCCTTGGGCAGGTCAAGGTTGAGCAGAAGTCCAATGAGATCGTCGCAATTCCGAAGCTCCTGGAGATGCTGGCCATCGAGGGCGCCATCATCACCATTGATGCGATGGGCTGCCAGCGTGACATTGCCAGCAAGATCATCGACAAAAAGGCTGACTACGTCCTTGCACTGAAAGGTAACCAGGGGACCCTTCGTGAGGATGTCGAACTTTTTTCCAACGAACAAAAATCCAGCAATTTCAGCGACTCCACGGTCAGCCAGCACAAGTCCGTCGATGGGGATCACGGCCGTATCGTAACCCGCAACGTGACTGTCTTCCACGACATCGGATGGCTGCAGCAGCGCCACAAATGGCCGGGCATGAAAGCTATCATCATGGTCGACAGCGAGACAGAAATTGACGCCAAGGTCGAACGGGAAACGCGTTTTTACATCACATCTTCAGCTGACGGCGCCGACAAGCTCGGTGATGTCGTACGGCGCCACTGGTCCGTGGAAAGTATGCACTGGCTGATGGATTGCGTCTTCAGGGATGACGAATGCCGTGTGCGAACCGATCATGCGCCAGCCAATTTCACGACCATCAAGCATATGGCCCACAACCTGTTGCGTCGCCATCCAGCCAAGCTATCGATGACTTCGAAACGACTGAGCGCGGGTTGGAATGAAGACTTCCTTGTCAGCATCATCAAGTGAAAATCAATTCACCCGATTCCCGTGGAGTTGCAGGCCGTCGTCTAAGATCATTTGAGCGGTTCTAGATTGGCTATCGCTTCAAAGAGCTTGCCTCTCTTTGCGCTGGGATATGTCTCGGAGTTTACGACCCGGAATAGCTTGGACTGCGAGGTTGCCGAACCGAGAGAGAGCAACGACCTGAAAAGCTGTTTGCGGCAGGTTTGCGGACGCAGAAATCGGGTTGCAGGCGTCGGAGTTTAACACCGAATCTCTGCCAAAGCCTTTTCGCCGAACCTACATCGGTGGGAATAATATCCTGGTCCAACTATTGAGCTAGCGCACCTGACGAATGGGCTGCTCCTGCAGAGCGCCAAACCTCCGCTCCGTCTAGTCGACCGAACTATTCGAAACAATCGATCATTCTGATCCATTTTTTGCGTTGGACCCTGCGGTGTTGGAATGAGATTTCGTTCGATGCATAGATGGAGTATCAAGTGTCTGCTCGTTCCCCGGTCCAGTCAAAGCAACACTCGACGTCTTTTCGGATAACGACTAAGCTGCAGGATATCTTACCTGGGATATTCCTTGCTGCGGTCGTCAGTGGTGCGGCCTATTCGCTGCGTGGCTTCCCAGCGCTTGCCATTTTCAGCCCGATGATCCTCGCTGTCATCTTGGGCATCATGTTTGCAAACATCATTGAGATTCCCCGTGGCGCGGCTGCCGGGATCGCCTTCTGCCAACGTCCAATTCTCAGGACAGCGATTGTGCTGCTCGGTTTTCAGCTCACCTTTTCGCAGGTCCAGTCCGTTGGCATGGGTGTCAACGGCGGAGCAAAACCAGGCCGTTGGGCGGCGCAAAAGTAGGCCACTTGGCGCCGCAAGCGGGGAACGGCGGGAGGGCGTAGCCCGACT
>NZ_QGGG01000023.1 GCF_003148475.1 Pseudaminobacter salicylatoxidans | reverse complement strand
GAACCATCATACATCATCGCCTGGTCGCTCTGGCGAAGAGCACATCAAGCCAAAGCGCGACGAGCACACCTCAAATCAAAAGCGCAACTGTAATGTTAGCCTTTGGCGACCCCGCCTCACCCCCGCGCCGCCAGTTCCTTCAGCCGATAAAGCTCCTCCATCGCCTGGCGCGGCGTCATCTCATCGAGATTGAGCACGGCAAGGGCGGCACCCACAACATCAACCTTTGCGGGCGCGGGCGGCGTTTCCTTCCTCACCACAGCCGAGAACAGCGGCAGGTCATCGACCAGCCGGTCGGCCTTGCCGGAAGTTTCGCCCGCTTCCAGCTGATGCAGCACGTCCTTGGCCCGCTGCACCACGGCGTCAGGCAGGCCGGCGAGCCGCGCCACCTGCACGCCATAGGAACGGTCGGCAGCACCCTTGCCCACTTCGTGCAGGAAGACCACGTCGCCTTCCCACTCCTTCACCCGCATGGTCACGTTGGAAAGGCGCGGCAACTTCTCGGCCAGCGCCGTCATCTCGTGGAAATGGGTGGCGAAGATCGCGCGGCAGCGGTTCTTCTCGTGCAGATATTCCACCGCCGCCCAGGCGATCGACAGGCCGTCGAAGGTCGCCGTACCACGCCCGATCTCATCGAGGATGACCAGCGCGCGCGCGCCCGCCTGGTTGAGGATCGCCGCCGTCTCCACCATCTCGACCATGAAGGTCGAGCGCCCGCGCGCCAGATCGTCCGAGGCGCCGACGCGGCTGAACAGCCGGTCCACAACGCCGATATGGGCGCTTGCCGCAGGCACGAAAGACCCCATCTGGGCGAGGATGGCGATCAGCGCATTCTGGCGCAGGAAGGTCGATTTACCGCCCATGTTGGGGCCGGTCAAAAGCCAGATGGCCCCGGCCTTCGCGCCGCCTTCCGGCGACAGGTCGCAGTCATTGGCCACGAAGGCGTTTTCGCCCGCCGCGCGCAGCGCCTGCTCCACCACCGGGTGGCGGCCGCCGACGATTTCGAAGGCGAGGCTGTCGTCAACCACCGGCCGGCACCAGTTTTCGCTGGTTGCCAGCACCGCAAGGGCTGCCGACACGTCGAGCGCGGCAAGGGCTGCCGCGCCGGCGCGGATCGTCTCGGCCTGGGCGACCGCCTCCGCCACCAGCGTGTCGAACGCGGCAAGCTCGATCGCCAGTGCGCGATCGGCGGCATTGGCGATCCTGGTCTCCATCTCGGCGAGTTCGGTCGTGGTGAAGCGCATGGCGCTGGCCATGGTCTGGCGGTGGATGAAGCGCGCCTTGGCCTCGTCCGTGCCGTTCATGATCGCCTGATGGTTTGCCGTCACCTCGATATAATAGCCCAGCACATTGTTGTGCCGGATCTTCAGCGAGCGGATGCCGGTTTCCTCGCTCAGGTCGCGTTCCATGCCAGCGATCACGCGCCGCGATTCGTCGCGTAGCGCGCGCATCTCATCGAGTTCGGAATTGTAGCCGGCGCGGACGAAACCGCCATCGCGTTTCAGCAGCGGCAGGTCGTCGTCCAGCGCGCCGGTGAGATGATCGGCGAAGCCGACCGGCAGCGCGGAAATCGCCTCCAGCGCCTCGCAAATTTCGGCTGGCGTCTCGACATCGGCAAACAGCGTGCGCAGCGCCATCGCCGCCTCGAAGCCGGAGCGTAGCGCCCCGAGATCGCGCGGGCCGCCACGGTTCAGCGCCAGCCGGGTCAGTGCGCGCGGCATGTCGGACACGCCCTTCAGGCAGGCGCGCAAAGCCTCGGCCAGCTGCCGCTCGGGCAGGAAGAAGGCGACCGAATCCAGCCGCCGGACAATCGCCTTCGGGTCGGTCAGCGGCGACATCAGCCGGTCGGCCAGGAGCCGCGCGCCCGCGCCCGTCACCGTGCGGTCGATGGCCTTCAAAAGCGAGCCGTCGCGCGCGCCGCTCGTGGTGCGCAGGAGTTCCAGGTTGGCGCGCGTCGCCGGATCGATGAACAGCGTCGAACCCGACTGCTCGCGCTCAGGCCGCGACAGCGGTGGCCGCTCGGCTTTCTGGGTCTTCTCGACATAGGCGATGACGCCTGAGATGGCCGACAGCTCGGCGCGTGAAAACGTGCCGAAACTGTCCGGCGTCGCCACCTCGAAGAAGCGCGCGATGCGGCCCGGCGCCGAGGCGGAATCGAACAGGCTCGGCGGCTGCGGATTGGCCACGCGCCCGACAAGGTCGAGCACCGGCTTCAGCTCGGCATCGTAAAACACCGGCTCGGGCAGGATCAGCTCGCGCGGGTCGATGCGGAAGATGTCCGCGAGCAGATTGTCGGCGCTGGTCTCGGCGACGCGAAAGATGCCGGTGGACAGCTCGATCCAGGCCAGCGCATAGCTTGCCTGGCTCCCCGTCGCGCTGACGCGCTCCCCGCCTCTTGTTTCCGAGCCACCCTTCACGCGGCCCAGCGCCATCAGGAAATTGGATTCCGCCGGTGCCAGCAGCTTGTCTTCCGTGATGGTGCCCGGCGTCACCAGCCGCACCACGTCGCGCTTGACCACCGATTTCGAGCCGCGCTTCTTGGCCTCGGCCGGATCCTCGATCTGCTCGCACACCGCCACGCGGTGGCCAAGCCCGATCAGCTTCTGCAGATAGTCGTCGGCCGCATGGATCGGCACGCCGCACATCGGGATATCAAGGCCCTGATGCTTGCCGCGTTTGGTGAGCACGATGCCCAGCGCCCGGCTGGCGATCTCGGCATCCTCGAAGAACAGCTCGTAGAAATCGCCCATGCGATAGAACAGCAGCGAGTCCGGGTTCGCCGCCTTGATCTCGATGAACTGTTCCATCATCGGGGTCGCGGCGCCGCTGCCCGGAAGGGGCGTGCTGGCCTCGGTGCGGATCGGGGTTTCGTCGTTCACTGTCTCGTCCAAAAAAGAGCTTCGTCCTGATTGGCGGTTTACAGGGGCGAAGTGTAGTCTTAATCCCGAACACTCCACAAAAACATGGGTAAGGGACGGCGCGCGAGCATGGCATCCGGCAACAAATCAGACAATGCAGGCCCTTCGGTGAGCGCACAGGAAGCACTGGATTTCCACGCCAATGGACGCCCCGGCAAGCTGGAGATCAACGCCACCAAGCCGATGGCCACGCAGCGCGACCTTTCGCTCGCCTATTCGCCGGGCGTCGCGGTGCCGGTGCTGGCCATCGCCGAAGACCCCAGCCGCGCCTTCGACTACACCACGCGCGGCAACATGGTGGCGGTGATTTCCAACGGCACCGCCATCCTCGGCCTCGGCAATCTCGGCGCGCTGGCCTCCAAGCCGGTGATGGAGGGCAAGGCGGTGCTGTTCAAGCGCTTCGCCGATGTCGATTCCGTCGACCTTGAGGTCGATACCACCGATGTCGATGCCTTCATCAACTGCGTGCGCTATCTCGGCCCCACCTTCGGCGGCATCAATCTGGAAGACATCAAGGCGCCCGACTGCTTCATCATCGAGCAGAAGCTGCGCGAACTGATGGACATTCCCGTCTTCCACGACGACCAGCACGGCACGGCCATCATCGCCGCCGCCGGCCTCATCAACGCGCTCGAAGTCACCGGCCGCGACAAGAAAACCACGAAGCTGGTGTGCAATGGCGCGGGCTCGGCCGGCATCGCCTGCATCGAACTGCTGAAATCCATGGGCTTCGCGCCCGAAAACATCGTCCTGTGCGACACCAAGGGCGTGGTCTACAAGGGCCGCGCCGAAGGCATGAACCAGTGGAAGTCGGCCCACGCGGTCGAGACCGACGCGCGCAGCCTTGCCGATGCCATGGAGGGCGCGGACGTGTTCTTCGGCCTCTCCGCCAAGGGCGCGCTGACGCCTGCCATGGTGCAATCCATGGCGAAGAACCCGATCATCTTCGCCATGGCCAATCCCGACCCGGAGATCACGCCCGAAGAGGTCGCCGAAATCCGCACCGACGCCATCATGGCCACCGGCCGTTCGGACTACCCGAACCAGGTCAACAATGTGCTGGGCTTCCCCTACATTTTTCGCGGCGCGCTCGATGTCCGTGCGACAACCATCAACGACGAGATGAAGATCGCCGCCGCCCGTGCGCTGGCCGATCTCGCCCGCCAGGACGTGCCCGACGACGTGGCCGCCGCCTATCGCGGCAACCGGCCCAAATTCGGCCCCAACTACATCATCCCCGTGCCGTTCGACCCGCGTCTCATCTCGGCCGTACCGGTGGCGGTAGCGAAGGCCGCGATGGACACCGGCGTCGCCCGCCGGCCGATCCTCGACCTCGACAAATACGCCAACGAGCTTTCGGCCCGCCGCGATCCGATCGCCTCCACCTTGCAGCGCATCTTCGACCGCGTGCGCCGCCAGCCCAAGCGCATCGTCTTCGCCGAGGGGGAGGAAGAGCAGATGATGCGTGCGGCCGTGTCCTATGTGAACCAGAAGCTCGGCACCGCCATCCTGCTCGGCCGCGACGACATCATCAAGGAAAACGCGCGGCAAGCCGGCGTCGACCTCGACAAGCCCGGCATCGAGATCATCAATGCGCGCCTGTCGCGCCGCAACGCCATCTATGCCGACTATCTCTACGAGCGCCTGCAGCGCCAGGGCTTTCTGCAGCGCGACTGCCAGCGCCTGATCAACAACGACCGCAACCATTTCGCGGCCGCCATGGTGGCGCTGGGCGATGCCGACGGCCTCGTCACCGGCGTGACCCGCAACTACTCCACCGCGCTCGACGACGTGCGCCGCGCCATCGACGCCAAGCCCGGCCACCGTGTCATCGGCGTGTCGATCGCGCTCTGCCGCGGCCGCACCGTGCTGGTGGCCGACACGGCCGTGCACGACATGCCCAATGCCGAGCAGATCGCCGACATTGCCGAGGAAGCCGCCGGCTTCGCGCGCCGCATGGGCTATGAGCCGCGCATCGCCATGCTCGCCTATTCCACCTTCGGCCACCCGGCCGGCGAGCGCTCGGAGCGCATCCAGGAGGCGGTCAAAATCCTCGACAAGCGCCGCGTCGATTTCGAATATGACGGCGAAATGGCCGCCGACGTCGCGCTCAACCCGCGCCTCATGCAGCAATACCCGTTCTGCCGCCTGTCAGGCCCGGCCAACGTGCTGGTCATGCCGGCCTATCACTCGGCCTCGATCTCGACCAAGCTGCTGCAGGAGCTCGGCGGCTGCACGGTCATCGGCCCGCTCCTGGTGGGCCTCAACAAGCCGGTCCAGATCGTGCCGCTCAACGCCAAGGATTCCGACATCGTCAACATGGCGGCGATTGCGGCGTTTACGGCGGGAGCGTGAGGAGAGCGCCTCACGCCGAAGCTGCGTTTCCTCGCCCACGCGCAAGAAGCGTACCGAGCGGCAGTGTGGCGGTCGTTAAGGGTAGGATTCAAATCCATACACGGTCATCGTATCTTCATCCGGGGGGGGTGATTCGATGGGCAAGAGACTTCGCGATCCGGTGCATGGCCTCATCGTGTTCGATGAGAAAGAGCCAATCGATATGCTGGCTTGGAAGCTAATCGACACACCGGAATTTCAACGCCTGCGACGCATCCGTCAGCTCGGCGTGTCAGAATTCACCTTTCCCGGTGCAGTTCATTCGCGCTTCGCTCACTCGATTGGCGTGTTCCATACGGCTCGGACGCTGGTTAAAGTCCTGGAGCGCGAGATGAAGCGCAACGAGCAGGAATTTAACAATGAAACGGCGCAAGTCGCGCTCGCCGCAGCCCTTCTGCATGATCTCGGCCATGGACCTTTCAGTCACACTTTCGAAGGTGTTCAAGAGTCCCGTGGAGTGAAGAAGCGGCACGAAAAATGGACCGCCGACATCATCAGGAATCCAAGCGGACGCGTACGCCCCTTGCTTGAGGCTCACCGCGTCGGCTTCACTGAGGAAGTTGCTGCACTACTTGAGAAAGAAGACCCGGAGGATATCTATCACGCAATCGTTTCGAGTTCTTTCGATGCCGACAGGCTCGATTATATTCGTCGCGACAAGCTCATGACCGGGACGGGTGCCGGCGGTATAGACTTCGATTGGCTGATAGAGAACGTACGTGTCGCCGAGATCGAAATCGATGCGCCTGACGAAGACGGTAGCGAACCACGCCGAGTTCAGACCTTCTGCCTGACCGCAAAGGCGCGGCCAGCTGCGGAGCAATTCTTGTTGGCGCGTTATACGCTGCATCAACAAGTCTATTTTCATAAAGCTACTCGCTGCCTAGAGCATATGATTAGTAAGCTGCTTCGTGCAGTCGCACGGCTGGCATCAGGCAAAAAGGGTGAAATCAAAAAGAGCGGCCTTTCCGAAACGCACCCTCTGATCCGCTTTTTCGCCAAAGATGGCGAAACCGTCGAAAACTATCTTGCGTTGGACGACGCACTCATTTTGGGCGCGATCGACGCGATGTCGCAGGCTGAAGACGCCGATGTCGCAGAGATCGCGACTAGACTAAGAGAACGAAAACTGTACAAAACGCTCGACCTAGCCGAATTTGGGAAAGATTCCGGAACACAGCGAAATCGACTGAGACGGATCAGGGAGAAATTCGGCGATCAGATAAAGGCCGAGACTGTGATGCTCGACGATAAAGCCGCAATCGGTATCTATGCTGAGATCGGCGGCGACGATGAACGGATGCATAAGAAACTGCATATTTTCGATGGTGAGCGGCCGGTTGAAATCAGCAGACTTTCCAAGCTGATTGAAGCCCTAGAATCCAAGGAGCAGTTCACTCGGTTCTATTTTTCTGATCCCGCCGAGCGTGACGCAGCACGCAAATGAAGGAGTTCGCCATGCCACATGAACCAGAATATTATGTCGCAGACATTCTCCACGCCGCCGGGGGTCGCCTGGTCAGCCGTATCCGTTTGCAAAAGATCGCCTACCTTTTGGATCAGCTCGGAGCTGAAAGCGGATTCGACTATTCATACCATCACTACGGGCCATACTCGCGTGATCTCGACAGTGCGATCTTGGATGCAGAGGCCTTCGATCTTGTAGATGAGCAGTATGGTTACAGAATATCTGATGGCGCTCGCTACAGCATTTTCGTGCACAAATCGGCAGATAAAGAATATACCTCTCTAAGCAATAAGTATTTGCGAGATATAACCAAGAAACTGGCTTCTCAGAACGTGACGGTGCTAGAACTTGCCGCCACGGCTCACTGGTTGGCAGAGGTCGAAAGAGTCGATGATTGGGAAGCTGAGATTCGTCGCCGCAAGGGATCGAAGACCGACAATGGGCGATTGGAAGAAGCAACAAAACTTCTAGCTGACGTGGGGCTTCCTCCCGCTGCGTCGGTCGGCGTGTGTCGCTAATTTGAAGACGCTGGCTCGCATCCCGCTTTCCGATTGAGCTTGCCAAAAACGACGGAGTTGGTGCGGCAACCTCCCCCAGGGAGAGGCGAGCCGCGCCGCGCGTGGACAAAAAATCAGTCGCCGTAGGGCACCCAGACGTTCTTCACCTCGATTGCGCGGCGCAGGAAGGCGTCGCCTGAGAGCGCGTCGGCGCGCCAGTCGAGGTCGCGGCCGTTGCCGGTCCAGACCCGCTTGAGGTTGCCGGCCGATTCGGCCTCGACCAGCCGGCAGGTGTCGGCATCGGCCACGCACCACAGCGCGTCGACATCGTCGTGCCTGGCCAGCACCGCCGCCAGCTCGCCCGGCTTGCCGGTGACGATGTTGATCGCGCCGGCCGGCAGGTCGGAATATTCGATCACCTGATAGAGATCGGTGGCGGCGAGCGCATGGGCGTGGCTCGGCACCAGCACCACCGTGTTGCCCATGGCAAGGGCCGGCGCCAGCAGCGAGACGAGCCCGAGCAGGGGTGCGGCGTCGGGCGCGACGATGCCCAGCACGCCGACCGGCTCGTTGAGCGCCAGCGTCACCACCCGCGCCGGCGGCTGATGCACGCGGCCCTCGAACTTGTCGGCCATGCCGGCAAAATAAAACAGCCGCTCGACTGAAAGCTCGACTTCTTCGCGCGCGGCCTTGGGAGCCACGCCGGTGAGCTGGCTCAGGCGCGCGGCGAATTCGTCGGCGCGGCTGGCAAGGTTTTCGGCCAGGAAATAGAGCACCTGCGCGCGGTTGTAGCCGGTCGCGCCGGCCCAGCCTTTGGCCCCGCGCGCGGCGGCCACCGCGTCGCGTATGTCCTTGCGGCTGCCCAGCCCCACCTCGCCGGCCAGCCTGCCCTTGCGGTCGGCGACGGCATAGGAATAGCCGCCGTCGGGCCGCACCTGCTTGCCGCCGATGAACAGTTTTGGCGTGCGGTCGATGCCGATGGCGTCGGCCTTGACCGGGCCGGAAACGGTTTCGGGCGCGGCCGGCTTGATCGCCGCGCCGAGCGGCAGCTTCGCCGCCAGATATTCGGCCATGCCCTCGCGCCCGCCTTCACGGCCGAAACCGCTCTCGCGATACCCGCCGAAACCGCAGGCGGCATCGAACATATTGGTGCCGTTGATCCACACCACGCCGGCCTTCAGCTTCGGCGCGACGTCGAGCGCGAGGTTGACGTTCTCGCTCCACACCGAGGCGGCAAGGCCGTAGCGCGTGTTGTTGGCAAGCTCGACTGCCTCCTCGGTGGAGCGGAAGGTCATGACCGCGAGCACCGGCCCGAAAACCTCCTCCTGCGCGAGAATATTAGCCGGCGAGACATTGGTGGCGAGGGTGGGTAGATAAAAATAGCCGGCGTCGGGAAGCGGGCAATCGGGCTGCCAGCACTGCGCGCCCTGCGCGGCACCCTGCGTCACCAGCCCGCTCACGCGCTCGAGCTGCACACGGTCGGCCAGCGGGCCGATGTCGGTGTTCTTGTCGAGCGGGCTGCCGATGCGCAGCTTCGCCATGCGCGCCTTGACCTTGGCGATAAAAGCCTCGGCCACGCCCTCCTGCACCAGAAGGCGCGAGCCCGCGCAGCAGACCTGGCCCTGGTTGAACCAGATGCCGTCCACCACCCCTTCGACCGCGCTGTCGAGATCGGCATCCTCGAAGACCATGAAGGCCGACTTGCCGCCAAGCTCCAGCGACAGCTTCTTGCCCGAGCCGGCGGTGGCCTTGCGGATGATCTTGCCGACCTCGGAAGAACCGGTGAAGGCGATCTTCTGGACGCCGGGGTGGTTGACGATCGCCTCGCCAGCGGCCGGGCCGCCCGGCACGATGTTGACCACGCCCTTCGGCACGCCGGCGCGCTGGCATATCTCGGCGAACAGGATGGCGGTCAGCGGCGTGTATTCAGCCGGCTTCAGCACCACGGTGCAGCCGGCGGCAAGCGCCGGCGCGATCTTCCAGGCCAGCATCAGCAGCGGGAAGTTCCACGGGATGATCTGGCCCGCCACGCCGACCGGCTTGTGACCGGGAAACTCCTTCTCCAGCGACTGCGCCCAGCCCGCATGATGGATGAAATGGCGGATCGCCAGGGGCACGTCGATGTCGCGGCTTTCGCGGATCGGCTTGCCGTTGTCGAGCGATTCCAGCACCGCGAACAGGCGCTGGTGGCGCTGCATGGCGCGGCCGATGGCGTAGAGGATTTTGGCGCGGGCATAACCGGATTGCACGCTCCATTTCGGCAGCGCCCTAGCGGCGGCGGTGACCGCGGCGTCGATATCGGCCACGCCGGCATCGGAAATCTTCGCCAGCAGCTTGCCCGTGGCGGGGTCGCTCGTGTCGAAGGTGCCGCCGCTTGCCGCCGCCTTCCATTCGCCGCCGATGAACAGCGATTTCGAAAAATCCCTGCCCGCCAGCCAGGCGTCGGCTTCATTGCGGGCTTCGGGGGCGGCGTCATAATCCATGGCGGCGTAGCGCTCGAGAATGTTCATGAGAAATCTTCCGAATTCCTGCGATCAGGCCATGGCGTGGCGGTGGTTGGCCGAGTAGCGGCCGGTCAGATGGTGTTCTAGCTGGCGCTCTATGTCGGTGAGCAGGCTGGAGGCGCCGAAACGGAAGAGCTCCGGCTCCAGCCACGGCCGGCCGAGCTCCTCCTTCATCAGCACCAGCCAGTCGAGCGAGGCCTTGGCGGTGGAAATGCCGCCGGCCGGCTTGAAGCCGATGAGATGGCCGGTGTACTCGAAATAGGCGCGTATGGCGCGCACCATGACGAGGCCCACCGGCAGCGTGGCGTTGACGCTTTCCTTGCCGGTCGAGGTCTTGATGAAGTCGGCGCCCGCCATCATCGCCACCATGGAGGCGAGCATGACATTGCGCAGCGTGGCGAGATCGCCGGTGCCGAGAATGACCTTCAGATGCGCCTGGCCGCAGGCGGCGCGCATGGCGACGATCTCGTCATAGAGCTCCTGCCACTTCGCGCCGAACACCAGCCCGCGCGCAATGACGACGTCGATCTCGTCGGCCCCGTCCTTCACCGAGGCCTCGATCTCCTGCAGGCGCGTGGAAAGCGGCGTCAGGCCGTGCGGAAAGGCGGTGGAGACGGCCGCGACATGCACGCCGGAGCCTTGCAGCGCCTCGGCGGCGGTGGCGACGAAGGGATGGTAGACGCAGACGGCCGCAGGCCGGATCACCGCATCACCGAGGCCGAGCCCTTCGGCGATGTCGCGCCGCAGCGGGTTCAGCGCCTTGGCGCACAGCCGGCGCACGCGCTCGTCGGTGTCGTTGGAATTGAGCGTGGTGAGGTCCATGCAGGCGATTGCGCGCAACAGCCAGGCGGCTTGGTTGTCCGCCTTGATCGAGCGCCGCTTGGTCAGCGTCGCGACCCGCCGCTCCAGCGCCGAGCGGTTGACGTTGCGCATGGATTCCAGAAAGCCGAAATCCAGCGCCATGCCCGGATTGCGGACGATGCCATGCTCGCCGGCTGCGTTGGCGGCGGTTCTGGCGGGCACGGCGGCAAGGTGCGGCGCGGTTTCCGTTTCGCGCGCGGCAGCCGCATGGCGGAGGTCGCTGGTCATGTTCCTACCCTTCTGGCGGCGCGACGCGCCGAACGCAGCCCGGTTCCCGTCGGGCTCATGATCACAGTTCTACAGGGCAGTGCGGCACCATATCAAGGCGACATGATGGTGGCCGGGCGGCAGCGCACCGGCCATGGGAAAGATTCACGTGAGACAGCCGCTCACGCCAGAAACCGCCGCAGCGTCTCGCGCGCGCCAAGTTCCCACAGCGTTTTCAGATGGCCGGCAAATGTTTCGGCAAAAAGCGGATTGCGGCCGACCTCGCCATAGATGTCTTCCATGGCAAGCCATGTGGAAGGATCGTCCTTTGCCGCCTTTGCCGTGTCCTGCATGCGCTCCCAGTTCGGATCGTTGGGCTCGATCACCGCGCCGGAATCGGTGGTGCCGTGGCAATAACGGCACCACAGGGCAGATTCGAGCGCGAGGCCGGCAATGCCCTGTCCAGCCTTCAGCCTGTCGGCAATGGTCGGGATGATGAATTTGGGCTGGCGGTTGGAGCCGTCGAGGCACAGTCGGCGCACCGTGTCGCCGATCCTGGGGTTGGAAAAGCGCTGCTGGATGAGCCGGAAATAGTCTTCCAGCACCACGCCCGGCACCGGCGGCACGGTGGGAATGATCTCGTCCTGCTCCAGCCGCTCCAGAAAGGCCGCGATCAGCGGCTCCTGCATGGCCTCATGGACGAAATGGATGTCCATCAGCCCCGCCGGATAGGCGATCACCGCATGACCGCCGTTAAGAATGCGGATCTTCATCTGCTCGAAGGGCGAGACATCATCGACGAAGGTCACGCCGACCTTTTCAAGCGCCGGCCGGCCGGCGGGAAACCTGTCTTCCAGCACCCATTGCCGGAAGGGTTCGCAAAACACCGGCCACGCATCCTCGAGGCCGAATTCGTCGGCGAGGAATCTTGTCTCCCGCTCGGTGGTGGCCGGGGTGATACGGTCCACCATGCCGTTCGGGAAAGAGACGTTTCGTTCCACCCAGTCGGCCAGATCGGGATCGATGATCCGCGCCAGCCCCACCACCGCATCGGCGGTGACGCGGCCATTATGGGGGATGTTGTCACAGGACATGACCGTGAACGGCGCGACGTCTTCCGCACGCCGCCGCGCGAGTCCGGCGAGGATCAGCCCGAAGGCGGTCTTCGGCATTGCCGGGTTCCTGGCATCGGCGACGATTTCGGGGCTTTCCGGATTGAACTTTCCAGAGGCCGGATCGATGAAATAGCCGCCCTCGGTGATGGTGAGCGAGACGATGCGGATCTGCGGATCGGCAAGCCGGGCGATGATCCCGTCCGCATCGCCGGGCACCAGATAATCCACCATCGCCGCCGTCACGCGCGCCGCCATGTGGCCGCTGTCCTGCTCGACCACGGTGGTCAGCCAGTCCTGCGCCTTCAGTTTTTCGCGCGCGGCGGCATCCGCCGGCAGCACGCCCGCGCCGACGATCGCCCAATCATGGCCCAGACCCTTGCCGAACAGATCGTCGAGATAGACGGCCTGATGCGCGCGGTGGAAATTTCCGACGCCGAAATGCACGATACCGGGGGTGAGATCCGTCGGGACATAGCCGGGACGCGCGACATTTTCGGACAGCTTGTCGAGATTGGCGAAGGACAGTTTGACACTCATGGGAACTCATTCCTTGCGGATGCCTGGCCACCGCCCGTTTGCGCGGCCGGCATGTCGGGCCCGCGGCCCTCAGCTCATCCAGTTGCCGCCATCGACATTGTAGGTCTGGGCGACGATGTAATCGGCCTCGGGCGTGGCGAGGAAAATCGCCATGCCGGTCAGGTCTTCGGCGCGGCCCATGCGGCCGAAGGGCACTTCCTGCCCCACCAGCCGCTTCTTCTCGCCGATCGGCCGGTTTTCATATTTCGCAAACAGCGCATCGACGCCGTCCCAGTGCTCGCCCTCCACCACGCCGGGCGCAATGGCATTGACGTTGATGCCGTGCCTGATGAGGTTGAGCCCCGCCGACTGGGTGAGGCTGATGACGGCCGCCTTGGTGGCGCAATAGATCGCCACCAGCGGCTCGCCGCGACGGCCGGCCTGGCTGGCCATGTTGATGATCTTGCCGCCCTTGCCGCGCGCGATCATGGAGCGCGCCGCCGCCTGCAGCATGAACAGGGTGCCGGCGACATTGATGGAAAACAGCCGGTCGTAGCTCTCGCGGGTGATCTCCACGATGGGCGCGAGATCGAACAATGCGGCGTTGTTGACGAGAATGTCGAGGCCGCCGGTCTTTTCCTCGACCGCGCGGATGGCGGCGTCGATGGCGGCCTGGTCGGTGACGTCGAGCGCAACGGCATAGGCCGCCGGCCCGATTTCGGCGGCCGTCTTCCGCGCCGCCTCGATATTGATATCGCCGATCGCCACCGTCGCGCCTTCGCGCACATAGGCTTCGGCAAAGGCGCGGCCGATGCCGCGCGCCGCGCCGGTGATGAGGGCGGATTTGCCTTCCAGTCTTCCAGTCACAATGCTCTCCCGTCGGCACCGAAACGATGCAGCTTGGTTTGGTCGGGGGTGAGATAGACGGTCTCGCCATGCGCAAGGCCGATTTCGCCATCGGTGCGCACGGTCACCGGGCCGACGCCGTCGGCCTGGACATGAAGGAAGGTGTCGGAGCCGAGATGCTCGGCCACGCCGACCGTTCCCTTCCAGTCGCCGGCCGTTTTGGAAACGGTGACATGCTCGGGCCGCACGCCGATGGTTCTGGCGCCCTTGGCATCGGCTGCCGCGCCTTCGATGAGGTTCATGCGCGGCGACCCGATGAAGCCGGCCACGAACAGATTGGCCGGCTTGCGGTAAAGCTCCAGCGGCGAGCCGACCTGCTCGACATTGCCGCCGTTCAGCACCACGATCTTGTCGGCCAGCGTCATCGCCTCGACCTGATCGTGGGTCACATAGATCATCGTGGTCTTGAGCTGGTGGTGCAGTTCGCTGATCTCAAGCCGCATCGTGCCGCGCAGCGCCGCGTCCAGATTGGAAAGCGGCTCGTCGAACAGGAAGGCGGTGGGCTGGCGCACGATGGCGCGGCCGATGGCGACGCGCTGGCGCTGGCCGCCGGAAAGCTGGCCCGGCCGGCGTTCGAGATAGCTGGTGAGGTTCAGCACGCGGGCCGCATCCTTCACCTTGCGGTCGATCGTCTCCCGGCTCTCGCCCGCCATTTTCAGCGGAAAGGCGATGTTGTTGAAGACGCTCATATGCGGATAGAGCGCATAGGACTGGAACACCATGGCCAGCCCGCGCCGGGCCGGCGCCACGCGCGTCACGTCGCGGCCGTCGATTGCGATTGCGCCGCCGCTGACATCCTCCAGCCCGGCAATGAGGCGCAGAAGCGTCGACTTTCCAGACCCCGAAGGGCCGACGAAGACGACGAACTCGCCATCGGCGATCTCCAGATCGACCTTCGGGATGATGACGGTCGCGCCGAAGGATTTCGTGACGTTTTCGAGCTTTATGGTGCCCATGGATCTTCTTTATCCCCTTGTCTGTCGGGTCCGGCCGCGCATCATTTCACCGCGCCGAAGGTGAGGCCGCGCACAAGCTGCTTCTGGCTGAACCAGCCCATGATCAGGATGGGCGCGATGGCCAGCGTCGAGGCCGCCGAGAGCTTCGCCCAGAACAGTCCCTGCGGGCTTGAAAACGAGGCGATGAAGGCGGTGAGCGGCGCGGCGTTTGCGGCCGCCAGCCGGATCGTCCAGAAGGATTCGTTCCAGGCCAGGATGATGTTGAGCAGCATGGTCGAGGCGATGCCCGGCACCGCCATCGGCGTCAGCACATAGACGATCTCCTTCAGCGTGGAGGCCCCGTCCATGCGCGCCGCCTCCAGGATTTCGCCCGGTATCTCGCGGAAATAGGTGTAGAGCATCCACACCACGATGGGCAGGTTGACCAGCGTCAGCACGATGGTGAGGCCAAGGCGGGTGTCGAGCAGGCCGGTGTCGCGGAAGATGAGATACATCGGCACCAGCACGCCCACCGCCGGCATCATCTTGGTGGAGAGCATCCACATGAGAATGTCCTTGGTGCGCCGCGTCGGCGAAAACGCCATCGACCACGCCGCCGGCACCGAGATCAGAAGCGCGATCAGCGTCGAGCCGAGCGAGATGACGACCGAGTTCAGGAACGGCTTGAAATAGTCGCGCTGGGCCTGCACCTCGACATAGTTCTCGAACGTGCCCGAAGGGATGAGGCTGACCCCGGCAATCGCCTCGGGCTCGGTCTTGAACGAGGTGATGATGGTGTAGAGGATCGGGAAGAAGATGATGAGCGCGATGAGCCAGGCGGCAGCCGTGGCCACCGTCTTCCTGCCCGTGGAGACCTGTCGTGCCATGTCGCTCCTCCTACCTGTCCAGGTTCTTGCCGACCGCGCGCATCAGGAACAGCGCGACGATGTTTGCCAACACCACCGCAATCACGCCGCCCGCCGAAGCCCCGCCGACATCGTAGGACAGGAGTGCGGTTCGGTAGATGAGGAAGGCCAGATTGGTCGAGGCGTAGCCCGGTCCGCCATTGGTGGTGACGAGGATTTCCGCATAGACCGCCAGCAGGAAGATGGTCTGGATGAGGATGACCACCGTGATCGCGCGCGACAGGTGCGGCAGCACGATGTAGCGGAAGCGGTTGAGGAAATTGGCACCGTCCATCTCGGCCGCCTCCTTCTGCTCCTCGTCCAGCGATTGCAGCGCGGTGAGCAGGATGAGCGTGGCGAAGGGCAGCCATTGCCAGGCGACGATGATGACGATCGACAAAAGCGGATATTGCGCAAACCAGTCGACCGGCCGCATTCCCAGGAACCTCGCCACATCGGCAAGCACGCCATAGCCGGGATGCATGATCATGTTCTTCCAGATCAGCGCGGCCACCGGCGGCATGACGAAGAAGGGCGAGATCACCAGAATGCGCACGATGCCCTGCCCGAACATGGGCTGGTCGAGCAAAAGCGCCAGCAATATGCCGCCGATGACGGTGATCGCCAGAACGCCGAGAACAATGATCAGCGTGTTGGCGATTGCCTGGAAGAAGGCGGGGTCCGTGTAGAAATAGCGGTAATTGTCGAACCCGGCGAAACTGCGCATGGCCGGATTGAGCAGGTTGTAGTTCTGGAAGGAGTACCACAGCGTCATCGCCAGCGGCACGATCATCCAGATCAGCAGAAGAATGACCGAGGGCGCCAGCATGAGGCGCGCGAGCGAACGTGTCTGTCGGGTTGCCATGGCTGCCTCCGTGCCGGCCGCAAGACGGCTGTCGGAAAAAGCGGCCGCCCAATCGGGTGTCGGGCGGCCGAAATGCGGGAGGATCTCTACTTGATGTAGCCGGCGCGGGTCATTTCGCGCACCGAGACCTGCTGGGCCTGGGCCAGCGCGTCATCGACCGACATCTGGCCGGCGACCACCGCCGAGAACAGCTGGCCGACCGTGGTGCCCAACCCCTGGAACTCGGGGATCGCCACGAACTGGCCGCCCGTATAGGGCACCGGCTTCACCGAAGGCTTGGTGATGTCGGCGGCATCCATCGCGGCAAGCGTGGGCGCGGCGAAGGGTGCCGCCTTCTCATACTCCGCGTTCTTGTAGAGCGAGGTGCGGGTGCCCGGAGGCACGTTGGCCCAGCCTTCCTTTTCCGCGACCAGTTCGGTGTAGTGCTTGCTCGTCGCCCAGGAGATGAACTTCTGCGCGGCCTCGCCCTTCTGGCTGCCGGCCGGCACCGCAAGGTTCCACGACCACAGCCAGTTGCCATGATTGTCCACGCCTTCCTTGTTCGGGAAGATCGCGTAGCCGACCTTGTCGGCAACGGTCGAGTCCTTCGGGTTGGAGACGAAGGAGGCCGCGACGGTGGCGTCGATCCACATGCCGCACTTGCCCTGCTGGAACAGCGTCAGGTTCTCGTTGAAGCCGTTGGAGGACGCGCCTTCGGGACCGGCATCCTTCATCAGGTCGGCGTAGAACTGCAGCGTGTCCTTCCATTCCGGCTGGTCGAATTGCGGCTGCCACTTCTCGTTGAACCAGCGGCCGCCGAAGGAATTGTCCATGGCGGTCAGGAAAGCCATGTTCTCGCCCCAGCCGGCCTTGCCGCGCAGGCAGATGCCGCTGATGCCGGCATTGCGGTCGGTGATCTTGCGGGCCGCTTCGCCGATGAACTCCCAGGTCGGCTTCTCGGGCATCTTCAGCCCGGCCTTCTCGAACAGGTCGGTGCGGTACATGATCATGGCGGATTCGCCGTAGAACGGCGCGGCATAGAGCTTGCCGTCCATGGACAGGCCGGCGCGGATGGCCGGCAGCAGGTCATCGACGTCGTAGTCGTCGCCGAGGCCGTTCAGCTCCAGAAGCCAGCCTTGCTTGGCCCAGATCGGCACCTCGTAATTGCCGATGGTCATCACGTCATACTGGCCGCCCTTGGTGGCGATGTCGGTGGTGACGCGCTCGCGCAGCACGTTTTCCTCCAGCGTCACCCACTGAAGCTGGATGTCCGGGTTCCTGGCGGTGAAGTCGTCCGTCAGCTTCTGCATGCGGATCATGTCGCCATTGTTGACGGTGGCGATGGTCAGCGTCTCGGCATGCGCGGCAGAGGCGAGCACGCTGGCCGAGCACAGCCCCAGAAAGAGCGTGGTGAGTTTCATCCGGATTTCCTCCCATGGATCAAGAATGAGCAATTGCTTTATCCGTGAGCAATTATTCATTCAGTCTTATTTATGTCAAGCCGGATTCGCTGCCGCGCCGCGGCAAGGCGCAGCCATGCCATCTGCCCACAAACTCCGCAGCGGGGTTTCGGTTGCGTCGGGGCGGCCGCCGGATGCAGGGTGAAAGGAAGCGCTCAGGCGTCCCGAGGCCCGAGCGAACCGGCCACGGCGGCGAGCAGCCAGTCGCGGAAGGCGCGGATTTTCGGAACGTTGCGGCGTGCTTCGGGATAGACCAGCCAATAGGAATTGCCGTCATTGGCGACGAGGTCGAAGGGCTGGAGCAGCCGCCCGTCGGCGAGTTCGGCCGAAAACAGCGCGCGCGTGACGATCGCCACGCCGTGGCCGGCCATGGCGGCATTGGCTTCATAGGCCTGCGCGCCCAGGCTGCTGCGGGGACGCTCGGCCAGCGCATCGACCGGCAGGCCCGCCACCGCGAACCACTCCCTCCACCACGGATCGCCCGGATCCAGAACAGGCAGCCGCAACAGATCGGCCGGCTCCTTCACCCCGCCGATGCTTTCGGCGAGTTTCGGGCTCAGCACCGGCGTGAAATCGGCCTTGAACAGGAAGTGCTTCGCCAGTCCCGGCCAGTTTCCGCTGCCAGAGCGGATGGCGATGTCGACATCCTCGCGGGCGAAATCGATCAGGCGGGTCGAGGTGTCCAGCCGCACCGCCAGCGCGGGATGCTGTATCTGAAAGGCACCGAGATTTCGCGCCAGCCAGCTCGAGGCGAAGGTGAGGATGGTGGAGACGCACAACACCCCTTCCGCGCCCGAGCGGGCCTGCGCATAAGCCTCGCCGATGAGCGTGAAGGCCTCTGTGAACACCGGCGCCAGTCGCTGGCCGACCTCGGTGAGCGCGACCTGGCGGGGCCTGCGCAGGAACAGCGGCGCGCCGACACGCTGTTCCAGCATCTTGATCTGATAGCTGACCGCCGCCTGCGTCATGCCCAGCTCCTCCGCCGCCTTGGTGAAACTGCCATGGCGGGCAGCGGCCTCGAAGGCGCGCACGGCGGACAGGGGCGGAAGCGGCAAGGGCATGGATCAATCCTGCTTATGCATACCGATCGAATTTCAATTGGAAAATAGCGCTTTCGGCGCACAGATAGAAGACCAACGCATTAATCGGGAGCGGTCTCGGACGAGACCGGCGGTGCGATGGCTTATACAGGACGTGCAACAGTTTCCGGCCGGCAGCCAGCCCCCTGGCCCCGGCTTTTCAACCTGTCATGGCTGCTCGAATCCAGGCAGCGCCACCTGGACGTCAGGACCCTGCCCGAGCACCTCCAGCGCGACATCGGCTACAAGGACGGCAACGGACCCGGACGGCGGCGCGCGTGACGGTGGAGGATTTACGCCTCCACGAAGGCCCGCAGCCGCGAGAGTGCATCGTCCCATTGCCGCGACACCGTATCCAGATAGGCTTTCGCCTCGGCCACGGCATCCGGCTGGAAAGCGAACCGGCTCTCGCGGCCGATGCGGCTGGACGTTACCAGCCCGGCGCTTTCCAGCACATGGAGATGTTTGGTTATCGCCTGCCGAGTCAGCCGCGTATCCACCGACAGGCTGGCGATCGAACGGCTCTGCCCGTCGCTCAATCGCGTCAGCAGCGACAGGCGCGTGGGATCGCCAAGGGCTGCAAAGATCGGGGCCGGATCGGCTGCGCGGCATTCAGGCTGCGACATGGTTCGCGATATTCTTCATCTGCTCTTCCCAGCCGCCGTCGTTCATGCGCAGCGCCTCCGGCCTGCGATGCGCCGGAATCTTGTCGAAACCCGATTCCGTGACCGTCAGCCGCGTACCGCCAGCGGTCGGCTCAAGCCGGAATTCCACCAGTGTCGGCGTCTCGCCGGAATAGTCAACTTCGGGATCGACGGCATAGGGATGCCAGGTGAAGGAAAAGCAGCGCGGCTCGTCCATCTGCCTGACCCGCGCCTCCCAGACGACATGCTCATATCCCGGATAGGTGATGTGGCCGCGCGAAACCGCGCCCGGCACGAACGGGCCTTCAAGCTTCACCCGGAACCACGTGCCGAATTCCTTGTGGTCGGTCAGCGCGCGCCACACACGCGCGACGGGCGCATTCAGTTCAACGCTCTTTTCGATGCGATCTGTCATGACGCAACCTCCTGGTTGCGCTTAACATGACAAGCTTCGCAGTTATTGGCAACCAAAAAGTTGTGCATTATGATTTGCGAGGACCCGGCCCCGGCGCCATTTCAGCCAGCTGCCAGCAGCGCTTCGGCCGTGCGTTCGTCGGTGATCAATCCGTTGACGAGGCGGCGGGCGACGGCCGCGCGTATGCCCGGCAGCTTGCGCTCGCCCATGGCCAGCGCCACCACCAGCGACTTTTCGCGCGACGGCAGGGGCGCGGAAGCGACGCGCTCATTGGTGATGCCCTCGATCATGCGGCCATCCTGATCATAGGCCCAGCCGACGATCTCGCCCACCGCGCCGGCCTTTTGCAATGCCTTCAGTTCGGCCTCGGTGATGAAGCCGTCCTCGAACAGCGGGGCCCTGGGGCCAAGGTCGCCGATGCCGACGAAGGTGACGTCGGCGCGCGCGGCCAGCGCCAGCGTGGGCTGGATCATCGGCTGGCCAAGCAGCATTTCCCGCTCCTCGGGCGAGGAGGCGATGACCGGCAGCGGCATGGGAAAACTGCGCGCCTTGATCCGGTCCGCCACGGTGAAGATGACGTTGTAGAAGGCCGCCGAACCATCCGGCGCGATGTTTCCGGTGAGCGACACCACCTTGTGCTGCGGGCACTCCATCGGCGGCAATTGCTCGATCGCCGCCTTCAGCGTGCGGCCGGTGCCGATGGCCATGACGATCGGCTCGGAAGAACGCAGCCACCGCTCGATCTCGACCGCCGCCGCCCCCGCGATGCCGATGGTGGTGGAGGTGGAATCCGGATCGCTCGGCACCACCTCGACCAGATCGAGCGCATAGCGCGACTTGAGCCGCGCGGCGAGGTCGAGGCAGTTGGCGATGGGATGGTCGACGCGCACCCTGATCAGCCCCTCCGACACCGCCAGCGATACCAGGCGCTGCGCTGTTTGGCGCGAGACGCCGAGCTTGCCGGCGATCTGGTCCTGTGTGTTGCCGGCCACATAATAGAGCCAGCCGGCACGTGCCGCGTCGTCGAGCCGTCCATTGCCGTGATCCTGCCGGGTACTCATCGTCGTCCGTTCTGCGCAAATGTTCAGATCGTCACTGTCGCAGGCTTTTTCCCAATGCGCAATTGCTATCGCAGATGGCAATTGTTCACACCTCGATGCAACCCCATGCGCGCCGTTCGCGATGTCATCGGCCCGGTTCGCGCGCACCCGCAAAATTGCACCCCGTGCGGAGGATGAAACCTGGCTGCGGCCAATCCCGCCGACATTTCGCCGTTATACGGAAGCATTAGGATCGCGGAGGGATCGACGCGGCCATTGACATGAGCCGCATCGTCCTCCACGTCAGACGCAATGATTTTCGCTCTTTTGCAAAGAGGCTGCCGGCAATGACCGGATATTTTTCTTCCCCCTTCCCCCGCCGCAAATCGGTCGGCGTCGATGTCGGCGGCGTGATCGTCGGCGGCGACGCGCCGGTGGTCGTCCAGTCGATGACCAACACCGACACGGCCGATATCGACCAGACGGTGGCGCAGGTCGCCGCCCTCCATCGCGCCGGCTCCGAGATCGTGCGCATCACCGTCGATCGCGACGAGAGCGCGGCCGCTGTGCCCTATATCCGCGAGCGGCTGGAACGGCTCGGCATCCACGTGCCGCTGGTCGGCGACTTCCATTACATCGGCCACAAGCTTCTGGCCGATCATCCGGCCTGCGCCGAGGCGCTGGCGAAATACCGCATCAATCCCGGCAATGTCGGCTTCAAGGACAAGAAGGACAAACAGTTCGCCGACATCGTCGAAATGGCGATAAGGCATGACAAGCCGGTGCGCATCGGCGTCAACTGGGGCTCGCTCGACCAGGAGCTGCTGACCAGCCTGATGGACGACAACCAGGCCAAGGGCTCGCCGCTGACCGCGCAGGAAGTCACGCGCGAGGCCATCGTCCAGTCGGCGCTGATTTCCGCCGACCTTGCCGAAGAAATCGGCCTGCCGCGCGACAGGATCATTTTGTCGGCCAAGGTCAGCCAGGTGCAGGACCTGATCGCCGTCTACACCATGCTGGCGCAGCGCTGCGACCACGCGCTGCATCTGGGTCTCACCGAGGCCGGCATGGGCACCAAGGGCATCGTCGCCTCGTCGGCGGCCATGGGCATCCTCTTGCAGCAGGGCATCGGCGACACGATCCGCATCTCGCTGACGCCGGAGCCCGGCGGCGACCGCACCCGCGAGGTGCAGGTGTCGCAGGAACTGCTGCAGACCATGGGCTTCCGCCAGTTCATCCCCATCGTCGCCGCCTGCCCAGGCTGCGGCCGCACCACCTCCACCGTGTTCCAGGAACTGGCGCAGAACATCCAGGCCGACATCCGCAAGAACATGCCGGTATGGCGCGAGAAATATCCGGGGGTCGAGGAACTGAAGATCGCGGTCATGGGCTGCATCGTCAACGGTCCGGGCGAGTCGAAGCATGCCGACATCGGCATTTCGCTGCCCGGCACCGGCGAGACGCCGGCCGCCCCGGTCTTCATCGACGGGCGCAAGGCGACCACCCTGCGCGGACCTCACATCGCTGAGGAATTCGAGAAGATGGTCGCCGACTATGTCGAACAAAGGTTCGGCCAGGGCGGCAAGCAAGCGGCCGAATAGGCCATGCGGGCCTCGGCGCATTTTGCGGCGAACCGGAAACGCCTCGCTGCAAAATGGACCGCAATCGACCAGACAGACCATGATGTCGCCCGAAAACCGGTTCCCACTTTTCGGCATCGTGGTCTGGCCAAGGCGGCAGTGCTGCTTTGCGCGACGGTGTGGAGCGACGTCGCTTTCGCCGATCCGCCGGGACGCTCGCTTCCCCCCACCATCGGCCGCATCTGCAACCTGATCGAGGCGGAAGCCGACCGCAACAGCCTGCCGCGCGACTTCTTCGCCCGGCTGATCTGGAAGGAAAGCCGCTTCGACGCCAATGCGGTGAGCCCGGTGGGCGCGCAGGGCATCGCGCAATTCATGCCCGGCACGGCGCGCTTGCGCGGTCTGGCCAACCCCTTCGACATCGACCAGGCAATCCCGGCATCGGCAAAATACCTGCACGATCTCAGGCAGGGTTTCGGCAATCTCGGCCTTGCGGCCGCAGCCTACAATGCCGGCGAAAATCGCGTCTCGCGCTGGCTGTCGGTCGGCGGCTTCCTGCCGCTGGAGACGGAAAGCTATGTGCTCGACATCATGGGCGAGCCGGCCGACACCTTCACCGACCGCAACTATCCCGGCAAGTTCCCGCCGCTCGACAAGGACAAACCCTTCGGCGAAGCCTGCCGCCTTCTGCCCGTCATCCGCTCGGCGACGATCCCCATGGCCGCCGTCAACATCAAGCCCTGGGGCGTACAGGTGGCCGGCAATTTCCGCCGCGCGGCGGCCATCCGGCAATGGCAGCGGATTCGGGGCCGGTTTCCCGCCCTGCTGAAACCCTATGAGCCCGTCGTGAGCCGCGTGCGCTCCCCGATGGGCCGCGCCGGCGTCTATGCGGTGCGCATCGGCGCCGACGACCGCGCCACCGCGCGCGACATCTGCAGCAAGCTGCGCGGCGCAGGCGGTTTTTGCGTGGTGATGCGCAACCGGTAGCGGTTCGGCAACACCCGGCGACAGATGCACCGGGCGTCGCAACTTCATCTTGCCGCCGCCGATTGTTTCGGTTTCCATCGCATCCTCACCATGAGGGGGATTTGCCATGAGTGTCGAGGAAGCCGACGAGGACCGTCTCTACAGCGATCCCGACCTCGTCCAGTTCTACGATCTGGAAAACGAGTGCGGCGACGATTTCGACTTCTGCCTGCGGCTGGCGCAAGGCGCGCGCTCGGTGCTCGATCTCGGTTGCGGCACCGGCCAGCTTGCTGCGGCGCTGTCACCCGGCCGCGCGGTGGTGGGCGTCGATCCCGCCGGCGCGATGCTCGACGTCGCGCGCGCAAGACCCGGCGGGAACGATGTCGCGTGGATCGAGGCGGATGCGCGCGAAGTGCGGCTTGACCGAGCTTTCGACCTGATCGTGCTGACCGGCCATGCTTTTCAGGTTTTCCTGACGCCGGCCGACCGCAAGGCCGTGCTTGAAACCATCGCCCGCCATCTCGCACCGCATGGCCGCTTCATCTTCGACAGCCGCAACCCGGCGCTGGAGCGCTGGCGAAGCTGGACGCCGGAGCAGTCGATGCGGGTGGTCGCCCATCCCCGGTTCGGGGATGTCGAGGCCTGGAACGATGTCCGTCAGGACCCGGCAACGGGGATCGTCACCTACGAGACCTTCTATCGGATGAGGGAAGCCGGCCGGACACTGTCGGCACGCTCGCAAATCGCCTTCCCGCCGAGGGAGGAGATCGAGACGCTGATGGGCGAGGTCGGGCTCGTCGCCGACAAATGGCTGGGCGACTGGCGGGGCGCGCCTTACGCCCCCTCGATGCGGGAGATCATCCCGATCGGCAGGCTGCGCTAAACATACCCGCCTGCGCCGCACCTTACGCGATGCGCGCCAGTTCGGTCGTCTCGCTAAGCCATGCGCCGATCTTGCGGCCGAGCCGGTCGGGTGACACGGGCTTGGGCAGGTAGTCGTCCATGCCCGCCTCAATGCATTTTTCCCGGTCGCCCTTCAGCGCGTGGGCGGTAACGCCGATGATCGGCGTGTGCATGCTGCCGCGCTCCAGCTCGCGAATGGCGCGAGCAGCCTCATAGCCGTTCATTTCGGGCATGGAGACATCCATCAGCACCAGCCGCGGCTGGAAGGAGCGGTACATCTCCACCGCCGTGCGGCCGTTGGCGGCGATCCTGTAGCTCAGGCCGAGCCCGTCGAGGATCTGGCCGAAGACGAGCTGGTTCACCTCATTGTCTTCCGCCACCAGAATGTCGAGCGGCGCGCCGGCGGCCGGCGATGCCTCGGGCGCCGGGGGCTGCAGCAGTGTGATCGCAGCCGGACGCTGCGGACGGGCGGCGACGGGTGCGGCGACAACCGGAGCGGCTGCCTCGCGCACGAATGCCGCCTTGCCGGCCTGCGTGCGCGCTTTCTGGATCGCTCCGATGACCGTGCCCAGAAGCACGGCCGAGCGCGCCGGCTTGGTGAGATGGGCCGCGATGCCGAACTCGATGACGAGGCGGCCGAAATCGATCTGGTCCACCGAAGTCAGCAGCACGACGGGAATGGAGGAAAGCCGGCTGTCGGACGACATCGCCCTGGCAACATCGGCGCCGTTCATGCCCGGCATCTGATAGTCGAGGATGACGCAATCCACCCGCGCGCCGAGCTGGAAGGCACGGTCGAGGAAGGCAAGCCCCACCGCGCCGCTTTCAGCGGCCGCGCAGTCGAAGCCCCAGCTTCGCAACTGCTCCAGCAGGATTTCGCGGTTGACCGGATTGTCATCGATGACCAGCACGCGCGCGCCGGTGACATCGGTCGGCACGCCGTCATTGTCGTCGCTCATGGCATGGACCGGCAGCGGCACGGTGAACCAGAAGACCGAGCCGCGCCCGACCTCGCTTTCGAGGCCGACCTTGCCGCCCATCAGGTCCACCAGCCGCGCGGCGATGGCAAGGCCGAGCCCCGTGCCTTCATGCCGGCGCGTGGAGGAGCCGTCGACCTGCGCGAACTTCTCGAAGACGGTTTTCAGCTTGTCGGCGGGAATGCCGATGCCGGTATCCTCCACCCGCACCTGCAGCCGCGCCACGCCATCGACCGCCTCGCCGGTGACATCGACCAGCACATGCCCCTTTTCGGTGAACTTCACCGCATTGCCGAGCATGTTGGTGACGATCTGGCGGAAGCGGCCGACATCGCCCACCACGCAGGCGGGCAGGCGCGGATCGACGCGCACGATGAGTTCCAGGTTCTTTTCCGCCACCCGCGCCGAGACCAGGGTGGCGACGTCCTCCACCGCTTCGGCGATGTTGAAGGGCGCGGGATCGAGCGTGAGCTGGCCGGCATTGATCTTGGAGAAGTCGAGAATGTCGTTGATGATGGTCAGCAGCGCATTGCCCGACTTCACGATGACATCGGTGAATGTCTTCTGGCGCGGCGTCAGCTCGGTGCGGGCGAGCAGTTCGGCCATGCCGAGCACGCCGTTCATGGGCGTGCGGATTTCGTGGCTCATATTGGCCAGGAATTCGGATTTCGCGCGGTCGGCGGCTTCGGCCTTGAGCAGCGACTCGCTGGTTTCGGAAAATGCCTGCCGGATCGCCTTTTCCATCGGCCGGAAAACCCAGAAGCCCACCAGCGCCAGCACCGCGATCATCAGCATGCTTGCATAGGAAAGCAGCCTGTTGCTGCGCTGTTCGGCAAGCGCGCGCTCGCGGTCGAGCGTGGCGCGGGCACGCAGCAGCATGGGCTGCGCGAACAGCTCGTTCTGGTTGCGGATTTCGCGATTGTTCCAGTCGATGATCTTGCTGATGCCGCCGAGCAGGCCGAGATTGCGCACCATGTCGCGCGCCGACCAGAACAGATCGCCATTGATGGAAACCGCATCGAGCTCGTCGCGCGTCTGCGCGGAAAGATGCGGGCGAATGGCATCCAGCCTGCCGGTCAGCTCGTCGATGTTGCGGCTGAGGCGGGTGGCATGGCCGTTTGCGGCATCGATCAGCCCGGCGCGGGTCTGTGGTTGCCAGGCAACCACCGTGGTTTCGGAAAAGGCCGTCGCGTTGCGCAGATCGCTTGCCAGTTCGGCAAGTGCGCCGCCGATGCGGTCGATGTCGTTGCGGTGCTGGCCGATGCTGTTGAACGCATAGAGGATTGCGCCCGTCGCCAGCGCGAAGATCAGCAGGCCCGACAAATATCGAATCCGGACCGACCGGATAAACAAGGAATAATCGGGCACGCTGAAGCACTCCGGACACAAGGTACAATTTTCCTCGCGCCGAATTACGCTCAATTTGAATTAAAAAATCGTTCCGCTTTTAACCGTTACTCTGCCGGAAGAGTTTGCGCTCCACGTTGCCCCCGCTGGCCCGCCAACCTCTCGGCCATGATGCCGAAAAGTGTAAAGCGGTTTTCGGACGACATCGTCGCCGGCGTGCGACGCCAGGCGACCCACTCGGCTGCAACATGCTCTAAGCCTGTACGCCAATCATGTTCGCGCCTACTTCGTCCGCTCGGCTACGAAGCTCGCCGCCTGTTTCAGCAGCGCGGCGCGCTCGCCATAGGGTTCCAGCAGCGCGTGCGCCTGCGCGACGAGGCCGCGCAGCTGGGCGCGGGTCCAATCGACGCCGTTGAGCGAGGCGAGCGTCGCCTTGCCGGCGGCCGCGTCCTTGCCGGTCGCCTTGCCCATGGTCTCGGTGTCCGCCGTCAGGTCGAGCAGATCATCGGCAAGCTGGAAGGCAAGTCCGATGGCCGAGCCGAATTCGGCAAGCCGCTCGCGGTCGCCCTGCGGCGCGTCGGCCAGGATGGCGCCGGCCTCGCAGGCATAGCGGATCAGCGCACCGGTCTTCATCGCCTGCAGCCGGATGATGCCGCCCTCGTCCGGCGCGGTGCGCTCGGCCTCGAGGTCGAGCGCCTGGCCGCCGGCCATGCCGCCGGGGCCGGCGGCGCGCGCAAGGCCGAGCACCAGCGCCAGCTTGCGCCCGGCGGGAACGGCGGTCGCCTCGTCGGCGATGATGTCGAAGGCATAGGTCAGCAGGCTGTCGCCCGCCAGAATGGCGCTGGCCTCGTCGAAGGCCCTGTGCACCGTCGGCTGGCCGCGGCGCAGATCGTCGTCGTCCATCGCCGGCAGGTCGTCATGGATCAGCGAATAGCAATGCACGCATTCCAGAGCCGTCGCCACGCGCAGGGCGGCTTCCGGGTCCGCATCGAACAGGGCAGCACTTTCCAGCACGAGAAACGGACGCAGCCGCTTGCCGCCATTGAGCACGCCATGGCGCATGGCCGCCAACAGGCGCTGCGGCCGCGCGATCTCTCCCGGCAGCAGCCTTTCGTCGAGCAGGCGCCGCAGCAGCGCCTCGATGATCTGCGCGCGCGCCTCAAGCTGTGCTTCGAACGGAACTTCCTGACTCGTCATCATGGCGGCACGGTTTACGGCAAATGCCCGCCCGGTCAAGCCGCGCCACGGGTCAAAACAGCGCGGAGCCGGGCGCTTTGCGGTGACTTTGGCCGTTCAGGCGTTGCGCAAGCGGCCAAGCCCCTTTATGCGAAAGGGAAAGGAGACCGAGGGGCAGACGGCTTGGACGACCCGACAATCGATCCCGAGGCGCGAGAGCTCGCAATGGCACCAAGGCGCAAGGCGAACACGCGCGGCCTTTTTCGCGTCTGGATCCGGCGAGGCATGACCGCCCTTGTCTGCATCGCACTGGTGCCGCTGGTGCTGACCTTCCTGTATCTGCCGCCCTTCCTACACCCCATCTCGACGCTGATGCTGAAGGACCTGGCGACGTTCCAGGGCTACGACCGGCGCTGGGTTTCCATCGACGATGTCGCGCCAGTGCTTTCCCACTCGGTCATCATGTCGGAGGACGGACAGTTCTGCTCGCATCGCGGCATCGACTGGGGCGAGATGCGCGCGGTGATCGACGATGCGCTGGCGGGCGAATCCACGCGCGGCGCCTCCACCATCACCATGCAGACCGTGAAGAACCTGTTCCTGTGGAATGGACGCTCCATCATCCGCAAGGGGCTGGAAATGCCGCTTGCGGTTTATTTCGATGCGGTTATGCCGAAGAAGCGCATCATGGAAATCTATCTCAACATCGCCGAATGGGGGCCTGGCATCTATGGCGTCGAGGCGGCCGCGCAGCATCATTTCGGCGTTTCGGCGAAAAAACTGACGCCGCGGCAAGCCGCGCTGCTGACGGTTGCGCTGCCCAATCCGATCGACCGCAACCCGGCCAAGGCCGGCCCGGGGCTGAAGCGCGTGGCCTCCATCGTCCAGCGGCGCGCCTCGCGGGCGGGCGGCTATGTGAGCTGCGTGGACTGATCCGGCCAGCGGGCCCGCGACCAACGCGCCCGGTTCGAGAAAAAAATCGCGGCGGTACTGGCCTTTTGGCGCGCGGCCGTGTATAGGCCCACCCACTTATCTCAGTTTCCGGCCCAAGACGTGCGGCCCTTTCGCGAGGGAAGACGGGGCTTTACGATGGATGGAGCACTTCCATGGCTGTGCCAAAACGAAAAACCTCGCCGTCCAAGCGCGGCATGCGCCGTTCGGCCGATGCGCTGAAGGCCCCGACCTATGTCGAGGACAAGAACTCGGGCGAAATGCGCCGCCCGCACCATATCGACCTGAAGACCGGCATGTATCGCGGCCGCCAGGTTCTGACGCCGAAGGAAAGCTGAGCCTTTCCCACGCGTCTCGCGTGACTTGAAAAGGACCGGCCCCGCGCCGGTCCTTTTTCTTTTGGACTTTTCGGCAGCGCATATTGCGCCATAAAACGCCGGTCCGGCTCCTTGCCGGAGCATGATCTTGTCCCGAAAATCGGTTCCCGCATTTCGCCGACCCGGTTTTCCGGTTCGGGACATACCCGATTTATCTTCCCTCAGAGGCGATCTTCCCCGTTGCATTTACGTGCGGCGAGGTGAAACTTGTATCGGCAATAAACAAGACGCCTGCGCCCATGAGGCAGCAGCGGAGGGGATGGACAATTGAGAGAATTCGACCGACCGGGCCGCTCGCCCGTCTATGCGGAAAACGGCATGGCCGCGACCTCGCACCCGTTGGCGACGGCGGCTGCAATTGCGGTGCTCAAGGAAGGCGGCAACGCCGTCGACGCAGCCATCGCGGCATCAGCCGTGCTGACCGTGGTGGAGCCGCATATGACCGGCATCGGCGGCGACTGCTTCGTCATTCTGGCCGAGCCGGACGGCTCGGTGCATGGGCTCAACGGCTCCGGCCGCGCTCCGGCAGGAGCGAGCGCGGCGCGTTTACGCGAAATGGGCCATGCCCGCATGCCGGACAGCGGCCCCCATTCGGTCACGGTGCCCGGCGCGGTGAAGGCGTGGGAAACCCTGCACCAGCGCTTCGGCCGGCTCGACTTCGCGCGGCTTTTCGATGAGGCCATCGCCTATGCCGAGGATGGCTACGCGCTCCATCCGCGGGTTGCCGCCGACTGGTCCGACCAAGCCGCCAAACTGGCGGCCGATGAAGGCGCCGGCCGGCACTATCTGGTCGATGGCAAGGCACCGGCAGTGGGGTCGCGCCACCGCGTGCCCGCCTTCGCCGCCACCTTGCGCCGCATCGCGCGCGACGGCGCAAAAGTGCTCTATGAAGGCGAAATCGCCGCCGAGATCGCCGCGACCGTGCGGGCCAAGGGCGGCTTCCTCACCGAAGAGGATCTGGCGGCCGCTTCGGCGGACTGGGTCGAACTGATCTCCACGCCCTATGCCGGTCATGACGTGCTCGAAATACCGCCCAACGGACAGGGAATCACCGCGCTGATCCTGCTCAACCTGATGCGCAAGATCGGCACCGGCCTGCTCGATCCGGCAAGTGCCGACCGCTATCATCTCGAAATCGAGGCCGCGCGGCTTGCCTATTCCGTGCGCGACCACATGGTGGCGGACCCGGCGATGATGAGGGTTTCGCCCGAGACGCTGCTTTCGGAGGCCTATACCGACGCGCTTGCCGCCCATATCGACCCGATGCGGCGCAATCCGGAAATCGTGCTGCCGAAACTGCCCGGCGCCAACACGATCTATCTCACCGTGGTCGATCGCGAGCGCCGCGCCGTCTCCTTCATCAACTCCGTCTACAGCAGCTTCGGCGCGAAGATCGTCACGCCGAACTCCTGCATCGCCCTGCAGAATCGCGGCGCCTGCTTCTCGCTGGAGGAAGGCCACCCCAACGAGCTCGGCTCGGCCAAGCGGCCGATGCACACCATCATTCCAGCCATGGCGATGAAGAACGGCAAGCCGGTCGTTTCATTCGGCGTGATGGGCGGCGCCTATCAGCCGATGGGTCATGCCCATGTGTTTTCCAACCTTGCCGACCACGGCATGGACCCGCAGCAGGCGCTCGACCACGCTCGGCTGTTCTGGGACGACGATGACGGGACGGTGCTGGAGGCAGAGGCCGGAATATCCGACGAGATCCGCTCCGAACTGACGCGCAAGGGCCATGCCCTGCGCAGCGCGGCCAAGCCGCATGGCGGCGGACAGGCTATCGTGATCGACGAGAAGAACGGCTTTCTCGTCGCCGGGTCGGACCACCGCAAGGACGGGCTGGCGCTGGGATGGTGATGCCGAGGCGCTGACCCGACTGGAGCGAGACGACTTTTCCCCTGAAAGGCCAACTCGCTCCAAAGCTCGTTTTGAAGCATGATCTTGCCTGAAAAGTCTGCAACTTTTCGGGATCATGCTTTGGCGCGGGATGACTTTTCCCAGAAACGCCAACTCGCTCCAAAGCTTGTTTTTGAAGCATGATCTTGCCCGAAAAGTCTGCAACTTTTCGGGATCATGCTTTAGCGAGGCGCGCGCTTGGCCAGGATACGCTGCAGCGTGCGGCGATGCATGTTGAGCCGGCGCGCGGTTTCCGACACATTGCGCTCGCACATCTCATAGACGCGCTGGATATGCTCCCAGCGCACGCGGTCGGCCGACATCGGATTTTCCGGCGGCGCGGCGCGTTCGCCCGCGGTACGCGTCAACGCCGCGAACACGTCGTCGGCGTCGGCCGGCTTGGACAGATAATCGACGGCGCCGAGCTTCACCGCCGTCACGGCGGTGGCGATGTTGCCATAGCCGGTGAGAATGATGGTGCGGGCATCGGCGCGCTTTTCGCGGATGGCGGCGACCACGTCGAGACCGTTGCCGTCGCCCAGGCGCATGTCGACCACAGCATAGGCGGGCGCGTGGGCGCGCGCCTTGGCCACCGCCTCCTCGACGCTCTCGGCGGTTTCGACCTGGAAGCCGCGGCTTTCCATCGCCCGCGCCAGACGCGTCAGGAACGGCTTGTCGTCATCCACGATCAGCAGCGAGGTGTCGCCGCCGGTGAGATTACCATCAACTGTCTCTTCGCCGTTCATGATTGTCTGGTCCGTTCTATCTGTTTTTCTTGCGTCTTTTTGCAAACAATATAAGTGCGGAAAGTCTCGTTTTCTACCCGACGGAAGCGCTCTTTCTCGTCACGCGGTGTCGAACATCGAGCTGGCGGCGGAACCGGCATTGAGAAAACTGTCGCGCGGCCACTCGATCTTCACGATGGCGCCCTTGCCGCGCTCATTGGCATTGGAGACGGCAAGCGTGGCGCCGGAGCGCTCCAGCAGCGTCTTGGCGATGAACAGGCCGAGCCCCAGCCCGCCGCCCTGCTCGCCGCCGCCCTGCCGCGTCGTCATGTAGGGTTCGCCGATGCGGTCGATGATTTCGGGCGGGAAGCCGGGGCCGTCGTCGATGATCTCGAAGACGACGCTGCGGTCGTTCCAGCTCCAGCGGATGACGACCGCGCTGGCGGCGAAGTCCACCGCGTTCTCGACCAGATTGCCGAAACCGTAGATGACGCCCGGATTGCGATGCCCGACCGGCTCGGGTCCGACCTGCTCGCCGGGCTCAAGCCTGATGGCGATGCCGAAGTCGCGGTGCGGGGCGATCACCTCCTCCACCAGCGAGGTGAGCGGCATGCGCGCCAGATGCACCTCGCTGTCGGAGGACAGGCTGGTCAGCCGCTTGAGGATCTGCCGGCAGCGCTCGCTCTGCGAGCGCAGCAGCGTCACGTCCTCGTGGTATTTGGGATCCTTGCCGAGCGCCCGTTCCATCTCCTTGGCGACGAGGGTGATGGTGGCGAGCGGCGTGCCCAGTTCATGCGCGGCCGCGGCCGCCAGCCCGTCGAGCGCCGACAGGTGCTGCTCGCGCTGCAGCACCAGTTCGGTGGCCGAAAGCGCATTGGCCAGCAGTCGCGCCTCTTCGGCCACGCGCCAGGCATAGATCGCGGTGAAGGCGACGGTGGACAGCACCGCCATCCACATGCCGGCAACATAAAGGAACGGCATGGCAAGCTCGGTGCCGGAAAACCACGGCAGCGGCAGGTGGAAGAAGGCAAGCAGCGTGGTGAGCACCATGACGAACACGCCCAGGATGGCCGTCAGGCTGAGCGGCAGCGAGGTGGCGGAAATGACCACCGGCACCGTCATCAGCACCGAGAAGGGATTGGTCAGCCCGCCGGTCATGTAGAGCAGGCCCGCCAGTTGCAGCGCATCGAAGGTGAGGATGGCCAGCGCCGCCAGCGGCTGCAGGCGGTGCGCGGCCGGATAGCGGAAGGTGAGCAGCAGGTTGAGCCAGGCCGAACAGGCGATCAGCGTGAAGCACAGGCTGACCGGCAGTGGGAACTGCCACCAATAGGCGACGATCACCACCGTGGCGCTCTGGCCGATGATGGCCAGCCAGCGCAGCCGGATGAGCGTGTTAAGGCGCAGGCGGGCCGTTTGCTGGATATCTGGCATATGCTGTCTCTTGACCATGAAGGGTATATGCGCCGGACAGGCACCCGCGCCAAGCGTTATTTGACGCGGGGTTTCGCGCGCGCGGTGGCCTGCGCCGACACGGGATCGTCGGGCCAGACATGCTTGGGATAGCGGCCGCGCATGTCGGCGCGCACATCGGCCCATGAACCGCGCCAGAAGCCGGGCAGGTCGCGCGTCGTCTGGATCGGCCGATGCGCGGGCGACAGGAGTTCCAGCGTGAGCGGCACCGTGCCGCCGGCGATTGCCGGATGCGTGTCGAGGCCGAACAGTTCCTGCACGCGAATGGCCAGCACCGGCCACTCGCCGTCATAGTCGATCGGCACGCGGCTGCCGGACGGCGCGTCGAAATGGGTGGGCGCGAGCGAGGCCAGCTTGCGCTGCAGGTCATGCGGCACAAGCGCCAGCAGCGCATCGTGCAGCACGCCCGCGCCGATGCGTGCAAAGCTCGCCTCGCCGGTGAGGAAGGGCAGCAGCCAGTCGTCAAGCGAGGCCATCAGCGCCCCGTCCGACATATCGGGCCATGGCGCGCCCAGCCCGGTGTGCAGCCATTGCAGGCGATGGCGCAGGATCTGGGCCTCCTTGCCCCAGTTCAGCAGCGACAGGCCATGTGTCTTCAACGCTTCGATGATGGCCCGGTCGGCATCCGGGCCGGAAGGAGCGGGCAGCATGCGCTCGGACAGGGCGATGGCCCCCAGCCGCACCGTCTCACGCACACGCACGGCGCGCTTTTCCGGATCGAAGGCGCTTTCCAGCCTTTTTTCCACCCGATGGCCGAGCACGGTGCGGATCTCGGCCTCGGAGACGGAAGCCGCGGCGGCGATGCGCGCGCCCTGCGCCTTGCCCTGCATATCGGCCACGACGAGATAGGTTTCGCCCGCCAGCGGATCGGCGGCATCGAGCATTGCGCCGCTGCCATTGGCAAGAACAAAGCGACCGCGCGCGCCGCGCGCCTTTGCGACGCGGTCGGGCCAGGCGCGGAGAAGAAGAGCGCCGACGCTTTCCACCGCCCCCTTCGAAGGGGAAGCCGTCGCTTCTGGAAGTCGACCCCCACCCCGCAAGGGGGAAGGTAAAGTTCTCGCCAGCCTCTCGGCCAGTTGCCTTGCCGCCACCGCGCGCGGCGATTTCTCGCCCATGAAGCGCGGCAGGCGGCGCTCCAGATCGACGCTGTCGCCGCCAAGGCCGCGTTCGGTGAGCAGCACGGCAAGGCGCGCGGCTTCGAGCCCCTGCCCTTCCCGCGCCGCTTCGGCCACCATATGCGCGAGCCGAACGGGAAGCGCCAGCTTGCGCATGGCGGCACCCGCCTGCGTCAGCCGGCCATCGGCGTCGATGGCGTCGAGTTCGGTGAGCAGCGTGCGCGCCTCAGAAAGCGCCGGCGCGGGCGGCGGGTCGAGAAAGGCGAGGCTCGCCGGATCGGCCACCCCGAAAGCGGCGCAATCGAGCATCAGGCCCGACAGGTCGGCCTCAAGGATTTCCGGCGGCGTGAAGGCGGGCAAGGCCGCCGTCTGCTCGGATCGCCACAGCCGGATCGCTACGCCCGGTTCCGTGCGGCCGGCGCGTCCCGCCCGCTGGTCGGCCGAGGCACGGCTGACGCGCACCGTTTCCAGCCGCGTGAGGCCACTCGCCGGCTCGTAGCGCGGCAGGCGCGACAAGCCGGAATCGATCACCACCCGCACACCGTCGATGGTGATGGAGGTTTCGGCGATCGCGGTCGCCAGCACCACCTTGCGGCGGCCGGCGGGCGCGGGCTTGATCGCGGCGTCCTGCGTCCTGGCATCCAGCATGCCGTGGAGCGGCACGATGTCGGTGTCGGCACCGACACGGCCTTCGAGACGCTCGCGCGTACGCTCGATCTCCCGCTGGCCGGGCAGGAAGGCAAGCACGCTGCCGGGCTCGTCGGCCAGCGCCTCGCGCACGGCCTTTGCCATCGCGTCCTCGATGGGCGTGCCGGCCGGCCGCTCCTGATGGCGGACATCGATGGGAAAACTGCGGCCCGCGCTTTCGATCACCGGCACGTCGCCGAGCAGGCTCGCCACGCGCGCCCCGTCAAGCGTCGCCGACATCACCAGCAGGCGCAGTTCGGGTCTCAGCGCGCCCTGCACGTCGAGCGCCAGCGCAAGGCCGAAATCGCCGTCCAGCGAGCGTTCGTGGAACTCGTCGAAGATCACCGCCGAGATGCCCGTCAGCTCGGGATCGTCGAGGATCATGCGCGCCAGGATGCCCTCGGTGACGACGAGGATTCTTGTCCGAGCCGACTGCTTGCTTTCCATGCGCATGGCATAGCCGATCGTGCCGCCCGGCTCCTCGCCCAGCAACTGCGCCATCCGGCGCGCGGCGGCGCGGGCGGCCAGACGGCGCGGCTCCAGGAGCAGGATCCTGCCGTCGCCCAGCCATGGCGCGTCGCGCAGCGCCAGCGGCACCAGCGTGGTCTTGCCGGCGCCGGGCGGCGCCACCAAAACGGCGCTCGATCCACCCGCAAGCGCATCGGCAAGCGCCGGCAGGACGGCGGTGACGGGAAGCTGCGGCAGGGTCTTCGTCATGGCTGAAATCGGGTCCGGCGGGGACGCGTCGGCGTCGGGAGGCGGCGAGGAAATACCAGCAGCGGCGCGGTCGTTGCAACCGGCCGCACCCTGCCCACGGGCCGGCCGCCGGCCGGCGTGCTGGTGACTTTGCGGGACTTGTCTGGTATCTCCAACAAATTATTCGAACTTTCGTCAATCCGTCATGCAAATCGCCTATGGCATCGAAGCAAGGCGAGGATAACCCCATGCGTTATGCGATTTATTTCACTCCCGGCCCCGACGATGCCCTGACCGGCATTGCAGCGAACTGGCTTGGCCGCAACCCCTTCACCGGCGCACAGCACGAGGTTGCGGCCAATGGCGAACTGTCGTCGGGCGAGATCGCCTTCCACACCGCGTCCGCTCGCCGCTACGGCTTCCACGCCACGCTGAAAGCGCCCTTCCGGCTCGCCGAGGGCGAAAGCGAAGCCTCGCTCGACCGGGCGCTTGCCGCTTACGCGGCCACGCTGGAGCCGGTGGTGCTGCCGCGCCTCGTGATCGGCCAGATCGACGGCTTCTTCGCGCTGGTGCCGGGCGAGGTCTCATCCGACCTCAATCGCTTTGCGGGAGACATCGTGGAGGGTTTCGAGCGTTTTCGCGCGCCGCTGACGGAGAAGGAAATCGCGCGCCGCAATCCCGACGCGCTGAGCCAGACCGAGTTCCGCAATCTGTGCCAGTGGGGTTATCCCTACGTGTTCGACACATTCCGCTTCCACATGACGCTGACCGGCCGCGTCGCCGGCGACGACAGCCGCAAGCTTAAAGCGGCACTGGACGAAACCTTCGGCCCCGCGCTGCAGGAGCCCTTCGCAATCGACGGACTTGCACTGTTCGTCGAGCAGGAGCCCGGCGCGCCCTTCATGGTGCACTCCCACTATGCGCTTGGCCGCCAGACCGAAAGAAAGACCGCCTGAACATGACGACCGAAACGACACTGACCAATGCCCGCATCGTTCTGGCCGACGAGGTGGTCGATGGTTCCATCCTGATCCGCGACGGCAGGATCGCCGACGTCTCGGCGGGTGCGTCCCGGACCGGCGAGGACATGGCAGGCGATTACGTCATTCCCGGCCTCGTGGAGCTGCACACCGACCATCTCGAAGGCCACTATGCGCCGCGCCCGAAAGTGCGCTGGAACCCCATCGCCTCGGTGCTGGCGCATGACGCGCAGGTGGCGACCGCCGGCATCACCACCGTGTTCGACGCGCTGCGCGTCGGCCTCTACACCGATGGCGACACCACGCCGCAGGACATGCGCAAGCTGGCCGACGCCATCGAGGACAGCGTGCGCAAAGACCGCCTGCGCGCCGACCACTTCATCCACCTGCGCTGCGAGGTCTCGGCACCTGACTGCCGCGAGGCGTTCGATCTGTTCCAGGACGATGACCGGGTGAAGCTCGCTTCGCTGATGGACCATGCGCCCGGCCAGCGCCAGTTCGCCAGTTTCGAGGCCTATGCGGTCTACTACATGGGCAAGATGAAGATGTCGGAGGAGCAGTTCCGCGTCTATTGCGAAAAGCGCATGGCGCAGTCGGCCGCCAATTCCGCGCCCAACCGCGCGGCGATCTCGGCTGCCTGCCACCAGCGCGGCATCGTGTTGGCGAGCCATGACGACGCCACCACCGCCCATGTCGAGGAAGCGATCGCACAGGGCATCCGCGTGGCCGAGTTTCCGACCACGGTGGAGGCCGCGCGCGCTTCGAAGGAAGCCGGGCTGGGCGTGCTGATGGGCGCGCCCAACATGGTGCGCGGCGGCTCGCATTCGGGCAACGTCTCGGCGCGCGAACTGGCCGAAAACGGCCTGCTCGACATTCTGTCTTCCGACTACATCCCCTTCAGCATGATCCAGTCGGCCTTCTTCCTTGGCGAAGTCGTCGATGCGATCTCGCTGCCGCAGGCGGTGGCCATGGTGTCGAAGACGCCTGCCGAGGCCGTCGGCCTTACCGACCGCGGCGTGATCGAGCCCGGCCGCCGCGCCGATCTCGTGCGGGTCAGGGTGGATGAGCATGTGCCGGTGGTGCGCATGGTGTGGCGCGAAGGACGCCGGGTGGCATGATGGTTTCGGCCCTGATCGAGCGCGAACAGGCGAGCAGTGCCTTCCCTGTCCGCAATGGCGTGTTCATCGCCGTGGTCGGCCCCAGCGGCGCCGGCAAGGACACGATCATGGCCTATGCGCGCGAACATTTCGCCGGCGAGGACGGCGTCGATTTCGTCCGCCGCGTCATCACCCGCCCGTCCGACGGCGCGACGGAAGACCACGACACGCTGACGGAAGAAGCATTCCGCGATGCCGAGGCAAAAAGCGCCTTTGCCCTGTCGTGGTATGCGCATGGCCTGCATTACGGCATTCCGGCAAGCGTGGATGTCGCCATCGGCGACGGCCGCGTCGCCATCGCCAACGCCTCGCGCGGCACCATCGCGGCACTGCGGGCGCGCTATGAAAACGTCGCCGTGGTGGAGATCACAGCGCGGCCGGAAATCCTGGCCGAACGGCTTTCGGCACGCGGCCGCGAAACGCGCGAGCAGGTGCTGGCGCGCCTTGCGCGCGGCGGTGCAATGGAGCTTTCGGGGCCGGGCGTTTCCACCATCGACAACAGCGGCGAGAAGGAAATCGCCGGCGACCGCTTCGTCGCCATCATCCGCAAGGCCATCGCCTTCGCCGATGTCGGGCGGTTCTGAAACCGCCGCACCAGCCGCGCAAACATCGCGCAACTCTTGCCGGATTGCATGAATCCGCTCGCCCAAGTCATCAGTTCCGGGCGCTGTTTCATATGTTTTGATGGAAAATCGACCGGCATTCTGGTGAGTTTCCGCGCGAAATCACCTAAATCCGGCACTGGCATATGGGCAGGTTCCGGCAGCCGGACCGGCTCGTCCCATTTTCTCGACAGCGGCCCGGCCTCCTGCTAGAAGCCGCTCCATCAAACAGGATCACCATGACATGGCCGAAGACATAGCCAAGGCGGTCGCGCGCCGCCGCACCTTCGCGATCATCGCGCACCCGGACGCCGGCAAGACCACGCTGACCGAAAAGCTGCTGCTGTTCGGTGGCGCCATCCAGCTCGCAGGCGAGGTGAAGGCCAAGAAGGACAAGATCCAGACCCGCTCGGACTGGATGAAGATCGAGCGCGAGCGCGGCATCTCGGTCGTCACCTCGGTGATGACCTTCGAATATGGCGACAACGTCTTCAACCTGCTCGACACGCCGGGCCACGAGGACTTCGCCGACGACACCTATCGCACGCTCTCGGCGGTCGACAGCGCCGTCATGGTCATCGACGCGGCAAGGGGTATCGAGCCGCGCACGCTGAAGCTGTTCGAAGTCTGCCGCATGCGCGACATCCCGATCGTCACCTTCGTCAACAAGATGGACCGCGACGCGCGCGACACCTTCGAGATCCTCGACGAGATCGAGCAGAAGCTGGCGCTCGACACCGCGCCCATCACCTGGCCCATCGGCCAGGGCAAGACATTCGCCGGCACCTATCATCTTGCCGAAAATGCGGTGCGGCGCGGCGACGACGAGAAGGAACGCACGCCGGTCCACGGTCCCGATTCCAACCGTGCCGCCGGGCTGTTGCCCGACAACGACCGGCCGGCCTTCATCGAGGAACTGGAGCTGGCGCGCGAGGCCTGCCGTCCCTTCGACCTCGAAGCCTTCCGCCAGGGGCATCTGACGCCGGTCTATTTCGGCTCGGCGCTGCGCAATTACGGCGTGCGCGATCTGATCGAGGCGCTGGGCGCCTACGGCCCCTCGCCGCGCGCGCAGGAAGCCGACTCCCGCAAGGTCGAGGCGACGGAGGAGAAGATGACCTCCTTCGTCTTCAAGATCCAGGCCAATATGGACCCCAACCACCGCGACCGCATCGCCTTCGTGCGCGTCTGCTCCGGCACTCTGCAACGCGGCATGAAGGCCAAGCTGGTGCGCACCGGCAAGCCGATCAGCCTTTCGGCGCCGCAATTCTTCTTTGCCCGCTCGCGCATCACGGCGGACGAAGCCTATGCCGGCGACGTGGTGGGCATTCCCAACCACGGCACGCTGCGCATCGGCGACACGCTGACCGAGGGCGAGGAAATCCTGTTCCGCGGCGTGCCGAATTTCGCGCCTGAAATCCTGCGCCGCGTGCGCCTTGGCGACGCCATGAAGGCCAAGAAGCTGAAAGAGGCGTTGCAGCAGATGGCCGAGGAAGGCGTGGTGCAGCTCTTCCAGCCCGAGGACGGCTCGCCGGCCATCGTCGGCGTGGTCGGCGCGCTGCAGATCGACGTTCTCAAGGAACGGCTGAACGTCGAATACACGCTGCCGGTGGATTTCGAGGTGGCGCGCTTCTCGGTCTGCCGCTGGATCGACGCCGACGACAAGGCCGACCTGCACCGCTTCATCGAGAGCCATCGCGGCGACATCGCCCGCGACCTCGACGACGACCCGGTGTTCCTCGCCCAGCACGAGTTCTCGCTGAACTACGAGGCCGAGCGCTGGAAGGCGATCCGCTTTGCCGCGGTGAAGGATTATCAGGTCCGCGACAAGGCGGCGTGATAAGCACGCCGGACCTTCCGTTTTGATGGGGGCAATCGCATATGGCGCGACCTACCCCCCACTCCGCTTCTCTTCGCTCGGCCTCTCCCCTCAAAAGGAGAGAGGAAGGGTGCCAGGCTTGCGGACGGCGTTTCCTCTCCCCCCGTCAAGGGGGGCCGAAGGACGGGCGGGAACCGTGGCTCGCCCCGGAATGGTGGTTTGCGAAGCAAACCGGGGTGGGGCAGAATTCTATCTCCCCCAATGAGGGGAGCTGAATTACCTCACCTTTCGGCCGAGCGTGCCCACAGGTTGATGTCGGCGTCGCGGGCGTACTGGTCGATTTCGGCCAGTTCCGCATCGCTGAAATCGAGATTCTTCAGCGCGCCGACGCAATCCTCCACCTGTTGCGGCCTGCTGGCGCCGATCAGCGCCGAAGTCACGCGGCCCTTGCGCAGCACCCAGGCGATGGCCATCTGCGCCAGCGTCTGGCCACGGCGTTCGGCGATCGCATTCAGAGCGCGGATATTGGCCAGCGTGCGTTCGCTGAGGAAGTTCGGCTTGAGCGACTTGCCCTGCGCGGCGCGGCTGTCTTCGGGCACGCCCTTCAGATATTTCGTCGTCAGCATGCCCTGCGCCAGCGGCGAGAACACGATCGAGCCGATGCCGAGACTGTCCAGCGTGTCGAGCAGTCCGTCATCCTCCACCCAGCGGTTGAGCATGGAATAGCTCGGCTGGTGGATGAGGCAGGGCGTGCCAAGCTCGTGCAATATGCGCGCCGCCTCGCGCGTGCGCTGCGAATTGTAGGACGAGATGCCGACATACAGCGCCTTGCCCGAGCGCACGGCGTGATCCAGCGCCATCATGGTCTCTTCCAGCGGCGTTTCGGGGTCGAAACGATGCGAATAGAAGATATCGACATAGTCGAGCCCCATGCGCTTCAGGCTCTGGTCGAGACTGGCCAGCAGATATTTGCGGCTGCCCCATTCGCCGTAGGGGCCGGGCCACATGTCGTAGCCGGCCTTGCTGGAAATGATCAGCTCGTCGCGGTGGTTCGCAAAATCGGTGCGCAGGATCTCGCCAAAGGCGGTCTCGGCCGATCCGGGCGGCGGGCCATAATTGTTGGCGAGGTCGAAATGGGTGATGCCGAGGTCGAAAGCCGTGCGGCAGATGGCGCGCTTGGTCTCATGCGGCGTGTCGCCGCCGAAATTGTGCCACAAGCCGAGCGAGACCGCCGGCAGCTTCAGGCCGGAGCGCCCGCAGCGATTGTAGAGCATGGTGTCGTAGCGGTTTTCGGCGGGAACATAGGTCATGGAATGAACCTCGACTATTGCTGAATGCGGCAATGCCGTCGCCTCCCGTGGGAAGGACGATGAAGCATGTCGCAGAGCGACAATGCGGAACGGCGTGGGGGTGTCAAGGGAGCCGCGTCAAGAATGACGCACCATCCATTCCGGTGCGCGGCCGGGCTCCTCCCGTAAAAGGCAGGCGACGACCACTCTCAAACGAGGAGAGCAAGCGCGTCAGCGCCGCACCATCAATGCCCTCGCCTCGCGCGGGCCGAGCGGCGCCGGGCGCTCGCAGCTTGTCTTCATCTCGATGAATTTCTTGTCTTGGCCCGATTCCAGCATGGCGGTCATCACTTCCACCACATGCAGCGCCAGGTTGAGCGAGCAGCGATGCGGCCTGCCCTCCCTGATGGCCAGCGCCATGTCGGCCAGCCCCGCCGCGCGATAATTGGCGACCGGCCCGTGCGGATGGATTTCATTGTCGGGCGAAAACGGATGGTTCCATTTCGGCAGCATCCTCGCCTGCTTGTCCCGCTTCGTGACGCGCAGCTCGCCGCCGAAGAAATTCGGATCGGGCATGAAAAGCGTGCCTTCCTCGCCATAAAGCTCCATCGGCGCGTGGCCGGTCGCCCAGACATCCCAGCTTGCATTGAAGGTGATGACCGCGCCACCGGCAAATTCCAGCAGGGCGCTGACGGTGGTCGGCGTCGAGACAGGAATCCTTTCGCCGCGCCGTGGCCTGGAGCCGATGGTGCGCTCCCTTGCCGGAATCGACGTCAGCGCCGCCACGCGCTTCACCGGCCCGATCAGTTGCACCAGATCGGCCAGGTAGTAGGGGCCGAGATCGAGCACCGGCCCGCCGCCGGGCTGGAAGAAGAAATCCGGATTCGGGTGCCAGGCCTCCATGCCGTGGCTCAGCACATGGCAGGTGCCGCTGGTGATCCTGCCAAGCTTGCCCGCATCGACCAGATACCGCGCGAGCTGGTGCGAGCCGCCGAGAAACGTGTCGGGCGCCGAGCCGATGCGCAGGCCCTGTTTGTCCGCTCGCCTCTTCAAATCGAGGCCGTCGGCAACGGACAGCACGAATGGCTTTTCGGAATAGACGTGCTTTCCCGCGTCGAGGATCGCCTGCGAGACGTCGTGATGGGCCATCGGCACGGTGAGGTTGACGACGATGTCGATGTCGCGGGCCATGAGCAGCCCTTCGACCGTCTCGGCGCGCAGGCCGAATTCGCGGGCGCGCGCTTTGGCTGCGTCCATGTTCATGTCGGCGCAGGCGCGCATTTCCATGCCGCGAAACAGCGGCGCCAGCAGGAAATAGGTTTTCGAGATATTGCCGCAACCGATGACGCCGATGCCCAATGCCCTGGCCATGTCCCCTCCTTTGGCCTGTCGCTCGCGATCAGAAGTGCCGGATCGCCTCGATCGACCGGCGCGCGAAGCGCTCGAAATCGGACGGATTGTCGTGCTCCATGACGAAATAGCGGGCGCGCGAGCGGTTGCGCAGCGCGGCAAGCAGCGCACGCCAATCCATCGTGCCGTGGCCGACATCGGCCCAGCCGTCCTCGTTCCCCGCCTGCCCTTGCGCTGCCATGTCCTTCACATGGGCGGCGACGATGCGCTGCCCATGGCGCGCGATACAGTGGAGCGGGTCGGCGCCGGCGCGGATGATCCAGGCCACGTCGATTTCCCAGCCGATGGCGGGCGCGGCTTCGAGAAGATGGTCCAGTGGCAGCGAGCCGTCGCCAAGCGGCAGGAATTCGAAGTCATGATTGTGCCAGGCAAATTCCAGCCCGACGTCTTCGGCCCTTCTGCCGATCGCCGCCAGCCGGCTGCCAAGATCACGCCAGCCGGCGGCATCGGCAGGCCGCGTTTCCGCGTCCAGCCAGGGGCAGACGAGCAGTCCGATGCCGAGCGTTTCGGCGATGCGCTCGACGCCGTCGAAATCCTGCTCCAGCGCCTCGAGCGCGAAGTGGCCGCCGGGCATGGACAGGCCGTTGCGGTCAAGCTCGTCGCGGATGAGGGCGGGATTGTCATAGACCCCGCCGAACCCCTCGACCTGCCGGTAGCCGAGGCGGCCGAGCGTTGCCAGCACCTGCGCCCAGGGCTGGAAATTGCGGGCGCTGTAGAGTTGAAATGACCAGTCCAACACATCCTCCTTCGCGCCCGCTGCCGTCAGCGGCGGTCAGCCACCCATGCCCCATGGCCCGTGGAAGGCGCCTTCCGCATCGATGCGCTCGAAACCGTGCGCGCCGAAGAAATCGCGCTGCGCCTGAATGAGGTTCGAGGTGCCGCGCCCTTGCCGGTAGCTGTCGAAATAGGCGAGCGCCGACGACAGCGCCGGCATCGGCAGGCCGGACTCGACCGCGCGCGCAAGAATGCGGCGCAGCGACGGATGCGCCTCCTTCATCATCTCGATGAAGGCAGGCGCCATCAGCAGATTGGGCAGCTCGCCGCTTTCCTGGAAGGCCTCGGCCAGCGTGCCGAGGAACTGCGAGCGGATGATGCAGCCGGCGCGCCAGATTTTGGCGATGGTGGGCAGCGGCAGGCGCCAGTCGAACTGCTTCGAGGCCGCCTCCATTACCGCGAAGCCCTGCGCATAGGCCGCGATCTTGCCGGCAAACAGCGCCAGTTCCAGATCGCGCAGGATTTCCTGCCGGTCGCCGGAAATCTTTGGCAGGTCGCCCAGCGCATAGGCCTTCTCGGCCGCCAGTCGCTCGGTCTTCAGCGACGACAGCACGCGCGCCGAAACCGCTGCCTCGATCGCGGTTGCCGAGACGCCGAGCGTCTGCGCCTCGATGGCCGACCATTTGCCGGTGCCCTTCTGGCCGGCGCGGTCGAGGATCATGTCGACCATGGGGCGACCCGTCTCGCGGTCGTCCGCCGCCAGCACCTTGGCCGTGATCTCGATGAGATAGGAATTGAGCCGGCCCTTGTTCCATTCGGCGAAGACGCCGCCGATCTCCTTCGGCGCCATGCCGAGCCCATCGCGCAGCACGCCGTAGATTTCGGCGATCATCTGCATGTCGGCATATTCGATGCCGTTGTGGATGGTTTTCACGAAATGCCCGGCGCCGTCGGGCCCGAGCCAGGCCGCGCAGGGCTCGCCCTCATATTTGGCGGAAATGTCGGTGAGCACCTTTTCCACGCGCGCATAGGCGTCGCGCGTGCCACCGACCATGATCGACGGGCCGTGCCGCGCGCCCTCCTCGCCGCCCGACACGCCCATGCCGATGAAGGTGAGGCCGGAATCCTTCAGATCGGTGAAGCGGCGCACCGTGTCACGGAAATTGGCGTTGCCGGCATCGATGACGATGTCGCCCGACGACAGGACGCTGCGCAGCGCCGCGATCTGCTCGTCCACCGCCGGGCCGGCGGACACCATGATAATGATCGGGCGCGGCGGCCGGATCGATGCGGCAAACTCCTTGAGGGTGCTGCACGGCACGATCATCCTGCGCAACTCGCCCGCCGCCTTGAAGAAGGAGCCGGTGCGCGATGTGGTGCGGTTGAAGACGGCGACCGGATGACCCTTTTCGGCGATGTTGAGCGCCAGGTTGGAGCCCATGACGCCAAGGCCGATCAGGCCGATTTCGGCTTTTTCCATTACAATGTCCCGCTGAGATCAGAATTGAAAATGCATCTCTCCCATTGCGGATGATGATTGACCTGCAGGCTTGTCGCGTCAACCTGTCGCGACGCGGAAGGGGCAGGCAATCCTGCAACGCAGGGCTGCGCCCCGCGCATAGACGCGGCCTATCTGGCCTTGCGCTTGCGCCCGTAGAGTTCGAGCCGGTGGTGCACGATGTCGTAGCCGAGCGCCTCGGCGATCTCGTTCTGCAGATGCTCGATGCGGTCGGACTTGAACTCGATGACATCGCCGGTGTCGAGGTCGATCAGGTGGTCGTGATGCTCGCCGCCGGCCTGCTCGAAACGCGACGGCCCGCCCTCGAAGGCGTGGCGGTGGATGGCGCCCAGCCCCTCCAGCAGCTTCATGGTGCGATAGACCGTGGAAAGCGAAAGGCTGGGATCGATCTCAGACGCTCGGCGGAAGATTTCCAGCGCATCGGGATGATCGTCGCTGGCCGACAGAATCTCCACGATGACGCGCCGCGGACGGGTGATCCGCACCCCTGCCTTGCGCAGCATCTTCTCGTAGTCGGGCTTCTGATTCTTCGTGTCCGCCATGGCCGCAACTATGCGCCAGATGACAACCAGTTGCAAAGATTGTTGAAGGTCGCACCCAACTTCGGGTTGCCCTCGCGTCAGCCCCGCAACGCCGTTCAGATCAGGACGCGCGGCTCGAAGCGGCCCTGCACCGGCAGGTCCAGCAACAGCGTCCTGCCGGCGTGGCGGTCCGCCTGACGGGCAGCCTCGTCCATGTGTTCCCAGGCCGTGGTCACGGCCAGCCGGTCCGCATTCGCCCCGACAAAGGCCGGGCAGGAAGGCTGGCCGGTGGGCAGGGCGATGCTGCGGACGAGACGGCCATCCGGTGAATAGGCGTCGATGGACGAAGCGCCCCAGCGCGCATTCCACAACACGCCCTCGGCATCGACGACCGAGCCGTCCAGCCCGCCCTGCCTGCCACCATGGTCGAAGAAGACCCGCCGCTCACCCGCCGGCAGGCCGGTCTCGGGATCGCAGGCGACGCGGTAGAGCAGGTTGACGGCAGTGTCGGTGTAATAGGCGGCCGCGCCGTCCGGCGAAAAGCAGATCGAATTGGGGATCGAGATGTCCGGGACGAGCGTGCGGAACTCGCCCTTGAAGAACCAATAGATCGAGCCCGCGCCGCGCTCGGCCTTCTTGCCCATCGTGCTCAGCCAGAGCGCCCCGCAGGGATGCACGCGCGCATCGTTGGAGCGGGTGGCGGGATTGTCGCCCTCGATGGCGAAATAGGGCGTGATGGCTCCGGTCTTCACGTCGCGGATGCTGAGGCCGCTTTCGCCGACCAGAAGCTGGTTGCCCTCATTGATGATCGCCAGCGCGCTCATCATCTCGGGCAGGTCGCGGATCACGGTTTCCATGCCGCCAAGCCGCTTTTCGAGCAGCTTCCTGCCGAGAATGTCGAACCAGAACAGCGTATCGGTGTCGGGATCGTAGACCGGTCCCTCGCCGAGATGACACGGATAGTCCGAGAGGATCGAAACGCCCACTTCGCCAGCCATTCATTCCTCCCGAAACCGCGCCGTGGCCCGCAGCAGCGCCGTGCGATGTCACAGAAACCCTGCGTCGACGATCAGCGTCTGGGCCGTAAGCATACGCGAAGCGTCCGACGCCAGAAACAGGCATGGTCCGACCATGTCGTGGGGCTGCATGACCTGCCGGATGCATTGGCGCGAGACATGGGCGGCGAGCGCCTCCTCCGTGACCCAGAGCGCGCGCTGACGCTCGGTGACGACCCATCCCGGCGCGACCGCGTTGACGCGGATGCCGTGCGGCCCGAGTTCGCCCGCCAGTCCCTTGGTCAGGCCGACAATGCCTGCCTTGGCCGTCGTATAGGACGGCATGTCGGGGTGGTTGATCATGAAGGAGGTGGAGGTGAAGTTGATGATCGAACCGCGCCCCGCCCGCTTCATGCCCGGCGCAACCGCCTGCGCGGTGAAGAAATGCGGCCTGAGATTGATCGACTGGTTGTTGTCCCAATAGTCGACCGTGACGTCCTCCACCGCATGACGATCATCGAGCGCGGCGTTGTTGACCAGCACCGTCACCGGGCCATGCGCTTCGGCGGCGCGCACCACGCAAGCCCGCAATGCTTCGATGTCGCGCAGGTCCGCGTTCAGGAACAATGGCGAAGCGCCCGCCTGCTCCCCGACGCGTACGCAAAGCGCCTTGCTCGGTGCGTCGGCAATGTCGATGAAGGCGACCTTCGCGCCCTGCAGGGCAAAACCTTCGACAAGCGCTGCGCCGATGCCGGAGCCGCCGCCGGTGATCAGCACCGAAGCGTCCTGGAGGTCGGGAAATCTCGCAGATGGCATCATGGCCGATGGCTCTCCCATTGCGTGCTCACATCATGGAAAGCACGCCCGGCACGGGCTGGCCAGAGAAAAACGCCCGGCTACGGCGCCCTTACAGCGCGCCGACCCGCGAGGCGCCGCGAAACGTGTCGCGCAGATAGCCCAGCGTGGCGTCCGCATCGGCCGGCTTGCCGAACAGATAGCCCTGCCCTCCGGCGCAGCCGAACTCGATGAGACGGTCGGCCTGCGCTTCTTCCTCGATGCCCTCGGCCACGACATCCATGCCCAGCCCTTCGCACATGGCCAGGATCGCGCGGATGATGTGCTCGGAGGGGCGGTCCTCAAGGATCGAGGAGACGAAGGCGCGGTCGATCTTGAGCTTGTCGAACTGGAATTCGCGCAGCCGCCCCAGCGACGACTGGCCAGTACCGAAATCGTCCAGCGAGACGCGGATGCCGCAGCGGCGCAGGTCGCTGACGATCTTTTCGGCCGAGGCCGGATCAGTCATCAGGCCGGTTTCGGTGATCTCTATTTCCAACCGGCGCGGGTCGAAGCCGGTGCGTTCAAGGATCGCCAGGATATGCAGGCCGGTGTTCTGGTCCACGAGTTGCGACGGCGACAGGTTGAACGACAGGAACAGATCCTTCGGCCAGCTGCGGGCGGCCTCGGTGGCCTTGCGCAGTACGAGCTGCGACAGCGGGCCGATGATGCCGCGTTCTTCCGCGATCGGGATGAAGACGGCCGGCGAGACGAAACCGAGATCGGGATCGGTCCAGCGCGCCAGCGTTTCGAAACCGATGGTCTGCCGGGTCTTGAGATCGACGATTGGCTGGAAATGCGGCTCCACCTCGCCCGCCGACACGGCGCGGCGCAGCGCCTGCTCGATGCGGGTGACGCGCTTGGCCGCCTCTTCCATCTCGCGCGTATAGACCACGACGCGGCCGCGGCCGGAGCGCTTGGCGTGGTAAAGCGCGGTCTCGGCCTTGTTGACCAGGATTTCCGTGGTTTCGTCACCCGAATAGAACAGCGAACACCCCACCGAGGCCGACAGCCGCGCGGTGCGCTCGCCGACATCATAGGGCGCCGACAGGATTTCGATGAGCATGCGCGACTTTTCCGCCGCCGCCTCTTCCGAAAACACCATCGGATAGAGGAAGGCGAATTCGTCGGCGCCGATGCGGGTGACGGTCGCCTGGCCATCCATGGCCGCGCGCAGCCGCATGCCGACCTGGATCAATATGTCGTCGCCGGCACGATGGCCGAACAGGTCGTTGATGGGCTTGAAGCCGTCGAGATCGAGGATGCCGACCGTGAAGGGTGCGGGGTCTTCGGCGCGATCGCTGATGAGGCGGTCCACCTTGTCGAAGAAACGGCGATGATTGCCGAGTCCCGTCAACGGGTCGGTAAAGGCAAGCTCGCTGCTGTCTTTCACGGAGCGGCTCATGCCGAAAGGCGCCTGCATTGCAATTTCCTGCACTTAAAATCCCGGCGCACCGTGGCAGAAAACCGTTTAGGAAAGGTATCCGCGCACCAGCTAATCTTCCGTCGCCAGCGCGCCGGACGCTTCGACTTGCATGCGGCGGGATTGGCAGCGCGCCCGGCAAGCTATACATGCGGGCTGTACACGCCCTTTCCGCCGGAGACCGCGCATGCCGCTCAACATCGCCATACAAATGGACCACATCGCGACGATCTCGATCGCCGGCGATACCTCCTTCGCCCTCGCGCTGGAGGCCCAGCGCCGCGGCCACAAACTGTTCCACTACACGCCCGACCGGCTTTCGATGCGCGGCAAGCAGGTAACCGCCTGGCTGGAGGAGCTGCGGGTGCGCGACGAACAGGGCAGCCATTTCACGCTCGGCGAGCCGGTACGCACCGACCTGTCGCAGATGGACGTGGTGCTCCTGCGCCAGGACCCACCCTTCGACATGAACTACATCACCACCACCCATATGCTGGAGCGCATCCACCCGCAGACGCTGGTGGTGAACGACCCGGCCTGGGTGCGCAACAGCCCCGAAAAGATCTTCGTGATGGATTTTCCGGACCTGATGCCGGAAACGCTGATCACCAAGGATCCGCAGGAAGTCGCCGCCTTCCGCAAGGAATTCGGCGACATCATCGTCAAACCGCTCTACGGCAATGGCGGCGCCGGCATCTTCCATCTGCACGAAGCCGATCGCAACCTGTCGGCGCTGCTGGAGATGTTCGGCCAGATGTTCCGCGAACCCTTCATCGTGCAGCGCTACCTGAAGGAAGTGCGCAAGGGCGACAAGCGCATCATCCTGATCGACGGCGAGCCGGTGGGCGCCATCAACCGCGTGCCGGCCGAGCACGATTCCCGCTCCAACATGCATGTGGGCGGCCGCGCCGAAAAGACCGACCTGACGACCCGCGAGCGCGAAATCTGCGCGCGCATCGGCCCGTCGCTGCGCGAACGCGGCTTCATCCTCGTCGGCATCGACGTGATCGGCGACTACCTGACCGAGATCAATGTCACCTCGCCCACCGGCGTGCGCGAGGTGAAGCGCTTCGGCGGCGCCGACATCGCGGCATTGTTCTGGGATTCGGTGAAAGACAAGCGCAGATAGAAAGTATCGCGGCCGGATGTTCCAGCTTCGCAACCGGCCGCAACCGCATCTGCAACCTGCACGTCAGCCTGTTCCTGAATTGTTCTTGATCCACCCCTGAAACTATGCTTGTCTGACGGCCTGTCAGTTGCAGGCTGGTGTTTTGGGGAAGACCGGCGGGCTGGGGGGGGGCGGCATGGTTTCGCGCGTGCGCACGGTGGCATTTCAGGGCATCGAGGCCGTTCCTGTCGATGTGCAGGTGATGGTCGCGCCCGGCAAGGTCGGCATGTATATCGTCGGCCTGCCCGACAAGGCGGTTGCCGAAAGCCGCGAGCGGGTGCAGGCGGCGCTTCATGCCTCCGGCCTGTCGATGCCGGCCAAGAAGGTCACGATCAATCTGGCGCCGGCCGACCTTCCCAAGGAAGGGTCCCACTACGACCTGCCCATCGCGCTTGGGCTGATGGCCGCGCTCGGCGCCGTTCCCGCCGATGCGCTGGGCGGCTATGTGGTGCTTGGCGAATTGTCGCTCGACGGCACGATCGCCCCGGTGGCGGGTGCGCTGCCGGCGGCGATCGGGGCCAATGCCGAGGGCAAGGGGCTGATCTGTCCGGCCGCTTCAGGCCCCGAGGCGGCATGGGCGGATGCGGAGATCGACATTCTCGCGCCGCGCAGCCTGATTGCCATCGCCAACCACTTTCGCGGCACCCAGATTCTGTCGCGGCCGGAAGCCAGCATCCACACACCGGCGGCGAACCTGCCCGACCTCGCCGACATCAAGGGGCAGGAAAGCGCCAGGCGCGCGCTGGAGGTGGCGGCCGCCGGCGCGCATAATCTGCTGATGGTCGGTCCGCCCGGTTCGGGCAAATCCATGCTGGCGCAGCGCCTGCCCTCCATTCTGCCGCCTCTGGCGCCGAGAGAGTTGCTCGAGGTTTCGATGGTGGCTTCCATTGCCGGCGAGCTGGCCGGCGGCAAGCTGAGCGACCGGCGGCCGTTCCGCGCGCCACATCATTCGGCCTCCATGGCCGCAATGGTGGGCGGCGGCTTGCGGGTCAAGCCCGGCGAGGTTTCGCTTGCCCATAATGGCGTGCTGTTCCTCGACGAATTGCCGGAATTTTCACCGCAAGTGCTCGATTCCCTGCGCCAGCCCATCGAAACCGGCGAATGCGTGATTGCGCGCGCCAACCACCGGGTCAGCTATCCGGCGCGCATTCAGCTCATAGCGGCCATGAACCCGTGCCGCTGCGGCATGGCCGGCGAGCCGGGCCATCGCTGCGCACGCGGGCCGCGCTGCCAGGCGGACTACCAGGCGCGCATTTCGGGGCCGTTGCTCGACCGCATCGACCTGCGCATCGAGGTGCCGGCGGTGTCGGCAAGCGACCTCATCCGGCCGGGCCAGGCTGAGAGCAGTGCTTCGGTGGCGGCGCGCGTGGCCCAGGCACGCGCCATCCAGCAGGAGCGCCATGCACGCTTCGGCACCATGGCAGCCGCCACAAACGCTCATTGCACCACCTCGCTCATCGAGCAGATAGCCGCACCCGATGCCGCCGGCCTCGCCCTCTTGCGCGACGCCAGCGACAAGCTCGGCTTTTCGGCGCGCGCCTATCACCGTGTGCTGAAGGTCGCGCGCACACTGGCCGATCTCGACGGCAACGACACGGTCGGCCGCATTCATCTGGCGGAGGCGATTTCCTATCGCATCGCAGGCGACCGGCTGGCGCAGGCGGCATGAGGAGGACGGATTTTACGGGAGGTTCAAAGCCTGCTTCACACGCCAATCTGCTTGCGAGAAAGGGCCAGGCGGCAACCGTGATTGGCTGAGGTCCGTCAGGCGCGCCGATCCGGCATATGCGGGCTGGACAAGCAAGCGCGGTCACGGATGCGATCCATCGCCTGCCGAACCGGGGCACGCTCCCGGACCGGAGGCTTGCACCCGCGAAGATGGAAACCGGGTGTCGGAAAAGATTGTGCTCAAACATTGGAGCGGTTCCTGTTTTACGGGATCGTCGGAACCGCTGCACCTATTTGGTTCTACGCATTTCGCGGCAAGCAAAGCCGTTTCGCACTTTTGCTGGAAGGGCCCCGGATAGCGCCTGACGACGATCCGGGGACACATCATCAGACTCCGGGGCAGGCAGGCGACGAAACCGTCCGCGAACCCGCGCAGGCTGCCGCTGCGGGCGTCCCGACGAACGCGGTTCGGCTGCCCCGGTCTGGTTTTCTTAGCCGCATTTGTGCGACGCCGGGCGTTTCCGTCCGGCTGCAAGATACCCTACTGCACCGCGCCGACGAGCGGGGCCTGGCCTTCGCGTATGCCGACCCAATGGCCGGTGTGGTTGGATGCCTGCCGCTTGAGGAAGCGATAGCCGGTTTCGTCCCACTGGCGCACGGCATCGGTCAGATTGTCGAGGACGAAATCGCCCTTGTCGGTGCGCAATGTCAGGACGGCGTGGCCCTCGCCATCGGGCTTGCGCACCACGGTGATCAGCAGATTGGAAAGCGAGACGCCCCTGCTCATCAGCTCGCGGCGCTTTTCCAGCACATAGTCCTCACAATCGCCGACGCCATTGTCCGGATAGGCCCAGACCTCGTCCTTGCCGTAGATCTCCATGTCGCTCATCGGCTTGATCGCACGATTGACCTGGAGATTGATGGCGGTGACGGTTTTCCAGAGCGCACCGGTCATGCGCTCCGGCCCCTTGTCACGCGGGCGCAGCGCGCATTCGGCCGGATTGGCCTTGCAAAACTCATAATGGCCGATGGGCTGCGAGGTAAGCCCGCCGGTGGCCATCGGCGCACCCGCGAACGCAACCGCTGCCGGCAGCCCGGCAGTCAACAGTCCAACGAGAAAGGCTGCGCGCAGGCGCGCGCCCTGCATCTTCGGTGAGGAGTTCATTCCCCCAGTCCCGCTTGCCCTTGAATTAATCGTTAACAAAACGTTAAGGGCTGTAACGGCTCGCTGTCAATTGCGGCGACAGGGCGATCTGGCGTTATGGTTACCGGGCAAGGCGCTGCGCGACGATTCTGCAACAGCCCCAAGCGGCATTCCTTGCGCAGCTTCCGGGACCCGGGATCAGGATTTCGAGGACCGCACCAGCCGCGGTTTCGGGCGCGCCCGCTGCCGGTGGCCGTGGCGATTGATGAAATCGACGATGCGCGGGGCGATCTCGGCGCGGAAGCGCGATCCGTTGAAAACGCCGTAATGCCCGACGGCCGGCTGCATATAGTGCTGGCGCATGTTTTCGGGAATATTGACGCACAGATCATGCGCCGCCTGGGTCTGGCCCAGGCCGGAGATGTCGTCGTTCTCGCCTTCGACGGTCAGCAGCGCCACATTGCGGATGGCGGCGGGGTCCACCGGGATTTCACGATGGGTCATCTCCCCCTTCGGCAGCAGGTGGCGAATGAACACGGTGTCGACCGTCTGCAGGTAGAACTCCGCCGTCAGGTCCATCACCGCCAGATATTCGTCGTAGAACTCGCGGTGCTTGTCGGCGCCGTCACCATCGTTCTTCACCAGATGCATGAAGAAGTCCTTGTGGGCGATGATATGGCGGTCGAGGTTCATGCTCATGAAGCCCGAAAGCTGCAGGAAACCCGGATAGACATCGCGCATGAAGCCCGGCGCCGGCCACGGCACCGGCATGACGACGTTGTCGCGGAACCAGTCGAGGCTCTTTTCCTCGGCCAGCAGATTGACCGCCGTGGGGTTGCGGCGGGTGTCGATCGGGCCGCCCATCAGCACCATGCTGGCCGGAGCGTCGGCATCGCCGCGCGCTTCCATCAGCGCAACGGCCGCAAGCACCGGCACCGACGGCTGGCACACGGCCATGACATGCGTGTCCGGTCCCAGGAAATGCAGCATCTCGATGACATAGTCGATATAGTCGTCGAGGTCGAAGGAACCCTCCGAAACGGGCACCATGCGCGCGTCCACCCAGTCGGTGACATAGACCTCGGCATGGGGCAGCATCGTGTCCACCGTGCCGCGCAACAGCGTGGCATAGTGGCCGGACATGGGCGAGACGATCAGCAGCTTGGGGTCGGCCCGACGTCCGGCAGGCACAGCCCGCTCGAAATGCAGCAGGTTGCAGAAGGGGCGCGACCACGCCACCCGTTCGGCCACCGGAACCGTTTTGCCGTCGACCGTCGTGTGCGGCAATTCGAAGGCCGGCTTGCTGTAGCGGCGCGTGGTGCGCTCGAACAGCTCCGCCGTGGCCGCGACTGAACGGCCCCACGGCGTGCGGGAGACCGGGTTCAGGGGGTTCGAATAGAACATGCGCACCGCGTCGGCGCAGGCCCGCACCGGCTGCAGCGCGGCATGATTCATTTCATACAATTGATAGAACATCGAAAACCTTCCTCGGCCGCTATGGAATCGAGCCGACCGGAAGCCCTTTTCAACCCGGATGGCCAGGTTCCTCAGCTTTGCTGCGATGCAACATATCAGTCAATATGCCAATCGTTCATATTCTGGCGCAAAATATTGAAAATTTGTTGCCGAAAACGGCTTCCCGCCGGCGTCTTCATGCCTTGCAAGCATTTTCAATGATGTGGGGGCGCAGGCGTCAGCTGCCCTCCACCAGCACGATCTCGCCATCGGCATATTTCTGGCGGATGGCCCTGGCGGCCTGGTATTCGGGCGAATTGTAGCAATCGCGCGCAGCCTGCAGCGAGGGGAACTCGATCACCACATTGCGGGCGCGGCCGGGCCCTTCGACGGCTTCATGCGCGCCGCCGCGCGCCAGGAAATTGGCGCCGAAGCGCTCGAACGCGGGCCTGGCGGTGGCGACATAGTCCTTGTAACCCTCGGGGTCGCGGATATCGACGCGCGCGATCCAGTATCCCTTCGCCATGATGTTTTTCCTCCCCTCAGCAGCCCGCATGGGCACTCCGGTGCCTCGAAAGCTAGGCGTTCGCCATTTCGGCCAGAATAGCTTCGGCAGCCGCCCGCCTGTCAACCGCGCCGATGATCGGACGGGCCACGACGAGATGGCTGGAGCCATTGCGCAGCGCATCGGCCGGCGTCACCACCCGCTTCTGGTCGCCGCGCTCGGCGCCCGCGGGGCGGATGCCCGGCGTCACCAGCGCAAGCTTTGGCCCGACGACCTTGCGCACCGCGCTCGCTTCCGCCGCCGAGCAGACGATGCCGCCCATGCCGGCGGCCAGCGCCTGTTCGGCGCGGCGCAACACCAGCGTGTGCGGGTCATATTCGTAGCCCGCCTCTACCACGTCCTGCGCATCCATGGAGGTGAGCACGGTGACGGCGAGCAGGCACAGGTCGGAACCCTTCGCCGCCTCCACCGCCGCGCGCATCGCCTTGGGATAGGCATGCAGCGTCAGCATCGAGACACCCATCCTGACGATGTTCTCGACGCCCCTGGCGACCGTGTTGTCGATGTCGAGCAGCTTCATGTCGAGGAACACATTGGTGCCGCCGCTCGCCAGCTCGCGGGCGAAATCCAGCCCGCCGGCGAAGGCGAGCTGGTAGCCGATCTTGTAGAAGGAGGCCACGCCGTCGAGTTCGCGCACCACCGCTTCGGCGTCCTTCACCGTCGGCACGTCGAGCCCGACGATGAGGCGATCGCGCAGGGAGCCGGCCATCAGACTTCCACCCGTGTCGAAAGCATCCTGGCCCTTTCTATCAATGTGCGCGCGACGAGTTCCATGCGCTTGCGCAATTGCTCGTCCCTGAACTCACCATTGTCGTCGAACGCATCCTGCGCGCGCGGCACGGAGCATTGCGGCGTGATGATCTCGACCTGGCAATTCATCAGCACCGAGCGCAGATGGTAGAGCCCGCGCACGCCGGCAAAATTGCCGTCGGAGGAAGAGCACAGCGCAGCCACCTTGCCGGCATAGGGATGGAACGGCACGCCGCCGTCCTTGCGGATGCGGCTGACCCAGTCGACGGTGTTCTTGAGCAGCGGCGGGATGGAGGAATTGTATTCCGGGCTGGCAATCAGGAAGCCGTCATGCGTGGCGATCAGCCGGCCAAGGCGCATGGCGTTCTCCGGTACGCCCTTCTCCTTCTCCAGATCCTGATCCATGATCGGCAGCGGGTAGTCGGCCAGCGAGATGCGCGTGACCTCCGCCCCCTGCAGCGCCAGCGCACGCTGGGCGGCATCGGCGGTTCTGCCGCTATAGGCGCCGGTGCGGATCGATCCGGCAAAGACGAGGATACGGGCGGTCATCGGCATCTCCTGTTCGCTTCCGGGTATAGGCGAACGCGCGTCCGAATCAACCGCCGCCATCCTTTATGCGCTGCCGAGACGGCGATAGACCCAGAGCTGGGCCGGCGGAATGTTGCGGATGACGAAATCGAAATGCTCGACCGTGTATTCGCCGCGCCGCGCCGGCACCGGCGACAGCGGGCCGTAGGTGATCTGGATGACGGGCCGGCCGATCGGCAGGCGGTCGAGCAGGTCGTTTATGTACTGGACCCGCCTGACAGTGGGGAAATTGAGCAGCGGAACGGCCGAAATCGCACAATCGAACTTGTGATTCGCGGTTTCGCCCAAAGTGCTGTCCAGATCGAAGGCATCGCCCTGAATGACGTTCACGCCCGGATAAGCCCGGCGCATGTGCTCGACGAATTCCACGGAATATTCCACCGAATAGACATTGGCGGCAGCAACACCGCGGCCGAGAATGGCGCGGGTGACGACGCCGGTGCCGGGCCCCAGTTCCAGGACCGGAAGCCCGGAAGCCGGATTGACGACGGAAGCCATGCGTTTGGCGGTGATGGAACTCGTTGGAATGATGGCTCCGACCGCCTTGGGCTTGTCGATCCATCCCTTGAAGAAGCGCAATTCGTCGTCGAATTTCGTCGCGAGCGACTTGCGCAATCCAGAACCAGTTGCCATCGGCGTTGTCTCCTGCGTCTCGCCCCCGAGCGATTTTACCTAGCGTCAGCAGCCTGATCCGCGCAAGGTAAAATAGAGCCCTGCGATGCGAAACCAACAACGCGCAGCGGGTTCGTCACTCGCCGAAGGACTCGAAGAAATCCTTCATGCGGGCGAAGAAACCGCTCGATTGCGGGCTGTTGTCCTTGGAGGAAAGCTGCTCGAACTCCTCCAGCAATTCGCGCTGGCGCTTGCTGAGGTTCTGCGGCGTTTCCACGACCGTCTGGATGTAGAGATCGCCGATCGCCGACTGGCGCAGCACCGGCATGCCCTTGCCCTTCAGGCGGAACTGACGGCCGTTCTGGGTGCCTTCGGGCACCTTCACGCGGGTCTGCGTGCCATCGAGCGTGGCAACCTCGAAAGAGCCGCCGAGTGCGGCCGTGGTCATCGAGATCGGCACCTTGCAGTAAAGGTCGGCACCGTCGCGCTGGAAGAATTCATGCGGCCGGACCGACAGGAAGATGTAGAGGTCGCCGGATGGACCGCCGCGCAGGCCGGCCTCACCCTCGCCCGAAAGACGGATGCGGGTGCCGTCCTCGATGCCGGCGGGAATGTTGACCGACAGCGAGCGTTCCTCGGTGGTGCGGCCCTGGCCGGAGCATTTCGGGCACGGGTCCTTGATCGTCGTGCCGCGCCCCTGGCACTGCGGGCAGGTGCGCTCGATCGAGAAGAACCCTTGCGCGGCGCGCACGCGGCCGGAGCCGGAGCACATCGAGCAGGTGACCGGCTGGGTGCCGGGCCTGGCGCCCGAACCGGAGCAGTCGGTGCAGGAGATGGAGGTCGGCACATGGATTTGCGCCGTCTTGCCGGTGAAGGCTTCCTCCAGCGAGATTTCCATATTGTAGCGCAGGTCGGCGCCGCGCTCGCGGCCGCCGGAGGAGCGGCGACGGCCGCCGCCCATCATCTCGCCGAAAATGTCCTCGAAGATGTCGGAGAAACCGCCGGCGCCGAAGCCATTGGCAAAGCCGTTCGCGCCGCCCATGCCGCCATTTTCGAATGCCGCATGACCGAAACGGTCATAGGCCGCGCGCTTTTGCGGGTCCTTCAGGCATTCATAGGCTTCGTTGATTTCCTTGAACTTGTGTTCACAAGCGTGATCGCCGGGGTTGCGATCCGGATGGAACTGCATCGCCAGCTTGCGAAAAGCGCTTTTCAGCTCCTTTTCATCCGCGCCCCGTTGGACGCCCAGCGTTTCATAAAAGTCGGCTTTCATCGTATTCCGCGACCCGGATTTTCAATGTCTTGATGCATCGCTTCGTCCGTTATCTTCGGCGCACAGCATCCGATTTAGTAAGCCTCGCGCGCCGATACCAGAGTGACAGTGCCGCGAAGCGTGGATTTTTCCCACCAGTTGCAAAAAGGCCCGGCAAACGTCGCCGGGCCTCTGGTGAGACTTGGATCGAGCCCGTCAGGCCGACTTCTTCTTGTCGTCGTCTTCGCTGATTTCCTCGAAATCGGCGTCCACGACGTCACCGTCCTTGGCCGCATCGGCAGCGGCGTCGGATTCGGCGGCTTCCTTCTGCGAGGCCTCGTACATGGCCTGGCCGAGCTTCATCGAAACTTCGGCAAGCGTCTGCGTCTTGGCCTCGATGTCGGCGGCGTCATCGCCCTCAGCCGCCGTCTTCAGCGCCGCAATGGCATCGGAAATGGCGGTGCGGTCGGCCTCGGAGACCTTGTCGCCATAGTCCTTGAGCGACTTCTCGGACGAATGCACGAGCGATTCGGCCTGGTTGCGGGCCTCGACCAGCGCCTTGCGCTTCTTGTCGGCCTCGGCATTGGCCTCGGCGTCCTTGACCATCTTGTCGATGTCGGCATCACTCAAGCCGCCCGAGGCCTGGATGCGGATCTGGTGCTCCTTGCCGGTGCCCTTGTCCTTGGCCGAGACGTTGACGATGCCGTTGGCGTCGATGTCGAAGGTCACCTCGATCTGCGGCACGCCGCGCGGTGCGGGCGGAATGCCGACGAGGTCGAACTGGCCGAGCATCTTGTTGTCTGCCGCCATTTCGCGCTCGCCCTGGAAGACCCGGATCGTGACCGCGTTCTGGTTGTCCTCGGCGGTCGAGAAGGTCTGGCTCTTCTTGGTCGGGATCGTGGTGTTGCGCTCGATGAGGCGCGTGAACACCCCACCCAGCGTCTCGATGCCCAGCGAGAGCGGGGTTACGTCGAGCAGGAGCACGTCCTTGACGTCGCCCTGCAGGACGCCCGCCTGGATGGCGGCGCCGATGGCGACGACCTCGTCAGGGTTCACGCCCTTGTGCGGCTCCTTGCCGAAGAACTGCTTCACGACTTCCTGGACCTTGGGCATGCGGGTCATGCCGCCGACCAGCACCACCTCGTCGATCTCGCCCGCACGCAGGCCGGCATCCTTGAGAGCGGCCTTGCAGGGCTCGATGGTGCGCTGCACGAGGTCGTCCACGAGGCTCTCGAACTTGGCGCGCGTGAGCTTCATGGTCAGGTGCTTCGGGCCGCTGGCGTCGGCCGTGATGAAGGGCAGGTTGATTTCGGTCTGCGAGGCGGACGACAGCTCGATCTTGGCCTTTTCAGCGGCCTCCTTGAGGCGCTGCAGGGCCAGCTTGTCGCCGCGCAGGTCGATGCCCTGCTCCTTCTTGAACTCGTCGGCCAGATATTCGACCAGACGCATGTCGAAGTCCTCGCCGCCGAGGAAGGTGTCGCCATTGGTCGACTTCACCTCGAACACGCCGTCGCCGATCTCCAGCACGGAAATATCGAAGGTGCCGCCGCCAAGGTCATAGACGGCAATGGTCTTGCCTTCGCGCTTGTCGAGGCCATAGGCCAGCGCAGCAGCGGTCGGCTCGTTGATGATGCGCAGCACTTCCAGGCCGGCGATCCTGCCGGCGTCCTTGGTGGCCTGGCGCTGGGCGTCGTTGAAATAGGCCGGAACGGTGATGACCGCCTTCTCGACCTTCTCGCCGAGATAGGCTTCCGCCGTTTCCTTCATCTTCTGCAGGATCATCGCGGAAATCTGCGAGGGCGACTGCTTCTTGCCGCCGGCTTCGACCCAGGCGTCGCCATTGTCGCCCTTCACGATGTGATAGGGAACAAGCTTCTTGTCCTTCTCGGTCACCGGGTCGTCATAGCGGCGGCCGATAAGGCGCTTGACCGCAAAAATCGTGTTTTCGGGATTCGTCACCGCCTGGCGCTTGGCCGGCTGGCCGACGAGTCGCTCGTCATTGTCGGTAAAGGCGACAATGGAAGGAGTTGTGCGCGCACCTTCCGCATTCTCAATAACCTTGCCGTCCTTGCCGTCCATGACGGCGACGCAGGAATTGGTCGTTCCGAGGTCGATGCCGATTACTTTTGCCATCTTTGTTTCTCTCCACTTAGCAAGCTGCCAGGACCCATCAGGCGTTCCGGCGGCAGCCCCTTTGGTTCACAAGAATTTCGTCCGCCTCGCTTCGGCTGAAGGCAAGCCGGACGATCTCGGGGGTATATAAGAAGAGGGGCCCTGCTGCGCAAGCGTTCAAGATAGCGGGATGGCCATTGGGCAAAGCCCCGCACCAGCCCCATATTGAAGGCATGACCCATTTCGGCAAGCTCGACCTGATGGCCCAAAGGCGCAATCGCCGGACGAACATGGTGCATACCTGGCTGCTCGGCGCGGCGGGCCTAGTCCTGCTTGCCGTCACCGCCTGGGCATTCGCGGGGTTGGCGGGCGTCGTCTTCGCGCTGGTTTTCGGAACGTTTTCAATCGCGGCGGTGCGTCGTGTGACGCCGCAGATGGTGCTTGGCATGTACAATGCGAAGCCGATTTCCCCCGAAACATTTCCCGCCGGACCGCGCATCGTGGCCGAGTTGTCGCGCCGCGCCGGGCTGCCCAGCGTTCCCCGGCTGCATGTCATTCCGTCGCAGATGATGAACGCCTTCGCGGTCGGCCGCCGCGAGGATTCGGCCATCGCCATCACCGACGCGCTGGCGCGCAACCTGTCGACGCGCGAGCTTGCGGGCGTTCTGGCCCACGAAATGACCCATATCGCCAATGAGGACGTGAAGGTGATGGCCTTTGCCGACATGGTGTCGCGCTTCACCTCGGTCATGTCGACGGTGGGCCTGTTTTCGCTGTTCCTCAATATCGGCGGGGCGGTGGGCGGCGCCGGCTACCACGTGCCCTGGCTCGGCGTCATCGTGCTTCTGGCCGCCCCGACCATCGGCGGGCTCCTGCAAATGGCCCTGTCGCGCACCCGCGAATTCGACGCCGATCTGGGTGCGGCCGCGCTGACCGGCGACCCGGACGGCCTTGCCGCCGCACTCGCCAAGCTGGAACAGGCGCAGGCGCGGCGCTGGGAGAGCATCCTGTTGCCGGGCGCGCGCATTCCCGACCCTTCGGTGCTGCGTTCGCATCCGCGCACGGACGAGCGTGTGGCGCGGCTGATGGCGCTGAAGCGGGCGCGAACCGCGTTTGAGGCCCCCTTCGCCCCCTATGAGGCGCCGCAGCGACGGCGGCGCGCTTCCACCGTGCCGCATATCCGGCCGCATTCAGGCCGGCATCTGGGCGGAATGGGCAATTTTTCCGCACTTTTTGCCATTTAGCCCGAAAACGAGCGGGATACGCCTGCCAGTGAGCTACCCCTCAACCCGCCGCAAGGGCCGCACATCCGGTTGACGCGCGGTGTCTACCGGTGATCGCGGTCAGACCTCTTCCCATCCGTCCTGCGCGCCGGCACGATAGATCGCGTCGATCACCTTCTGGTTGAGCACGGAGTTCTCCAGCGTGAAGACCGGCTCGCCGCCGCCCTGAGCGGCGCGTGCAAAAGCCTCGACCTGCAGGCGGTACTGGCGCGTACCGGGGAAGCGGAGCACCGTCGCTTCCGTATGCTTCTGGTTGTGCAGTTCGATGCGGTGATGATCGTAATCGCCCGCATTGAAAGGCGCATGCACCTCGATGAACCCCGCCTCGCCGTGAAACACCATGGACTGGCGCTGCGCCATCTGCGTGGAGCAATAGAAACTCAGCTCGAAATCGCCGAAATCGGCCTTCACCGAGGAATAGATGTCCGTCCCGAACGCCTTGTCCCACTCGATGGTGGCCTGGACGCGCCGGGGCTCCTTGCCCGTCACCAGCCGCGTCGCCACCGTGGGATAGACGCCGATATCGGGCAGCGCGCCGCCGCCCAGCGCAAGCTGGTTGCGCATATTGGCCGGGTCGACGTTGAAATAGCTGAAAGCGCCCTGCACATGCCGCAGCCGGCCAATGGCGCCGTTCGCCACCAGTTCGCGCACCTTGTGCCATTGCGGATGGTAGAACAGCATGAAGGCTTCGCTGACCAGCACCTTTTCGCGGTCGCGGATTTCGATGAGCGGGGCGATGTCCCATAGGCGCTAACTTAAGGGTTGGCGTTTTGCGCTTTCGATGATTCAACATCGAGATGAAACGCGCATTTTCTCTCGATGATGACTGGTCAAG
>NZ_QGGG01000022.1 GCF_003148475.1 Pseudaminobacter salicylatoxidans | reverse complement strand
AGGCCTTCGCTAAAATCAAGCATTGGATGCGAATGGCCCAGAAGCGAACTATCGAGGACACCTGGCGCCAGGTCGGACACCTCGTAACAACCATCGAAGCTGACGAATGCCAAAACTATCTCGCAAACGCAGGATACGCTTCCGTCAAAACGTGAAGGACTCTAGCGTTTCCACCTTGCGCGCAAGGCCGGCATCGGAAGCGATACGCGCTTCCAGCAGATCACGCGCATCCGCCGACAATTCGCCGTCGACATAGGCATTCAGCAGTTCGAGGTCGCGGTCGGTATCTGTCATACTTTTCTTGGGGCTCTGGAAAAGGGAACGACCGTCGGCTCGTCATCGGCAAGCAGCCGCGCCAGCGCCTCGCGCGCCCGGCTGATCCGGCTCATGACGGTGCCGCGCGGCACGCTCAGCAGGTCGGCTGCCTCCTGGTAGCTGAACCCGGAAATATCGACCAGCGCCAGCACCTCCCGATGGTCGTGCGAAAGCCGCTCGAACGCCTGCCTGACGGCGAAGGTGTTGACCATCGTGGTTTCGAGCGACACCGGCATGTCCGGCCTCGCATCGCCAAGCGTTTCCGTGGCCAGCGAGTGCCGCCGGTCGGCGCGGACCTGGTCGATCCACAGATTGCGCATGATCGTGAACAGCCATGCGCGAAAGGCAGGATCATCGGCAGGCGATTTACGCGCGCCCGCGGCCCGTTCCACGCAATCGTGCAGAAGATCGCGCGCCCGCTCGCGGTCGCCGGTGATGGCGACCGCGTAGCCGTAGAGCCGCTGCTGGTGGCGCGCAAGGCGTTCGGCAAAGCGCGTGCGCGTCAGCATTCGTCACGATCCCGGTGCATCGCCTGAGCATGCGTCATCGCTGCGGCCGCGACAACGCGGCGCAACCCGCCTGCGTCAGCATGACCACGTATGAGAGAGCGATGCGAGGCATTCCGCACCGACTCAATATGTGGAAGCCAGATAGTCGGCGATGCCCTGGATGTCCGCCTCCTCGATCGGCGCGCCATAGACATTCTTCATTTTCTTGACCTCGGCCTCCCAGAAGCCGTGTCCCATTGCGGGCGGCTGGGTTTCGATATAGTCGGCCGAATGGCAGGCGACGCAGTTGATCTCGGCCATCTCGACACCCGGCCCCTGGCGGAACTCGGCCGTCTCGTCCGGCAGTTCGTAGGACAGGCTTTCGGCCGCGGCATAGCCGGCGCCCAGCAGGGCGGTTGCACCGGCGACGAACAATGCCTTTGCGGAAATACGCTTCATGATCCCTCTCCTCAGGCCGCGACGACTTTGGTGGTCTCGACCACGTTGCGCATATAACCCGACGGGTTCCACGGCTGCTTTTCCGGCTGGGTCTTGCCGTCATTGCCGGTGGCGCGCACCTTCAGCACATGTTCGCCCTTGGGCAGCTTGACCGTGCTGGTCCATTCGCGGAACGAATATTTGCCGAGGTCCTCGCCAAGATCGGTCGGCATCCAGCTCTTGCCGTCGTCGATCGAGACGGCCACTTCCTTGATGCCCGACCCGCCATCGAAGGCGATGCCGCGCAGCTTCAGCGGGGCGTCCGCAGCAACCTTGTCTCCGTCCAGAACGCTGGTGATGAAGGAGCGGACGGAGAACTTGTTGATCGGCACCGTCTTTTCGGCCGGCTTGCCCGGCTCGGTGCAGGCGCAGTCATTGTCGGGAATGCGATAGGCCGTCTTCATCCAGAAATTGTCGAGCGGCTTGTCGAGCACCGTGATCTCGGTGAGATGCTTGATCCAATAGGTGCCATACCAGCCCGGCACCACAAGGCGCACGGGGAAGCCGTTCAGCCAGGGCAGGTCCTCGCCGTTCATCGCATAGGCGATCATCACCTCGCCATCGCCTGCGTGGTCGATATCCAGCGCCTTGACGAAATCCGGCGTCTCGGGCAGCGCCGGGCCATCCATGCCGTTGAACGAAACCTGCACCGCCCCGGCTTTCACGCCGGCCTTGTCGAGCAGGGCCTTCAGCGGCACGCCCTTCCAGCGGGCATTGCCCATCGCGCCGTTGGCGAGCTGGCCGCCGCCCATGCGCGGTTCGAAAAAGCCACGGCTGTTGCCCGAGCACTGGTGCACGGCCACGAGCTCCACCGGATCATGCAGCGCCTTCAGCTCGTCCAGCGACAGCGACAGCGGCGTGTCGACCAGCCCCTTGACCTCGACGCGGTAGGCTTCGGGGTCGATCTCCAGCGGTATGTCGGCCAGATGATAGCGCACGAAGAAGGCGTCGTTGGGGGTGATGATGCCTTCGTTGAAGACGCTGAAGGGCGTTTCGAGCTGCGGCGGGCGCGCGGTCTGGCCGATCAGCGGGCGTTTGCCGGGATAACGCACCAGCGGGCGCTCGCCATTGGCGAAGGGCAGGGTGACGGTCTCGGCGGCGCGTGCCGCCAATCCCGGAAAAGCAAGCCCGCCGGCCGCCCCGAGCGCTGCCGAGCCTGCGGTTTTGAGCATCTGACGTCTGCTGATCATTCGTCCTCTCCGACATCCATAAATCAATCGTGACAGAAGAAACGAATGACCCGATGGATTTATTCCATCGGTGCCGGAATTATTTTTTTCGCGAGGGATTTCTCTGCGGTCAAAAGGTGCTCGGGCTAACCCGCCGCAAGCACATGCGCGGTGCCGATCGTGCGGATGCGCACGATCTCACCCACGGCGGGCGCCTCGATGCCGGATTTGCGCAGCACCAGCGGCGTATTTGCGATTGCCGCCGCTTCGGGGGAATCGGGGCTGTTGATGAGCCTCACCGCCACGGTGGACGTGGCGCCGGCGAATTCCGATTCCACCACCTCGCCGTAAAGCGCGCCGGCCTGCGGATCGGCCGCTTCGGTTGCGGGGCGGATTTCCAGCATCACCTGCTCGGGCCGCAGCATGACGCGGGCGAGGGCGGGCCTTTCGCCGCTGCCGTCCAGCGGCAGGCGGCCGAGCGTGGTCTCGGCAAAGCCATCGACGATCATTGCCGGGAGCACCAACGCCTCACCGAGGAATTCGGCCACCATCCGGTCCCTGGGCTTCAGATACAGTTCGCGCGGGGTTCCGACCTGCGAGAACGATCCCTCCCGCATGACGGCCACCTGATCGGCGAAGGACAGCGCCTCGGCCTGATCGTGGGTGACGAGGACGGTGGCGATGCCCGCCGTCTCGAGCAGTTCGGCAACGGCCTTGCGCATGGAGGCGCGCAGGCCCGTGTCGAGCGCCGAGAAGGGTTCGTCGAGCAGCATCAGGCGCGGCCTCATGGCCAGCGCTCGCGCCAGCGCCACCCGCTGCTGCTGGCCCCCGGAAAGCTGGTGCGGCCGCCGCTTCAACAGGGCGCTGTCCAGTCCCACCGTGTAGGCAAGCTCGGTGATGCGCTCATTGCGTCCGGCGGCATGACGCCCGAGGCCGAAGCCGATATTCTCGGCAATGCTGAGATGGGGAAACAGCGCGCCATCCTGCGCCACCAGGCCGATGCCGCGCAGATGCGCCGGCACCGCGCCGGCACCGTTCGCCAGCGGCTTGTCGTCCAGCATGATGCTGCCGCTGTCGGGCGTCTCGAAGCCGGCGATCAGCCGCAGCAGCGTGGTCTTGCCGCAGCCCGAGGGGCCGACGATCGCCGTGCGACTGCCCGAGGCAACTGAAAGGTCCACGCCGGCCAGCGCCGTGACGGGACCATATGTCTTTTTCAATCCGTGAAGTTCCAGCAGGCTCATCGTCCAGCCATTTTCTTGGACTGCACATAGAGCAGCCAGGTGAGCGGCAGCGACATCGCCACCATGATCGCCGCATAGGGTGCGGCGGCGGCGTAGTCGATCTCGCCGCTGTAGTTCCAGAATGCCATGGCCAGCGTGCGCGTGCCGTTGGGGGCAAGCATCTGCGTGGCCGTCAGCTCGTTCATGATGCCGAGCGCCGAAAGCGCCATGCCGGCGGCCGCGCCCGGCGCCGAAAGGCGAATCGTGGTCGCCCACAGCGCCCGCAGCGGCGGACGGCCGAGATTGCCGGCGGCGCGCTCCAGTTCGACCGGAGCCTGCGCGATCGACGCCCGCAGGCTGATCAGCGCGCGCGGCAGGAACATCAGGCCATAGGCCACGACGATGGTGAAAAGCGTCTGGTAGAGTGGCGGCACGACCCTGATCGCGACCGTCACCAGCGCCAGCGCCACCACCACGCCCGGCAAGGAGCCGGCGACATAGTTCGTGCCTTCCAGTATGCGCTGCAGCCATCCCGGCGCGCGGATCGAGATCCAGGCCATGGGAATTGCGGCCACCGTCGCCACCAGGCCGCCGAGCAGCGCCAGCACCAGCGTCTGGCCGAGCGCCAGCCCGATCTCGTCGAGGCGCCAGACATCGGCGCCGCCCGCTATCAGCCAGCGGCCGACGGTGAGGATCGGAACGCCCAGCGACACGAGCGCGACGACGAGCGGCAGGACGAGGCATGGCAGGGTCATGCGGCCGAGCCTGATGCGCGGCTGCTGCCGCGCCGCGCCGGAGCCCACGCGCGCATAACGCTCCTGGCCGCGTATGAGCATTTCCATCGTGAGCAGCACCAGACAGCAGCTCACCAGCACCCCGGCCAGCATGTTGGCGGCCGCTCCGTTGAAGGTGGATTGGAACTGGTCGATGATCGCGGTGGTGAAGGTGTCGAAGCGGATGAAGCCGTAAAGCCCGTATTCGGCAAGCAGATGCAGCGCCACCAGAAGACCGCCTCCACACAGTGCAAGCCGCAATTGCGGCAGCACCACGCGCAGGAACACCCTGGCCGGGCTGAGGCCAAGCGAGGAGGCCGCATCCTCCAGCGCCGGATCGAGGCGGCGCAGCGCCGCCGAGATCGGCAGATAGAGGAACGGGAAATAGGCGATGACGGAAATGAAAACGCCCGCGAACAGGCCGTGCATGCCGGGGATCAGCGTCACCCAGGCATAGGAATGCACGAAGGCCGGAACCGCCAGCGGCGCCACCGCGAGCCACGACCATATCCGCACGCCCGGCAGGTCGCTGCGCTCGGTGAGCCACGCCAGGGCCGTTGCCAGCACGGCCGTCAGCGGCACCGTCAGCAGCATCAGGAATATGGTATTGGTCAGCAATTCGCCGACACGCGGCCGGAACACGAGTTCCACCACGGTCGGCCAGCCGGCCTGGAAGGCCGAAAAGATCACGAAGCCGAGCGGCAGCAGGGCAAACAGCGAGACCACAACCGCCGCGACCGCCATCCACGACACCGGGCGCCGGCGCGCGCGCCGACCCGTCAGGAGCGTGGCCCCGAGGTCGCTGCGGGCATAGCTGCCGGTCGAGTATCCCATCGGCTCAGATGCGGTGGCTGCCGACAAAAAGCGCCGGACCGACGAAGATTGGGTCGGAAAAGCGGCTCATGAGTGTCGGCCTTTCAAAATGAGATGCCCGCGGAAAGCTTCCGCGGGCGCTGCGATTGCGATCTTTCTTTAGAACGAATGCCGGTTAAAGCAAACCGGCAGCCGTCATCAGATCGGTCACCTTCTTCGAATCCAGCTGCGAAGGGTTCACGGCAGGCGCATCGAGATCGGCCAGCGGCACGAGCTTCGGATTGGATTCTGCACCCACGCCCACGGCATATTCATAGGACGTGCCGTTCTTCAGGATGTCCTGGCCGCCCTTGCCGGCGATCCATTTCAGGAAGGCCTGGGCTTCCTTGGGATGCTTGCTCGAAGCCAGCACGCCGCCGCCGGAAATCGAGACGAAAGCGCCCGGATCCTGCTGCTTGAAGTAGTGCAGTTCGACATTATTGCTGTTTTCGCCGGTCTTGGCCTGATCGCCGAAATAGTAATAGTGGTAGATCACGCCGCCATCGATCTCGCCGGCATTGACCGCCTTCATGACCGTGCCGTTGCCGCGATAGGCGGTGAAGTTATCCTTCATGCCCTTGAGCCAGGCCGCAGTGGTCTCTTCGCCCTTGAGCTGCAGCAGCGCGCCGACGATGGCCTGGAAGTCCGCACCGGAAGGCGATGCGCCCCAGCGGCCCTTCCATTCCGGCTTCTCAAGGTCGAGCATCGACTTGGGGAGCTGGTCGGCGGAAAGCTTTTCCTTGTTGTAGACGAACACCGTGCTGCGCGCGGCGATGCCCGTCCACTTGCCGCTTTCCGGCCGGAAGGTCTCCGGCACCAGCGCCAGTGTCTCGGCATCGACCGGCGCAAACAGGCCGGCCTGTTCAACCAGCGCCATGGCCGGCGAATTTTCGGTCAGGAACACGTCGGCGGGCGACGAAGCGCCCTCGGCGACGATCTGGTTGCCGAATTCGCTGTCCTTGCCGTTGCGCAGCGTAATTTTGATGCCGGTTTCCTTGGTGAAACCTTCGGCCCATTCCTTGGCAAGGCTTTCATGCTGGGCATTGTAGACAACGATGCCATCGGACGCTTCCTGCGCTGCGGCGGCGTGGACGCCGAACAGGGCAACGGCTGCGCCGGTCAGCATGGAAAGAAGGGGCTTCATGTCGAACTCCTCAACTGGGCCTGCTCTTGCAGGGCTGCGAATACATGATTTCTATAATCAAGTTTAACGCCCTTGCCTACCGGGTCCGGGATGAAAATTTTTTCGGGGATTTCCATCCCGGCAAGCGTTTCGTTTCCATCGCGCCACAATTCCGCTATCGCCCGCTTCTAGCCGAAACGATCGCTGAGGGATTAATGAGTCGGTTAACGGCTTGTTGACCCTGCGGTGACGATCATTGAAGCGGATTTCGGGGGTTGAGGACGGCAAGATGTTCACATTCGACAGCAACCTGTTCCTGCTCCTGAACGCCGGGGCCACTCCCAATGCCATCGTTTCCTGGCTGGCGATCTCCGCCACCAAGGTGCTGTTGCTGCTGATCCCGCTCTATCTCGTCGTTCTCTGGCTGCTTGGCGGCCGCCGGCGGCGGCTGACGGCAATCGCGCTGTTGCTCGCGCTGGTGATCGCCATTGTCCTCAGCTATCTGGTCGGCCTGGTCATGTTCAGGCCGCGCCCGTTCATGGTCGGCCTGGGCCATGCGCTGGTCGAACACCGGCCGAACGCCTCCTTCCCGAGCAATCACGGCCTTGCCTTCGCCACCTGCGCGGCGGTTCTGTTCATGCTCCGGCGCAAGACGGTCGCCTGGGTCGCTACAGGGTTGGGCCTCGTCATGGCGTGGTCGCGCATCTATATCGGTGTCCATTATCCGCTCGACATGGTCGGCTCCATCATCGTCGGCCTGGCCGCAGCCATGGCCTCGCTCTGGGTCATGGACCGACATGGGCAGGTGCTGCTGGCGCTGGCCGAAGAGACGCAGCAGCGGCTGCTGGCGCCGTTCGCCAGATCCTAGCGGCAGGCTTGCCCCGGCGATTGCGGCCGCATATGTCGTGCCGGCCGCACGACATGGTTGAATCTTTTATCCGAAGGTGATCGAACCGTTTCCAGCCATGCCCGAAGGTAGTCCTCCCGCATGATCGGAACCGCGTATATCGGCTCAATACTGGTGGCCCTGCACATCATCCTGCAGATCACCTTCATCATTCGCGCCCTGCTGCGGCCCTATCGCGAGCCGGCCTCGCGGCTTGCCTGGATCGTGGTCATCGCGGTCGCCCCGGTGGTGGGCATCTTGGCCTATGTGCTGTTCGGCGACGCCAATATCGGCCGCCGCCGCATTGCCCGCATGCGCGCGGCGCTGAAGCGTCTGCCGTCGCTGTCCGAAATCAGCGGTGGCCAGAACGGGCGCCACAGGCGCTACCGCGCGATCCCCAAGCGCTATACGCCGCTTTTCCGGGTGGGACAGTCGATCAGCAGCTATCCCCCGGTGGGTGGCAACAGCGCGCGGCTGCTGGAGGATTCGGATGCGTCGATCACTGCCATGGTGGACGACATCGACGCGGCGACCGACCATGTGCATCTGCTGTTCTACATCTGGCTCGCCGACAATAACGGCTTGAAGATGGTGGAGGCGCTGAAGCGCGCCGCCGCACGCGGCGTGACCTGCCGCGCGATGGTGGACGACCTCGGCTCGCGCGCGCTGATCCGCTCCGTCCACTGGAAGGATATGGCCGCCGCGGGCGTGCGGCTGGCCCGCGCCCTTCCCATCGGCAACCCGTTGTCGCGCCCCTTCAAGGGCCGCATCGACATGCGCAACCACCGCAAGATCGTGGTGATCGACAACCGCGTCACCTATTGCGGCAGTCAGAATTGCGCCGATGCCGCCTTTGCCGTGAAGGCCAGGTTCGCGCCCTGGGTGGACATCATGATGCGCTTCGAGGGGCCTGTCGTGCGCCAGAACCAGCACCTGTTCGCCAGCGACTGGATGGGGCATGTCAACGAGGACCTGAGCGACCTGCTGCGCCAGCCGATCGCGGAGAGCGAACCGGGCTTTGCCGCGCAGGTCGTCGGCACCGGCGCGACGGTGCGTTATTCGGCCATGCCGGAAATGTTCGTGGCCATGATGAACGCGGCGCGGCGCGAACTGGTCATCACCACGCCCTATTACGTGCCCGACGAGCCGATACAGGCCGCACTGTGCGCCAGCGCGCATCGCGGCGTGGCCACCACCATCATCTTCCCGCGCCGCAACGATTCCTGGATCGTGGCGGGTGCCAGCCGCAGCTACTATCGGGAGCTTCTGGAAGCGGGCGTGCGCATCCATGAATATGTCGGCGGCCTGCTGCACACCAAGTCCATGACCGTGGACGGCGAGGTCACGCTGATCGGCTCGGCCAATATGGACAGGCGCAGCTTCGAGCTGAACTCGGAAAACAACATCCTGTTCTGCGATCCGGAACTGACGGCCGACATGCGCGCGCGCCAGCAAAGTTATATCGAGGCTTCCGTGCCGGTCGAACTGGCCGAGGTGGCGCAATGGCGCTGGCCGCGCCGGTTGTGGAACAACACCATCGCCATGCTCGGGCCACTGCTGTAACGGCAAGCCGGTGGTGCAAACCTGCTCCGGAACGAAGCCGGTTGAAACGGAAATTCTCCCACGCCGATGGATCGGGGCAATTCCGTCGCTGGCTTAATGCCCGGCCATATCGATAATGCCGATATTCGATTAATCTCGCTGACACATTCGGTCATCAGCATTTCAAAATGCCGGCTCCCGGAGGGGGAACGGGCATCTAACGCAATGGAGCATGTGATGTCAGATTTCAGGATTTCCCGGCGCGGCGTTCTGGCCGGCTCGGCCTGTTTGCTCGCCTCCACCGCGCTGCCGGGCACGCTGTGGGCGCAGACGCCGGTGAAGGGCGGGCGGCTGGTCGTGGCGTCGGACTCCGAGCCGCGCAATCTCAACCCGGCCATCGTCGCCTCCAACGGCGTGTTCTTCGTCGCCAGCAAGGTCATCGAGCCGCTGGCGGAAGCCTCCTATGACGGCAAGGATGGGCTGGAGCCGCGCCTTGCGCTCAGTTGGGAAGGCTCGGATGACGGCCTCACAGTCACCTTCAAGCTGCGCGACAACGTGACCTGGCACGACGGCAAGCCGTTCACCTCGGCTGACGTCGCCTTCTCGGCGCTGCAGGTGTGGAAACCGCTGCAGAATCTCGGCCGCGTCGTGTTCAAGGACCTCGAGGCGGTCGATACGCCCGACGACCACACCGCCGTGTTCCGCTTCTCCAGGCCGACGCCGTTCCAGCTCATCCGCAATGCGCTGCCGGCGCTCACCAGCGTGGTCGCCAGACACATCTATGAAGGCAGCGACATTGCCGAAAATCCGGCCAACACCGCGCTTATCGGGACCGGGCCGTTCAAGTTCGCCGAGCACAAGGCCGGCGAATATTACCGGCTGGAGCGCAACGACACATATTGGGGCGAGGGCGAGCCCAATCTCGACGAAATCGTCTATCGCGTGCTGCCCGACCGCGCGGCGGCAGCGGGGGCGCTGGAGGCGGAGGAAATCCACCTTGCCGCCTTCTCGGCCGTGCCGCTGGCCGACCTTGCCCGCATTTCCAAGGTGCCGGGCATCGAGGTGGTGACGAAGGGTTATGAGGGCCTCACCTATCAGCTCGTGGTCGAGATCAACCACCGCCGCAAGGAGCTGGCCGACCTGAAGGTGCGTCAGGCCATCGCCCACGCCATCGACAAGGATTTCGTCGTCAAGACGGTCTTCCTCGGCTATGCCACGCCCGCGACCGGACCTGTGCCGCAGAACGACAAGCAGTTCCACACCAAGGACGTGCCGGCCTACGCCTTCGACCCGGCCAGGGCCAATGCGCTGCTCGACGAGGCTGGCTACACGCGCGGCGCCGATGGCATACGCTTCAAGCTGAAGCTGCTGCCCGCGCCATACTTCAACGAGACGAAGCAGTTCGGCGACTATCTGCGGCAGGCGTTGGCCGCCATCGGCATCGACGCGCAGCTCGTCAACAACGACGCAGCCGCGCACCAGAAGGCGGTCTATACCGACCATGATTTCGACCTCGCGGTCGCGCCGCCGGTGTTCCGCGGCGATCCGGCCATCTCCACCACCATCCTGGTGCAGAGCGGCATTCCCGACGGCGTGCCCTTCTCCAATCAGGGCGGCTACAAGAATGCCGAAATCGACGCGCTGATCGAAAAGGCCTCCGAGACCATCGATGCGGACGCCCGTACCGAGCTCTATCGCGAGTTCCAGAAAAAGGTGGTGGAAGACCTGCCGCTTATCAACGTGGCCGAATGGAGCTTTATCACGGTTGCCCGCGACACGGTGAAGAACGTCTCCAACAATCCGCGCTGGGCGGTGTCGAACTGGGCCGACACCTGGGTGGAGAGCTGAGCGACGCAACGTCTTGCAACGCATTGCCGTGGGTGCTGAAGTCGCGTCGTGAACAGCTTGCATCGCCTTTGCTTGTCCGGGCGGCCGACCAGGCCGCCATTGCCTGCGCTTTTGCGGGGGCGGCGGCTATTTGGGGCACGGGTTAGCACCCCCATTCCGCCTCGCTCCGCTCGGCACCTCTCCCCCTCAAAAGGGGAGAGGAAGGGTGCCAAGCGCGTGGACTGTCTTTCCTCTCCCCAGTCGATCGGGGGAGAGGTGGTTTGCGAAGCAAACCGGAGTGGGGGTCGAAGTCCATATGCGGCAGCCCTGCCACAAAGGGGGGAGGAACTCTGCCGCACCACCGCCCAGTTCCGGTCGCCGCCGAATGGGGTGGCGTTTACGGTGAAGCAATTCCCCTCCCCCTTGTGGGGAGGGGCTGGGGGTGGGGGTACAAGGACGCCTGCAACCCAGGCGGAGTCCATCCGCCCATGACCCGCGCGCTTCGCCTCCTGCGCCGGCGGCTGGTCGGCGCCATTCCGGTGCTGCTGATCGTGATCATCGGAACCTTCCTGCTGCTCGAAGCCGCGCCCGGCGACGCGGTGGACGCCTATGTCGGCATGACCGGCGGCGATGCCGGGCTGATCGCGGAGCTGCGCCAGACCTGGGGCCTCGACCAGCCGGCGCTGATGCGACTGGCGGCCTATCTCTGGTCCCTTGCGCATCTCGATCTCGGCTATTCGGTCAGCTTCTCGCGACCGATCCGTGACGTGATTCTGGAGCGGCTGCCCAACACGCTGCTCTTGATGGGCAGCGCCACCGCGCTCTCCTTCGGCATCGGCTCCCTGCTCGGCATTGCTGCCGGCGCACGACCGGGCAGCTTTCGCGACCGCTTCCTGTCCATCAGCTCGCTGGCGCTTTATGCCGTGCCGGGTTTCTGGCTCGGGCTGGTGCTGACGGTGCTGTTTTCGGTGCAACTGCGATGGTTCCCCTCAAGCGGCATCGAAACCATCGCCTCGGGCAAGACCGGGTTTTCGCGCGCGCTCGACATTGCCCGGCACCTCGTGTTGCCAGTGACGGCACTCGGCATCATCTATCTGGCGCTCTATCTGCGCGTCATGCGCGCCGGCATGGCCGAGGTCTGGCGCATGGATTTTGTTCTTGCCGCCCGCGCCAAGGGCATTTCCCGCCGACGCATCGTCTGGCGGCATGTGGCGCGCAACGCGCTTTTGCCGCTCGTCACCATGCTCGGCCTGCAATCGGCGGCCATGCTGGGCGGCAGCGTGGTCATCGAAAGCGTGTTTTCCATTCCCGGCCTCGGCCGGCTGGCGCAGGAGGCGGTCGGCTCGCGCGACACGCCGCTGCTGCTCGGCATCATCCTGGTCAGCGCCGTGCTGGTCATCCTCATCAATCTCGTGGTGGATATGCTTTATGCCGTGCTCGACCCGCGCGTCGGCGCGAGCGAGGAGCGCGCATGAGTTTTGGGCACCACTTCCTGCGCACGCCCGAGGCAGTGGCCGGCGCGCTGATCCTCGCCGCACTCGTGGCCATGGCGCTGACGGCACCGCTGCTGTTTCCGCGCGATCCGCTGTCGATTGCAGGACCCGCACTGCTACCGCCTTTCCAGGACTGGTCGCTACCGCTCGGCACGGACAGGCTCGGCCGCGACGTGCTGGCCGAACTCTTTCATGGCGCGCGCACCTCGATTGCCGTCGGGCTTGCGGCGGCGGCAACCTCCATCGCCATCGGCGCAATCGTCGGTACGCTGGCCGGCTTTGCCGGCGGCCTGACCGACGAGGTGCTGATGCGCATTACCGACGCCTTCCAGACCGTGCCGGGCTTTCTGTTGGCGCTGGCCTTCGTCAGCGTCGTCGGGCCGTCGCTGGCCGTGGTGGTGATCGCGATCGCGCTCGGCGCCTGGACCGGCCCGGCGCGGGTGGCGCGGGCCGAAGTTCTGTCGATCCGCGAACGCGACTATGTCGCCAGCGCCCGTGTGATCGGCATGCACCCGCTGGAAATCGCTTTCCGCGAGGTGCTGCCCAATGCGCTGCCGCCGGTGCTGGCACTGTCGTCCATCATCGTGGCGGCCGCCATCCTCGTCGAAGCAGCCCTTTCCTTCCTCGGCCTCGGCGACCCCAACCGCGTGACCTGGGGCGGCATGATCGCCGAGGGCCGCGCCGTGCTGCGCTCCGCGCCTTTCCTGTCGATCATCCCCGGCATCGCGCTGGTTCTCACCGTGCTCGGCGTCTATCTCGCAGGCGAGGGTGTTGTCGAAGCCTCCGCCGCAAGGAAGCGCCAGTCATGAGCGTTCGTCTTGCGGTGGAAAAGCTCGGCGTCGGCTATCGCGGCGACGGTCGCGAGACCGAGGTGCTGAAGGACGTCTCTTTCGAACTCGGCGCCGGCGAGCGGCTCGCCATCATCGGCGAAAGCGGCTCGGGCAAGAGCACGCTGGCGCTGGCAATTGCCGGCCTGCTGCCGGCGACGGCCCGCGTGGACGGCAGCATCCGCTGGCCCGAACTCGGGAGGCTTCCGGCCAATGGCCGCGACCTCGGTTTTGTCTTCCAGGACCCATCCTCCAGCTTCAACCCGGTGCTGACCATCGGCGAGCAGATCGCCGAGGTGGCGCGCGCGCATCTGGGGCTTGGCTGGCGGCAGGCTTATGCCCGTGCCGAAATGCTGCTGGGCCGCGTGCGCCTGCCCGACCCGTCGTCCATGCTGAAAGCATTCCCGCACCAGCTTTCCGGCGGCCAGCGCCAGCGCGTGGCGATTGCCGAGGCTATCGCGGCGCGACCGGGCCTGCTGATCGCCGATGAGGCGACCAGCGCGCTCGACACCATCGTGCAGGCAGAGATCGTGCGGCTGATCGAGGAACTGACGGCCGAAGACGGCATGTCGCTTCTGTTCATCAGCCACGATATTGCGCTGGCCAGCCAGATTGCCGACCACATTGCGGTGTTCCGCAACGGCCGGCTGGTCGAGATCGGCAAGGCGGGGCAGATCGTCGGGGCACCACGCGAAGCCTACACCAAAAGCCTGCTTGCCGCGCATATGGGGCTCGACACGCCGTCGCTGCTCGCGCCCGAAGGTGCTGCATGAGCGCGCCGCTTCTCACAGCCACGAACCTGAGCAAGCGCTTTGACAGTCGCGGCCGCACTGTCGCCGCATTGGACGATGTCAGCTTCGAGGTTGCGCCGGGCGAGACGCTGGCGCTGGTCGGCCCCTCGGGCAGCGGCAAGACCACCGCCGCCCGCGCCCTAGTGCGACTGACCGAGCTCGACGGCGGTGACATCCGCTTCGAGGGCGAGGATCTGCTGGCGCTCAGGGGAGCGCGGCTGCGTGCCGTCCGCGCCCGGTTGCAGATGGTGTTCCAGGACCCGCGCGCGGCCTTCAACCCGCGTGCGACCGTTGCGCGGGTGCTGGACGACCCGCTGCGCATCCATGGCATCGTGCCACGCAGGGAGCGGCCGGAGGCGATTGCGCAGCTTCTCCAGCGTGTCGGCCTGTCGCCCGATCTTGAGGCGCGCGCGCTCCACGAAATTTCCGGCGGCCAGCGCCAGCGTGTGGCGATTGCCCGCGCCATCGCCACGCGCCCGCGTTTGATCGTGCTTGACGAGGCTGTGTCGGCGCTCGACGTGTCCGTGCGCGGGCAGATTCTGCAATTGTTGCTCGACCTGCAGCGCGCGCAAAACATCGCTTATCTGTTCATCTCGCATGATCTCGGCGTGGTGCGGGCCGTCGCCCATCGCATCGCCATCATGGATCACGGCCGGATCGTGGAGACAGGCAGGGCCGCCGAGGTGATCGCCAACCCGCAGTCCGACACGGGACAGGCGCTGGTGGCGGCTGCGCCAAAGCTCAGGCACAGCACCTGACAAGGCACGCTCCCGAAGCTTTGCGTTTTGCCCGCGCGCGCGGCCGTGCTAACCGAAGCTCATGGCACAGAAGAAAGCGCATGAAGTCGACAATTGGCTGGCGCGGCCCGATTCCAGGGCCGTCATCATCCTGATCTACGGCCCGGATCGCGGGCTGGTGGCCGAACGCGCGCGCGCCTTTGCCGCAAAGACCGGGCTGCCGCTCGACGATCCGTTCACGGTCGTCCGTCTCGAAGGCTCGGAGGTGGAGAAGGAAAGCGGCCGCCTGCTCGACGAGGCGCACACCGTGCCGATGTTTTCTACGCGCCGCCTGCTGTGGGTGCGCAATGCCGCCGGCCAGAAAGGGCTGGCCGACGATGTGAAGCTGCTTGCGAAGGAAGCGCCACGCGACGCCATCGTGTTGATCGAGGCCGGCGACCTGAAGAAGGGCGCCGCCCTGCGCACGGTGGTCGAGGGCTGCGACTGGGGTATGGCGCTGCCCTGCTATGCCGACGAGGCGCGCGGCATCGATCAGGTGATCGACGAGGAGATGCAGAAGGCCGGCATGTCGCTGACGCTGGAAGCGCGGCAGGCGCTGCGCAAAAACCTCGGTGGCGACCGGCTGGCTTCGCGCGGCGAGATCCAGAAGCTCACGCTCTACGCCATGGGCAAGAGCCAGATAGATCTGGAGGACGTGAAGGCGATGATCGGCGACGTGTCCGGCATCTCCTTCGACGATGCCATCGACGCCGTGCTGGAAGGCCGGATCGAGGCCTTCGACACAGTCTTCACCCGCCACACCCAGACCGGCGCGCAGCCCTTCCTGATGCTGGCGGCCGCGATGCGGCAGTTTCAGGCCATCCAGCTCATGCGCGGCGCGATGGACAATAGCGGCGCCCGCAACGCCGGCGCCATCGTCGCCGCCGCCCGGCCGCCGGTCTTCTTCTCCCGCCGCAAGATCGTGGAAGGCGCGGTGGAGCGCTGGAGCGGACCTGCCCTCATTCGTGCGCTGGCGCGTTTGCAGGATGCGGTGCTCCAGACCCGCCGCCGCCCCGATCTCGCCGCGGCAATCGCGCGGCAGGCGCTGCTCGGCATTGCGGTGGAAAGCGCGCGCCAGCGCCAGCGACGCTGAGCCTTGATCCCGAACCGAAGGTCCGCGGCAGCGAAAGGTTGCAGACTTTCCGGACATGCTCCCAAAAAGATAGACCGAGGCGACAAATCCGGGAACGCCGTCTCGCTCCGGGAACAAAAACTCAGCCGAGGTCGAAGCGCGCCACCACCGGCACATGGTCCGATGGCCGGTCCCAGCCGCGCGCCTCGCGCAGGATCTCGTAGCCGCTGAAGCTCGGCACCAGATTTTGCGACGACCAGATATGGTCGAGCCGGCGGCCACGGTCGGAAGTCTCCCAGTCCTTGGCGCGGTAACTCCACCAGGTGTAGATTTTCTGCTCATGGGGCACGTTGAGCCGCATCAGATCGACCCAGTCGCCGGCCTTGCGCATCGCCTCGAAGTTTTCCGTTTCGACCGGCGTGTGGCTGACCACCTTCAAAAGCTGCTTGTGCGACCAGACATCATGCTCCAGCGGCGCGATGTTGAGGTCGCCGACGAGGATGGATGCCGATCCCTCGTCATGGTCCGCGCGCACGGCGTTCATCTCGGCCACGAAATCGAGCTTGTGGCGGAATTTCGGATTGATTTCCGGATCGGGCTCGTCGCCGCCTGCGGGCACGTAGAAATTGTGCAGCAGGATCTGCTTGCCGCCGGCCTCGAACCGCACGGACAGGTGACGGCTGTCCTCGATCTCGCAGAAGCGCCGCTTCTCGACCATCTCGATCGGCCGGCGGGCGACGGTGGCGACGCCGTGATAGCCCTTCTGGCCATGGATCGCGATGTGTTCGTAGCCGAGCTTGCGGAAGGCCTTGGCCGGAAACAGATCGTCCGGGCACTTGGTCTCCTGCAGGCACAGAACATCCGGCGCCTTTTCCAGCAGGAACTTCTCGACCAGCGGCATGCGCAGCCGCACGGAGTTGATGTTCCAGGTGACGATTGAAAAAGACATGAGGGGATTTTCCGGTGCTGACGAATTTGCGCCGGAAATTGGCAGGCACGGCCGACAATTACAAGTGCGCGGGCAAAACCCGCACCAACGGGCTCAGGTCCTGATCCTAGCCGCCACGCTTGCGCTTGTTGACTTCGATATTGCGGCGATAGTCGATCTTGAACAGGCTGGCGTCCAGCTGCACGCCTTCGCGCACGTTGAACACCATGACGGTGGTGTCCTTGCCCTGCGCGTCGGTGATGGTCCACTGACGCAGCTCATAGGTCTTCGGGTCGAACATCATGGTGATGCGCGAATTGCCGAACACCGACTTGTCGGCAAGCTGGATGGTGGTCAGGTCGTCATCCTGCTTGACGCTCCGGACCTTGTCGCCGGAGAGATCGATATGGGTGTCGAGCAAAAGCTTCAGCGGCGTCTTCGACAGCGGATAGAGATCGACCGTGTTCATCTTGCGGTTGTCGAGCACCACCGACTGGCCGTCCGAAACCACCTGGAAGCGGGACGAGCCGTCATAGTCGAAGCGGATCTTGCCCGGCCGCTCGATGTAGAACTTGCCGCCGGTCTGCTCGCCGCGCGGGCCGAACTGCACGAACTCGCCGGCCATGGTGCGCACGCTGGCGAAGTGGTCGGCGATCTTCTGGGCTTCCGCCATGCCGGCGGATTGCGCGTGTGCCTCGAAGCCGGGCATCGCCGGCAGCGTTGCCAGACCGAAAGCCGCGAGGCCAAGGCCAAGCAGGCCCACGCGTGCCTTCTGCTTCCAGGTCGGGGTCAAAGCATTTCTGGTCATGCCGGTCTTCACCTTGGGGTTTTCATGCGTTCGCCAGAGCGGATACTGCCCTAGTTGGGCTGAAGTTTGGCCTTGGCAAGAGGCGGGCCGATCAAAGTCGCGTCAGCGCCTCCGGAGCTGGGCGGGCTTCAGAACTGCTCCTCTTCCGTCGGCACGAGGATTTCGCGTTTTCCGGCATGGTTGGCCGGGCCGACCACGCCTTCCTGCTCCATGCGCTCGATGATCGAGGCGGCGCGGTTGTAGCCGATGCCGAGGCGGCGCTGGATATAGCTGGTCGAGGCCTTGCCGTCGCGCAGCACCACGGCCACGGCCTGATCGTAGGGGTCGTCCGAATCTTCCAGATTGCCGCCGCCGCCCTTCGAGGACGATTCGCCCTCGTCTTCGTCATCGTCCTCGGTGATGGCGTCGAGATATTCCGGCACGCCCTGCAGTTTGAGGTGGCCGACGACTTTCTCGACCTCGTCGTCGGAGACGAAGGGGCCGTGCACGCGCTGGATGCGGCCGCCGCCAGCCATGTAGAGCATGTCACCCATGCCCAGAAGCTGCTCGGCGCCCTGCTCGCCCAGAATGGTGCGGCTGTCGATCTTCGACGTCACCTGGAAGGAGATGCGGGTCGGGAAATTCGCCTTGATGGTGCCGGTGATGACGTCCACCGACGGGCGCTGGGTGGCCATGATGACATGGATGCCGGCGGCGCGCGCCATCTGTGCCAGGCGCTGCACCGCGCCTTCGATGTCCTTGCCGGCGACCATCATGAGGTCGGCCATCTCGTCGATGATGACGACGATGTAGGGCAGCGGCTCGAGATCCAGCTCCTCGGTTTCGTAGATCGCCTCGCCGGTCTGGCGGTCGAAGCCGGTCTGCACGGTGCGGCTGATCTGCTCGCCCTTCTTTTTCGCCTGCGCGACGCGGGCGTTGAAGCCGTCGATATTGCGCACGCCCACCTTGGACATCTTGCGGTAGCGGTCCTCCATCTCCCGCACGGTCCATTTCAGCGCGACCACGGCCTTCTTCGGATCGGTGACGACGGGCGTCAGCAGGTGCGGGATGCCGTCATAGACGGACAGTTCCAGCATCTTGGGGTCGATCATGATCAGGCGGCACTCCTCCGGGGTCATGCGATAGAGCAGCGACAGGATCATGGTGTTGATGGCCACCGACTTGCCCGAGCCGGTGGTGCCGGCCACCAGCACGTGCGGCATCTTGGCGATGTCCACGATCACGGCTTCGCCATTGATGGTCTTGCCGAGCGCCAGCGCCAGCTTGGCCTTGGTGGTCTCGAAATCGCGACTGGCGAGGATTTCGCGCAGATAGACGGTTTCGCGCTTGGCGTTGGGCAGTTCGATGCCGATGGCATTGCGTCCCGGCACGACGGCCACGCGCGCGGCGATCGCGCTCATCGAGCGGGCGATGTCGTCGGCAAGGCCGATGACGCGGCTCGACTTGATGCCCGGCGCGGGTTCCAGTTCATAAAGCGTGACGACAGGGCCGGGCCGGACATGGATGATCTCGCCCTTGACGCCGAAGTCTTCCAGAACGCCTTCCAGCAGACGCGCATTCTGCTCAAGCGCGTCCTTCGACAGGCTGGGGTCGCGCGCGACGTTTTTCGGCTCCGACAGGAAATGCAGCGACGGCATCTCGAAGCTGCCCGAAGCGATCAGCGAGGTTTGCGCCTCGCGCTCTACGCGCCCGCCCGGGGCAGGGCGCGGCGCGGGATTTGCCACGCGCGCGCCGGTGGCGAGCGGTGCGTCGGGATTGGCGGGGGTGCGGAAATTCTGCACCCGCGTGGGCTGACGACGAGGCGTTTCGGGGATGATGCCGTCGGGGACGAAATCGAGTTCGTCGTCTTCATCCTCCCGGGCATGGAATTCCGGATCGACGCGCGTGCGCCCATGCGCGGTGACGCGCGCCTCGGCACGCTCGGCGACCTCCACCCGCTCGGCGGCGCGGCGCCACGCGCTGGGTTCGGTCGGCATGTCCGCATAGTCGTCATGCCGGTGCCGCTGGCCGAAGCGGCGATGCAGGAAAGCGCGGAAGGACAGCCACCAATGGACCAGCACGCCAAGGATGGCGTTGCCGTCGCTTTCGTCGTCCTCGTCGAGCATGGCGGCAAAGTCCTGCTCGCGCGCGTCGACCGCATCGTGTTCGGCGGCACTGCCGCGCGAAAGAAGCCCGGCGCCGAAGGCGGCGAGCCAAAGCGCGGGACCGGCAAGCACCACCACGATCACGCTGGCGACGACACCCTTCGGATAGCCGCCGGTGAACATGCCGGGCAGCTTCAGCACCATGTCGCCGAACACACCGCCGAGGCCGGTCGGCAGCGGCCAGGTGGGCGGGGGCGTGGCGCAACCGGCCATGCCGGCAGCCAGCAGCGAGGCGCCGAACCAGGCCAGCGCGCGACGTGGCATGCGGTCCACGCCGCGCGCGGTGGCAAAGAAGAAACCCCAGATCACCGCAGGCACCAGCGCCGCCACGGACGACAGGCCGTAGAACTGCATGGCGAGATCGGAAAACACCGCGCCCGGATAGCCCATCGCATTGGTGACGGGGTTGTCGGTGGCGTGGCTGAAGCTCGGATCGGCCACGTTCCACGTGCCGAGGCTGGCCAGCGCAAAGGCCACGAAGCCGAACAGGCCGAAACCGGCCAGCCGTGCTGCCTGCCGCCTGGCGAAATCCTTCAGGCCATGTCCCGTATCGGTCAGCGCGAGATGTGTGGCTGAACGCATTCTGCTTCCCCGTCCGCAATTGAAGGGCCTGGGGCGAGCGCACCCAGAGCCGGAGTCGGCGTCAGAATAGCTGCGGGAAAGTTAAGGTCGCATTAACCATGGATGGAGGCCGGGCAACTGCTCGCCGCAGGCCCTTGAAACAAAAAACCCGGCGGTTGCCCGCCGGGTTTCTCAAATCGACTTTTAAGCCGATTAGAACGAACGCTGGAAGCGGAGGAAGCCGCCGAAACCGTCGTCGATCTTGACCTTGTTCTCGGTGTGCCAGGAGTTCCAGGCAACTTCCGGGGTGATCGTCAGGCCCGGAACGAGCTGGTAGGCGACGTTGGCGACCACGGCGACGTCCTTGTTCTCGGCATAGGAAACCTGAGCGTTGAACGAAGCCTTCTCGTTGAAGCGGTAGGTACCGCCGCCCCAGACAGCCCAGTTGCCGCCCCAACCCTTGTAGAAGTTGCGGGTGACATTGTCGTCGGTGCCGTAGCCGCCCATCACGAACAGCGACAGCTGCTCGTTGACGTTGACGTCGAGGCGAACCTTACCGGCCCACTCTTCGTAGTTCGAGTCGTAGCCGACGACGCCCGAGACACCGCCCCAGCCCTGCGTGAAGGCAGCGCCGGCAACCACGTGCGGAACATAGGAGTCGATCGCGTTGTCGTAGGCGCCTTCTTCCACGGCGACCGCCGCCGAGAAGCCGTTGCTGCCGACATAGGTGTAGGCGATCTGGTGCGTGCCGTAGTCGGCGCCAGCGCCGCCAGCGTACGAAATCAGGTCGTCCTGGATGACGTTGCCGGTGTAGCCGGTCATCGTGGCGAACAGCGAATCGGTCTTACCGACGCGGAAGCCGCCGAGTTCGATGTAGGCATGGTTGATGCCGACATTGGTGCCCGTGGAGGTCAGGTTGTCGGCGGTGACGCCGGCGTTCCAGTCGAAGTTGATGTGCATGTAGGCGCGCAGGGTGCCGAGTTCGGTTTCCGAACGGGCATCGAGCTGCAGGGCGGCGCGGGCGCGCTTGTAGTAGGTGTCGTTCAGGCCGTCACCCATCTTGTCGGCAACGTCGATCAGGCCGCCGTAGCCGCCCTTGCCGACGCCGATGTCGTAGCGCAGGTAGCCGCCGACGCGCAGGCAGGTCTCGGTGCCCGGGATGTAGTAGTAGCCGGCGCCGTAGACGTCGCAAACGCGGACGTATTCCATCGGCTCGGGCTCGGCGACGACAACCGCGTCAGCGGCGCGGGCGCCGGAAACTGCGACGAGAGCCGCAGCGGAGCCGAGAAGAAGGCTCTTGATGTTCATTTTGTATTCCAATCAAAAACACATTTTAAACTTGGCCAGGGGTGTGCGCTGGAGGACCCACATAACCCTGACCGGTTTCGATGAGGGGCGCGTGGGAGGCGCGCTTCCTCGTGGCTGAGGTCGCCCGCAGCGTCTCCGCACTCAACCCTGAAATGCGATTTTTCTCGCCACATTGAGGGCCAATCCAAGGCAAGTGTGGCAGATATGTCATAATTTCGGACCTGGTCGCTTTGGTCATTTTTTTCAGACTATACGGTCATTTTATTCATACCATCCAGATAGATAGCCTGTACCCAGGTTGATTCGATTCGCCTCGCGCATAAAAAGGAGGCCCGGAATGAACCGGGCCTCAAGCGTGTGGTCCGCTCCTTCAATCGGCCAACGACGGGATCTTTTTAGTCGGCCGCAACCGAGGCGTGCCTATGTGTGGTAGGCCACTTCGCCGTGCGAGGTGATGTCGAGGCCCTGGGATTCGGCTTCCGGCACCGGGCGCAGCCCCACCGCCAGATCCACGATCTTGTAGAGGATGGCCGAGACCACGCCGCACCAGACGACGGTGACGGCCACCGCGACGAACTGGGTCCAGACCTGCGCGCCCATGCTTACGCCTTCGGCATAGCCGACACCGCCGAGCGAGGACGAGGCCAGCACGCCGGTGCCGATGGCGCCGATGATGCCGGCAACGCCGTGGATGCCGAACACGTCGAGCGAATCGTCGTAGCCAAACCTGATCTTCACCACGGTGACGAAGTAGTAGGCCACCGCGCTGGCGATCATGCCGAGCACGATGGCGCCGACCGGGCCGACGAAGCCGGCCGCCGGCGTGACGGCGACGAGGCCGGCAACCACGCCCGAGGCGCCACCCAGCATGGAGGCCTTGCCGCGCACCAGTTTCTCGATCGCCGACCATGCGATGACCGCGCCGGCGGTGGCGGTGAAGGTGTTGATCATGGCAAGTGCGGCGCTGCCATTGGCCGCGAGCGCGGAGCCGGCGTTGAAGCCGAACCAGCCGACCCACAATATGCCTGCGCCGGTCAGCGTCAGCGGCAGGGCATGCGGGGCCATGTTGTCGCGGCCATAGCCGGCGCGCCTGCCGATCATGACGGCTCCGACGAGGGCGGCGATGCCGGCATTGATGTGGACGACAGTGCCGCCGGCGAAGTCCATCGTTCCCCAGTTGAAGAACAGGCCGGCACTATCCCACGCCATATGGGCGATCGGGAAATAGACGAAGGTGGCCCACAGCACCACGAAGAGGATGACGGCCGAGAATTTTATCCGCTCGGCAAAGCCACCGATGATCAGCGCCGGCGTGATGCAGGCGAAGGTCATCTGGAAGCAGATGAAGACATATTCGGGAATGCTGCCGCTTATGGATTGCGGCGTTACACCGGCAAGGAAAGCCTTGCCGAAGCCGCCCCAGAAGGGGCTCTGGCCGCCGCCGAAGGCGAAGGAGTAGCCCCACAGCACCCACACGACAATGACGACCGCGGTGATCATCGTGCACTGCATCAGGACGGAGAGGATGTTCTTGGCGCGCACCAGGCCGCCATAGAACAGCGCCAGGCCCGGCAGGATCATGAAGAGCACGAGCGCGGTCGAGACGAGCATCCAGGCGGTGTCGCCGGAATTGAGCGCGGGTGCCGCCGCATCGGCCGGCGCGGCCTCGGGCGCGGTTTCCTGCGCCAGTGCGGGCAGGACACCCAGCGCGGCCAGCGCCACCGGGCCGGTGAGGGCGGCGCGGGCCATTTGTGCAAAACAGGTTGGAATTCTCATCGAGGTCTCCATTCGGATGTGGTGGTGATCGACGGGTGCGTTTTCGCGGCGCAGCGCGCCGGCCGCGAGCGCGCAGCCGGAAATGTCAGAGCGCGTCGGTGTCGGTTTCACCGGTGCGGATGCGCACGGCCTGGTCGATGCCGAAAACGAAGATCTTGCCGTCGCCGATCTGGCCGGTCTTGGCCGCGCCGATGATCGCTTCGATCGCCTTGTCGACCATGTCGGTGGCAACCGCGACCTCGACCTTCACCTTGGGCAGGAAGCTCACCGCATATTCGGCGCCGCGATAGATTTCCGTGTGTCCCTTCTGGCGGCCGTAGCCCTTGACCTCGGTGACGGTCAGGCCCTCGATGCCGACCGCGGTGAGCGCCTGGCGCACCTCGTCGAGCTTGAATGGCTTGATGATGGCCATCACGATTTTCATCCGCTTTACCCCTTTGCTGTGCGCAATCCCGCGCGTGCATGACATCGCCGGGATGCGAGAGCAGCCGGTGAGTGTCTTGGGTAAATCAAGCTTCGTGCCAGTTCCGCCGAAGCAGCCCAGCCATTTGAAAATGCGTGATATTTTTCGCCTTCCCGATTGCGGATGGCAATCCGGGGCGAATAAGGCTGATTATAAAATGTGCAGGCTTTTGGATTTGCCTAATTTTCGGGCTGTCGAAGCCGGATCAGGCCTTCCTGCGCCACCGAGGCGATCAGCGTGCCGTCGCGCGCATAGAGCAGGCCGCGGGTGAAGCCGCGCGCGCCGGAAGTGGAGGGGCTGTCCTGCGTGTAGAGCAGCCAGTCGTCGAGCGGATGGCTGCGATGGAACCACATGGCATGGTCGAGGCTGGCTGCCTGGATGTCGCGGTCGAAGATCGCCCGGCCATGGGCGAAGGTGGAGGTGTCGAGCAGCGTCATGTCGGACAGATAGGCCAGCACGGTGGCCTGCGTGGCGCGGTTGTCCGGCACCGGGCCGGTGGTGCGGATCCAGATCTTCTGCTCCGGCGCCAGCTTCTCGCGGCTGGTATAGTGCTTCAGCACCACCGGCTTCATCTCGATCGGCCGGTCGCGCTCCCAATAGCGGCGAATGCCTTCGGGCACGGCGTCGCCGAAACGGGCGATCAGCTCCTGCTGCGTGCCCAGCGTTTCGGGCGCCGGCACGTCGAGCGGCATGGGGAACTGGTGGTCGAGACCGGGCTCGTCTTTCTGGAAGGATGCTTCCAGCGAAAAAATGGCCTGGCCGTGCTGGATCGCCACCACGCGGCGCGTGGTGAAGGAGCTGCCGTCGCGGATGCGGTCCACCTGATAGATGATCGGCACCTTGGTGTCGCCGGGCCGCATGAAATAGCCGTGCAGGGAGTGGACATGGCGGTTGGGCGCGACGGTGCGCTGGGCGGCTACAAGCGCCTGTGCTATGGTCTGGCCGCCAAAGACTCGCTGCCAGTCGAGCTGGGGGCTGCGACCACGATAGAGGTTGTGTTCCAGCTCCTCGAGGTCGAGAATGGCCAGAAGCTCTTGCATGGCCGCCGTCATGTCCGAAAACCTTCCAACAATATGTGTGCGGAAGGTTTCGAACGGACGTCCGGCCAAGTCAAGGCAAGTCGGAATCGAAGAGCTGGAGGTGAGGGCGATGGTCGAGAGGAAATCCGCGGACGACAAGCTGGCGCTCGATGTTCTGATCGCCGGAGCGGGCTATGTCGGCCTCGCCGCCGCCGTTTCGATAAAGCAGGCGCGGCCCAGCATGTCCGTCGCCATCGTCGATGCCGCGCCCGAAGGCGTCTGGCAGCGCGACACCCGCGCTTCCGCGATTGCAGCAGCCGCCTGCCGCATGCTGCGCCAGCTCGGCTGCTGGGACGAGATCCTGCCCGAAGCGCAGCCCATCACCGACATGGTCATCACCGATTCGCGCATCGCCGACCCGGTGCGGCCGGTCTATCTCACCTTCGACGGCGAGGTCGCGCCGGGCGAGCCCTTTGCCCATATGGTGGAAAACAAGGTGCTGAACGGGGCGCTGCGCCGCCGCGCGCACGAACTCGGCATCGACCTCATCGAGGGCATGGCCGTGCAGGCCTTCGAGACCGGGCTTGCCAGCGTCGCCGTGCATCTGGCCGACGGCACCTCGCTCGATGCGCGCCTGCTGGTGGCGGCCGATGGCGTCAAGTCGCGCCTGCGCGACATGGCCGGCATCAAGACCGTGCGCTGGGAATACGGCCAGTCGGGCATCGTCTGCACCGTTGCGCATGAGCGTCCGCACAATGGCCGCGCCGAAGAGCATTTCCTGCCCGCCGGTCCCTTCGCCATCCTGCCCTTGAAGGGCAACCGCTCGTCCATCGTCTGGTCGGAGCGCACGGAAGACGCCGACAGGCTGGTCGCCAGCGACGAGCTGGTGTTCGAGAGCGAGCTGGAGCAGCGCTTCGGCCTGCAGCTCGGCGAGCTGCGCGTGGAAGGCAAGCCGCGCGCCTGGCCGCTCGGGCTGACGCTGGCGCGCGACTTCGTGGCGCCGCGCTTCGCGTTGGCGGGCGACGCCGCCCACGGCATCCACCCCATCGCCGGGCAGGGCCTCAACCTCGGCTTCAAGGACGTGGCCGCCCTTGCGGAGACCGTGGTGGAGGCCGATCGGCTCGGTCAGGACATCGGCGCGCTCGACGTGCTGCAGCGCTATCAGGCCTGGCGTCGCTTCGACACGGTGCAGATGGGCGTGACCACCGACGTGCTCACCCGCCTGTTCTCCAACGATTTCGGCCCGGTTCGTGCGCTGCGCGATTTCGGGCTCGGGCTGGTGGACCGCATGCCGGCCATGAAGTCCTTCTTCATCCGGCAGGCATCGGGCCTGAGCGGCGACATGCCCAGGCTGCTGCGTGGCGAGGCGCTTTAGGAAACCCGGCGCTGCCGCCGGTCGGGGATTTGCCGCGAGGCTGCGACCGTGCGGGGGCGATCATATACGGCCGTGATCTACCCCCACTTCGCCTCTCGCGGATCAAATCCGGGGTCGGCACCTTTCCCCTTCAAAAGGGGAGAGGAAGGGAGCCAGGCTCGCGGACAGCATTTCCTCTCCCCCGTCGATCGGGGGTCCGAAGGACGGGCGAGACCCGCGGCTCGCCCCGGAATGGTGGTTTGCGCAGCAAACCGGAGCCAGACAGATAACAGGCCCAAGCCCTCATGACAGCACAGCCCAAGACCTCGATCCTGTTCGTCTGCCTCGGCAATATCTGCCGCTCGCCGCTGGCGGAGGGCGTGTTCGGCCATGTGCTGGAAGAGCACGGCACGCGTGGCGGCTTCCTGCTCGATTCGGCCGGCACCGGCGGCTGGCACATCGGCTCGCCGCCGGACCGTCGTTCCATCGCCGTGGCTGCCCGTAACGGCCTCGACATATCTGGCTTACGGGCGCGCAAGATCATGGCCGACGATTTTCACCGCTTCGATATTATCCTTGGCATGGACCGCGCGAACGTCGCCGATCTGCAGCGCATCGCGCCGGCGCCGACACGCGCGAAAATCCATCTCTATCTCGATTTCGCGCAGGGCCGGGCGAGCGATGTGCCCGACCCCTATTATGGCGATGCGAAGGACTTCGAGAATGTCTACCGCATGATCCGCAATGCGTCGGAGTCGCTGGCGGGCAGGTTGCCGGACCGCGCCCCGGCGCCGGAAAGCGGCCAGGCTTCCTCGACGATGTAAGGGCCGCCGCCGACCGAATCGCGCGACGACATCAGCACGAAGCGGCCGACCTTGAAGGGCGCGGCCGAGAAATTGCCGTGCGCCGACAGATATTTGGCGACGTCCAGCGGATTGGGGTTGCGCAGCCGCGCCAGCGTGACATGAGGCGAGAATTTGCGCGGGTCGGACGGCACGCCGAGACGCTGGCAGATGCGCTCGATCTCGGCCTGCAGCGCCATCAGGTCCGGCGAAGAGGCCACGCCGGCCCACACCGCATGCGGCTTCTTGGAGCCGAAAGCGCCGACACCCGAAAGCCTGAGCTGGAAGGCGGGACGCCGCACCCGGTCGAGCGCGCTGGCAATCTCGTCGGCCATATGGCCTTCGACATCTCCAATGAAGCGCAAGGTCAGGTGGTAGTTTTCGACGTCTATCCAGCGGGCTCCCGGAAGGCCTCCGCGCAGCAATGAAAGTGAAAGCGCTGCATCTCGCGGGATTTCGAGGGCGGTGAAAAGTCTTGGCATCGCAGCCTCCCCGAATCGACTTTCTGTACTTGAGCGAATCATTGTTTCCACATCGGGGCAACCGCTAATTCGCTCTCTCCACTCAACAAGCGTAACCGCTGCGGCCGGAAGGTTATCCGGCTTCGGCTTGCAGCGCGGCGGTTATCGCCTGTTCCACCACCGGCATCATACGCTCGACCATGCGGTCGATGCCGGCGGCGTTCGGGTGCATTCCGTCCTCCAGCAGCACGCTCTGATCTGCGGCGACGCCGTCGAGGAAGAACGGATAAAGCGCAACGTCATATTTTTGCGCGAGCCGCGGATAGATCGCATCGAACTTCCGCCCATAGTCGGCGCCGAGATTGGGCGCGGCGCGCATGCCGGCCAGCAGCACCGGGATGCCGCGTTCCTTCAGCCGGGCGATCATGGTGTCGAGGTTCTTTTCGCTGAGTTCGGGCGAAATGCCGCGCAGCATGTCATTTGCGCCGAGTTCGAGGATCACCAGTTGCGTTCCGTCCGGCACCGACCAGTCGAGCCGTGACAACCCGCCGCTGGTGGTGTCGCCCGAAACGCCGGCATTGGCGATCACGACATCGTGACCATCCTTGCGTAGCGCCGCCTCCAGTTTTTCGGGAAAGCTCTGCCCGGCATCGAGGCCGTAGCCCGCCATGAGGCTGTCGCCGAAGCCGACGATGCGGAACGGCTCCGCCACGGCGGGCTGCAGGGCCGGAAGGGAAAGGAATGCGGCAAAAAGTGCAATTATCAGATGTTTCAATGCCATGCCGCACCGCCCATATGTCCAGAAATTATGTCCAGAAATTCCGCCTTTTCCTTTCTCATATAGGATCGGATCGCCGTGACAGAAACCGTCATCGACCTGAAGGACGTCTCGCTGACCCTGGGAAGCGGGGCTTCCATGGTGCATGTGCTGAAGGGCGTCAGCCTTTCGGTGGCGTCGGGCGAGGCGGTCGGCATCGTCGGGCCGTCGGGCTCGGGCAAGTCCACGCTGCTCATGGTGCTGGCCGGGCTGGAAGGGGTCGATGCCGGCTCGGTGCGCATCGCGGGCGAGTTGCTGAACGGCAGGAGTGAGGACAGCATTGCCGCCTTTCGCGGCCGCAACGTCGGCATCATCTTCCAGTCCTTCCACCTCATCCCCAACATGACGGCGCTGGAAAACGTGGCGGTGCCGCTGGAGCTTGCCGGCCGCCACGACGCCTTCGAAATTGCCGCGCGCGAACTGGCGGCGGTGGGGCTGGCCGACCGCGTCACGCATTATCCGGGCGAGCTTTCGGGCGGCGAGCAGCAGCGCGTGGCGATCGCGCGCGCACTGGCGCCGGAGCCGCGCATCCTCATCGCCGACGAACCTACCGGCAATCTCGACCAGGCGACGGGCCGGCAGATCGCCGACCTGCTGTTCGACAAGGCGCGCGAGCGCGGCATGACGCTGGTGCTGGTCACGCACGATCCGGCCCTCGCCGCGCGCTGCTCGCGGCAGGTCGCCATGCGCTCGGGCCGCATCGAGGCGGGCGCGGCGGTTGCCGTCAGCGCGTAGGTCGAGTTTGATGGAAAAACGTCTCGCCCCTTCACACTCCCCTCTGACCAGAGAGGGGCAACGCAGAGCGCCTTCCTCTCCAGTCCGCGCACCGCTCGCCATCGCGGGGGCGTGCGCATGACGACGGCAAAGGCCTTGCGGCTCGCCTTCCGCTTCTCGCTGCGCGAAATGCGCGGGGGGTTGCGCGGCTTCCTCATCTTCCTCACCTGCATCACGCTCGGCGTGGCGGCCATCGGCGGCGTGAATTCCGTCGCCCGGTCGATCACCGCCGGCGTCGCCAGTCAGGGTCAGGTGCTGCTCGGCGGCGACCTGCGCTTCCAGCTCAACCAGCGTGAGGCGACCGCCGATGAGGCCGCCTATCTGGAAAGCCTGGGCGCCCTGTCGCGCAGCGCCAATATGCGCTCCATGGTGCGCCTGCCGGACGGGGCGGACCAGTCGCTGGCCGAGGTCAAGGCGGTGGATGCCGCCTACCCGCTGTTCGGCGCGCTGGAAACCGCGCCGGCTCTTTCCCGCGAAGACCTGTTCGGCGAGACGGGCGGCGTCTATGGCGCGGCGGCCGCCGATCTCCTGCTGGAGCGGCTCGGCCTGAAGGTGGGCGACCGCGTCATGCTCGGCAATGCCGTCTTCGAACTGCGCGCGACGATCGTGAACGAGCCGGACGCCATTTCCGAAGGGTTCGGCTTCGCGCCGCGCCTGATGGTGTCGCTGGAGGGCCTGCGCGCCTCCGGGCTCATCCAGCCCGGCAGCCTTGTCGAGCACGCCTACAAGATCCGCCTGCCCGATGGCGTGAGCGAAGCCCGGCTTGCCGATATCCGTACCGAGGCCGGCGAGAAATTTCCGCAGGCCGGCTGGAGCATCCGCACCCGCAGCAATGCGGCCCCCGCCCTTTCGGCCAATATCGAGCGCTTTTCGCAGTTCCTGACGCTGGTGGGCTTGACCGCGCTGGTGGTCGGCGGCGTGGGCGTGGCCAATGCGGTGCGCGCCTATCTCGACAGCAAGCGCGCGGTCATCGCCACCTTCAAGAGCCTCGGCGCGTCCGGCGGCTTCGTCTTCACCGTCTATCTGGTGCAGATCCTGCTGATCGCGGCGATCGGCGTGGCGATCGGCCTTGTGCTTGGCGCGCTGATGCCCTTTGCGGCGGCCGCTGCCCTTGCCAGCGTCATCCCCGTGCCGGCCGAAGGCGGCGTCTATCCCGGCGCCCTGGCGATGGGCGCGCTGTTCGGCTTCCTGGTGACGCTCGCCTTCGCGCTGTTGCCGCTCGGCCGCGCGCGCAACGTGCCGGCGACCGCGCTGTTCCGCGAGATGGGCTTTGGCGGCGGCCTGCCGAAGCTCGGCTATGTCGCTGCCGCTGGCGGGCTCGCCGTGCTGCTTGCAGCGCTCGCGGTGTGGTTTTCCAGCGACCGGCGGCTGGCGCTGATCTTCGTCGGCGCGGCGGTGTTTTCCTTCATCGTGCTGCGCGTGGTGGGGCTCGGCGTGCAATGGCTGGCGCGCCGCAGCCCGCGCGTACGCTCCACCGCGCTCAGGCTGGCACTGGGCAATATCCATCGTCCCGGCGCGCTGACGCCTTCGGTGGTGCTGTCGCTCGGCCTCGGGCTCACCCTGCTCGTCACGCTGGCGCTGATCGACGGCAATCTGCGCCGGCAGATTTCGGGCAGCCTGCCGAAGGATGCGCCCAATTTCTTCTTCGTCGACATCCAGCCGACCGAAGTCGATGCCTTCGCCGACCTTATCGCCAGGGAAGCGCCGGGCGGCAAGCTGGTGCGCGTGCCCATGCTGCGCGGCCGCGTGATGGCGCTGAACGGCGTGGAGGTGCAGAAACTGGACGTGCCGCCGGCCGGCGCCTGGGTGCTGCGCGGCGACCGCGGCCTGACCTATGCGAAGAACCTGCCGGAAAACTCGACGCTGTCGGCCGGCGAATGGTGGCCGCCGGATTATCAGGGCGAGCCGCTGGTGTCCTTTTCCGCTCAGGAGGGCGGTGAGCTGGGGCTGAAGCTCGGCGACACCGTCACCGTCAATGTGCTGGGCCGCAACGTGACGGCGAAGATCGCCAGCTTCCGCGAAGTGAAGTGGGAATCGATGGGCATCAATTTCGTCATGGTGTTCTCGCCCAACACCTTCGCCGGCGCCCCGCATTCCTGGCTGGCGACGCTGCTGACGCCCGGCACCGGCACCGCCGACGATGCGCGCGTGCTGAACGCTGTGACGCGCGCCTTCCCGGCCGTCACCAGCGTGCGGGTGAAGGATGCGCTGGAGGTCATAAACCACCTGATCGACCAGCTCGGCACCGCCATCCGCGTGGCCGCCGGCGTCGCGCTGGTCGCCTCGGTGCTGGTGCTGGCCGGGGCGCTGGCCGCCGGCAACCGCGCCCGCATCCATGACGCGGTGGTGCTGAAGACGCTCGGCGCCACGCGGCGCACGCTGATTGCCGCCTTTTCCCTCGAATATATGCTGATCGGGCTTGCGACCGCCGTTTTCGCGCTCGCGGCGGGTGGTGTGGCGGCGTGGTTTGTTGTCGCACGGGTGATGAAACTGCCATGGCTGTTCCTGCCGGAAGTGGCCGTGGTAACGCTGCTGATCGCGCTTGTCGTGACGGTCGGCGTCGGGCTTGTCGGCACCTGGAGGGTGCTGGGTCACAAGGCTGCGCCGGTGCTGCGGGAGCTGTAGCGTGCAAGGCGGCGGCCGGGCTGGCGGGCATCAAATCTTCGCAATCGGGTCGAATTTCGGGATATTCCCTGCAATCACAAGGGATTGCACCGTGTAACGGGTCTTGTTCTTGCCCAAAAGAATCATCATATTTGCCGTAGGCATGCTGGAGTCCCGCCAGCGGCGCCTGGGTTCGCAGGAAATCCGACACCCGACGGGGCAGAAGCAACAGAGGAAATCAATGGCTGACCTTCGCAACTATCAGACGCGCGTCGCGCCCGCGGGTTCCCGCGCCGACAGCGCGATCGACGAGGGCCTGCGCGCCTACATGCTCAAGGTTTACAACCTGATGGCGCTTGGCCTCGCAATCACTGGCGTGGCCGCACTGGCCACGATGATGATGGCCACCACCAACGATCCGGCGACCGCCGTCGCCACGCTCGCCAACGGCAAGATGCTGACCAGCGCCGGCGTGGCGCTCTACGGCTCGCCGCTGAAATGGCTGGTCATGCTGGCGCCGCTCGGTGTCGTGTTCTTCCTGAGCGCACGCGTCCACACCATGACGGTTTCCGGCGCGCAGACCGCTTTCTGGGTGTTCTCGGCCCTGATGGGTCTGTCGCTGTCGTCGATCTTCCTGGTCTTCACCGCGCAGAGCATCGTGCAGACCTTCTTCATCACCGCCACCGCCTTCGGCGCGCTGTCGCTGTGGGGCTACACGACCCGTCGTGACCTCACCGGCATGGGCACCTTCCTGGTGATGGGCGTGTTCGGCCTCATCATCGCCATGGTGGTCAACATCTTCCTGCAGTCCTCGGCGCTGCAGTTCGCCATCTCGGCGATCGGCGTTCTGGTGTTCGCAGGCCTCACCGCCTACGACACGCAGAAGATCAAGGAGATGTATTTCGAGGGCGACGACGTTCTGGTCGCCGGTCGCAAGGCCATCATGGGCGCGCTGACGCTCTATCTCGACTTCATCAACCTGTTCACCTTCCTGCTGCAGTTCATGGGCAACCGCGAATAAAGGCGGGATTGCGTGGCTTGCGGGCCACGAAACCGGAACAGGATCGGGGCGGCCAGGCGGCCGCCCTTTTCTTTTGCCGCACTCTTTGCTTAAATTCAGGCATGTAGCAAAGGTGCCTAAAAAATGAGCAGTACCACCATCCGCGCCGCCACGCCGGAAGACCTCGACGCCATCACCGCCATCTATGCCGACGCGGTGATCCACGGCGCCGCAAGCTACGAACTGGATCCTCCGACAAGGGAGGAGATGGCCGCGCGTTTCGCCGGCCTGCGCGAAGACGCCTATCCCTATCTGGTCGCGGAGCGCGACGGGAGCGTGGTCGGCTATGCCTATGCGGGTCCGTTCCGGGCGCGTCCCGCCTATCGCTTCATGGTCGAGAATTCGATCTATGTGGCGCCGGCGGCGAAGGGGCAGGGCATCGGCCGCCGGCTGCTGGAACGGCTGATTTCCGAATCAACGGCGCTCGGCTTTCGCCAGATGGTGGCGGTGATCGGCGATGGTTCGCCCGAAAGCCCGTCGGTGAGGCTGCACGAACGGGCCGGCTTCCGCCATAGCGGCGTGCTCGAAGGATCGGGCTACAAGCACGGACGCTGGCTGGACACGGTGTTCATGCAGTTCGAGATGAATGGCGGCAATCGCCTCGCGCCTGATCCGGCCTCGTTGCCGGAGCGCAATTTTGCGGCCAAGGGCAGGTAGTTCGCCAGAACAGGCGCTTTGCTGCCGCTCGCGCGGCCTGCCGATGCGCGGTGGCGACGGCCTCAGGCCTGGCGCACCAGCTTCAGCTTGTTGTCGAACACGCCCAGCACCCGCGCCAGCTCATGCCCGCGCTTGAGAATCAGGCCGCCCATCGCCACGACGCTGAAAGCGCCCTGCTTGCGCGCCAGTTTCGGGTCCTTGACGATCTGGTAAAGCGGGGTTTCGCTGGTCCGCCGGAACACCGAAAAAACCGCCCGGTCGGCGAGATGGTCGATGGCGTAGTCGCGCCATTCATTGGCGGCGACCATACGGCCGTAAACTTTCAGGATCTGATCGAGTTCGCGCCGGTCGAAGCAAACCGGCATCGTCTGTCTTTCACGTCTGGCTTCCTGAAGAGGGATCAATATTGCTGATTCCTCCCCACCCTCCCCTGAATTTGCGCGATTGCTCATCCAAGCGCCTCTCATGACAGTTCGATGAAAGACAGGGTCGCGCTTTCGCGCCTCAATTGCAAGCCCTGCCAACCGCTTCATGCAACTGCTGGTGGTCTCGGGGTCGGCAAACGGCAACCGCCGAGCGGCAAAACGGTCACGAACAGGCACGCCTTGTTTTCAATGGTGATTCCCCGCCACATTTCTGCCGCCTTTTATCCGCGATCACGCCCCAATGTCAGACGAACTTGTCATCGTTGCCTGAGACGGTTCGGTCCGGCACCGGCCTGTAAACCCCAAGCCCCCCGCCCACGGGTCTGCGTCGGATCGAACCAACCTCGGCCTCCTTGTGAGGAGCCGAGCGCGACGATCCCAAACCAACTGACCGGTGCCAGCAGTCACAGGCGCCGGTTTTTTCTATCCGCGCGCCACATCTCCCGCACGAAGCTTTCGCCGCTCACTGGGCGGCGGCGTTCTCGTGCAGCGAGGTTTCGTCCCCGGCGGCAGCCTTGCGGTAGATCGCGGCGCCGAGAATGGGGCCGGGCGCGCCATCCTTGCCGACGGCCTGCAACAGCACCGCGCAGCCGCCATCGGGCGGGATGTTGCCATCGGGAATCTCGTATTTTGCCGGCTCCCCGCGCCACACGCCGGCAGTTTGCACATTGGTCACCGCGTTCCAGTAGGTGATGGTGCGGCCTTCGTTCTCGCCCTTCTTCATGCCCACCGACTGCGGCGGCGCAAAGAAGATCAGCAGCACATGCGCCTTGCGCGCCGGCGCCTTGCCGGCTGCGCCGGTCTCGATCATCATGCTGTCGCCGGTCTCATGGATGGCGACATCGACACTGAGGCCTTCGCCGGCCTTGTTGAGTTCGTCGAAGGCATCGGCGATGTCGTCCCGCTTGGCGCCATTGACGTGGATGCGGCCATTGATCACCGCCTGCGGGGTGTAGACCGAGCGGGTGCCGAAGGCGCGCGAATAGGCATATTGACGATCGGTGCTGTCGGGATTGCTCAGCGTATCGCGCCAGCCCAGATAGTCCCAGTAGTCGACGTGATAGGCCAGCGCCACCAGATTGCCTTTGGTGGCGAATTCCTCGAACAGCTTGTCGGCGGGCGGGCAGGTGCTGCAGCCCTGGCTCGTGAAAAGTTCGATAACGCCGTCGGGGCGTGCAAGGTCGCGGGCGCTGGCAGCGGCACCAAGCGTCGGCAGCACCAGCGCCAACACCGCCAGGCGAGTGACAAAATACAATTTCATATCCGTTCCAACCGGTGCCGGCGAGACGCCGGCTTATCTTTGCCAAAACAATAGGCAGATGGCGACTTCAAGGTGAAGTCACGTTGCGGTGACAGACACGGGCGATCAGCGTGATAATCGCGTTATGTGCCTGAAATGAACCGGATTGGGGGGCGCCCTTGTACCAAAGGCGGACAAGGCACGAAAAAGCCGCCGGAGCGTGGGCACCGGCGGCTTGTTTCACGTGTGCGGCGGCAGGCGGATCAGGCCGCGAGATCGCGCAGCACGTATTGCAGGATGCCGCCGTTCTTGTAGTAGTCGAGTTCGTCGACCGTATCGATGCGGCACAGGATCGGCACGTCCTTCACCGTACCGTCGGCGAAGGTGACTTTGGCGACCATCTTCTGGCGCGGACGGATGGTTTCCAGCCCGTCGATCGTCACGGTCTCGTCGCCCTTGAGGCCGAGCGAGGCCCAGGACGTGCCTTCCTCGAAGACGAAGGGGACGACGCCCATGCCGACCAGGTTCGAGCGGTGGATGCGCTCGAAGGACTGGGCGATCACCGCGCGCACGCCGAGCAGGTTGGTGCCCTTGGCAGCCCAGTCGCGCGAGGAGCCGTTGCCGTATTCGATGCCGGCGAAGATGACCAGCGGCACGCCTTCCTGGCGATACTGCATGGCCGCATCGTAGATCGGCATCTCTTCCTTGGACGGGTAGTGGATGGTGTAGCCGCCTTCGCGTCCGTTTTCGCCCAGCATGTGGTTGCGGATGCGGATATTGGCGAAGGTGCCGCGCATCATCACCTCATGGTTGCCGCGACGCGTGCCGTACTGGTTGAAGTCGGCAACCGCCACGCCATTGTCGGTGAGGTACTTGCCCGCGGGCGAAGCCGCCTTGATCGAACCGGCCGGCGAGATGTGGTCGGTGGTGATCTTGTCGCCGAACAGACCGAGCACGCGCGCGCCCTTGATATCGCTGACGGCGCCGGGCTTGATGCCCATGCCGACGAAATAGGGCGGGTTCTGCACATAGGTCGAGTTGTCGTCCCAGGTGTAGGTCTGGCCGCTCGGGGCCTGCACCTTCTGCCAGTTCTCGTCGCCCTTGAACACGTCGGCATATTTGCGGGCGAACAGCTCGCGCGTGACGTTTCTGGCGATGAACTCCTCGATTTCCTGGCTGGACGGCCAGATGTCCTTGAGGAACACCGGCTTGCCGTCCCTGTCCTCGCCGATCGGCTCGGTGGTGAGGTCCCTGGTGACGGTGCCGGCCAGCGCATAGGCGACCACCAGCGGCGGCGAGGCGAGGTAGTTGGCCTGCACGTCGGGCGACACGCGGCCTTCGAAGTTGCGGTTGCCCGAAAGCACCGCCGCGCCGATCAGGCCCTTGTCGTTGATGGTCCTGGAGATCGGCGCCGGCAGCGGGCCGGAATTGCCGATACAGGTGGTGCAGCCGAAGCCGACGAGGTTGAAGCCGATCTGGTCGAGCTCCGTCTGCAGGCCCGACTTCTCCAGATATTCGGCCACGACCTGCGAGCCGGGGGCCAGCGAGGTCTTCACCCACGGCTTCTGCTTGAGGCCGAGGCGGTTGGCGTTGCGGGCGAGAAGGCCGGCGCCGATCAGCACGCTCGGGTTCGAGGTGTTGGTGCAGGAGGTGATCGCCGCGATCACCACGTCGCCGTGGCCGAGGTCGAAATCGGCACCCTCGACGGCGTAGCGCTTGGCCACGTCGACGGTCTTCTTGTACTCGGTTTCCATCGCCGCGGCGAAGCCGGCCGGGATGGTTTCGAGTGCTGCGCGGCCTTCGGGGCGCTTCGGGCCGGCCATGGAGGGCACGACTTCGCCGAGGTCGAGTTCCAGCGTGTCGGTGAAGACCGGGTCGGCCGAATCGGCCGTGCGCCACATGCCTTGCGCCTTGCTGTATTCCTCGACCAGCGCGATGCGGTCTTCGGCGCGGCCCGACATGGTGAGATAGCGAACCGTTTCCGAATCGACCGGGAAGAAGCCGCAGGTCGCGCCATATTCCGGCGCCATGTTGCCGATGGTCGCCCGGTCGGCGAGCGTCATGTTGGAGAGGCCGGGGCCGAAGAACTCGACGAACTTGCCTACCACGCCCTTCTTGCGCAGCATCTGGGTGACGGTCAGCACCAGGTCGGTGGCGGTGACGCCTTCCTTCAGCTTGCCGGTGAGGCGGAAGCCGATGACTTCCGGCAGCAGCATGGAAACCGGCTGGCCGAGCATGGCCGCTTCGGCCTCGATGCCGCCCACGCCCCAGCCCAGAACGCCCAGGCCGTTGACCATGGTGGTGTGCGAATCGGTGCCCACGCAGGTGTCCGGATAGGCGGTCGTCACGCCGTCCTCGGTGTTGGTCCACACCGTCTGGGCGAGATATTCGAGATTGACCTGATGGCAGATGCCGGTGCCGGGCGGCACCACGCGGAAGTTGCGGAACGCCTGCTGGCCCCACTTCAGGAACTTGTAGCGCTCTTCGTTGCGCTCATATTCGAGCTCGACGTTGCGGGCGAAGGCGCGCGGCGTGCCGAACTCGTCGACGATCACCGAGTGGTCGATGACCAGATCGACGGGCACCAGCGGATTGATCTTCTCCGGGTCGCCGCCGAGGTTCCTGATGCCGTCGCGCATGGCCGCAAGGTCAACCACGGCCGGAACGCCGGTGAAGTCCTGCATCAGCACGCGGGCCGGGCGGTAGGCGATCTCGACGCCGGCGGTGCCCTTGTCGGTCAGCCAGGCGGCGATGGCCTGGATCGATTCCTTGGTGACGGAGCGGCCGTCCTCGTTGCGCAGGAGGTTTTCCAGCAGCACCTTCATCGAGTAGGGCAGCCGGGCAACGCCGGCGAGGCCGTTCTTCTCGGCTTCGGGCAGGCTGTAATACACATATTCCGCATCCCCTGCCTTGAGGGTTCTGCGGCAATTGAAACTGTCGAGTGATTTGGACACGTGCGATCCCTAACTGTCGGTTGCCGATGGGGGAAACGGACGCCAGTGCATGCAATCACGCGCAAAGGTGCGGGTACGGCCATTTCCGCTGTCCGCTTCCTGCGACCCGGCCGTTCAAGGCGGCGCGCGCGCTGGTTCGGCGCTAATTCTGATACCATGCCGACCGCTGGCGTGGTTGGCTGGCATATAGAGAATTTTTCAGAATAGTTCTAGAGCGATAAAGGCAAATTTGCTGCAACGCGATAACCACCCAGGACGTTTGCGAAAGGAACCCGATGCGGCTGTCCGCCGAAAATATCGAAGGCCGCCGTGGCGGGGAAACCATCTTCTCCGGCATCGGCTTCACGCTGGGAGCGGGCGAAGCACTGGTCGTCACCGGCCCGAACGGCGCGGGCAAATCCACGCTGCTGCGGGTGGTGGGGGGCCTTTTGCCGCATGCGGCGGGGCGGCTTTCGCTGGAAGGGGGCGGCGAGGAGTTTCCGTCCGTCGAATCAGCCTGTCACTATCTCGGCCCCGACAATGCGATGAAGACGGCGCTGACGGTTTCGGAAAATCTCGGCTTCTGGCAGTCCTTCTTCGGGCGACCGCAGGTTTCGGTCATGGAGGCGTTGGAAACGGTCGGGCTGGAAACGATCGGCCACCTTCCCTTCGGCTACCTGTCGACCGGCCAACGCCGGCGCGTGTCGATCGCCAAGCTGCTGGTCAGCCACCGGCCGGTCTGGCTGCTCGATGAGCCGACCTCGGGCCTCGACAAGCGGTCGGAAGCACATTTTTCGGAACTGATGCGCACCCATCTGGAAGAGGGCGGCATCATCGTCGCCGCCACCCACCTGCCGCTCGGGCTCGAGAGCGTGCAGGAGTTGCGCATGGAGGGACATCAGTGACGTTTTCACCACATGCCGACAGCGAGATGGCGCGTTCCTTTACACCAGAGGGGGGCAACGCAGGGTGCGTTCCTCGCGCAGCCGGGGCCTGCCACATTTCCGGAGAAATCGCCTGATGCTGGCCCTCTACATCCGCGATGTCAGGCTTGGCATCCGCGCTGGCGGCGGCGCGCTGGTCGGCGTGCTGTTCTTCCTCGCCGTCATCGCCACCATACCGTTTGGCGTCGGGCCGGATCTCAACCTGCTTGCCCGCATCGGCCCGGCCATCCTGTGGATCGGCGCGCTGCTCGCCTCGCTGCTCGGCCTCGACAGGCTGTTCCAGGCCGAGCGCGAGGACGGCTCGCTCGACCTCATCGTGCTCAACCACGACCGCCACATGCTGGCTGCCACCGTCTTCGTCAAATGCCTCGCGCACTGGACGGCCAGCGTGCTGCCGCTGGTGGTGGCGGCCCCGCTCTTCGGCCTGTTCATGAACATGGAGCCGATCGGCATCGGTGCTGCCGCGCTGACGCTGCTGGTCGGCACGCCGGCCATCACCTTTATCGGCGCGGCGGGTGCCGCCGTTGCGGTGGCGTTGCCGCGTGGCGGCCTGCTGGTTTCGGTGCTGGTGCTGCCGCTGGTGATCCCGGTGCTGATCTTCGGCGTTTCGGCAAGCTATGGCGCGGTGAATTCGCCGAATCCGTTCCTGCAACCCTTCCTCATCCTGTGCGCGCTGAGCCTGTTCCTCGCGGTGATCGGGCCCGTGGCCGCGGCCCTGGCGCTGCGCCATGGAACGGATTAAATCCCCGATCCGGTCCCCCGGCGGGCAGTGTGCGGCAATTTCACCCGGACGTGACCGCTGCAATGCCGGGCAGCGTCCGGTAGCATGGGCGACGCATTTCATGCCGTGACAAGGAGACCGCGACCATGACTTCCATCCGAAAAGCATTGCTGGCCGGCGCGCTGCTGCTTGGGTCGCCATTGGTTGCCGTGGCCGGGGAGGCGAACGGGACAGTCATGGTCTACAAGACGCCCTGGTGTGGCTGCTGCGAGCTGTGGGCGCAGGCCGTGGAAAAGGCCGGCTACGAGGTCAAGTCGATGGATCTGGAGGATCTGTCGCAGGTCAGGAAGATGGCTGGCGTGCCTGCGGGCATGGAAGGCTGCCATGTCGCGGCGATAGACGGTTATTTCCTCGAAGGTCATGTGCCGCTCGAGGCCATGGGCAAGCTGCTCTCCGAAAAGCCGGACATCGCCGGCATCGCGGTTCCCGGCATGCCGGAGGGATCGCTCGGAATGGGGAACGACCCCAGGGCGGTCTATGACGTCTACGCCGTGTCGCGCGACCAGTCGGTCAAGCCATCCGTCTACTATCGCGCGGGCGGATGAGTGCTGGCGGTCACGATCCGTTCATCGTCGGTCCCCGATCGCGCGGATCGATTGCACGACCGCATGGACGCGGTTAGACCGTGATGCTGAAAAGCGTGAAGCGGTTTCGGACGACATCATGGTCTATCTGATTGATTTTGCCGCATGTGTGCGACGCCAAGTGATTTCACTTGGCTGCGACATGCTATATGTAACGGCCATGAAACAGGCGACTTTCCACCGCATGACGGATACCGGCTTTGCCGCGCCGCGCAGGAGATTTTCATGACCGTTCATGCGCTTTACGTTCTGGCTGCCTACAGCGTGTCGGCGCTGGTGCTTGCCGCGCTCGTGGGGTGGATTCTGCTCGACCAGCGCGCACGCCGGCGCGAGCTGGCCGAACTGGAAGCCAGCGGCGCGCGCCGCCGCTCCGACCGCAGGGGGGCTGCCGCATGAGCGTCGAAACCCAGGAGCCGAAGCCGCCCCGCCGCCGGCTTCTCCTTTTGTTGCCGCTGGTGATCTTTCTGGTGCTGGCCGGCATTTTCCTGACGCAGCTCATGTCAGGTCGCGACGTTTCGGCCATTCCCTCGGCTCTCATCGGCCATACGGCGCCGGAAACGAAGCTGCCGCCGCTGGAAGGCATTTCGCTGCCGGGCATCGATTCGGCGAATTTTGCCGGCAAGGTCACGCTGGTCAACGTGTTCGCTTCCTGGTGCGCGCCGTGCCGCGAGGAACATCCCGTCTTCATGGCGCTGTCGCAGGACAAGCGCTTCGACATCGTCGGGCTGAACTACAAGGACAAGCCCGAAAACGCCCGCCGCTTCCTCGGCGATCTCGGCAATCCCTACCACGCCGTCGGCGTTGACGAGAACGGCCGCGCCGCGATCGACTGGGGCGTCTACGGCGTGCCGGAAACCTTCGTCATCGGCCGCGACGGCAAGATCGCCTACAAGCATGTCGGCCCGCTCTCGCCGGAATCGGCGCGCAGCGTGCTGCTGCCGGAAGTGGAAAAGGCGCTCGCGGCTCCGACCTCATAGCCCCGAAAAATACCAGCCGAATCCCGGAGCATTGCAATGAGCGAATTTTTCCTCTCCGACGATGCTCCGGCCGTCCGCGCCCATTTCGAGGCGCAGGCGAAGGCCTGCGACACGCTCGGCTCGTCCTTCACCGCAAGGCTGTGCCGCGCCCTTGCCAGGTTGCTTGACCGCGCGACCGGGACGGGCCGCCGCATACTCGACTGGCAGGGCGATCCGCGCGACGACGCCTTGGCGCTGCGCCTGTGCGGCGGCCTGCACGCACTCGTCCTGTCCGGTTCCGACCGCCGCCTCGCGAACATCTATCCGCCAAACCGGATCGACGACGAAACTCTTCGCGCCATCCTTGCCGATGCCATCGCCCGCCATGACGCCGTGCTGCTTGCGGCTCTCGTCAATGCGCCGCAGACCAATGAGATCGCGCGGTCGGGCATGCTGCTTCCAGGTTTTCTGACGGTCGCGCGCGAAACCGGCCTGCCGCTGGCGCTGCACGAGATCGGCTCAAGCGCTGCGCTCAACCTGCTGTTCGATCGCTTCCACTATCGCTATGGGGAGGCTGAATGGGGTGACGCAGGTTCGCCGGTGCGGCTTGCGCCGGAACTGCGCGGCAAGCTGCCGAAGCTGGACGGCGATCTGGTCGTGACCGGCCGCCATGGCTGCGACATCGCCCCGGTCGATATCGGCAATCCGGCCGACAGGCTGCGCCTGCGCTCCTACATCTGGGCGGATCAGGCATTGCGGCTCGAAAGGCTCGATGCCGCAATCGGGCTGGCGGCAGGCGTGCCTTTCTCGCTGGAGCAGGTCGACGCCGCCGGGTTCGTGCGCACGCGTCTGGCGTCACGCCAGCCCGGCGCGGCCTTCGTGCTGTTTCATTCGATCATGTGGCAATATATGCCGCAGACGACGCGTGCGGACATTTCCGGGGTGCTCGAAATGGCCGGACGGAATGCGACGGCCGATGCGCCTATCGCCTGGCTGCGCATGGAGCCGCTCGCCACCAGCGATCCTCATGCAACCCTCAGCCTGACTCTGTGGCCTGATGGCGAGACGCGGCATCTCGCCAGATGCGACTATCACGGCCGCTGGATCGACTGGTTGTGAGCTTTCCGCAACAGAAAAGGAGCGCCGCGCCATCGCGCAACGCTCCATTCGGATAATTTCCGGCAACTCCCATTTGCCCGGAAAACGCGGACTGCCTGTCGGCAGCGTCGCATGGGGCAAAAGCGGCTCAGCCGTAGATTTCGCGGTAGGCGTGATAGAGCATTTCGCTGCGGTTGCCGTTGAAGTCGGCAAGATCGCGCGGGCTCAGGCTCTCGATTTCGGCGACAAGCGCATTGTAGCGGCGGCGCTTGGCAATGCGGTCGCGGGCGGTGGTGATGACGTTTGAAAAGATCATGGCAAGTTCTCCTTCTGGGCCGCCGCATTCCGTCGGCGGTTCGGCTCCTCCCAGATGACGGTAAGGAGTTTGCCAGAGTTATGCTGCAATGCAACATTCATTGCCGCAATGCAGCAATGCGGAGATCGCATGCCGGGTTAACGGTCCCGACGCGCCTTGCCTGTGTCGATTATTTCTTGAACCTGTCGTCCAGCGAATGCCGCATGATCAGCGGCATCTGGCTGAAGGTGAAGACCAGCGTGATGGGCATGATGCCCCACACCTTGAACGCCACCCAGGCGTCGGTGGAGAAATTGCGCCACACCACCTCATTGGCCACGGCCAGGAACAGGAAGAAAAGTCCCCAGCGCAGGGTGAGCACTTTCCAGCCTTCCTCATCGAGCCGGAAGGCGCTGTCGAAGACATAGCCCAGCAGCGACTTGCCAAACAGCAGCCCGCCCAGCAGCACGGCGCCGAACAGCGTGTTGACGATGGTCGGCTTCATCTTGATGAAGACATCGTCCTGCAGCCACAGTGTCAGCGCCCCGAAGATGAAGACGACGACGCCCGACACCAGCGGCATGATCGGCAGCGAGCGCATCAGCACCCAGGAGATGATGAGCGCAACCGCCGTCGCAATCATGAACAGGCCGGTCGCCACGAAGATCGGCCCGCCGAAATCGCCGAGGATGGGGAATTGTTCCACCAGCCACGCGCCGCGCGCATTGGCGAAGAAGAAGACCAGCAGCGGCCCCAACTCCAGCACCAGCTTGAGCAGCGGGTTCACTTCCTTCTTCTTCGGGTCCGACGGGTCGCGTTCGAGGATCGGTTCGTTCATGATGTTCAAGCTACCCCTGCGATCGCCTTGGCGAAATCGCCGGCGGAAAACGGTTCGAGATCGTCCACCTGCTCGCCGACGCCGATGAAATAGACCGGCAGGCGGTATTTGGCGGCGATCGCTACCAGGATGCCGCCGCGCGCGGTGCCGTCGAGCTTGGTCATCACCAGCCCGTTGACGCCCGCGACATTGCGGAAAATCTCGACCTGGTTGAGAGCGTTCTGGCCGGTGGTGGCATCGACCGTCTGCAGCACGGTGTGCGGCGCTTCCGGATCGAGCTTGCCCAGCACGCGCACGATCTTCTCCAGCTCGGCCATCAGCTCGGCCTTGTTCTGCAGCCGGCCGGCGGTGTCGATGATGAGCACGTCGGAGCCGGCCGCCTTGGCCTTTTCGAAGGCGTCATAGGCGAGGCCCGCCGCGTCCGCGCCGAGCTTGGAGGACACGACCGGCGAGCCGGTGCGCTCGCCCCAGATCCTGAGCTGTTCGATGGCGGCCGCACGGAACGTGTCGCCCGCCGCCAGCATCACCGACAGCCCGCCCTCGGTGAGCTTGGCGGCCAGCTTGCCGATGGTCGTGGTCTTGCCGGTGCCGTTGACGCCGACGACGAGGATGACATGCGGCTTGTGCGACAGGTCGAGCTCCAGCGGCATCGCCACCGGGGTCAGCACCTTCTCCACCTCGGTCGCCATGATGGCGCGCACTTCCGTGTCGGACACATCCTTGCCGTAGCGGCTGGCCGACAGCGTATCGGTGATGCGGATGGCGGTTTCCATGCCCAGATCGGCGCGGATCAGCACATCCTCCAGCTCCTCCAGCGTATCCTCGTCCAGCTTGCGCTTGGTGAAGACGCCGGCAATCGAGCCGGAAAGCTCCTTCGAGGAACGCGACAGCCCCTGCCGCAGACGCTGGAACCAGCTCGGCCTCGGCTCGGGTGCTGCCTGCGGCGCGACGGGCTCGGCCTTCTGCTCGACCTTTTTGGAAACAGTGACCTTGCCGGGGGCGGGCGCCACGACCTCCTCTTCCCGCTCGAGGGCGAGATGGTCCGAAGGATCAGAGGGGGTTTTTTCCACCACCGCCGGCACTTCCGGCGCAACCGGCGCTTCCGCAACAACAGGCGCTTCGGCGGTAGCGTTCGCGTCTGCCGCGTCCGGCGATCCGGCGAGCCCATCCCGGTCGATTGCCTTGACCGGCTCCTGCCTCAAGGGGGAGGGGGACGTCGGCGCGGTCTCCTGCGGTGGCTCGGGAACCTCGACAGGCTCGGCCGGCACTTCCTGCGGCTGGGCAGGCACGGGGATTTCGGCCGGTGGCGCGACCGGCGTTTCTTCCGGCTCGGTTGGAACCTCGCCGGGCGTCACCGGAATTTCGGGTTCGGATGGAGCAGGCTCCACCGGCTCCGGCTCCACGGGTGTGGGCGCGGGCGCAGGCTCTTCCGGGACGAACTCGGGTTCCGGGGAGGGGGAAACCGGCTCGACCTCTTCTGCCCCGTCTAGGGGGAGATGGTCCGAAGGACCAGAGGGAGTTTCTTCCACCGCCGCCGGCGCTTCCGCAACCACCGGCGCCTCGGCGACAGCGTTCACTTCGGTCGCGTCAGACGATCGGGCAACCTCATCCCGATCGACTGCATCGATGCCCCCTTCCTTCGAGGGGGATGGAGCGGCCGGCGCCTCGGTCTCGGGCTGCGGCTGCTCGAGGGACGGCGTTACCGCTGCTTCCGCCTCGGGGGGCGTCTCCCGCACTTCCTTCTTGCCGAAGGAAAAGACTTTCTTGATGAAGCCGAATGCCATGCTGTCTCTTCTCAGGCGGCGGCCATGGCGGTGGGCGCGGCGATCAGCCGGGCGCCGTCCTGACCGGTAATGGTGGCGGCGAGGATGCTGCCGGGCGCGCCGCCTTCAATGGCGGCGAGCGTGAACCCCTCGGTGCGGCCAAGCCCGTCGCGCTCGACCAGGATCGACTGGCGGGTGCCCACCAGCTGTTCCAGATGCCGGCGATAGGCCGCCTCGCCGGCGGCGCGCAGGCGCGCGGCGCGTTCCTTGATGGCGCGGCCGTCGACCTGCGGCATGCGCGCCGCAGGCGTCCCCTCGCGCGGGGAAAACGGAAAGACGTGCAGATGCGTCAGCCCGCATTCCTCGACGATGTTCAGCGAGTTCTCGAACATCGCCTCGGTCTCGGTCGGGAAGCCGGCGATGATGTCGGCGCCGAAGACGATGTCGGGGCGCATGCGGCGCACCTCCTCGCAGAAGCGGATGGAATCGTCGCGCAGATGGCGTCGCTTCATGCGCTTCAGGATCATGTCGTCGCCCGCCTGCAGCGAAAGATGCAGATGCGGCATCAGCCGCGTCTCGGTGGCGATGGCCTCCATGAGTTCGTCGTCGGCCTCGATGGAATCGATGGACGATAGCCGCAGTCGCTTCACGTCCGGCACCTGGCGCAGAATGGTCTTCACCAGCCTGCCGAGCTTGGGCGCGCCGGGCAGGTCGGCGCCATAGCTGGTCATGTCGACGCCGCTCAGCACCACCTCGGCATAGCCGTTGCCGGCCAGCCGCTTGACCTGCTCCACCACCGCGCCCATCGGCACCGAGCGGGAATTGCCGCGCCCGTAGGGGATGATGCAGAAGGTGCAGCGATGGTCGCAACCGTTCTGCACCTGCACGAAGGCGCGCGCGCGGCCCTCGATGGCATCGACCAGATGACCGGCCGTCTCGCGCACGGAAAAGATATCGTTGACGCGCGCTTTTTCGGTGTCGTTGACGCCGAAATCGGGCAGCGCGCGATAGTTGTGCGCCTTCAGCTTCTCCTCGTTGCCGAGCACGAGGTCGACCTCGCCCATGGCGACGAAGGCGTCCGGATCGGTCTGGGCGGCGCAGCCGGTGACGATGATGCGCGCATCGGGGTTTTCACGCCGCGCCTTGCGGATCGACTGCTTGGCCTGGCGCACGGCCTCGGCGGTTACGGCGCAGGTGTTGAAGATCACCGCGCCGTTCTTCAGCGCGCCGAGCCCGGCGGCTTCCGCCTCGCGGCGCATCACTTCCGACTCATAGGTGTTGAGCCGGCAGCCGAAGGTGATGATGTCGATACCCATCAGGCGACGTCCTGCGTGTCGCGCTGCCATGCACCGGTGGCGGGGTCGAAGCTGCCGGAAAATTCCCATTCGGCCGGGCCGGTCATGACGACATGGTCGTCGTCGCGCCATTCGATCACCAGCGGGCCGCCGGGAACGGTGACGGTGACCTTGCGGTCGGTGCGACGCGTGCGCGCCCCGCACACGGCGGCAGCGCAGGCGGCCGTGCCGCAGGCGCGCGTCAGCCCCGCGCCGCGCTCCCATGTGCGCAGCGTGATGGCGTCGCGCGCGGTGACCTGGGCGATGGAGATGTTGGCGCGCTCGGGAAAGACCGGATGGTTTTCCAGCAGCGGCCCGAAACGTTCCAGCTCGTAGGACCAGACGTCTCGGTCCACCCAGAAGATGGCGTGCGGATTGCCCATCGAGGCGACGGATGGCGAGTGCAGCACCGGCGCGTCGATCGGACCGACCTGCAGCTCGATCATGCGGGTGTCGCGAAACTCCTCGGCAAGCGGAATGTCGCGCCAGCCGAAGCGCGGCACGCCCATGTCCACCGAAATCAGCCCGTCGGCATGTTCCTCGGCATTGAGGATGCCGGCGACGGTCTCGAAGGTGAACACCTTCTGCCCGGTCTCGGCGGCCAGCGCCTGCACCACGCAGCGCGTGCCGTTGCCGCAGGCCTGCGCCTGGGTGCCGTCGGAATTGATGATCTCGATATAGTTGATCGTGCCGGCGGTGCGCGGGTCGTGGATGGCCATGATCTGGTCGAACTTCGTCGCCGCATCGGCATTGAGCGCGATCGCGGCCGCCGGCGTCACGCGATCCGCGCGGCCACGCATGTCGGCAACGATGATCTCGTTGCCGAGCCCGTTCATCCTGGCAAAGGGCGCTGTCCTGTTCATTGCGGCCCTATATGGCGGAAACGACGGTGAATTACCAGTAGAGAAGGGCTCTGGCAGGCGCGCCGCCCCTGCCCTTTGCATCAAAAATCCGTCAGTCTCGCCGGCAGGTCAGTTCTTGCGCGTCGCCTCGAACAGGAACCAGGCGCGGCGCTCGGCCTCGTCGATATAGTTTTCCAGCACGCTTGCGGTGGCGACGTCATTGGCCTCGTCGCAGGTGTCGTGCACCTCGCGCATGGCGGCGATCAGTTGCTCGTTGTCCTCGCGCAACTCGCTCAGCATGTCTTCCGGGGTGACGAAATCGGCATCGTTGTCCTGGATGCGCTGCAGCCGGGCGATGTGGCCGATGGAGTGCAGCGTGGTGCCGCCCAGCTTGCGGGCGCGCTCGGCCAGCATGTCGGTCATCCCGAATATCTGCTCGCTGTGTTCGTCCAGCATGAGGTGATAGTCGCGGAAATGCGGGCCGCTCATGTGCCAGTGGAAATTCTTGGTCTTCATGTAGAGTGCAAAAACATCGGCCAGAAGCGTGTTGAGCGCGGCCGTGACGTCGCGGCGCGCATTGTCGCCAAGCCCGGTCGGCGTGGTGAGGGGGGATTTGCGATGAGCCCTGGCGGTGCTGGTATCGGACATATTGGGACTCCCTCTAACGGTTTTGCGTTGCCTTCCTGAAATGCAGACCGCCGGACTCCGTTCCCGAATGCGCGATTTTCACGCAGCCGACGCCGCTTTCACCCCTCCGCGGTTTCTGGAATGTCCCATACCTCCCCCGCACGCATGGCGCGAAAGCGCTCGCGCGGCACGCCGCGCCGGTCGAGCGCTTCCTGCAGTTTCTCGCGCGGTTCCTCGATCGGCTCGTCGGTGAGGCGGAACGTGCCCCAGTGGCAACCGGCGGCGAAGGCGGCGTTGCACAGCTTCATGCCGCGCACCGCCTCGTCCGGGTTCTGGTGGTGCGGCTCCATGAACCAGCGTGGCTCATAGGCGCCGATGGGCAGTATGGCGAGGCGGAAGCCGCCATGCTTTTGCGCCAGCCGCCGGTAGATGATGCCGTCGTGAAAGCCGGTGTCACCGGCGAAATAGATCTTGCCGGAGGGCGTATCGATGACGAAGCCCGCCCACAGCGCCATGCGCCGGTCTTTCGTGCCGCGCGCCGACCAGTGGTGGGCCGGCTCGATGTGAACGGTGAGTTCGTCGAGCTCGAAGCGGTCGTCCCAGTCGCCGGTCATCATCCGCATCCCGGGCACGCCGGCGCGCACCACCGCATCATTGCCGAGCGGCGTGACGAGCAGCGGGTCATGCACGGCCTGCAGCCGCTTCAGCGTGGCGATGTCGAGATGGTCGTAATGATTGTGGCTGAGCAGCACGATCCCGATCGGCGGCAGGTCATCGAAGGCGATGCCCGGCGCGTTGACCCGCTTCGGCCCCGCGAAGGAGAACGGCGAGACGCGCTGCGACCACACCGGATCGGTGAGGATGTTCACGCCCGCCACCTGCACCAGCAGCGAGGCATGCCCCACCATCGTGACCCTGAGATTGTGATCGCGGACGGCCGGCTCGGGAACCGCATGCGCAAACGGGCTCGGCCAGGCGGCGGGCCATTTGGCGCGGTGGCCGCCGCCGAACTGCCATTTCAGCAGGCCTTTCAGCGTGGCCGGCGGCTTGCCGTTCGGGTTGAAGAAAATGCGCCCGTCGAAATGGTCGCTCACAGGGCCGTGGTAGTATGGATTGGCGGATTTCGGCTTTCTCGCCATGCAAGCTCCTGCGTGTGGTCGCGACAGCGGCAGGATAATGGCCGGGCCGCGCCGCGCAAGCCGGAGGCTTCGTGCCGGGCAGCGTAGAAGGGAGCGCGGCCCGTGAACAGGGCGTGCGGCAGTCGGTCATTTGCGGCATTTCTGCAACAATCTCGGGTCGCGAAACCCTATGTTAATCATGACTGGTTGAAATTTGACCGATACTGCCCTGTTTGTGGCGCAATGTTTTGATCGGCAGAACAACGGTTCCGATGGAGGGATGCCAGATGAGTTTTTCGAGAGCGGGCCTGTTGGCGGTTTCGTTGGCGGCATTGGTGGCAGCTGGCTGCCAGAGTTCACGAATGTCGTCTTTCGACAGCCAGCCCGCGCCGTTGACGCCCGCGCCGACGGGGCAGGTCACCACGGGCCAGTTGCCGCCGCCGGTGGCTCCCGGTTCGACCGACGCCTCGCAATTCCCCGCCGCGCCGGGCACTGAAACGCAGGTGGCGGCGCTGCCGCCGAGTTCAGGCCCCGCCGCCGGCGCTCCAGACCTCACCGCCGGCAGTGTCGCGGGCGTCTGGAACGTCAACATCTCCGGCCAGAGCTGCCGCGTGGCCACGCCGCAGACCAAGTTCGGCCAGGGCTACCGCGCCGGCCCGCTGCGCTGCCCGGCTCCCGTGGACGGCGTGAAGTCGTGGAACGTTGCCGGAAAGCAGCTTACGCTCTATGACGAGAACGGCGGCACGCTCGCCCGGCTCTACTCCTCCGGCCCTGAAAAGTTCGACGGACAGACCGAAAGCGGCCTGCCGATCTCGCTCAGCCGCTGACAGCGGCGGGTTATTTCACAGGTTCGGCCTGCCGCCGAGGCAGGCCGCGAGAGCATGTTGCAGTCAAGTGGAATTACTTGGCGTTGCACGCATGCGGCAAGATCAATTAGACAGACCATGATGCCGTCCGAAAACCGCTTCACACTTTTCGGCATCATGGTCTACGGTGTGGCGGATTTTTTCAGAGACATGACCGATGCATGTGCGTGACGGCCTCCAGACGCGTGTAACGGTCAGGCAGCGTTACGACCATCTTGTCGAAACCGGTGCGATCGCGCGCGACCCCGCGCAGGAAGAGATCGTCGGCGCCCTCGACCATCTCATCGACGAAATCGCCGAGAAGCGGCTGGCCAAGAAGTCCAGCGCGCTGGGCTGGCTGTTCGGCAAGAAGCGCGAGAAGAAGGCGCCGGTCAAGGGTCTCTACATCCATGGCGATGTCGGCCGCGGCAAGACCATGCTGATGGACATGTTCTTCGAGCTGGTGCCGGTCAGGCGCAAGCGGCGCATGCATTTCAACGACTTCATGGCCGATGCGCAGGACCGCATCCAGAAGCACAGGCTGGCGCGCAAGAACGGCGAGACGAAGGAAGACGATCCGATCCCGCCGGTCGCCGCCACCCTTGCCGAAGAAGCCTGGGTGCTGTGCTTCGACGAATTCACCGTCACCGACATCGCCGACGCGATGATCCTGTCGCGGCTGTTTTCCGCGCTCTTCGCCAATGGCGTTGTGCTGGTCGCCACCTCCAACGTCGCCCCCGACAATCTCTATCGTGACGGCCTCAACCGCGCGCTGTTCCTGCCCTTCATCGATGTGCTGAAGCACCATGCGCAGGTGCTCGACCTCGATGCCGACACCGACTACCGGCTGCAGAAGCTCAACCGCGTGCCCGTCTATGTGACGCCGCTCGGACTGTCGGCCGACCGCCAGATGGACGAGGCCTGGCAGGCGATGACGCATGGCCGGCCGGCCGTACCGGCCGCGGTGACGGTCAAGGGCCGTCGCATAATCGTGCCGCTGGCGACGGAAGACGCCGCGCGCTTCACCTTCGCCGACCTGTGCGCGCAGCCGCATGGCGCGCGCGACTATCTGGCGATCGCCGGGCGCTACGCCACGGTGTTCATCGACCATGTGCCGGTGCTGGACGAGACCAGGCGCAACGAGACCAAGCGCCTGATCCTGCTGGTCGATACGCTCTACGATCATCACATCCGTACGGTGATCAGCGCCGAAGCGCCGCCGCAGGCGCTCTATGCCGGCAAGCCCGGCAGCACCGAGGCGTTCGAGTTCGACCGCACCGTCTCGCGTCTCATCGAAATGCAGAGCCGCGACTGGCTTGACGGCTGGGCCGCCCGGCACGCCCGGCCGGAAGCATCGGAAACCGGCAAAACAATGACCGCCTGAAGGTCTTTTCGCCCTGAAATTTTGACGTTTACGTAAATCCCATTGTTTCTAAACGATTGAAATATTTGGGCTCGAAATAATCGGTTGAATTTTTACTGGTACGAGGCTATCTCACCGGCGGAATTCTGGCTGCATACGCCTGTCCAGTCTGGCCTAAAAGCTTCCTCCGCGTTTTCATCGCATCGGGTCACAGCAAAGGGAAATTTCCTCACATGGCACGCAACAAGATAGCCCTCATCGGTTCCGGCATGATCGGCGGCACGCTCGCCCATCTGATCGGTCTCAAGGAACTTGGCGACGTCGTTCTGTTCGACATTGCGGAAGGTCTTCCGCAGGGCAAAGGGCTGGACATCGCCGAATCCTCGCCCGTTGACGGTTTTGACGCGAGCTATGTCGGCGTCAACGACTATGCCGGCATCGAGGGCGCGGATGTGTGCATCGTCACCGCAGGCGTGCCGCGCAAGCCGGGCATGAGTCGCGACGATCTGCTGGGCATCAACCTCAAGGTCATGGAGCAGGTCGGCGCCGGCATCAAGAAATATGCCCCGAACGCCTTCGTCATCTGCATCACCAACCCGCTCGACGCCATGGTCTGGGCGCTGCAGAAGTTCTCGGGCCTGCCCAAGAGCCATGTGGTCGGCATGGCCGGCGTGCTCGACTCCGCCCGCTTCCGCTACTTCCTGGCCGAGGAATTCAAGGTTTCGGTCGAGGACGTTTCGGCCATGACGCTCGGCGGCCACGGCGACGACATGGTGCCGATGGTGCGCTACTCCACCGTTGGCGGCATCCCGCTGCCGGACCTCGTCAAGATGGGCTGGACCAGCCAGGAGAAGCTCGACGCCATCGTGGAGCGCACCCGCAAGGGCGGCGGCGAGATCGTCGGCCTGCTCAAGACCGGCTCGGCCTACTACGCCCCGGCCGCCTCGGCGATCGCCATGGCCGAGAGCTACCTGAAGGACAAGAAGCGCGTCCTGCCCTGCGCAGCCCATCTCAGCGGCCAGTACGGCCTCAAGGACATGTATGTCGGTGTCCCGGTGGTGATCGGCGCCAACGGCGTCGAGCGCATCATCGAGATCGACTTCAACAAGGCTGAAGAGAAGATGTTCGAGAAGTCCGTCGACGCGGTGAAGACGCTCTGCGAAGCCTGCGTGGCGATCGCTCCGAACCTCGGCAACAAGTAAGGGTCGGCCGATGAACATCCATGAATATCAGGCCAAGGCGCTGCTGAAGGGTTTCGGCGCACCGGTGGCCGAAGGTGTGGCCATCTTCAACGCCGGTGAGGCGGAAGCCGCGGCCAAGAAGCTGCCCGGACCGCTTTACGTGGTGAAGAGCCAGATCCATGCCGGCGGTCGCGGCAAGGGCAAGTTCAAGGAACTGCCCGCCGATGCCAAGGGCGGCGTGCGCCTGGCCAGGTCGATCGACGAGGTCGTCGCCTTCACGAAGGAAATGCTCGGCAACACGCTGGTGACCAAGCAGACCGGCCCGGCCGGCAAGCAGGTCAACCGCCTCTATATCGAGGATGGCGCCGACATCGCCCGCGAACTCTATCTGTCGATCCTCGTCGACCGCACCGTCGGCCGTGTCGCCTTCGTGGTCTCCACCGAGGGCGGCATGGACATCGAGCAGGTGGCGCATGACACGCCCGAGAAGATCGTCACCGTGGCGATCGACCCGGAAGCCGGCGTCACCGCCGCCGACGTGGCGGCGCTCAACGCGGCGCTGGAGCTCACGGGCGAGGCGGCAAGCGATGGCGAAAAGCTGTTCCCGACGCTCTACAAGGCCTTCGTCGAGAAGGACATGAGCCTGCTTGAGGTCAATCCGCTGATCGTCATGACCGACGGCCGCCTGCGGGTGCTCGACGCCAAGGTGTCGTTCGACAACAACTCGCTGTTCCGCCATGCCGACATTCTCGAGCTGCGCGACACCACCGAAGAGGACGAGAAGGAAATCGAGGCGTCGAAATACGACCTCGCCTATGTCGCCCTCGACGGCGATATCGGCTGCATGGTCAACGGCGCGGGCCTTGCCATGGCCACGATGGACATCATCAAGCTCTACGGCGCCGAGCCCGCCAACTTCCTCGATGTCGGCGGCGGCGCTTCCAAGGAGAAGGTCACGGCGGCGTTCAAGATCATCACCGCCGATCCGGCCGTGAAGGGCATTCTCGTCAACATCTTCGGCGGCATCATGCGCTGCGACGTCATCGCCGAGGGGGTGGTCGCCGCGGTGAAGGAGGTGGGCCTCAAGGTTCCGCTGGTCGTGCGCCTGGAAGGCACCAATGTCGAACTTGGCAAGAAGATCATCGACGAGAGCGGGCTGAACGTCATTTCCGCCGACGACCTCGACGACGCCGCCAAGAAGATCGTCGCGGCGGTGAAGGGAAACTGAGCTGATGTCCATTCTCATCGACAAGAACACCAAGGTTCTGGTTCAGGGCCTCACCGGCAAGACCGGAACCTTCCACACCGAGCAGGCGCTTGCCTATCACGGCACGCGGATGGTCGGCGGCATCAACCCCAAGAAAGGCGGCGAGACCTGGGAAGGCTCGAAGGGCGAGACCCTGCCGATCTTCGCCTCCGTTGCCGAGGGCCGGGAGAAGACGGGCGCCGACGCCAGCGTCGTCTACGTGCCGCCGGCAGGCGCGGCCGCCGCGATCATCGAGGCGATCGAGGCCGAGATCCCGCTGATCGTGTGCATCACCGAGGGCATCCCGGTCATGGACATGGTCAAGGTCAAGGCCCGGCTCGAAAAGTCGAAGTCGCGCCTCATCGGCCCCAACTGCCCCGGCATCGTCACCCCCGACGAGTGCAAGATCGGCATCATGCCCGGCAATATCTTCCGCAAGGGTTCGGTGGGCGTTGTCTCGCGCTCGGGCACGCTTACATATGAGGCGGTGTTCCAGACCACCAATGCCGGCCTTGGCCAGACCACGGCGGTCGGCATCGGCGGCGATCCGGTGAAGGGCACGGAGTTCATCGACGTCCTGGAAATGTTCCTGGCCGACGACGCGACCAAGTCGATCATCATGATCGGCGAGATCGGCGGCTCGGCGGAAGAAGACGCCGCGCAGTTCCTCATCGACGAGGCCAAGCGCGGCCGGAGCAAGCCGATGGCCGGCTTTATCGCCGGACGCACCGCCCCTCCCGGACGCACCATGGGCCATGCCGGCGCAGTGATTTCCGGCGGCAAGGGCGGCGCGGAAGACAAGATCGCGGCGATGGAAGCCGCGGGCATTCGCGTGTCGCCTTCGCCCGCGCGGCTCGGCACCACGCTGGTCGAGGCGATCAAGGGATGAAGTGAATTGTGAATTGTGAATGGTGAATGGACATCACCCGGAGTCTCGAGGCCGATGCCATTCACCATTGACCATCCACTGTTCACCATTCTTGAAAAGGAGGCGGGGGCAGACCCCGCATGAGAAAAATGGCACGGCAAGATCAGGCCAACGATCAGTTTTCCCTCACTTCGTTTCTCTATGGCGGCAATGCCGACTATATCGACGCGCTTTATGCTGCCTATGAGAACGATCCGTCTTCCGTCGATCCCGAATGGCAGGATTTCTTCGCGTCGCTGAAGGATGATGCGGCCGATGTGAAGAAGAACGCGCGGGGCGCTTCCTGGGCGCGGGCCAACTGGCCGCTGCAGGCCAATGGCGAGCTGGTTTCGGCGCTCGACGGCAATTGGGCGCTGGTCGAAAAGACGATCGAAAAGAAGGTGAAGGACAAGGCCGCCGCCAGGGGCGAGGCGCTGTCCGACATTGACGTCATGCAGGCGACCCGCGATTCCGTGCGCGCCATCATGATGATCCGTGCCTATCGCATGCGTGGCCATCTCCATGCCAAGCTCGATCCGCTCGACATCGCCAATCCGATCGAGGACTATGACGAGCTGTCGCCGTCGTCCTACGGCTTCACCGAGGCCGATTACGACCGCAAGATCTTCATCGACCGCGTGCTGGGGCTGGAATATGCGACCATCCGCGAGATGCTCGACATCCTCCAGCGCACCTATTGCTCGACGCTCGGCGTCGAGTTCATGCACATCTCCAACCCCGAGGAAAAGGCCTGGATCCAGGAACGCATCGAGGGGCCGGACAAGGGCATTGCCTTCACCTCCGAAGGCAAGAAGGCGATCCTGCACAAGCTGATCGAGGCCGAGGGCTTCGAGCAGTTCATCGACGTCAAGTACAAGGGCACCAAGCGTTTCGGCCTCGACGGCGGTGAATCGCTGATCCCGGCGCTGGAGCAGATCGTCAAGCGCGGCGGCCAGCTCGGCATGAAGGAGATCGTGTTGGGCATGGCCCATCGCGGCCGTCTCAACGTGCTCTCCCAGGTCATGGGCAAGCCGCACCGCGCCATCTTCCATGAATTCAAGGGCGGTTCTTTCGCGCCCGACGATGTGGAGGGCTCCGGCGACGTGAAGTACCATCTGGGCGCTTCCTCCGACCGCGAGTTCGACGGCAACAGCGTGCACCTGTCGCTGACCGCCAACCCCTCGCATCTGGAAATCGTCGATCCGGTGGTGATGGGCAAGGCCCGCGCCAAGCAGGACCAGCTTCACCACCGCACGCCGCGCCACGAGATCGTGCCGCTGGAGGAGCGCGCCAAGGTGCTGCCGCTGCTGATCCATGGCGACGCCGCTTTCGCCGGGCAGGGCGTGGTTGCCGAAATCCTCGGCCTGTCGGGCCTGCGCGGCCACCGCGTTGCCGGCACGCTGCATTTCATCATCAACAACCAGATCGGCTTCACCACCAATCCGCGCTTCTCGCGCTCTTCGCCCTATCCGTCGGACGTGGCCAAGATGATCGAGGCGCCGATCTTCCATGTGAACGGCGACGATCCGGAAGCCGTGGTCTTCGCGGCCAAGGTGGCGACCGAGTTCCGCATGAAGTTCCACAAGCCGGTGGTGATAGACATGTTCTGCTATCGCCGCTTCGGCCACAATGAGGGCGATGAGCCTGCGTTCACGCAGCCCATCATGTACCGCAACATCCGCGTCCATAAGACGACGGTGCAGCTCTATGCCGACAAGCTGATCGCCCAGGGGCTGGTCAGCGAAGCCGAGGTCGACGCGATGCGCGCCGAGTGGCGCGCCACGCTGGAAGCCGAGTTCGAGGCGGGCCAGTCCTACAAGCCCAACAAGGCCGACTGGCTGGACGGCGCATGGTCGGGCCTGCGCGCCGCCGACAATCAGGACGAGCTGCGCCGCGGCAAGACCGCCGTGCCGGTCAAGACGCTGAAGGAGATCGGCAAGAAGCTGACCGACATTCCGGCCGGCTTCGAGGCGCACAGGACCATAGGCCGCTTCCTCGACGCGCGCCGCAAGATGATCGAATCGGGCGAAGGCCTCGACTGGTCGACCGCTGAGGCGCTGGCCTTCGGCTCGATCCTGCTCGACGGCAACCCGATCCGCCTGTCTGGCCAGGACTCCGAGCGCGGCACCTTCTCGCAGCGCCATTCGGTGCTCTACGACCAGCGCGACGAGAACCGCTACATTCCGCTCAACAACCTCTCGCCCGCGCAGGCGAACTACGAGGTCATCAACTCCATGCTGTCGGAAGAAGCCGTGCTCGGCTTCGAATATGGCTACAGCCTTGCCGACCCGAAGGCGCTGACCCTGTGGGAAGCCCAGTTCGGCGACTTCGCCAACGGCGCGCAGGTGGTGTTCGACCAGTTCATCTCGTCGGGCGAGCGCAAGTGGCTGCGCATGTCGGGCCTCGTGTGCCTGCTGCCGCATGGCTATGAGGGGCAGGGGCCGGAGCACTCGTCGGCGCGCCTGGAACGCTTCCTGCAGCTCTGTGCGGAAGACAACATGCAGGTCGCCTACTGCACGACGCCGGCCAACTACTTCCACATCCTGCGCCGGCAGCTCAAGCGCGACTTCCGCAAGCCGCTGATCCTGATGACGCCGAAGTCGCTGCTGCGCCACAAGCGCGCGGTCTCGACGCTGGCCGAGATGTCGGGCGAAAGCTCGTTCCACCGCCTGCTGTGGGACGATGCGCAGTATCTCAAGGACCAGCCGATCAAGCTGCAGAAGGATTCCAAGATCCGCCGCGTCGTGCTGTGCACCGGCAAGGTCTATTACGACCTCTACGAGGAGCGCGAGAAGCGCGGCATCGACGACATCTACCTGCTGCGCGTCGAGCAGCTCTACCCGTTCCCGGCCAAGGCGCTCATCACCGAGCTGTCGCGCTTCCGCAATGCGGAGATGGTATGGTGCCAGGAAGAGCCCAAGAACATGGGTGCGTGGTCGTTCATCGACCCGTATCTGGAATGGGTGCTGGCCCATATCGACGCCAAGCATCAGCGCGTGCGCTACACCGGCCGGCCGGCCGCCGCTTCGCCGGCTACCGGCCTGATGTCGAAGCACCTGGCCCAGCTCCAGGCGTTCCTCGACGATGCGCTCGGCGAATAGTTTTCAGATCAAGAAACGGATAGGCAAAGAAAAATGGCTACCGAAATCCGCGTCCCGACCCTCGGCGAATCCGTCAGCGAGGCGACCATCGGCAAATGGTTCAAGAAGGTCGGCGACGCCATTGCCGTCGATGAGCCACTGGTCGAGCTCGAAACCGACAAGGTGACGATCGAAGTGCCGGCGCCCGCCGCCGGCACGCTGTCGGAAATCGCCGCGCCGGAAGGCGAGAATGTCGGCGTCGGCGCCATTCTCGGCACCATCGCCGAGGGTGCGGGCGCTGCCGCCAAGCCGGCCACGAAGCTCGAGGCGGTCGCGCAGGCGGCCGGTGCTGCCGGTGCCGCCACCGTCAGGGAAGCGGCGGAGAAGACCGCCAGCATCGCCGGCGAAGGTCCGGTCGAGGAACGCAAGATGCCGCCGGCCCCTTCGGCCGCTAAGCTGCTCGCCGAAGCCAATCTGTCGGTCGATCAGGTGGCGGGCTCGGGCAAGCGCGGGCAGGTGCTGAAGGGCGACGTGCTTGACGCCGTCGCCAGGGGCATCACGGCTCCGGCCGCCACGCCGGCTGCGGCCCCCGCCGCCGCGCGTGCGCCGTCCTCGGGCGCCGACGAGGTGCGCGAGGAGCGCGTGCGCATGACTAAGCTGCGCCAGACCATCGCGCGCCGCCTGAAAGATGCGCAGTCGACCGCCGCCATGCTGACCACCTTCAACGAGGTGGACATGAAGGCGGTGATGGACCTGCGCGCCAAGTACAAGGACGTGTTCGAGAAGAAGCACGGCGTGAAGCTCGGCTTCATGGGCTTCTTCACCAAGGCCGTGACGCATGCGCTGAAGGAAATCCCGGCCGTCAACGCCGAGATCGACGGCACCGACATCATCTACAAGAACTACGCCCATATCGGCGTGGCGGTGGGCACCGAGAAGGGCCTCGTCGTGCCGGTGGTGCGTGACGCCGACCAGATGTCTATCGCCGAGATCGAGAAGGAGATCGGCCGCCTGGGCGTGGCCGCGCGCGACGGCAAGCTCTCGGTCGCCGACATGCAGGGCGGCACCTTCACCATCTCCAATGGCGGCGTCTACGGCTCGCTGATGTCGACGCCGATCCTCAACGCGCCGCAGTCGGGCATTCTCGGCATGCACAAGATCCAGGAGCGCCCGATGGTGGTCGGCGGCCAGATCGTCATCCGCCCGATGATGTATCTGGCGCTCTCCTACGATCACCGCATCGTCGACGGCAAGGAGGCCGTGACCTTCCTGGTGCGCGTGAAGGAAAGCCTGGAGGACCCGGAGCGTCTGGTTCTGGATCTCTGAGATCCGTTTTTCCACGAACGCGGATGCCTTGTGACGCAAGGCATCCGCGCTTGCGTATCCCGAAACGGCGCATGGCTCTCTTGCGCAAAACCGATTTCGGTTTGCGGAGCCATGCGTTAGGCTGCCGCCGAAAGGAGCGGACCCATGGCCTTCGAACCGAACATTCCCCCCATTCAGGTGCATCTGTGCGTCAAGGGCGGCCGCGAGGCCATCGCCTTCTATGAAAAGGCGTTCGACGCGGTCGAAACCTATGAGCAGATGGCCGAGGACGGCGAGCGCGTGCTGCATGCCAATCTCTCCATGTTCGGCTCGGAAGTGATGCTGCATGACGAGTTCCCCGAATTTTCCAGCGACGTGCTGTCGCCGCTCAGCCGCGGCGGCGCGGGGCTGACCATCAACATCAACCTGCCAAAGCCCGGCGATGTCGATCACGCCGTCGAGCAGGCGGTGGCGGCCGGAGCCGCCGTCACCATGCCGGCCGATGATATGTTCTGGGGCGCGCGCTACGCCAAGATCACCGATCCCTTCGGCCATGTCTGGGCCTTCAACGCGCCGCTGGAGCAGCAGCCGTGAAGCCGGGCATCGTGCCTTCCGCGCGACAGCGGCTTTGAGGGGACGCATGGCCGGCCTTTGCCCGCATTTCGTCTCGGCGGCGGTTCCGGTGTTGCTGGCGGCGACCGCGTCCGCGCAGGCCGCCTGCCCGATGGAACTGGCCGTCTATGGTGACCGCGACAAGGCCGCAACCGTCGATTTCACGCCACGCGGGGAAGGGGCGGCGATCACCAACCAGTTTCGCATGGCGCTCGACAAGGGTGTCGTGCTGGACGGCCTCGTCATGTGGACCGACGACGTTGAGCGGCCCAACGGCATGCTGATGTACAAATGTCCGGAAGGCGACGTCACCGGCGAGGAGCTTGAAGCCTGCACGGTATGGCAGGGCGTCATCTATTCCGCCGACAAGTCGGGCAGGATCGGGCTCCTGCCGGCCGAGCGCGCCGATGCGCCCGAGACATTGATCTTTCCCGACCTGGCCTATTCGCTGCGCTTCTCGTCGGCCTATGGCGAAGGCGGGTTCTCCAGGCTGCCCTGGGACGTGTTCACCCTGCAGGGGTGCCAGGAATGAGCGGCGCGGCAAGGGTTCTGCTGGTGACGGGCGGCGGACGCGGCATCGGCGCGGCCATTTGCCGGCTGGCCGCCAAGGCCGGCTACCGCGTGGCGGTCAACTACGTTTCCAACGAAGCGGCGGCAGCGGCACTGGTGCGCGAGATCGAAGCCGAAGGCGGCAAAGCCTTCGCCGTGAAAGGCGATGTCGGCAGCGAGGCCGATGTGCTGGCCATGTTCGCGGCCGTCGATGCGCGCTTCGGACGGCTCGACGCACTGGTCAACAATGCCGGCGTGGTCGACGCCAGGGCGCGCGTGGACGAGATGAGCGCGGCACGGCTGGAGCGCATGATGCGCATCAACGTCATCGGCTCGATGCTGTGCGCCCGCGAGGCGGTGAAGCGCATGTCGACGCTGCATGGCGGCACGGGCGGGGCGATCGTCAACGTCTCTTCGGCCGCCGCGCAACTCGGTTCGGCGGGCGAATATGTCGACTACGCCGCCTCCAAGGGCGCGATCGACACTTTCACCATCGGGCTTGCCCGAGAGGTCGCCACGGAGGGCGTGCGCGTGAGCGCCGTGCGGCCGGGCATCATCGATACCGAAATCCATGCCTCCGGCGGCCAGCCGGATCGCATAGCGGCCATTCGCGGCCTCGTGCCGATGAAGCGCGAAGGCAAGGCCGAGGAGGTCGCGGAGGCCGTGCTCTGGCTTTTGTCGGACAAGGCATCCTATGCGACAGGCGCAATCTTGAACGTGAGCGGCGGACGCTGACATCAGCTAGAAGGAAGACGAAATGGCTTATGATGTGGTGGTGATCGGATCGGGACCCGGCGGCTATGTGTGCGCCATCAAGGCAGCCCAGCTCGGCCTCAGGACGGCCGTGGTCGAAAAGCGCGAGACCTTCGGCGGCACCTGCCTGAACATCGGCTGTATCCCCTCCAAAGCGCTGCTGCATGCCTCCGAAATGCTTGCCGAGGCGCAGCATTCCTTCGACACGCTGGGCGTCGAGGTGGAACCGAAGCTCAATCTTTCGAAGATGATGGCGCACAAGGACACCACCGTCTCGGCCAATGTCAACGGCGTCGGCTTCCTGTTCAAGAAGAACAAGATCGACAGTTTTCGCGGCACCGGCAAGGTGGTTGCGGCCGGCAAGGTGGCGGTCACGGCCGAGGACGGCAAGGTCGAGGAGATCGAGGCGAAGAACATCGTCATCGCCACCGGCTCGGACGTCGCCGGCATTCCGGGCGTGAAGGTCGAGTTCGACGAGAAAGTCATCGTTTCCTCCACCGGCGCGCTGTCGCTGCCCAAGGTGCCGGAGACGCTGGTGGTTGTCGGCGGCGGCGTCATCGGGCTGGAGCTGGGGTCGGTCTGGGCGCGCCTGGGCGCCAAGGTCACGGTGGTCGAATATCTCGACACCATTCTCGGCGGCATGGACGGCGAGGTGGCCAAGCAGTTCCAGCGCATGCTGGCCAAGCAGGGCATCGCCTTCAAGCTCGGCTCTAAGGTAACGGGCGCGGCCAAGGGCAAGAAGGGCGCTTCGGTGACATTCGAGCCGGTGAAGGGCGGCGATGCCGAAACCATCGAGGCCGATGTCGTGCTGGTGGCGACCGGCCGCAGCCCCTACACCGAGGGTCTCGGCCTCAAGGAAGCAGGCGTGGAGATGGACGAGCGCGGCCGCGTCAGGACCGACGGCCATCTGCGCACCAACGTGCCGGGCATCTATGCCATCGGCGACGTGGTGGCCGGCCCCATGCTGGCACACAAGGCCGAGGACGAGGGCGTGGCGGTTGCCGAGATCATCGCCGGCCAGGCCGGCCACGTGAACTATGACGTCATCCCGAGCGTCGTCTATACGAGCCCTGAAGTGGCTTCCGTCGGCAAGACCGAGGAGGAGCTGAAGAAGGCCGGCATCGACTACAAGGTCGGCAAGTTCCCCTTCACCGCCAATGGCCGCGCGCGCGCCATGCTGCACACCGACGGTTTCGTGAAGGTGCTGGCCGACAAGGCCACCGACAAGGTGCTCGGCGCGCATATCGTCGGCTTCGGCGCCGGCGAGATGATCCACGAGGCGGTAGTGCTGATGGAGTTCGGCGGCTCGGCCGAAGACCTCGCCCGCACCTGCCACGCGCATCCGACCATGTCGGAAGCGGTGAAGGAGGCGGCACTCGCCACCTTCTTCAAGCCGATCCATATGTGATTGCCGACAGCTTCGGCTGATGTGAAAACGGGCGCCCGCGTGGCGCCCGTTTTTGTTTGGAACCTGGAGCGGTTCCTGTTTGCGATTCGTTGGAACCGGGCCGTCCGTTGTTTTTACGCATTTGCGGGCGCAAGGCCGCTTCGCATTTTTGCTGGAAATGCTCTGGTCAGTGCCCCGCCTCCATGCCGTGATAGGCGGTCGCCCCCCAGACCCGCTCGACCTGCGCGTCGCGGCCGCAGCCGACGCGATAGTTCGAGTAGCGGACCGGGTTCTTCCGCGCATAGTGCTGGTGATAGTCCTCCGCCGGCCAGAAGGTCGGCGCCATCGCGATCTCGGTGGCGAGGGGTTGCTTCAGCTGGGTCGCGGCCACCGCCTTGGACTTCGTGGCCAGCGCCAGTTGCTCCTTGCCGGTGGCATAGATCGCGGTCGTGTAGCTGTGGCCGCGGTCGCAGAACTGGCCGCCGCGGTCGGTCGGATCGATCGAATGCCAATAGGCGTCGAGCATCTGCGCATAGCTGATCCTGGTGTCATCGAACTCGATCTTGACCGCCTCGCGGTGGCCGGCGTTTTCGTGATCCTCATAGGTGGGATGGTCGCTGGTGCCGCCGATATAGCCGGCCGTCATCGAGATCACGCCCGGCACATGGCCAAAATCGCTTTCGACCGACCAGAAGCAGCCGCCGGCGAAGATGGCGGTCTGCGCCTTCGCCAGCGCAACACCGTCGGGTAAGGTGAAGGCGATCACGGCCGCCCCGGTTGCGAGGATGTGGCGAAACATGGCTCGTTCCTCCTGCCTCCACCAGTAAAGGATGGGCGGCAGGATTGGAAATCAAGCCGGAACACGCTCGCGTGAGCGTATGCGTGCTAGAGTCCTTCACGTTTTGACGGAAGCGTATCCGGCGTTTGCGAGATAGTTTTGGCATTCGTCAGCTTTGATGGTTGTTACGAGGTGTCCGACCTGGCGCCAGGTGTCCTCGATAGTTCGCTTCTGGGCCATTCGCATCCAATGCTTGATTTTAGCGAAGGCCT
>NZ_QGGG01000021.1 GCF_003148475.1 Pseudaminobacter salicylatoxidans | reverse complement strand
CTCGGTCCGCATTTCGCTGATCACACTTGCCTGACCGGCGATCAGGCCTTCGGCATCCTCGATGCGTGTGTCGAGCAATACGATGTCGTAGGCCAGCGCCGCATTCTCGCTGACGCGTTCACCGCTCTCCTTCACGATCAGAGCCTTGGTGCGGCCGAATTCCTTGACGAAGCTCTGGCGCTCGACAATGTCTTCAATGTTGGCCGAGCCGGTATTGGCAGCGAGGAATTCGATGCGCTCACGCACTTCGTCCATCTGTCGATTATTTCGCTCGACAAGATCGCGGATTTCCTTGCTCAGATTGGCAACGATAACATCGATGTCCGTGTAAGGCTGATCCGGTGTCGTGACCGGCAACCAATCCGACCACAGGGTCGATCGATCCGACCGGGGGATATACCGCCCCCTGACGCCATAATCAGTTAGCGAGAATAGGTTCTGCGATATGAGGATCGCGCCTGCCTCGACGTTGTCCGTCCGGCCGGTATACACTCTGACAAGGTCAGCGCGCCTCCTGACTTCAAACTGCACCGCCTCGACGTCAACCTGATCCCCATCCCATTCAAGTCGAATTCCGGCGCGCCTCTTACCATCACCGCCGTCTATAACTGCGCCCTCCGCATACCAATCAATGATCGGCTGCGGCGTCGGGCGGATGATGCCGACCGGGCCATCAACCGGGACGCGATAGTCTGTGTCATCATCCCAGTCATAATCGGCCGGATCGATCTCGGTGACGTCGATCATCACGTCGAGATTGGCGCGGTCGATCACGCCATCGACGCGGAACAGCTTGTTGACGTAGCCGTTGCGCACGCTGGTCCACGACACCACGTCACCGGCTTCGAGGATCCAGTATTCGGGCGGCAGGACAAAGGTGTGCCGGCGGGCACGCTGCGCTTCTTCCAGCGCCGATTTCATCAGCCGCTGAACTTGGTCTGCATACGGCACGAAGTCGAATGAGACGTCCGCCATCAGGCGGCGGTTGCCGTCCTTGGCTTCAAGATCGGCGCGATAGATCGGCGGCGCGACCTTGACGTTCCAAGCCTCGGCCGGGTTCGGATGCTTGCCAGCGATGCCATTGATCGAATCCGCCAGCCCGAAGAACGGCGTGAAACTCTGCTCTTCGGTCGATATGACCACACCGTCGTCTATGCTGGCCACCGGCAGGCCGGGAGCGCCGACGAACACCTTGTAGACGCCACCCGCTTCCGACATGCGGCCTTGGCACGACGTCAGCAGCGCTTCTGAGGCATCACCCAGCGGTGCCGAAACCGCGATCTCGGCGCCGCTGCGATAGGTCGCCACATTGGCGCCGCCCGACTTGATGACGGCGCGGCACTTCTGGATTTGCGCTCGCCAATGGGCGGCGGGTAGGCGCGCGGTGGTGACGCCTTGCAACCCGTAAAGCCACTTGCCGCCATAGCTCAGACCGCGCCACAGATTGTAGAGCTGGACGGCCGGCAGGTGATCGCCATCGCCGCCCCATGTCGCAGGATCGGACCAGCGATGCGCGCCGGAGCCGCCCGCCGTGCTGTCCTTTGTGACGTCATAGAGCTTGAGGCCATAGACCTCGAACTTGAACTGCGGAAAGCCGGTGAACAGTTCCTCGTTGATCTGCGTCGTCACCACGATATAGGAGACGCCGTAACCGACGCGGGTGGACTGATAGGGCCGCTCGGCACTCGAAACCGTGTTGACGAGGAAGCTGTCCGCCACGGTCTGGGTGCCGTCGTAGAACTTCACCCACATGTGGTTGCCGCCGGGACCGGTCCAGTATTCCTTCACCGGATAGCCGCGGCTGCCGTAGCTGGTGTCGCTCCAGTCGATCGTGACTTTTTCGCCGTTGACCCACAGCCCGACGAGACTGTTGATCGGCAGGTCAGAGAGCGCAATCACCTGCGTCAGATAAGCGTTCGGGGTTTTCTTCTCGCTGCCCCATGTATTGGCGTAAACGAGCGAGCCTGCCGTGGCCGTGTAGCCAAGCGGAAAGGCGCGCGGCACGTCGCCACCGGACTGCAACTGGCCCTGAATGGTGAAGGACGGGCCTTCCGGCTTGCCGGCCAATGCCTGCGCGGCAAGGTTCAGACCGATGCCGACGGCAGCCTTGAGCAGCAGCGAGCCGATGCCGCCCGCCAGCATGGTCGATGACAACAGGCCGCCGATGCCAGCAACAGCGGCGCCAATAGCAGAAAAGATCATGTCGGAGTTCCGGCGCTAAAGCGCTTTCAGAAAGTTGGTTTCGGCCACGCGGTAGCCGCGTCGCAGGTAGAGCCGTGCAACGATCGGATCGGTCCCCATGCCGGCCATGCCCGCAAAGGCGCAGCTGCGGACCTTGGCCCATGCCTCGTAGCCGTCGAGCATCTGTACCGCCGCCTTGCCGCGATGGGCCGGGTCGATCCACCAGAGCGTTTCCTGTGCGAACCAGACCGGGCCGAACATATGCTCGAATGCCTTGGCCATCAGCACGCCCTGCGGCCGGTCCTCCGGCGCATAGACGAGACAGAGGCTGTTCGGATCGGCGCAGTGCTCCCTGAACATGCGTTCGGCGTAGGCCGCAACGAACGGGAAGGTGAAGCCGGTTGGGCCGGCGATATCGTCAAAGCCTGCACCGGCGCGTGAATCCTTCAGCAACTGAACGACGCGCAACCGGTCGCGCTCGACCGCCTCCCTGATCATCGCGAGCCGCCGCCTTCATAGGAAGCGCCGCCGCTGTCCCGGCCGGATGGCCTGGCGACGACGCCACCGGACGAGGCCCGTTTTGTCGGTATCTTGCCGCTGGCCTTGCCCCAGAAAAGTTCCTGTTCGCCGACCACAGCGACGTCCTGATAGAAATTGTCGGTCGGATGGCGCAGCTTCTGGCTTTCGTGGCTGCGCGTGTCCGGGTTGGAGCGGGTGATTTCCTGTGTGTGCGAAACCGCCGTCATCTCGACGCCGCCGTCTTCGCCTTCGGCCGGCGTCTTGATCTCGATCTGATCGATGAAGCCGACAAAGCGGCAGGCGGCCGGCGCCACGAGCTGGCGGGTGTCCGGATCGAACAGACCGCGATAGACCTCGACGCGCGCCTGTTTGCAGTCGTAGAGCCGCACCGCCTGCTCGACCAGATCGTCGATCTGCGACATGCGGATCGTGATCGACTGGACTGTGAGGTTCGCCACCAGCGGAATGTCGCTGACCTCGATCAGCGTACCGGATCCGTACCAGTCGTAGGTGCTGGTCAGGCCAGTGTCGGGGTTCACCACGGACGCAGCCACGTTGCCGACATCGGACCAGAAGCCGACGACCTGCGGGGCACCGGTGGCGCGATCACGCGCGACGATGCGCAGGAAGTCACGCGCGACCAGCGCACGCGCCTGCAACGCCGCGAAATTCGGGGCGGAAAGATTGCGGGTCATGTCTATACCAAATATCTGTGAATACAGGGTTTTCCGGTTTTGGCCGGGTCCGGGATGGCTCTAGCTTGGCGTGGGGGCACGATGGATTCGAATAGCAATGGATTGCATCTTCCCTCACGAGGTCGAAGCGCTGGAAATGCTGGCAGGTCTCAGGCCACGGACCTCGGACGCGTGGATCAAGCTCTGCCTGGAAAACCTCAGCCGCGAGGGCCTTTGCACCGAGGGGCCGAACTATCGGCTGACGCAGGCCGGTAAAGCCTACCTCACGCTGGTCAGCGGCTCTCTAGAGCCTGAAAGCTGATGCTGCCGCGTCCGGTCTGAAGGTCGGCAGTGCTGCTGACGCTGCCCGGAACGACTGTCATCAGGCAGGACGGACGGACAACAGTCACAGGGTCATTCACGGCCGTTTCCGGCCACAGCGGTGGTCTGATCTCGAATGCCCCTGTGACGCCTGTTCCGCCGGCTGCAGCAGCCTCCTGAATGCGATGGAGGTTGCGCGTGCCGATCTGGAGCATGTCGCCAACGCGCCACTGGAAGCCAGCCGGCAGGCCCTTGACGGTGATCGATTTGCGATTGGCGTTGATGGTGTTGATGGCCGCAGCACTGACTGTCCCCATGCCTGTGCCGTTGGGATAGGCCATCGGATAACAGCGGCTCAGCGATCGGGCCCGAAACTGCTGCAATCCGTTCTCCATAGCGTCCAGCCGCGCCCGCCACTCGTCGAGTTCATTCGGTCGCATGGAGCGAGACTGGAACGTGCCGCGCCACAGTGGCGAGCCGAAATCCTTCACCCGCGTGACGCCGTTCGCCTGCCGCGACTGCTCCTGACGCCACAGCAGGTCGAACTCGGTCGACCAGCCAGGGAAGCCTGCCAGCAGGTCGAAGGGATAGGAGATGGTCATGCCGGATGGACTCTCTCTGCACACGCTGCTTTGATGGGGCGGGGTTTAATTGGGAGGACTTGGACATGGCGCAGCCCGACAGCATCAACCTTCGGCGGTTGAGCTACGATTCCGACAATGAGTCGGCTCAATTCAGCTTCAATGGATGGCGAGGTGGGAAGCCGTTTAGCGTGTCCGGTGGTGTCAATGTTTTGACGCCAGGCGACCAGCAAGAGAGCCAGGTTCGTGAATTGTCCAAGGCGGCTATAGCCAAGCTACTGCGCGACCTAGCCGACACTTTGTGAATCGGCTTCCGCCCGCATCAATCGCGAGTTGAGATCGTTTGCCGCGAACTCAACCGATGCCAATCTGATTTCGAGGATATCGACGTTGGGTTGATCTGCCTTGGCGGCAATCGCCCGCTCCAGCGCGGCCAAGCGATCTTCTATTGTCTGACTTTTGCTCATGGTGCTCTCTTTCACAGCTTGTTAACCAGCCGATCGCAATATCGGCCCGCGTTGTGTATTGAGTACGTGTCTCAGGCAACATGCTGACGGGCGGCCCGCCGCTGCTCGTCAGTACCCCTTCAAACCCCCGGCACGCGCCGGCTGCGCGCGCTGCGGATCGTACTGATCACGTTCGCCTCGAACTCGCGTTTCTGCTTGTCCATTACCTGCGCCAGCCGCTCGACCGCAGCGACGTCAGCGCCGCGGGCGTCAATGACCGGCGCAAAGGTGATGGACGGCCCAGCCTGACTGGCTGGCGCCTGAAGGCGCGGCATCGTTGGGGCGCGAAACGACGCCAGCCCGCCATCCGCCAGCTTCAGCGCCTTGCCGCTGTTGATGGCGTCCAGCAATGGTCGGAACTGCTTCGTGGCCCTGGCATTGACGACATACTCGCCGTCGCTCAGGCGAGCCGGGATGCTGTCGCTGCGCGACGTGCCGGGGCCGCGAACATGGCCACCATCGGCCAGCCTCAATCCTGCCCACGGATCTCCGCCACCGCCCCCACCGCCGAGTAGACCAAGCAGGCCGGACAGAAAACCACCACCGCCACCGCCCATATTCTGGATCTTGAAAAGATTGTTCAGCACGTCATTGATGAGCGCATCGCCAATCTTTTTCAGTGTGTTGGCCAGCATGTCCCCGGCCGATTTGCCCTCAACGAAGCCGTCGATCAGATCGCGCGTGGCGTCCTTTGCAGTACTAAGCGCTTCCTCTGCCCGCTGCCGTATTTCATCTTGGCTTTCTGCGAGCTTGGCCGCCTCAACCGTGGCAAACGCATATTGTTGCGCCAGCCCTTCAATTTCGGCGCGAAGCTTGGGCGTGATCTCGACACCCGCCTTTTTTGCCGCGGTCAGAAGGTCATGTTCGGATCGTGCCTTGGCGACTGCATAACCGTAATCATCAACCAGAGGGTTGAGTTGCCGCTGCACTTCCGTCTCCGCGACCATCGCGGCAGTAGTGTCAGCAATGCGCTGCGCTAGACGCTCGTAGTCGTCCACGCGCTCCTTTTTCTTCTTGCCCTTACCCTCATCGGTGGAGTGACCTCCCAGCGAAAGCCGCTGGGGTGGATTGGCAACATTGCTCTCCAGTGTCGACAGGCTCTTTTCAAGGTCCTCGATGACCTTCTGCTGGAGATCGACCTGCTTTGTGAAAAGCGTCAGGGAATTACCCATCTGCTTATCGATAATCTTTTCGGCCAATTCGGGATCGCGCGTGCGACCTCGTACCTGTCCCTCGACTATCGCCCGAGCTAATTCGCGCTCAGACTTCGCACGCTCCAACGCCGTTTTCGCAGCGGCAATATCCACCTTAATCTTGTCACGCGTGGACTGCACCGCAGACTTGTTGGCATAGTCCAGATCGGCAATTTCCTGATTGAGAAGGACAATCGACTTGCGGTGCTCGCCTGCCGCAATGTCGGCCTGATCCTGACGCTGCGAAAGCACATAGAGCGCGCCGGCAGCCGCGCCGAGCAAGAGTCCCATCGGCCCAAGAGCCGCCGCGAAGCCGGTCGCTGTCAATGTACCGGCCCTCATTGCTGCCACCATCGCCAGCACTGAGGCGGTTGCAGTCGGTAAAGCCGCTACCATCCCGCCAATCGCTCGTCCCGTCAGTGCGGAAATGATGACGGTCGAGAATTGCAAGGCAGTATCGGCAGCCGTATCGATATTGTCGGCAAGGAGGATGATATTTTCGGCCAGCTTTGCAGAAGTCTGCGAGGCCTGGTCCATGCCGCCGACATATTGCAGGAAAGCATCTTTCAACAGCTGGACGGCATCGCCGACTGTCGCCGGCATCGAGTCGGCTTCGGCCCGCAACTTCTCCAATTGTGAAGTGACGCCGTACATCTCCTTCGTCGTGATCTTGCCTTCTTTGCCCAGACGGGTCAGGGCGCTCCGGTTCACGCCCATAGAGTCGGCCAGCGCAGTGGCGAGCCGGTCGCCCGACTGCATGACCGTGTTCAAGTTCTGGCCGGAGAGCTTTCCCAACGCCATCGCCTTTGACCAGGCATCCATGACGCTTTCCGCTTTTTGCCCCTTGGTTGCAGAAATTACCAGGGCGTTGTTCAGCGTCTCGACCAAATCGAGCTGCTGCGTAGTGCTATACCCCATCTCCTTGAGTGCGGTGGCGTTCGACAGCCAGCCTTCCGCCGTCTGCTCCAGCCCGGAATACGTGCGGCGCGCCATGTCCGAAAGTCGGATCATCACAGCCTCGCCGCTCTCCATCGAGCCAGCGGCCAAGTCCACGCGGGACTTTAACTCCGACCAAATATCGGCAAGGCGGATAAGCTCGGCAGTGCCGAAAGCAGCAGTGACGCCTCCGATCAGATTTTTGAACGAACCTGTCCCGATACCGCTCAATCGCGCATCGATCCGCTTGGCCATCTGGTCGAACTGCTTTTCAACCTTGCGCGTCGTCGAGCCGGTATCGCCTTCAAGCTTTTTGAGAACGCGCAGCATCTGACGGTTGTCCGCCGAGATTGACAGCACAAGTTGTTCAAGGTCAGTTGCCATAGCGTCTAACTCGGTGGAGGGATTGGGATGAAGTTGATCGCGGGCATTGTCGCCAGCTTGATCTTGGCTCAAGCCGGGGTCGCACAGGCGGAATCTTCTTCGCTAAAATCGCTTCAGCACGCAAAGGCGCTTTGCAAATTTTTCGATACGAATGGGCTTTCGACACAACCTTGCGCGATTGCCTCGGGCCACAATATCAAAGTCTGGATGAACACAAGCAGCACCGAGGCCAGAGGCTTCTGTCCGATTATCTCGAAGACAACCAGGGATGCGAAATACGAACTTTCGGGATGGAAGCTGCATATCTTCTCCCCATACAGCGGGAGCAATTCTATAGCGTTCTGCAATCTCTAGAGCGGGATCACCCATACCGCTCCAGCAGCTTCGCCATTTCGTCTTCGCTCGGCGCTTCAACCTCTTTCGGATCGCGATGCATGTCGTTGAATGCGTCCACGGCGTCGAAAAACTCCGAGAGGGTGGCGGCCCAGAACTCCGGTGGCCGCCAGCCCATCGGGCCGATTGCCGATTTCAGCCAGTCGCGGAACGGGAAGGGCTTGTCTTCGTCGCCGCCTTGCCTTCCTCGACGGCCTCGGCTTTTCCCTCGTCTTCGCCGATATGGTGCATCAGAGCTGCGGTGAAGGCGTTCTTGCAGGCGGCGAAGTCGGTCAGCCGCAATTCCTGCGCGGCCTGGCCAGCATCGCCTTTCACGGTCAGATGCTGGATCGCCGCCATGGTCGCGGCCACCTCGGCACCAAGAAGGCGCTGATAAAGGTCTACGAACGACTTGCAATCCAGCGCGGTGGAAACCGCTGCAAGCCGGCCGATCTCGCAGGCAATCACGAGATCGACGGTGCCCACGCGCAGGGCGACTTCGCCCCGCGCGCCGTTGACAGGAAGGCTGCTCATGCCGCCACCACATCAGCCGTACCGCCCGACGTAGCCGAAGCGCTGCCGGTGCTGTTCGTGGCCGTGACGGTAACCGAGATGGTCGAGCCGACATCGCCTGCGACAGGCGTATAGGCGTCGGTAGTCGCGCCCGAGATATTGGCGCCGTCCTTCTTCCACTGGAAGGTGAAGACCGGGTTGCCGGTCCATTCGCCGGGGTAGGCTTTGAGTTCGGAACCTTCCTCGGCAATACCCGCGATCGACGGCAGCAGCGAGTTGACCGGCGTGACGGCCTCAGCAGTGAAGGAAAGCGGACCGGCGGCCGAGAACGTGGCCGAAAACTCCATGTTTCCCTCCATCTCGCCGGTGAACTCGAAATCCGAGACCATCCACGAGCCTTCATAGGTCCCTTCGCCGGGAACGACGACCTGTGCTTCGAACACCGTGCCGTTGCGGACGTTCGTCATCAGAACGGCTTGGGTGGCGCCGCTGACGAATGCGCCCGAACCGTTGAAGGATCGATTGACGATGCCCGGTTCTGCGGTCTTCTGAACCGCTGCGCCGGGGTTGTTGCAGTCCGGAATCGTCGTGTCGACCTCGTTGGCCGAGAGGTTGAACGAACGGGTTTTCATGCCGCACAGGTTGGCGAACGTGGCGGGTGCGGTCTTGATCTTGATAAGCAAAAGCCGGCCGGGATGCTGGGCCATGGTGGTATCCTTTCGGTGATGGATGCCTTGCCGAAGGGCGGTGGAGGCGTCAGGCGTTTGACTGGACGATTGCCCGGAACTCGACGACGCCGTGGCCGGTTAGCTCGTCGCGGTCGTAGAAGATGCGATCACCGCGATGATCGAGCGTCACAAGCTGATTGCTCGGCAGCGCCAGCGGGTAGCCATGCAGGGCGCGGCCGACCTCGTAGGCGATAGCACGGGCATCCTGCAGCGGATCCATGCCGTCGCGCGTCCAGACATGGACGTTCAGCGTGATCTCTTCGGCGGTGATGCAGGTCGCGTCGTCGCGAACGCCGAACGTGTCGAAGTTGGCGATGTGCGGAAAAGCGGCGTCTTCTGGCGCGCGATACCAGACCCGATTACCGACCAGCGCCGTGACGTTCGCTGCCTTCAGCAGCCTGTCGCGGGCGAACAGGACCAGTTCTCTTGCAGGTGAGGCCATGGCTATTTCTTCTGCGCCCTGCGCACAGCGCGGTTGATGGCGTTGGCGACCTTGCGCCTGATGCGCTTCTGATGCTGGCGGTAGGTCGGGAAGATGTGGGGTTGCTTCTCCATCTTCCCAGACGACTTCCCGGTCTTTTTGACGGTGCGATCGGCGGTCCCGTATTCCAGCCAACGCCACAAGAAACTGGCGAAGATGCCGGTCGCGTTCTTGTCCTTGGTCTGACGCAGGCCGAACACCGCAGCGCCGGGGTTGTCGCTGAGCCTGCCACCCCGGATGCTGGAGCGGTAATCGCCGGTCTCACCGATCGGCGCGCGCTGCTCGATTGCCTCAGCCAGTTCCTCGGCAGCCTCAAGCTGCGCCTTGGCCGCCTCCTGGTCGATGTCAGGGGCAAGATCGCGCAGTCGCCTTGCCAGCTTCTCACGTCCGACAAATTTGGCCCGGATCGCCATCAGGTGGCCACGCCGTGCTCGACGAGCATTTCCAGCTTCAGCCGGCGCCCGTCAGGATCGAACAGGGAGCGGATATTGAAGGTGCGGGCAGCGTTGTCCGCGTCGACCAGCCGCCAGCCAGCCGTGATCTTTCGCGTGTCCTCGCTCTGCCAGATCGTGACGATATAGGCCTGGATGCCTTGCAGCCGGCCGGCCAGCACCTGCTCACCGCCGGTCTTCGGCTCGAATGCGGCCAGAACGGTGAACTGCGTTTCCCACTTGCCGCCGCCCGGAACGGGATGGCCCAGTTCGTCGAGGGCGTCGACCGTCTTCTGACAATGGACACGGATGGTCATGTTGCCGGTGCGCGCCATCATGCACCTCGACGATGATTGCTGAGCAGTGCATCGACACTCATGGGGATCGTCGTTGTGATGGTGCCGGTGACCACGGCATCACGATTGACGAACCAGTGACCGATCAGCATCAGCATGGCATGCTGCACGCTCTCGGGAACCGCGCCGCCATAGACGGCCGTCAGGGTGATCCGGGAGCCTAAGCGGATACGGGGCCACGTCTGACCGGACTTGATCGAGATCGACGGCTCCAGCCCGTCCTTTTGCTCCTGATAGACCGCATCATCGAGGACCTGCGCAGCGCCGGACGCGTCGACATATCCGATGGTCGTGACCGATTTCAGCGGGCCTTCAGATAGGCGGGCGAAATCGGCGAAGCTGTCACACTGCGACGAGATGGTTTGCTCCGCCCATCGGGCATTGCAGTATTCCTCCGCATGCGCGCGCGCCGCCTTGATCAGCCGGTTGAGCAGCGTGTCGAAATGCGTCTCGCCCGGCAAGATGCCGCATTGCACCTGTGCATCGGCCAACGTCACCGGCTCGGCGGCCGGCGCGGCTAAGACGGTCGACGGATACCACATGGTCAACCGCGCTTTTCCGGGGCCGGCGTCTTCACGGCGCGTTCGACCTTCGGCGCGGCAACCGGTACGGCATATCCCGCCTCGATCATGCGAACGGCTTCCGCTTCAGTAAAGCGTTCGGTTTCTTCGTTTGCCGATACGGTGAAGTCCGTTCCGGCAAAGGACGTCAGCATCCTGATTTTCATTGGGAACACTCCTCACTTCTTCGGTTTTGAGTGCGGGCGACCGGAGCCGCCCGCCTTGCAAAGCCGAACTTACGTGGCGGCGGTGATGAGGTGCTTGACGGCTGCGGTATCGCCCAGTTCGCCGTCGAAACGGATCAGGCCGGCGATGCCGAGGTCCGGCCAGAAGCGCTCGCGCAGCACTCCGATGACGGGCGAGCCGACCTTGCGGACGAAGTACTTGCCGAAGTCGCCGAACAGCATGACCTTCTTGGCCGCCGCAAGGCTGTCCATCGCCTGGTTGATGGAATAGCGGTAGCCGAGGATGGTGCCGGGAACGCCGTTCTGCACGTCGCCGGCCGACCAGATGTAGCGGTTCTCCGCATCCTTCAGCTTGCGCAGCGCCGCAAGGGTGCCGTCATTGAACATGAAGCGCACCTTTGGCGAGGTCCGGTAAGCCGGGTCCACGGAATGCACGAGGTCGATGATCTCGTCATAGGTGATCGCGGCCACCGCAGTTGCGGTCTTGCCAAGGCTGGACGCCGTGACGACGCCGTTCGGATCAGTCGTGCCGGCGCCAACGGTCAGTTCCTTATTGGCGATGCGGCCGAGACGTTCACCGAGCAATCCGCCAAGCAACGCCTCCATATTGAAGATGCTGTCCTGCGCCAGCTCCATCGAGAAGCGGACGAACTCGGTGTCGTAGACGTAGGCGTCGAGCGACTTCTGCCCGAAGGTGACGTCCTTACCGCCGTCATCGGTGAGCGCCGTGCCTTCGGTGTGCTTGCCGGCAGTCACCGCCGTGTCATCGACCGTCGGGATCTTGATCGGATTGCCGCTCGCCGTGGTCATGACGGTGCAGATGTCCTCATCGTACATCGGCCCCCATGCCTTCATCGACTTGATGATTTCGTTGGCAAGCTCGGTCGGAACCGTGTAGCCGCCGGAGGCTGGCATGCCGGTGACCTGAGCGCGGAACTCGGCCTTGGCCTGCACGCCGGCCCTGAGCACCGAACGCTCCTCGCTGGAAAGTTCGGTCGGATCGCCACCGCAGGCGATGAACCTGTGGAAGACCTGACGGTATTCCAGAGCCTCACCCTCGTCCTGACCGCGCGCTTCACCATCGCCGGGATTGGGACGCTTCTTCGCGCGTTCCTCGGCCGCCGCGTCATCGATGCGCTTCTGCGCAGCCGCCATGCGCTGCTCCCGCGCGATCTGGACCTCGACCTTGTCGAAGTCAGCCATGATGTCGTCATGGCGCTTTTCGAGTTCCGCAGCGCGGGCCTCGTCGGTATTCTTCTTGATCTCGTCCAGGGCAGAGCGGGCGTCGGCTACGAGCTTTTCCCGCTTCTCGATCAGTTCCTTGAGCATGATGATCTCCCATGTGCTCAACGTCGAAAGGCCCGCTCGAAAGCAGGCGGTGGAGACGGGAAGCGGGATGCTTGCCACGCCCTCCGGCAAATGCCGGGTAAACTCAGATGATGTTGCGGAACCGGGCTTCAGCCTCGGCCTTGCGCCGGGCGAACGCGGCGGCGTTGTGCTGGCGTCGGCCTTCCTTGCGTGCCTCATCGAGCGAGCGCAGCGCAATGGAGGTCCCGTCATAGGCAGGGTCCGTCACAACCGATACGTCGAACAATTCGACTTCCTCGACGGTGCGAAGCGGCGGGTCCTGCGTATCGTCCCAGCGCTGGACGGTTGCGCGGAACGCAAAGGACATCTTGTCGAGATCGCCGCGTTTCATCTTCGGCACGATCCGCTGGACGTCCGGGTCGCTCGCATCCAGCTCCGTCTCGATCTTCAGCCCATGGCTGTCTTCCGTCAGCTTGAGCGTGCCCGACCGGGTACGCGCCAGCGGCAGGCCCGCGTGGTTGATCAGGAAAGGCACATCGTTCGATCCCAGCGCCTTGCGAAACGCGCCGGGCAGGATGACCTCACGGAAGTAACCGCCGATGTCAGCCTCCTGATTGAACACGGCTGCGTAGCCGGAAACCTTGACGCCGGTCTCATCGGCGCGGATTTCGGCCGGGATGCCGCTACGCTTTTCAATGTCAGGCTTCGGCATTGTCGTCCTCTCCGTTATCGTCTGCCGGCTTCGGCAATGCCGACTGAACCGGCTGCTTGCCGAGCACCACGGTCGCGCCCTGGACCAGCAATTCGTCGGCATCCGGGTTCTTGTGCCTCGGCCGATTTTCCAGCGCCCGCCCTTCATTAGGCGTAATCTGCGCGGTCTGGATGGCGCGGGCGATACCCTCGACCCTCGACTTGAAGTCGCCGCGCATCAGGCCGTCCAGATTGTGCTCGACGTACAAGCCGCCGCTCTCTCGGCCGAACAGCTTCAGGTTCATCTCGCCTTCGAGCGCTTCCGACCATTGGCCGATCAGATGCTTGACCAGATGCAGGTCCTGTTGCTCGACATTGGCGAAAGTGCCTTTGCTCAGGTCTTGTAGGAAGGCCGGCGGCATCTGCCACGACCGCGCAATCTCCTGGATCTGAAACAGCCGTGCCTCGACCATCTGGCCCTTGGCAGGATCAAAGCCCACCGGCTTCAGTTCGTGGCCAGCCGGGATCGGCAGGATGGGACTCTTGTTCTCTTTGGCGAACTTGATGGCCCGGTCCACGTCGCCGGCCGCACGCTTCAATGCCGGATCGCCTTGCGGTAATGGCCCTGAAATCGCCAGAGGCGGAACGCCGCCGCCAGCAAAGAAGTTCGAACCATAATCGTTCATGGCAATAGCAAGCTGGATGGCCTTGGCTGCCAGATTGATCGGCCCGTAGTGCGAAAGCTGATCGGCCTTCAGCATGAACGGCACATCGATCACATCGGCGGCCGGGTATTCCTTGTTCTCGAACTTGTAGATCCGGCGCCCGGCAACCCGTTTGACGGTGACCTTACGCGGGTCCATCGGCCACAGGTTGACGATTTCCCTGCCATCCCGCTCGATCCACGCCAATCCACGGCCGCCGGTAAACACCTGCTGCCAGAAATATTGCCGAAACAGGAAACTCGACATTTCGTCGTTGGCATTGTCGTGAACGACCGCGCCGAGCTTGCCACTCACGCGCTTCGCGCCGTCCTTTGAGGACTGGTAGGCATGCAGCGGCAGCGCGGCCAGCGTACGCGACAGGAACGCCACAGCCGCCGCAACCGCCGGTACGGTCAAAGCTCGATCAATAGTGACAGGCGGCAGGTCGACAGACTGCACGCCAAAGAACGAAAGAAAGTTCTCCGCGCTGACGGGAACGCTCTCGTTCTCGGGCGACGTGGCAGAGCGCACCTCGCGCCGAACGTTGAAGCCGAACAGTTTCATGCGTTCACCAGAGAAAATTCAGGGTCATCCCACGGCGATGCCGGCGCGGGTTCATCGGCGATCATCCACCGACCCAGCGCCATGATGTGCGCCACCGGGCCGTCGATCTTGTTTTCGTCGCGCTCCTTGCGCGGATAGACCTGATCGCGGTGGTTGGCCTTGGTCACGACGTTCGACAGCATCCATGTGAAGATCGGATCGCCGTCATGGGCGATGGCCCGCTCACGGATCAGACCGTCCATTTCCTTCATCGGCTCGGAGAAGTTCTTCATCGTCGCGAAGACTTCCGTGCAGGTGATGCCCTCGGCCTGAAGCTCGCTCACCATCATGCGCGCCTGATCCGGATCGTAGGCGACCTCCAGAAGCTGGTGCTTGTCGCGGATGCCGAGAATGTCATCGCGGATCAGCGTCATGTCGTTCATCTCGCCGTCCGACTGGACGATGAGGCCGTCGCGGTGCCACGCCTGATAGTGCTCGTTCTCACCCTTCTCGATGGCGGCTGACGGCAGGTAGTAGCGGCCGAAGCGCGCGAACTTGAAATCCGTTTTGATCAGTTCCGCCGCCTTCGGGCAGTCGCACTCGTCGAGCTTGAACGTGATCTCCATCGCGGCCACGTCCACCTTGGACGCAAGATCGAGCCCGATCCGGCAAGGCTGGCCGGCGAAATCATCGATCGAGAGGCCCGGCACCGCACTTTCAATCCAGCGCTGGATGTTGAAGAAAACTTCCTTCGCGTTGACCCATTCGTTCAGGTGCTTGGTCTTGAAGCGCGAAACGTGCCGTGCGTTGTTGATCGCCTGGCGCTGCTCCGACAGCAGGAACTTGTCACCAACCGAAACACCAAAATTCGGGTTCGCCTTCCGAAGCGAGGCTTCCTCTGTCCAATCGTCCTCCGGATCAAGGCCGTACATCAGCGCAAACAGTTCGTCGTCATCGACGATCCCGTCGAGCATGCGGCGTGCTTCCTGCATCATGGCGTAGCAGGGACCGGCGATGTTGGAGCCCGCCGTTGTGATGACGAGGATCAATGGCTGATCCCGCGCTCCCATGCCGGTCTGCATCGTCGCGAGCATGTCGTCGGTCGCATGTTCATGATACTCGTCGATCAATCCGCAGTGCGGCGAGGAACCATCGCCCGGCTTGCCGATCACCGGTTCAAACCGGCTTTCGTTGCTCAGCATGTGCAGGTTCGACGCATTGACCGAGACGCCGTAGTGCTCGCGGAACGCCGCCTGTCGCATTGCCATGATGCGCGCCGGGCGAAAAACCTCCCATGCCTGCTTCTCTGTCGTGGCACCGGAATAGACCTCGGCACCGTGTTCACTGTCCGCCGCCAGCATGTAGAGGCCGATGGCCGCCGCCCATGCGCTTTTTCCGTTCTTCCGGGGGACCAAGAGAAGCGCCCGCCGGAACCGGCGAAACCCATCGACCTTGCTGATCCAGCCGAAGATGCAGATGGTCAGGAACACCTGCCACGGCTGCATCACCAGCGTCTCGCCGCGCGATGCCCAAGCGCCCTTCGTGTGCGGCATGAGCTCGACGAACTGGCAGACCTTCTCGGCCGCCGTCGGATCGAACCTGTAATCGAATGCTCGATCCCTCTGCCGGGCAAGGTCGTCGAGGTGACGCTGACATGCCAGCCGAACCCACTTGCAGGCCGGTATCTTCCCTGCGACTACCTCCTTGGCGTAGCGATTGCCGACCTCGACATGCGGGTGTTCAGCCGAGCGCCGCGAAGGGGTTCTTTTCATTTGGCTTGCTCACTGACACCTTCGAGCGCGCGGACGGCGATAAGCCGAACTCTGCGAGCAAGGACTGCGCATGCCGCATCGCTTCACTGCGCTGGGCCACGGCCGGATGCCCCTTGATCTGCTGACTGACGATCCGCCCTTCGTCGTCGTATTTCACGCCGCTGACAAAGGTCCGGCCGCCGTCCTCGATCATCGCCGTGCAGATTTCGATTTCCTCAAGACGGGACGCCGCCATCGCCAGCATCGCGGCATCCGAAACAGACGCGATCCCCATGTCAGCGATGATCACCGCAAGTTGGTCAAACAGTTCGGATGCGCGGGCAGACAGCCATGCCGGTGCCTCCATCGTGCCAGTAACTGAGGCGGGCGCGTCTGGGTTCATCCTGCAGGGCTGCGCGGTTCCCGCGACGATTTTCAAGTGATCAGGCGTGCGCTTTCTACCGGCCATCAAAAATGTCCTTCATTTTGCACGCGCAGAAGTTTCCTTGGGGCCGCCGGTCAGGGATCGAACCATGAAAGGTTTTGACCCTCCCCCTCCCACCCGAGAAACGGCCGAATAGTGCTTGACCTGTTATTCGCGCCTTGTGTCGTCTTTGGCATCCTGTGGCCTCAGGTCCTCGACCACATCGACAATGCAGCCTGTCCCGACCTTGTAGCCGGGGGGGCCTTCCGTCTCGTCCTTGAAGCTGAAGTCCCACGTCTGGCCATGTGCGGCGTGTCGGATACCAAGCTCCTTGGCGACAGCCTCACCCACGATGCGCTTCAACTCATGCCGATCGATGATGACGCGATGCCGACGCTCGTTCACCTCGGACGTGACGATCTTGCTCATTCCTCGTCGCCCTCGATCTCAACCACGACGTTCCAGCCTGTGACCAGTCCGGCAAGTTCGAACAGCCGCGTCGCTATCCAGATGCGGACACCGAACATGCGGGACATGCGGATGCTTACGGTGAGGCTGGACATCAGCTCCCTGCCATCAATGACGATCTCACCTGCGTTACGCGCCATGCCTCACCACCTCATCGCCTTCCCTGCGCTCGTAGGCGCTCCACCACTTGCCTATCGCCTCGAAGGTGATCTCCCTCGGGCGGGCGCTGTCTGCCTTCGCACGGGCCATGCATACCGCTGGCGGCGTCTCCAGCACGATGATGCGCTCGGGCTGCATCGTGTCTGCCCACCATTGCCTGTTGTCCGGTCTGGCCTCGGAGACGATCAGCCATGCACGGGGCCATTGCGCCGTTGACCGCATGATGTCGCCCAGCATCTCGTTGCGGGCGCGGATCGCTGGCGTCAGCCACTTGGCTCTGTCCCACCCGTGAAGCGATTGGCCCGACAGTTCCGAGGCGATGACATCGAGGTCGATCACCAGATCTCCGGGGCCGGCACGCTCCCTGACGTAGCTGCTCTTGCCCGAAGCAGGGGCGCCGCACACGATCACCAGCGGGATTGCTGAGGGTCGCAGCCATTCCGGCCGCCACTGGTGCTTGCCAAATGCCTGGTCCTTGGCAGTGCGTTTCAGGTGGCAGGGGCGGCACAGCGGCCGCAGGTTCTCCCATTCATTGTTGAAGCTGTCACTGTCGATGTGGTCGACCTCATCAGCCTGGACGATCTTCCCTGCCTGCTTGCAGAACCGGCACAACGGCTCCTGTGCGAGGATGACAAGGCGCAGCTTCTGCCACTGCCAGCCGTAGCCGCGCTCGGTGGTGGTCCTGCGGTGAGCCAGTGGCATGCTCGACATTGGATGATATGTTCCCCGCCACGCGCTCGTAGTTCAAATGGATAGAGCACCGGGCTTCGATCCCGTAGGTTGCAGGTTCGAGCCCTGCCGAGCGCACAACCCGTCGCTTGTCGGTCAGCGCCATGTGTGGTTACCTTTGATTGTTTTCAAAGCGGGAGGGCAAGAAATGGCATTGGATCCGACTAAGAGAATGTTTCGCAAATCCGGACCGCCGAATACGGTTCGTCCATTCCAGCCGACAATTGATATGAACAACCAACTTCCATTCGAGGAAAAGGTCTTGGACGCGCTTGAGAGCATTGCGGTGTCTCTCGCAGCCATCGATCACAATCTCGAAGGGATATTGAAGCGCCTCAACCAGAAGTGACTTGGCCTCACCGCTCCCGATAGGGTGCGAGGCGGTGCGCCGGACTGAAACCGGCTGTCAGTGGCGCGTCATGCTAACCGCGTTCTCTCGCCTCGATCGCTTGCCAACCAACAAAAAACCCGCCTGATTTGGCGGGTTTCGGTCGCAACTCCTGCAACTAGGCAAATCAGTAGCATAACTGCCGGCAAGGTTCAAGCAACGCGAGGGCGGCGCGGAACAAGGATGCCGTATTCCACAGCGAGATTGTCAAGGCCGATCTTCAGGAGCTTGACCACCACGTCGCGAGACTCGTCGACCTGCTTGGCTACTTCCGAGATGGACGAGCCAGAGCAACACACCGCCTGAACCACGCTGGAAACATCCCAGTGGCCGATGGCGTCCGTTGCCTTCTTGAAGGCGCGGCCAGTGTCGATGGCCTTTGCCGGAATGCCGCCGCCAAGTGCCCCGCCGTCCACACGTACCTGATAGGCGATGCCCTTTGCGCCAACGGATGAGAACGCTTCGAACTCATCCCGATAGCGCTTTCCAGCTTCTCGTTGCTGCCATGTCAACGAACTGATGCCGACAAGCGGATCGACAGTTCTGACGCGCACCACGCCGGACTGGCTCTTTTCCAGTTTGCGTTCTGCTTCGGCGGTTCCGTTGATCAGCCTTTCGCGGCCGTGACCATCGACCGTCAGAGCATAGTCCAACCCAGCGGCTTTACGTGCGCGCACCTGCTCCTTTTCCTCCTTGGGCACCTTGGGAACAGCGGGCTTCTTTTGCGCAGCTTTCGTCTTCCTGGTCATGTGGTGAACCTCTTTTCGGCCTGGCGTTTGAGATAGAGGCGGCGCTCCGGCGTGAGCTTGGCCACGGCCGGCCGCCAGTTCATGGGAGGCGTGTAAATCTGCGCGGGCGGATCGATGCGAAACCATCGGCCATCACGATCAAGGAAATACCGGAGGGCGGTTTCGAACTCTCCAGCCATGTCGTTGAACAGCAGTTCGCAGATCGTGCCGTCTGGCTTGGCGTCTGCCATTGCTCGCCACGGATTGAGGCAATCATAGGCTTCGCGGGCAAGTCGTTCGCTTATATGCATCGGCAGTCCTTGCTTTACTGGGTGACTGTTGATGAGCGCGCCTGTAAGCGCGCTCCACTCGACAGGATCAGGAGGCCAGTCGCATTGCCTTCTTCTTTCTCGTCTTCCTAAACCAGACGGCTGCCAGCGCCCTCCAGACGGGAATGCGGTTCATGTGTGCAAACGTTTTGGCTTCGTCCTCTGCGGTAAGGAATAGTTCGCCAATAGCTATAGAAAGGTCCGCCGGCTCGAAACGCGATGCGTACTCCTTGTCGGACATTAGGAGTTCACCTGCCTTGATGTGCTGGGAAGTGATCGGTGAGAGACCGCCGTCCGCTAACACCTCAAGAATTCGTCTGGCACCCGGCGCCGAATGGCGATCGATGAGTCCGCGTAATGACGATATGGCAATAGTTTCGCGCGGCTGGTACTTCGCTCCGCCCGGTACCGACTTCACGATTTTGACATTGGCGCGTGCACAGACCAGTTCAACAGTTTGAGCTTCAGGATCACCGGCAACCACCGATGCCTGATGCAACTGCAACGGCGTCACGCCCACGCGTTCTGTATTCTGCCCGACGAATGCGGACGCCTGCGACTGAGTGTCCGGTGCATCCACAATCATGATTGGGATCATGTTTATGTAGGGATTTGACACCGCCGCGATAGCCGTATGCTGACCGTCCAGCACCATCAACACCGTGCGGCCTTCATGATCGGAGTAAGCGCAGACTGGCGGCTTAAACTTTGCCCAGCAAAAATTCTGCACGATGCGCCGGATTTGACGGAGGCCCTTTTCTCCGACCTTTCTCTGGTATTCGTGGTCTACATAGAGGCTGCGGGGATCTACCCACTCGCAGATGGGCTCTCCCGTCGTCGGCTTGGCGGCTACGATTCCAGTGACGTCGATGCCGGCGATTTTCTGCTTGGTATTCATGCTCATTCCCTCAAAGATTTTGTGATGGCAGCCCTCAGAAATGTGGGCCTCATCTGCATGCAGTGAGGATGAGTTTGCGGCGATGACCTTGCGTAACTTTCGCCCGCTGTCCCCGCTACGCCGTAAACCAACTATGAGTGTGGGTGCCGAAATTGTAAGCAAATGCCCCGACATGCTCATGCCTCCCATACGATCCAACCTTGGCCGTCGCTTGGTTGAAGGAGGTATTCAGGAATTTGACAGCCGTTCTTTCCCGGCATCGGGCCCCAGTTTTCGACATGCCACTGCCGGCTGCTGCGGGCGAAGTTCAAACGCTTCAGCCAGTCATCGTCAGTGACCAAGCGCCGCTGGGGGGTGGTCGTCTGCTCCGCGAAGGACAGGTACCGGCCCTTGCTGATGAAGCGGCATGCATGGATCGGCGGGTAATCGGGGTTAGTCTTGCAGTAGGCGGCGAATGCCGGGACGGCTGCCACACAGGCTGCCCGTTGTTCCGTGTCTAGCCTCTTCCAAGCGTCGAATGCTTCCTGCTTCGACATGATCGGGGTCCGAGGGTACGGTTGCCAGAACGCCTCGAAGGCTTCCGGATACTCCCGTTTTTTCCGCGAAGGACGGGGAGCGTCCGAACCCGGTTCGGACATACTATTGGTTATTGGAGTGGTTACTGGACTGGTAGACTGAACCTCCTTCAGTGCCTTTTTGTCGTCAGGTTCAGTGCCTTTTGGAAAGAGGTTCAGTGCCTTTCCGGGGCGCACTGAACGTGCTTCAGTGCCTTGCTGCTGAACCTCCTTCAGTGCCTTTTTGTCGTCAGGTTCAGTGCCTTCATCCTCCGGCCATGCTGCTTCGTATTGGTGATTTTTCCACTTCTGACCCTTGAAGCCGTGCACGGATACCGACAGCCAGCCAGCATCTCTGGCAGCTTCGATATGCGTACAGACGGACCTTTCGGAGAGCCCTGTGGCGTCCGCAAGCTGCTTCGTCGTGGGATAGCAACCGTCACCGGCGTCATTCATGAACACCGAGATCGTCAGCAACACGTGGCGCGTTGTGGGCGAAAGGCGGGATTTGATAATGGCATGGCGCCACGTCCACGATCGGCTCGCTCTGCTCATCACAGCCTCGCCGCGTTTCTGACGGCCGAGCACGCAATGTCGACGAAAAGCTTGATCGTCTTCGTCGGGCCGTTGCGTTGCTTGGCGATGATGAATTCCAGATCATGCCGAACGTCTATGAGGCGACTAAGGCGGTCGTCCTCCTTGTCCTTGTCCTTCCCCTTGGCCTTTTCGAGGTAGTAAGCCTCACGGAAGAGGAAGGCGACCATATCGGCGTCCTGCTCGATGGAGCCCGATTCGCGGAGGTCGGAAAGCTGCGGGCGCTTGTCGTCGCGGCTTTCGAGTTGGCGCGAAAGCTGTGAAAGAGCGATGATGCCTAACCCGAACTCTCGGCCGAGTTCGCGCAGCGCCCAAGAAATTTCCGTGACTTCACCAACGCGATTTCCCGAGTAGCGGGCAGATGGCTTGATCAACTGGAGATAGTCGACGATCAGCACACCAAGCTTTACGCCTCGTGCTTCAGCCTGTTCGGCCATCCGCTCGACCTTCACGCGAATGTCGGAAATCGTCAGTCCTGACTGTTCCTCGATCCATAGAGGAAGTTGGTCGGCATCCTGATTGGCCTGCACGATGGCTGACAGTTCGGCTTCGGTTACGGTTCCCTTGATCAGGTTGGTGTAGGGAATTTCGACCTTCCAATCGTATGCGATGTCCGTAAGGCGGCGAATGGCAAGCTTCTTCGCGCCCATTTCGAGCGACAGGAAGCCAGCCCCCACGCCGGCACCGGCAGTCCGAAGCGCGACCGAAAGTGCGAACGCGGTCTTGCCCATTGATGGGCGCGCGCCAACGATGACCATCTCGCCCGGATGGATACCGCCAGTGGCTGCGTTGATGTCCGTCAACCCCCATGTGTGCCCGGTAAGGCCGTTCCCCCGCGCCATGGCATCCCGGACATCATGCAGAGCTGCCTCCGTTGCCTCATCGAGGTTGTGCATAGTCTTTCGGCGCGGCCCTGCACGAAGTTCGGCAGCAATATTGTCGAGATCGGCAGCTACTCCCTGAATGATCGTTTTCGGATCCGAGGTCGCCTCATGCGCGGCTGCGCGCAGGTTCCTCCCAACCTCGGCAGCTTTCAGGCGCGCCCATTGCTGGATGACAGCCCGTGCGCCACGCTCCAGACCGGCAGGGCCATTGACCACCGCGCGGGCAAGGGATGCCATATAGGCCATCGGAGGCTGGCCGGTGTCTTGATTGAACTTGAGATCGATATCAGCGGGCAGCAGCCGACCGACAACAGCCAGGTTGGTTGTGCCAAACTGTTCGTGCGCCGCGCGCATCGCACGGTAGATGAGCCGGTGGGCATCGGGAATGAAATGATCCTCCCGCAGATACGCCATCACTTTCCGGAAATCGCCGCCGAACAACAGGGTGCCGAGCACATCCTGTTCAATCTCGGGAACGAATGCGTCGTCAGGTATTTGCGCAAACGTCAAAGTGTATGCCTCCCGATCGCGGATGACGGCCGGTAGGTGTTTGCGACATAGAGATAGAAGAAGCTGGCGAATGCCTTGCCGGCAGCATGGGCGTCTGTCTTGTCGCCAGTTTCCAATGCTTTGCTGCGCAAATCACGCCACGCAAGGAATGCTCGCTCCTGCTCAGCATTCATCTGATCGTCGATGATGCTCATGGCTTGCCCTCATGCATGTGCATGTACGCACGTCCATCTGCGGGACGCACGCATGAGAGACGCTCGACCGCATGGCCCAGCAATCGGCCGGACACCACGCGACCGGTTTGCGGGCAGCATGCCAAGATTGTGCTGTCAGGGGTGCGGGTTAGGGTTGGTGAGGTCATGCGACAGACCTCGGGTCATCATGTGGAGGGTAGATGTCCGGCCGTAAATCGGATCGGCTCAAGCCGGTGATCCGCTCGATCTCCAGCACGCGATGCACAGGAACCTCCCGCCATTGGGAAATCGCCTGGGGGCTGATATTGAGCTTCTTGGCGAGCGCTATGCGTCCGCCGGCTTTTCGAAGCGCGAAGGCAAGTACGACATTCATGAGGCGGTAACCCTAATGGCGAAAGTGTCGTAAGTAAGTCAAACTTTCATTGAAAGCGCAAGCGACTTTCGTCAGAATGGCTGTCGATGTCACAGTTTCTCGGAAAAGCCATAGCAACCGCGCGGAAGCAGAAGGGCCTGTCTCAGCAGGCCGTCGCTGAAGCGCTTGGGATTTCACGTGTCGCGATCAGTCAATGGGAAAATGGCTCGACGGAGCCATCTACCGAGAACCTGATCAGGGTCTGCGATCTTCTGGACTTGAATCTCGCCGCCGCCACATCCGGGATGGTGAAGATCGAGGCAATCACCCCTTTAGGCCAGCCTGAAGGATTGGAAAGCGAGGTCGTTCGCTACGTTAGTGATCGTCGGCCTGAGAATCGGGACATCAATGATGAATTCATCCGGTTTCTGGACGGAAGTCCTGTTGACCCCGTTCGGCCGCGAGATGTGCCGGTTTACAGCGCACTGTTTGGCGACGGAGATGCGGATTTCTACCGATCAAACGAGATCATAGACTTCGTCCGGCGGCCGCAGAGCTACCAGCAGGCCGGCAAGCCCGGTAGCGTTTATGCCCTCTATGTCGTCACACCTGTTCTTGCGCCTCGGTACGAGGAGGGTGAACTGTTTTACGTTCAGCCGGGGCGGCCTGCCGTGCCGGGTGACTACGCCGTCATCAAACTCAAGGGCGGCGAAGAAAGTCAACAGAAGTGGCGAATGAGGAAACTTTTAGGCCGCGAAGGCAGCGGCTGGAAGGTCGCGTCATTTTTCCCGTCGGCTGAAACCATCATTGAAAATCAAGACATTGAGGCGATCCACCGCATTGTCCCCTGGGGCGAACTCGTAGACCGCTGAAATTTGCCCTTGCACTTTCTGCGAAAGCGATACTTACTGGCACCGTAAGTGAACGGAGCCGACATGCCCTATACTCTTCCCGCCACAGACGCCTATGCCGCTGACAGCGTCAGCGGGGCGGGTGCGCGTGGAGGGTGGCAGGGGCGAAGTCTTCAGCGAAGAGCGGCGAGGGTTTGCGTGATGAACTCGTGGCCGCCTGCGGGTGGGGGCTCAGTCGCGCCGATCTGGCGGCTTGATCTCAAGCATTCGCCGCCCATTTCCTTCTCCGACCCAAACTTTGAGATTCTCTTCGCCGCTCGAAATCCGTTCAAGGCTCATCAGAATCAAGTCGTTGGCAATGCCATCGAGCAGACCGATCGCGAGATCATACTCCTTCTGCAAGGCAGCAAGCCTTTCAACGACATCCGGACGAAGCAACACTGCCGCCGGAATGCGTTCTTTGGAAATCGACTTCCAGAGTTCATCGTTGGTAGCTTCGACGCGACCAAGGACTGTCAAGAATTTGCTACTACGTGTAACATCGCCACTCTGAGAATTTGCCTGAAGATCGCGCAGCAGCGCGGTCGCGTAATCGAGCGCATCGGTCAATTCATCCAAGCTCGGCTCTTCCGGAAACGCTTCGCGAAGAACATCGAGTATTTCCGAATTCATAGAGCGGCCGCTGTCTTCAGCTGCGCGTTTTATCTGGTCGCGCATGCCGGGCGGCAACCGCAACGGAAATTGATCTGCACCTCTGCCAGGCTTTGCCATAACTGTCTCCACAAGCGCATACATCACTGTGATTTTTTGCGCTTGACCGCAATAGCATTACCGTAATATAAATCACCGTAATTTCACGATTAACGTTAATGAGGAGTCAATGAGCCGCACAGATCCACAAATCAGCCTACGGGTTCCGCCGGACGTCAAGAAATGGTTGTCCCAGCAGGCCTCTAGGAACATGCGGTCGCTGAATGCCGAAGTGGTTATGGCGATCAAGGAGAAAATGGCGACGACGGGGCTTGAGTTTGGCGACGCAGACCCCGCCGAAGCCGGAGACCACAACACTCACAAGGAAAGTTGCAGTGCAGCATCAACATAGTACGTCTTCGCCCGGATTTCTACCGGCACAGATCGGGAACGGCCCGATCACCATGAGCAGCCGCGAAATCGCGGAATTGCTTGAAGCCCGCCACGATAGCGTGAAGCGTACCATCGAGCGCCTTGCGGAGCGTGGTGTAATCGGTCTTCCACCAACGGTGGAATACCTCGATACCCTTGGCCGAAAGGCCACCGAGTATCAGATCGGCAAGCGCGACAGTTACGTGATCGTCGCACAGCTCTCGCCGGAGTTCACGGCGCGCCTCGTCGACCGCTGGCAGGAACTGGAAGCTGGTCAGCAGCTTCGCCTCCCGACTACGGCCGAGGCCTTCGCCAGCGCCTTCACCATGATCGCCGAGCACGAGCGCCGGCAGGTTGAGCAAGGACAGCAGATCAAGGCCATAGAGGCCAAGGTCGCCCAAGTCGCTCAGGCTCATGTCGCTTTGGATAAAATGCCGACCGACTGCGAATCCATCGTCTACATCCGGAAACGTATGAATAAGACCTACGGACTGTCGGAGGTCGTCGTCGACAGAGTAATGCGCGATACGCCTTACTCGCCGACGATCCGAGCGCTGGTGAAAAACCAGCACGTCGACGCCGATGGCGCTCACTATGCCGGTTTCGCGAAGAAGGAAGTAACGGCGATCTTCAAACGCTTCGTCGGTGAATGCCAGATGATGAGTGCCACGATGGCAACGCATCCCTTCGTCGAAGGCCGGTTCAAGCTGACCGGAAAGGCAGGCGCGTGATGCTGGACACAACAAAGCTCACCCGCATCTGCGACATCGCCGAACGCGCGCTGGACGTGCACGCCCACGAGCGCAAGCGGAAGTCTGCATATCTGACGCTGGTCGACGCCTATCAGGCTTGGAAGACCGAACACAAGATCGGGCGTGTCGAGCGGAACTCGCCAGAGTGGAAGCAGATGCAGGCCGACACCGAGGACGAATACGCTCGGTTCTGTGTCGCGCGGGATCAGGAATACAACGCCCGCCGCAGGCTCGACACGGCCATCCGCAGGTATCACGCCGCCTAACCGAACATCGGCGCGGCTGGCCCGCGCTCCACCAAATTCCGAATGGAGATTTCCATGAACACGAACGACGCTACGCGAGCGACCGCTGAAACTATGCCCGATCTCTTTGCGCTTGCCTCAAGCATGGAAGACGACATGCACAAGGTCTCTGATCTTGCGTTCCTGATTAACGATTATCTGACACGCGGTGACCGGATCACCTTGGAAATGCAGCAGGCCCTATGCTGGCCGGCCAGCGAACTGGTCGAGGTCGGTAGGAAATTGCGCGCCCATAGCGTGGCTCTCTATGCTGCGTCAAAGCGCCCGGCCACTCTTCTCAATGAGGAGACCCGGCCATGAAGGTAATCATCAAATCGCAAGAAATCGAAGCTGGTGACGCGCTCAATCGCGGCGTCGACAAGGTTCGCACAGTCATGTGTGCCTTGTTCGGCGGAGAGGTTGACGAACGCGACCTGGACAGTCTGGCCGCTGTGCTGGAACAGGCATTGCGGGACTTTGATGCCGTCGTTCCGGTGATGTGGGAGGACGACAAATGAGCCGCTTCGTCCCCCAGCGCGACATGAGTGCCGACGAAATAATGGGCTGCATTTCGCAGGCCGAAGCCATCATGATCCTGTGCGCAAATGCGTCTGATAGCGTGTTCAACGACATAGGCGACAAAGATATTCTGGCATGCGCCATGAACAATGCGCTGAAGCTCGCCATCGATCTTATGGACCCGGTAAGGGATGCATTGGCCTCTCACGAAGGGCTGAAAGGCGGTGCAGAATGAGCACCGACGCGAAGCTGGTCGAACTCGGCCGCCAGTTCGAGCACGCCAAGGCGGAGGCCCGCGCTCTTCAGGCGGAAAGAAAGCGGACATACAGGCTCTACATTGAAGCCGCAAACGAAAAAAACGTGCCGCTTGCAGACGTCAAAACGCGCAATCATATTGCCCGCCAGTGCGGCTACCAAGCTGCATACAGGGCCTTCGAGGAAAGGCACAAAGAAGCCATTCGCCTCATGCGGGCCATCGACCGGGAGCAGGCGACGACCCTTCCGGGCTTTGCCGTGAAGCTTGCAGCCGTAGCGTTCGATCAGTTCGATTTCGATCTGGAACCTACAGCGTCTTATGCAGCCGAAAAGAAGCTTCTTCGCTTGTCAAAGGAGATTTCCAAGGCGGCTGGGCGTGAATTGCGCCAAGGCGGTGCAGCATGATTGGCTACACCGTCGATGATCTGGAAAGCGGCCTCCGCCACCTGAAGGACGTGTTGAGCGTCGCCTGCGAAATCCAGTTCGGCCAGCCAGCAGGCGAGACAGATAAACGGGTCGATAGCCTCCTGTGGATCGCGGACGGCATCGCGAAGACGGTTTATGAATACCATACCACGCCACCGGACGAGCGGCAGAAAGACGGTGACGCGTGATCATCGCCCTTCTTCGCATAACACTGGCGCGCGGCCTGCTGAAACTGAGCGATGCTATCCTCGCTGTCGTCGAATGGCTGCTGTATCGAGGTCCTGAAAAGTCCGACCGCGTGGTCCCGAAAGGCCGCGCCCACCTACAGCCGGCCGAACTCCTGCTGCTCGGCTCGATCGTAGGCGTTGGCATTGCCGGCGTCTGGATCGGGATAGTCTGGAGGGCTGCGCAATGAGCATGGCCCTCCAGCTTAGAGCAGCCCGTGACGAGATCAGGTTGCTTACCGGCAGGCTGACCGAGGCCGAATATCGAGCCGCAGATGCCCAGCGCGAAACACGTCAGGTCGCGGCCGAGCGGGACCTGTGGAAGCATCAGGCCGAGGCGGCGCAGGCTGCGTTGAAGTCCATGGGGAGGGCGACGGAATGATTACCCTGCCCGAATACATCGAGCCGGATGAGATGGCGCAACATCTTGGCTGGTCACCCCGTCGTTTACGAGATTTCGCAAGAAAGCTTGGCGCGTGCCGAATTCTGGGCAATCGTATGGTGCTGACCAAGTCTGACGTTGACGCAATCATGGAGGCGACACGCCCATGCCCCTCAAGCTCTACCGCCGCGACGACGGCGAAATCTGGCACTATAGGGGCACCGTTGCCGGGCGGAGATTACGAGGCTCTACTGGCACGGCGCAAAAAGAAGTCGCCCAGCGGTTCATCGCGGAACTCGAAACCCGTCAGTGGAAAGGTCATTTCGATGGACCGGAATCGGTCCTGACGTTCGCCCAGGCTGCGATCCTCTACCGGGATGCCGAGAAGGCAACCCGTTTTCTCGATAAGGTCGAAGACTACTGGAAGGATAAGTCGGTGAAGGACATCACCGGCGGCGCGGTTCGCAAAGGCGCCATCACCACCTTTCCGAACGCTGGCGGGGCAACACGAAATCGCCAGTTCATCGTTCCGACAATGGCCATAATCAACCACGCTGCATCGCTCGACCTCTGCCGCCATGTGAAGGTCGAACGCTTCCCTGTCACGAAGAAGGAGAAGGAGCCTGCGACGTGGGAATGGGTGCAGGCATTCATGGCCGTGTCCACCCCGCACCTTGGAGCGCTGGCGGCTTTCATGTTTCTCACGGGAGCCCGGATCACCGAGGCTATCAACCTGCGATGGGGAGACGTGGACCTGACCGCTCGCCGGGCGCTGATCAGGCAGACCAAGGTTTCCGAGGAGCGCAAGGCGCATCTTCCGCCTGCCCTCGTCGCTGCGCTCGCCAACATTCCCAGCAATCGGGAAGATACGGAAAAGGTGTTCGGCTACTCATCTCGAAATACGGCGAAGCACCCATGGTTTGCTGCCTGCAAGCGAGCCAAGATCAAGGTGCTGACCTTCCACTCCTGCCGCCACGGCTTTGCCACTGCGCTCCTGCACCGGCGTATCGATCCGATTACGGTCGCGAAGCTAGGTGGGTGGAAATCGGCCCAGCACGTGTTTCAGACCTACGGCCACGCGATGGACGACGACACGCTGGCAGATCTGATCACTGACACGCCAACGACACGCGCAAAAAAGAGAGCGCGAAAAGCTTCATAAAAACAATATCTTGTAAGTTTTTCGCCATACTCTCGTTGGGAAGAGGTGGCCCACTGGCGGGGATAGCGGAACGCTCGAAAAACCACAAGGGAAAAAATTTCGCCGCCCTTGCGGGGGAAAGCAGCAGGCAGCGTTCGTGCTGTGGACACACAGGCATCGGCGCGGAGACAGGACGCCGCTTCTGTCGCCGGACGTCATCGATCCGCCCTAAGAGCGCGAGGAAAGCCGGCCGTGCGGCTGTTCGTTTCGAGGATTTGCGGTTAGAAAACAAGGCTTGGAGCGAGGTGACGATTCCATGGAAAGTCATCTCTCTCCAGGCTCCTAACGGGCTCAGAGGATGGAAGCCACATGACTGAATCGGCAATCGCGGTTTCTGCCAGTGTCGAAACGACCGCGGCATTGGCGTTCCAATCCGCCATTATCGCGCTTCCACTCGCGGCGGTCGTGACGGCGATAGCCGCTTATCTTTTGCATCTGGTCCGTAGCCATCAGCCACGTGGCGCAGCGCGTTCCGGAGGCGCAAGCACAAGCGGTTCGCCGCGTTGACGACCACATGAAAGGCGGGCATTGTGCCGCCAATTCTTCAAGAGGGCACAATGCGTTACATACTCACCGCCTTGAGCATGCTGATACTGGCGGGGTGCGCCATGGATGGCGGATACGCCACCTGGGGAAATCGCGGAAGCGACGAACCGAAGCAATATTCTCCTACTCAGAAGCAGGAAGGCGGCTCGCATGCGGGCTCGAGCCGTTCGAGCACCAAACTCTGAACCGTCCCGGGGTGGATGACGAACTCAGCCACCCCTGATCACGCTCGGGCCATCCGCCGCCGACAGGGTGGCGCCATCGCATGGCCTTCGGTTTGCGGCCGGCCGACGCAGGCGGCCGACGGTGATCGCCAGTCGGCAATCTACGTCGCCCCTACGCCCAGTCGAAGCGAAGCCTATTTTGCGCTCTCGTCGGCTTTGCGCAGAAATTAAGACAAATCGGCCGGCGTCGGCACGCTGGTCTCGCTGCTGCTGCCCTACATGGTGTGGATATTCGTGCTGTGGACCGCCCTGTTCGCCGCCTGGAAGGCCCTCGGCCTGCCATGGGGGCTGTGACGGGGAGCTTGGGAGTTGCCTGGCCGTAGCGCCTGTCCGGCCAAAAGCATTTTCGAATAAAAATGCGCCAGTTCTTCGGAACCATTTCCGTATCGAAATATTAGGTCATTCGTTACTGACCTTTTTGAACAGAAACACTTGGAGAGTCACGCCATGACGATCAAGTTGCTCTCGATCGCTGCGATCGCAGCCTGCCTCGCAACGGGCGCCTATGCCCAGACCGGCACCGAAGCCGACCAGACCGCCACAAGCGGCCGCGACGTACAGAACCCCGAAGTCGTCGGGTCGATGTACGGCGACAAGGAGATGACTCAGACGCGCTCAAAGGACGAGATGAAGGCAGAGTGGGACAAGCTCTCCGCCGAACATCGCACCAAGATCAAGGGCGAATGCGCCAATCCGCAAAATGATCGCGAAAAGGACTTCTGCGACAAGATCGCCGATTTCGAATGATTGCCGCAGCGGTGGTGGCCGGAGGGTCGCCGCCGCGTTTTTTCCACCGGCAGGCGATTTTTCGCGCGAAGCAACTCCCCTCGCCCGCCGCGACCTCATCTCCCCCTTACCAGCCGCGCGTTGCGATACCCTGCCGTGGAAACTTATCGCGACCGCGCATTGTCGCGCGGGGCCGGCATACTACATGCTCAGAAGGGCCCGAAGGAAAAACCGCCCGCCAGAGAGGGCGCAACGGCCGGAGGAGCAAATGAAAGATCCATCACGCGAAACCGAACCGGATGAAGAACAGATTTACGAGGAGCGCGAAGCTGTCGCGATCTTCGACGACGAGACCTCGCTGAACGCCGCCGTGGACGAACTGATGCGGGCGGGAATCCGCGAGGAAGACCTGAGCCTGCTCGCCGATGTGAAAACCCTGCCGCCAGAAGGCGCCTCGGGGCTCGAAGACAGGGATTTCGTTGTGCATGCGGACTATGTGTCGCCCGATTCACGCACGGAAGGAATGGCCGCGCTGGTGGGCGTGCCGCTCTATGTGGCCGGCGCCGGCGTGGCCGCCGTGGTGGCGACCGGCGGCGCGGCCCTGATCCCCACGATCGCCGTGGTTGCCGGCAGTGGGCTGGCGGCCGGCGCCGTCGGGCTCGTCCTTGCGCGCGTCTTCGGACATCAGCATGCGAAACGCGTCCAGCAGCAGATCGCAAAGGGCGGCTTGCTGTTATGGGTGCGCGTGCTCGACGACACGCGCGACGCCGCCGTGCTGGACATATTGCGCAACAGCGGCGGCCGCGATGTTCACCTTCATGTCGTGCGCCGCAGCTGGAGCGCCGCCGATATTCCGATGCATGAGGCGCAGCCCGACCCGTTGCTGAAGCTTTGAAGAAGAAGGCGGCCGCATATCAGGCGGCCGCCTTTCAAGTTCCGCTGCAGTGGCGATCACCAGAGATCATAGCGCAGGCCGACCCTGACCTGATGGTAGTCGACGCCCTTGCGGATCGTGAGCGAGTCGGTGTCGAGATATTCCATCTTCGGCGAACTCAGATAACGATAGCCGAGATCGACCGAGGTGTTCGGCGTGAAGCGGTAGCTCAGGCCGGCATTGAGCGCATAGGCGAAGCGATACTGCTTGTCGCTGCCGCCGCCCGCAATGCCAAGATCGGGCAGGTCGAAATCCAGCTTGGCGCGCGAATACATGACGCCGACGCCCGCGCCGACATAGGGTGTCAGGCCGGCGACCGTGCCGAGATCGACATAGCCGTTGGCCAGACCGCTCCAGACGTGGTTCTTGGCCGCGATCCGGTTGACCCCGTCATCATATCCGTATTTGTCGCTGCCGACGAAGCCCATGGTGAGGTCGCCGCGCAGATAGTCGGTGAAGTGATAACCGAAACCGACGTCGCCGCCGAAGCGGGTGTTGTCGGTGTCCTCACCCAGAAAGGTGAATTTGTAGGCAGGACGGTTGGCGTTGTAATTCACGTCGCCACGCAGATACCAGCCGGAACCGACTTCGACCGGGACATATTCCGGTCCTTCGTCAACGATAATCGGCGGTTCGTAGTCGGCGGCCATTGCCGGCCCCGCATGCCAGACAGCCGCTACGGCAAGCGGCAGGAAAATTCGCGATTGCAGCCTCATGATCCCAAACTCCCAAGCACCATTCGGCCTGCATTGTTAACCATAACGGTTAAGTCGGGGTTAAGCATAACGACGCGTGAAGCGCCGGACGGCAGAATGCAAAAAGGCCCCGCCGAAGCAGGGCCTTGCTGAGATGAAGCGCGCGGAGCGGTTCAGTTGAACGCGTAGCGGATGCCGAGCTTGAGGTCGTGCGAGGTCAGCTTGTGGAACTCGAAACCCTTGTTCGGCACGTCGTATGCCGGATCGTCGTTGCGCAGCGGCCCGGTGCGGGCATCGCCCAGGTTCACGAAGCTGTAGCCCAGATCGATCGTCATGCGGTCGGTGGCCTTGATGCCGAGGCCGGCATGCAGCGCCCAGGCAAAATTCCATTTGGAATCGGAATCGGCCGAGGCCGCGCCGCCATTGAGGACGTTGATGTCGCGGAACTGCGAGATCGTGTTGCGCGATGCACCTATGCCGGCGCCGACATAGGGAACGATGGGGCCGAAATCGCCGAGATCGACATAGCCGTTGGCCAGAACCAGCCATTCCGACTTCCGCGCGCGGTAATCGTTGGTATAGGGCGCCGAATTGGCGAACCGCACCCAATCGACCGCGTTGAAGTCGGCCTTGCCGCGATATTCGGCGGTCACATCGGCGCGGATCCAGTCGTTGAACTGATAACCGACACCGCCGCCGAACAGCGGCGAGGACCCGAAGCCGCCCTCATCGTGCCAGCCGCGCTCGACGATGTTGGGATCGTTATAGAGATCGGTGCGCAGATCGCCCAGGCGCTGGTTGGTCATGCCGAGGAAACCACGGATGTACCAGCCGCCAACGACCGGCACCACCACCACCGGCTCTTCCGGCACATACAGGTCCGCCGACATGGCGGGGACGGATGCACTTGCAATCAAGAGCGCGGCAAGGGCCGGCCTGAGTATATTCCGCATATTCATTACCCCCTGCGAAATCCCCACCCACAACGGGGAAAACTAAATTTGCATGGATAATGAAGTGAAAAGGTTAAGCGGTGTTTAACTACGTTTGTTGAGTATTTTAGCTGTTCGTACAGGACTCGGCGTAGACCTGAACTGCAAGAAGCAGCCGGATACTGCGTCTTCTCTTCCCGCACGCCGGCAAAAAAGAAACCCGGCCGGAGCCGGGTTTCGATTGCGTGATCGGGATATGGCCTGGCCACCGCGCTATTCGTCGCCAAACAGCGATTTATGCGCCACTCCCGCAATGATGGCGCCGACGATGGGAGCGACCCAGAACAGCCAGAGCTGCTGCAAGGCCCAGCCGCCGACGAAAAGCGCCGGGCCGGTGGAGCGCGCCGGGTTGACCGAAGTGTTGGTCACCGGGATCGCGATCAGATGGATCAGCGTCAGCGTCAGGCCGATGGCGATGCCGGCAAAACCGGCGGGCGCGTGGCCGCTCGTGGCGCCGAGAATGACCATCACGAAGATGAAGGTCAGCACGATCTCGACCAGCAGGGCCGAACTCAGCGGATAGCCGCCGGGCGAGTGCTCGCCGTAACCATTGGCGGCAAAGCCATTGGCCAGGGTGAAGTCGGCCTTGCCGCTGGCAATGAAATACAGGATCGTCGACGCAATGATCGCACCGATAAGCTGCACGACCACATAGGGAACGAGATCGCGCGCGGGCAAACGGCCAGCCACTGTGAGCCCCACCGAAACAGCGGGATTGAAATGGCCGCCGGAAATGCCGCCGACCGCATAGACCATGGTCAAAACCGTCAAACCGAACGCCAGTGCAACGCCAAGAAAACCAATGCCGAGATCGGGAAACGCAGCGGCGAAAACGGCGCTGCCGCAACCGCCGAACACCAGCCAGAAGGTGCCGAGCAATTCGGCCAGCAGACGTTTAGTCATGGGATGACCCTCCTTATACCAACGCATAAAAGGAGTCATGAAATCTGACCGAAGACAACGGATTACGTAACGTCAACCTCGGGCGCCGCGCGATTGTCACAAGTATTTCCATTATACCGGCGCCCGGCTGAGCTTCGGCGGACGCCTGTCTCGAAATGAAGCAAAAACATTAACACTGGCTAAATTTCCAATGACTGATGAAGGTCTGTCATCCTGCCGCTTTGTGGTCGGCTGAGGCGTTTCCATCAAGATGTAGCGATGAACAAACCGGGAAATAGACAGCATCAGTGATTCGTCGCTGATTCGTTCCGGCTTTGGTCGAAATGTTAAGCGATGGCGTTCCGTTGGCGGCAACGGCGTTCATGCGGGCTTAAACTTCATCGACAAGGTCTTTCCGCCACGCAAGGCTACGGATCACCGGTAAGGCACGCGCGGCAAAAGTTAACGCGCGCCGCCAAAAGACGGCAAAAGAACAAACATGCGGCTCTGCATCTGGCCGGCCGGCACCTCGTCAAGCCCTATATATTGATTGAACAAACCAAGAACCGGCTACAATCAGCGATTCGTCGCCGATTCGTTCCGGCTTTGGACAGGTAGTTAACCCGGCTTTGGGCAGTCGCTCTGGGAAACATTTTAATTCCTTATATTACAATGACTTAACAAAAAATTTGACTCGCGCTCGACGGTAACGGGAGAAAGGTTAACGCTGGCTGGCAAGATTCCCGCTTCGGAAACATTAGCGATTCACCATGTAGGGTGAGTCGGAGGTGCAAAATCTATATATAGGGGTGAACAAAAGCTGAATCCGAAAGAGTCAGCGATTCGTCGCCGATTCGTTCCAGACTCGTTCCAGCCGTTAATTTGACGCAGATTTGGGCTTTTGTTTCCGGCTGCAAGCCCCTATCTGTCGAGGCAAAGTCACCGGACCATGAGGTCACCGCCCGCGCCCGCAGAAAGCTCTCTCCCGCTCCGGCGGATGCCTGCGAATTCCGAGCCAGAAAGGCCGCCCTGCTTCCGATGAACATTCACCCGAAACAGCTTGCCCCGCTCATCTTGTCTGGGCGCGATGTGACGGCCGTGCTGGGGCCGACCAACACCGGCAAGACGCATCTGGCGATCGAGCGCATGGTGGCGCATGAAAGCGGCGTCATCGGCCTGCCGCTCAGGCTTTTGGCGCGCGAGGTCTATGGCCGCGTCTGCGAGAAGGTCGGCGCCCACAATGTGGCACTCGTCACCGGCGAGGAGAAGATCATCCCGCCCAGGGCGCGCTATTCGGTCTGCACCGTGGAAGCGATGCCGCGCGAAACCGATGCCGCCTTCGTGGCAATCGACGAGGTGCAGCTTGCCGGCGACCTGGAGCGCGGCCACATCTTCACCGACCGCATCCTGCATCTGCGCGGCCGACAGGAGACGCTGCTGCTGGGTGCCTCCACCATGCGAGGCATACTGGAAAAGCTGCTGCGCGGCATTTCGGTGGTGACGCGGCCGCGCCTGTCGCATCTGGCCTATGCCGGTTCCAAGAAGCTCACGCGGCTGCCGCGCCGCTCGGCCATCGTCGCCTTTTCTGCCGACGAGGTCTACGCCATCGCCGAACTCATCCGCCGCCAGCGCGGCGGGGCCGCCGTGGTGCTGGGCGCGCTCAGCCCGCGCACGCGCAATGCGCAGGTGGCGCTCTACCAGTCGGGCGATGTCGACTATCTTGTGGCCACCGACGCCATCGGCATGGGCCTCAATCTCGATGTCGACCACGTCGCTTTCGCGCAGAACCGCAAGTTCGACGGCTTCCAGTTCCGCGACCTCAACCCCGCCGAACTCGGCCAGATCGCCGGTCGCGCCGGTCGCCATATGCGCGACGGCACGTTCGGCGTCACCGGCCAGGTCGATCCTTTCCCCGAGGAACTGATCGAGAAGATCGAGGCGCATGACTTCGATCCGGTGAAGGTGCTGCAATGGCGCACCGCGCAGTTCGACTTTTCCAGCCTCGATGCGCTGAAGCACTCCATCGAGGCGGTCGCGCCGGTCGAGGGTCTGACCCGCGCCTTGCCGGCAGTGGACGCTCAGGCGCTGGAGCAGCTTTCGCGCGACGGCGACATCCGACGCCGCGTCACCGGCCGCGACCGCGTCGCGCTGTTGTGGGATGTCTGCGCGCTGCCGGACTATCGCCGCATCGCGCCCGCCCAGCATGCCGACCTTGTCGCCTCCATCTTCACGGACATTGCCGACCATGGCCATGTCGATGAAAACTACATGGCCGAGCAGGTGCGCCGGGCCGACATGGTGGAAGGCGACATCGACACGCTTTCGCACCGCATTGCCCAGATTCGCACCTGGACCTATGTGTCCAACCGTCCTGGCTGGTTGGCCGATCCGCTACATTGGCAAGAAAAGACACGGGAAATCGAAGACAGATTGTCGGATGCGCTGCATGAGCGGTTGACGAAACGCTTCGTAGACCGCAGGACTTCCGTCCTCATGCGCCGCCTTAGAGAAAATACGATGCTAGAAGCCGAAATCAGCTCAACCGGAACGGTCCTCGTCGAAGGCCATCACGTCGGGGAACTTCAAGGGTTCCGTTTCACCGCCGACCAGAGTGCCGGAGGCGAGGACGCCAAGGCCGTCCGCGCGGCCGCACAGAAAGCGCTCGGCGTCGAGTTCGAGGCCCGCGCGGAACGCTTCGCGCTGTGCCCGAACGGCGACCTCGCGCTGGGCTCGGACGGTGTGCTGCGCTGGATCGGCGCACCTATCGGAACGCTGGCCGCGACGGAAGACGCGCTGCGCCCGCGCGTCATCCTGCTGGCCGACGATCAGCTCACCGGACCGGCCCGCGACAAGGTGGCCGTCCGCGCCGAGCGTTTCGTCAATTTCCAGATCGACACGCTGCTCAAGCCGCTGACCGACCTGAAGAGCGCCGACCAGCTCACCGGCATCGCCCGCGGCATCGCCTTCCAGCTCGTCGAGAATTTCGGCCTCATCAACCGGCGCGACATTGCCGAGGACGTCAAGACGCTCGACCAGGAAGGCCGCGCCAGCCTGCGCCGGCTGGGCGTGCGCTTCGGCGCCTACCACATTTTCGTGCCCGCGCTGCTGAAGCCCGGCCCGGCCGGGCTCATCACGCTGCTGTGGGCGCTTAAGAACGACGGCAAGGACAAGCCCGGCTTCGGCGACGTGGTGCATGCGCTGTCTGCCGGCCGCACCTCCGTGGTGGTCGATCCGGCCTTTGACCGCGCCTTCTACAAGCTCGCCGGCTTCCGCATGCTCGGCCGCCGCGCCGTGCGCGTGGACATTCTCGAGCGGCTCGCCGACCTGATCCGCCCGGCACTGGCCTGGAAGGCCGGCACCGGCCCGCGCCCGGATGGCGCCTATGACGGCAGCACCTTCCTGGTGACGCCGGCGATGATGTCGATCCTCGGCGCCACCGCCGACGACATGGAAGAAATCCTGAAGGGTCTTGGCTACCGCGCCGACGCCAAGCCGGCGGCCGACGTGAAGGCGCGGCTGGAGGCTCTCGACGAGGCCGCCCGCCAGGCCGCCGCGAAGGCGGCAGCGGACAAGGCCGCCGCCGAGGCTGCGACGAACGAGGCGGCCACGGGCGAAACGGCATCACCCGCCGGCGACGAGGCAGCGGCCAGCGAGGAAGCCGGCGCTGCTGACACGGTTGCCGCCGACACAACGGAAGCCGCGCCGGCCGTGGCTGACGCACCGGTGGCGGCCGCACCGGAGCAGGCGACGGACGTGTCCGCTCCCGCGACGGACGATGCCGCCGAAGTCGAAGCTCCTGCGGTTCAGGCCGAGGCCGCTCCTCAGGCGGAGGGCGGCGAGAGTGCCGAGGAGCCCAAGCCGATCCTGCTGTGGCACCCTGTCCGCTTCGACCATCGCCCGCGCCACCGGCATGACAACCGCCAGCGCAACGCGCAGGCACGCGGCGATCAGCCGAACCGTCGCGGCGACGGCCAGCGCCACGAGCAGGCGGGCGGCAAGGAGCGGTTCGAGCGCAAGTTCAAGGGTAAGCCCGGCGGCAAGCCGAACGGCGAAGGCCGTCCCGACCGGCGCGACGACCGCGGCGGCAAGGGCGGTTTCCAGGGCAAGCCACGCGAGGAGCGCCCGGCGCGCATCGATCCGGACTCGCCCTTCGCCAAGCTCGCCGCGCTGCGCGACCAGCTCAAGAAGTAGACGCGGACGCGATGCCTGCCGAAGGTCGTCAGCGCATCGACAAATGGCTGTTCTTCTCGCGCGCGGTGAAATCGCGTTCGCTGGGTGCGAAACTCGCCCAGCTCGGCCGCGTGCGCATCAATGGCGAGAAGACGAGCCAGGCCGCAGATTCCATTAAGCCAGGCGATATTCTGACGATCACGCTCGACCGGCGCATCCTCGTCTACAAGGTGCTTGCGCCCGGCACCCGGCGCGGGCCGGCCGAGGAAGCGCGCCTGCTCTACGAAGACCTGTCGCCAGAGCCCGCGCCGCGCGATCCCGCCCTTCCCGACGCACTGGTGCCAGTGCGCGAGGCGGGCAGCGGGCGTCCCACCAAGCGGCAGCGCCGCGAAACCGACCGGCTGCGCGACCGCTAGCTCCCTGCGCTGAGGACAGCCGTGGAATGGCATTCCACGACAGGACCGATCTGCGACATAGCTGCCCTTGTCAGGCCTTCGCAAAGCGGATACCTCACCCCATATATTTCAGGAGTGGATAGAGTCCCGGAGCAGCATCATGACCTATGTCGTGACCGACAATTGCATCAAATGCAAATACATGGATTGCGTCGAGGTCTGTCCGGTCGACTGTTTCTATGAAGGCGAGAACATGCTCGTCATCCACCCCGACGAATGCATCGACTGCGGGGTGTGCGAGCCCGAGTGCCCCGCCGACGCGATCAAGCCCGACACCGAGCCGGGGCTGGAAAAGTGGCTGGAAGTCAACAACGACTACGCTTCCAAGTGGCCGAACATAACATCCAAGAAGGATGCGCCGGCCGACGCCAAGGAATTCGACGGTATCGAAGGAAAATTCGAGAAGTACTTCTCGCCCGAACCTGGCGAAGGCGACTGATCGTTTCAGGCCGGGACAGGCTTGCCAAGACCGGCGAGCACATTACATCTTCGGTGCGGCGTGGCGACACGCATACGCACGCGAATCTTCGCGTATGCAGCAAAACCTTGATTCTTTCAACTTTTTGTGGTATCCCTACCACAACATGCCGCTGACACGCTGTCGATTTATGGCGCAACGCCCTAATCACTGAAAGGTGAACACAACTTCGGACCAAGGCGACTTGGGCCGAGCAAACATCATGCTTGTTTGCCGGTCCCGGGCTTTTCCGGAGAATGTTTTCCTGTTGTCTGCGGCTCTGTTTGGCCGTCTGGCCGTCCAACGGGTCTGCCGGCTTTCCAGCCGGCGTCATAGAAGGAGTTCAGGGCGTAATGGCAACCGCAACCACGCAGAAGAAATCCGCAGGCCGCCACGGTTTCAAAACCGGCGAATACATTGTCTATCCGGCACATGGCGTCGGCCAGATCATGGCCATCGATGAGCAGGAAGTGGCGGGCCACAAGCTGGAGCTCTTCGTCATCGACTTCCAGAAGGACAAGATGCGCCTGAAGGTACCGGTCGCCAAGGCGACGTCCATCGGCATGCGCAAGCTGTCCGAGACGGACTATGTCGAGCGTGCGCTGAAGGTGCTGCAGGGCCGCGCCCGCGTGAAGCGCACCATGTGGTCGCGCCGCGCGCAGGAATATGACGCGAAGATCAATTCCGGCGACCTGATCTCCATCTCCGAAGTGGTGCGCGATCTCTACCGCGCCGAAAACCAGCCGGAGCAGTCCTATTCCGAGCGCCAGCTCTACGAAGCCGCGCTCGACCGCATGGCCCGCGAGATCGCGGCCGTCAACCGCCTCTCGGAAACCGAGGCGGTGCGCATGATCGAAGCCAACCTTGCCAAGGGCCCCAAGCGTGGCGCCAAGGCCGAGGCCGACAACGAAGAGACCGAGCAGGAAGAAGCCGCATAAGCCGCTTCATCCGCGCTACGACAAAAACCCGGCGGCGACGCCGGGTTTTTTTATTGCCTGCGAGATAGCCGGCTGACCCATGCGCCGGCATTTCGCAGCCGGCTTGCTCCCCCGCGCCGCAAGCGCCTACAATCGACCCGGCAACAGCAAGGGAGCCCACCATGGACGAGGAAGTCTTCAACATGTCGATCCGCAAGTTCCTGAAGCAGGTGGGTGTCACCTCCCAGCGCGCGATCGAAACCGCCGTACGTGACGGCAAGGTGAAAGGCGACACGCTGCATGTGCGCATGACGCTGACGGCCGAGGACGCCGATCTCGATCACGTGGTCGAAGGCGAAATCAAGCTCGGCTGAACCCACGGGCACGTGCGCTCAAAACCATTCCGGCTTCATCGTCAGCGCGGTGTCGTCGAGACTGTCCAGCAGCGTCCGCGCGGTTCTGGCGCGGGGCAGTTCATAGAGGAAATAATAGCGGCAGGCGGCAAGCTTGCCGTCGATGAGATCGCCATCCGATGAGTCGGTGGCGCGCTTGCGCAGCGCCGCCATGGCCTGACGCAACCACATCCAGGCAATCACCACGTCGCCCAGCATGTCGAGATAGAGCGTGGCATTGGCAAGTCCCCGCCGCGGGTCGGAACCGACGGTGCCGCCAAGCCTGCCGGTGGTGGCCACCGCCTCGGCCAGATGCGCGGCAAGGTCCTCCGCATGGCCGGCAAGCTCGGGATGGGCGTGGGCCAGCGTGACATCGGCCATGATGCGGGCGGCCAGCACCTTCATGCCGGTGCCGTTTTCCTGCATCACCTTGCGCCCCAGCAGATCGATGCCGTGAACGCCATGCGTGCCCTCGCGGATCGCGTTCAGCCGGTTGTCGCGATAGAGACGCTCGACCGGATAGTCTCGCGTATAGCCATAACCGCCGAGGATCTGGAGCGCGTGGCTGTTCGCCTCGCAGCAATATTTCGCCGACCACGACTTGGCGATCGGGGTGAGAAGATCGAGCAGCAGCCGGCTGTCATGGCTGGCTTCGGCGTTGGGTGCAGCCCTGGTGGCATCCACCAGAAAGGCGGCATAGAGGATCAGCGCCAGCGCGCCCTCCACCGCGGCCTTCTGCGCCAGCAGCATGCGCCGCACGTCGGCATGTTCGATGATCGGCACCGGCGGGCCGTCCGGATTCCAGTTGCCCGGCAGATGGCCCTGCATCCGCTCGTCCGCATAGCGCAACGCGGCACGATAGCCCGCGGCCCCCAGCGCCGCCGCCTCCAGCCCGACGCCAAGCCGCATCTCATTGGCGGTTTGCAGGAGTTGGGCCAGCCCGTTGTCGAGCTTGCCCAGAAGATAGCCGCGACATGGCTCGTCCTCGCCGAAATTCAGCACGGCGTTGGGAATCCCGCGATAGCCCATCGTGTGGTTCAGGCCTGCCAGCGCTACGCCATTGCGTTCGCCCTGCGCATGCTCTTCACCGACAAGGAATTTCGGCACGATGAACAGCGATGTTCCAAGCGGCCCCGCAGGGCTGTCGGGCACCTTTGCCAGCACCAGATGGACGATGTTCTCGCAGATGTCATGGTCGCCGCCGGCCACCCACATCTTGTTGCCGGAAATGCTGTAGCTGCCATCCTCGTTCTGCCCGGCTCTGGTGACGATGTCGCCAAGCGATGACCCCGCCTGAGATTCCGTCAGGCATAGCGTGCCGAAGAAGCGTCCCGTCACCATCGGCCGCAGGAAGCGCTCCTTCTGCTCCCCCGTACCGAAGGCGGCGATCAGGCTTGCCGCATCGAAGGTCAGCAGCGGATAGGCCGCGGTCGAGGCATTGGCCATGGAAAAGATGAAGCTGGCGGCGGCGCGCAACGTGCCCGGCATCTGCGTCCCGCCCCATTCCCTGTCGAAACCCGCGCTGAAGAAACCCGCCTCGCGATAGACCGCAAGGGCAGCTCCCACGCGGTCGTCCAGCGCCACCTTGCCGCCCTCGAAGCGCGGTGCGTCGAGGTCAAGCGCGGCCGCGTGCGGCAGGAAATGCTCCCTGGCGATGCGCTCCGCGGTGTCCAGCACCTCGTCCATCGCCGTGCGGTCGTAATCGGCGAAACGGGGCAGTGTCGCCAGACTGGCGGTCGGCAGGGCTTCGAAAAGCTGGAAGGCGAGCTCGGCGCGATCGACGGATATCATGGAACATTCCTTCGGGCTGGGCGTTGCAAAGCTTGTAGGGCGGTTGGTTGTGACTTCAATCCCCGAGCCCGCCAGCTCGGTACGGTAAGACGTAATTGCGCCGGGAGTTTGGGAGCGCGCAGGATGACTGAAGACAAGGCAAGGCGAACGATGATCCGGGCGGCCATGAAGGCGCCCTATCTGGAGAGAGGCGAGGAGCACGAGTTGGCCCTTCGCTGGAAAGAACACAACGATCAGGCAGCAATGCATCGCATCACCACCGCGCATATGCGGCTGGTGATTTCGATGGCGACGAAGTTCCGGTATTTCGGTCTGCCCATGGGCGACCTGATACAGGAAGGCCATGTCGGCCTGCTGGAAGCCGCGGCGCGTTTCGAACCCGGCCGCGACGTGCGCTTCTCCACCTATGCGACCTGGTGGATCCGCGCCTCCATGCAGGACTACATCCTCAAGAACTGGTCGATCGTGCGCGGCGGCACGAGTTCGGCGCAGAAAGCGCTGTTCTTCAACCTGCGTCGCCTGCGCGCGCGGCTTGCGCGTGGGCAGGAAGTGACTTCCAGCAGCGCGCTCTACAAGGAAATATCCGAAGCCCTCGGTGTTTCGGAAGCCGATGTGGCGATGATGGATGCCCGCCTTTCCAGCCCCGATGCCTCGCTCAACGCACCGCTGATAGACGACAGCGGCGGCTCGGCCGACCGCATGGACTTCCTGATCTCGGAGGACCCGTTACCGGACGAGGTGGTGGGAGAGGCGATCGACATCGAGCGTCGCTCCGACTGGCTGAAGAAGGCGCTGGGCGTGCTCAACGAGCGCGAGCTGCGCATCATCGAGGAGCGCCGGCTGCAGGACGAAGGCGCCACGCTGGAGGCGCTGGGCGAGACGCTCGGCATTTCCAAGGAGCGTGTGCGCCAGATCGAAAGCCGCGCGCTGGAGAAGCTGAAAACCGCGCTGGTGAAGGAAAGCCCGGCCTTCCTTTCGGCCTGACGGTTTTTCTTCGCAGACCTTTCAAAGCAGCGGCGCCCCGGTTTTGCCGGGGCGTCTTTTTGCATGTTACCGGTCGGTGACGATCTTGACCTTGTCGCCGGCCGAAACCGTCGCGCCCGGCGCAAGGCCGTTCAGCACACGGAACAGGTCAAGCTTGCGGTCCACGCCTACCATCATGGCCGAGAGCGTGCCGATGTTCTGGCCCGGCCGCACGGTCACGACACGAATGCGCAGAGGCTTCAGCGCTGCCTTCTCCGCCGGCGTCAGCACGCGGAAGCTGTCGCTCACCGAGCGCGAAACCTGCGCCAGCGAGGTGCTGGCCAGGGGGGCCGCCGTCAGCAGGCGATAAACCTGGTCTCCGGCGCGGATGACGGTGATGCCGAACTGCCAGCCATCGGCGCGCGCGGTGGCGGTAGCGGCCTCATTGCCGTTGACGGTTTCGGCCCGCACGCTGTTGGCGTCGAGGCCTGCCACCCAGCCGCTGCGCAGATAATCGGGCAGCGAGGTCTTGCGGTCGAGGCTCACGCCATCGAAGCGGATCGCCATGTCGCCCGGACCGGTGGCGGTGACGGCGGCGGCGGTGTTGTCGATGACGAAGCCTGTCGGCACCGAGAAGGAGATGCCGAGGCGTGGATGCAGGAAGGTCGTGCCACGCACATAGCCTTCGTCGGGCGTGTCGCCATAAAGCATGCCATCGATGCCGGCGAGGAAGGAATCGCGGTCGCGCAGGCCGGTTCCGGGCACGCCGACAAGGCGGGCATGGCGCTGCGCCAGTTCGATGCGCTGCGGCGTGTTGGGGTGGCTGGCAAGGAAATCGAGGCTCGGATCGGTCGCGCCCGACACCGAGCGGAAATCGCTGTAGGCGGCCATGGATTGCAGGAAGCGACCCGCCGCATAGGGATCGAACCCGGCCTGCCCGCTGGCCTTGATGCCGATGGCGTCGGCCTCCAGCTCCTGGTTGCGCGAAAACTGGGCGAGACGGAGCTTGCCGCGGATCAGGGCCACCTTGGCCGTGGGGCTTTCACCGAGCACATCGGTGACCACCTTGTTGGCCAGAACCTCTTCGGCTTCCTTCTGCTGGCGCTGGATGCCGTGATTGGCGGTCACATGGCCCATTTCATGCGCGATGACGGCGGCAAGCTCGGCCGAGTCGTTGGCGAGCGCCAGAAGGCCGCGCGTGACATAAAGATAACCGCCCGGCAGCGCGAAAGCATTGACGTTGGGCGAATTGAGGATGGTGATGCGGTAGGCCTGCGTCGGATTGCCCGACACCGTGGTCAGGTTGCCCACCACCTTGGCCACCATCCGCTCCAGCCTGGGATCCGAATATTCGCCGCCATAGGTCGCAAGAATGCGCGGATGCTGGCTCTTGGCCAGCTCGGCCATGCGGTCGTTGCGCGAGACATTGTCGACCGTGATCGGATTGTTGGAAGGCTGGAAGCCGGATTCCTTGATATCGGCGCCACTCAGCGCCTGACAGCCCGCCACCAGAGCGAGCAGGCCAACGGCTGCGGCGCGGCGCGCATGGACGCGCACCGGCGAGAGCAATTCTCCGGCAGGGATCAGGCAGATCGACAGAGCCGCATTCCTTTCGTCACACAACGGCCGCGATGCATCACGAACCGTTATCGTTCGGACCTAGCCATAGTCCTCCTGGCAAGACAAGAATTCCCGGCAGTCCATGACGGTGCTGTGACCACAAATTATGTCCGCTTCCGGGCATTTCTCCGGCTTTATGCGGAGGCACCACCCGTTCCCATATAGCGTTGGAAGGCTTCGGGGCCATCCTTGCCGAAAAATGTGGCCGTTTTTCCCTCGGCAACCACCCTTCCATGCTCCAGAAACAGCAGATTTCCGCCAATTCGCCTTGCATCCTCCGGTTGGTGTGTCACAAAAACCACAGTCATGCCACGTTCGGCATGCACGGCCATGACGAGATCGACCATATCCTCTCGCAGGCCCGGTCCGAGCGAGGCAAAGGGCTCGTCGAGCAGCAGCACCGGCCGGTCACGCACCAGCACGCGAGCCAGGGCCACGCGCTGGCGCTCGCCGCCGGAAAGCTCGCGCGGCAGGCGCTTTTCCTTGCCGGCAAGGCCGGTGCGGGCAAGCGCGTCGGAAATTTCGACGCGGTCGGCGTCGGTCAGCCTCAGGGCGGGCGAGCGGCCGAGCCCGACATTCTGCTCGACGGTCAGGTGCGCGAACAGGTTGTTTTCCTGGAACACCATCGACACCGGACGCGCCGAGGGCGGCATATCGGTGACATCCGCGCCGCCGATGAGAACGCGCCCGGAATCGGGCCTTTCAAAGCCGGCGATGAGGTTGAGCAAGGTGGATTTACCCGACCCGCTCGCGCCCATGACACTGATGATACCGCCCGCCTTCATCGTCACGTCGAACAGCATGTGCATGTCTTCATAGGTGAAGGCGACATCATCGAGCACGATGTCTGCTGCGCCCTTGGGCTGCGGGATCATCTGGCGGTTTCCTTTCCAAGCCGGTCGGCCAACGCCATCAGCGCAAGACAGAGAATGCCGAGAAACAGGGCGATGCCGGCGGCGTCGGCGGTACGATAGCTGCCCATGCGCGCCAGCAGCAGATAGGGCAGCGTCTGCACCGAATCGCTGCCGAACAGCGCAATGACGCCAAGATCGCCGAGCGACAACGCCATGGCAAAGGCAAAGCCGGTGGAAAGCGGGCGCCGCAGCACCGGCCATTCTATCAGCCGCAGGCGGTTCCAGCCGGCAACGCCCAGCTGCGCGCAAAGCCGCTCGTGCCGCTCGCTTGCCGCATCATAGGCCGGGCGCACGGCGCGCAGCGCGAACGGCATCGCCATCACCGCATTGACCGTCACCACCATGACCGGCGCCAGTGCGAAGACGTCCCCCGCATGGCGCAGAAGCACGAACCAGCCCGCGCCGATGACGATGGGCGGCACCACCAGCACGAAGCCGGCGCCGGTGTCGGTCATCCGCTCCAGCAGGGCTCTCGGGCCATTCGCGCCGCGCTTCAGCGCCAGCGCCCGACGCGCCATCGTGAGCGCTGCCGTCAGCGCCACGCACAGCAGCGCCGACAGGCAGGCGAGGATCAGGCTGGTTGCAGCCGCGCGCCGCACGGCCGCCTCGCCGGCAAGCCGCGCCAGATCGGCCTCCAGCCCGGAGAAAATGGTCGCCAGCATCGGCCCGGCGACGAAGGCCAGGGCCAGCGCGATCAACAGCGCGTCGAGCGCCGTCCCGCCTCGGCTTATCGGAATATGGCGGCGCGGCACCACCGAGAGATTGGCATCGCCCGTCACATTGGCGCCAAGCCGCATCAAGGCGGCGACGACCGCCATTGTGAGTACGATTTGCAGCAGCGTCAGCGCCACCGCGCGCGCCGGATCGAAGTCGAAGCGCAGGGACTGGTAGATCGCCACTTCCAGCGTGGTGGCGCGCGGGCCGCCGCCCAGCGTCAGCACGATGGTGAAGGAGGTGATGCACAGCATGAATACCAGCCCTGCCACACCCGGCAGACTGGCGCGCAAGGCAGGCCACTCGATCAGCCGGAAGCCGGCGCGCGCGCCCATGCCGAGCTGGCTTGCCAACCGCCACTGGTCGGCCGGCACCGTGTTCAGCGCTTCGAGAAACAGGCGCGTGGCCAGCGGCAGGTTGAAGAACACGTGCGCCACCAGAATGCCCGACAGGCCATAGATGCCCGGCCAGCCTTCGCCCGAGATTTGTGACAGCAGGCCGGCGAAATAGCCGGCCCGGCCGTAGAGCGCAAGCACGCCGAGCGCCACCACGATGGCCGGCAATGCCAAGGGCACCGCAAACAGGCGCAGTATCAGCCCGCGTCCCCGAAAGCTCGGATGCCGCGACAGCGCGCGGGCGACGAACAGCGCCGGGATGACGGACAGCGACGTCGACAGCAACGCCTGCCACAGCGTGAAACGCGCCACACGGAAGAGATAGCCGTCGAAGGCGGCGATCGCGCCTGAAAGATCGTTGATGCCTTCCAGGATGAGGCCTACAAAAGCGCCGCCGATGAGGACGGCGATGGCTACCAGCGCGATGACGCCGGCGGCAATGCGGGAATCGCCGACCCTACCCTCCCGCTTGTGAGGAGGGTAAAAAAGCCCGTGCCGCGAAGCGGTGTGAGCGAACCGGGGTGGGGGTTCGATAGAAGTGCTCATTTCATCATAATCCACCCCGCGCTTCGCGATCGCCCCCCCAAAAGGGAGGGTAAGACGCTCACTTGCTCATCACGCCAAGCCACTCGTCCACCCAGGCCTTGCGGTTGGCGGCGACGTCCTCGGCACTGATCTGCAGCGTCCTGGCCGGCTTCACCAGCTTGTCGAAAGCGGGATCGAGCGGCTTGTCGGTCTTGCCGGCCGGGAACATCCAGTTGGTTTCGGGGATTGCGTCCTGGAAGCCGGGACCGGTCATGAAGTCCATGAACTTTTTCGCCAGCGGATTTTGCGCGCCGGCGGCGGTGATGCCGGCGACCTCGACCTGCAGGTAGTGGCCTTCCTCGAACGGCGCGGCCTGATATTTGTCGGTCTTTTCCGCGATCATGTGATAGGCGGGCGAGGTGGTATAGGACAGCACCATCGGCGCCTCGCCCTTGGTGAACAGGCCATAGGCTTCGCTCCAGCCCGGCGTCACCGTCAGCACGCGGTCCTTCAGCCTGGCCCAGGCTTCGGGGGCCTTGTCGCCATAGACCGCCTTGACCCAGAGCAGCAGGCCCAGCCCCGGCGTGGAAGTGCGCGGGTCCTGAATGGCAATCTTTTCGCTGGCATCGCCATCGACCAGATCCTTCAGGCTTTTGGGCGGATTCTTCAGCGTCTCGGTGTTGTAGATGACGGCGAAATAGCCGTAGTCGTAAGGCACGAACATGTCGTCGCTCCAACCGCCCGGCACCTTCACAGCGGCAAGATCGACGCCAGAGGGAGCGAACAGGCCCGTGGCCCTGGCTTCGGCGGTGAGGTTGGTGTCGAGACCGAGCACGATGTCGGCCTTGGTCGACTTGCCTTCGAGCTTGACGCGGTTGAGCAGCGCCACGCCATCGGCAACCGAGATGAAATCGACCTCGCAGCCGCATTCGGCCTCAAAAGCCTTTTTCACCTGCGGGCCGGGCCCCCATTCGGCCGTGAAGCTCTCATAGGTGTAGACGGTGAGCTTGTCGGCGGCGAATGCCGGCAGGGCGGCGGCAATGGCCAGTGACGAAACGAGCGAGAAAAACAAAGTGCGCATCGGCGCTTCCTCCATACATGTTGCAAGGGAATTTGAAGCGCCGGCCATCCGGAAGCATCTAATCCCTCCGCCGGTACAAACCGGATCAGGTTCAGCGGGTTAGCCGGGTATCCCCTTGGCCTCTCAGCCGGTTCGCGAAAACGCGTCCGGCACCCCGTTAGAGCGTTATGAGACATAGGGCGAAGTGCATGCGCACGCAAGCGGCATTGTTGCCGGTACAACGCCGCCCGCACTTCCGTTCCGGGGCCTGCGCATGATAGGAGGCGAGCCACCATGAGCCGATTTCTCATCCTGCTTGGCGGCGATCTCGCCCGCACCGCGCGTCTCGACGCGCAGATCGTGGACGCGCGCGTGATCGCGGCCGATTCCGGCATCCGCCACGCCGCAACGCTGGGCGTGACGCCGGAGCTTTGGGTGGGCGATTTCGATTCCACGCCACAGGAGCTTTGCGAACGTTATGCCGACGTCGAAAGGCGCAGCTTCTCCTCCGACAAGGACATGACCGACGGCGAACTGGCGGTAGCCGCGGCGCTGGAACTGGGGGCGACATCGCTGGTGCTGGCGGGCGCCTTCGGCGGCCCGCGCGCCGACCATGCCTTCCTGCATCTGGCGCTTGCGCTGCGGCTGGCCGAAGCCCGCACGCCGACCCTGCTGACCGGCGGCACGCAGGAAGGCAGCCCCGTGCTGCCGGGCACCACCACCTTCGATTATCCGGATGGCACGCTGTTTTCGATACTGGCTTTCTCGGAGCTATCCGGCCTCACCGAAGAGGGTGCCAAATGGCCGCTCGACCGCGTCGAGGTGCCATTCGGCTCATCGCTTACGCTGTCCAACGAAGTGCGCGGCACATTGCGCATTTCGCTGAAGCGCGGCCGCGCGATCCTCGTGGCGCATCCGGGTTGAACGGCAAGAGCTCTCCGGCGTCATGAGACATTTCATCATCTCCCCCTCACCGGCCCTTGGGACCACCTCGCGGTTGTTTGCGCTGCAAACCCGTGAGGGGGGTGCTTCGATATCTGTGAAGGAAACCACCTGATGGCGCCACCGCTTCTCAATCTCGACGGCATCAAGCTGACCTTCGGCGGCACGCCGCTGCTCGATGGAGCCTCGCTGGCGGCTGCGGCCGGCGACCGCATCGCACTGGTCGGCCGCAACGGGTCGGGCAAGTCGACGCTGCTGAAAATCGCCGCCGGCATGGTCGACGCGCAGGACGGCGAGGTGTTCCGTCAGCCCACGGCCACCATCCGCTATCTGCCGCAGGCACCGGACATGGACGGCTTTGCGACTGCGCGCGCCTATGTCGAGGCGGGGCTTGGGCCGGCCGACGATCCCTATCGCGCTACCTACCTGCTCGAACATCTCGGCCTCACCGGCGACGAGCGCCCCGACGACCTCTCCGGCGGCGAGGCGCGCCGCGCCGCACTCGCGCGCGTCATGGCCCCGGAGCCCGACATATTGCTGCTCGATGAGCCGACCAACCATCTCGACCTGAAAACCATCGAATGGCTGGAGGACGAGCTTGTACGCTCTTCCTCGGCGCTGATCGTGATTTCGCACGACCGCCGTTTTCTCGAACGCGTGTCGAAGGCCACGGTCTGGCTCGATCGCGGCCAGACGCGCCGGCTGGAAAAGGGCTTTGCCCATTTCGAGGAATGGCGCGATGCAGTGCTGGAAGAAGAGGAGCGCGAGCAGCACAAGCTCGGCCGCCAGATCGTGCGCGAGGAGCACTGGCTGCGCTATGGCGTGACCGCGCGGCGCAAGCGCAACATGCGCCGGCTGGGCGAGTTGCAGGACATGCGCCAGCGTTTTCGCAATCATCGTGGTGCCGAGGGTACGGCCATGATGGTGGCCAGCGACGCGACCGAATCCGGCAAGCTGGTGATCGAGGCAAAAAACATCTCGAAAAGTTTTGACGACCTGACGGTCGTGAAGGATTTTTCCACGCGCATCCAGCGCGGCGACCGCATCGGTCTTGTCGGCCCCAATGGAGCCGGCAAGACGACGCTGCTGAAAATGCTGACCGGCGAACTGGCGCCCGACGCGGGCAGCATCCGCCTCGGCACCAATCTGGAGGTCGCCACGCTCGACCAGAAGCGCGAGGCGGTCGATCCGCAGGAGACGCTGGCGAACTACCTGACCGACGGGCGCGGTGAAAGCCTCGTCATCAATGGCGAGCAGCGCCACGTCGTCTCCTACATGAAGGACTTTCTGTTCAAGCCCGAGCAGGCGCGCACGCCGGTGCGCGAGCTTTCCGGCGGGGAGCGGGCGCGGCTGCTGCTTGCGCGCGTGCTGGCGCGGCCGGCGAACCTGCTGGTGCTCGACGAGCCGACCAACGACCTCGACATGGAAACGCTGGAACTCTTGCAGGAGCTGGTGGCGGGTTTTGCCGGCACGGTCATCCTCGTCAGCCACGACCGCGACTTCCTTGACCGCACCGTGACCAGCGTGATCGCGCCGGAGGGCGACGGGCGCTGGCTGGAATATGCCGGCGGCTATTCCGACATGCTGGCCCAGCGTGGCGGCACGCGGCTGAACGACCGCCGCGATGCGCGCAAGCAGCAGACCGAGACGCCGCGCGCGGAAGCCGCCGGATCAGCGCCCAAGGCGGCGGCAAAAAAGCTCTCGTTCAAGCAGAAATTCGCGCTCGAAAACCTGCCCTCGAAGATGGCGGCGGTTTCGGCTTCCATCGCCGAGCTGGAAAACCACATCGCCGACCCGGCTTTCTACGAGCGCGACCCGAAAGGGTTTCAGAAGACCATTGCGGCGCTCGACAAGGAGCGTGCTTCGCTCGCCACCATGGAAGACGAGTGGCTGGAGCTGGAGATGCTGCGCGAGGAACTGGAATCCGGCGCGAACTGAGCGCGCCGGACCTGCCTCACCCGCTCCCGGGACGCTTCCGGGAAACCGGCATGGGGAGACATGCCGCCCCTCTCCAAGTCATGGCTTTTCAGGCATGACCCTGTCCGAAAAGTCTGCACCTTTCGGGATCATGCTTCAGCAGAAATACTGTCCGCCATTGGCGGTGATGGTCGAGCCGGTGATGAAGCCGGCGTCGTCCGAAGCCAGGAACAGCACACAGCGCGCGATCTCCTCCGGCGTGCCGAGACGACCGGCCGGGATCTGCGCGACGATGGCCTCGCGCATCTTTTCCGGCACCGCCATCACCATGTCGGTGGCGATATAGCCGGGGCAGATGACATTGACCGTGATACCGGCGCGCGCGCCCTCCTGCGCCAGCGCCTTGGTGAAGCCGATGTCGCCGGCCTTGGAGGCGGAATAGTTCACCTGCCCCGCCTGCCCCTTCTGGCCATTGATGGACGAGATGGTGATGACGCGGCCGAACTTGCGGTCGCGCATGCCGCTCCACAGCGGATGCGTCATGTTGAAGACGCCGTGCAGATTGGTGTTGATGACCTCGTCCCACTGCTCGCGCGTCATCTTGTGGAACATGGAATCGCGGGTGATACCGGCATTGTTGACGAGGATGTCGACCGGCCCCAGCTCGGCCTCGACCTTTGCGATGCCCGCCGCGCAGGCGTCGTAGTCGGCCACGGACCATTTGTAGACCGCGATGCCGTTTTCCTCGCGGAACTTCGCCGCCGCTTCATCGTTGCCGGCATAGTTGGCGGCCACCTTGTAGCCGGCAGTCTTCAAGGCGATCGAAATCGCCGCGCCGATGCCACGCGTGCCGCCGGTGACGATTGCTGTTCTGGCCATGGCCTGTTCCCCTTTGCGCTGCAGTGACTTGCCTGACATGTCCCGGCGACGATTTTCCGCTCACCGGTTCTTCTTCATCGGCCGCTCGACCGGCATTCCATTCTCCCATTCCCGGAGCGGCGTCCCTGAAACGAAAACGGGCGGCTTAAAGCCGCCCGTCCCGATCTCGTTATTGCGCCTCGACGCACATGGCCACACCCATGCCGCCGCCGATGCACAGGGTGGCGAGCCCCTTGCCTCCGCCGCGCCTGCGCAGCTCGTAGAGCAGCGTGTTGAGGATGCGCGCGCCCGAGGCACCGATCGGGTGGCCGATGGCGATGGCTCCGCCATTGACGTTGACGATGTCCGGGTTCCAACCCATGTCCTTGTTGACCGCGCAGGCCTGCGCGGCAAAGGCCTCATTGGCCTCGACCAGATCGAGATCGCCGACGCTCCAGCCCGCCTTTTCCAGCGCCTTGCGCGAGGCGGGAATGGGGCCGCTTCCCATGATGGCCGGATCGACGCCGGCGGTGGCCCAGGAAACGATGCGCGCCAGCGGGGCGAGGCCGCGGCGGGCGGCTTCCGCCTCCGTCATCAGCACCAGTGCGGCCGCGCCGTCATTGATGCCCGAGGCATTGCCGGCCGTCACCGTGCCTTCCTTGTCGAAGGCAGGCTTCAGCTTCTGCATCGCATCCATCGTGGCGCCGTGGCGGATATATTCGTCCTGGTCGACCACCGTGTCGCCCTTGCGGCCCTTGACCGTGACCGGCACGATCTCGTCCCTGAACCTGCCGGCCTTCTGCGCGGCCTCGGCCTTGTTCTGCGAGGCGAGCGCGAAAGCGTCCTGATCCTCGCGGGTGAGCTGCCACTGGCGCGCGACGTTCTCGGCGGTGTTGCCCATGTGGTAGCCGTTGAAGGCATCCCACAGGCCGTCCTTGATCATGGTGTCGATCATCTTGAAGTCGCCCATCTTCACGCCGGCGCGCAGATGCTGGCAGTGCGGCGACAGCGACATGGATTCCTGCCCGCCGGCGACGATGATCTTCGCATCGCCCGTGGCGATCTGCTGCATGCCGAGCGCCACCGCGCGCAGACCCGAGCCGCAGACCTGGTTGAGGCTCCAGGCGGTGGTTTCCTTGGGCAGGCCGGCGGCTATCGAAGCCTGGCGGGCCGGGTTCTGGCCCTGCCCGGCCTGCAGCACCTGGCCGAGAATGACCTCGTCCACTTCCGCCGCCTCGACGCCGGCGCGCGCGAGCGCCTCGCGAATGACGACGGCACCGAGTTCGTGGGCGGAAACGGTCGCAAAGGAGCCGTTGAAGGAGCCAACCGGCGTGCGCGCGGCGCTGGCGATTACGATTGCGTTGGACGCGGACATTTTCGTCTCCAGAATGGTTCGCGGCAGACGCGCCGCACAGTTCTCTCCACTGACTTTTCTTGCCCGTTCGCGGGGGCGAGTCAAATCGGAAATGGTTGAAGGCGGGCGAATTACGCCATTGCGAAGAGCGCGGGCGCCGCGGAAAAGCCCGCATTCGCGGCGGTTTGCGGCCAAATGATCCCGCACTGCACAAAGCGCTTGGAATTGCAGCGGCTTTGCGCATATCCTGACCTGAAATGCAATCGTTGCCGGACTGCCCGCCAAAGCGCGCACACCGGCCGCCGGGGAGGATGTTGATGCCCGCCAAGGACGATCCGGTGGTGATCAAGAAATACGCCAACCGCCGCCTCTACAATACGGGGACCAGCACCTATGTGACCCTCGAGGATCTCGCCGAGATGGTGAAGCGCGGCGAGGAATTCAGCGTGCAGGACGCCAAGTCCGGCGAGGACATCACCCATGCGGTGCTGACGCAGATCATCTTCGAGCTGGAGAACAAGGACGGCCAGAACATGCTGCCGATCCCGTTCCTGCGCCAGCTCATCGCCTTCTACGGCGACCAGATGCAGATGATCGTGCCGAGCTTCCTCGAACAGTCGATGGTTGCCTTCGCCAAGGAGCAGGAGCGCTTTCGCGAGCAGATGACATCGGCCTTCGGCAAGGCGCCGATGGACATGATGAAAATGACGCCGATGAAGGCGCTGGAAGAACAGACGCGCCGCAACATGGAGATGTTCCAGAACGCGATGCGCATGTTCACCGCCTTCCCGCAGGGCGGCAACCCCGCGCCGCAGGGCGAGGCCGAGAAGAAGGGCGAAACCAAGGCCGACGACCTTCAGGAACTGAAGGAACAGATCGCCGCCATGCAGCGCAAGATCGATTCTATGGGGTGAGGAGTGGTGCGCGCCAGCGCACAAAAAGCCAACGATTTGGTTTTTTGACGACGAACGTCCGGAGCCATAGCGGAGGGCAGCGCCCAGTCCCCCAGCGAAATTATCCCTCTCCGTCTCGCTTCCGAGCCACCTCCCCCCATTTCATGGGGCGAGGGAGAGGGGTCCGCACCAGCAGATCAGGGCAAGCTACGAACTCACCCGCGCCCGTCGAAGGGAGAGAAAATGCAGTCCCTACCCCGCGATCGTGCGGCCGTCCGCGTCGAAGCGATAGGTCTTTTCCGGGTGCGGCGTGGCGTAGAGCGTGGCGCCCGGCTCTGCGTCGTAGACGCCGAAGATGCGCGCCGTCAGCAGCCCTGCCTGCTCGGTATCGAGATAGAGATTGGTGTCGGCACCGAGATGTTCGGCATGCACCACCGTACCCTTCCAGGCGCCCGACTTGGCATCCACAGTCAGATGCTCCGGCCGCACGCCGATGGTTTTTGCCTTCGTCTCGCCGAACCGTGCGGCGTCGATGAAATTCATCTTGGGTGAGCCGATGAAGCCTGCAACGAATTCATTAGCCGGTGAATTGTAGAGATCCATCGGCCTGCCGACCTGCTCGATGCGGCCGGCATTCAGCACCACGATCTTGTCGGCCAGCGTCATCGCCTCGACCTGGTCGTGCGTGACATAGATCATCGTGGCCGACAGGCGCCGGTGCAACTGGGCGATCTCCAGCCGCGTGTTGACGCGCAGCGCCGCATCGAGGTTGGACAGCGGTTCATCGAACAGGAAAAGCTTCGGCTCGCGTACCACGGCGCGGCCGATGGCCACGCGCTGGCGCTGTCCGCCCGACAGTTCCGCCGGCCGGCGTTCCAGATAGGGATCGAGCGACAGCATGGTGGAGGCGGCCGTCACGCGCCGCGCGATCTCGTCCGACGGCGTCTTCGCCTGCTTGAGGCCGAGGCTCATATTGTTGCGCACGGTCAGATGCGGATAGAGCGCATAGGTCTGGAACACCATGGCGATGCCGCGCTCGGCCGGCGGCACGGCGTCCACCTTGCGGCCGTCGATCAGCACATTGCCCGAGGTCGCGTCCTCAAGCCCAGCAATGACGCGCAGCAGCGTGGACTTGCCGCAGCCCGAAGGGCCGACGAAAACGACGAACTCGCCGTCCTCGACCTCAAGGTCGATACCCTTAAGCACATCGACGCTGCCGAAGGATTTTTTGACGTTTTCGATTTTCAGCGAGCCCATGCGCTGCCTCCATTATCGCGAGGATGGGCGTGACCGAAGTATCGTCCCGCTTCTTCATACCCCCCTCTGTCCTGCCGGACATCTCCCCCACAAGGGGGGAGATTGGCTATCACTTCGGCTTTCGCCAACCTCCAGCGTTGCAAGCGAAGGGGCATGAATGCGGCCGAGTGATCTCTTTCCTTGTGGGGGAGATGTCCGGCAGGATACAGGGGGGCAACGTGAAGCGCTTGCATTTCCGATACTTGCCCAATCACAGCCGCACCGCCTTGCCGGTGCGCACGCTTTCATCCGCGGCGAGGCAGACGGCCAACGACTTGACCGCATCGCTCATGTGACGGGTGAGGTCGATGTCCTCGCGGATCGCCTTCAGGAGATAGGCCTGTTCAAGCTCGCACAGCTCCTGGTGGCCCGGCTCGCCGGTCATGGACAGGTTTTCGTCCGGCGCGGCAAAGCGGCCATCCGGACCGGTCGCGGCGCGGTGCAGGCGGATCATGTTGGTCTTGGTATGAGCATCGACGTCATCCGATTTCGCCTTTTCGTCCATGACGATGGAGACGCAACCATTGGGCGAGATCACGTCCTTCACGAAGAAGGCGGTTTCCGACATCATCGGCCCCCAGCCGGCCTCGTACCAACCCACCGAGCCGTCCTCGAACAGCACCTGCAGGTGGCCGTAATTGTACATGTCGGGCGCGATCTCGTCCGACAGGCGCAGGCCCATGCCGCGCACCTCGACCGGCCTGGCGTCGGTGATCTGGCACATCACGTCGAGATAATGCACACCGCAATCGACGATCGGCGAGGTCGTCTTCATGAGTTGCTTGTGCGTCTCCCAGGTGTGGCCGCTCGACTGCTGGTTCAGGTTCATGCGGAACACATATGGCCCGCCAAGCCGCCTCGCTTCCTCGATCAGCCGCACCCAGGACGGATGGTGGCGCAGGATATAGCCGATGACCAGCTTGCGGCCGTTGGCTTTGGCGGCGGCCACGACGCGCTCGGCATCGGCAACGGTGGTCGCCAGCGGCTTTTCCACGAAGACATGGCAACCGGCCTCGAGGGCGGCCACCGCATAGTCGGCATGGCTGTCGGAATAAGTGTTGATCGAGGCGACGTGCGGCTGCAACTCGGCCAGCGCCTCCATGAAGGACGGCCGGATCTCGTAGCCGGACAGTTCCTGCGGCAGTTCCACCTGAGAGCGGTTGACCAGCGAAACGATCTCGAAGCCCGGATTGCGGTGATAGGCCAGAGCGTGGCTGCGGCCCATATTGCCGAGCCCGGCAGCAAGCACGCGCAGGGGTTTTTGGGAATTCACACTCACTTGACGGCTCCGGAAGTGATGCCGCGGATCAATTGCCGCGAGAAGAACAGATAGAGGATGAGCACCGGCAGGATCGCCAGCGACAGGGCCGCCAGCACGGCGTTCCAGTTGGTGACATATTGCCCGATGAAGAGCTGCGCGCCGAGCGTGATGGTCTTGGTCGGCTCGGAAGGCGCGAGGATCAGCGGAAACCACAGGTCGTTCCAGATCGGGATCATGGTGAACACCGCAACCGTGGCCATGGCCGGCCGCACCAGAGGCAGCACGAGGCGGAAGAAGATGCGGTATTCGGAAAGCCCGTCGATGCGCCCCGCGTTCTTCAGGTCGTCGGACACCTGCTTCATGAATTCCGACAGGATGAAGACGCAAAGCGGCAGGCCCTGTGCCGTATAGACGAGGATCAGCGCGGTCAGCGTGTTGACCAGCCCGCTCGCCACCATGAGCTGCAGGATCGCGACCGTGCCCAGCCGGATCGGGATCATGATGCCGAGCGCCAGATAGAGCCCCATCAGCGTATTGCCCCTGAAGCGGTACTCGGCGAGGGCAAACGCCGCCATCGCGCCGAACAGCAGCACGAAAAACAGCGAGGCGACGGTGACGACAAAACTGTTCTGGAAATAGAGCAGGAAATCGCCCTGCGCGAGCACGGTCCGGTAGCCGATCAGGTCGAAGGTTTCAGCCGTCGGCGGCGACAGCGGCGTGCGGAAGATCGCGTTTCGCGATTTGAACGAGTTGACGATGATGACCAGCACCGGAAACAGCGCAATGGCCGTGTAGAGAAGCAGGATCGCGTGGGCCGCGATGGTGCGCGGAAGGGAGGTTGTCGCCTTGCTGCTCATCGCGGGCCTCAGAACTGATACCGACGCAGGCGCGTCTGGATGGCGAAAAGATAGAGGCACACGCCGGCGAGGATGATGAAGAACATCATCGAGGCGATGGTCGAGCCCATATAGGGATCGCCCGTCTGCAACTGGAAACCGAAGAAGGTTCGGTAGAGGAAGGTGCCGAGAATGTCGGTCGAATAGTTCGGCCCGGCAAGCGCGCCTTGCGCCGAATAGATCAGGTCGAAGGCGTTGAAATTACCCACGAAGGTCAGCACCGAGATGATGCCGATGGAGGGCAGGATCAGCGGCAGCTTGATCTTCCAGAATTGCGACATGCCGGTGATGCCGTCGCATTCGGCCGCCTCGATAACCTCGTCGGGGATCGACAGCAGCGCGGCGTAGATCAGCATCATCGGGATGCCGACGAACTGCCACACCGAAATCAGGCCGAGCGTGGTGAGCGCATATTGCTCCTTGCCGAGCCACGGCGTGAACAGGCTTTTCAGGCCCACGAGATCGAGCAGGTTGGGCGCGACACCCCACAGCGGCGACAGGATCAGCTTCCAGGTGAAGCCGACGATGACGAAGGACAGGATGGTCGGGATGAAGATCGCGGTGCGGTAGAAGGCCGAAAAGCGCAATTTCGGGCTGGAAAGCAGCGCGGCAAGGCCGATGCCGATCGGGTTCTGCACCAGCATGTGGATGATGAAGAACCAGAAATTGTTGCCGAGCGCGTTCCAGAAGCTGGCCGACCAGCGCGGATCGAGGAACAGCCGCCGGAAATTGTCGAGCCCGGCAAAGACGCGCGACTGGCCATCGGCGGTGAACAGCGACAGCTGCAGCGTGCCGAACAGCGGCAGGATCATGATCGCGGTGTAGACCAGCATCGCCGGCGCCAGGAATACGGCTATGTGCCAGCGTCGCCGTCTGCGTTGCGTGCCTTCCATGCGCTGACCCATCCCTTATGAACGGCGCCGGGCCGCCGGAGCGGCCCGTGCCTTGTTGCTTCAGCGAGTTTACTTTGCCGGCTTGTACCAGCTCTCAAGACCCTTCTGGAGTTCGGCCGCAGCCGCTTCCGGGGTCTCGGTGCCGTTGATCACGTTGGCCGACTTGACCCAGGTTTCGTTCTCCAGGTTCGGCGTGCCGCGCGACAGGATCTGGTAGGTCGAGCGGATGGTCGACTTGCACTTGTCGCGCCAGGAGACGAATTCCTGCGCCAGCGGGTCTTCCATCTTCACCGGCGCCGAGTTCAGGCTGAAGAAGCCCGGCAGCGCGTTGGCGTAGATGGTCGCGAATTCCGGCGAGGCGACCCAGGTCAGGAAGGTCTTGGCGGCTTCGGCGTTCTTGCTCTTGGCATTGAGACCGATGCCGATGTCGTTGTGGTCGGAGATATAGCAGGTGTCGCCGGCCGCCTTCACCGGCGGCGGGAAGGCGCCCATCTTGAACTGGGCCTGGGTATTGAACACCGAGATTTCCCACGAACCGGCCGGGTAGATGGCCGCACGGCCGAGCGTGAACAGGTTCTGGCTGTCCGGATAGCTCTGCGCCTCGAAGCCGTCGCCGAGATAGTCCTTCCACTTGGCGAGCGTGGCGAAGGGCTCGACCCACTGCGGATCGGTCAGCTTCTGCTCGCCCTTGATGAGGGCGTTGCGGCCTTCCTCGCCATGCCAGTAGTTGGGGCCGATATTCTGGTAGCCCATGGTGGCGGCTTCCCACAGGTCCTTGGTACCCATTGCCATGGGGATGTAGGTGCCGTCTTCCTTGATCTTGTCGAGCATGGCGAAGAACTCGTCCTCGGTCGCCGGCGGCGTGATGCCGAGCTGCTCGAACGCGTCCTTGTTGTAGATGAAGCCGTGGATGACCGAGGCCATCGGCACGCAGAAGGTGGCCTTGCCGTCGTCGGTGGTCCAGGCCGACTTGGCGACATCGGAGAAGTTCTCCATGCCGGCCAGGCTGGTCAGGTCGGCGAGCTGACCCTTGTTGTAGAGCTCGAGCGAGGCGTCGAACGGACGGCAGGTGATGAGGTCGCCGGCCGAGCCCGCATCCAGCTTGGCGTTGAGGGCGGCGTTGTACTCGGTCGGCGCCGAGGGCGCGAACACGACCTTGATGCCGGGGTTCTTGGCCTCGAAGGCCGGGATCAGCTTTTCCTGCCAGATGGCGAGGTCGTCGTTGCGCCAGCTTTCGATGGTCAGCGTGGCGTCTTCGGCGAAGGCCATGCCGGCCGAGCCGAGAATGCTGGACGCCATCAGAAGCGCAGTCAGTGCCTGGGTTTTCATGTCGGTTCTCCCTGTTGACCCGTTCAGGCTCGATTTTTTCGATGAGAGATCAGGCTGCGGCCTGCCGCTCCCTTCGGCTCACCCAAAGACACCGACCCGAAGCCACGGGCCATGCTTTCGGGCGACCCGGCTCCCGCCCTGCCGGCCGGACGCCGTCGATACCAGTGAAGGGACGAAATATGGCCGCGAGCGATTGCCCATCCGGCAAAGCGGTACGCCGACAATGCTGCAGCCATCCAAAATCCTCCCCTTCAGAGACAATACCAAAAAAATACCACTTGTCCACCCGCGTTAACGGATTTGTCAGAAACCGCCCAAGCACAAGGGAAATAACGGAAAACACCCGGCTTTCGGGAAGAGAATGGGTGCTCGAAAATTAACCCTTGGCTACTGGTATTTTATTGGTATCATGACCACCGAGGAGATTTCGCGGTGGATCTGGTACTGGGAATTGATGGCGGCGGCACAAGCTGCAGGGCCGCATTGGCAACCGCGTCCGGCCAGGTGCTGGGGCGCGGCAAGAGCGGTCCGGCCAACATCATGACCGATCTTGAAGGCGCGCGCCACAACATCGTGGAAGCCGCGCGCCTGGCCTTCGTCGATGCCGGCCGCGACGCCGCGCTCATTCCCGAAACGGGCGCCGTGCTGGGCCTGGCCGGCACCAATGTCGGCGGCTACAAGCAGCAGCTTCTGGAAATCCTGCCCTTCGGCCGCAGCCTGGTGGAAAGCGATGCGCTGATCGCGCTCAACGGCGCGCTGGGCGACCATGACGGGGCCATCGCCATCATCGGCACCGGCTCGATCTTCATGTCGCGCAAGGGCACGGCCATGCAGACCATCGGCGGCTGGGGCTTCATGCTGGGCGACCTCGGCGGCGGCGCACGCATCGGCCGCGATCTCCTGCAGGAAACGCTGCTGGCGCATGACGACATCCACCCCTCCTCGCCGCTCACACAAGCGGTGATGGAACGCTTCGGCGGCGACGCGCGCGAGATCGTCAAGTTCGGCGCCTCGTCCAAACCCGCCAATTTCGGCGCCTTCGCCCCCCTCGTCTTCGAACATGCCGTGCTGGGCGACGCGGCGGCCAAGGCGGTGCTGGCGCGCGCCGTCAACGACATCGAGGAAGCGCTGGATGCGCTGAAGCTCTCGTCCGACCAGCGGCTTTGCCTGCTGGGCGGGCTTTCCGGGCTGGTCGCCCCGCATCTTTCGGCCCGCTACCGGGCGCTGCTTCACGCGCCCGAACAGGACGCGCTGGGCGGCGCGGTGGCGATGGCGGCCAGGCTGTTCGGCACGGCGGGAGCATCGGCCCATGTCTGACACGGCCGAGCGCATGTTCCTGCTCGACAGGGCGTCCGGCGGCGGCGGTGCGCCGCTCTACCTGCAGCTCAAGAAGAACATCGAAGACGCCGTGCGCCATGGCGTGATCGGCCCCGGCGATGCCCTGCCTTCCGAACGCGACATCGCGCTCAAGGCCGACGTCTCGCGCGTGACGGTGCGCAAGGCGGTGCAGGATCTGGTGAAAAGCGGCCTTCTGGTGCAGCGCCACGGCTCCGGCACATTCGTTGCGCCGCGCCGCGAACGCGTCGAGCAGTCGCTGTCGCGGCTGACCTCCTTCACCGACGACATGGCCCGGCGCGGCATGACGGCAAGCTCCGTCTGGCTGGACAAGGGCATCTACCCGCCCTCGCCCGACGAGATGATGGTGCTCGGCCTGTCGGCCAAGGAGATGGTGGCGCGCGTCAGCCGCCTGCGCATCGCCAACGACATACCCATGGCCATCGAACGTGCCTCGCTTTCGGTCGCGGCTCTGCCCGATCCCGGCTCGGTCGTCAGCTCGCTCTATGCCACGCTCGAAGAAACGGGCAATCGCCCCATCCGCGCCGTTCAGCGTATTTCGGCGGTCAATCTCGCCGGGGCCGACGCCCGGCTTCTCGAAGTGCCGGATGGCTCGGCCTGCCTGCACATCGAACGCATTTCCTATCTTGCCAGCGGCAAGGTGATAGAATTCACCCGCTCCATCTATCGCGGCGACGCCTACGACTTCGTCGCCGAGTTGAGGCTTTCGGGCCAGGACAGGGATTCCGCGGAGGCTTGAAGTGACTGACAAAACCCATATGCGTCGCGAGATCGAGGAAATTCCCGATGCCGTGGCGCGCCTGCTCGACCGCTCGCGCAAGGTGCTGACGGAGGCCGGCCGCGACATCGCCAGGCGCGATCCGCGCTTCGTCGTCACCGTTGCGCGCGGCTCTTCCGACCATGCCGCGACCTTCCTGAAATATGCCGTAGAGCTGACCGCCGGGCTGGCGGTCGCCTCGGTCGGGCCATCGGTAGCCTCCATCTACCACGCGCCGCTGAAGCTCAACGGCTCGGCCTGCGTGGCGATCTCGCAATCGGGCAAGAGCCCGGACATCGTCGCCATGGCGGAAGCCGCGCGCAAGGCCGGCTCGCTCACCATCGCACTCACCAACACGCCGGATTCGCCTCTGGCCAGGACCTGCGAACATTCGATCGACATCCTCGCAGGCGTCGAAAAAAGCGTCGCCGCCACCAAGACTTTCGTCAACTCGGCCGTGACCGCAATCGCGCTGATGGCGCATTGCACCAATGACGAAGCGCTGCTCGCCGCGCTGGCCGACCTGCCGCAACATCTGCGCAAGGCAGTGGATTGCGACTGGATGGAGCTTGCCGGCGCGCTGGAGAACGCCAATTCCCTGTTCATCCTCGGGCGCGGGCCTTCCTTCGCCATCGCCAGCGAAGCGGCCCTGAAGTTCAAGGAAACCTGCGCCATGCATGCGGAATCCTACAGCGCGGCGGAAGTGATCCATGGTCCGATGGCGCTGGTTCGCCCCGGTTTCCCGGTGCTGGCGCTGGCCGCGCGCGATGCTTCGGAAGATTCCGTCGTCGGCGTCGGCGACCAGCTTGCCGACAAGGGTGCGTCGGTCTTCATGACCTCCGACAAGGCCGGCAAGGCGGTGCGCCTGCCCTTTGCTGCGACCGGCCATCCGCTGACCGATCCGCTGGCGCTGATCGTGTCCTTCTATGGTTTTGTCGAGGCATTCGCACGGCATCGCGGCCTCAACCCCGACCAGCCGCCTTTCCTCAACAAGGTGACGGAAACGATATGACCGGGAATTTCGCCATCGTCGGCGCACGCATCTTCGACGGTCAGGCCTGGCACAACCGCTCCGCGCTCGTCCTCCGCGACGGCACGGTCGAGCGCATCGAGGCGGGTCATGACCTGCCCGCCGGGCTGGACGTGGTCGCACTCGACGGCGGCATGATCGCTCCGGGCTTCGTTGACCTGCAGGTCAATGGCGGCGGCGGCGTGATGCTCAACGACGCGCCGTCCGTGGAGGCGATCCGCACCATTTGCGCGGCCCACGCCCCGTTCGGCACCACCGCGCTGTTGCCGACGCTCATCACCGACACGCCGGAACTGACGGCGCAGACGGTGACCGCGGGCGCCGAGGCCGCGCGGGAAAAGGTGCCGGGCTTCCTCGGCCTGCATCTCGAAGGCCCGCACCTCTCGCTTGCCCGCAAGGGCGCGCATGATCCGGCGCTGATCCGGCCGATGACCTCCGACGACGAGGCGGCCCTGATCGCCGCGCGTGAAAAGATGCCGGTGCTCTTGACCACCATCGCCCCGGAATCGGTCGAGCTCGCGCAAGTCACCCGTCTCAGCCAGGCCGAGGTGGTGGTCAGCCTCGGCCATACCGACACCAGCTACGCGACCGCGCGCGCTTTTGCCGGGGCCGGCGCTACCATGGCCACGCATCTCTTCAACGCCATGAGCCAGATCGGCAATCGCGAGCCGGGTGTTGCCGGCGCCGCGATCGACAGCGAAACACTCTATGCCGGGTTGATCGCCGACGGCATTCATGTGCATCCCGCCACGATGGAGATCGCGCTGAAATCCAAGAAGGGCGCGGGAAAGATCTTCCTCGTCACCGATGCCATGGCGCCCATCGGCACAAACATGAAGTCGTTCACGCTGAACGGCCGCCTGATCAAGCGCGAGAATGGCAGCCTGAGACTGGAGGACGGCACGCTGGCCGGCGCCGATCTCGACATGATTTCGGCCGTGCGTTTCGTTTACGAGCGGCTTGGACTGGAACTGGACGAGGCGCTGCGCATGGCCTCGCTCTACCCGGCCGAGGCGGTCGGCCAGGACGGCAGGCTCGGCCGTCTGATGACCGGCTCGGCGGCGAACATCGTCCACCTCTCCGACGACCTTTCGGTACGCGGTGTGTGGATCGAGGGCGACAAGGTGTTTTCGAACTAGAGCATCTTGCAGCCAAGCGGAATCGCTTGGCGTCGCACAAATGCGGCTAAAACAATGAGATGCAGCGGCGCAAGGGCATCCGTCAGGATGACCGCCGCTCCGGTATCTGACGGCGAGGGATGCCCTCGCCGCAAAATATCAGAGCGCCCCGTCGCCGGCCGCGCGTATCGCGGCGATGTTCCTGGCATAGGCGTCCGGCGTGCCGCCCTTGAACACGGCCGAGCCCGCCACCAGCACATTGGCGCCGGCGGCCGTGACCAGCGGCGCGGTTTCGGGCGTGACGCCGCCGTCGAT
>NZ_QGGG01000020.1 GCF_003148475.1 Pseudaminobacter salicylatoxidans | reverse complement strand
ATCGACGGCGGCGTCACGCCCGAAACCGCGCCGCTGGTCACGGCCGCCGGCGCCAATGTGCTGGTGGCGGGCTCGGCCGTGTTCAAGGGCGGCACACCGGACGCCTATGCCAGGAACATCGCCGCTATACGCGCGGCCGGCGACGGGGCTTTGCGCAAGGCAGCCTGATACCGCAACACAATCGAGGTAAAGACGACATGGCAGCCATTCCACCCATTTGCGATTTTGGCTGGCCTGCCATCGACGCGACCCTTCCGGGCGTGGATGGAAAGCAGCATTCCATCTTCGGTCAGGCCGGTCCGAACGGCATCGTCGTTGCCTTCATCTGCAACCACTGCCCCTATGTGAAAGCGGTCATTTCGCGCATCGTGCGCGATGCTGGGGATATGAAAGCCGAAGGCGTCGGCTTCGTGGCCGTCAGTTCCAACGACGCCGGGGCCTACCCGGAAGATTCCTTCCAGAATATGAGGCTGTTCGCCGCCGCCCACCACTTCGGCTTTCCCTATCTCTATGATGAAGAGCAATCGCTGGCACGCGCCTATGGTGCGGCCTGCACGCCGGATTTCTTCGGTTTCAACAAGGAGCTGAAACTGCAATATCGCGGCCGTCTCGACGCTTCGCGCAAGGAGGCAGGTCCCGCCGACCTGCGCCGCGACCTTTATGAAGCGATGACCCAGGTGGCCCGCACCGGAGAAGGCCCACTCGACCAGATCGCCTCCATCGGCTGCTCGATCAAATGGAAGGAAGCCGCATGACCGCAAGCCGTGCCATCCCCCTCGCCTCGATGCCCAAGGCGATCCTGTTCGACCTCGACGGCACGCTGATCGACTCAGCGCCCGACATCACCGCAGCGGTCAACGAATTGCTGGCCGCGCACCGTCTGCCGCCCTTCAGCGTTGAAAAAGTCACCGCCATGGTGGGCGACGGCATGCCCAGGCTGGTCGAACGGGCCTTCGCCGCCTCCGGCACGCCGCTGGTGGGCAAGGCGCTGGAGGAAGCGGTTGACGAGATGACGCCGATCTATCTGCGCCACCTTACCGGGCGCAGCCGCCTTATGCCCGGCGCGCGCGAGGCGCTGGCGCAGTTCCATATGATGGGCATCGCCTTGGCGGTCGCGACCAACAAGCCGCAACGGGCGGCGCGCGAAGTGCTGCTCCATTTCGGTCTGGTCGACATGCTGGGCGCCATCGTCGGCGGCGATGCGGTAAGCCACAAGAAACCCGCGCCGGATTTGCTGCTGCTGGCTCTCGAAAAGCTGAGGGTGGATGCCGGCGATGCCATCATGGTGGGCGACAGCAAGGCCGATGTCGGCTCGGCGCGCGCCGCCGGCCTGCCCGCCGTACTGGTGCGCGGCGGCTATACGCAAGTGCCGGTGGAGGAGCTTGGCGCAGACCTCGTGTGCAACAGCCTGCTGGAACTGCCTGCCGCCTTGCAAGCGCTTCGCGAGGTTGCCTGACAGCGGTTTGAACGAAGTTCGAACTCCCGGAAACGATCCGGGAGTTCGTTGTCGCAATGCGTTCTATTTCTTGGAGAACTGCTCCAGATAGGCGACGACGTTGACGATATCCTTGTCGTTCTTCAGGCCTGCAAAGGCCATCTTGGTGCCTTTGATCATAGCCTTGGGATTGCGCAGATAATGCTCAAGTGTCTCGTCGTTCCAGACCGTGCCATTCTTGCCGGCTTCGACCATCGCCGGCGAGTACTGGTAGTTCGGGTGGGTGCCGGCGGTGCGACCGATGACATTCATCAGTGACGGACCGACCCGGTTTTCATCCTTGTCGGCGACATGGCAGGCCTTGCAGCGGTTGAAAACCTTCTCGCCGGCGGCCGCGTCCTGTGCCTGAGCATTGGATGTCAGAAAACCGGCAGCGGAAATGGCTAGCAAAAATACGATGGAGCGCATGGCGTTTCCTCTTTGATCGTCTAGATGCCCTGGACGATTACACTTACAATTTATCGAATCTGCCCAAGCGGGGCGGGCACGAACGTCGGCCATTCATTGCGAAGGCGGCGACCGCGTCCGGAAAGCTAGACCTCGCCCGCGCGTTGTCAATCGTACGAAGGTGCGGCTCAAAGCCTCAAATGACTTTGGAAAACATCCATTCCGGCAGCCTTGTTGACGTGGTTTCGGTGAACGCGTAGCCTTTTTCCACGACTTTCCCGACGGCACCTCGGGAAATGCACACAATGGCCGCCGGCGCGGCCGCTGTCGACACGATGAGCGCGTTCAATTGACGCGTTGCGACGCGAGAGGTGCTGACATGGGTATGGTTGATCTCGTCTTGACGGTTTGCCTTTCCGCCAATCCGACTCATTGCCATGACGAACACCTCTATTTCGAAAGCCAGGGCTCGCTCAACCAGTGCATGTTCCTGGCGCCTCCCGAGATTGCGAAATGGGTGGAGCAACACCCCAAGCTGAAGGTGACGCGCTGGCGATGCGCCTTCCCCGACATGGAAAAGTCGATCTGAGGACGGCTGGCGATGCGGCGGGATGATCGTGAGAATTGGCGACGTGTTTCTCGACGCCGGTTCATCCGGCTGACGGGCGCAACGCTTTCACTTGCTCCGTTCATCCCCCTCCACGCATCTGCCGCCGCAAAAGCCCGCATCGGCGTTCTCAAATTCGGCACGGTAAGCTGGGAACTGGACACGATCACGCATCATGGCTTCGATCGCGAAAACGGCGTCGAACTCGACATCACCTATTTCGCCGGCGAGGACGCGACCAATGTGGCCATGCTCGCGGGCGACCTCGACATCATCGTCACCGACTGGCTTTGGGTGTCGCGGCAGCGCGCTGCCGGCGAGGACATCACGCTGATCCCCTATTCCTCCGCCGTCGGCGCGATCATGGTCAAGGAAGCCTCGCCGATCCGGGCCGTCACCGACCTGACCGGCAGGAAGATCGGCGTGGCCGGCGGGCCGATCGACAAGAGCTGGCTCTTGTTGCAGGCTTTCTGCCAGCGCGACCATGGCATCGACCTTGCCGCGCAGAACGACATCGTCTTTGGCGCACCGCCGCTCATTTCCGAAAAGGCCATGCAGGGCGAGCTCGATGCCGTGCTCAATTTCTGGCATTTCTGCGCCCGCCTCGAGGCTCGCGGCTTTCGCCGCCTCATCGGCACCAACGATGCCGCAATGGCCCTTGGCGCGAAAGGCCCTGTGTCGGCACTCGGCTATGTCTTCCACGAAGACTGGGCGCGCGCTAACCCGCAGGCGATAGAGGGTTTCGCGCGCGCCTCCGCGCAGGCCAAGAAGCTTCTTGCCACGTCCGATGCCGAGTGGCTGCGCCTCGCGCCCATCGTCAAGGCGGAAGGAACGGAGCTGGAAAAGCTGCGTGACCGCTATCGCGAAGGCATCCCGACCCGTCCGGTTGCCGAAGAAGAAGCGGATGCGGCGAAACTCTACCTCGTTCTGGCACAGGTCGGCGGCCAGCGCCTGGTGGGGCAATCCCCCGAAATGGCGCCCGGCACCTTCTGGGAAGGGATGCCGAAATGAACCTCCGACAGCCCGGCACCCCGGCCCCGCACGATTTTCGGGCAAATCACGCGACGGCGCGCAGCCTGCTTGCTTCGATCACCCCCGCGCTCACGGTCATCGCCTCGCTCGTCGGGCTCTATCTGCTGTGGCATGTCGCGGCAACGGTCTGGCCGAGCCGGGCCTTTCCCACGCCGCATCAGGTCTGGACCGTGCTGGTCAAGGACACGGTGAACGGCGAACTGCCCTACAATCTGGCCATCACGCTCGCGCGCGTCGTGGCGGCCTTCGTGCTTGCCATGGCAATCGGCTCGGCGATCGGCATATTGCTGGGCATGTACAGGCGCGCCGACCGGTTTTTCAACGCCTGGGTCATCCTCTTCCTGAACATCCCGGCGCTGGTCATCATCGTGCTCGCCTATATCTGGTTCGGGCTCAACGAGGTGGCGGCCATAGGAGCGGTGGCCGTGAACAAGATACCGACCGTCGTGGTGACGATGCGCGAGGGTGCGCGCGCGCTCGATCCGCGCTTTGGCGAGATGGCCTCCGTCTATCGCTTCAGCACGCTCGACCGGCTGCGCCACGTCCTGCTGCCGCAACTGCAGCCCTATTTCGCCGCCGCCGCGCGCTCCGGCATCGCGTTGATCTGGAAGATCGTGCTGGTGGTGGAACTGCTTGGCCGATCCAATGGCGTCGGTTTCCAGATCCACCTTTATTTCCAGCTTTTCGACGTCGCCGCGATCCTGGCCTACACGCTGGCTTTCGTGGCGGTGATGCTTCTCATCGAGCTTCTTCTGGTGCAGCCCTTTGAACGATATGCAACCCGTTGGCGCCGCCGCCCCGCTTAGGGTGGACATCGCCGAAAAGACGTTCCGCTCCTCGGAAGGCGTGTCGATGACGGCGCTGAAGGATCTGGCTTTCGAGGTGCGGCGGGACGAATTCGCCTGCCTGGTCGGCCCGTCCGGCTGCGGCAAGACCACCACCTTGCGCATCCTGCTCGGCCTCGACACCGATTTCACCGGCTCCTTCCAGTTGCCGCGCAACGAAAGTAGCCGCATCGCCGCCGTGTTTCAGGAACCCATCCTGCTGCCCTGGCGCACGGTGGAGCAGAATGTCCGGCTGGCTCTGCCGAAGGACATGCGCGACACCGACCTGACGCCGCTGTTCGACAGCCTTGGCCTGTCGCAGATGCGTTCGCTCTACCCGTCGGAACTGTCGCTGGGGCTGGCGCGGCGGGTCGCGGTCGCCCGCGCCTTCGCCATCGAGCCGGCGATGCTGTTTCTCGACGAGCCCTTCGTCTCGCTCGACGAACAGACGGCCGAGCGGTTGCGCTATCTGGTGCTTGCGGTCTGGTCGGCCCGCCCGACCACGGCCCTGATGGTGACCCACAATGTGCGCGAGGCGCTGATGCTGTCCGATCGCATCATCCTGCTTTCGGCGCGTCCGGCGCATGTGCAGGGCTATTTCGATATTCGCATCCCCCGCGAAAGCCGCAGCCCGCAGGTTATGAGCGATCTTGCCCGCTCCTTCCGGCAAAAATTTCCAGGCATCATGCGCGGGGAACTCGGCCAGCCATGAGGATTTCGCCCACACGCCGCCAGATCGTGAAAGGCTTCGCCTGCATTGGAGCCGGTGCCGCTTTCGCGCCCTGCTGCCGCGGAAGCTGGACGCGCGCAATGGCCGCCGGCCGCGAGATGAAGCTGATCGAAATCGCCGATGGCGTCCATGCCTTTTCAGGCGCCTATGAATTGATGAGCCCGGCCAATGAGGGCGCCATTTGCAATCTCGGCCTGATCGTCGGCAACGAGGCCGCCGCCATCATCGACAGCGGCGGAAGCATCGTGGAGGCGCAAGCTTTCCTGGCCGCCATACGTGAGATCACCGACAGGCCGATCCGCTATCTCGTCAACACGCACATGCATCCGGATCATATTTTCGGCAATGCCGTGTTCCGCGACGCCGGGGCGATCATCGTCGGGCACCACAACTTGCCGCGGGCGCTGGAGGCGCGCAGCGACTTCTATCTGCAAAGCTATCGCGAGCAGCTCGGCGACGAACTGATGAAGGGCATAGAGATCATACCGCCGTCGATGCTGGTGGACGAGCGCCTCGAACTCGACCTTGGCGGCCGCAAGATCATGCTGCGCGCATGGAAGCCGGCTCATACCGACAACGACCTGACCGCCTATGATACGACCACGAAAACGCTGTTTGCCGGCGATCTGGTTTTCCTCGGCCACCTCCCGACGATCGACGGCTCGCTGCTTGGCTGGATGCGCCAGATGAAGGAACTGGCCGCAGTCGAAGCCGATCGCGTCGTGCCGGGCCACGGCCCGGCTTCTGCCCGGTGGCCGGACGCGTTGCAGCCGCAGGAGCGTTATTTCGAGGCGCTGGCCGCCGATCTGCGCAAGGCGATTGCGGCCGGCATTCCGCTGAGCGAGGCGGTGAAAACGGCGGGACAGGACGCCCGTGACGACTGGTCGCTCTTCGACGATTTCAACGGCCGCAACGCCACGGCGGCCTATGCGGAACTGGAGTGGGAATGATTTGCCAAGCCTGTGGGGGAGGACTACTATCCGCTCTGGCTTGGCACCACCTTACTCGACCCGGTGGAGGCACATATGCGAAATTCTTCTGACACTATCCGACGGCTGAAAGCCGGCCTGCGCACCACGGCCATCGCGACACTCCTCGCCACGGCGGCATCGTTCGCGGTCGCGCCACTGGCTTGCGCCGAAGATGCGAACGCACCAGCCAACGAGCTCTGGAACAGCCTGAAGACCGACGTCTTCAGCAACAAGCCGATCCAGGAAAGCGCGGGCCTGGTCAGCATCGAAGCGCCCAAGCGCGCGCAGGATGCGGCGCTCGTGCCGGTCGACATCCACATCGATCCGGCCAAGGCGCCGGACGGCCTGAAGGCCCTGACGCTGATCATCGACGTCAATCCCTCACCAGTGGCGGCAACCTTCAAGTTCGGAGAGAAATCGGGCGTGACGCATCTGTCGACGCGCGTGCGCGTCAACGATTATTCCTTTGTGCGCGCCATAGCCGAAACGCCGGACGGCCAACTCTACATGGCCGAAACCTTCGTGAAGGCGTCGGGCGGCTGCTCGGCACCGGCGGTGAAGAACCAGGACGAGGCCAAGGCCACGATGGGGCAGATGAAGCTGCGCCAGTTCGCGCAGCAGGAATCGACCGACGGCAAGGCCCCCGAACTGCAACTGATGATCCGCCATCCGAACAATTCCGGGCTACAGCGCGATCCGCTGACGCAATATTTCATCCCGCCGCTGTTCATCCATGAGCTTTCCGTGAAGCAGGGCGACAGGGAAATATTCAGCATGGAAAGCGGCATCTCGATCTCCGAGGACCCGAACTTCCGCTTCGACTACAAGCCAGCCGGCAACAGCCCGATCCATGTTGAGGCCGTCGATACCAAGGGTAACAAGTTCCAGGATCAATGGCCGGTGCAAACCGCCGGCCTGTAGGCATGATCCCGAACCGAAGGGCCGCGTCAGCGGTTTTGGAAAAAATCATGCTCAAACAAAAGGCCTGACGACGATACGAGAAAATGTCGTCAGGCGCGGTTCCGTTTTGCTCGCCTGAATCTCAGAAGCAGCGAACGTCCGCTTCCGCCTGCGCGCGGCGCAATTCGGCGGCGGAAGCCTTGGCCGGCGCGCTTTCCTTGAAGAGCGTGGACTTCTCGCCTGTGGTAAGCGACATGCGTTTGAAGGTTTCGGCCGCCACATAGTCGTCATAGGGCATGATGGAGGCGATGACGTCGATGGAGCAGGAACAGCGCTGCAGCATCTCCTGGGTCTCGCCATTGGACTTCATGCAACCCAGCACATAATCGGCCAGCGCCGTGGTGGGGTAGTCGCCTGCCGCGCGCGACGGACAGGCGCTTGCGACGATCAGGCCGGCGGCCAATGCAACTGGCAATCTCGAAAACATAGTCGATCCTCCAACAAGGCTCGGTGAGCAATTGGCAGCCCTCGGGCAAAGGGTTACGCCGCCAGCAGCGATTGTCCAGTTCAACGCGCCTTGGGAGAAGACAGAACCGCACCGTATAGGACCAAAGGAGGAAGTCTCCGCCTGCCCGTTCAGTGTGCCGCTACGCCTCGGCTTTCCACGTCGCCATGCGCCAAAAACGAGGCTATTCTCAAAACCAAAAGACTACTTTGGTAAATTTAAGTTATTTTAGATACTTTTCTACAAATCCAAGAACAATCGAAGAAAAATATAAAATCGAAAATCAAATTATATATGCCCATATGAAATGAATAATTATATAATATGGGATGAATTTTATGAAATTATATTATCATTACTAAGTATATTTAATGCAAGTTATAATGCGATGCAACATAATAATGCTGCAATGCACAATCTTGAGGGGTGTTTCTTCTTGCCTTGCCCCATCTTGTGTCATAGCCTTTCCCTGTTTCCGGCTTCAAGGACATCACCGTGAATTAGGGAGCGGTGAACGTCTTTCGTAGGCAAAGTGAGGTGGGCGGTAATGGTGCCCTCCGCGCATCCAGCTTATGTCGTGACACGCTGCCGGAAATACTTCCCCGCTTTACGGATTGCTTGGTAGCCTTATGGGCAAACGCCGAGATCCTGATGTGAAACCTGGGAGGATTTCAATGCGTGTAATCATGAAAGCCGCCTGCCTTCCATTTGCTGCTGCGTTGCTCACAGGCGCCGCGGTCTATGGAGCGCAGGCGAATGAGGAGTTGGAAAAGCTTGCTTCCAACCCCGCAAACTGGGCGATGCCAACCGGCGACTACGCCAACCACCGTTATTCCAAGCTGAAACAGATCACCGCGGAGAATGTGAAGAACCTCCAGGTCAAATGGATGTTCTCCACCGGCGTTCTACGCGGCCATGAAGGCGGGCCGCTCGTGATCGGCGACGTGATGTACATCACCACGCCGTTCCCGAATATCGTCTACGCGCTCGACCTCAACAATGACGGCAAGATCCTTTGGAAATACGAGCCCAAGCAGGATCCGAACGTCATTCCGATCATGTGCTGCGACACCGTCAACCGCGGCGTGGCCTATGGTGATGGCAAGCTCATCCTCAACCAGGCCGACACGACCATAACCGCGCTCGACGCCAAGACCGGCAAGATGGTCTGGCAAGCCAAGAACGGCGATGAGACCAATGGCGGTAAGGGTGAATCCGGAACCAATGCGCCCATTGTCATCGGAGACAAGGTGATCGTCGGCATTTCGGGCGGCGAATTCGGTGTCCGCGGCCACGTCACGGCCTATAACCTGAAGGACGGTTCACGAGCTTGGCGCGCCTATTCGATGGGTTCGGATGCCGACATGCTCGTCGATCCGCAAAAGACAACCGAGCTCGGCAAGCCCGTTGGCGCCGATTCCAGCCTGAAAACCTGGGAAGGCGAGCAATGGAAGACCGGTGGCGGCGGCACGTGGGGCTGGTTCTCCTACGATCCGAAGCTCAACCTGGTCTATTACGGCTCCGGCAACCCCTCCACCTGGAACCCCGTGCAACGGCCGGGCGACAATCGCTGGTCGATGACCATCTATGCACGCGATGCCGATACCGGCATGGCCAAATGGGTCTACCAGATGACCCCGCATGATGAGTGGGACTATGACGGCGTCAACGAGATGATCCTCGTCGACGACATGGAGGTGAACGGCAAGAAGCACAACGTTCTCGTGCACTTCGACCGCAACGGCTTTGCCTATACGCTCGATCGCGAAACCGGCGAACTGCTCGTGGCCAAGAAGTACGATCCTGCCGTGAACTGGGCGACCGAGGTCAATATGGACCCCAAGAGCGATCAGTATGGTCGTCCGCAGGTCGATCCCAAATACTCGACCCAGGCCAATGGCGAAGACGTCAACACCACCGGCATCTGCCCGGCGGCGCTTGGCACGAAGGACCAGCAGCCTGCGACCTACTCGCCCAAGGACGGCTTGTTCTATGTGCCGACCAACCATGTCTGCATGGACTATGAGCCTTATCGGGTAAGCTACACCGCCGGTCAGCCCTATGTGGGCGCCACCGTGTCGATGTATCCCGGCCCCGATGGCCATATGGGCAAGTTCATCGCCTGGGACGCTGCCAAGGGTGAGATCGTCTGGTCGAAGCCTGAGCAGTTCTCGGTATGGTCTGGCGCGCTTTCGACAGCCGGCGACGTCGTGTTCTACGGCACGCTCGAAGGCTATCTGAAGGCGGTCGATAAGAACGGCAAGGAACTCTACAAGTTCAAGACGCCGTCCGGCATTATCGGCAACGTCACCACCTTCGAGCACAAGGGCAAGCAGTATATCGCGGTCTATTCGGGTGTTGGCGGCTGGGCCGGCATCGGTCTGGCTGGCGGACTGCTGTCGCCTGAAAACGCCGAAGCCTGGCACGGCGCCGTCGATCAGGGCCGCGCCCAGGGCACGGCTGATCAGGCCGTGAACACCGCGGGCCTCGGCGCCGTGGGCGGCTATGCCGGTCTGGCTGAATATACCACGCTTGGCGGCCAACTGACCGTTTTCGGCCTGCCGGACTAAGCGCGGGTATTGCCCCAAAGCTGTGTCGGCGCTGCCGATGCAGGACATGATCGAGAGCCTGGGCGAAACGCTCCGGGCTCTCGATGATGCAGTTCGGCGGCCGCGTTCGTGCTTCGAACTGGACCCCTTCGTCACACACGACCGCTTGCGACAGACGCCAAAAATCTGAGGTACCGCATGTCCTTCCGCTTCGCAGTGTCTTCCCTTGCCTTCCTCTCTCTTCTCACCGCAACAAGCAGCGCCTTGGCCCAGGACTTCAAGGATTCCAAGGAAAAAGCGGCCGTTGCCTCTGAGCAGAACGGAAAATATTTCGATGCGGATGGCAATCCGACCTTCAAGATCCAGCCCGACGGAACGGTGGACTGGTACACATTCAGCGGCTTCCGGCGGTTCAATTCGGACTGCCATGTCTGCCACGGCCCCGATGGGGTCGGCTCGACCTATGCCCCCGCCCTCGTCGATTCGCTGAAAACCATGGATTATGGTACATTCATGTCGATCGTCGCCGAAGGGCGCAAGGACGTAGGCAACGGCAATGAAAAGGTCATGCCGGCCTTTGGCGACAACAAGAACGTCTATTGCTACATGGACGATCTCTACATCTATCTTCGTGCCAGGGCCGTTGGCGATCTGCCGCGCGGCAGGCCTGCCAAGAAGGAAGACAAGCCACAGGCGGCCAAGGACTACGAAAACCAGTGCATGGGTGGCTGATCATGCCTGCTGGTAGAACAACAGCGATATTCCGACGGATTGCCGCAGCGCTGGCGTTGTCGCTCGCCCTGCCCGTCTCGGGCATGGCGCAAACCGCAGGGCTGGGCGCCGCCGGAGAACTCGTCGATCCCGAAGTGCTGCGCGTCTGCGCCGATCCGGCGAACATGCCCTTCACCAACCAGAACGGCGAGGGTTTCGAGAACAAGCTTGCGGATATGATCGCCGCCAAGCTGGGGCGCAAGTCCGTGCGCTACACCTGGTTCCCGATGGCCACGGGCTTCGTGCGCAACACGCTGGGCGCCAACCGCTGCGATATCATCCTGGGCTATCCGCTGGGCGGTGAGCTGGTGCAGAGCACCAATCCCTATTACCGCTCGACCTATGTGCTGGTCTACAAGAAGGGTGCGGGGCTGGATGGTGTCGAAACCATCGAGGATCCGCGCCTCAAGGACAAGAAGATCGGCGTCGTCGGTGGCACGCCGCCTGCCTCCAACATGGCAGCGGCGAAGCTGATGCAAAACGCCAAGGACTATCCCCTGATGGTTGATACCCGCTCTTCGCCGACCATGGGTGAACTGATGATCCGCGACCTCGTCAACGACGAGATCGATGCGGCGGTTCTGTGGGGACCGATGGGCGGCTATTTCGCAAAGCAGGCGAATTCCGACCTCGTCGTCGTGCCTCTGCTCAAGGAAAAGGTCGGCTCCCGCATGAACTACCGCATCACCATGGCCGTGCGGCCCTCCGATCAGGAGTGGAAGCGCTCCCTCAACAGGTTCATTCAGGAAAACCAGTCCGAGATCAACAAACTGCTGCTCTCCTATGGGGTGCCGCTGCTCGATGAACACGACAATCTGATCACGCAATAGGAGTGGGGATCTGCCCGGCAAACCTGCCGGCGGCACAAGGCGGACGCCTGAGACGATGACGAAAGTGGAGACGGTCGTGTTGCTTGCCACCAGCCTTCTGGCATCCATGCCTTTGCCGGCTCTCGCCGGCGGCGTGCCCGAGCCGTCCGGCTATCGCATGGACGACTACCGCGCCCCGGTGCCCGCTACGCTGCGCGGCGCGCGCGTGGTGACGACCAGCGAGGCGGAGGCGCTTTGGCGTGAGAAGCAGGCCATTTTCCTCGACGTCATGCCCGCGCCGCTGAAACCTGCCGACCTGCCCGCCGGCACGATCTGGCGCGACCCGACGCGAAAGGACATTCCCGACAGCATCTGGCTGGCCAATGTCGGCTACGGTGCCCTCAACAAGGAACAGGCGAAATATTTCCGCGACGCCCTCGTCAAATATACTGGAAATGATGACTCTAAAAGCATACTTTTCTATTGCATGACCGATTGCTGGATGTCGTGGAACGCAGCCAGGCGCGCCGTTGAATGGGGCTATAAATCGGTTCTCTGGTATCCTCCCGGTGCCGATGGCTGGGAGCGCGCGGGATTGCCGCTCGAAGAACGGCGGCCACAGGTGGCGCCATGACGCATTCTCTGCTCGATCTTTCAGGCAAGAATTTTCAGCATATTGTTTTTACTGCATTTTCAGGAAGTGTTCATTCGTTTGTCCATTTAGCGATGGACGAGCCATTGCAAAAAGGTGCCAGCGCGATGGCTCACTCATGGGTGATCGCCCCATTCTGTGGGACGATAAACGGGAGAAGATCATGAAGAAGAACTGGACGAAGCCAAGCATGTGCCAGGTCGCGGCAGGCATGGAAATTTCGCGTTACCTGCCGGCTGAGATCACTCCGAAGAAGTAAGTCCAAAGGACGCGTGCTCGCCACCGGCGGGCACGCGTCGAACTGGTCGGAGGTGGTCAGGTCGGTTTCGACCGCATCCCTTGTGGCAAGCAGGACTTGCAACGGGGTCTTGCGGCCGGAATTCCCGTCAGTTTGGAATTTGCAATGCGTCTGAAGATCGTCGGGTCGGCGGCGGGCGGCGGTTTCCCGCAATGGAACTGCAATTACTATCTCAGCCGCGCCGCGCGCAGCGGGGTGGTGGGGGTCTGGCCGCGCACGCAATCCAGCCTTGCAGCCTCTGCCGACGGGCAAGGCTGGGTGCTGTTCAACGCCTCGCCCGACATCCGCCAGCAGATCGCAGCCACGCCCGAGTTGCAGTCGCAAGCCGGCCGGGGATTGCGCAACACCCCGATCCGGGCCGTGGTGCTGACCAATGCCGATGTCGATCACATCGCCGGCCTCCTCAGCCTGCGCGAGCGCGAGCCTTTCGCGATCTACGCCACAGACCGGGTGCTTGCCACGCTGCGGGCCAACTCCATTTTCAACGTGCTCGACCCCGCCTTTGTGCCACGGCGGCAATTGCAGGAAGGCGAGGATATCGAGATTACCGATGCGGAAGGCCAAGGCACCGGCGTGAGGGTCGAGGCATTCTCCGTGCCCGGCAAGGTCGCGCTCTATCTCGAAGACACCGCACGCCCGGATGAGAATTACGGCTCCGAAAGCGGCGACACCGTCGCCGTGCGCATCAGCAATACGCAGGGGAACCCCGCGGCTTTCTATATCCCCGGCTGCGCGCGTATCGACCCCGGCTTGCGCGAACGGGTGTCGGGTGCAGCCTGCCTGCTTTTCGACGGTACACTCTATGACGATGACGAAATGATCGCAGCCGGCGTCGGGCCCAAGACCGGCCGGCGCATGGGCCACATTGCCATGTCCGGCGTTGATGGATCGGTAAGCAGCCTTGCCGATGTGCCGGTCGGCCGACGCATCTTCGTGCACATCAACAACACCAATCCGGTGCTGGATGAAAGCTCGCCCGAACATGAAGCGATACGTGCCGCGGGGTGGGAAATAGGTCGCGACGGGATGGAGATAAGATTGTGAAGGATTTTCACGACGCTGCCAAAGGAGGACTTTCGGCGTCGCAACTGGAAACGGTGCTGCGTGAAGTCGGCGCCGAGCGCTATCACAACCGCCATCCGTATCACCATCGCATGGTGGCCGGAACCTTGAGCAAGGGCGAACTCCAGGCCTGGGCGCTCAATCGCTATTGCTATCAGGCGGTGATCCCGCGCAAGGATGCGTCCGTACTCGCGCGCGCCGAGGATCCCGCCTTCCGCGCCGAATGGCGCAAGCGCATCGAGGACCATGACGGCGAGGACGGCTGGAGCGGCGGCATCGCCCGCTGGCTGAAGCTTGCCACCGGCCTCGGCCTGCCCGCCGACATGGTGAAAAGCCAGCGGCTGGCCCTGCCGGCCACCCGCTTCGCGGTCGGTGCTTATCTGAATTTCTGCGCACAGCGCCCCCTGCTGGAGGCCGTCGCCTCGTCGCTCACCGAGCTTTTTTCTCCGGTCATCATCGGCGAGCGCGTGCCGGCGATGCTCGCAAAATACGATTACGTGACAAAGGAAACGCTGGCCTATTTCGACAAGCGCCCGGAGCAGGCCTCGCGCGATTCCGATTTCGCGCTTGCCTATGTGCTCCAGCATGCAGACACAACGGAGCGCCAGCAGTCGGTCATCGATGCGCTGGTCTTCAAATGCGACGTGCTGTGGGCAATGCTGGATGCGCTGATGCACGCCTATGGCGAGGCCGGTCACATTCCACCCGGTGCGTTCCGGCCGGAGGAAGGCCGATGATGATCTCCCGGCCGGAACGGAGTACCATAACGACGCTGTCGATGCCGTCCCTGCCGGATCATGTGAGGATTCAGTTCGACCCCATTCGACAGGCCTGGGCGGTTCTCTCACCCGAACGGGTGTTCTGGCCCAACGATGTCAGCCTCGACATTCTGCGGCATTGCGACGGGCAGACCACGGTCGCCGCCATCATCACCGCGCTGGCGGGCGAATATGACGCCCCCGAGGAAGATGTCGCCGCTGATGTCCTGGATTTCCTTCAGGAGTGGAACGACAAACTGCTGGTGAAGTCATGACTGCCCCCCTCTTCCCACCGATCAGCATGCTGGCCGAACTGACACACCGCTGCCCGCTGCAATGTCCCTACTGCTCCAATCCCGTCGAACTGATGAAGGCAAACAGCGAGCTCGACACGAAAACCTGGCTCGACCTGTTCCGGCAGGCCGCCGACCTCGGCGTGTTGCAGGTGCATCTTTCCGGCGGCGAGCCGACCCTGCGCCGCGACCTGGAGGAGCTGGTGGACGGGCTCGCCATGCGTGGCGTCTATACCAACCTCATCACCGCCGGCGTGCTCATCCCGCCAGGGCGCATCCATGCGCTGGCGGAAGCCGGCCTCGACCATGTGCAGCTAAGCATCCAGGGCGCGCATGCCGACACCACCGAACTCATCGGCCATTATCGCGGTGCCTACGAGCAGAAGCTGGAGACCGCGCGGCGCGTGCGTGCCGCCGGCCTGCCGCTCACCGTCAACGCGCCCATCCACCGGCACAATATCGAACAGGTTCCGGAATTCATCGAGCTGGCGCTTGCGCTCGGCGCCGAGCGGCTGGAAATCGCCAATGTGCAATATTCGGGCTGGGCGCTGGTCAATCGCGACGCGCTGATGCCGGATCGCGAGGCGGTCGACCGGCAGGTCGAGATCGTGACGGCGGCGCAGGAGCGCTTGCGCGGCATCATGAACATCGATTTCGTCACGCCCGACTATTTCGCCACCTACCCGAAACCCTGCATGGGCGGCTGGGCACGCGACGCCTTCGTCGTGGTGCCGGATGGCACGGTGCTCCCCTGCCATGCCGCGCAGACGATCCGCTCGCTCAGCTTCGCGCGCTTCGGCGAGCACTCGCTTGGCGATATTTGGGCCAACTCATCGGCCTTCAACGCCTTTCGCGGTACGGACTGGATGCAGGAACCATGCCGCAGTTGCGAACGCCGCGAGATCGATTGGGGCGGCTGCCGCTGCCAGGCCATGGCGATTGCCGGCGATGCTGCCGCCACCGATCCGGCCTGCATCAAGTCACCCATCCATGCGCGCATGGCCATGCTGATCGAGGATGCGCAGACGGCCGCCCGCGAGCACAAGGGCGACGAATTCGTCTACCGCCGCATCACGCATGCGCGCGAGCCGGTGTGAGATAGCTCAACACCTCCGCAGATCGCGCGTTCTACCGGGTTTACACCAGAAACGGATTGTTGCGCCGTTCCTCGCCAAACCGTCCACCGGGACCATGGCCACAGATGAAGCCGATGTCGTCGCCCAGCGGCAGAAGCTTTTCCTTGATCGAGCGGATCAGCGCGGCGTGGTCGCCGCCGGGCAGGTCCGTGCGGCCGATGGAGCCATGGAACAACACATCGCCGACATGCGCGAACTTTGCGTCGCGATTGTAGTAGACGACATGGCCCGGCGCATGGCCGGGGCAATGCAGCACCTCGAAGCTGTGATCGCCGAACGAAACCGTCTCGCCTTCGGTCAGGAAGCGGTCGGGCACGCAGTTGCGCACCTCGCCGGGCAGGCCGAAGCGCTGCGCCTGGCTTTCCAGATTGTCGAGCAGCGGGCGGTCGGCCTCATGCGGGCCGATGATATCGACGCCGAGCGCGTCCTTCAGTTCCATCGCGCCGCCGGCATGGTCGATATGGCCATGTGTCAGCCAGATCGCGGTGATCTTGATGCCGTTGCCTTCGATTGCCGCAAGAATCTGCTGAACATCGCCGCCGGGATCGACCACCACGCCGGTCTTGTCATCGGCGTCAAAGAGAATCGTGCAATTCTGCTGGAAGGGCGTGACCGGCACGATCCCCGCATTGAGCTGGCCCATGATGTTCCTTTCATTCGTTCGGCGCTCATTTAGAGCATGATCCCGAAAAGTGGAAACCGGTTTCGGAAAACACTGTGCCCAACAAATAGGACGCCGGCGACGTGCAGGTTGTCGAGATCGTCGAGGACCTTCCCGCGCACTGACCGTGCCTCAAGCTCAACGCGTGCCCATGCGTGCCAGCATGGCGGCGTTCCGCCGTATTTTCGCTTCACGCCGGCGGCTTCGTTTCCTTGCAGTCTGACCTGAATGCTCTCTGAACGCCCCGTTCAAACCGAGTTCAAGGCGCGAATGACATTCTCCTATTGTTTCCAACAGGAGGAGAATGTCATGAACTTCAGGAATATCGTCAAAGCCGCCATCGCATCCGCCGTGATGCTTGTTCCGATCTCCAGCGCCTATGCATATTCGATTCACGTCGTGGACGGCGTTTATACGATAGAATGCGCAAACGGTGTGAAATCGACCGGTAGCACTTTGCAAGTATCGCATGCACAGGCCGCATATTTCTGCAAGGTTCGTGGCAGCAGCATCACAGTGCCGGGCGGCAAATCACCGAAGCCGGACAGCATGAAAAAGGCTCCGGCCGTTTTGAAAACCAATTAGAGTTTCAGTCCCGGCATTTGCCGGAGTGGATTTAACGTGAAACGTGCCGGCGGGACTGTCCAGGTCTGAAAACGGGCGACCACAAGGTCGCCCGTCAAGAGATCGGTCGCGACTATCGTCAGCGGTTGTTCAGGCCCGCTTGCCCATGGCGTTCATGACGGCTCCGACAATGGCCGTCAGCACGCCGCCACCGACGAGACCGCCAACGCCATCACCCAGGGCGCCCGAGAGCGCGCCCTGCACGTTCGGATCGGTGAGGACATTGGTAAGGATCTGACCGCCGGCCACGCCGCCGATCGCACCTGAGATAATCTTCACTGCTGCACTCATCGCCGCCTGTTTGAATGCGGCTCCGACACCAAGACCACCGATGGCGCCGGTTACAAGCTGTATAATGATGGGAAGAAGCGCTTCCATTCTACTTTCCCTCCAACAGTAAGACCGACTCGCGCGAGTCGATAATATCATGAGACGCGAAATTGAATGAAAGTCAAATAGTTGCATTGAAACAGAAGGCGGCCCGAAGGCCGCCTCCATACCGTGGTGACAATCGAATACTGCCTGCCGATGCTACTCGGCGGCAACCGCCCGCCGCGGCTGCACGGCCTCCATATAGTCTTCCATCATCGTCTCGCAGAGCGGACCGGGCCGGAAGCGGTAAGGCCCGATTTCAGCCACCGGCGTGACTTCGGCGGCCGTGCCGCACAGGAAGCACTCCTCGAAATCTTCCAGTTCCTCCGGCATGATCACCCGCTCCGCCACCTCGATGCCGCGCGCCTTCGCCAGCTCGATAACGGTGCGCCGCGTGATACCGTTGAGGAAACAGTCCGCCTTCGGCGTATGCAGCTTGCCGTCCCTGGCGAAGAAGATATTGGCGCCGGTCGCTTCCGCCACCTGGCCGCGCCAGTCGAGCATCATCGCGTCGGAATAGCCCTTGGCTTCCGCCGCATGCTTGGAGATGGTGCAGATCATGTAGAGGCCGGACGCCTTGGCATGGGAGGGCGCGGTGCGCGGGTCGGGCCGGCGATATTCGGCAATGTCGAGGCGAATGCCTTTCAGCCGCTGCTCCGGATCAAAATAGCTCGGCCACTGCCAGATGGCGATGGCGCAATGGATGCGGCTGTTAGGTGCAGAGACGCCCAGCGAGTCGCTGCCGCGCCAGGCGATCGGCCGCACATAGGCGTCCTGGAATCCCTGTTTTTTCAGGAGTTGCCGGCATGATTCGTCTATTTCCGCCACCGAAAACGGTATTTTGAAGCCCATGATGCGGGCGGATTCATGCAATCGCTCGGTATGTTCGGTCAGTTTGAAGATCTCGCCGCCATAGGCGCGCTCGCCCTCGAATACGGAACTCCCATAATGCAGTCCGTGGGTAAGTACGTGGATTTTGGCCTCGCTCCATTTGACAAACTCCCCGTCCATCCAGATGAAGCCGTCAAGCTGATCAAAAGGAACCGATGCCATAATAAACCTCCGGCGAGCCCTGCCCGCACAAGTTCATTGTTTGAGATGAGGACAGCCTTGAAGGCTGCTGCTGATGGAAAAGACGGATCGTTCGGAACTGCGTACGATTTTGCACGAAGTTCCGCAGAACACGCCATTGTCTTGCATTTTCGTTCGCTTTCGGCCGAAAAGCTTGGCAAAAATTACCAGCGGCTCCTAAATATGTCAACAAGGCTGACATAAATTTGGAAATCATGCTAAGGAAAGCCATGACGGATCGAAACGGCGCGGAAATCCGCCCAGCCACAGACGCGAGCAGCACCGAGGACGCGGTCGATTTTTCCATCATCGAACTGCTCTTCTTCGCCTATCGCGACTTCACGTCCGATCCGGACCAGATGTTGGCGGACTATGGATTCGGCCGGGCGCACCATCGGGTATTGCACTTCGTCAACCGCATGCCGGGACTGACCGTCGCCGAATTGCTGGACGTGCTCAAGATCACCAAGCAGAGCCTTGCGCGCGTGCTCAAGCAGTTGATCGATACGGGCCACATCACCCAGGTGCCGGGGCCGCGCGACCGCAGGCAACGTGAGCTATACTGCACCGACAAGGGCCGCATGCTGGCCCTGGCGCTGGCGCGGCCACAGTCACGCCGCATCCGTGAGGCATTGGGAAATGCTTCCGCGACCGAGCGCGAGGGGATCGAACGGTTTCTCAAAGCGATGGTCAACCCCGAATTGAGAGCGCAGATTGACAAGTTACCCGGAAACACGTCAGGAAAAGATCATGGAAACGAATGAGATTTCCGATAATCCCGTGGCGCCGGACGACGACGCCCCGCATCTTCTGGTTGTCGATGACGACACCCGCATCCGCAACCTGCTGAAGCAATATCTGAGCGAGAACGGCTTCCGCATCACGGTTGCCGGCACCGCCGCCGAGGCGCGCCGCAAGCTGGCCGGGCTCGATTTCGACCTGCTCATCCTGGACGTGATGATGCCCGGCGAAAACGGCGTCGATCTCACCAAGTCGCTGCGCGAGCAGAAATCCGTGCCGATCCTGATGCTGACGGCGCTGTCGGAAACCGACAGCCGCATCACCGGCCTGGAAGCAGGCGCCGACGACTACCTGCCCAAACCCTTCGATCCACGCGAGTTGATCCTGCGCATCAACAATATCCTGCGCCGCGGCGGCCCCCCGCCGACGCCGAAGGTGGAGCAGATCGTTTTCGGTCCCTACACGTTCCAGATCGCGCGGCGCGAGTTGAAGAAAGGCGGCGAGCCGCTCAAGCTCACCGACCGCGAACAGGAAATCCTCGCAATCTTCGCCGAGCGCGCAGGCGAAACCATCCCGCGCCACGAACTGGTGGGCGAGGAAGCCGAAGTGGGCGAGCGCACCATCGACGTGCAGATCAACCGCCTGCGCCGCAAGATCGAGCGCGACCCGTCCAATCCGGTCTGGCTGCAGACCGTGCGCGGCATAGGCTATCGGTTGAGCGTGGAATAGCATCCTCGCCGGCTCCTGCTGGCCGTTCGTCAAAGCCGCCCGGACCACGGCTTGGAGGCCCAAGCGCGCGGCCTATATAGAACGGGCCACGCGAGCGGCTTCAGCGGCAGCCAAAATCTCCACCTGCGGGATCGGGTCGCATGGCTTTCGCGCCTGTGCGGCTTCCCGAAGGCTTCTTTGCCCCTGTTGCCGGTCCCACTCGTGGCGTAAAGTTTTACCTGATGCCCGGCGCGCCCCGATCGCCGGCAATGGAAAAGCGATGACAACGTCGGAACTGAACGGCCCCGAAGACGATAGCCTGATGGCACGCGCCCGGCGCGGTTTCATCTCCGTGCGCCGCAACTGGAAGCGGTTCTGGCGGCTGGTTTCGCTCTACATGCCCAAGCGACTCTATCCGCGGTCGCTCATCATCATCATCACGCCGATGATCCTGCTGCAATCGGTCGTCGCCTTCAACTTCATGGAGCGCCACTGGCAGACGGTGACGTTGCGCCTGTCGCAGGCCGTCACCCGCGACATCGCGGCAATCATCGACATGATCGAGACCTATCCGCATGACGACGACTATGCCAACGTCATCCGCATCGCGCAGGATCGTCTGGCGCTGAAGGTGGATTTGCTGCCGCCCGATCCGCTGCCGCCGCCGGGACCGAAGCCGTTCTTCTCCATCCTCGATCAGATTCTGTCCTCGGAGATCACCAAGCAGATCAACCGGCCCTTCTGGATCGACACGGTCGGCAACTCCAACATCGTGGAGGTGCGCATCCAGCTCAAGGACAAGGTGCTGCGCGTGTTCGTGCGCCGCAGCCAGGCCTACGCCTCCAACACCCACATCTTCCTGATATGGATGGTGGGGACGTCGCTGGTGCTGCTGTTGATCGCCATTCCCTTCCTGCGCAACCAGATCAGGCCGATCCTGCAGCTTGCCGAGGCCGCCGAAAGCTTCGGCAAAGGCCGCCCCGCGCCCCGCGATTTCAAGCCGCGCGGCGCGGAGGAAGTGCGCCGCGCCGGCCTTGCCTTCATCCAGATGCGCGAGCGCATCGAGCGGCAGATGGAGCAGCGCACGGCCATGCTGACAGGCGTGAGCCACGACCTGCGCACCATCCTGACCCGTTTCAAGCTGCAGCTTGCGTTGTCGGGCAAGAAACCCGATCTGGCCGCGCTCAATCAGGACATCGAAGACATGCAGTCCATGCTGCAGGGCTATCTGGACTTCGCCCGTGGCGAAGCTTCCGAGGATACCGGCCGCTTCGATCTGGAGAGTTATTTCGCCAAGATCACGGAAGAAGCGAGGTTGCGCCAGCGCGAGCTCGTCACCTCTCTTACCGGCACGAGCATCGTGCATGTGCGGCCCAACGCCTTCACCCGGCTGCTTGCCAATATCGTCGGCAATGCGTTCCGCTATGCCAGCGAAGTTCATGTCAACGCCACCCACACACGCGGTTCGCTCACGATCATCGTGGACGACAACGGGCCGGGCATACCGGAGGATCAGCGCGAAGAGGTGTTCAAGCCGTTCCTGCGTCTCGATGAAGCCCGCAATCTGGATTCCAGCGGAACCGGGCTCGGCCTGCCGATCGCCCGCGACATTGCCCGCAGCCATGGCGGCGACATAACGCTGGACGACAGCCCGCTGGGTGGCTTGCGCGTCATCATCCGGGTGCCGGCGTAACGGGCGGTCACATCGGCCAGGGCCCAAAAGATTGCGTATGCGGCAGTATCCGGGCTTTACGTCAGGGTAATAATCTCAAAAAAGGCGCCCGCCATCGGGCACCCGGCGCTCGATGGCGCCCAGAACGACTTCCCCGTCTTCATCCGGAAAGCCCAGCGTCAGCACCTCCGACATGAACTTGCCGATCTGGCGCGGCGGGAAGTTGACCACCGCGAAGACCTGACGGCCGATCAGCGTCTCCACCGTGTAGTGCTTCGTGATCTGGGCGGACGACTTCTTTATGCCAATCTCAGGGCCAAAATCGATCTTCAGCTTGAACGCAGGCTTGCGCGCCTCGGGAAAGGATTCGGCCTCCACGATGGTGCCGGCGCGGATATCGACACGGTCGAAATCGGCGAAGGTGATCTCGGCTTTTCTTCCGGTGCTATGCGCAGTCATTCCAAACGTCCCGATCAGGCGTCTCAGGCATTGCCGTGGGTTTCGAACAGGACGCTTGCCAGCGCATCCCTTGCCGAAGTGCCCGACCAGACCACGAACTGGAATGCCTGGAAATAGCATTCGCAGGCTTCAAGCGCGGAGGAAAGCAGCACTTCGACCTGCTGGCTTGTCGGTTCGACCCCGCCGGCCAGGAGAAGCGACTGGCGGAACATGATGGCGCCCTCCTGCTCCCACAGGTCGAAATGGCCGAACAGCATCTGCTCGTTTATCAGCGACAGCAGCCGCATGATCTCGACGGCGCGCGTCTCGGGAACCCTGATGTCGAAGGCGCAGGCCAGATGCAGCGCCTCGAAATCCTCCATCCACGAGAAGGATACATGGTAGTCCGTCCATGTACCGGTAACGGAGATGGCGATCTCGTCGTCGCCGGTGCGCTCGAACGACCATTCATTGTTGTGCGCGACCTGTTCGATCACATCCACCGGGTGGATCTCGCGTGCGAATTCCAGTTCGACAAGTTCCATAAAAGCTTCCTGACGTTCTCGGAGCACAACTTGCTCCGCGGGACGGGCACACGCGAACGCATACGTAATCTGAAAATTCGGTCGGGAGGACAGATCAACACAGGAACACTTGAACCGGAGCCCCACCGCCCGGCACATGATCCGGTTCCGAATCATGCAACAAATTCAGTGTATTGATGCAGAGTCGCGTGACCAGCCCCTTTTTGTCGGGCAGGCCAGAAGGGTGTGGAAAGTGGCTGACTCAGAATTTCATGCAAGCCGGATAAGCGATTCAGCCGAAAGCGCTTTTTCAGATATGGCTCTGTGGATAAGGTTAATGAATTATTTTTTGGATGAAGTCTTTGCCGAGCGCCTGGCAACCGTATCCGGCGCATCATCGGAAGAATTCGCCAGTTTTGCTTCGAGTTCCGCGACCCGCGATGCCAGCCGCTCGTTCTCGGCACGGACCTTCAACGTCATTTCGCGCAGCGCCTCGAACTCCTCGCGCTGCACCAGATCCATCGAATTGAGGACACGCTCGGCCTGGCTCTTGAAAGCGGTTTCGACCTCGCGGCGAACCCCTTGCGCCGCGCCCGCGGCATCGGTCACCAGCTTGGCGAATTCATCCAGAATACGGTTCGGACCGGTCGACATTGCAGCACCTCACGTTTGCCCCTTCGAGTTAGTGCCGTGACGCCATGAATGCAAGACTGTAGCGTTGCGCAGACACCGAATGCCATGAAGCCGCACTGCCTTGACCATGCCAAAAGCCTGCCGCATGGTCCGCGCCGAACCGTTCGTCCGACCGGGAGACCTTCTTGAGCGAATATCTTGCCCTGCCGCTGGCTGCCCTGCCCTTTCCGAATATCGATCCGGTCATCGTTCAAATCGGACCGCTGGCGATCCACTGGTACGGCGTGGCCTATATTGTCGGCATCCTATTCGCCTGGTGGTATGGCCGCCGGCTGGTGACCAATCCCAGGCTGTGGACCGACGGCAAGCTGCCGATGAAGCCGGAAGACCTCGACGACTTTCTCGTCTGGGCTGCGGTCGGCGTGGTTCTGGGCGGCCGCACGGGCTATGTGCTGTTCTACGATTTTGAACGGTATCTGGCCAATCCGCTCGACATCTTCGCCGTCTGGCAGGGCGGCATGTCCTTCCACGGCGGCTTTGCCGGCACCACACTGGCGATGATCCTGTTCGCGCGCTCGCGCCGCATTCCCGTCTGGACCATGTTCGACGTGATCGCCGCCGGCGTGCCGGTGGCGCTCGGCCTCGTGCGGCTCACCAACTTCATCAACTCCGAGCTGTGGGGCAGGCCGACCGACGTGCCCTGGGCAATCCAGTTCCCCAATGGCGGCCCGTTCACCCGCCACCCGAGCCAGCTCTACGAGGCGGCGCTGGAGGGGCTGGTGCTGTTCGTGCTGCTGCGCATTCTCACCCACCATTTCTTCAAGCTGAAGTCGCCCGGCTTCGTCGCGGGTGCCTTCGTGGCCGGCTATGGCGCATCGCGCATCTTCGTCGAGTTCTTCCGCGAGCCCGACCAGCAACTCGGCTACCTGTTCGGCGGCTGGCTCACCATGGGCATGGTGCTCTCGACGCCCATGGTGCTGATCGGCCTGTGGGCCATGTTGACCGCCAAGCCCACCGCCTCCGAGCCCAAGACGGCATGACCGGCCTGAAACAACGCATCGCCGATCTGGTGCTCGCCAGCGGTCCCCTTTCGGTGGCCGATTATATGGCGCTTTGCCTGTTCGATCCGAAGCAGGGTTATTACACGACCCGCGAGCCCTTCGGCACGGAGGGCGACTTCACCACGGCTCCCGAAATCAGCCAGATGTTCGGCGAACTGGTCGCGATATGGCTGCGCACGGCATGGGATGCGGCCGGCCGCACCTCCCCCTTCGTGCTGGCCGAAATCGGCCCCGGTCGCGGCACGCTGATGAAGGACATGCTGCGCACCCTGTCGAAGCTCGATCCGGCCTTTGCCGCTCAGGCAAGCGTCGCCATGGTCGAGACCAGCCCGCGCCTGACGGACATACAGAAGCGAACGCTCGGCGATGCCGCAGCCCGCGCAAGCTGGCACCACAGCGTCGATGCGCTGCCGCACCTGCCGCTGTTCATCGTCGGCAATGAGCTTTTCGACGCCATTCCGATCCGTCAGTTCGTCCGCGCTGGCGGCGCATGGCGCGAACGCGCGATCGATCTCGACGACGCGGGAAACCTGCGCTTCGTCGCGGGCGCCGGTTCGGTCGACCCCGCATTGCTGCCGACCGATGCCGCGACCGCGCCCGAAGGCGCTGTCGTGGAAGTTGCACCGGCCCGCAGCGCCCTCATGGAGACGATAGCCGCGCGCATCTCGTCCTCCGGGGGCGCCGGGCTGTTCATCGACTATGGCTATCTCGAGCCCGGCGTCGGCGACACGCTGCAGGCGCTGCGAAAGCACCGTTACGAGGATGTTCTGGAAAGTCCCGGCGAGGCTGACCTGACATCCCATGTCGATTTCCACGCGCTGGCGATGGCCGCGCGCGTCCACGGGCTCGCGCCACATTTTGCCACGCAGGGCGACTTCCTGCTCGGCATGGGTCTTCTGGAACGCGCCGGCAGCCTCGGCGCACCTCTCGACGCCGCGGGCCGAGAGAAAATCCACAGCGAAGTGGAGCGCCTTGCCGGACCCGACGCGATGGGAAATCTCTTCAAGGTGCTTGCCGTGGCACGCCCGGAAATCCAGCTTCCGCCCTTCTCCAAGGCGGATTGACTTGACCTGTCGGCTGCCCCACTGTCCCATGCTCGCGAGCGAAGGCCCCGGCGGCGTGAATGATTTTCGCCTTGACGGAACCGCCTTTGCAAAGAACAAGGCGGGCCATGTCAGATCGATCGACGCTCAATCCAATCCGCTCCGCGCGTCTCGACGAAGCTGAGCCCAACGGCATCCGGCACGGCTATTTCACCCGCGTCGGCGGCGTTTCCGAAGGCATCTATCAAGGCCTCAACATCGGCACGGGTTCGTCCGATGACCCCACCCTGGTGCGCGAGAACAGACGCCGCGTGGCTGCATGGATGGGAGTGACCGCCGATTCGCTGCTGAGCGCTCATCAGATTCACTCCCCCGATGTCATCGTTGCGCGCGAGCCCTTCACCGGCGAGCGCCCGAAGGGCGATGCCATCGTTACCGATCGGCCCGGCATCGCCGTCGGCGCCTCGACCGCCGATTGCGGACCGGTGCTGTTCGCCGACCCGCAGGCGCGCATCATTGGCGCGGCGCATGCCGGCTGGAAGGGCGCTTTCGGCGGCGTGCTCGAAAACACCGTCACCACCATGGAAAGCCTGGGCGCGCGGCGCGAGAACATCATCGCCGTGCTCGGCCCCTCCATCGGACCGGAGAACTATGAGGTCGGCCCGGAATTCGTGGAGCGCTTTCTGGCCGCCGATGCGGACAATGAACGCTATTTCGCGCCTTCGCAAAACGCCGGCCATTCGATGTTCGATCTCAATACCTACACCGTGGATCGCCTTCGCAGATTCGGCGTCGCGGCCGAATGCCTCGACCGCTGCACCTATGCGGAAGAAGATCTTTTCTATTCCTACCGCCGCTCCACCCACCGCAAGGAGGCGGATTACGGCCGGCAGATTTCAGCAATCGTTCTGGAGGGGAATTGATGGCGCTGCATTTCGAACGCTCCGAATTTGACGCACGTCGCGACCGCCTGATCATCGAAATGGCCGAGAAGAAGCTCGATGCCGTTCTGCTGTTCGCGCAGGAGAGCATGTACTGGCTGACCGGCTACGATACGTTCGGCTTCTGCTTCTTCCAGTGTCTCGTCGTGAAGGCAGACGGGTCGATGACGCTGCTGACGCGCTCGGCGGACTTGCGGCAGGCGCGCCAGACCTCGATCATTGACAATATCGTGCTGTGGACCGACCGCGACGGTTCCAACCCCGCGCTCGATCTGCGCAACCTGCTCAACGACCTCGACCTGCTCGGCGCGCGCATCGGCATCGAATACGACACGCATGGCCTCACCGCCTACAATGGTCGCCGGCTGGACGAGTTGCTGCAGACCTTCGGGCAGATCGCCGATGCTTCCGGCATCGTCTCGCGGCTGCGCCTGTTCAAGAGCCCGGCCGAAATCAAGAAGGTGGAAAAGGCCGCCGAGCTTGCCGACGCGGCGCTCGACGCCGCCTTGCCGCTCATCAGGCAGGGCGGCGACGAAGGTGCGATCCTCGCCGCCATGCAGGGCGCGATCTTCGAGGGCGGCGGCGACTATCCGGCCAATGAATTCATCGTCGGATCCGGCCCGGACGCGCTGCTGTGCCGCTACAAATCGGGCCGCCGCAAGCTCAACAAGAACGACCAGCTCACGCTGGAATGGGCCGGCGTCTACAATCACTACCATGCCGCCATGATGCGCACCGTGCTGACCGGCAAGGTCTCCAAGCGCCATCAGGAATTGTTCGAGGCAGCCCGCGACGCGCTGCTGGCGGTCGAGAAGGCGATGAGCCCCGGCAACACCTTCGGCGACGTATTCGATGCGCATGCACGCACCATGGAGGCGCATGGCCTGACCAAGCATCGGCTCAACGCCTGCGGCTATTCGCTGGGCGCGCGCTTTGCGCCGTCCTGGATGGACATGCCCATGTTCTATCAGGGCAATCCCGAGCCGATCGCGCCGGACATGACGCTTTTTGCGCATATGATCATCATGGATTCCGAGACCGAAACGGCAATGACGCTGGGGCGCACCTATCTGACGACGGATACGCAGCCGCGGCCACTTTCGCGCCATGATCTCGACCTGATCGTGCAGTGAATCCGGCAGGTTGCAAGAATCGTGGAGCATTTGCATGCAGGGGGTGAAATGACGTCGAGGCGGTTGCCTTTCGCGGCGCTGGCACTGTTGGCCGTTGTCTCCCTTTCCGCCTGCACGAGCACCCAGGACGTGCTCGAGCCTTCCGCCATCGCTGCCCAGCAGCAGGCCGATGGCTCGGCAATCGCATCCACTGTGACATCGTCGGTCACGGCTTCGAGCGATGCGACTGCCCCCACGAGGCCGATTGCACAAAATATTCGCATGCAGATCGCCCCCATCGTCGGCCCCAGCGTGGAGGCTGCCGCGCCGCTCACCGAACGGCTGGCGCTCAAGGCGCGCGAGCGCGGCATCCGTCTCGCCGGCTCCACAGACACGGCGCCCACCACCCATGTGCTGAAGGGCTATTTCTCGGCTCTGACGGAAGGCAAGGAAACGACCGTCGTCTATGTCTGGGATGTCTACGACCCGGACGGCAATCGCCTGCACCGCATCAACGGCCAGCAGAAGGCAGCGACCTCCGGAACCGAGGGCTGGGGCGCGGTTCCGCCCGCCGCCATGCAGGCTATCGCCGACTCGACAGTGAGCGAACTGGCGAGCTGGCTCAGCGGCCAAACCGGTTGAACCGATTTAACCCCACAATCGACTCGGGCGTTTGGACGCATTTGCGGCAAAAATGGTCGAAAAGCGACGACTCCGCTTGCATTGACGGCACAGCCCGCTAAAAGCCCGCTAAATTCTTCCTCTGAAATTTCCGCCAGGGTCGGTCATGAAACTCTTCGCAGGCAACTCCAACCGGGCGCTGGCAGAAGCCGTCGCACGCTATCTCAACATTCCGCTGGGCAAGGCCAGCGTTCGGCGCTTCGCCGATCAGGAAATCTTCGTCGAAATCCAGGAAAACGTTCGCGGCGAAGACGTCTTCATCCTCCAGTCCACCTCCTTCCCGACCAACGATCATCTGATGGAACTGCTCATCATGATCGATGCCTTCATGCGCTCGTCGGCGCGGCGCATCACGGCGGTCATCCCCTATTTCGGTTATGCGCGCCAGGATCGCCGCGCGTCGGGCCGCACACCGATCTCGGCCAAGCTGGTGGCCAACATGATCGCGCGCGCCGGCGCCAACCGCGTGCTGACGCTCGATCTTCACGCTGGCCAGATCCAGGGCTTCTTCGACATCCCGACCGACAACCTGTTCGCCGTGCCGGTCATGGCGCGCGACGTGAAGGCCAAGTACAAGCAGCTCAACAACGTCATGGTCGTCTCGCCGGACGTCGGCGGCGTGGTGCGCGCCCGTGCGCTGGCCAAGCGCCTCGATGCCCAGCTCGCCATCGTCGACAAGCGCCGCGAACGCCCGGGCGAGTCGGAAGTCATGAACGTCATCGGCGACGTGCGCGGCAAGGACTGCCTGCTCATCGACGACATCGTCGATTCCGGCGGCACGCTGTGCAACGCGGGCGACGCGCTGCTTGCCAACGGCGCCACCAGCGTCACGGCCTACATCACCCACGGCGTGCTTTCGGGCGGCGCGGTGGAGCGCATCGCCGGCTCCAAGCTGCAGGAACTGGTCATCACCGATTCCATCCAGCCCACTTCCGCCATCGATGCGGCCCACAATGTGCGTGTCCTGTCCATCGGCGACCTGATCGGCGAAGCGATTTCGCGCACGGCTTCGGAAGAATCCGTCTCCAGCCTGTTCGACTGATCGCAGCTCGATCGAACCACATTGCAAAGGCGCGGATGGCAAAACCGTCCGCGCCTTTGCCGTATCCGGAGGTCAAAATCGCTTCCGGTAGCGGTTAATTGAAGCGACCCTGCTTGCCGAAATGGCCGGCAACAGCTAGGGAAGCCGCCAACCGAAATGCGCGCCGCTGACCGAGCGGCCTGTCGCCCCCATACGAAAGCCTGACCTTTGACTGAATTCGCCATGATGGCGCCCGCGCTGGCGGCCGCTCTCGCATCGCGTGGATATGAGGCGCTGACGCCCGTCCAGAACGCCATGCTGCAACCGGAAGCACGCGATGCCGACCTTCTGGTTTCCGCCCAGACCGGCTCCGGCAAGACCGTCGCCTTCGGCATCGCCGTTGCCCCTACCCTGCTCGGCAGCCGCGAGCGTTTCGACCCCGCCGGTCTGCCGCTGGCGCTGATTGTCGCTCCCACGCGCGAACTGGCCATGCAGGTGCGCCGCGAACTCGAATGGCTCTATCGCGAAACCGGAGCGCGTATCGCCTCCTGCGTCGGCGGCATGGACATGCGCCGCGAACGTCGCGCGCTCGATGAGGGCGCCCACATCGTCGTCGGCACACCGGGCCGCCTGCGCGATCACATCACGCGCGGCTCGCTCGATATTTCGGAACTGCGCGCGGTCGTGCTCGACGAGGCCGACGAGATGCTCGACCTCGGCTTCCGCGACGATCTCGAATTCATCCTTGCCGCCGCCCCTGCCGAACGGCGCACGCTGTTGTTTTCTGCCACCGTGCCGCCGCAGATCGAGCAGCTTGCCCGGCGTTTCCAGCAGAACGCGCAGCGCATCGTCGTGCAAGGTTCGAGCGACCAGCACAGCGACATCGAATATCAGCAGATTTTCGTTGCGCCGGCCGACCGCGAGAATGCCATCATCAACACGCTGCTTTTCCACGACCAGCAGAACGCGATCGTCTTCTGCCACACCCGCGAGGCGGTGAAGCATCTGACCAGCCGCCTCTCCAATCGCGGCTTTCCGGTGGTGTCGCTGTCGGGCGAACTCAGCCAGGCCGAGCGCACCAATGCGCTGCAGGCCATGCGCGACGGCCGCGCCCGCGTGTGCGTGGCCACCGACGTGGCGGCGCGCGGCATCGACCTGCCCAATCTCGGGCTTGTCATCCATGCCGATCTGCCGAGCAATCCCGATACGCTGCTGCACCGTTCCGGCCGCACCGGTCGCGCCGGCCGCAAGGGTATCTGCGCGCTGATCGTGCCGCTGCATCGCCGCGGCGCCGCCAACCGCGTGCTGAAACTGGCAAAACTCACCGCCACCGTCGTCCCCGCGCCGACAGCCAGCGACATCGAGCATCACAACCGGCAGCGCATTCTCGACGATCCGGCACTCGCCCTCGCCCCGAGCGAGGACGAGATCACCTTCGTGCGCGAACTGATGGAGGCGCATGGCGCCGAAAACATCGCCGCCGCCTATCTTCGGCTGCAGCTTTCCTCGCGACCCGTGCCGGAAGAGCTGTCGGAAGTGCCTGCCTATGTGGAAAAGGCACCGCGCGGCAAAGCGCGCGAGGATTTCGCGCCCCGCGACCGCAGCGATTTCGACAATGGCGTCTGGTTCCGCGTCACTGTCGGCCGCAAGCATCGCGCCGAGCCGCGCTGGCTGTTGCCGATGATCTGCAAGGCCGGGCACATCACCAAGCGTGCTGTCGGCTCAATCAGGATCAACGACGCCGACAGCCACTTCGAGATCGCCGGCGACAAGGCCAACGCTTTTTGGGCAACCGTCCAGGAAGCCGGCACCGGTGAAAAAGGCGTGACGATCCAGCGGATCGACGGCAAGGCACCCCCGCGCGAAAAGCCCGTGCGTGAAGCGAGCGGCTGGAACAGCGAAAAGAAGGGCAAGTTCAAGCCGAAGCCGAAAGGCAAGGCCGCCAAGCAGGCCGGCGCTCCTGCCCCCAGGAAACCGAAGAAGAAGTTTTCGAAGGCAAACCAAGGTTGAACACGCCAAAACCTTGCACTGCCAGCCACCTTCCGCTATAGAGCCGCCACCCGCGTAGACACCCTTGGAGGCAACGCGGATGGGGGCGGCCAGCGGCCGCTTTCAACGTTTGAGGCGGGCTTTTGCCCTCTCAGGCGCTCCAATCAACCAGAAAGGAAATGCCATGAGCGACACCAACGTGCTCAAGGCCGAGGCACGCGAACGGGTCGGTAAGGGGTCCGCCCGGGAACTTCGCCGCAACGGCAAGATACCCGCAGTTATTTATGGTGATAAGCAGCCCCCGCTGGCCATCACCCTGTCCTACAAGGACATCTTCTACAAGATTCACGGCGGCGGCTTCATGACCACCGTGGCCACGATCGAAGTCGACGGCCAGAAGATCCAGGCTCTGCCCAAGGATTACCAGCTCGATCCGGTCCGTGACTTCCCGCTGCATGTGGACTTCCTGCGCGTCGGCAAGAACACCGAAGTCAACGTGAACGTGCCCGTGCGCTTCATCAATGAAGAGAAGGCCCCCGGCATCAAGCGCGGCGGCGTGCTCAACATCGTGCGTCACGAAGTCGAGTTCCACTGCCCGGCCAACGCGATCCCGGAGTTCATCGAAGTCGACCTCACCGGTCTCGAGCTCGGTGCCTCGGTCCACATTTCGTCTGTGAAGCTGCCGAAGAACGTGAAGCCGATCATTTCCGACCGCGACTTCACCATCGCGACCGTCGCGGCGCCCGCCGGCCTCAAGAGCGAGGAAGGTGCTGCTGCCGCCGAGGGCGAAGCGGAAGCTGCTTCCGAGGAGTAATCCTCGGCGTCTGGAGGACCCTCTCGATGCTGCTTTTCGCAGGTCTTGGCAATCCGGGCGCGAAATATGCCAACAACCGGCACAATGTCGGCTTCATGGCGGCGGAGGCGATTGCCCGCCGCCATGATTTTTCGCCCTGGTCGAAGAAATTCCAGGGCCAGGTCGCCGAAGGCAGGATCGGCGACGAAAAGGTCATCCTGCTCATGCCGCAGACCTTCATGAACCTGTCCGGCCAGTCGGTCGGCGAGGCGTTGCGCTTCTACAAGCTCTCCCCTTCCGATCTCACCGTCTTCTACGACGAACTCGATCTTGCCGCCGGCAAGGTCCGCGTGAAGGTGGGCGGCGGCGCAGGCGGCCACAACGGTATCCGCTCCATCGACCAGCATTGCGGCAAGGAATACCGCCGCGTGCGCATCGGCATCGGCCATCCCGGCGTCAAGGAGCTGGTCCATGGTCATGTGCTGGGCGACTTTGCCAAGGCCGACCGCGAGTGGCTGGACGTCCTTCTCGACTCCATCGCGGACAATTCCGATCTGATCGCCAAGGGCGACGACAACGGCTTCATGAACCGTGTGACGCTGGCGCTGCGCGACAAGCTGCAACCCACTGGCGCGGACGACACCCCGCCGCCAAAGCCGAAGCCCGCCAAGGCGCAGAGCCATATCCGCCAGGCGCGCCCGCAGGCGCCGGCCGCCAAGGTTCCCGAAGGCGGCCCCATGGCCGCCATGCTGAAGAAGCTCTTCGGCAACAAGGACTGATGCGCGTTTACGCGTCCCACCACCTGCCCACACCGGGTGCGGCGCCGAAGGTGCTTGACGATCGTCGACCCTTTCGCCCATAGCCCTGAGCAAGTTTTCGTATCTCGATAAGGCTAGATCACCATGGGTTTCAAATGCGGCATCGTCGGGCTGCCCAATGTCGGCAAGTCCACGCTCTTCAACGCGCTGACGCGCACGGCGGCGGCGCAGGCCGCCAACTACCCGTTCTGCACCATCGAGCCCAACACCGGCGAGGTGGCGGTGCCGGACTCGCGCCTGAAGAAGATCGCCGAGGTGACGAAGTCGAAGGAGATCATCCCGACCCGCATCTCCTTCGTCGACATCGCCGGGCTCGTGCGCGGAGCCTCGAAGGGCGAAGGCCTGGGCAACCAGTTCCTCGCCAACATCCGCGAGGTCGATGCGATCGTGCACGTGCTGCGCTGCTTCGAGGATGACGACATCACCCACGTCGAGGGCCGCATCGACCCGGTCGCCGACGCCGAGACGGTCGAGACCGAGCTGATGCTCGCCGACCTCGAAAGCCTCGAGCGCCGCATCGTGCAGATCCGCAAGCGCGCCACCGGCAAGGAAAAGGAAGCGCTGACCATCCTGCCGATGATGGAGCAGGCATTGGCGCTGCTGCAGGACGGCAAGCCCGTGCGCATGCTGCTGGACGGCATCGCCCATGAGGACCTCGTCATCCTGCAGGGGCTGAACCTGCTCACCTCGCATCCCGTGCTCTATGTCTGCAACGTGTCGGAAGCCGAAGCCGCGACCGGCAACGAGCACACCGCCGCCGTGGAGAAGATGGCTTCCGCCCAGGGCGCGCGCACCGTGATCATCTCGGCCGCCATCGAGTCGGAAGTCGCCCAGCTTCCCGACGAAGACGCCAAGGAATTCCTCGATGCGCTCGGTCTGGAAGAACCCGGCCTGGATAAGCTCATCCGAGCCGGTTACGAGCTCCTGCACCTCATCACTTATTTCACCGCCGGTCCGAAGGAAACGCGCGCCTGGACCATCCAGAAGGGCACCAAGGCGCCGGGTGCCGCCGGCGTGATCCACACCGATTTCGAGCGCGGCTTCATCCGCGCGCAGACCATCGCCTACAATGACTACGTCACCCTCGGCGGTGAAGTCGCGGCTAAGGAGGCCGGCAAGGCGCGCGACGAAGGCAAGGAATATGTCGTCCAGGACGGCGACGTGATGCTGTTCAAGTTCAACACCTGAGCGATAAGCGCACCGGCGGCCTTGCAGCGGTCCGTGGAGAATGTGAAAAGCGCGGCATGAGCGCCTTTTCCGTTTCCTGCCACGGGCCGTTTCTCGTTGCCGAGTTTGCGGCCCCGCAATCCATGCTGAGCTGGTCACTGACACGGCCGGGTTTCGTCACGGCGCGCAAGGTGGCGTGGCTGCATGTGCGAAACGACGACCTGGGGCCGGACGTGGATGCCGAGGCCTTTCTCGATACGCGGATGACGGCCGCCGGACATGGCGATGCCGTCCATCTCATGACATCACGCGCCGTCTCGAACCATGAAGCCGCCACGGCGACGGTCGGCGACGCAAGCGCCTCGTGCCTCGCCACCGTTGGCCTTGGCAATGCCGGCAGGGTCGGCGCTGCACCGCAGGCGGCCGCGAGAGCAGGAACGATCAATCTGCTTGCGCATTGCGGTCGCCCGCTCACCGAGGCAGGGCTGATCGAGGCATTGTCCATCGCCACGGAAGCCCGCACTGCCGCGATCATGGACCTCTGCTGGCAAGTTCGGGACGGTGTGGCAACCGGCACCGGAACGGATTGCATCGTCGTGGCCGCGCCCGCACGCGGCGCCGGCGAGCGTTTCGCTGGCCTGCATACGGATATTGGCGCCGTCATCGGCCGCGCCGTCTACGACGCCGTCCTTCGCGCCGGCAAGCAGTGGATCGAGGAGCAGCGGCATGCCGGCATGTTCGCACTCGCCCCTGCCGCCGCGGCGGAAATCCGGTGATCCGCCTGCGCGGACACACCGCGTTCATACCCAGAGCGCATCCTTGACGCGTCGAATCGCAGCGGCTAGAGCATGCCCCACGTGCGAGGGAACCGGTTTTCGGAAAAAGATCATGCTCAAACAAATAGATAGAGCATGATGACGTTTCCGGGAAAGGCCATTACCCTCTAAGCGATACGACTTCGATGCGTCCGCTACCGGCGCGCTTCCCTCCTCGATCACGGAGAAGTAACGATGATCAGGGCATATGTGGTCGATGGCGAGCGGCTGCGCCCGGTGGATGACCTCGAGCAGCACAGGGATGCCATTGTCTGGGCAGACCTTCTCAACCCCACGCGGGAAGAGGAAGCCGAGGTCGAACGCTGGCTGGGTATCGGCGTGCCCACTCGCGAGGAGATGGAGGAAATCGAGATTTCCTCACGCCTCTACATCGAAGACGGCGCCAACTTCATGACCGCCACGCTGCCGGCGCAAACTGAAGGCGACCACCCGGTCATGTCTCCAGTTACCTTCGTACTGGCCGGCAAGAGGCTGATCACCGTGCGCTATCACGAGCCGCGCGCCTTCCTCACCTTCCCCATGCGAGCCGAGAAGATCGCCATGGGCTGCACCAGCGGCGACACCATCCTGATCAGCCTGCTGGAAGCGATCGTGGACCGCCTTGCCGACGTACTGGAGCGCATCGGCGGCGATATCGACGGCATCTCCCATCGCATCTTCAAGCCAAACTCCGACAAGCCCTCCAAGCGTGACCGCGATTTCCGCCGCATCTTCCAGACGATCGGGCGCAAGGAGGAACTGACTTCCAATATTCGCCAGAGCCTGATGACCCTGCAACGCCTGTCCGGCTTTCTCGGCAACGTCCTGCTGCAAAGCAAGAACAAGGATCTGCGCGCACGCATCAAGACCCTGTCGCGCGACATCGCCTCGTTGACCGATCACGCCTCGTTCCTGTCCAACAAGATCGTCTTCCTGCTCGACGCCACGCTCGGCATGGTCAATATCGAGCAAAGCGCCATCATCAAGATTTTCTCGGTCGCGGCGGTGATCTTCCTGCCACCCACGGTGGTCGCGTCCATCTACGGCATGAACTTCGAAATCATGCCCGAATTGAAATGGGCGCTCGGCTACCCCTTCGCGCTGTTCCTGATGGTGCTCTCGGCCGTGCTGCCATATCTCTATTTCAAGCGGCGCGGCTGGCTGTAACAAGCGGAAGACCGGCGGTGGCTTCACGTCATGGCTTGCCCGCCCTGCCCCCAACCGTCACAATGAAAAAGTTCAAAACTGAACGGGATTGCGTGAATGACGGACAAGAAATGGGCTTATGAGGATTTCGCCGAAGGACTGGCGATCGACCTCGGCACCAAGGACGTGACGGCCGCGGAAATCATCGAATTCGCATCGGAATTTGATGCCCAGCCGATGCATCTGGATGAGGAGGCCGGAAAGGCCAGCATATTGGGCGGCCTTTCGGCCTCCGGCTGGCACACATGCTCGATGTTCATGCGCATGATGTGCGACGCTTTCCTGCTCGATTCGACGTCACAGGGCGCCCCCGGCATCGAATATGCGCGCTGGAAGAAGCCTGTGCTGGCCGGCGACACGCTGACCGGCCGCTCGACCGTGGTTGCGCACAGAACGTCCAATTCACGCCCGCAACTTGGGCTCGTCACCTTCCGCCATGAACTGTTCAACCAGAAGGGCGAAAACGTGTTCGAGCTGGAGAACACGGGCATGTTCCTGAAGCGCGGGGTGACGGCATGACGCTCGACGAATTTTTCGAGGTCGGCGTCACCGTCACGCTCGGCTCGCATACCTTTACGGCCGAGGCCATCAAGGATTTTGCCCGCAAATACGATCCGCAACCCTTCCACGTGGACGAAAGGAAGGCCGAAGGCACAGTGTTCGGCAGGCTGTGCGCCTCCGGCTGGCACACGACAGCCATGTGGATGCGCTACAGTCTCGCGCATCTTGCCAAAACCGGCGCACGGCCCTGGACCGGCCCCGGCGAAGCGCCCGAATTCGGCCCCTCCCCCGGCTTCAAGAACCTGAAATGGCAGAAGCCCGTCTATGCTGGCGAAACCATCACCTTCACCCGCACCGGGCTAAGCCATCGCCCGATTGCCAGCCGCCCCGGCTGGCGCGTCTTGCTGCTGCTCGCCGAGGCTCACGATTCCACCGGTGACAAGGTGATGGAATTTGAAAGCGCGGTGCTGGTGAAGGCCGGCTGATTTTTTGCCAGTCCGGCATGAGGTGGACGGCGTTAAAGCATTTTGTAGCCAGGCGCAATCGCCTGGCGTCGCACAGATGCGGCTAAGAAAACCAGGCGGTACAGCGGAACCATGTTCGTCAGAACGCCCACGATCATCGGGTAGAAGAAATCCACCCGCCTGCTTCCGTTTCAATGTCCCTCGAATTCGATCAGCGTGCGCACCGGCACGCCTAGCGCCTCGAGCTTCTGGCGGCCGCCGAGTTCGGGCAGGTCGATGACGAAGCATGCGGCCACGATGTCCGCACCCATCTGGCGCAGCAGCTTTGCCGCAGCCTCCGCCGTGCCGCCCGTGGCGATCAGGTCGTCCACCAGGATCACCTTCTCACCCGGCTCGATCGCATCCTTGTGCATCTCCATCTCGTCCAGGCCGTATTCCAGGCTGTAGGCGATGCGCACGGTGTCGTGCGGCAGCTTGCCCTTCTTGCGGATCGGCACGAAGCCGGACGAAAGCTGATGCGCAATGGCGCCGCCAAGGATGAAGCCGCGCGCCTCGATGCCGGCGATCTTGTCGATCTTCGATCCCGCATAGGGGTGCACCAGTTCGTCTATCGCCCGGCGAAAGGCCCGCGCATTGCCCAGCAGGGTGGTGATGTCTCGGAACATGACGCCGGGCTTGGGATAGTCGGGGATGTTCCTGATCGAGGAACGCAGCATTTCTTCGAGTGATGGCTTCATTGTCAGGAATCCCGTGGTCGGCCGGAAGAACGGGCGAGCGGCTTGATCGGCTCGCGGCGTTGAAGTCATTCCGCCGAAAATGGCGAAGGTTGATATAGGGCGGCGCTGCCAGCGGCTGAAACCTCTTCGCCGGCGGCGAATGGCGACTGCCGAAAGCTGCATCCTTCCTCATCGTTGTGCCGCGATATGCGCAAAAAGAAAAGGGCGCCGAAGCACCCTTTTCATCCATATCGTCCCCGAAAGACGCGATCAGTGCGCGACGTTCGACCAGACCTTGCGCTTGGTCAGATAAACCAACGCGCCGAACAGCAGCACGAACACCATGACGCTGAAGCCGGTCTGCTTGCGTGCCTCCAGATGCGGCTCGGCGGCCCACATCAGGAATGCCGAAACGTCGCGCGAATACTGGTCTACAGTCTCGGGCGAACCGTCGTCATAGGTCACCTGGCCGTCCGAGATCGGCTTGGCCATTGCCAGCGACTTGCCGGCGATGAAGAACGGGTTGTAGTGCGTTCCCTCGGCGACTTCCATGCCAGCCGGCGGCTCGTGATCGTAACCGGTCAGCAGGGCATGGATGTAGTCCGGGCCACCTTCCGCATACTGGGTGAAGATGTCGAACACGAAGGTCGGGAAGCCACGCTCCACCGCGCGGGCCTTGGCCAGCAGCGACATGTCGGGCGGAGCAGCCCCGCCATTCGCGGCCGCGGCGGCAGCCTCGTTCGGGAATGGCGACGGGAAGTGATCGTTCGGGCCGGCCTTGCGGGTGAACATTTCGCCATCCGCGTTCGGGCCGTCCTCGACCTCGTATTCGGCGGCGAAGGCCTTCACCTGCTCTTCCGAATAGCCGAGGTCGGCCAGGGTGCGGAACGCGACCAGGTCCATCGAATGGCAGGCCGAGCACACTTCCTTGTAGACCTTCAGCCCGCGCTGGAGCTGAGCCCGGTCATAGGTGCCGAACGGGCCGGAGAAGCTCCACTTCTCCTGCGTCGGCTTCATGATCGGGAAATGTGTCGGTTCCGCCGCATTGTGCGCCTCTTCCGCGGCCGTGGCGGCGCCGAGCGCGCCGGCCATGACCAGACCGAAAGCAGCCAATCCGTTGAGAATCTTTTTCATCTGGATATTCCTCTCAAGATTCTCGCTTAGCCTTTGACTTCCGGCGATGCCGCGGCACCAGCGGGCTGAACCGAAGCGCCGGCCTTGTTCTTCTCAAGCACGGCTTCGGTGATCGAGTTCGGCATGCGCCGGGGCGTTTCGATCAGACCGAGCACCGGCATGATGATCAGGAAGAAGGCGAAGTAATAGAAGGTCGAGAACTGAGCCATGATCACATAGCTGCCTTCCGCCGGGCGCGAACCGAGCCAACCCAGGAAGATGGCGTTGGCCACGAACAGCCAGAAGAACAGCTTGTACCAGGGCCGATAGACCGCCGAGCGCACCTTCGAAGTGTCGAGCCACGGCACGAAGAACAGCACCGCGATCGAGCCGAACATCGCGATCACGCCGCCAAGCTTGGAGTCGATCGGACCGATGTTGAAGGTGATGGCGCGCAGGATCGCGTAGAACGGCAGGTAGTACCATTCCGGAACGATATGCGCCGGCGTCTTCAGCGAGTTGGCCTGGATGTAGTTGTCCGGGTGGCCGAGGAAGTTCGGGATGTAGAAGATGAAGTAGGCGAACACGAACACGAACACGATCATGCCGAACGCGTCCTTGATGGTCGCGTAGGGCGTGAAGGCGACGACGTCGGTCTTCGACTTCACTTCGATGCCGGTCGGGTTGGTCTGGCCGACGACATGCAGCGCCCAGACGTGCAGGACCACGACGCCCGCGATCATGAACGGCAGCAGGTAGTGCAGCGCGAAGAACCGGTTCAGCGTCGGATTGTCCACGGCAAAGCCACCGAGCAGAAGCTGCTGGATCCAGTCGCCCACAAGCGGAATGGCGGTGAAGAAGCCGGTGATGACGGTTGCGCCCCAGAAGCTCATCTGGCCCCACGGCAACACGTAGCCCATGAAGCCGGTCGCCATCATCAGGAGATAGATGATGCAGCCCAGGATCCACAGCAGCTCACGCGGCGCCTTGTAGGAGCCGTAGTAGAGGCCGCGCATGATGTGGATATAGACGGCGATGAAGAAGAACGATGCGCCGTTGGCGTGCATGTAGCGCAACAGCCAGCCGGAGTTCACGTCGCGCATGATCTTTTCGACCGACTGGAAGGCCAGCGTCGTGTCGGACACATAGTGCATGGCCAGCACAATGCCGGTGATGATCTGCGCAGCCAGCATCAGCGAAAGAATGCCGCCGAACGTATAGGCATAATTCAGGTTGCGCGGCACGGGATAGGAAATGAAGGAATCGTGGATGAGACGCGGCAAGGGCATGCGCGCATCCATCCAACGACCGATGCCTGTAGTAGGTGAATAGGTAGAGTGTCCACCGCTCATGGAATTAGGTCCCCTCTGCCTCAGCCGATCCGGATGGTGCTGTCGGAAATGAATGAGAAGGTCGGGATCGCCATATTTTCAGGCGCCGGACCTTTGCGGATACGGCCTGCGGTATCGTAATGCGAACCGTGGCACGGGCAGAACCAGCCACCGAAATCGCCCTGCTGGCCGAGCGGCACGCAACCCAGATGGGTGCACACGCCGACCATCACCAGCCAGTTTTCCTTGCCGTCGCCGGCCGAACGATCGATGTCGGTCGCCTGGGCATCGCCGGACAGGTTGGCGTTGCGCGCCACCGGGTCTTTCAACTCGGCCAGCGGCACTTCCTGCGCGGACTTGATTTCTTCCGGCGTGCGGTTGCGGATGAACACCGGTTTACCACGCCACTTGACCGTCAGAGACATGCCCGGCGTCAGCGACGAGACATCGACCTCGATGGACGACGCGGCCAGCGTCGAGGCATCGGGGCGCATCTGGTCGATGAAGGGCCAGGCGACAGCCGCCGCGCCCACGACACCGGCCATGCCGGTCGCCACATAGAGAAAGTCACGACGGGTTGGGTCGATCGTATCGTTTGCGCTCACGGGATTATGATCCTTTCGCCTTACCCTCGCCGGCGGCAGAGCCTGGTCCCCGCTCATTTATCGACGGCCCGGCCCGCATAGCGGAACAGGCTGACGAAATCCTCCGGCATTCGGGATCGGTTTATGCGTGAAGAACACTCTTGTCCAGACGGGACAACGAGGTGAGGGCAGATTGTCGCGGGTTAGGCACAGTAGCCGGCGAAAGCGGCGAAATGGCGACCCGTGCCTACTTTGCCCCCAATCGGGCAAGCACCGCGCGGGGGATCCGGTAGTCGCGGATCACATCGTCATGCTTGCGCAGGCCGCACAGCTCGCGCTGGATGAAATAGGCATGGACCGATTCGGCTGCGGCCTTCAGCAGCAGCAGCCGCTCGTCTGCCGCTCCCTGATGCTCGCGCAATTGCGTCAGCGCCAGCTCTGCGCGGCGCCCTGCCCTGCCCAGCGAGATCGCCATCTCCTCCAGCAATTCGCGCTGGAGAACGTCCTGCCCGCTTTCCGGATTCGGCAGGTGGGAACGTCGGCCCGGCGGTCGCAGCGTCATCGCGCGCGCTCCCCGCCGGCAGCGACCGGCGACGAAAACACGCGATGTGGCAAAGCTTGGCGCGTCATGCCGGCCGTGTGGCCTCCTCGTTGAACAGGAAACCGCCGGACTGCCGCTTCCAGAGCCGCGCATAAAGCCCGTCGAGCGCCACCAGATCGTCATGGGTGCCCTGCTCGACGATGCGCCCGCCTTCCAGCACCACCAGCCTGTCGAGGGCGGCGATGGTGGACAAACGATGCGCGATGGCGATGACCGTCTTGCCGTGCATCAGCGCCTGAAGGTTTTCCTGAATCGCGGCTTCCACATCCGAGTCGAGCGCGGAAGTCGCCTCGTCCAGCACCAATATAGGCGCGTCCTTGAGGAAAACACGGGCAATCGCGATGCGTTGGCGCTGGCCACCGGAAAGTTTTACGCCCCGCTCGCCGACAAAGGCGTCATAGCCGGTACGGCCGCGATTGTCGCGAAGCTGCAGGATGAATTCATGCGCCTCGGCCTTCTTGGCCGCCGCGACCACTTCGGCATCCGTGGCGTCGGGCATACCGAGCCTGATATTGTCGCGCAGCGAACGGTGGAACAGCGCCGTATCCTGGCTGACAACGCCGATATTGGCGCGTAGCGAATCCTGCGTGACCGTGGCGACATCCTGCCCGTCGATCAGGATGCGCCCGCCCTCCATGTCGTAGAGCCGCAGCATCAGATTGATGAAGGTGGTCTTGCCGGCGCCGGAAGGCCCGATCAGGCCGACCTTCTCGCCCGGCTTCACCACCAGATCGATGCCGTTCAGCACGCCCGAGCCCTTGCCGTAGTGGAACACCACGCGCTCGGCCCGGATTTCGCCGCCCGTCACCACGAGATCGGTGGCCCCCGGCTTATCGACGAGGCCCAGCGGCTGCGAGATCAGCGCCTTGGAGTTTTCCAGCACGCCGAGATTTCGCAGGATGCCATTGAGCTGCATCATCAGCCGGCCGAGCAGCATGTTGAGCCGCAGAACGAGGCTCAGCGTGAAGGCCACCGCGCCGACCGTGATCGAACCCTCCACCCACAGATAGATGGCAAAGGCGGCAATGACCGTGATCATCACGCCCGACAGCGCCGTCAGCGCCATGCGCACGCCGGTGAGCCGCCGGGTAAAGGGGCGCAGCGCCCCGAGATAGATGTCGAAGCCGCCCCGGATATAGCGGTCGTCGCCATCGGCGGCGAACAGCTTCAACGTCTGGATGTTGGAATAGGAATCGACAATGCGCCCGTTGATCATCGAGCCCGCTTCCGCCGTCGCTTCGGCATGGCGACGGATCGAAGGAAGGTAGCGGCGTGCGAGGAAGCCGAAAGCAACGATCCAGATAACCACCAGGCCGGCCAGCCGCATGTCCAGTCCAGCCACCAGTATCAGCGTCGTGACCGTATAGACGATCATGAACCAGACGACCTCGATGAAGCTTTCCATCAGGTCGCCGGTCGCCTGCCCCGCCTGCCATACCTTGGTGGCGATGCGGCCGGCGAAATCATTCTGGAAGAAGGCGTAGGACTGGCGCGAGACATGCCGATGCGCCTGCCAGCGCACCAGGTTGTAGAAACCCGGCGTTATCGTCTGCTCGTCGACCAGGGCGGAAAGGCCGACCACCACCGTGCGCAGGAGAAGAACGGTGGCCGCCATGAACAGCAGCTCGGGGCCGGCCGCCTCCCACAGCCCCGACCAGCTACGCTCACTGGACGCGTTGTCGAGAATATCGACCACGCGCCCGACGAAATAGAACAGCCCCGCCTCAACCAGCGGGGCGATGCCGCCGATGACGAGCATGGCGAAGAAGGCCAGCTTCGCCTGCCCGACATAGTGCCACAGAAAGCCCCGTACTGTTGTCGGCGGTCGAAGATCGGCGGGTTCCTTGAAGGGGTTCACCCATTTTTCGAACACCTCGTAAACAGCACGCATGCTCATTCTGCGGCAATGTCCTTTCCGGCAGTTGTGGTTTCGACCTCTTGCGGCAGGAAGCCGCCCGACTGGCGCGACCATAGCTGGGCATAAAGCCCGCCGCGCGCCACAAGTTCCTCGTGCGAGCCTTCCTCGATGAGGCTGCCCTTGTCCATCACCACAAGGCGATCCATCGCCGCAATGGTGGAAAGACGGTGGGCGATGGCGATGACGGTCTTGCCCTCCATCAGCCGATAGAGGTTTTCCTGGATCGCCGCCTCCACTTCCGAATCGAGTGCGGAGGTCGCTTCGTCGAGGATCAGGACCGGTGCATCCTTCAGCATCACGCGCGCAATGGCAATGCGCTGCCGCTGTCCGCCGGACAGCTTCACGCCGCGTTCGCCCACATGCGCGTCGAAGCCCGTGCGGCCCTTGGCATCGACGAGCGTGGCGATGAAGTCCTCTGCCGAGGCGCTGCGCACTGCTTCGACCATCTCTTCATCGCCAGCGTCGGGGCGGCCGTAGAGGATGTTCTCGCGCACCGAACGGTGCAGCAGCGAGGTGTCCTGCGTAACCATGCCGATCTCGGCCCTCAGCGAATCCTGCGCCACGGCGGAAATGTCCTGCCCGTCGATCGTAATGCGGCCGCTTTCGAGATCGTAGAAACGCAGCAGCAGGTTGACGAGCGTGGATTTTCCCGCGCCGGAACGCCCCACCAGCCCCACCTTCTCGCCGGGCTTGATGGACAGCGACAGCTCCTCGATGACACCCTTGCCCTTGCCGTAGTGGAAGCCGATGCGGTCGAACTCGATCCCGCCCTTGTCGACGACGAGATCGGGCGCGCCGGGCCTGTCCTCCACCAACCGGGGCAGCGAGATCGAATTGATGCCGTCCTGCACCGTGCCGATATTCTCGAACAGGCCGGAGACCTCCCACATGATCCATTGCGACATGCCCCACAGCCGAAGCACGAGGCCGATCGCCACCGCCACCGCGCCGATCGACACGACCTCGCCGAGCCACAAATTAATCGCAAGCGCGCCGACCGACAGAAGCAGGAGCGAGTTGAGAGCGTAAACCACCAGATAGAAGGCCGTGATCAGCCTGCCCTGCGCATAGGCCGTCGTCATGAAATCGCTCATGCCTTCGCGCGCATAGTCGGCCTCGCGCCGCGCGTGCGAGAACAGCTTCACCGTCTGGATGTTGGTGTAGCTGTCGACGATGCGCCCCGTCATCAGCGAGCGGGCGTCGGCCTGCGCCGCCGCCACCTTGCCGAGCCTCGGCACGAAGAGCCGCAGCACGACCAGATAGCAGAGCAGCCAGATCAGCAGCGGCGCCACCAGCCGCCAGTCGGCCGAGCCGACGATCACCAGCACGCCGATGAAATAGACGATGACGTAGTTCAGCACCTCGACGAACTTGATGATCGTCTCGCGCACGGCCAGCGCCGTCTGCATCAGCTTGGTGGCGATGCGGCCTGCGAACTCGTCCTGGTAGAAGGTCATCGACTGGTTGAGCAGATAGCGATGCACCTGCCAGCGGATGCGCATCGGGTAGTTGCCGAACAGCGTCTGGTAGGTGTTGAAGGACGACAGCGCCACCGTCGCCGGCAAGACGATGCCAACGACCAGCGCCATGCCCACGAGCTTCCACCACTCGGTTTGCAGGAAAGTCTCGCGGTCATGCGCCGACAGCCAGTCCACGATATTGCCGAGGAAGCCGAACATCCAGACTTCCATGATGGCGATCAGCGCCATGGTGATTGCCGCCAGCAACACGAAGGGCCATGCAGGCTTCGTGAAATGCCAGCAGAACGCGGCCAGCGTCCTAGGCGGCTCCACGGGCTTGCCCGCGGGAAACGGGTTCAGTCTCTGTTCAAACCAGCGAAACATGTCATTCTCTCGAAGTCTTGTCAGGCGGCCCGTTCCAGCGGGCGCGCGCAGTCGTCTTTGTCGTCACCGGTTCGGCCGGGGCCGCGCTCTGAGTCGTGGCCGGCCTTCCCTATGTAGGATGCGCAGCTCGCGATGCCGACCCCCTCGCCGGTCCCTGCTGACACGGTCGCGACAGGAGTTGGCCGGGAGGCCATCCGCAGGACGATTGCGCCCAATCCGTCGAGCAACCTGCGCAGCGGCGAACGGTATCCCGGATCGGGGCCGGCCCCCGAAAGGTCGATGTCGGGCAGACCGCGGCGGCGGCGCGTTTCATATGGCTGATCAAGCGGCACCCGCGCGCCGATGGTCAGCGCCCAGGCGGCAAGCTTACGCTCCTGCAAGCTGGTGCGCCCGTCGGGAGGAAAGTTATAGTCGGGCAGTTGTGGCGGGGTACCTGGCCCCCTGGAACGGGAAAATGGCATCGCGAAAATTCCTTCGGAAACGGAAAAAGTGTCCGGCGGAATTCGAGACGATGCTGCTTTGGAATGTCAGGAAGTAAAAAGCGTCGAACCGAAACCGCCGTCAGGCCTTATGGCCGTGCATTGGGAGCAAAAAGATACGAACAGTCATGACTTTCTCCCTCGGTTCGAGTTGACAATGCAGGCTCTATAGACCCATTGCGCCCAAAACACCATGCCGGCGGCCTGGATTTCCGCTGCGGCAGCAACGCTGTTGCCAGCATGCAACAGATTAGCGGAGGCAAATATTGAACGAAGGCATCCGCATCGCGCTCTATCAGCCCGACATCGCCGGCAATACCGGCACCATATTGCGCATGGCCGCCTGCCTCGGGCTCGCCGTCGACATCATCGAACCCGCCGGCTTCGACCTCTCCGACCGCAATCTGCGCCGCGCCGGCATGGACTATCTCGAAATGGCTGCCCTGACGCGCCATGTCGATTTCGCGGCCTTCGACGCCTGGCGCGTCGCGGAAGGGCGCAGGCTGGTGCTTTTCACCACCAAAGCAGCGATCCCCTATACGGATTTCAGCTATGCCGATGGCGACATAGTACTTTTTGGCCGCGAATCTGCGGGCGTACCCGAACATGTGCACGCGCGCGCCGATGCCCGCCTTCTCATCCCAATGCGCGGCGGCGGCCGCAGCCTGAATCTCGCGCTCAGCACGGCCATGGCCGCCGGCGAGGCGATGCGGCAACTCGGCTGAAACCTCTTCCTCCACTCCCACGATCACTGCAAAGCGGCCGACGCGACGCCCGCGCACCGTCACCCAGCCTGCGATTCCCAACCTGACAAACATGCCTTCATCCTTCGGTTTGCGTGGCGAAGGATCCACTGATACAACCTCAACAATACTTGAGGTCAAGCAGGGACGGACAGGTCATGGGCAGGGAGCTCTCGGTCGGCGAAGTCGCCAGGCGCAGTGGCGTCGCCGTGTCGGCGCTGCATTTCTACGAAACCAAGGGGCTCATCCGCAGCCACCGTACCGGCGGCAACCAGCGCCGCTACAGTTCCGACGTGCTGCGCCGGGTGGCGGTCATCCGCGTTGCGCAGGAAGTGGGCATTTCGCTCGCCGACATCGCGCATGCGCTCGCCTCGCTGCCGGACGGACGCACGCCGACCCGCGCGGACTGGCGCATGCTTTCGGAAGGCTGGGCCGCCGATCTCGACCGCCGCATCCTGCAACTGCAGAAGCTGCGCGAGGGCCTCACCGGCTGCATCGGCTGTGGATGCATGTCGTTGGATCACTGCCCGCTGCACAATCCCGACGACAGGCTGGGCGCCGAAGGAGCCGGCCCCCGCCGGTTGCTGGTCGCGGCCGCGCGCAATGGCGTCAATCGGAGGAAGGCAGCCGCCGGATCGTGAACTCGATGACGTCGCCCGGCCATTCGAACCAGCTTTCGATGGCGGTCCAGTAGGCCTGCTTCGGCCAGCGCGCGAACCATTCCTGCGCCTTGGCGCGCGCGTCCCCGCGTGGCAGCACGAAAGTTTCGCGCAAGAACCCGTCGCGCGGCTGATGCGCACGCGCGGCCCGGCTTTCGTCCAGCCTCTTCTTTAGACCATCGAGCGGCGGTCTCGTCGGGGTACGCACGAGGAACTCCTTGACCCTGATCACCAAGAGATTAGGGATCACGCCAACAAAAAACGAGTCATTTGTGCACGTTACCTCCCTATATGGGTGGGCAGCACCGCCAGAGTGAGTGGAGACCGCATGGAACGCCCCGAAATCCCCGCCGGCCTGCCAGCCGACATCGAAGCCAAGAAGGAACGCGCCCGCCTCTGGTTCGAGGACCTGCGCGATCGCATCTGCGCCGCCTTCGAACAGCTAGAGGACGAGGTTTCCATCGCCGAGGCCACATCCAGGGCACCGGGCCGTTTCCAGCGCACGCCCTGGCAGCGCGACGAAGGCAAGGGCGGCGGTGGCATCATGTCGATGATGCATGGCCGCGTCTTCGAGAAAGTCGGCGTGCACACCTCCACCGTGTATGGCGAATTCTCGCCGGAATTCCGCAAGCAGATGCCCGGCGCCGAAGAGGATCCAAGCTTCTGGGCCAGCGGCATCTCGCTGATCGCTCATCCCTGGAACCCCAATGTACCGGCCGTGCACATGAACACGCGCATGGTGGTGACTTCGCGCCAATGGTTCGGCGGCGGGGCCGACCTCACCCCGGTGCTCGACCGCCGGCGCGCGCAGGAAGACCCCGATACACAGGCTTTCCACAAGACTTTCGCCTTCACCTGCGGCAAGCACCCGGAGGTCGCCGACTACGCCAGGTTCAAGGCCTGGTGCGACGAGTATTTTTATCTCCCTCACCGCAACGAGGCGCGCGGCATCGGCGGCATCTTCTACGACTGGCTGCATTCGCCTGAAGAGAAGGGCGGCTGGGAGGCGGATTTCCGCTTCACGCAGGATGTCGGCCGCTCGTTCCTCGTCGTCTATCCGCATCTGGTGCGTCGCAACTTCAACACCAGTTGGTCGCAAGCCGACCGCGAGGAACAACTCGTCCGGCGTGGCCGCTACGTGGAGTTCAATCTGCTTTACGACCGCGGCACGATCTTCGGCCTGAAGACCGGCGGCAACGTCAACTCCATTCTGTCGAGCATGCCGCCGGCCGTGAAATGGCCGTGAATTTTCTGCAACAGGTCTGACGCAATTGTCATCGGCCAACACGATTGGCCGATGACAATTCGAAACATATCGTGATAAACGCTCATCCGTTTCACCCCGCGCAATCTGGATCGATGCGCACGGGCTGACGAACACCAGCCGGTGCGCATTGCGTCCGGTGGCTGCCTGAACGAGGCAGGCCGATGCTTCCTAGAATGTTGGTTAACTTTTCGCTGACAGTGTCCGGGCATGGCTAAGAAAGCGTTTATCAGTACCCTCACCCTCCTTGCGTTCCTCGGCATGGCCGGCGCAGCCAGCGCCCGCGACCTTTCCGACTGCGAACGCAATGGCTCGCAGGCCCGGCTGGCCGCTGCCGCCACGAAGGTGGAACAGCAGCCCATGGCGGGGATACCCGCCCGCGACTGCCCGAGCCCGTCTGCCGATGCCAGGGCGGGCACGCCGGCCGAACCGATCGTCACCAACAAGGCTGCCTTGCCGAAAGTCCCGGCACCCACGGCTCTGCCAGCGGAAGTGGGCGCCAGTTCCGTAATCCACACCAGGGACTTCACAGTCCTCGTCAAGCAGCCGGAAAAGGCCACGGCCGAAACGCTGATATTGCTGCACGGCTCCGGCGGCGACGAAACCACGCTGATGTCGCTGGCCTCCCGCATAGCGCCGCGCGCGGTGCTGATGGGTGTGCGCGGACGCGTGGTGCAGGATGGGAAGAAGCGCTGGTACAAGCGCATCACGCCGACCAGGTTCGACCAGAACGATATTCGCGGCGAGGCCAACGCGTTCGCCAGTTTCCTGCAAGGCATGGTCAAACGGCAGAAACTCGACCTCGATCACACCACCTTCCTCGGTTATTCGAATGGCGCCAATCTTTTGGCGGCGCTTTCGGTCCTGCATCCGGGCCTGGTCGAGCGCGCGATCCTGCTGCGGCCGATGTCGGTGCTGGACAAGGTTCCGCAAGTCAGCTTGTCGGGCACGCGCTTCCTGATCATCGCAGGCGATACCGACCTGACCTATGCGCCACTCGCGCCGGCGCTGGAAGCGATGCTGCGCGACCATGGCGCGCGGCTGGACACGCACACCATCAAGGCCAATCACGGCCTGGGCGATGAAGACGCCAGGATCGCCGGAGAGTGGCTGACCCGCTCCACGGCAGTGTCGCTGAACTGAAGCACCTCCGGCGGGGATCGGCCATGGCTGCGAACCGGTCGCGGCCCCTCATCAGGATGTTTTGATCCGCCCTGTAAACGCTTGACGGTTTTTCATGCTAACATGCCCGCCCCAGAAGGAGGAAAGGAGAAACCGATGAAGGAATTTCACTGCGGCTCACTCGTCCCTGGATGCGACTGGCATACCCGTGCCGAGGAGGAAGCGGAGGTCATGCGCCGTGCCGTCGAGCACATGCGCGAAACCCATGGCGAAACCATCATCCGCGAGACGATGATCGAGGCGATCCGCTCGCGCATCGAGAAGGTTCGCGACGCCGCCTGAGAAAGCACTTTGCGGCCAGCTTGCGCCTGATGTCGCAAAAATGCAGCTAAAACAATGAGAAAGAGCGGAATAATGGCGTCCGTCAGAATTGCTGCCGCTCCGGTATCTACTCCACCGTTTTGAGGCTTTCGGCGGCGCGTTCGAGCAACGCGTCGCGTTGGAGCGCAAAGCCGGAATCCACCCAGGCATTTTCCAGCGCGCGCAGCATGTCGCCCATCTTTGGGCCGTTCGCGACACCCAGTGCGGCCAGGTCGCCGCCATTGAGCGGAAAATCCGGCCGCTGCCACTTCTTTTGGGTGAAGGCGAGCAGGCGCGAATAGCCGCCGGCCTCGATCATCGCCGTGTCGTCCTGCACCGCCCTGCCCCGCGCAGCCGCAAGCGCCAGCCTGAGGCGATCCGCGATGCCGCCCGGCGCACCGCGATAGAGCATTTTCGCGAACGCCCCCTCGGGCATGGCCGGTTCCGGCGTTGAGGAAAGCGCCCATTGCGTCAGCCGGTCGGCCTCGGCGCGCGACATGCGCATGCGATCGGCCAATGCGGCCATACGCGCGGCATCCGGCGGCACGATGGCCTCCAGCCGCAGCAGCGGATCGGCCGGCCAGCCGAGATCGGCTTCGGCGCGCGCCAGCGCATGGATCGCGTCGATGCCCCATTTCTCGCTCTCGGGCAGGATACGCGTAAGCACACCGGCCTGCCGCATCCACAACAGCGCCCGCGACGGGTCGGGTGCGGAAAGCAGTTTCTTCAACTCGCTCCAGACGCGCTCGGCCGACAGTCGGTCGAGCCCTTCCTTCAGCCGGGCACACGCCTTCAGCCCCTCGGCATCCGGCCGTCCTGCCCCATACCACGCAAAGAAGCGGAAGAAGCGCAGGATGCGTAAGAAGTCCTCACGGATGCGGGCCTCCGCATCCCCGATGAAGCGCAGCGTGCGGCTTTCCAGATCGGCCAGCCCGCCGACCAGATCGACCACGCGGCCGTCGGCTTCCGCATAGAGCGCGTTGATGGTGAAGTCGCGCCGCTCGGCATCCGCCTTCCAGTCGCGGCCGAAGCGCACCTTGGCGCGTCGCCCGTCGGTCTCGATGTCGGCGCGCAGCGTCGTCACCTCGAACGGCCTGCCATCCACGATCACCGTGATCGTGCCGTGCTCCGCCCCGGTCGGCACCGCCTTGAAGCCGGCGGCTTCCGCGCGGCGCGCGGTTTCCGCAGGCAGCGTCGTGGCGGCGATGTCCACATCGGCCACCGGCGCGCCCAGCAATGCGTTGCGCACCGCACCGCCGGCGATGCGCGCCTCCTCGCCATCGGCATTGAGCGCGGCAAGCAACTTCTGCAGCCCCGCATCCCCAAGCCAATCGGCCTTGCCCGCGATCGTCGCCTCTCCGCTCATGCATAATACCTTTCATAGAGAGTGCGGATGATGCCGGCGGTAACGCCCCATATCCTCTGCCCGCCATAGGGCATGTCGTAATAGACCCATTTGCGGTCATGCCACATGCGGCTGCCCTGATGATGGTTGGCCGGGTCCATGAGGAAGCGCAGCGGCACCTCGAAGGCCACATCCACCTCGTGCGGATTGAGCCTCAGATGGAAATCGGGCCGCACGATGCCGAGCACCGGCGCGATGCGGTAGCCGCTGCCCGAGACATAGTCCGGCATGCGGCCGACGATCTCGATACGGTCGGAACTAAGACCGATTTCCTCCTGCGTCTCGCGCAGCGCGGCAAATTCCGGCGACGGATCGGCGGCGTCGATGCGGCCGCCGGGGAACGCCACCTGACCGGAGTGATTACGCAACTTTTCCGTGCGCTTGGTGAGGATGACGCTTGCTTCTTCACCATGATCCACTACCGGCACCAGCACGGCGGCGGCACGCAGGTTGTCGCGCCGGATCAGGTCGGCGAAGCCGGGATTGAAATAATGGTCGCCATAGTCCCGGCTCACGTCTTCGGGATGCGCATGCAGCACGCGCTCGCGAAAATCGCGCGCGGAAAAATGCGATTTTGACAGCCGGTCCATGATCCTATGCGCTCAGCCGCCGCAACTTCTCGGCAGGCATGATGGGGAAAACCGCACCCTTCGAGCGTACCGCGAACATGGTCACGCCGTCGATCTCGATCTCCTCGCCATATTCGACGAGTTCATACATCACCGGCCGCGCCACCAGCGCTTCCAGCCGCCCGCGCACCAGCACATAGGGCTTCAAGCCCCCGGTGTCGTCCTCGTCCACGAAGCGCATGGGATGGTCGGGTCCTGCCTCCACCACATCGCCGACATTGGTGCGGAAGGTGACGACCCGTTCGTCGCCATCGCCCGTCACCGTCATCTCGACGGCCACGAAAGGCGCATCCACCACGCGGATGCCGACCTTTTCCACCGGCGTGACGAGATAGGTCTTGCCGTCCTCATCCTTGCGCAGGACGCTCGAGAAGAGCTGTACCAGCGGCATGCGGCCGATTGGCGTGCCGAGGTAGAACCAGGTCCCGTCCTGCCGGATTTCCATGTCGAGGTCGCCGCAAAATTCGGGATTCCAGCGCTCCACCGGCGCTGCCCCCTTGCCGGCACGCGTCGCGCGCGCGATGAGGGCCTGCAAGCCGGCGGTATCGCGAACGGCGGTAAGCTTCTCTTCAGTATCCTGGCTGTGCTGGGTCATCGTCACGAAATAGTCACTGTTGTTGCGCTTGTCAGCCGGGTTGGGTGATTTAAGTTCACCTGATTGGACTGCAAATGAGCGAATCGTAACTGCCATCATTGGCGATATGGTTGCCAGAAGCGAGGATCGAAGCGGTATGAGCGTAATGATCAAGGATCCCTCGATCGGCGAAAAGGAGATGATCGCGGACGCCGAGAAGGCGCTGCACGATATTTCCAAGATTCGCGAAGGCATCGGCAAGGTTATCTTCGGCCAGGAAAGCGTCATCGAACGCACGCTGGTGGCGCTGCTGGCCGGTGGCCATGCGCTGCTCGTCGGCGTTCCCGGCCTTGCCAAGACCAAGCTGGTGGAGACGCTGGGCATCGTGCTTGGCATGGATTCGCGCCGCGTCCAGTTCACGCCCGACCTGATGCCCTCCGATATCCTCGGCTCCGAGGTGATGGAGCAGGACGAGAACGGCAAGCGCTCCTTCCGCTTCATTCCCGGCCCGATCTTCGCGCAACTGCTGATGGCCGACGAGATCAACCGCGCAAGCCCGCGCACGCAGTCGGCGCTTCTGCAGTCCATGCAGGAATATCATGTCACCGTCGCAGGCCAGCGCTACGACCTGCCCGCGCCCTTCCATGTGCTCGCCACCCAGAATCCGCTGGAGCAGGAAGGCACCTATCCGCTGCCGGAAGCCCAGCTCGACCGCTTCCTGATGCAGATCGACATTCTCTATCCCGACATCGACGCCGAGCGCCGCATCCTGCTGGAAACCACGGGTATCGAGGAAGCGCAGGCCGCCAATGTGCTGCCGGCTTCCCGCCTGCAGGAGATACAACAGCTCATCCGCCGCATGCCTGTGCCCGAAAGCGTGGTCGAGGCGATCCTCGAGCTGGTGCGCTCGGCCCGTCCGGGTCAGGGCAATGCCGAGACCGACAAGCATGTCGCCTGGGGCCCCGGCCCGCGCGCCAGCCAGGCGCTGACGCTGTGCGCCCGCGCCCGCGCGCTGTATGACGGCCGGCTCGCGCCGTCGATCGACGACGTCAAGGCGCTCGCCGAGCCGGTCCTGCAACACCGCATGGCGCTCACCTTCGCCGCCCGCGCCGAAGGCATGAGCGTGCGCGACGTGGTGGCGCGGCTGGTGAAAGGAATCTGATGGCACGCATCGGCGCTGCCTCGCCTCCGGTCGGTACGAAGGACGCTCTTGCCCGCGCAAGGCAGCGTGCCTTTCTGGTGCCCGATCTGCTGATCGAGGCGCGCCGCGTGGTCAATACCGTCATCTCCGGCTGGCACGGCCGCCGCAAGCGCGGCATCGGCGAGAATTTCTGGCAGTTCCGTCCCTATGTCGACGGCGAGACGATGGCGCGCATCGACTGGCGCCGTTCTGCCCGCGACGACCATATCTATGTGCGCGACCGCGAATGGGAAGCCGCCCACACCATCTGGCTGTGGGCCGACCCGTCCGCCTCCATGCTCTATCAGTCGAATGCCGCGCGGGTTTCCAAGGAATCGCGCGCGCTGGTGCTCATCCTGGCGCTGGCCGAGCTTCTGTCGCGCGGCGGCGAGCGCATCGCCTGGCCGGGCCTCACCGACCCCTTCACCACCCGCAACGGCGCGGAGCGGCTGGCGGCTCACCTCACCCATGCCGGCCCGCTGGCGGCGAAGCCCGACCTCACCGGCATCCGGCGCTTTTCCGACATCGTGATTGCCAGTGATTTCCTCGATCCCGTCGAGGAGACCATGGAATGGCTCGACGCGCTCGCCCGGCGCGGCGCGCGCGCGCATCTGATCGAGGTCGCCGATCCGGCCGAGGAGAGCTTCCCCTATTCCGGGCGAACGGAATTCAGCGATCCGGAGACCGGCGACAAGATCACCGCCGGCCGCGCCGAACAGCTCGCCGAAGACTATCGCCGGCTCTACATCGCCCGCCGCGAGGAACTTGCCGCCTGGTGCAAGCGCCTGGGCTGGAGCTACACGGTCAACCACACTAACCATCTGGCCTCGGAAGCACTGGTGCAGGTGCACATGGCCATGAGCGCCGACAGCGGCTACGCCTCGGGGGTGCGGGCATGAGCTGGTTGCCGCTCTCCTTCGGCTTCCCCGCGATCCTGTGGGGCCTGCTGGCGCTGCCGGTCATCTGGTGGCTGCTGCGGCTCACGCCGCCCAAGCCGCAAGCGGAAGTCTTCCCGCCGCTGAAAATCCTGGCGCGCGTGCTGAAGCGCGAGGAAACGCCTCGCCAGAGCCCGTGGTGGCTGACGCTGCTGCGGCTGCTGATGGCCGCGCTGGTGGTGATGGCGCTGGCCGAACCGATCTTCAACCCACGCGAAAAGCTGCCGACGACGGGCAGCGCGCTGGCGCTGGTGATGGACAATGGCTGGGCCGCCTCGCCCGACTGGGATCGCCGCGTTGCCACGGCCGAGCGGTTGATCGACGATGCCGCGGCCGGCGGCGTGCCGATCCTGCTGGCCTTCACCGCCGAGAAGCCGAATGCCGACATCGGCCCCTTCTCACCGGAAGCTGCCCGCGACAAGCTGCGCGCGACCCAACCGCGTCCGATCCCCACCGACCGGCCCGGCGTCTATGCCCGCGTTGCGGCCGCGCTCGATACGATGCCCGGCGCAAGCGTGGCCGTGCTGGCCGATGGCCTTGCCGCGCAAGGCGACGACGCCGCCTTCAAGGCGCTGCTAGGCAAGGACCCATCGAGCGTGGTCTGGGCGGTTCCCGACAGGCTGGCCACGGTTGGCCTCACCGATGCCGAGAACCAGATCGACGGCTTCGCGCTCACCGCCATTCGCCCGTCGAGTGATGCCACTCCCCGTCAGGTCACTGCCGGCGCCTTCGACGACAAGGGCCGCCGCATCGCCGATGCGACGGTCTCCTTCGGCATGGACGAAACCAAGGGAACCGGGCTGATGAAGGTTCCCTTCGAGCTGCGCAACGACTTTTCCGCAATATCGATCGACGGCGAAAATCATGCGGGCGCAGTCCGGGTGCTGGACGAAAGCTCCAAGCGTCGCCGTGTCGGCCTCATCTCGCAATCGGAGGCGGATCAGGCGCAGCCGCTGCTTTCGCCGCTATACTATATCCGCCGTGCCCTGCAGCCTTTCGCCGACCTCGTCGAGCCGCAGAGCCGCGACCTCGCAGATGCCATTCCGCAGCTTCTGGAGCAGAAGCCGGCGATGATCGTCATGGCCGATGTCGGCAACATTCCCGAGCCTGCCCACCAGAAGCTGGTGGAGTGGGTGAACAATGGCGGCATGCTGGTGCGCTTCGCGGGCTCGCGCCTGGCCGCCGCCGGCAATGACGACGAGCTTTTACCGGTCCGCCTGCGCACAGGCGAGCGCTCGCTGGGTGGGGCGCTGTCCTGGACCGAGCCGCAGCCGGTCACCGAGTTCCCCAAGACCGGCCCGTTCTCCGATCTTTCACCGCCGGCCGAGGTTACTGTTACCCGCCAGGTGCTGGCCGAGCCTTCCGCCGACATCGTGGATCGCACCTGGGCCAACCTTGCGGACGGCACGCCGCTGGTCACTGGCGCGCGACGCGAGAAAGGCACCCTTGTGCTCTTCCACACCGCGCCGCAGGCGACATGGTCCAACCTCCCGATCTCCGGCAGCTTCGTGGAGATGCTGCGGCGCCTGGTGCAGATGTCGCGCAACCAGGGCACCCTCGCCGCCGGCGCCGAGGGTCAGGTGGCATCGCTGGCGCCCTATCGGATGATCGCGGCCAATGGCGCGTTGGTGCCGCCGCCTGCCGAGGCACGGCCGCTGACGGTCGGGCACGGTCCGGTGCCTGTGACCATCGAGAACCCGCCCGGCCTCTATGGCAGCGAGGAAGGCGTGGTCGCGCACAATCTGCTCGACGCGGACACAACGCTGACCCCGCTGATGCGCCCGCAGATCGCGGCGCCCGTCACCGAGATGCGCTATGCTTTCGATGAATCCCGCGACCTGAAGGGTCCGCTCGTGGCCGCCGCGCTCATTCTCATGCTGCTTGACACGCTGGCCGTGTTCTGGCTCGGCGGCATGTTCGCCGGCCGCCGCACCCGCGCCGCAGCGCGCGGTGCCGGTGCCGCTGCCGTGGTTCTCGCCGCTGGCGCACTGTTCTTCGCCCTTGCTCCGCATGCCCATGCCGACGACAGCAAACCGGGCGATCAGGCGGCAATCGACGCCGTATCGAAGACCCGCCTTGCCTATGTGATCACCGGCGATTCCTCGATCGACGCCGTCAGCCGCGCCGGCCTCGAAGGGCTGTCTCGCTTCCTCATCGACAAGACCGCGCTGGAGCCGGGCGACCCGGCGGGGGTGGACATTTCCCGCGACGAACTCGCCTTCTACCCGATCATCTATTGGCCGATAGATCCCAGGGCGCCCATGCCTTCACAGGAGGCCATCGGCCGTATCGATGCCTATATGCAGCAGGGCGGAACGGTGCTGTTCGACACGCGGGACCAGTATGCAAATGGCATCGGCGCGGATTCGGCAAGTCCCGCCACGGAACGGCTGCGCGACATCCTGTCCAACCTCAACGTGCCGCCGCTGGAGCCCGTGCCGGCCGACCATGTGCTGACCAAATCCTTCTACATCCTTCCGGAGTTTCCCGGCCGCTTCAACGGCAGTCCGCTCTGGGTGGAGGCTTCGCTGGACGCCAGCAACACCGAGCATCGCCCGGTGCGCACGGGCGACGGCGTCACGCCGATCATGATCACCGCCAATGATTTCGCGGGTGCCTGGGCCATCGACGCCAGCGGCGCGCCGATGTTTCCCACCGTGCCGGCCGATCCGATGCAGCGCCTGCTCGCCTATCGCGCCGGCGTCAACATCGTCATGTATATGCTGACGGGCAACTACAAGTCCGACCAGGTGCACGTACCTGCTCTGCTGGAAAGGCTGGGGCAATAGCATGAACAGCTGGTCGCTCTCCTTCGAACCCCTGCTGAGCTGGCAGTTCCTGGCGCTTATCCTTGTGCCGCTGGCGATCCTCGCGCTTGCCGGGCTGTGGTTTCGACGGCGCGGCGCGCTGTTGCGTCTGGCCGCGCTGGTGGCGCTGGGCGCAGCCCTGCTCAACCCGGTTCTGCTCGACGAAAACCGCGAACCACTGCAAAGCGTTGTGGCGCTGGTCGTGGACCGCAGCGCCAGTCAGGACATCGGCGACCGCACCGCGCAGACGGATCAGGCGCTCACCGTGCTGCAGGAAAAGCTTGCGCACCTCAAGCAGTTCGAGGTGCGCGTGGTCGAAACCGGCAGGGCCGACGCCGCCGACGAGCGCACGGAGACACGCCTGTTCTCCGCCCTCGACGGCGCCTTCCGCGACGTGCCGCCCTCGCGCATCGGCGGCGCGATCATGATCACCGATGGCGAAGTGCATGACGTTCCGGCAGGCGCGCCGGGCTTCCACGCGCCACTGCACGCGCTGATTACCGGCCGCGAAGGCGAAAAAGACCGCCGCATCCGTTTCGAAAAGGCACCGCGCTTCGGCATCGTCGGCAAGCCGCTCGACATGACCTATCGCGTCATCACCTCCGGCGGCGAAGCCGGACAGGTCGATGTGCGCGTGTCGGTCAATGGCCAGCAGGTCTCGGTCGAGCGCGCCGTCATCGGCCAGGAAATGCCGCTGCGCCTCACCATTCCCAATGCGGGCCGCAACATCATCGAGGTCGCGGTCGACCATGAGGATGGCGAAATCACCGACATCAACAACCGCTCCGTGGCGCTGGTCGACGGCATCCGCGAGAACCTGCGCGTGCTGCTGGTTTCGGGCGAACCACATGCCGGCGAGCGGACCTGGCGCAATCTCTTGAAATCCGACGCCTCGGTCGATCTGGTGCACTTCACCATCCTGCGCCCGCCCGAAAAGCAGGACGGCACGCCGATCAACGAACTCTCGCTCATCGCCTTCCCGACGCGCGAACTGTTCGTCGACAAGATCAACGAGTTCGACCTCATCATCTTCGACCGTTACCAGCACCGCGACGTGCTGCCGATCCTCTATTACGACTACATCGCCGAATATGTCGAAAAGGGTGGCGCGCTCTTGATCGCCGCCGGCCCGGAATATGCCGGCCCGCAGTCCATTGCGCGCACGCCGCTGCTGCCGGCACTGCCCGCCATGCCCACCGGCGAAGTAGTTGAAAAGGGCTTTTATCCACGCCTCACCGATCTCGGCAAACGTCACCCCGTGACGCGCGGGCTGGAAGGCTCGACAGCCGAGCCCCCCCATTGGAGCCGCTGGTTCCGCACCATCGCGGTGGATCATCCCGAAGGCGAGGTCGTCATGAAGGGTGCCGACGACCGGCCGCTTCTCGTGCTCGACCACAAGGGCGAAGGCCGCGTCGGCATGTTCCTGTCCGACCAGGGCTGGCTATGGGCGCGCGGCTTCGAAGGCGGCGGCCCGCATGTTCCCCTCTACAGGCGCATCGCCCATTGGCTGATGAAGGAGCCGGAACTGGAGGAAGAGCGCCTCACCGCCGACGGGCGAGGCATGACGCTGGAGGTTCGCCGCCAGACCATGAGCGACAATCCCGGCAACGCGCAGGTCATCACCCCGTCCGGCAAACCCATGACCGTGCCACTGACGCAGAGCGAGCCCGGCATCTTCACGGGCAGCGCGGTCACCAAGGAAATCGGTCTCTATCAGGTTGCCAACGGCAATCTGAGCACGCTTGCCCATATCGGCCCGATCAACGCGCCTGAATTCGGCGACATGGTTTCAACCGAGGATGTCCTGAGGCCACAGGCGGAAAAGACCGGTGGCAGCGTGCGCCGCCTTGCCTCTACTTCAAGTGTAAACGTGCCCGGCATCGTGCCCGTGCGCGGCAATGCCGATGCTTCGGGCCGCGACTGGATCGGGCTGAAGACCACGAATGACAGCGTTCTGAAGTCGGTCGGCCGTGTGCCGCTGTTCGGGGGCTTCTTCGGGCTGGGCCTGCTTCTGATGGCGCTGGGCGCCATGTGGTATCGCGAAGGGCGGTAGCTACGGGGAGCGTTGAACAACGTAAGCGCTGCCCGTGCAATCTCCCCAGACAGATCTGCGTCATGGCCCCCCTTGTGGGAGGACAATCGGACAAGACACGGCCTACCGATTCCGTCTCCCAGGGTCCCATTCCATCTGCTTCGGATCGTGTCCGGGTCGACACCTCCCCCCTCGCAAGGAGGGGGGCATCAGGGCATGCGGACGGTTTTCCCCTCCCCGTCGATCGCGGGCCGAAGGGCTGGTAAACTCGTGGCTCGCCCCGGAACGCTGGTTTGCCCAGCAAACCGGAGCGGGGTCGAACTCCAGAGTGCCCTGCCCCTTGGGGAGATGTCACGAACGCGCAGCCCGAGCCAATGGGCCGTGGCCTTGCGGTGCCTGATACAGCCGGCGTCCCTCAGAACGGAACGCTCAGCCCCGCGCGCGCCACGGCCGTGAATGCCTTGTCGCTGCCGTAGCCGGCCTCGACAGTACCGTAAAACTGCATTCTTTCGGTGGTGACGAAGTTGAAATCCGCCCCGGCAAAGCCGCGGATCACGCCCTTGTCGCCTGCCGGCGTGAAGACGATGTCCTGCCCGAGCAGCGTAGCCGATACCTTGCCCCCGCTGTTGGCGATGCCGTCGATACCAGCGCGCAGCGTCGTCGACCAGACGCCACTTTGGGTCTCCATCGGTGTCAGCGGCAGCGCGATCTGGCCACGCGCTTCGAACACGTGCACGTCCCGCGACCTTACGCTCAAGGCGTCCGAACCACCGGTTTCCGAATAGCTGTCGAGGAACAGCCCGGCATAGCGCAGGCGCAGGCTCGGAATGACGGTGGTATCGCCCATCGCCATATGCGTGCCGACCGTCAGGGCCGGGCTGACGAACACGCCATCGGATTTCGCATGCGCGCTCTCCAGACCACCGATCACCATGTTGTTGGCGATGCGGCGGTCGCTGTCCTGTCGCAGCGAGCCTATGGAAACGGAAAGGTCGGCAAAGTTCAGGCCGGCCGTGTAGCCGAGATAGCCGCCACCGAAGAAGCTGCGATGGTCGATGTCCTGCGCTGCGCCATCGACCCGCACCGAGCCACCCGATGCACCGAGGAATGCGCCGCCGCGCCAGTTGTCCGACAGGTCCGTATCGACGCCGACAAGCACGCCGCCAAGCTGATTGCGGAAGCCGGCATCACTGCCCGTGCTGTCCTGGTCGCGATAGCCGCCGATGGCCGTCGCCCAGAACGCAGGCCCAAGGCCCGTTGCAGCCGAACCACCCTCGCCGATGCCTGCACCGTGGTTGCCACTCAATCCCAGGGCAGCGCCGCCCGTGCCCTCACGGGCCGCCGCCAGTCTGTTTTCGACAGCACCGGCGATATTGCCGGTCAGGTCGGTCACCACATCGCGGGCGCTTGCGAAACCGGCGGTGTCCAGCACCGCAATCGTCGATCCGTTGATCGCGAACGGCCGTCCTTCAGTCAGGACCGTGTCGGGGAAATTGCCGGAGAACGTGATGACCGCATTCAGACCCGGACCGAAATAAGCCGTGTTGTTGGCGCCGAAGAAAGCGATATGGCCCTGTATAGCGGTCCGCGCCAGCAGGTTCAGCCGTGCATCATCGCCGCCAAAAGCGATGGCGACGCTGTCGCTCAGCAATGTGCCGGAATTGGTGACTGTGACATTGTCGCCGCCGGTGCCGATGCCAACCGTGCCGACACCGCTGGCAATAATCCGGCCGCTGTTGGTGATGGTGCCGTTGGAAAATTCACCCCCGAACATGCCCCCGGCGATGGCGGTCGTGCCCTCGCCCGAAACATTGATGGAGCCGCTGTTGACGATGCGCGCCCGGCTGCCCTCGACCACGATGCCATTGGCGCCCTTGCCGGAAGCGTTGAGCGAACCGCCGTTGGAAACGTCTGCATCCGCCCCATAGACCAGTATGCCGGTTGCTCCGTCCCCGCTGACGCCGATCGAGCCGCTGTTGACGACCGAAACGGAATCGACAGGCGCAAACGTCGTGCCGCCGAGATAGCGGCCGGCCAGAATGCCGAAGGAAGCAAGGCCGTTCGTGCTGATGGTGCCGGTGTTCGTCACCGTCGTGCCGGCGCCCTCCACCCCTATGCCGATGGTGGTTTCGCCCGTCGTGGCCAGCTTGCCGCTGTTGGAGATGTCCGCATCCGCGCCGATCGAACTGATCGCGATGGCGCTCGTGCCGTTAACGGTTATGGAACCGCTGTTCACGAGCCTCGATCCATCTCCCTGCAGGGCGGCGCCGAAGGCGCCGTCGCCATCCACGCTGATGGTGCCGGAATTGTTCAGCAGCGCGCCATCGCCGAGCATTACCATGCCGAAAGCGTCCGGCCCCGAAAGATCGATCGTCCCCTTGTTCGTCGCCTGCGCATTGAGCCCGGTCGCAACGATGCCGCCAAGTGCATCATTTGTCGCCTCGATCGTACCGTTGTTGACGATGTCGACATCCGCACCTGAACTGAAGATACCGACCGAATCCGAGCCGGTAGCGCGCAACAGCCCGTTGTTGGTTATCTTCGCGCCGTCGCCTTCGCTGTAGACCCCTGCACTGTTGTCTCCCGAAGTCTCGATGGTACCGTCATTGGTGAGCGTCTGGTTGTCGTTCAGCATCTGGACGGCTATATCGCCGGCGGCGGTCGTGCTGATCGCGCCCCCTTGCGCAACCGCGCCGGTATCCCCGACAGTGCTCATCGTCTGCGCGCCTGCGGTCTGCCCTGCCGGAATGCTGAAACTCTGGGAAAAGGCGGAAGACGAACTCAGCGCCGTTGCCGCAAGAAGCAGCGACAAAACAGTCGATCGTTTCCCCACACGCAGTGCCATTTCCATGCCATCCCTCACGAATACGCGCTGTGTTCTATATTTACTACGTTACTACCTTACTTCTGCCTGTATTCGACACGCTCTGGCAAGCATTCTTGAACGTTCCAATGCATAGACACCGCAAGAAAATAAGAATTTGGCCCGAAGCGTTCCATTTCGGCAACGTTTCAGGCAGTAGAAACGGCCTGTATGTCGCTATCCTGCCCTGTCCATCCAACCTGCCGCGCCGGCTGTGGCAAGGTCGAGATTCGCGTCGAGCGTCAGCGGTTTGCGCGGCTTGAAGTCATGGTTGCCATCGTCGAGCCACAACAGCGAGATTCGGGGCGATAGCGTGTAGCCTGAAACCTCCTGCCGTGTGCCGAACGGATCACGCTCGCCCTGACAAATCAGGGTCGGCACTGAAATATCCAGCAAATGCGCGGTGCGAAGCTGTTGCGGCTTGGCAGGTGGATGGAACGGGTATCCAAAGCAGACCAGCCCGAAAATCCTGCCCCGGTTGAACAGATCGTCGGCCACCATACTCGCCACGCGACCGCCCATGGATTTGCCGCCGATGAAAAGCGGCCTTGCCGACCCCACCGCCTCCACGGCCTCACGATACTCGCCAAGCAGCGTTTCTGCGCGCGGCGGCGGCTTTCGCTGCCCCGAGCGCCGCGCCGCCATGTAGCCGAACTCGAACCGCACGACATGGACGTCATGCTGGGCGAGCCTGTCCGATGCCGCGTTCATCCAGCCCGAATCCATCGGCGCTCCCGCACCATGTGCGAGAACCAGCGTGAACCGTGCATCTTCGGGTCCGGTCAGAAGAAGATCCGGCATTGGGCAACTTCCGGCTAGCGCGAACGGAACGATCCGTTCGACTTGATTTGGCGCTACCTTCTCAGCACCGCCGACAACACGTCGCGAATGCCGATTGCTCCGACGAAGCGCGATTGCTCATCGAACAGCGCCACCGGCGAGGTTTGCGAACGATGCATGGCCAACATCACCGTCTTCAGCGATGTGCCGGGCCGCGCCCAGAACACGCGCGGCGCATCTGGCGGCAGAGCCTCGACCTCGTCGCAGGAAAGCCAGATCGCCGGCTGCCCATTGCGTTCGGCCGCTGCCACCAGCCCGTCGGCGTCGATCTTGAAGCGTGTCGTCTGGCGTCTGTCGAGCCACAACCAGCCATCCTCGCCCGCATGTTCGAGGTCGCGGCGGTCGCGCATCACGTTCCAGGCCGTCAGGACCGAGAGCGGATTCACATTGGAGATGAACTCGCGCACATAGTCATTGGCGGGTCGCAGCACGATGTCTTCCGGCGCGCCGGTCTGCACGATGCGCCCCCCCTCCATGATGGAGATGTGGCTGCCGATCTTCAGCGCCTCCTCCAGATCGTGGCTGACGAAGATGATCGTCTTTTTCAGCTTCTCCTGCAGTTGCAGAAGCTCGTCCTGAAGCTTGGTGCGGATCAGAGGATCGAGCGCGGAGAACGGCTCATCCATCAGCAGGATCGGCGCTTCCGTCGCGAAGGCGCGGGCAAGGCCGACGCGCTGCTGCATGCCGCCGGAAAGCTCATGCGCGTATTTCTTCGCCCACTGCTCCAGGCCGACAAGTGCCAGTTGCTTGCGCACACGCTCCTTGCGCTCGGCCTCCCGCACCCCGGAAAGCTCCAGCCCCAGGCCGACATTTTCCTCCACCGTGCGCCACGGCAGCAGGCCGAACTGCTGGAACACCATCGCCACCCGCGTCTGGCGGATATGGCGCAATGTCGCGTTATCACAGCTCGCGACATCCACCTGCCGGCCATCGTCCGTGACCATGACGCTGCCGCGCGCCGGCACGTTGAGCCGGTTCACCGCGCGCAGAAGCGTGGACTTGCCCGAGCCCGAAAGCCCCATCAACACGGAAATGTCGCCTTCGTTGACGGTAAGGTTGCATTCGGCGCAGCCCAGCACCGCACCGGTCTTCTCGAGGATTTCGGCCCGTGTCGCGCCCTTGTCAATCAGTTCCAGCGCCTCTTTCTGGGCCGCGCCGAAAACGATGTCGACATTCTTGAAATCGACGGCAGCGTTCATTTTGCGCCTCCGTTGCCGATGCGGCTCATGCGATCGAGGATGATGGCGAGAATGACGATGGCGAGCCCCGCCTCCAGCCCGAGCGGAATATTGACCGAGTTCAGCGCGCGCACCACCGGCTTGCCGAGACCGTTGGCGCCGATGAGGGCGGCAATCACCACCATCGACAGCGACAGCATGATGCACTGGGTAAGTCCGGCCATGATGGTGGGAAGTGCGGCCGGCAGTTCCACCTTCCACAGAAGCTGGCGCCTGGTGGCGCCGAAGGCCTCGCCAGCCTCGATCATCGGTGTCGGGACCGAGGTGATGCCGAGATAGGTGAGCCGGATCGGCGCGGGGGCCGCAAAGATGACCGTGACGATCAGGCCCGGCGCGATGCCGAGGCCGAAAAGGATCAGCACCGGAATCAGATAGACGAAAGTCGGCATCGTCTGCATCAGATCGAGAATTGGCTGCAGAAAGCGATAGCCGCGCTCACTATGGGCGGCCCATATGCCGATCGGCACGCCGATGGCCATGGAACAGGCGGCGGCGGCCACCACCAGGACCAGTGTTTCGACGGTTTCCTTCCACAGCCCCTGATTGACGATGAAGAGCAGGCCAATGGTGACGCCAAGCGCCAGCTTCCATGAGCGCTGCAGATACCAAGCAAGTGCCGCAATCAGCAGGATCAGCGCGATCGGCGGCAGCCACAACAGCCCGTCGACTATCCCTTCCAGCGCGGTCGCCAGTCCCGACGCGATCGAATTGAAGAACCACTCGAAATTCGTGGTCAGGAAATCGAAGAACTGCTTGCCCCAGCGCCCGATCGGTATCTTGAAACCTGAAATGAATGCCGAAACCGGATCCACCGAACCCCTCCTGCTATTTCGGGATCGAAACGGCGGCCATCCATAGGGACGGCCGCCGCGAGAATGTCACAGCGTCACGACTGGAATTCAGAGGCCGAGGGCCGACTTCACGGCAGCCGTCGCATCGCCGCCATCGAAGGTCGTCACGCCGGAAAGCCAGGGTGTCAGCGCATCGGGATTGGCCTTCAGCCAGGCGGTCGCGGCGGCCTGCGGCTCGGCGCTGTCGTTGAGGATGGAGCCCATGATCTCGTTTTCCATCTTCAGCGAGAAGACCAGGTTGGTCAGGAACTTGCCGACATTCTGGCACTCATCGGCATAGCCGGCGCGCACATTGGTGGAAACCGTCGCGCCGCCGAAGTTCGGACCGAACACGTCATCGCCGCCGGTCAGATACTTCATGTCGATCATGGTGTTCATCGGATGCGGTTCCCAGCCAAGGAACACCACGTCCTTCTTGGAGCCGGAGGCCTTGCTGACGGCCGACAGCATGCCCGCCTCGGAGCTTTCCACCAGTTCGAAGCCATTGAGGTCGAACTGGTTGTCCTCGATCATCTTGAGGATCAGGCGGTTGCCGTCATTGCCCGCCTCGATGCCGTAGATCTTGTTGTCGAGCTTGTCCTTGAACTTGGCGATATCGGCAAAGTCCTTCAGGCCCTGGTCATAGGTATAGGTCGGCACGGCCAGCGTGTATTTGGCGCCTTCCAGATTGACCACGAGCGTATCGACCGACTTGTCCTCCTGATAAGGCTTGATGTCGGCCTCCATGGTCGGCATCCAGTTGCCCAGGAAGACGTCGATGTTCTTGGCCTTGAGCGAGGCATAGGTCACAGGCACCGAAAGCACCTGCACATCGGGCTCGTAACCCAGCGCTTTCAGGATCACGGAAGCCGTTGCCGTTGTTGCGGTGATGTCGGTCCAGCCGACGTCGGAGAAGCGCACTTTCTTGCAGCTGTCAGGTTCGGCGGCGAGTGCAGTTCCCGAATAGAGGATTGCCGCCATACCGAGCGATATGGCGAAATTTTTCATACGCGACATGCGTTTCTCCCATTATGGATATGCGTTGGATCGGCTTGCGGATTCATCCGTTCGTGTTTTTAAGCCAAACATCATTTTTGAATCGTTTCAAGCTTCGCAGCAACGCCGGCCACGGCGTGAACCTGTCTGCCTGCGACACAAACCGCCTTCAGGCGCGACTTGCGGCGTTCGATACGCAACCGCACAGGTTGTGGAGCACGTGAAAACCACATATCTGGAATGCAGCGGCCTGCCGGCGGCCCGCGCTTTCCGGCCCGCATGAATAGTTGTGAACGCGCGCCATTGATTCGGCGCCGCCTGCCGGAACGAAGGATGCGGACCAGATGATCGAGCCCAACGGCAATCTCTTCACGCGGGTTCTCAAAAGCATCGGGCGCGTCATCGCCTGGCCGTTCGTCCGGCTCTGGCGCTGGTACGCGAAGCGCGGCTGGATCGCGCAGGCGGCAATCGGCGTCTGCGCCATCGGGCTCATCGCCCTCTATGGCTATTTCGTCTGGGTCACGCAGGTCTGGACCAACTTCAACCCCGACTATGCCGACGCCTATCAGATCGAAAAGCGCAATCTGAGCGCGGGCGAGCAGGTCGAAGCCGGCGCGACCACCGCAGCCAGGGTCTGCGGCCGCTCGGCCATCGCCGACGTCTCGGCCGACCTCACCGATTTCAACGTCAATCAGAATGCCTGGATCTCGTCGATGATCCTCTACAAGCTCGGCTTCTTCGGGCTTTCCTGGGACAACACGCCGTTCCTCGACAACAAGGCCTCGTTCCAGCGCGGCATCAATCAGGCCGTGCGCCGCACCACCACGGAGCTGGCCGACAATCTCGGCCGCCTGCGCGGCACCAGCCAGGTCGATTCGGACCTGCAATCGGCGCGCGGCAACATGCAGTTCGACGAATACACCTGGTATTTCGGCCTGAGCCCCTTCGGCCCCAAGACCCCGACGCCAAGCTTTTACCGTTCGGCCATCAAGAACCTGCGTGCCTTCAACACGCGGCTGGAGAAATGCGACGCCGTGTTCGACGCGCGCGCCGACAATCTCATCCAGTTCATCGACCGCATCGCCAACGATATCGGCGGCACGTCGGCCATCCTCAAGGATCGCGCCGAGAGCAACAGCGCCGGCTGGCTCGACCCGCGCGCCGACGACCGCTTCTGGTTCGCCTATGGCCAGCTTTACGCCTATTATGGGCTGCTGAAAGCCACCCATGGCGATTTCGAGGACGTGCTGCGCACGCGCAACCTCGACGGCCTCTGGAACCAGATGGAGCAGCAGACCCGCGCCGCGCTCAATATCCAGCCCTTCATCATCTCCAACGGGGCGGAAGCCGGCTGGATCATGCCCTCGCATCTCATCACCATGGGCTTCTACATCCTGCGTGTGCGTTCCAACCTCGTCGAGATCAGCAACGCGCTGTCGCGGTGACGGCGAGGTAGCGAGGGTTGGCGATCGGTCAAGCCTCTTTTCCCTATTCGCTATTCCCTACTCGCCAACTCGCTCTTATACCTGTCGCATTCCGCGCATTGAGCGGCTGTTTTGAGACGGCGGATATGCGCGCGAACGCGCTTCTATGCCGGCGACCGGCGTCGAGGAACGGAACGCCAGGATTTAAACGAACGAGGGACATTCAACCGATGGCGGAATTCAAGAGTGACATCGAGATCGCGCGGGGGGCCAGGAAGCGGCCGATCCAGGAGGTTGGCGGCAAGATCGGCATTCCCGGCGAGCATCTTCT
>NZ_QGGG01000019.1:25318-67756 GCF_003148475.1 Pseudaminobacter salicylatoxidans | reverse complement strand
TCAGATCGACGCGTTCTTCACATCTGCGGCTGAACTCTAGCTTCTCAGCCACCACCAGCCGCCAGCGAACGCGACCATCAGCACGATCGTCAGCAGTATGTCCCACCAGCGCGCTTTGCCGCCGCCGTACGCCCATAGCCTCTCCCTTTGACGGGAGCCTAGCCACCCGGCCGATGAACGCAAGGGTGGCCCGACCCGTAGCAAGGCGGGGGTGCAATTCTTGCAGGGCCGGGCCTGTCCTGCAGGGAGTCAGGACAGCGGCCCCATACCAGCACGACAGTTAACGAAAGGACCAGCCATGCGAACCAGCCAATCCGGGCGGGGCGATATCGCGCGCCGTGAAGGAACCGTTCTGACCGCCTATCAGGACAGCGCCGGCATCTGGACAATCGGGACCGGCCACACATCAGCGGCCGGCGCTCCCAAGGTGGTCAAAGGCATGAAGATCAGCGCGTGGGAGGCTGATCAAATCCTGACCCGCGACCTCGCAGCGGTCGAAGGCCAGGTATCGGCCGCCGTCAAAGTTCCCCTGAACCAGAACGAATTCGATGCGCTGGTTTCGCTCTGCTTCAACATTGGTGGCGGTGCCTTCAAAAACTCGACGCTTGTCCGCAAGCTGAATGCGGGCGACAGGGCAGGCGCAGCCAATCAGTTCCTCGTCTGGAACAAGATCACGAAGAACGGCAAGAAGGTCGAACTGCGCGGCCTGACCATTCGCCGGCAGGACGAGCGCAAGCAGTTTCTGACGCCTTTCGTCACCACCCCAAAACCCATCAATACCAAGGCTTCCGAGCCTCAAAAAGCCCCTCAAGTCACCACCTCTCCAAGCGGTTTTTGGGCTGCGCTTCTCTCCATCCTCAAAGCCATCTTCAAGGGAGGCCGGTAATGGGTCCGTATATCCGAATTCTGCTGCGCTACGGCGTGGGCGGCATCATCGGCTATGAGGTGGGTGATCACCTTGCCGCCGATCCTGACGTGATCGCAGTCACCACGGCCGCTACCGCCGCGCTGGTCGGTTTCGCGACGGAAGGCTTCTATCTGTTGGCCCGCAAGCTGGGGTGGCGCACATGAGGGCCTATCTCGCTCTCGGCGCCGCAGTGGCCGTCATCGCCGCGCTCACGGTCAGCCATTGGCAGGCCTATCGCGCGGGCGCTGCCTCTGAGCGAACGGCGGCGCTCACCAGATCGATCGACCTTATTCGCGACAGGAGCAAGACCAATGCTGAAATCAATCGGATGGATGACGCTGCTCTGTGCCGTGAGCTTGGCGGCCAGTGGGTGCAGCCGGACACCTGCGAATGACGGCGCCGGCTTCGAGCTTCTGACGCCATCGCCGGAAACCCGGCAGTTCATCATCACCAACGACAAGCCATTTGCCCGTCAGGTCGCCGGCCACAACCGGACCTGCGCGGCGCAGCCGGCTTGTCGGAAATAGCATTTCAATACGGGGACACAGGGCGTTGACCGAACGGAACACTGAGATGGAAACCGATCTGCGCGGCAGGGTGGTCAATCTGGAGCATCAAGGCCAGAACCGTGAACAGCGGCTGGCGGCCCTTGAGGCATGGCGCACACAGCGCGACATCGACAGCGCGCGGCACGATGAACGGTGGAAGAACATGGATGAAAAGATCGATCACGTCGGCAAGAAAGTCGACAAGATCGCCAATGACCTGAGCCGGGGCGTCTGGGCGGTCATCCTCGGCATCATTGCTGCGATCATCGCGTACATGGTCAAGGGCGGGTTTGCGACATAATGCCTTTTTGGTTCGCCGAGTTGATTTCGGCCGCCCGGATGCCTTTCAGCGGCGCGCGCTCAGGACACCCAGATCCCAACGCGAAGACATCATCGGCCGCAGGGAAGATTGAAGATAGCTATGTGGAAAATCGGTTCCCAGGCCGCGGACTTGCGCGTGGTGACGGGTTCTGCAGCGAAACTGCAATTCGCCGTCTGGCGACTCTTATTGTTTGTCAAGTCCAAAGCGAATCACTATGTTTCCAAACAGGAGGAAGCCGTTAACCCTGTCCGTTTACTTAGGAGGAGGGGTAAACGGTGCATTGTGTCAAATATGACCTATACACCGCAACATATTGCCAATTACTTCCTCGACAGCGCCGCTCAAGAGGGCGGGCGACTTTCGTTGCTTAAGTTGCTCAAGCTCATTTACATTGCATACGGATGGTCCCTCGCTCTGCGAAACGAGAAACTGTTTAATGAGAAGATCGAAGCGTGGCAGCATGGCCCCGTTATTCCATCAATCTACCACGAATTTAAACATTATGGTTCCAGCCCTATAGCTTCGCGGTCTGTTACCGTTGACTTCAAGGAAAAAGACGGGAAGCTGAATCTTGATTTCCAGACACCTAGAGTTCCGGATATGGATGAAGACACAATCTATATTCTCGATACTGTCTGGAAATCGTACAAGGATTTCACTGCGTGGGCGTTGCGTGAGCTAACGCATCAAGACGGCACACCTTGGCGGAAGGTGTATCGTGATGGTGTTCGCGGCATAGCGATGCAAGACGAAGATATACGCGAACATTATGTCGAACGGATCGGACGATACCTCGAAGCTGCGAGAGCGACGGAACAAGAGCGAAAGGCCTCTTGATTTAGACGCATTGCGCGGTGTGGATGTAAGTGGGGCGGTGCACGAGGTTGAAGGAACTCAGCAACGTGCTAATGGAAGCTCTGTAAAGCCATCATACAAACACAGAACGATTTGCTATTATCCGGTTACAGATGATGAGTTGGATCAACTCGCCGCGTTCAATCGCGTGAGTGCGGCGCTATTTGCTGCGGGCTCATTTATTCTCGGGTGGTCTCTCGACGTTGGGAAGGATCTGTACTTCGCCTCTGATATGGATCCGAGCGTGCGCGGTAATGCGGTGAGCGCAGCAGTAGCCGGCGTCGTTATAGCAGTCGTGTTTTTTGTCGTGGGTGTCTATTTTTGGAATGCTAAGAATAAGCAGTCACGCCGGATAAAAACAGAATCAGTCGACGATCTTTAGGCGCGAAGAGCTATTCTCGTTACGAGGAAGAATCTCTCGGTGAATGGCGCCCGCTCCGGTTCGCCGGGGCGGGCTTTTCTGCGTTTGGGCGTCCGGTTAGGGGTGGGAAGCTGACTGGCGGATAGTGTCCGAAATCGCAAATTAGCAGACACGCATGGCTCAAGTTTGCATTACTCGCTCGATTAGAGTGCGGCGAGCTCGTTGTAGAGCAGCGCGTTCAGCTTGAGGCTGGTGCGAACGAAGGCATCGGCGAGCTCGTTCACCTCAGGTATGCTCCACTCGTGCCCGCCCCGGAACAATCGCTGATCGCCGTTCAGAGCCGTCGCCGGCTTGCCGTGCAACAGCCCATTGCGATCCTCGACCAGGGCTTTGAACTCGTCGGCAGGTTCCGCTATCGCCCCCCGTAGGACAGGGTCAGTTACTGCTGCCACCATCTTGACCAAGTCGCTAGCGATCTTCCCTGCAGTCTTTCGCCGCGGCTCGATGGTGGCGATATAGCCAGGCTCCAGTCGCTCGCAGCAGTAGGAAGCGTTCCATTCAAGGCGTGCGAACGCCACGATCGCAAGGCCCAACGCGTGCAAATAGGGATCGTCGATCGGGATCCGCAGTCGCTCATCGGTCATTCGACACCCTCCTATACGTCATGCCGCCACGCCAGTCGCTCAGCGCGCCCGACTGGCAGCTTTCCAGCAACAGCAGGAAAAAGCCGCCATCGACGTAAGCGATGCTGCAACAGAATTGATAGTTCTGTTGCAGCATAAATGGTGCGGGGGCGGGGAATCGAACCCCGCCTGAGGGCTCTTCTGCCAGTCTTATACAGGCCGATCCTCGAACACTCTCGCTTGCATCGGTCGGATTTCCTGCCAAGCCCGCAGCACCTCAATCCTCACCATGCACTTCCGAAATGTATGCATAGCCATCTCCCAAGCCAGATTGGTTGCAAGTGAAGCAAGCAGAGGCAGGTATCCGACCCATGCAGCGATAGCCATCCAGATCACGACCTGAAGACCTACGGCGAAGCTGGTAAGGTATTTATACGCAAGCCCGTCTTGATCGGCAAACCTCTGCGATTTGAAACAGGATCGTAGTATTCTGTTTCACGACGCGAATGTCCGCTTCAAAGCATGGGCGGCGGCTTCCTTATCGGCCGCAATGAGGTCGAGCCTTCACTCCATATCCGGCACTTCACCGGCCATGAACAGTGTCACCGGCTCGCCATATTCGCCCAGCGCGGGATTGGCTTCCCGGCTCCACGCGATCACGCCGGCATGCTTTGATGCCAGCGCCTGAGCTGTTCGGATTGCCCGTTCCTCGCTTTGCTGCTCGGCAGGGCCGAATACCGTCTGAAGCTCGCCTTCCTCGTCGCGGTCGAATGCCATCACGACGATCAGTTTCGGCATCTTCTGCTGTGGTGTGACGTGGTTGGACATGGATGTCTCGCGAGAACAAGAAGCCGGCAATCTACAAAAATGGCATCAAAATATGCGCTATTTTATGATCCAACCGATTGACGGAAACGTACTCACGATCGCGCTATAGGTCGCAAACCCATTCCAGAGGCGGAGAATTCGGATAATCAACATGTACATCTACCATGTCGCCGGGCTTTCCGTAAGCACGCCAGTCGACTTGGCGCTCTTGGTTCTGATCAACCTCGATAGTAACGCTGGTTTTGCCGCCACTGCTAATAAATGGTGGGCATAACAGGCTCCCCTGACAAACTATCCAGGCAGCCCGGTAAGTTTCCAACAGCAGCGCCTTGAAATCCATCCACCATGGATCATTCATCCGCTGGAATTGAACAGCGTGTAAGTAATTGCCGAGGCGATCTACACAATTCACGAGGTGCTTGCCAACGGGAATGTGATACACGGTCAGCGAAGGCACCATTGCTGGGGCGATAGTAATCTTTGAGATCTTATCCTGGGAGAAGATGCGATCGAGCTCTTTGGCCTTTTTGCCGACCTGCCATGACCTTGGCAGCGATTGACGGTACCGTACCTGCGCTTCCAGATATTCATCTTGTCGAGCTTCGACACAACCCCGCAATTCAAGCGCTGCATAGAACATAAATCTCGGTTCTGGTTGCACAAGGTTAGTCTTCGCTCGACGGAGATACGAGTGGCTAGAGGTGCTGTATGTGAGCGTCTCAGCTTGGTTCACGCCGTTCCCTTTGTCTTACTGTGGCAGTTCTCCATCATCTAATTCGGACGTTGCGAAAAAAAGCACATCGCGTCAATCTTCCCTTCCCCTACGGGGGCTCATTCCATGAACGAAGCGCGACCACCTGTTCCTCTTGCACGCACCTTGCACGTTGATCCGTTTCCGTTCTGTCCCCGTTCTCCATAGGTTCGACATTGATCTTCCACGGTTTTCCTAGGTTTTCTGCGGCTTTCAGCTTCTGCCCGTTACGTTGACATCGTAGGGGTCACAGGTTCAATCCCTGTCACGCCCACCATCCAAAGCTCAATGAAGTCAAAGCTTTGCGGTTGCAGAGCGTTTGCCTTGCAAGCTACCCGACATATGATTTCGCGATCATTCGAGTAGCAAATTCTCCCAGCCTTACGAAATGCTTGCCCAGCCGGACGAGGCGCAGCGACGCTTCATCCCGGCAGCCTTTTCTGGACTTGCGCTTATCGCCGGCAGCATGGCTGGAAAACCCTATGTGCCGCATTCGCGTACGGAAACGTCAGTCGAAACAGGCGGTATTTGTGTCGCGCCGGCAGCCAGGGTGTCGGCAGCGGAGTGGTCCGCTGCCGAGCAGAAAGCTAAAGCTTGGCGCCGGCCAGCTTTGTCATGAGCTTTTGCCGGTCCTCGACCGATTTCAGACGGATGGTCATGGCTTCGCTCTTGACCGGAACTTGCTGAGGAAGATTTACCTCCACCTCGGGAACATGCTCCGCAGCCCAGCCCTTGAAACGGGGCAATTTGTTGGGACCGGTGATGGGGAACGTAAAGCTGTATCTGAAGGTCATTTCGGAACAATCCATGTGATAACGCACGCTCCGAGGCGCGCGCAGTTGAATTGCGGCGCTCCCGTCTCGAAACGTGCAAGATTTCTGATGAGTGGATTACTTTTCTATCCTGGCGCCGCTCTTGCTCACGCAGGTAGCAGCACCAGGCAATCAGCCGGTCACGAGGCTGCCTTTGCAGATAACCATGAAGGCAAAGGAAATCGTATGCATTTCCGATGTCTCGGCCAAACCACGATGATTGTCAAATCAACCGACCTGTACCGGCATCGGAAATGGCAACGCCTGTAACACCTGCGCCGGCAAACACGGCAAGGTTGGCAGATAATCCCGATCCGCCGCCCAAAACCATCGCGCCCCCCGCAAGCCGGTTTCCGAAATGACTGTGCGACAGGACGACAAGATCACCCTCGACGGCGGCTGAAAAGCCGCCCCATCGGGCGCAAGGTTGCTCGGCGCGGGAGCTATGTGTTGGCTTCTGCCGCAATAAACCGGGCGAGTTCCGACATCAGCCTTTCAGCATCGCTCTTGCTGATTTTCAGATTGATGACCTCATCGTCCTGTCCGGACAATTCGATGCTGCCCAAAAGCGGGCTCCTGGAAACAAGGTCGATCTGGTAGCCAGCATATTCGGCGACAATGGTGTCTACGCTGCACATTTCCTTTCTCCTTACCCGACCAGCAAAGCACCGGGATCGCCGGTCGGCAAGGAAGAACTGAAATGCCTCTTAAAAATCCGCCGGTCCATCTCCAATCGGCCAGAAATCGCCCCCAAAGGTCGGGAAGTGCTACGAATTTCCAGTGTCGAGAAATTCCTCGAACGTAGAGCGCGAGGGTACCGGCGCCACCAGCTTGACCCGGCTATAGGGCGGTGGAAGCCCGCGCTCACGGATTGCGGCATCTATGGCGACGAGCATCACGTCCCGGCAATCGATATCGTCCACGAAGCTCGGCACCCAGTAGCGCACGGCAAAGGTTACACCATGCGTGTCATAGGACAGGGCGCGCACGTCGGGCTCGGGCGACTTCATGATGATTTCGGTAGACGCGGCGGCAGCCGCCAGCAGTTCCTTGCCCTGGCTGACGGGTATGTCATGGCCGAGCACGATCTCCAGGCTGGCGCGATAGTGCTTTCGCGGCGCGCTGTAGTTCGTCATTCTCTGGCGCGAAATCTGGCTGTTCGGCAGGATCATGTAGGTGTCGTTGCGGGTCTGCAATCGCGTCGTGCGCCAGCCGATCTCGATGACCCGGCCGCGAATGGTGCCGTCGATCTCGATCCAGTCGCCAATCCTGAACGGAGCCTCCAAACCGAGCGCTATGCCCGAAAGCACGTCCGCCAGCACGTTGCGGATGGCAAATCCGAGAATGGCGATGATCAGGCCGGAACTGGCAAGCGCGCCGCCCGCGGATTGCCCCAGCAACATCGCCACGGTTGCTACCGTAGCAGCCAGGAACAGCGCGGCGGTGATGAGCTCCCTCAGCAGCTTCGGCACCTTGCGGCGGCCATTCCCGGTCCGGCGCAGTGCCGCACCAAGTAAACGCGCAAGAAGCCATGCCCCGGAATAATACGCAGCCGCGGTGCTCAGTTGACGCACCGCGCCCGGATCTCCCCCCGGCGCAAATTGCTGGAAGGCGGCTTCATGAAAGATGTAGATCGCAACGGAAGCGGAAAAGAAGAAGATCGGCCAGAAAAAACGCAATATTCCCAGTCGGCTCGTCACATATATTCTCCTTTTCATTTTGACGTTATCGGACGAAAAGCGGCCTTTCGCGCCATCGCTCGAGCTGAGCACCATAAGGCCAAATGGCGTCCGAGACGGACCGGAGCCCGCCCCGATTGAAAGCCAAAGCCATATGGTCGGACTTGCGTGTCGCGCTACGAGAACGAGACGCTTTGCCGCGCGCAGATTTCCCCGCGGGGCGACCACTGGCCGAACCCTCACCGCGCGGGAAAGGGCTCGGCGGGTAAACCGTTCCTGCAAACCGGCACATCAAACCAGTTCAGCTGCTGTGAAGCAAGGATGACAGGCGGTGGATGTAATCTGGAGCCTGTGTCCTTTTGGCCGATGACGTCTGCGAAGGACTTGAAAGCCTTCAGGCTTTCTGCGCCTGCGCTCCTCCTATCCGGTCAACTGGCGGCCAGACAACAGGTCCCGGCCCTAGCTCCGCCAGATCGCGCAATAGGCGTCGGCGCCAGTCCGGCGCTGAACGACCGTCAGGTTTCCAAGTGCTGCCGAAGCCTCGCGTTGTCTCATATACTCGGCGTCGCCTACATCCCATCGCCAGATGACGTTTTCGGTATTGGGCACCCAAAGGATACGCGTCGCGTATTGGGGAGGTGTGGAAGGAACGTCGAGCCGGCAATCGATGGCTGCAGGCATCATGCCCCTTGCCTCCATTTGCTGGGTCACGGCATTCGCCTGTTCGCTGCTCATCCAGACATCACCTTGCTCGGGGCGGGTGGTACAGCCCGCCGCCAGCAAGCAAAACACTGCAGCGACAGCCGGTTTCAGACCCGAGCATTGTCCGTCGTCATACATATGATACGCCTCCCTTTGGCCCCACGGCGGCTACTCGAACGCGCCGCCCCAGGGGCAATTACGCCCTTGCGTCTGACATCACCCTGCTGTCATCCGAGATGGAGGAAGATAGTGCTGAGTGGAAGCCGGAGTAGACCCGATCAGGCGATCAGATGCTGTTCCGAGCCGGACATAGCAACTCACTTCAACAGACCAAACTTGTCATCGAAAGTCGGCAGAAATCATGATGAACGCATACCACGCACTTATACGACCCATATAAGCCGGAAATAGCAGAATAAGCTGAATGGAATTATTTCGTAAACGATCTTGTCTGTAGATCGCCTATCTTTTCAACTGGAACATGAATGGTTCTTACCGTACGAAAACGCCTCAACATCACAAACGTGCTTCATTCATGAAAATAACGTCAGCCGAATTTTAATTTTTTAATATGGCCTTCTTCCGAACCGATTATCTCCAACATGAGATTTTGGATCACGCCCGATCCGGCAGGAGAGTTCTGATCTGAGCGGTCGTCCGCGCCATCCCTTCCGGAATGTGCCCGGCCGGAATGGATGAATAGGCCATCCTGAAATACCGGCATGGGCTGTCTTCATAGCCGAAGAACGGGTAGCCTGATTCAATCAGGACGCCGGCCTTCTGCAGGTCCCGTGCAAGCACATCCGCATCCAGACCTTCTGCCCCTCTAGCCAGTCCGCCACGAGGCTCCTAGATCGGCTCTACCGCCGGGACGATTAATCGTCTTTGAAAAATCACGGCGTTTGTGCCTGAGATTTTGCACGATGGGGCGTTATTGCTGCGGCGCGGCGGGCGAGATTCCCAATAAAGCGGCGGGCGGATGGCTCGAAGAATGCCGCAATCAGCCATGACGCAAAGAGCAGGCTTGCGACAAGGATCGCTCCGACCAACCATCGGTCGTGATCCGCGCCGAAACGGGCGAAAGTCGCATAACCGATGTGCTGGTGCAGAAGGTAGAGCGGATAGGTCAGGCCGCCGATGCCGGTCGCGATGGCCGGACGGATTGGAAGCGTCGGCAGCATCACGCAAAGAGCGACGCAGGCAACAGCTGTCGGCCCGATCAAGGCAAGGCCGCCGGTGCTTCTATGAATGCCGTATAGCTCATAGAATTTCGGCTCGATGATGAACGGCGTAGCCGTCGCCCACAAGATCGATGCGGCGAGGATGAGGAACGCACCGGCCGAACGCCCCTGCCGGAGCTTGTAGAGCGTCATCCCGAAAATGAAATATCCCGAATATTCGGTGATGAAGAGCTTGCGGAGCACTTCGCTATCAATGCGCAGCTCGTTTGCGACGGAGAGAACCAGCCAGGAAACCACGATGACCTGCCAGTGCTTCTTGAGCCAGCCGAGCGCAATGAAGACAAAGACCCATCCGTAGAACATCACCTCATAGGCAATCGTCCAGTAAGCCCCATCTAGAAACGGCTGACCGAGCGCCCGCGCGTTGATGACAAGATGAGCGAGCCACTGTTTGACGGTCGGCGTCGGAAGGCCGGGAATCGGCCAACTATAGAGCACGATCGCTGTGGCCGTCGCGCAGAGAATGAAGGTAGGCCATAGCCGGGCCACCCGGCCAACGGCGAAGTCAAAGGCTGTCCGACCTTCAGCCGACAGGGTGATGACGTAGCCGGAAATCGCGAAGAAGATCAGCAGGCCGGAATCGAGCCAGATCGCAACGGGGGAGAATTCCGGAAACCCCGTTCCGCCACCTTCGCCCGTCGCCTCCATCCGGAAGCCGTAATGATAGATGACAACGAGCAGGGCAGACGCCAACCGCAAGATATCCAGATTGAGCAGTCGCGTTTGATTCTGCGTCATGCAAGCTCCGAGCGAGAAAAGCCACTCGATTCTACTATTCACGATTTTAGAAAGCGTGAATCTGATTGCCTCGCCGCAAGAACTACCGGCGCAAGAGACCGCGCCGGCAGCACCCGTGTCCCCAACCGAACGGCGGTGTCGTGCGGCAGGTGTCCGTTCCCATGGCCGGGGCCGCCATGCTGCCAATCACAGATGAACCGGAACCCATCGTATTCTCGGCCATCTGGTCGCCCTACGACCAGAGCCAGACACTGCGGAATTTGCGCGACCTTGCGCGAAATATGGGGCGAGCCGCAGACAGCACGGCTATTCCGCCGCTTCGGTAGGATTGCCAGCCAGACTTTTTAGGATGGGCTGGGAGTTTCGAAAGCTGGACTATGGGGCGGCGCTTGAACCGGACTGACGCCGCTCGATGCAGCAGGCCAAAGGGCGGCACGGAGCCGCTGATCGTGCTACGCTCCGCTACCCTACCTCACTCTTGTGTTCTGAATGACGAAAGCCCCGGCGCTTATGCGTCCGGGGCTTTGATTTGTGCGACTACATTTGTCGTAAATATCTATTATATTTGGATAATAAGGCTTTTATGTTTGATCTGGTTGCGGGGGCAGGATTTAATCTTTACTTGCGCTCGGCCTGTCCCCTCCACTCCATCCTACTATATTTGAAAAGGGTAGAGACTGGAGAATTACTTCGTGCAGCAGCGTAGGATCGGCGAAACACAACTAGGTTGTGAATGGGCGGCGTTTGGAAGACATGCTGACTGTTGCACTCAATAAAATTCTCACGAAGATATCCTACGCTAGCGCGAGCGCGATTGAAATCCCTTACCGCGGCAATCTCATCCCGACCTTCGACGGGGACCCGCAAGGCAAGATCACCCTCCCCCATGCCTCGACCCAATGGCGCAGCCGTTCCGGCCGTCGTGTCAAATGCCGCACCACGGGCCAAACAGCCAAAGTAATCAGGGCCAACGGGACCAGTGGAATCCGCCGCGGCTGGAAGGGTGGTGCAAAACGCACATTGAGGATGCCGCCTTGCGGCAGGGGAACCACCTTGTCGCAGTTGGCGCTGCAGCGGCGTGATGCGCAATGTTCCTGCCTGCGGCGTCGCGCAAGGTCAACTCACGCCCTACCCCGTGGTCTCAAAGTTATGAGGTAGGCTGAGCTATAGGCTGATTTTGCTTCGTACACTCACGCAGGAGTTCGATAAAGCGTTGGGTTTTGGCCGGCAGCAAGCGTGTCTCGGTAACCGCATAGACGGGAACCGGCGTAGCTTGCCACTCTGGTAGAACGCGGCGTAGCTGTCCGCTGGCCAAGTCCTCGGCGACGATTTCTTCCACCAGCATGACGATGCCCAGATCCAGCGCAGCGAGGCGACGCATCATTCCGATGCTGTTGAGCTGGAACCGACCCCCGACCGTGACGTCGACTGTCTCTGTTGCGTTATGCAGCGTCCAGATATTAGCGGACGGCCGCATGCGCAGGCATTCGTGGCCAGACAGATCGGCTGGCCTGCTGGGTTCGCCGTAAAGTTCCAAATAACGGGGCGATGCGTAAAGATAGCGCTGAAGAACGGCGATCTGGCGGGCGATGAGATTAGAATCCGGCTGCTCTCCTATGCGGATTGCCACATCGATGGGCTCGGTCACCAGATCTACACGGCGCGGCGTCAGGTCGAACTCGAAGCTTATGCCTGGATAGCGCCGGGAGAATTCGGCGATTTGGGGAGCGAGGAACGTCACCGCCAAATCCACCGGCAGGGAGACACGCAGCAAACCGCTCGGCTGAGCCAGCATTTCACCGAGATGCTCGTGGGCAAGCCTCGCTTCGTCAACGATCCGCTTGCATCGCTCGAAATAAATCTGGCCGGCTTCCGTCAGTTCGATCCGGCGCGTCGTGCGATGCAGCAGACGCAGACCGATCGCCTTCTCAAGCATGCCGATCCGGCGGGACAGGGTGGAGTTGGGCATTCCCATCGTTTCGGCCGCCCTGCGAAAACTGCGCGCCTTCACGACCTCGACGAAGAGAGCCATGTCATTCAGAAATGCCACATACATTGCTCCGTCAGCGGGTTAATTTGTGGACAGATGTCATTTTTATACCAGTTCCCACCTGATGAACAGCGCAACACCCCCCACGCCTGAGATGCAAGCGCGATTTAGCCATGCCGCTGCCCTCGCGATGCCGTTGCTGACCATCCTGTCCAAGCCATCGGACAGGATGGTTTCTGCTTTGTCACGATCAGCAAGCGTGTAAGGGATTCCCGAACACCGTACTGACGTGTTCGGATCTGGAGCCTCAGCCTTTTGCAGCGAAGAAGCTGGCAGCGAGATTGCCGTAGAAGGGCAGATGCTCGCCCATGATCTGTGCGAGATCCTGACCGGTAGCGTTACGCCAGTCGCCTTGCAGCTCGGCACCGACAGCGACCCAGGTGATCGGTTTGATGCCGGCCTGCACCATACGCGCCACTGCGACCTCCTGAACAAGCTTGTTCCAGGTGCCAGAAGCGTCGATCACCGCATAGACGTCATAGCCGGCCTTGATCGCCGACAGCGCGACAAAGGCGACGCAGACCTCGGTGGATACACCGGCCACAATCAGTTTCTTGCGGCCAGTCTTTTCGACGGCGGCGACGAACTCGGCATTGTCCCAGGCATTGATCTCGCCGGGACGAGAGATGACCGGAGCGTCAGGAAGCGTTTGGGTGATCACCGGCAGAACAGGGCCGTTCGGTCCATCGCTGGCGCTTGTCGTAATGATGGCGGGGAGCTTGAAAGCCTTGGCGAACTTCACCAGTCCGGTAACGGCAGTCAGGTATTCAGGGAGGCTCTGGTCCTGAACACCGTTCGACAGGCCGGTCTGATGGTCGACAAAAAGGACAGCGGCATTTTCCGGTGTAAGGCGGTCGTAGCTCATAATGATTTCTCCTTTGGTGATCCGGCGCCCTGGCCGGGTTTCGTTCGCTTGAATGCGAAGAGTAAGATGGAGAGGCTTTCAACAGGCGGCAGTCGCAAACTCCAAGATCGCGGCCCGAACGATCAGAAAGAGCCACCAACATAAGGGCCTAGATTTTAGCTCAGATTCTGACTTGTCCCCCGTCCGTCGCAATGGTCTGGCCCGTGACGAAACCGGAGTCCTTCGAGCAGAGGAAGGAGACGACACCCACCAGATCCTCGGGCTCGATTACGCGGGGAATGGCCTGCTGCTTGGGGAGGTATTCGAAGATATCCTCGTTTACACCCCGCATCGTTGCTGTGTTCGTCAGGCCGGGTGCGATAACGTTGGCCGTGACACCGTCGGCGCCGATCTCGCTGGCCAGCGCGCGGGTGAAGCCGATGACGCCGCCCTTGCTGGCGATATAGGCCGTCATCTGCGGCGCGTTCAGCCAGAAGGTCGTGCTGGCGACATTGACGATGCGGCCGTATTTGCGCGCCCTCATGCCCGGCAGGAAGGCCTTGCTCATCAGGAAGGGGCCGTCGAGATTGACGCCCAGCACCTTCTTCCATGTGGCGAAATCCGTGTCCTCGAACGATTTCCAGGGGTAGATTCCGGCATTGTTGACCAGCGCCGTCACCGGCGGCAGCGGCGAACTGAAGCGTCGAGTCCGGCGAGGTCACGTCGACGACGGCCGAGTAGAACTTCCTCCCCTCGGCTTCCACGATGGCGCGGGTGGCATTGGCTTCGGCGACATCGGCAACGGCGATGTCGAATCCGTCGGCGGCAAGCCGTTTTGCATAGAACTGGCCGATGCCGTTTGCGGCCCCTGTAATGACGGCGGTTCCTTGGGTCATTGTACGTCTCCTTCGAAAATCGGGTTGAGAGGAAGACGTGTCGAGGGCTGGATGGCAGGCGGGCCAAGCCTCGCGATCGGCACGTGTAGTTTTGTCGGTTCAGCGGGAAAGGACATTCCCGCTGAACATGCCGCCCTTGAAGACCGGCGCGGCGGTGTCGGTGGTGAACAGCACGAGATCGGTGTCGACCTCAGCCTCGATCACCTGGGCCTTGTCGTCCAGCACCAGGCTTTCGCCCTCGACCAGAGTGGTTGTCCCGACCGATGCGCGGCCCGCGAAGACATACAGCAGCCGTGTCGCGCCGGAGACCGGCGCGTCGGGCAACGCCAATGAGCCGCCGGCGGACAGATGGCTGTCGTGTACCCAGGCGGCGGCTCGCAGTTCCAGCGGCGCCTCGCCCTTCGGACCAGCGATCAACCGCCACTCATCAAGGCTGACCTCCTCGGGGAAGTCATGGAACTGCACCATTGGTTCCAGATCCGGATCACGTGGGCGGATGAAGATCTGGAGGCATTCGATGTCCTCGGTTCCCGGCATCTTTTCTTCGTGCTGGAACGTGTGTCCAGCATTCATCAGCATCAGCCGGGTCTTCGTCAGCGCTTCCTCGTTACCGACCGTGTCGCGGTGCAGCATGGTGCCGGCCCGCATATAGGTCAAAATCTCATCATCGCGGTGCGGATGCATCGCGATGAATCCTCCCGGCCCGATCCGCGCGTGATCGATCCGACCGATCGCACCGATGCCGCTGTCGCCCTGGCCAAGCGTCACACCGGGAAAGAGGATCTCGATCCCGAATGCCCCTGCCCGGTGCCCACGCTTCATGCTGCGATCGAGTTTGACGGGTAAGATTTCCTTGACGAGGGTCATTTCGCACCCGCCATTTCGGATAACGTCGGGTAATCGATATAGCCCGCGCCGTCGGGGCTGCCGCCGTAGAAGCTGCCGCGGTCGGGCACGTTCATCGCAGCACCGATCTTGAGCCGCTCGACGAAATCGGGCGTCGACAGGACAAACTGGCCGTAGGCTTCCAGATCGGCGAGCCCAGACTTCACGTCCGAACCGACGTTTTCGAGCGCACGATCAGGGCGATTGAGAATCAGCGCCTGATCCCACAACCTGCGGATATCCGCGAGCAGCGCCTCGTTTCCGAAGTGCATGATGTGGACAAAGGCCAATCCCAGCTTATTCAGTTCGCGCACGAGATAGCGGTAGAGGTCCGGCCCTTCCGCACCCTCGTCGAGGCCACCGAGCGTCGCGCCGGGCGAAAGGCGGATGCCGGTGCGCTCCGCGCCGATCTCTTCCGCCACGGCCCGGGCCACCTCTATGGCGAAACGGGCACGATTCTCAATGCCGCCGCCATAGGCATCGGTGCGAAGGTTGGCATTGGGAGCGAAGAACTGCTGGATCAGATAGCCGCTGGCCCCATGGATCTCGACGCCGTCCGCTCCTGCCTCGATCGCACGGCGGGCGGCCTTGCGGAAATCATTGACGGTCTGTTCGATCTCTTCGACCGTCAGAGCGCGAGGCTCAGGGATCGGCTGCATGCCGGTCGCGGTAAAGATCGGAGCACCTGGGGCCACAGCGGAGGGGGCCACGGCCTGCCGGTGATGCGGCGTGTTGTCGGGGTGCGAGGTCCGTCCGGCATGCATCAATTGGATGACGATACGCGATCCCGCGGCGTGAACGGCAGAAGTGACCCCCCGCCAGCCCTGGACATGGGCGTCGGTATAGATCCCCGGCGTGGCCAGATAGCCCTGTCCATCTTCGGAGGGCTGGGCGCCTTCACTGATGATCAAACCAACTCCGGCACGCTGCGCATAATACTTGGCAGCAAGCGGCCCGGGCGTACCGTCGGCTTGAGCCCGGCTGCGGGTCATCGGCGCCATGGCCAGGCGGTTCTTGGTTTCGATGTTACCTACCTTGGCAGGGGTCCAGATGTCGGACATTGTGCTGACTCCATATTCTGTGCGTGAGACATGGCCTAAACATCGCGTTGGCCGTCCCGGGATGATGTAATCGCTGAACACACGAGGAAGGTTGTTGAGACTCCGTCCCGCGCTCCCTCAACAGTTAGTGTTTGATTTGCCAGTGGCACAGATCAACTTTTTGGAACAGATTGCTCCATGAGTGGAGCAATCTGTTCGTCAACTCCCAGCGGCATTGATCCGATGATGGATCGGTGGCTTCCATTTTGTACCGTGTACTCGGGAGGCTTTCGGTCTCATCTTCCTCCCCGTTAGTCTCGGGAAGGAACCAAAGCATGAACCTTCTGTTCACACATGTCCGCGTCCGCCGGCCTGAAGGAATGACCGCATCTTGGCTGCACCGATGATGCGCGCGCGTTCGAACGGCGGGAGCGACATTCACACGCTCAATGGGCAGTTCCCTCTGAGGATTGGCGGTCATTCATCAGTGTTGAACGTCGACGGCGCACCGTTTTACTCCATCCGCGCGCGGAAAAGAATTGCCGAAACGGTCAGCGTGACGGACGCGATAGCCGCCAGCGGCCATGTGTTCGCGAGAATGACCGCCGCCGGCATATCTTTCAGAAAGACGCCTTCGGAAACGACGAGGAAATGCCGGCATGGGTTGGCGAAAGCGATTACCTGTAGCCAGCCGGGCATGTTGTCGACGGGAGTGGCGAAGCCGGACAGCAGGATTAGCGGCACCGTCACCAAAAACATGCCAAGGAAGGCTTGTTGCTGCGTTTGCGACACCGTGGATACCAGCATCCCCACGCCGATCAGCGAAACCAGATAGAAGAACAGAGAGAAATAGAACGAGGTCACGGAGCCGGTAAGCGGAACTCCGAAGACAGTGGGGATAAGGACCATGTAGAGCGTGGCATTGAAGAAGCCGATCAGCAAAGGCGGCGCCATCTTGCCAATGAGGATTTCGTGGACTCTCAACGGTGAAACCATGAGTTGATCGAAGGTGCCCAGCTCTCGCTCTCGCGCAACGGATTGAGCCGTGATCGACAGGGTGCCGGTTGCACCCAGGATCACAAGCAACCCCGGCATCACGAACCAAAGGTAGATCAGCGCAGGGTTGAACCAGTTGGTGACGACAGTTCGGGTAGTGGGCTGCCCCGGAATTGCGGCGGGGCGCGCTTCCGCTGCGACTTGGCCAACGATCTGCTGCAGGTATGAGGAAACGATCTGCGATGCGTTCGAGCGCCGCCCGTCCAGGACGATCTGAACCTCACCAATCTGCTCGCTCTCGATAGCCGCGCTGAATCGCGAATCGAAACTGAGAACGGCGATGACCTGCTGATTGTTGATTGCCTCCCGCACATCGGCAGGTGATGCGAGCGGCACGATCCGGCCGACATTGGGACTGCCCGCCACCCTCGAAACAACCTCATGACTCCAGATGCCGGAATCGCGGTCGAGCACGCCCACGTCGAAGTTACGCACTTCCAGCGTCGCCGCGAAACCGAACAGGAGGAGTTGAAGCAAGGGGGGTGCAATAAGAGTGATACGGGCTTTGGGATCGCGAAAGACCGCCCATAGTTCCTTGACGATGATCGCCGAAAGACGCGCGAAGCTGGAGGAACCCATCAGGCAATCCTCCGCCGGGTCACCCGAAAGGCGAGGCCGAAGAACAGCAGGCCGAAACCCAGCATCGCCAGAATGCTGCGAACAAACATCGGCCAAAGATCGCCCACCACGAAAACGCTGGTCAGGGGCGGAATGAAGTAGCGAGCGGGAACGGCGTAGGTCATCCCCTGAATGAATTTCGGCATCGAGCCGATCTCAAACAGAAATCCAGACAACAACAGGCCCGGCAGGAAGGCGGTCAACAACGCAACCTGACTGGCTACAAACTGATTCTTCGTCGCCGCCGAAATGAGCAGGCCTTGGCCCAAAGCTGGCATGAGGAAAGCCGCGCCGAGCGCATACAGGCCGATAATCGACCCCCTGAACGGCACGTCGAACAGGAACACGGCTACGACGACGCAGAGCGTCATCGAGCACAGCCCGAGAACAAAATAAGGGATGATCTTCGTCGCCAGGAATTCGCCCATGCCGACGGGTGTCGCCATCAATGCTTCGAGCGTGCCGCGCTCCCATTCCCGCGCGACCACGAGCGCGGTCAGAAGTGTCCCGATCATTGTCATCACAATACTGATCGAGCCGGGGATAAGGGCGAAACGGCTTTGAAGGCCCGGATTGAACCAGAACCGGGGCAACACAGCGATGGCAGGCGACAATTGCGTGCCATGGTCCACCGCACGGCCTTCCGTCCAGGTGGCGCGCACACCTTCAGCATAAGCTGCAACAAAGGCGGCCGTATTCGGCAGAGATCCATCGGTGATGACTTGGATCGGCGCGTCGATCTCGGCCGAGATCCTTTGGCCGAAATCACCCGGAATGACCACGATGCCCCGGATACGGCCTGCGATCAGTTCCTCCTTGAGCGAAGCCACGTCACGCCGGGATTGAACCTCGAACCAACGGGATGATCGGTAGGCCGCCGCCAGGCTGGCTGCCGGTTCGCTGGAATCCTGAACGGCCAGACCAATCCGGGTTCTCGCCGTGTCGAGGGAAACGCCGTAACCAAACAGAAAGAGCAGCAGCAGCGGCAGCACAAAGGCGATCAGCATGGTGGACGGGTCGCGAACGATCTGGAGTGATTCCTTGCGGAGCAGCGCGGTAAAGCGTCGAGCGTTGAAATGATCGCTCATGCGGCCTCCCGCTTTCGATCCGAATCCTCGATCAGTGCGATGAAGGCATCCTCCATCGTCAGGTCCGCACCGCCGCTGATTTCAGCCGCGCGGATCTTCAGGTCGTCGGGCGTGCCTTCGGCGATCTCCTGTGCGCGGTAAATCAACGCTATTCGGTCGCAATACTCCGCCTCTTCCATGAAGTGGGTGGTGACGAGCACCGTTACGCCGCGTCGCACGAGTCCGTTGATGTGCAGCCAGAACTCGCGACGGGTGATGGGGTCCACGCCCGATGTCGGCTCATCCAGGAAAAGCACGGGCGGTTGATGAAGCACGGCGCAGGCAAGAGAGAGCCGCTGCTTGAAGCCCAACGGCAATGTTCCGCTGTTCACCGGCAAGTGCCGTTCAAGCTGAAATATCTCGATGACGCGGGCTACGGCCTCTGCCCGCGCGCGACGATCAAGACCATAGGCTCCGGCGAAGAAATTCAAGTTCTGTTTAACACTGAGATCGCCATAGAGAGAGAATTTCTGTGCCATGTAGCCCAGAGACTGACGGGCTTCCGCTCTGGAACCGCGCAGATCATGGCCTGCAACGCGGCCGTCGCCCGCTGTCGGCGTGAGCAGCCCGCAGAGCATCTTGAAGGTCGTGGACTTGCCAGCGCCGTTCGGTCCTAGGAGGCCGAATATTTGCCCTTGCGGCACGGAGAACGTGATGTCGCCCGCGGCTGTGAACGTGCCAAACTTCTTGGTAAGTCCTCGCGCCTCGATTGCCGGTGCGTTGGACTTTTCGACGAGCCGATAGCCTGCTGCGAGTTGACTGGCACCTCTAGGACCACCCCCAGGATGTCAATGAACGCATCCTCAAATCGCGGTTGCACCGCTTCGATTCGATCGCCCCGCGACATTCCTAAATGTTCTATGGACGGTGCAGCGGCGCTTTCGTCCATGAGAACGCGAACGGACGCGCCCTGAATGGTGGCGTCCTTTACTTCATCGCGAAGAACAAGGCTGGCGAGCAAGGAGCGCCGGCTGTCGGTGGGGCCAAACAGACGATAGATCCGTTCGGCGACTCGGGATGTCAGTTGTTTTGGCGGTCCACTGAACAGCAACCTGCCTTCGTTCAATAGGAATACTGTGTCGCACTTCTGGGCTTCGTCGAGATAGGCGGTGGACCAGACGACTCCCATGCCCTCAGTCGTGAGCTGGCGAACCATGGCCCATAGTTCTCTTCTAGCGACGGGGTCGACGCCTACACCGGGCTCGTCAAGCAACAGCACCTTAGGGGGCCGCACAAGCGCACAAGCGAGGCCGAGCTTCTGCTTCATGCCGCCCGAGAGTTGGCCAGCCAGTCGAGGGCGGAACCGCTCAAGGTCTGTGAAAGACAGGAGTTGGGAAAAGCGTGCCGCGCGTTCTTTCCCTGGGGGTAAACCGCGAAGATCAGCATAGAGCGAAAGATTCTCAATGACCGACAGGTCTTCGTAGAGGCCGAATCGTTGCGGCATGTAGCCGAGTGCTGACCTATCGGCCGCTATGGCGGGTTCGCCAAGAAGGGTAACTTCCCCTTCATCCGGGTCGAGCAATCCAGCAAGCAGACGGATCAGAGTCGTCTTGCCCGCGCCATCGGGACCGACCAGGCCCGTCATCAGCCCGCTCCTCACCTCCATGCTCACGGCGTCGAGCGCCGGGGCGGCATCAGGCTCAAAGCGTTTTGTGACATCGACAGCGCAGGCGACTACGTCCGTCATTTCACTGGCCTGCCCCTGGGTCAGGGCTCTGTTGGAGCCTCACGGTGACGGGTTGACCTTGACGGAGACGGTCATCGGGATCGGTGACGTTGATCCTCAAACGATAAACGAGGTCGGCGCGCAGTTCTTCGGTCTGGACCGTCCTCGGCGTAAATTCAGCGGTTGGTGAGATGAAGCCGACGACACCATGATAGACTTTGGGATTGCCGTCAGTGGTTACAAACACGGTCATACCGGGCGCGATCCGCCCGAGGTCAGGTTCAGCTACATAGGCGCGCACCCGGATCGGTCGATTAATGGTGAGCGTGAAGATGGTCGCACCGGATTGGACGATAGCACCGGGCTCGGCAGTTCGCGTAAGGATTGTGCCAGCGTCCGGTGATAGAAGCGTCGCGTCAGCCAGATTGGTTTTCACCCTGTCGCGTTCCGCTGTTGCGGTTGCGAGTTGCGCCTCCGCAGCCGCGATGTCTTCGACGCGAGAGCCCGCGCGAAGCAGCGCCAATGCCTCCTCTGCCACCCGAAGCTGTGCCTCGGCCGCGTGGTATTCAGCCTCGGCTGCCTCGAAAGCCGATTGGGATACAGCATTGTTAGTGACCAGCGATTTATTGCGCTCGTAAGCCCCGCGAGCCCGCACCATGTCCGCGCTTCGGACTGCGACTGTGGCCTCCGCTTGCGCGATCTCCTCGGGCCGATTTCCGGCGCGTCGTTTTTCAAGTTCCGCGCGTGCGGCTGAAACCTGCGCTTCCGCGCCCCTCAGCGCATCGATAAATGGCTGGAGGTCAAGCTGCGCCAGAGTTGCTCCGGTCTCGACCGACGCCCCTTCATCAACCGGCATCTCGGCAATACGCCCCGCGACGCGGAACCCGAGATTCACCTGACGAATATCGACATTGCCATAGAGAACCATTCCCTCATCGGGCTTGTCCAGGAAGCCGAAGCCGCGAGTATAGTATCCCGCCGCTGCGACGCCCGCGATGATGACAGCTAGGATGACGATGCGCCGGAACACTATTGCGCCCCCACAGTCGGAGGAACTGGCGCAATGGACGCGACGAGTTCGACCACCAAAGCCTCGATGGTTGCGAGGCACTTGTCGTCTATTACGTCCCAACTGAGCGCGGCGAGGACTGCTGCGTGGGCCATTCTGAACATGAGGACGCTTCCAACCAGGGAGAGGGTTCTGAGGCGCACATGCTCGGAAGCAGGGTCTTCGTGCAGCAAGGTTCCAACCAGATGGCTACATATATTGAGAAGTGGTCCCATTACGCCGTCGTAGAGGTGGCTAAAGGCCGCTGTCGGCTGCATTTGTTCGCGGACTATGAAGCGCGCCCAAGGCTCGGAACGACTGCTAGCGAATAGCGCGGCCATCCGCTGAATGATCTCGGTCAGCAGGCGACGCGCCTCATCCGCGCCGAGTGGCACTGTTCCCGAGCGCGCTTCTTCGACACGGGCAAAGACAAGGCTTCGCAGCGGAGCGATATGATCTTTGATGCCATCCGCGATAGAGGTCGCCACCGCGAGGTAAAGCCCCTCTTTGTTACCGAAGTAGTATGCGATAGCCTGCTGGTTTGCCCCAGCCTTCTCGCAAAGCATCCGTGTCGTTGCGCCGTCAAAACCGACACGCCCGAAAACATCTAAGGCTGCGATAAGCAGTTTCTCGCGAGTTTGATCGCCGCGCTCAATCCTTCGTCCGGACATGACGCCCGTGCTCCATTCTTCATCTTGGGATCGGAAAGCCGCCGTCCGCTTGTTCGCGGTGCGTGCCGGCCCCTGTCCCACGATCAGCAGTAGCTTGGATCAGGAATTAAATCAATCATACGATTTAGTTTGTGCTTGATGAATGAGCCAGACCGGTGGGCTGGCCGGTATCCGGTTTTAGCGCTGCCAGCATTTCGTTCAGCTCGGCGCATCAAGCCGCGCGATGGCGGGCAGCGCTGCGATACCTGAAGCCTCCGCGCTGCCTGCCCATCGGTCACGCCCGATCCTGCTTGGGCTGTGACTGGTTCGCGTCGGCCGCTGACAGGTCTGGAGCGGTTGACGGATCAGTTCGGTTTCGGATTGTGAACTGAATGCTCGTCGCAGAATCTGAGAAGTGCTGCAACCTGTTGCGAACCGGCTTCGATGCCGGTCGGATCGACGCCGACAAGAGTCACGACGACCTGGGCCTCTCCTTGCCAGTCGAGGATCGGAGCGGCAGCGGCGACCAATCCGGGAATGAAACCTCCGTTCACCGAGGCAAATCCCTGTTCGCGGATGGCAGCCCGCAGCATTTCCAGCCCCTCTGCCGTCGAAGGGGTGTCGGGTAGCAGGGAGGGGTTCCGCGCGGCGCGGCGCAACTCGGTCTCGCGGGCCTTATGTATCGCGCCCCTGGGCGCATAGGTGAGAAAGATGCGCCCCGTGGCCGAAGTCAGAAGCGGCAATGTGGTGCCAAGTGCGATAGAAGTCACCGTTGGCGACAGGCCGCGCTGCCAGCGGACTACCGTTGCGCCTTCATTGGCCCAGACCGCCAGTAGCACGGTCATGCCGGTCTGAAGCGCAAGCTCGGGCAGGCCGTCCGCTGAATCGTTTACGAAATCGTGCCGGGCAATGGCGGCCAACCCCAACTGCATGGCCTCCGGTCCAAGGTCATACCGCCCCGAGCGTCCCTGCTGCCTGACCAGCCCCGCAATGACGAAAGAGGCGAGGTAGCGATGTGCCTTGCTTGGCGGCATGTCGTAGCCACGGGCGATATCGGAGAGTGTCATCGGGCCTTGCTGCCTCGCCATGAAGGCGAGGACGCCAAGCGCGATATCCAGCGATTTCAACCCGTGACCAAAGTCCTCCGTCATTTCGTCTTCTCCAGCTTGTCGCGCAGTCCACTGATGTCTCCCGCGACAATACCGCCATTCTCCCGAATGAAAAGGCAACGGACCTCCCGGGCCTCGAAGGCCAGACGCGTGCCGACGCGGCCTTCGTAGACGAGGGTGACGCTCCGGCGTGACCATTCCGCGATGGAGACGCTGACGTCCAGCACGTCGCCATCTCGAATTGCGCTGCGGAAGTGGGCCTGCGCATCGACGAGGCCAAGACCGGCGCTGCCAAGTTCTTTGCAAATCCCGTGGTGCCCGCCGAGCGGCCGCAGAAGTTTGTGAAAGGCGGCGTCCAACCAGCGAAAAACGTTTGGATAGAAGACGATACCAGCCGGATCGCAGTCTCCGAAGGTGACGTCGGTGGTCAGAACAACCGTCATGATGATTTCCTTTATATAAAACTCATTGCACAATATAGAAAAATAGCTTAGAGAACGAAGAACGTCTAGCGAATTTGGGGGGAGCCATGTCGGCACTGGGCAAGATCGAAATCCTCGGTGGTGGGCCGGGGGGGCTTTACACGGCCATTCTCATCCGCAGGCTGTTGCCGCACGTGAAGGTGCGGGTAACGGAGCAGAACCCGGAAGGTGCAACCTTCGGTTTCGGCGTGGTTTTTTCCGATCGCGCGCTCGATTTCCTGAAGGCCGACGACCCGGATACTCATGACCTCATCCTGCCGCATATGGAGCGTTGGCAGGACATGACACTCAACCTTCCCGACGGCCGGGTGACGCTGGACGGTGTGGGCTTTACCGCCATAGGGCGCCTTGAGCTGATCGAAATCCTGAAGGATCGCGTGCGCGACCTCGGAGTTGAGATCCGCTTCGACACGGTGGTGGAATCGCTCGATGCATTCGATGCGGATCTGGTGATCGGGGCAGACGGGCTGAACTCGCTGACCCGCCGCTCGCTGGAGGCTCAGTTCAGGCCGACCATCGAATATTTCGACAATCATTTCGCCTGGTTCGGCGCATCAATTCCCTTCGATACGCTGACCCAGACCTTCATCAGGACCGAAAAGGGGCCGTTGAGCGCGCACCATTACCGCTTCGCGCCGGATCGCTCGACGTTCATCGTCGAATGCGAGGATGCAACCTTCAAAGCCTTTGGCTTCGACAGGATGGACGAAGGGCAGAGCGCGAAGCTGTGCAGCGATCTGTTCAGCGAGACTCTCGGGGGCACGCAACTGATCACCAACAAATCCATGTGGCGCCAGTTCCCTCGGCTGTGGTGCGAAAGCTGGATCGCCGGGCGAAATGTCCTGCTTGGCGATGCGGTGCACACCGCGCATTTTTCTATCGGATCGGGCACACGTCTGGCGATGGAAGATGCCATCGCGCTTGTTCATGCGCTCAAGGATTTCGGCGACGTGGACGAGGCGCTTGCCCATTATCAGGCCACCCGTCCGCCGATTGCCCGCAAGATCGTGGACGCCGCCAATACCTCGGCAAGCTGGTATGAGAATTTCGGCGAAAAGATGCGCCTCGCACCGATGGATTTCGCGCATGACTACCTGATGCGCTCGGGGCGGATGACCGAAGAGCGTCTGCAAAAAATCGCGCCGAAATTCGCAGCGGATTACGCCAGATACAGCGCCGTAGCCGGCTGATCGCCTGACGGGGCGCTCAGGCGCCTGGCGTTCTCGGAACAATAAACCGGACGGGGAAGCGCGTATCGCACCCGTGCCGGATTCCACCGCAATATCTGGGAGGATATATGACCGACATGACCACCGCATACGCGATCCTCGATCCCGTGGCCGATACGACGCCGGGGTCCAGGGAAATTGGTTACGTCAAAGCCGATCACGGAAACTGCTCGGAACTGCTCTGGCAAAACCTGACACGGAATCCCGACAAGCTGGCGGTGATCGGCCCACTCGGGAACCTGACCTATGCGGAGTTGATCGCCGAAGCCGCACGGTGGGGCAATGCCTTCATCGCCGCCGGCCTGACGCGGGGGGAAAGGATCGCATTTTTCCTCGATGACACCCCTGTCTTTCCGGCGGCCTTCTATGGCGCGGTTCGGGCGGGCTTCGTGCCGGTGCTGCTGAACATCCAGACGAAACCCGATGTGGTCAGCTATTTTCTCAAGGACAGCGGCGCGCGGTTCGCGATCGTCGATGCCGCGCTTGCCACGATCTTCTCCGGCGAAATGCTCGACGGCACCTGTCTCGAAACCACGATTGTCGCCAATGGCTGTGCCGCCGGTGCAGGGCAGATCGATGCCAGTGCATTTTTGTCCGGCCATGCCGATGAGATGGACGCGGCCGCCACTGGCCCGGACGACATGGCTTTCTGGATGTATTCCTCGGGATCGACCGGGCGCCCAAAGGGCATCGTCCACCTGCATCACGATATGGCCTATGTGCAACAAAGTTTTGGGGCACATGTACTGAAGCTTGACGAGGATGACATCTGCTATTCCGTGCCCAAGGCCTATTTTGCCTACGGGTTCGGAAACTCACTGATTTTCCCCGTTTCCGTTGGCGCGACGGCGCTGTGGATGCCGGGGCAACCGCGCCCAGAGGTGGTGCTTGGCGCGATCGAGAAGTATCGCCCGACCGTTCTTTTCGGCCTACCGACACTTTATACCGCGCTCGCGCGGGCCGACGCGGTCACGCATCACGATCTGTCGTCGCTGCGCAAGTCGATGTCGGCGGCTGAGATCCTCTCGGAAGATATCTACAAGACCTGGAAATCGCTTGTCGGACATGGGCCGACCGAGGGGCTGGGCTCAACCGAGCTGCTGCATATCTACTTGTCGAACGCGCTTGACGATCATCGTATCGGTGCCGCCGGTGCACCGGTGCCCGGCTATGAAGTGCGGCTTGAAACCCCCGAGGGCAAGCCCGCAAGGCCCGGGGAAGAAGGCGTGATGTTCGTCCGTGGTCACTCCTCGACGCCGACCTACTGGAACCGACCCGACAAGACTGCCGAAACCGTGCGCGGAGACTGGATCTATACCGGCGACCGCTTCATCGAGCGAGATGGATACTACTATTTCCAGGGGCGCGCGGACGACCTGATCAAAGTTTCCGGGCAATGGATCTGGCCGATGGAGGTGGAGCGTTGGCTGAACGAACACCCTGACGTTCATGAATGCGCGGTTCTGGCGATTCAGCTTGAGGACAAACGCATGGCGTTGCGGGCTGTCGTCCGTCTTGCCGCAGGCGTCGAGGCCCGGGATGAGCAAACGCTCAAACTGCGGGATTACGTCAAGTCGCAACTCGCGCCGTTCAAATCGCCGCGCCTGTTCGACTACGTGGACGACCTGCCGAAAACCGGCACGGGAAAGATCGACAGGCAGGCCCTCGTGGCGGACCACGCAAAGCATGGCACGTCCGCCGCGCCCCAGACTGAAATGAAGGATTAACTCTCACCCCCGGTTCGAGGGGATGGGACATAATGAAAGAAAGTGCCGCCCATGTCTTACGTTTTTCCCCCAGCCGCACAGGCAAGCGTTGCCGTCGATGGTACGGATGATCGCTTCCCGGTCCGACGCATTTTCTGTGTTGGTCGCAACTATGCCGCCCATGCCCGCGAGATGGGTAAAGATCCCGAGCGCGATCCGCCCTTCTTCTTCACCAAGCCGGCCGACGCCGTGGTGGAGAGCGGCGAAACCGTCGCCTATCCGCCAGAGACCGGGAATTTTCACTACGAGGCGGAACTCGTCGTTGCTATCGGCAAAGGTGGCAGGAACATCGCGGAAAAGGACAGCCTTTCCCATGTCTGGGGTTACGCCGTCGGCAATGACCTGACCCGCCGCGACCTCCAGCTCAAGGCCCGCGAACAGGGCCGTCCGTGGGACTGGGGCAAGGCGTTCGACAGCTCTGCCGTCATCGGGTCCGTGTTTCCGGTCGAAAAGGTCGGGCATCCGTGCAAGGGGTCGATCCGGCTGACCGTCAACGGAGAGATCCGGCAGGACGCCGATCTGGCGGAGCTGATCTGGTCCGTGCCGGAGATCATCTCGATCCTGTCGCATTCCATGACCCTCGCCCCGGGCGATCTGATCATGACTGGCACCCCTGCCGGTGTTGGCCCTCTGGTGCCGGGCGATATCTGCGTCGTCGAGATCGAGGGGCTCGGCACGATCGAGACCCCAATCGGACCGCGTGAGGCATAAGCCATGACGCTGAGGCTGCACAACTTCTTCCGCTCCTCCACGTCAACGCGCCTGCGAGCCGCGCTGAACCTCAAGGGACTGGACTATGACTATGTTCCCTATGTCCTTCGCAACGGGGAGACGCGGACGCCCGATTATCTGGCGAAGAACCCGCAGGGACTGGTCCCTACCCTTGAAAAAGGGGACGGCACCTTCCTGACGCAATCCCTCGCCATCATGGAATGGCTGGAGGAAACCTACCCTCACCCCCCGCTTTTGCCTTCCGAACCGGATGCCCGCGCCAGGGTGCGCGCGCTTTCCTACATGATCGCGCTGGAAATCCACCCGCTGAACAATCTGCGTGTGCTTGCCCGTCTGCACGATCAGTTCGGCGCCGACGACGACGCCCAAAAAGCGTGGTTCACCCATTGGGTTACGCTTACCTTCGACGCGCTGGAAGAGGAACTTTCGCGCGCGAAGGAGACTGGCACCTGCTGCCACGGCGACACGCCCACCATGGCCGATTGCTGTCTCTATGCGCAGGTCTGGAACAACCGTCGTTTCGACATTCCGCTAGCCGGCTGGCCCACGATTTCCCGAATCTTCGGAAACCTCGACGGGCTTCCTGCCTTCACGCGGGCCGCCCCGCCCAATCAGCCGGACGCGGCCTGACCCGCGCCCCCATTCCGTCAAGGAGGTCCCTATGCAGAACGAAAAACTCGACCACGAGAGCGTCACACAGGCGATGCAGCCGAAGGACACACCGGAACTGCGCGCGCTTTACAAGAGCTTTGAGGAAGAAAGTATCATTCCCCTCTGGACCCAGCTCGGGGATCTGATGCCGATCCACCCGAAGTCCAAGGCCGTGCCCCACGTGTGGAAATGGTCCACTCTTCTGCGGCTGGCCCGGAAATCCGGTGAACTCGTCCCGGTGGGCCGTGGAGGCGAGCGCCGAGCACTTGGCCTTGCGAACCCCGGCCTTGGCGGCAATGCCTATATCTCCCCGACGATGTGGGCGGGAATCCAGTATCTCGGTCCGCGTGAGACCGCGCCCGAACACCGCCATTCCCAGAACGCCTTCCGTTTCGTCGTGGAGGGCGAAGGCGTCTGGACCGTGGTGAACGGCGATCCGGTGCGCATGTCTCGTGGCGATCTTCTGCTGACGCCCGGCTGGTGCTTCCATGGCCACCACAACGACACCGATCAGCCGATGGCCTGGATCGACGGTCTCGACATTCCCTTTTCTCAACAGATGGATGTCGGCTTCTTCGAGTTCGGCTCCGACCGCGTGACCGACTACGCGACGCCGAACTTCTCTCGTGGCGAGCGTCTCTGGTGCCACCCCGGCCTGCGCCCGCTGTCGGGTCTGCAAAACACCGTAGCCTCGCCCATTGGGGCCTATCGCTGGGAATTCACCGACCGCGCCCTGACCGAGCAACTGCTTCTGGAGGATGAAGGCCAGCCCGCCACCGTCGCCCCGGGCCATGCTGCAATCCGATACGTCAACCCGACCACTGGGGGCGACGTAATGCCAACACTTCGTTGCGAATTTCATCGGCTACGTGCGGGCACCGAAACGGCGACGCGCAACGAGGTCGGCTCCACCGTGTTTCAAGTCTTCGAGGGGGCGGGCGCGGTCGTGATGAACGGCGAGACGACGAAGCTTGAGAAAGGCGACATGTTCGTAGTGCCGAGCTGGGTGCCGTGGTCGCTTCAGGCCGAGACGCAGTTCGATCTGTTCCGCTTCTCGGATGCCCCGATCATGGAGGCCCTGTCCTTCATGCGCACCAAGATCGAGGGGCAGAAGTGATGTCTCTTGCCGAGACGGATCTGGCCGCCCGTGAGGCCCTGAAGGCCCGCCAGGGCAAAGGGGCGCGTTACGACGCCCCCAATGCCCCGGCAGAAGATCTTCTGCTTGCGCGTCGCGGCACAGCCCATTTTGCGCGCAAGTTGATGGAATTGCCGGATGCGGAGCTGTATGCCCCCTCGGCCGTCGAGGGCCTGACCCGCGCCCATGTCGTCGCTCGGATCGGCTATGACGCCCGTCATCAGGCACTTGCGCTCGAAGCATTCGGCAAGGGCGAAATCTACACCCTGCCCGTGCTGGAAGAGCAACAACTGCCGTCGCTCGACCTTGCCGCAACTTTGCCGGCACGAGCTTTGCGGCACCTGTTCCAGCATTCGGAGGTGCATCTGAACGTCTGCTGGCGTGATCTGACGGAAGAGCAGTGGGACAGGGAGGTGGTGTTGGTGGACGGCACGACAGTCCCGACCCGCGCACTCCCCGGTATCCGCGCCGCAGCCGTCTGGCAAGGAGCGCTGGATCTGGGCAATGGCATGCGCGACGCGGAATTGCCCGCCGTCGCTCTGCTCGCAGCAGTCCGATCACGGCCCATCGGCAAGATCGGCGGGTCCTGATCCCGGCGTTTTGCCCTCGACACTCCGGCAATGCCGGAAAAATGCGCATCCGACCCGAGGCAGGAATTGCCAAAGGGTGTCGCCCCAGGCTTCGGCTCTCGGCGCAAAAACAGATGCGGAACGGCAGGGACGGTTAGCAGGGACGGTTAGAGGAGACCGTTTCTATTTAACCAAGGGAGGAGAAAGAATGAAAGCCGAACTTATTGCGCTTCTCGCAGGCGCAACCCTGACACTTGCCGCCGCCCCGGCACGTGCTATCGACGTGGCACCGGGCGACTAGGCCGGGGACCACACGCTCTTCATCGGCCGGGTGACGGACATCGGCCGTGAAAACGGAAACCAGCCGCTTGTCTTCAGCGGCGGAAAGTTTGCGACGCTCGCCACGGCCGACGAATAGGCCCCGGCAGGCGGACTTATTACTAAAACAGGGAGGATACTCATGGAAACGACTCTGCATATCGACAACGAAGCCCGACCGGCCAGCACGCAGGCCCGGTTCGAGCGCCGCTCGCCCGCATCGGGCGAGGTGGTGACGATCAGTGCCGCCGCCAATGCGCGCGACGCCAGCGCCGCCATCGAGGCGGCGGAGCGGGCATTCGCCTCGTGGTCGCAGACCGGCCCCGGCCTGCGCCGGGCCCTGCTGATGAAGGCGGCCGACGAGATCGAGGCACGCACCGAACAGTTCGTTGCCGCAATGAAGGCCGAGGTCGGCGCCGGCGAGCTGTGGTCGCGCTTCAACGTCATGCTGGCAGCGAACCTGTTCCGCGAGGCGGCCTCGCTGGCCACCCAGATCCAGGGCGAGACCATCCCCTCGGACAAGCCCGGCACGCTCTCGATGACTGTCCGCCAGCCGGTCGGCGTCATCCTCAGCATGGTGCCCTGGAACGGTCCGGTGGTGCTGGCGGCGCGGGCGATAGCCTATCCGCTGGTCTGCGGCAATACGGTGGTGTTCCGCGCCTCGGAAACCTCGCCCCGGACCCACGAGTTGATCGCCGAGGCGGTCTATGCCGCCGGCTTCCCGCCCAGCACGCTGAACTTCATCACCAACGACCCCAAGGACGCTCCCGAGCTGGTCGAAGCGATGATCGCCCATCCCGCCGTGCGCCGCGTGAACTTTACCGGCTCCACCCATGTCGGCCGGATCATCGCGGAAAAATGCGGCCGCTACCTCAAGCGCTGCATCCTCGAACTGGGCGACAAGTCGCCGATGGTCGTTCTGGGCGATGCCGACATCGAAGGCGCGGTGAACGCCACCATCTTCGGGGCCTTCCTCTATCAGGGCCAGATCTGCATGACGACCGAGCGGGTGATCGTCGAGGAGAGCGTCGCCGACCGTTTCGTCGATCTTCTGGCCGAACGCGCCGCGACGCTTCAGGCTGGCGACCCGCGGGTCCAGGCCGCCTGCGCCCTGGGGCCGGTCATCAACCAGAATGCCGCCGACCGGCTGAACGCGCTGCTGAAGGACGCCACCGACAAGGGCGCCCGGCTGCGCGCCGGGGGCCATGCACAGAACACGCTGATGTCCGCCACCGTCCTGGACGGCGTCACCTCGGGGATGCGCATCTACAGCGAAGAGGCCTTCGGTCCGATCCTGCAGGTGATCCGCGTCAAGGACAGCGACGAGGCCGTCCGCGTCGCCAACGATACGGAATACGGCCTGTCTGCCGCCGTCTTCGCCACCGACATCAACAAGGCGGTGTCGGTCGCAATGCGGATTCAGACCGGGTCCGTTCACATCAACGGCTCGACCGTCGCAAACGAAGCCCAGGCGCCCTATGGCGGAACCAAGGCCAGCGGCTGGGGCCGTTTTGACGGCGGCCGCGCGGTGATCGAGGAGTTCACCGAACTGAAATGGCTGACGATCGAGTCGCCCTCGCAACAGTATCCGCTCTGACGGCACGACCGGCACGGAGCAGTGTGACCGACGAGAAGATACGGATCAGGCCGGGTATCTGGCGCGATCCCAGAACCGAAAGTGGTAATTATGAAGAAAACTCTACTTACCGTCGATGACGTTACCGGGTGCTGGGCAATCATGCCCACACCTTCGAAACCCAACGCATCAGACATCAATGCAACCGATACCGTTGATCTGGATGAAACCGCCCGCGCCGCCGAGGCTCTGGTCGCGGCAGGCGTAAACGGCATCCTGACGCAGGGCACGCTTGGAGAAGCCGCGACAACGACCTGGGAAGAAAAGCAGGCGTTTCTGCGCACGGTGGTTGAAACGGTCGGAGGGCGGGTTCCAGTCTTCGGCGGCACGACCAGCCTGAACACCCGCGATACGATCCGCATGACCAGGGCCGTGCGTGAGATCGGTGTCGATGGTGTCATGCTCGGCCTTCCGATGTGGTGCACGCCTGACGTGCCGACGGCGGTTCAGTTCTACCGGGATGTCGCCTCTTCCTGCCCTGACGTGGCGATTTGCGCCTACGCCAATCCCGAAGCGTTCAAGTTTGAATTCCCACGGGCTTTCTGGGCACAGATCGCTGAAATCCCGCAGATCGTTTCCGCCAAATACATGAGCACGGCGGCTCTCTATACGGATATCAACCTGACGAAACGCCGGATTCGCCTGATGCCGCTCGATGTGGACTACTATGCGGCTGCGCGGATTGATCCGGAAGCCTGCACGGCGTTCTGGACCAGCGGTGCGGTCTGTGGTCCGTCGCCCGTGATCCAGTTGCGCGATCTCGTCGCGGACGCGCACAGGACGGGAGACTGGAGCAAGGCAAAAGCGCTGACGGACCGGATCGCTTTTACCTATCGCACCCTTTTCCCGAACGGGTCGTTCAGGGAATTCTCGGTCTACAACATCGGAATCGAGAAAGCGCGCATGGACGCTGCGGGCTGGATGACGGCCGGGCTATGCCGGCCGCCGTATCATGTCGTCCCCGAGCAGATTCTTGCCGGCGGCCGTGAATCGGGCCTTCAATGGGCAAAGCTCGCGGCCGAACTTGACGGCGGGAAACCGGCATGAGCAATCGTGCCCTTGATTTCTATTTCGATTTCATGAGCCCGTTTGCATATCTGGCGTTTCAAAAGCTGCCCGAGATATGTGAACGATACGGGCTGGAACTCCGGCCCCATGTCGTCGATCTGCCAAAACTGAAGCTGCTGGCTGGGAATACCGGGCCTGCGAATGTGGCCATTCCGACGAAGATTCGCTACCTCAAGACCGATCTTGATCGTTGGGCAGGCCGCTACGGGGTGCCTCTGAAATTTCCGAAGTCACTGGATACCGGCGCGCTCAACCGCAGTTTTTTGCATGCGCATGACGCGGGAAAAGGACCTGACTTCATCCGGCTCGCCTGGGATGGGGTGTGGGGGAAAGGTGGGGATCCGACAGATCCGGCCCTGCTGGACGATCTGGCCTCGACCTGCGGCCTGAACCCGGAAGAGCTTGCTGCCTGGACGGCCTCGGAGGAAGCCTTCGCACGTCTGAAAACTGCGACCCAGGCGGCGCATGAGGCCGGCGTTTTTGGTGTTCCGACCATGATCGTCGGCGATCAAATGTGGTGGGGCAACGACCGCCTTGCCTTCATGGAGGATGCCCTGAGCCAGGGCATCCGTATCTAACTTTCAATAAACTTCAAACGGAGGAGGAGCCTCTCATGTCCCTGCAAAAACTATCTCATGCGACGCTAAGGGTGAAAAACCTTGAGGAATCGCTGGAATTCCACACCAAGGTTCTCGGGCTGGAAGAGATCGCGCGCCAGGACGGCCGTGTGTATCTGACCTGCGGCACCGACGGAACCTTTGACGTCGCCGTGACCGAAGGCGGCACCGGCGTTATCAGCTTTGCGATTGCCGCAGATGACGAGGAAGATCTGGCGCACTATCGCCGCCGCGTAGAAGAGGCGGGTGTCGGGGTGCGCGAGATGACGGACCCCGACCCCGGCGTAGCGAAAGTCATCGAATTCGATCTTCCGCCGCAGAAGCAGAAGATGCAGATCGCCCTGCGCAAACCCGAGGTGCGCAAGCAATATTACAATCCGGCCCAGCGTGCAGCGAACCATCTCAGCGGTCTTGCGCCGGTGGATCTGGACCATATCACCCTGCGCGTGGGGCCTGACGCAACGCAAACAATCGAATTCCTTTCGAAGTACGTCGATTTCCATGCGGCCGACATCGTGGAATTTCCCGGTGGCGCCGGCCGGCTGGCATCCTGGATGCACGTCGGCGATTACCACCATGATGTTGCGATGTTCGCCGGTGCGCCGCATGAAACTCTCGATCACCTCGCCTGGACCATTCCGAACGTCGAGTACATGAAAATGATGCTCGACCAGGTCGCCCGCGGGGGTATCATGACGGAAGCCGGCCCCGGGCGTCATGGGGTTGGTTCCAACCTCTACTCGTATTTCTGGACCCCCTGCGGTAACCGCTACGAACTGTCGGGCGAAATGCCGCGCTGCGTGGACCGTAAAGCCGGGCCAAAGATGTGGACTGCCGACCAGACCAACATCTTCAGTTCATGGGGGGCACCCTTCCCTGAAAGTTTCAGGATTGGCTCCTGAGGAAGAACTGGTCCGCGCCCGCTATGGGCGCGGACCAGCGTGATTTGAACAGCTTTAGTTTTCTTAGTCTCCACTCCATGCCAGCTGGCCGACGCTGGGGATCTTGATGGGTTATGCCGAAACCGAAATGCCGAAGCATCCAGATTCAGTAGACGCAGCGAGACACGCCGCGCGCCTTCCAGGACGATGTTGCGAAGGGCCCGGGGCTGAACCTCGTGACGACTGCGCGGAACAACCAGGACCAGCGCGGCGACAGGCTGGGAAATATGGTTTTGGATCATTGCGCTCACGCATATGACATCCGGCTCGTTCGCTGGTGGGCCGGCAAGAAACCCCTCGCTTGCTATGTCGGTGAGGCGGTTGCGGAAACTCTCGCGATTGTGGAGCGCGTTTTCAGGATGGGCGTAGTGATCAAGATACTCGTCTATCTGCTGATGCGAGTACTGCGCCAGATGCAGTAATCCTGGCGGGCTGTCATGAAGCGCGATTCCGGTGCTGAGCGTCTCGCGCGAGACGCGCAGGGCTTGCGTGCCCTCCAAGGCCTCCAGAATCAGCAGCCGCCCGTGATCCTCCGTCGTCAGATATATGGTTTCGCCATAGCCGCGCAAAAGCTCGGCAAGGACGGGCCGGGCGGCCCCCATAAGGGGCGAACTGTCCTCGAACGCGCGGTGGAGCGTGGCCACCAGCGGCCCGAGGCGATACCGGCCCCGTTCGACCTTTCTGAGCAAGCCAATTCGCCCGAGCCCGTTCACAAGGTCATGCGTTCCGCTCACTGAATTGTCGATCGCACGCGCGAGATCCGTCACCGAATGCTCCGGCCGCTCTGCCGTGAACTGCCGCAGCAGACTCCCAACCTTACGAAGCGTTTTCATGCGTATCCTCTTCCCTGCGGGCATTTAGCTTTCCGGTATTACCGGAAAACCGGACGGTATTTAAACATACCTTCCGCCGGTCATACAACTTTTGCAAGATAGGCTGCACATTACAGCAGGCATTAGGGAGTGGAGACCTCGGCGCTTCGGCGGCCCGGGTCTTTCGGAGGAGGAAAAATGAAAGACGATGTCAAGCCCAACGCGGGGGTCGGTGTGACCCAGCCGTACACGGGAAGCGAATATCTCAATAGCCTGGACGACGGCCGCACGATCTTCATCCATGGGGAGCGGGTGAAGAAGGTTGCCGACCATCCGGCCTTTCGCAACTCGGCGCGCATGGTGGCGCGCTGGTACAACAGGCTGCACGAGAAGAAGGACCAGATCGGCCGTCCCACCGATACCGGTTCGGGCGGATGGACGCACCCGTATTTCAAGGGCGCCAGGACCATCGAGGATCTGGTCGCCGGCCGTGACGCCATTGCCGAGACGCAGCGCGTTGCCAATGGTTGGATGGGCCGGGCGCCGGACTACAAAGCCGCACTTATGGGTACGCTCGGCGCCAATTCGGATTTTTACGGCGAATATGCCGTGAATGCGAAGAACTGGTATACCCGGACGCAAGAGCGGATCGACTACTGGAACCATGCGATCGCCAATCCGCCGATCGACCGCCATCTGCCGATCGAAGAAACCGGCAACGTTTACATGCAGGTCGAGAAGGAAACCGATGCAGGGGTGATCGTTTCCGGTGCCAAGGTCGTCGCCACGGGTTCGGCGTTGACCCATTACAATTTCGTTGCGCATCACGGTGTGCCGATTAAGAGCAAGAAATTCGCCCTGATCTTCACCGCACCGATGGACAGCCCGGGCGTGAAACTGATCAGCCGCGCCAGCTATGAGCTTAACGCGGCGGTCATGGGGACACCTTTCGACTATCCGCTGTCTAGCCGGCTCGACGAAAATGACGCAATCCTGGTTTTCGACAAGGTTCTGGTTCCTTGGGAGAACCTGTTTGTCTACGGCGATATCGAAAAGATCAACGCCTTCCTTCCCGCCTCGGGCTTTGCGGCGCGCTTCACCCTGCATGGCAGCACCCGCCTTGCGGTAAAGCTCGATTTTATCGCGGGGCTTCTGTCCATGGCGCTCGATGCGACGGGCGTCTCTGCTTTCCGTGGCCCGCAGACCGCGGTGGGCGAGGTGCTGGCCTGGCGAAATATGATCTGGTCGCTCACCGATGCGATGGTGAAAAGCGCGGTCCCGTGGGTCGGAACCGACGGCTATATCCAGCCGAATATGAACGCCAGTTCGGCCTATCGGGTTCTTGCGCCGATGGCCTACACCCGGATCAAAGAATTGATCGAACGCCATGTCGCTTCGGGGCTGATCTATCTGCCCTCATCCACGCTGGATTTCGAATCCGAGGAAGTACGCCCCTATCTCGACCGCTTCGTCCGCGGTTCGAACGGTATGGTGGCGCTTGACCGGGTCAAGCTGCTGAAACTTCTCTGGGATGCGGTCGGATCGGAATTCGGCGGGCGGCATGAACTCTACGAAACCAACTATGCCGGCAGTTACGAAGCGATCCGGGTCGAGACCATGCTGGCCGCCCAAGCCTCTGGCGAACTGGCGCAAATGCAGCAGACGGTCAGGGACTTCATGTCGGAATACGACCTGGGCGGCTGGACCGCGCCCGACCTGGTGAACCCCTGGGATGTCAACCGCCTCAAGGCCGGTTTCCAGAAATGAGAGCCGGCGATGCGGCCGTCCGAGCCAGCCGGCCGCATCGCTGAACGCCCGCACGGGAGGAAACCAATGTTTCTGGATTATTCCGGAAGTCACACGCATGTGGTGCGTGACGATCAGCTTGTCTTGCCGGCCAGTATCGTGACCATCGGTGCTTTCGATGGCGTGCATCGTGGCCACCAGGCACTGATTTCCCGCGCCATTTCCGAAGCTTCGGCCGCAAACCTGCCGGCGGTGGTGTGGACTTTCGATCCGCCGCCCAAGGTGTTTTTCGGCAAGGCCAGGCAGCTGGCCCCGATTTCAGAAAAGCTGGCCCGGATTATGCGGCTTGGCCCCGACTACATCGTGCTTTCGGAATTCTGCGAAAGCTATGCTGCTCGCAGCCCTTGGGACTTTCTGGCCGATCTTTCCCGCATCGGGCCGAAGCGCATCCATGTCGGAGCCGATTTTCGTTTTGGCGCGAAACAGGCCGGCGACACTGATCTCCTGGCCTGCCATTTCGACGTCGCCCTTGTGCCGCCGGTTCTTTGCGAAAGGGGCGTAGCGATTTCATCGAGTCGCATGCGTGACCTGCAGGAAAAGGGCCGGATGAGCGAGGCCGCGTCGCTCCAGGGTGACACGGCACCTTCCGCCCTGCTCTGCGGAGCATTGTTGGCCGAAGATATGAGGAATGAGGAGGGTTTCGATGGTTGGTTTTAATCCACGTGAGCTGCGGGATGCCTGCGGCAGTTTCGCTACCGGCGTGACCGTGATCAGCACACGCACCGAGGATGGCGATCACGGAATGACGGCCAATGCCTTCATGTCGGTTTCGCTTGACCCACCATTGATCACGATCTCACTCGACCGGAAAAGCAAGATGCTGGAAAAGGTGCGATCGTCCAAGCGCTATGCGGTCAATGTCCTCTCTCAGCATATGAAACCGCTGGCGATGCATTTCGCCGGTCGTCACGATCCGGCACTGACCGAAGTATTCTCAGTGCGTGACGGGCTGCCCGTGATCCCGAACGCATTGGCGGTATTTCTTACCGACGTCGAGCAAGAGGTCGAGGTCGGAGATCATACGCTCTTCATTGGCCGGGTGACGGACATCCGCCGCGATAACGGAAACCAGCCGCTTCTCTTCAGCGGCGGAAAATTTGGGAAACTTGCATCTGCCGATGAATAGGACACGGCAAATGGGCACGGACTGAATCAGGGAGGAAAAACTCATGGAAACGACTCTACATATCGACAACGAAGCAAGGCCTGCCAGCACGCAAGCACGGTTCGAACGCCGCTCGCCCGCAACCGGTGAAATCGTGACAACAAGCGCCGCCGCCAATACGAGCGACGCGAGCGCCGCTATCGAAGCCGCGGATCGGGCATTCGCTTCATGGTCGCAAACCGGCCCCGGCACGCGCCGCGCACTGCTTATGAAGGCGGCCAATGAAATCGAGGCGCGCACCGAAGAGTTCGTGGCCGCAATGAAGGCCGAGGTCGGTGCGGGTGAACTCTGGGCGCGCTTCAACGTCGTGCTGGCGGCGAACCTGTTCCGCGAGGCAGCATCGTTGGCCACCCAGATCCAGGGTGAAACAATCCCGACGGACAAGCCGGGCACGCTTTCGATGACTGTCCGCCAGCCGGTTGGCGTCATCCTCAGCATGGTGCCTTGGAACGGCCCGGTGGTTCTGGCGGCAAGGGCCATCGCATATCCGCTGGTCTGCGGCAATACGGTCGTGTTCCGCGCCTCCGAGACTTCGCCCAGAACCCACGAGCTGATCGCCAAGGCGGTCTATGCCGCGGGTTTCCCGCCCAGCACGCTGAACTTCATCACGAACGACCCCAAGGATGCTCCTGAAATGGTCGAGGCGATGATCGCGCATCCGGCCGTACGTCGCGTGAACTTTACCGGATCGACCCATGTCGGCCGGATCATTGCAGAGAAATGCGGCCGTCATCTCAAGCGCTGCATTCTGGAGCTGGGGGACAAGTCGCCGATGGTCGTTCTGGGGGACGCGGACTTAGAGGGAGCGGTAAACGCCACCATCTTCGGCGCCTTTCTCTACCAAGGCCAGATCTGCATGACGACCGAGCGGGTAATTGTCGAGGAGACGATCGCGGACCGTTTCGTTGACCTTCTGGCCGAGCGCGCAGAGACGCTTCGAGCGGGCGACCCACGGGTTCAGGCCGCCTGCGCCCTGGGACCGGTAATCAACCAGAATGCGGCCGACCGCCTGAACGGGCTTCTGAAAGACGCCGTCGACAAGGGCGCCCGGCTGCGCGCCGGGGGATATGCCGAAAATACCCTCATGGCCGCTACCATCCTGGACGGCGTCAACTCCGGGATGCGCATCTACAGTGAGGAAGCTTTTGGCCCGATCCTCCAGGTGATCCGTGTCAGGGACAGCGACGAGGCCGTTCGCGTTGCCAACGACACGGAGTACGGCCTGTCGGCGGCTGTCTTCGGCACCAATATCAACACGGCGCTGTCGGTTGCGATGCGGATTCAAACCGGAGCCGTCCACATCAACGGTTCAACCGTCGCAAACGAAGCCCAGGCACCCTACGGCGGGACCAAAGCAAGCGGCTGGGGCCGTTTTGACGGCGGTCGCGCAGTGATCGACGAGTTCACCGAACTGAAATGGCTGACGATCGAGTCGCCCTCGCAACAATATCCGCTCTGACGGAACCTGCCCGGCACTGAGCGGGTGTGACCGACGAGATGATACGAATCGGGCCGGATATCTATCTAATCCCAGAACCGAAAGTGGCAATCATGAAGAAAACTCTGCTTACCGTCGATGACGTTACCGGCTGCTGGGCAATCATGCCCACGCCTTCAAAGCCCGACGCATCAGACATCAATGCAACCGATACCGTTGATCTGGATGAAACCGCCCGCGCCGCGGAGGCTCTGGTCGCGGCGGGGGTAAACGGCATCCTGACGCAAGGCACGCTTGGAGAAGCCGCGACAACGACCTGGGAAGAAAAGCAGGCGTTTCTGCGCACGGTGGTTGAAACGGTCCGGGGGCGGGTTCCAGTCTTCGGCGGCACTACCAGCCTTAATACCCGCGATACCATCCGCATGACCAGAGCTGTGCGTGAGATCGGTGTCGATGGTGTCATGCTTGGCCTTCCGATGTGGTGCACGCCCGACCTGCCGACGGCAGTTCAGTTCTATCGGGATGTCACCTCTTCCTGCCCCGATGTGGCGATTTGCGCCTACGCGAATCCCGAAGCGTTCAAATTTGAATTCCCGCGGGCTTTCTGGGCCCAGATCGCCGAAATCCCGCAGATCGTTTCCGCCAAATACCTGAACACGGCGGCTCTCTATACGGATCTTAACCTGACGAAGCGCCGGATTCGCCTGATGCCGCTGGATGTGGATTATTACGCGGCTGCGCGGATCGATCCGGAAGCCTGCAAGGCATTCTGGACCAGCGGTGCGGTCTGTGGTCCGTCGCCCGTGATCCAGTTGCGCGATCTCGTCGCGGACGCGCACAGGACCGGAGACTGGAGCCAGGCGAAATCGCTGACGGACCGGATCGCCTTCACCTATCGCACCCTTTTCCCGAACGGATCGTTCAGGGAATTCTCGGTCTACAACATCGGCATCGAGAAAGCGCGCATGGATGCTGCGGGCTGGATGACGGCCGGGCCATGTCGGCCGCCGTATCATGTCGTCCCCGAGCAGATTCTCGCCGGTGCCCGTGAATCGGGCATTCAATGGGCAAAGCTCGTGGCCGAGCTTGACAGCGGGAAACCGGCATGAGCGACCAGGCTCTTGATTTCTATTTCGATTTTATGAGCCCGTTTGCATATCTGGCGTTTCAAAAGCTGCCCGGGATATGCGAACGATACGGGCTGGAACTCCGGCCCCATGTCGTCAATCTGCCAAAACTGAAGCTGCTGGCCGGGAATACCGGGCCTGCGAATGTGAACATTCCGACGAAGATCCGCTATCTCAGGACCGATCTCGATCGTTGGGCAGGCCGCTACGGGGCTCCTTTGAAATTCCCGAAGTCGCTGGACACCGGCGCGCTCAACCGCGGTTTTTTTCATGCGCATGACATGGGAAAAGGGCCAGACTTCATCCGGCTCGCCTGGGATGAGGTTTGGGGAAAAGGGGGGGATCCAGCAGATCCGGCTTTTCTGGATGATCTGGCATCGGCCTGCGGCCTGAACCCGGAAGATCTTGTTGCCTGGGCGGCATCGGAGGAAGCCTTCGCTCGTCTGGAAAACGCAACCCAGGCGACGCATGAGGCCGGCGTGTTCGGTGTTCCGACCATGATCGCCGGCGATCAAATGTGGTGGGGCAACGACCGCCTTGCTTTCATGGAGGATGCCCTGAGTCAAGGCATCCATATCTAACTTTCAATAAACTTCAGACGGAGGAGGAGCCTGTCATGCCCCTGCAAAAACTATCTCATGCGACGCTAAGGGTGAAAAACCTTGAGGAATCGCTGGAATTCCACACCAAAGTCCTCGGGCTGGAAGAGATCGCGCGCCAGGACGGCCGTGTGTATCTGACCTGCGGCACCGACGGAACCTTTGACGTCGCCGTGACCGAAGGCGGCACCGGCGTTATCAGCTTTGCGATTGCCGCAGATGACGAGGAAGATCTGGCGCACTATCGCCGCCGCGTAGAAGAGGCGGGTGTCGGGGTGCGCGAGATGACGGACCCCGACCCCGGCGTAGCGAAAGTCATCGAATTCGATCTTCCGCCGCAGAAGCAGAAGATGCAGATCGCCCTGCGCAAACCCGAGGTGCGCAAGCAATATTACAATCCGGCCCAGCGTGCAGCGAACCATCTCAGCGGTCTTGCGCCGGTGGATCTGGACCATATCACCCTGCGCGTGGGGCCTGACGCAACGCAAACAATCGAATTCCTTTCGAAGTACGTCGATTTCCATGCGGCCGACATCGTGGAATTTCCCGGTGGCGCCGGCCGGCTGGCATCCTGGATGCACGTCGGCGATTACCACCATGATGTTGCGATGTTCGCCGGTGCGCCGCATGAAACTCTCGATCACCTCGCCTGGACCATTCCGAACGTCGAGTACATGAAAATGATGCTCGACCAGGTCGCCCGCGGGGGTATCATGACGGAAGCCGGCCCCGGGCGTCATGGGGTTGGTTCCAACCTCTACTCGTATTTCTGGACCCCCTGCGGTAACCGCTACGAACTGTCGGGCGAGATGCCGCGCTGCGTGGATCGTAAAGCCGGGCCGAAGATGTGGACTGCCGATCAGCCCACCATCTTCAGCTCGTGGGGGGCACCCTTCCCTGAAAGTTTCAGGATTGGCTCCTGAGGAAGAACTGGTCCGCGCCCGCTATGGGCGCGGACCAGCGTGATTTGAACAGCTTTAGTTTTCTTAGG
>NZ_QGGG01000019.1:0-25222 GCF_003148475.1 Pseudaminobacter salicylatoxidans | reverse complement strand
CTTCCCTGAAAGTTTCAGGATTGGCTCCTGAGGAAGAACTGGTCCGCGCCCGCTATGGGCGCGGACCAGCGTGATTTGAACAGCTTTAGTTTTCTTAGGCTCCACTCCGCGCTAGCCGGCCGATGTTGGGGATATTAATGGATTGTGCCGAAACCGAAATGCCGAGGCATTCAGATTGGATTGAGCTTCGCCATCTCCGTTATTTTGTAGCTGCAGCCGAGCATGGAAGCTTTCGCAAAGCCGGCGCCGCACTCGGGCTTTCACAGTCGACAATAAGCCGGTGTATCGCCGACCTCGAAGACCAGATCGGCGCGTCTTTGTTTCACCGGCACACATGGGGCGTGTCGCAGACTTATGCCGGACAGCGTTTCCTTGTGCGAGCCAGGCAGGCCATCAGAACTGTCGGGATAGGAGCGCAAGATGTCGCCTCTGTCGGGCGATCCGAGCAAGGTCGTGTCAAGATCGGCATCTATTCCTCGATCGCTTCCGGCTTTCTTACTGAATTGCTGGTAAGCTTTGGCAAGCGCTACCGCAATGTCAGCATAGAGATGGTAGATGGGAACCCTGCCGAACATGTGGCGGCAATCCGGCAACTCAGCCTCGACGTCGCGTTCATTACCGGAACTCGGGAATGGCCAGACTGTGAACGCGCACCCTTGTGGTCGGAACGTGTGTTCGTTGTCCTGCCCGACAGTCACGCCCTGACCAAGAGGGAAGAACTGGTGTGGCGCGATCTCGCCGACGAAACCTTCATTGTGAGCGAAACCGCCCCAGGGCAGGAGATTCACGATCATTTGGTTCGCTGTTTGGCAGACCTCGGCCGGCATCCCGATATTCAGGTACAGCATATCAGCCGGGACAATCTCGTGCCATTGGTTGCGTTCGGCCGGGGGCTAACGCTGGTAAGCGAGGCCATGACCGTTGCACAGTTTCCTGGTGTTGTTTACCGGCCAATCCTCGGTGAGGTTCTGCCCTTCTCGGCCGTCTGGTCTGCAAGCAACGACAATCCCGCTTTCCGTCGGTTCCTTAGTCTGGCAAAGGCAATGGCCGTCAGACCTACACCTTTGGAGACCGGGCGGAGCGCCGTGCCTTCGCAAACCCCCGATCCGTAGCGATGAAGCGCTCCAGCATCGGCACTATCAGCCTGACGGGATCGGCGGCGGGCTGGCCGCTCTCGCGGGCGAGCACCTCGGCATAGGCGACCAGATCGCGGTGAAGCGGCGCGGGCAGCTCCACCATCACCTTGACGGGCTTGTCGTCGGGCAGCGGGCCGAGTTTCAGCTTGGTCATGGTCAACCTCCGGCGGGCTCGAATACAAGGTCGCGGGTGACGATGATCCTGACCGGGAAGCCCGGTCGGATGGTGAGCGTCGGCGCAACCTGCAACTGGCGCTGGACGATCTGCTGGCCGGCCTGATTGACGGTATCCTGCGCCCCGTCGCGGATGGCGCGGATCAGCCGATCTTCGTCGCTGGTCGCCAGCTCCGTGCCGACTGCGAGCAGCGTGGAGAGGCCAGCCGCCTTCATTAGATCCCACCAATGATAGTCGACGCCATCCTCAAGCCCGGCGTAGCCCGAAGCATCCGCGCCCGGCAGGCGCTCCAGAACGATGGAGCGGCCGCCCGGCAGGATCAGGCGATTCCACACCAAGAGCACCCTGCGCTGGCCGAAGGTCACGCCGTCATCGTATTGGCCGATGATGCGGGTGCCTTGCGGGATCAGCAACAGCGCGCCGGTCGGGCTGTCGTAGACGTTCTCGGTGACTTGCGCGGTGATCTGTCCGGGCAGATCGGAACGGATGCCGGTGATGAGCGCGGCCGGGATCACGGCCCCGGCCTGAAGGATATAGGGCGATGCCGGCGGCGCGACACGATCCGGGGCGACGGTTTGTCGATCCACCGGCCCGTTGAGGAAGGCGGCATGTCGGTTCTGCCCGGACCCATCGGGTTGTTGTCCGCCAATCCCGGCGATACCGGGCATGGCCGTTCCCGCTGTCCCGCCGGAACGCGGCCCCGACTGGAAGAACACGTTGCTGAGGCGGGCCGCTTCTTCCTCGGCAAGACGGCGCTGTTCCTCTGGATCAACGGCGGGCGTCGTGATCGCTGCCGGCATCACTGGCTGCCCTCTGTTCTGTGCCTCAAGGATCGGTCGGCCGAGATCGCCAGGCAGCGCCGGCCCCAGAACGGGGCCGGTGTAGTCGCGCGGCAGACCGGCTAGGCCGTCCGCTGTGGAACGATTTTCCGTTGAATACAGTTCTTCACCTCCAGGCCCTGCATCACGGATCTGGAGCGCATAGATCAGTGCGCCCGAGATGCCGAGAAGCGCGATCCCGCCAACGCCCGCCAGCACTCTCCTGGAAAGGCGAGTGACGCGGGGCGGTTCCGCACGAAGCCGCATGGGTGCGACGGTTTCGGTCTCACTCATGAGGACGATCCTCCTGTGGTCGTGCGGACCGGCGGGATCGCGGCCTGCGTTTGTTCCATACGAACGATCCTGACCACCTGCTGACGGTCGCCGCTGCCAAGGCGCAGCTCGGCCGCGCCGAAGAGGCGATCCACGATCAAAACGTTCTGGTGCACGCGGCTGTTGACGATCTGCGTTTCTCCGTTCGACCCGATGACGAACAGAGGCGGCATTTCGCCCTGCACGATACCGCGCGGGAAAACGACATAAACACGGCGGCCATCGTCGAAGACGGAAACAGGTCGCCATGGCGGGCTGTCGCCCCGCACCTGCAATCCGTAGCGATAATTACGGGCTGCCTCGGCGGGGATGGCGGGCGTGGTCGGCGTGGTCACTCGGCTCCCTGCCGGCGGCGCGGGATAAGCCCATGCCACGGAAGGCATGTAGAGCGCTTCCCGCGCACGCAACTCGATCATGTAGGTGCGCCGGTCGGTGGTCACGACAAGGTTAGTGGAAATGTCCGGGCGCGTCGGTTTCACCAGGATATGGACACGACGGTTCGAGCCTGAGCCGCTTTCGGTGTCGCCGATGATCCAGCGCGTCGTGTCGCCTGCCGCAATCGGTCCCGCCCCGGTCAGGCTCTCGCCCGGCTCCAGCGCGATATTGGTGATCTGGCCGGGCGCTGCATAGACCTGATAGAGCGCACCTTCCGACCACGGATAGATCTGGATCGCGTTGTAGTAGCCTTCTCGGCGCGGCTCGACGCGGGCGGCGGCATTGGCGTTCTCGACGCGGCCGGTCGGCGTGCCGGCTGTGGTGCCGCCGCGCGCCACGGTCCATGCCGGGGGAACGTGCAGGGGCCGGGGCCGGTTGTCCGTGGCGGCGGCCTGCACGGTGGGCAGCGGCAACACGTCGGCGTCGTAGCTGAATTGCGGCGGCTTGTTGGTCGCGCAGCCCGTCAGCATGGTGGCGGAAAGCAGCAAAGCCGCGAAGGCGGGTTTAAGGAAAGCCGGAAACGCGGCTTCGCGGAAAGGCGTGCGGGTCATTGGCTCATCTCCCGCGACCAGTTGATCGCGTTGACGTAGATTCCAAGGGGATTGGCGCGCAGGCGCTCGGCGTTGCGCGGGGTCTGGATCACGATGGTGAGGATCGCGGTCCACCTCTCCGTGGTGGAGAGCTGCCCGTTCTCATAGTGGCGTTCGGTCCAGGCAACCCGAAAGCTATCCGGCGAAGCCCGGATGACGGATGACACCTCGACGGCGACCTGCTGGCGGCCGACGCGGGTAAAGGGATCGTTGTTGCGGGCGTAGTCGTTCAAGGCGGCCGCGCCGCGATCGGTAGTCCACTCATAGGCACGGAGCCAGTTCTGCCGGACAATGATCGCATCTGCCGGGATCGCGCGGACTTGCTCGATGAAGCGGCCGAGATGGAAGGCGATCTGTGGATCGGTGGGGCGATAGTCGGCAACAGCAGGCGCGACGGTTTGCGCTTGGCCGAGACTATCTACTTGTACGACCCAGGGCACGACCGTCCCGCGCGCCGATTGCCAGACAAGAGCGCTGGCAAAGCCTGCGGACAGGATCAGGCAGCCGAAGGCCATGTAGCGCCAGTTCCGTGCCTGCAAACGGGCTGAGCCAATCCGCTCATCCCAGACCTGTGCGGCCTTCTGGTAAGGTGTCTCCGGTTCTGGCGTCTTGCCGTAATGGGTTGCTGGTCGTTTGAAGATGTTCATGTGCGGTCACTTTCGGAAAGACTGACGGAGGAACCGCCGCCGTGGCTGTCGCCGGAACGGACGGCATGGGCGACGGTGGAAGCGCCATGGCTCATGGCCCGGCCGCGCTGCATGCGCTGTGCCCAGGCTGGCGGACTATCGGTGGTCGCAGGAGATACCGGCTCGCGGGATGTGGTGCCGCCGACCGTGCCCATCGAGGAGCTGCCACCGGAGGCTCCGAACCCGCCCTTGACGCCATCCGAATAACTGGATTTCAGGCTGTCGGTGGCGCGGGCGGCGGCATGCTTCAGGGGCGAGACGGTCGCTGACGCACCCGCGCGCGCTACACCGCCAAGCCCGGATGCGATACCGGCTGCGCCGGACCCGCCCATCGAGCCAAGGGTATAGGCTGATGAGGCAGCGCCGGCGGCGGAGGCGCCGCCGCGCGCGAATGCAGCACCACCGGAGAGTGCGGCGCCACCACCCTTCGCGGCGAGCATGGTCGCACCACCGGCAGCGATTGCCGCGCCACCAACGGCGAGACCCGTGCCGACAGCGGCACCGGCGCTGAGTTGCGGGCCACCAGACACGAGGCCCGTGGCGATGCCGGGTCCGAAAATGCCGAGGCCGAGAAGGGAAAGGGCCGCCAGCACGATGGCCATGGCATCATCGATCGTCGGCGTCGCGCCGCCGAAGCCGGCAGTAAATTGGCCGAAGAGCGTCGAACCGATACCGATGATGACGGCGAGGACCAGAACCTTGATACCACTGGAGATCACATTGCCGAGCACCCGTTCGGCCATGAAGGCGGTCTTGCCGAAGAGGCCGAAGGGAATCAGCACGAAGCCGGCGAGCGTGGTCAGCTTGAACTCGATCAGCGTCACGAAGAGCTGGATCGCCAGGATGAAGAAGGCGAGGATGACCAGCGCCCAGGCGAAGAACAGGCAGAGGATCTGCACGAGGTTTTCGAATACCGCGACCCAGCCCATCAGATCGGAGATGGATTCGAGCAGTGGCCGCCCGGCCTCGAGACCGGTCTGAGCGACGCGACCGGGTCGCAGAAGATCGGCGGCCGAAAACCCGGTGCCCGACGCCATCAGGCCAAGACCGGCAAAGCTCTCAAAGACGATCCGGGCGAGGTTGTTCCAGTTGGAAATGATGTAGGCGAAGACGCCGACGAACAGCGTCTTTTTCACCAGCCGGGCGACCACATCATCGTCAGCGCCCCATGCCCAAAACAGGGCGGCGAGTGTCACGTCGATGACAATGAGCGTCGTCGCGATAAAGGCAACCTCACCGCCAAGCAGGCCGAAGCCGGAGTCGATGTAGCTCGTGAAGATGCCAAGGAAGTTGTCGATGACCCCCGTTCCGCCCATGGTTTAACGCTCCCCGTTCGGGCCGGGAGCCGCCTGCGCGGGCGTCCGACCCAAGAAACGGTCACGGGTCTCGGACCAGGTGCGGAGGCAGTCAGGGTCACTAGCCGCGGCCTCACCCATTTGCTGGCAACGCCTCTGGTCGAGGCGCAGGGGATCGGGCGGAGTCTGACGCGCTGAAGCAGAAGGTGCTGGCGCGGGCGCTTCCTCGCGCGTCGTCTCGATGATCGCCGTGGTGATCGCAACAGCAACGAAAACGATGGCCGCGATCCGGGCCAGCACCTTTCTTTCCATGATCTTCTCCCCCGCCTCAGTTGAACATCTGTGCGTTGCCGGGCTGGTAGCCCGACCCCGGCGTCAGGAAGCGTTCGCGTTGGATGCGCCCCTGTTCGGCGGCGGTCGCCCGCTCCGCTTCCGACAAGGCATCGGCTCGGCCATTGGCCGAGATGACCGCGATCAGGTCGGAGAGCTGCTGCGATTGCAGGGCGAGGAGCTGGTTGCCGGCCTGGGTCGCCTGAAGCGCGCCGGTCGCTCCCTGGCTTTCGCCGACGAGCGTTGCCATCTCGGCACGGTTGGCGTCGATGTTGCCGACAACACCAGCCTGCACACGCATGGCGTCCTGCAAGCCGCCGACGGTGTTCTCCCAGCGAGAGCGGGCATCCGCGACCATTTGGGCGTCGGTCGCGGAGAGCGAGACATTGCCATATTGGCTCTGAAATGCCTGGTCGATCTGACCGACCTCGAAGGCGAGATTCTGCGCCTGGCCCAGAAGCTGCTGGGTGCGCTGAACGTTCTGCTGGAGCGCCTGAAGCGAACTGTGCGGCAGGCTCGCGAGGTTGCGGGCCTGGTTGATCAGCATCTGCGCCTCGTTCTGAAGCGAGGTGATCTGGTTGTTGATCTGCTCCAGGGTGCGAGCCGCCGTCAGCACGTTTTGCGCGTAGTTGGACGGATCATAGACAATGCGCCAGGCATGGGCCGGGCTCGTCAGCACGGGCGTGAGCGTGACGGGAAAGGCCAGCGTCAGCGCAAACATGGAGGCGCTGGCCATGCGAGAAATCCGGGGCATCGTGCGCGTCATGGGGTAATCTCCTCTTCTTCCAGGGTGAACTCGAACTCGTCCTCATCGAGAATGAGGGACGACAGATCGTCGCTTTCGGTGGCCAGATTGCTGAGGTCCGGGATCAGATCGGCGGCCCAGTCGACGCCGCGCGCTTTGAGCCATGCGGCGAGGAAGCCATCGCGGCCGTGTTCGGCGAAGATCTCGTCGATCAGCGCCTGATCGGATTTTGATGAAACCGCGCAGAGCGCGAGGCCGACCTCGGACAGGCCCAGCTCGAACAGCCGGTTGCCGCGCCGGGACTGGCAGTAATAGTCCCGCTTCGGTGTAGCCCGTGCGAGGATCTCGATCTGTCGGTCATTGAGGCCGAAGCGGCGATAGATCGTGGTGATCTGTGGCTCGATGGCCCGCTCGTTCGGCAGCAGAAGCCGCGTCGGGCAGCTTTCGATGATGGCCGGGGCAATCTTGCTACCATCTATGTCGGACAGGCTCTGCGTAGCGAAGATGACGCTGGCGTTCTTTTTGCGCAGGGTTTTCAGCCATTCGCGGAGCTGTTCCGCGAAGGCGTCGTCATCCAGCGCCAGCCAACCCTCGTCGATGATCAGCAGCGTCGGCCGCCCGTCCAATTTGCCGCCGATGCGATGAAACAGGTAGGACAGGACGGCAGGCGCCGCGCCGGTCCCGACAAGGCCCTCGATCTCGAACGCCTGCACATCGGCGGAGCCGAGATGTTCTGCCTCGGCATCGAGCAGTCGGCCATAGGGACCACCTACGCAATAGGCGCGCAGCGCCTGCTTCAGATCGTTGGACTGAAGCAGCACAGCAAGGCCGGTGATCGTCCGTTCCCCAACGGGCGCAGAGGCAAGCGAGGTCAGCGCCGTCCAGATGTGTTCCTTCACCTCCGGCGTGATCTGGATATTCTCGCGCATCAGGATCGCGACGATCCAATCAGCGGCCCAGGCACGTTCGGCCGTCTCGTGGATGCGCGCCAGCGGTTGCAGCGAAACAGAAGTCTCGGAAGCGTCGGTCAGCTCGCCGCCGAGATCATGCCAGTCCCCACCCATCGCGAGCGATACGGCGCGGATGCTGCCGCCAAAATCGAATGCGAAGACCTGCGATCGCGCGTAGCGGCGGAATTGCAGCGCCATCAGTGCCAGCAACACCGACTTGCCCGCGCCGGTCGGCCCAACGACAAGCGTATGGCCGACATCCCCGACATGCAGGGAAAACCGGAACGGGGTCGATCCTTCGGTTCTGCCGTAGAGCAGCGGGGGTGCGCCGAAGTGGTCGTCCCGTTCCGGCCCCGCCCACACGGCAGACGAAGGGACCATGTGGGCAAGGTTGAGCGTCGAGACTGGCGGTTGCCGGACATTGGCATAGGCGTGTCCGGGCAGGCTGCCGAGCCAGGCGTCGACGGCATTGACCGTCTCAACCATGACGCTGAAATCGCGGGACTGGATGATCTTCTCGACCAGCCGCAGCTTTTCGTCTGCGCGGCGGGCGTCCTCGTCCCAGACGGTGACGGTCGCCGTGACATAGGCCATGCCGGCGATGTCCGCGCCGAGTTCCTGCAAGGCCATGTCCGCATCGGCGGCCTTGTTCGCTGCATCAGTATCGACCAGCGCGGATTGCTCGTTGGTCATCACCTCTTTCAGGATGGCGGCGATGGACTTACGCTTGGCGAACCATTGCCGCCGGATCTTCGTCAGCAGCCGGGTCGCGTCAGTCTTGTCCATAAGGATGGCGCGGGTGGACCAGCGATAGGGAAACGCCAGCCGGTTCATCTCGTCGAGCAGGCCGGGTGTGGTCGTGCCCGGAAAGCCGGTGATGGTCAGTACCCGAAGGTGCTGATTGCCCAGGCGCGGCTCCAGCCCGCCGGTCAACGGCTGGTCAGCCAACAGCGCATCGAGATAGATCGGCGTCTCCGGCACGCAGACACGATGCCGATTGGTCGAGATCGTCGAATGGAGATAAGTCAGCGTCTCGGGATCATCGAGCCAGCGGCATTCGGGCATGAAGCCGTCGAGCAGCGCCAGCACGCGGTCGGTACGATCGGCAAAGCTGCGCGCCAATTCCCATGGATTTACACCCGAGGTCTCGCGCCCCTCATAAAGCCAGGATTCCGAACGCGCGGCGTCTTCGGCTGGAGGAAGCCACAGGAAGGTGAGAAAGTAGCCCGAGACGAAATGGCTGCCTTCCTCCTCGAAATCAGCTTTCCGCTCGGCATCGACCAGCGCCGAGGCCGGATCGGGGAAACGGCTCGCCGGGTAGATTGCAGCTTCCGACCGCTGTGCCTCGACGAAGATGGCCCAGCCCGAGCCAAGCCGGCGGAAGGCATTGTTCAGCCGTCCGGCCACCGCGACCAGCTCGGCCGCGACGGCGGAATCCAGGTCCGGCCCACGAAACTTTGCCGTGCGCTGGAACGAGCCGTCCTTGTTGAGGACAACACCCTCCCCCACAAGCGCCACCCAGGGCAGATAATCGGCAAGGCGGTATGCGGTGCGGCGGTATTCTGCAAGATTCATCATGGCACGTGCCTCACACCGAGAGATGGCCGGGAATACGGAGATGACGGCGCGCAACCTCGACGAAGAGCGGATCGCGTTTTGCCGCCCAGACGGCTGCAATGTGGCCGACCGCCCAGATCAGGATGCCGGCGAACCAGAGCTGGAGGCCGAGGCCCACGGCCCCGGCCAGCGTGCCATTCAGGATGGCGACGCTTCGCGGTGCGCCGCCGAGCAGGATCGGCTCGGTCAGGGCGCGGTGGACCGTCACGCTGAAGCCCGGCACTGCATCGAGCGCCTCGAAACTCGCCGCCATCACACCAGCGCTCCGCCCCCGAAGCTGAAGAACGAAAGGAAGAAGCTGGACGCGGCGAAGGCGATCGAGATGCCGAAGACGATCTGGATCAGGCGCCGGAAGCCGCCGCCGGTATCGCCGAATGCCAGCGTCAGGCCCGTGACGATGATGATGATCACCGCGACGATTTTGGCCACCGGCCCTTCAACGGATTCGAGGATGGACTGCAGCGGGGCCTCCCAGGGCATGGAGGAGCCCGAGGCAAAGGCCGGTGTCGTCATCAGGCTCACCCAGGCAAAGGTGGCGGCAGTTGCGACATGGTGACGGATAGGGAAGGCGCAACGGATCATGCAGGTTCTCCAGTGGTGTGAGTGGTGTCGGGTTCTGAAAAAGCGGGGGAAATCCGGTAGTCGCCGTCCGGCCCGAGCCCATTGACGCGGGCAAGTTCGGACAGCCGGCGCGCGGAGCCGCGACCGGAGAGGACAGCAACAAGATCGATGGTCTCCGCGATCATGGCGCGCGGCACGGTGACGACGGCTTCCTGGATAAGCTGTTCGAGGCGGCGCAGGGCACCGATGCCGGAACCGGCATGGATGGTGCCGATGCCGCCCGGATGGCCGGTGCCCCAGGCTTTGAGGAGATCGAGCGCCTCGGCGCCGCGCACCTCGCCGATGGGAATGCGGTCCGGGCGCAGGCGCAGCGACGACCGCACCAGATCAGACAAGCTGGCGACGCCATCCTTGGTCCGCATGGCGACGAGGTTGGGCGCGGCGCATTGCAGCTCTCTGGTATCTTCGATGATGACGACGCGATCATGCGTCTTCGCCACCTCGGCGAGCAGCGCATTGGTAAGGGTCGTCTTCCCGGTGGACGTGCCGCCCGCGACGAGAATGTTGGCGCGGGATGTGACAGCCGTGCGTAGCGTTTCCGCCTGGCCTGCGGTCATGATGGCGGCGGCCACATAATCTTCGAGCGTGAACACCGCGACTGCGGGTTTACGGATCGCGAAGGCGGGTGCCGCTACGACGGGCGGCAACAAACCCTCAAACCGCTCACCTGTTTCCGGCAATTCTGCCGAGACGCGCGGGCTCCGGGCATGCACTTCCACACCGACATGATGGGCGACCAGCCGCACGATGCGTTCCCCATCGGCAGCGGACAGCATCTCGCCGGTGTCGGCCAGCCCGGCGGACAGGCGGTCCACCCAGATCCGGCCATCGGGGTTCAGCATGACCTCGACAACGGACGGATCTTGCAACAAGGTTGAGATGGCAGGCCCGAGCGCCGTCCGGAGCATACGTGCGCCGCGGTCCACCGTTGCTTGTTTGTGTTTGATGCCTGCCATCTCGTCCCCGTTCCACCGGGGAGGCGAGAGACGATCCCCGGATGGGGATGACTAAAAGAGACCCAAAACGGGTTGGTTCAACAAGTATCTAGCGTCGTAGTAGTGTGGGTTAAAAATACAGGAGAACGGCGGTGTAGTCTGTCCCGCCTTGAACACTGCAAGCGACTCATAGCGATCTCCAGCCCAGCCAATTGATTCGATGAAAATGGCTGTTCGCGAGAGTTGTCCGTCTTCCGCCGCAGGAGCGGAGCGTGATTGGCAAGCGCAGGACAAAACGGAAATCCTGTGCTTCCTTGCGACGGGACTACCTGACGCAGACGTGTAGGCGGATAAGGTTGCAATGCGGGCCGTATGGGTGATGGTCGCTCAGGTCGCCTCCGTCCCACAGATGCGCATGATCGACATCAATCCGGCCCGTGAGCCGGCAAGCCGAGGATCCGGGCCATGAAGTTCGCTTACCTTTTCACCCTTCTGGTCCTTTCCATCCCGCCTGCAGCCATAGCACAGGAGCCGGGCGGCGGCGGGCCGGCGGTGAACCGCAGTGTCTTTGTCAGCGACACTATCGCGAGCGTCACAGCCGTGACGCAGGTGTTCGGGCGCAGCCAGAACGTGACCGCGGCCATCGTCGAATTCGCGGCCCCGCTGTCGGCCGCCGCCCTGTCGCCCGACAGCTTTGCCGTGGACGGCCGCCGCATCCTGTCGGTCCGGGTGACGACCGTGCCGGACCTCGACGCGCCCGCCGCGGATGGCCGCTTCGCAATCCTCGAACTCGATCCGGCGGACGAGGCCGCAGTCGTCTTCGCCCCCGGTGTGGACGAAGCGCCGCAGTTGATCGTGCATCTGGCAGCCCCGTTAACGCTGGCCGATGGCGGGGTGCTGGCAGCCACGGACAAGGGCGTCATCAACACCCGCGTTACCAACCTGATCGTCGACGATTTCCGCCAGTTCCGCTTCACCGATCCCGAAACCGGCCTGCTGCTGGACTACAACCTGTATATCCCCGCGGGCGCCGAGGCCGGGCAGGACTATCCGCTGGTGATGTTCCTGCACGATGCCGGCGTGACCGGATCGAACCCGCGCCGCACCCTGCAACAGGGGCTGGGCGCCGTGTCCTTCGCCAGCCCCGAGGATCAGGCGCGGCACCCGGCCTTTGTGCTGGCGCCGCAGTTCCCGGTGCCGCTGGCCAACGATGCCTCGCAGACCTCGGTCTATGTCGCGATGCTGCCGCGACTGCTGGAGGCGCTGGCCGCCGAGCATGCCATCGACCGCGACCGCATCTATACCACCGGCCAGTCGGGCGGCTGCATGACCAGCATCGCGCTGGGGGTGGCGCATCCCGACCTGTTCGCCGGCACCCTGTGCGTCGCCGGGCAATGGGACCCCGCCGTCACCGCGCCCTTGGCCCACGACAACCTCTGGGTCATCGTGTCCGAGGACGACACCAAGGCGTTCCCCGGCATGACCGCCATCATGGAGGTGCTAAAGGCCAACGGGGCCAAGGTCGCGCGCGGCAGCCTGGATGCCAGGGCCGCACCCAAGGCGCAGGCCGAGGCGGTGGCCGCCATCCGGGCGGCGGGGGCGGACAGCAACGTGTTCTTCACCACCTTTACCCCCGGCTCTGTGCTGCCCGAAGGCGGCGCAAACACGGGCGGCGCGGGCCATGTCAACACATGGATCTACGCCTACGACATCCCCGCCGTCCGCGACTGGCTGTTCGAGCAGCGTAGGTGAAACGGCCTCGCCCACATCTGATTCATTCTGACCGAACGCCGGAACCGGGTTCAAAGCTAAGGTCCGTTCAACTCTTCTGTTGACGGGTTTGCTCCGGCCATGTCCTCGGAAATCTCCTGCCGCAGCTTCGGCCCCTGTGCGAGACGGCGCCCGAGCGCGGTGATGAACGCCTCGTACCGCTCGCCAACCTTGGCCTTCGCCGCCTGCGCGGCAGGTTCCGGCAGGGCTGGCGTGGTCGTTAGCCAGAAGCGGATAAAGACGGCCAGGGTCTCGACGGCGATGCCTATGTCGCGCTCCGTTCGGCTCATGCGGCGGTCGAGTTGGTCGAGACGTCGGGCGATGATCGCTTCCCGGCGCTCTGCATCGTCCGGCGACAGGAACGAGGCGATGGCGGCTTCCGCGATCATGGATTGCGACTGATCCCGGCGCGCGGCGAAATCCGCCAGGATCTTCTCGATGTTCGGGTCCAGATAAACTGAGACCTTTTTCTTCTTCCGAGGGTTGGTCATAGCACTACAGATCCATGCCATCATTGGGGTCCATCGCCACTTGGCGCGCGATGCCTTGCACATGACGAATCATGCGTTGGTTCTGGACAACCTCCTCATCGAGGTCATCCGACAACCCAGCCTCAAACTCGTTCTCGATAGGCTTTTTCTTCTCCACCGGCTTCGCACGGCTGAGTTCCGGTTGCAGCCGGCGTTCGGATTCGGTGGGATCTTCATCATCGACCGATAGATCGGAAGAAGCCTCAGCGCTCTCCGGCCGCGCCGGGATCGGCAGCGAGGTCCAGTCGTCGGGACGGGCTTCGTCGGGCTGCTTCAATTCCGGTGGCGCCAGGAGGCGCTCCCGAAGCCGGGCATCTTCGTAATAGCGTGCTTTCGTCGCCCGGATCGGTGGGATGCCCGCCACCATGACGATCTCTTCGGTGGGCGGAAGCTGCATGATCTCGCCCGGTGTGAGCAACTGGCGGGCTGTCTCCGAGCGCGAGACCATGAGATGCCCGAGCCAGGGCGACAATCTGTGGCCAGCGTAGTTCTTCATGGCCTTCATCTCGGTGGCGGTGCCGAGGGCATCGGATACACGCTTGGCGGTGCGTTCGTCATTCGTCGCAAAGCTCACGCGGACATGGCAGTTGTCGAGGATCGAATTGTTCGGTCCATAGGCTTTCTCGATCTGGTTCAGCGACTGCGCGATCAGAAACGATTTCAGCCCGTAGCCCGCCATGAAGGCCAGGGCCGTCTCGAAGAAATCCAGCCGCCCCAAGGCCGGAAACTCGTCCAGCATCAGCAGCAGCCGGTGTCGCCCGACGTTCGCCTGCAGATCCTCGGTCAGGCGGCGGCCAACCTGATTCAGCAGCAACCGCATCAGCGGCTTGGTGCGGTTGATGTCGGACGGCGGCACGACAAGGTAGAGTGTGGTCGGTTGCTCGCCGCCGACTATATCGCTGATCCGCCAGTCGCACCGGCGCGTAACCTCGGCGACGACGGGGTCGCGATAAAGCCCCAGGAAAGACATGGCCGTCGACAAGACTCCCGAGCGTTCGTTGTCGGATTTGTTGAGCAGTTCGCGTGCTGCGCTGGCAACAACCGGGTGCGGCCCGGCCTCACCGAGATGCCGGGTTTCCATCATGGCGCGCAGTGTAGATTCGACCGGACGCTTCGGATCGGAAAGGAACCTGGCAACACCGGCCATGGTTTTGTTGGGCTCCGCATACAAAACATGCAGGATCGCGCCGACGAGAAGCGAATGGCTGGTCTTTTCCCAATGGTTCCGTTTGTCGAGGCTGCCTTCGGGATCGACGAGGATGTCGGCGATGTTCTGAACGTCCCGCACTTCCCACTCGCCGCGTCGCACCTCGAGCAGCGGATTGTAGGCCGAGGATTTGGAGTTGGTCGGGTCGAAGAGCAGGACACGGCCATGGCGCGACCGAAAGCCGGAGGTGAGCTGCCAGTTCTCACCCTTGATGTCATGGACGATGGCAGAGCCCGGCCAAGTCAGCAGCGACGGGACGACGAGGCCGACGCCTTTGCCGGATCGGGTCGGCGCGAAGCAGAGCACATGCTCCGGCCCGTCATGGCGCAGGTATTCCTTTTCGTAGCGGCCGAGAACCACGCCATCGGGATCGAGGAGGCCAGCGTCCTTGATCTCGTTCTTCTCGGCCCATCGTGCCGAGCCGTAGGTGGCAACGTTCTTGGCCTCGCGCGCCCGCCAGACCGACATGCCGATGGCGACGGCGATGGCGATGAAGCCGCCTGACGCTGCGATGATCCCGCCCTTGGCGAAGATCGGCGGCGCATAGGCTTCGTAGAAATACCACCACCAGAAGAGCGTGGGCGGATAATAGACCGGCACACCGAACAGCACGAACCAGGGCGGCCCGAGCTGCGGCTGATAGCCGAGGCTCCAGGCAACATACTGTGTCGCGCCCCAGGTGGTGACGAGGATGATGAGAAAGACAACGGTGATCTGTCCCCAGAGGATCTTGGTCGCGGACATTGCATTGGTCCTTTCCGGTTGAGGCTAGAGGCCGAGGCCGCGCTTGCGCCCGAAATCCCAATCGACGCCGCCATCGTCGCGGGCGACGCCGGAGACATGGCGGCCGATCTGCTTTTCGAGGGAGGGCGACCAAGGCACGAGCTGGAAGCCGAGGCCGTCATCGAGCATGGCGAAGCGCCCGGAAGCGAGGGCAAGGCGCTGGCGATAGGTGCCGGCGACATATTCGCCGCTTCCGGTGCGGTTGAACGGCATGCCGGTCTCGGAGGCGAGTTGCTCTCCGACTGCCCGCAGTTCCCGATTGCGGAGCGTGTTGAGCAGCCGGCGCGCGAAGACGACGCGGCCGCCCTGCCGCTCGGCGAGGTTTTCACCGATGAGATGCTCGGCACGCGCGTCCATCGCCTGACGGACTTCCGCGCCGAAACCGCTGTCCGACAGGGCAATAGGCTCGCGGGCGATGGCCTGCCGGTCGAGCCAGGTCGCGCCGGTGGCGCCGACCTGTGCGGCGAGATCGAGATCAGAGCGGACGGCCAGTGCGACCCGGCGCTGCCCGTTCGCATCCTCGTAGGCGCGCAACTCAACGATCGAACCGGGCGGGCTATCGCCGGCAGCGTCGATATGCGGCAGCTTGATGTGATGGCTGCGCCCATCGACGCCATCGACGACGGCATAGGCCGTGCCCTTCAGCTCGTCATCAAGTCCGCGCTCGACCAGGCGGCCGATGACGGGAACGTCGAGGCTCTCGCCTGCGAGGACATAGCTGGCCGAGCCCCGCTCGATGCCGCGCTCGGTCAGGGCACGGTGCATGCGCTTGATGATGTCGCCACGCTCGCCGAGTTCGCGCAGCACCTTTTCAGCCTCGGGCTTGATGAACCATTGCGAATGCCCGACCTGACCAGCCACGCCGAGGATTTCGAGGGTGCGCAGCCGACCGACCTTCAGCGTGTGAAGCGCATCTGGCTGCCGGTCGGCAAGCGGGGCGAGATCGAGTATGCCCGACTTCCCGGCATCGCGAACAAGCTGCCGGTCAAGTACCGTCCAGCGTTCCGCCTCGACCTGCCGCTCCAGATTGCGATGGATCTCCAGATCGGTACGCTGGCCGAGTTCCTGCGTGACGAGATCCTGCGCGCGGGCGCGCATGCCTTCCTTGATGTAGTCGCGGGAGATCACGAGGTCCTGACCGTCATCCGCGCGGCCGCGCAGGATGATATGAATATGGGGATTGTCGGTGTTCCAGTGATCGACGGCGACCCAATCGAGGCGCGTGCCGAGATCCTTCTCCATCTGGCCCATCAGCTCTCGGGCATGGGCCTTGAGGTCGGTCATGTCCGCCGCGTCCTCCGGGGAGACGATGAAGCGGAAATGATGCCGGTCATCCCCGCATCGCTCGGCGAAAGCGCGGGCATCCATGTCGTCGTTCTCCGGGCCGAACATCCGCGCCCTTCCCCCATCGCGGGTCACACCGTCGCGGCGCAGGTAATTGAGGTGCGCGCCGAGCGGGGCGGAACGTGCGGTATGACGCACCACGCGGGTCTTGATCACGACGATGCGCGAGCGCCCGGTGAGGAGACGATTGGCTTGGATACTGGCGTGCTGGCCGCGCCCGAAGCGGGATCGCTTGCCGGAGGTGATCTTGCCGGAGCGCGAGACCCGCCCGCCGGCCTTCTGCGCGGCGGCGAGCGCCTGGGCGATGAAAGGCCGGACCTGCTGCGCACGGGTCGAGCGGATGCGCCCCGGACGGATGCGGAACTCGCGCTCATCGGACATGGCGCTGGCCCGCACGGTGCAGAACAGGATGTAAATTCAAGAAGATGGGTGCGCAGCGCACGGTGCGCGCCAGCGCCGCACGGTGCGGAACGCACCGGAAAACCCCGCAAAAACAACCGCCCAACCGAAGCGCACCGTGCGCCTTTTTATCTCGCCATCTTCCGGTCGTGGTGCCTGCCGCCACCCCCAGCGCCGTCCATGATGCGCCAGAGCCCGATGCAGCGCGAAAAACTGCGGAGCCGCTCATGGTCGGTCCTCACCGGCATTGCGGGCGACGAAGAGCCCCTCGGGCTGCAAGTCGGTGAGCGCCTCGGGTGCCGCCGGAACGAGGGAATTGGTATCGTCCTGCGCGCGGTCGAGCGTAGCCGGATCGGCGGAGGAAGCGTCACCGCCGCGCGAAACGAAGAGCCCCGCCTCGCGCCAGTCGAGCGGCCTAGCGACAGCGGATGCGTCGCCCGAAGGCTGCTCGCCGAACAGCATGGGCGCAAGCGTAGCGACATAGGCGCGCGTTTCAGTGGGTAGCGGACGATCCGCCATCCGGTATTCGTCATAGCGGGCGGGACCGGCATTGTAGGCCGCGAGCATCGCGGCCACATTGCCGTAGCGGTCCCACATCTCACGCAGATAGGCGGTGCCTGCGAGGATATTGTCGCGCGGGTCATAAGGATCGCGGCCGAGACCATAGCGGATGCGCAGTTCGGCCCAGGTGTCGGGCATGACCTGCATCAGCCCCATCGCGCCTGCCGAAGACACGGCGCGCACATGGCCCGCACTTTCGGCCCGCATCACAGCGACAATCCATGCCGCCGGGATGCCGAAACGCTGCGATGCTTCGGTGATGTGCGCCGCGTGCGGATGCGCTGCTGAAGCGCGCGATAGTGGCAAGACCTGTGCAAGCACAGCGGGCGACGCGGCTGAGGTGAAGATAAGGCCGGAAAGAAGAAAGAGGAGCGCTGAGCGCCGGACGGTGGAATCGCGTCCGGCGCGTGCGCGGTGTCGGACCGCCGCCATTCAGTCCTCCTGCCGCTTTTTGGAAGGCAGGTTGGTGTGCAGCACCCAAGCGGAATCGTCGTCACCAGCCCGGAAGAGATTTGCGCGGAAAGTGCCGCCAAGGAGCGGGCTGTAGATCGTGATTGAGACGAACTCACCAGCGCGTTCACCGACATGTTTCCAGCCCGCTCCGATATCGAGGCCTTCGTCGCCGCCGAGCAGGACGCGATATTTCGGCGCGTTCTCGACCTCCGACGGCTCGGCGGGAACGAGCGCGATGTTTTCGCGGATGCCGAGCGTCCGAAACTCGCCTTCGAAGCCGGATTGAGTGCGTGTGAAATGTCCAATCTGGGCCATGATCGTGGTCTCCTGTTGTGCGGTGAGGTTGCGAATGACACGCCGTCACCGCATCGGCGCGCGCCAGACGAAGCGGCCATCGCCGTCTTCGTCGGTGAAAAGCGGGGTGGCCCGGCCGATCACGGTCGAGGCAGGCAGAGGGCCGAAATAGCGGCCGTCGAGACTGTCGCGGACATCCAGATTCATGAGGAAGAGTTGGCCCTCGGCGATGACGCGGCAGCCCTGCCAGACCGGCAGGTCGCGGCCGAATCTGTCGCGCTCCAACGCCTCGCCCATCTCGATCCCGTCCACGGTGATCGTGTGGCCGTTGCGGCATACGCGCTGTCCCGGCAAGCCGAGGACGCGCTTCAGGAGCGGCACGTCGCGGGCGACGTAGCCGCGCTCCATCATGAAGGCGGAGAGCGGTTCGGGCGGCATGACTGCGACCAGATCGGACACGTCGAGCCCATCCGCCGGAGCGATGGTGTAGAAGCCGATCGGCACGCTGGCCGATGCGTTCCAGACCAGTCTGGGCGCGATCTGGATACCGCTGGCGAGGGCGACAGTGAACACGGCCGCGACCGTCACGACGAGATAACGGGCGCGGGTCATAGCCCCATCCCCCGGCGGCGTAGCCATGCGGAATGGCGCTCCATCGTGTAGGGACGCGGCGCTTCGCCCGCGTTCATCCAGTGGGCGACATGGCGCCAGTGATCGGGATCGGCCTCGGCAGGATCGACTCCGAAGGCCTCGATCGCCTGGACATGGCGAAGAACGGACTCGACCTTGGGCCAGCCCTCGATCTTCAGCAGGATCTCGCCGCCCGGCCGCACGAAGGGCAGCGTCTGATAGGCGCTGCCGGGCGTTATCGCGCGCAGGATGTCGATACGCGAGATGACGGTGCCGTAGTCATTCGACGCCCAACGCACGAAAGCAAAGACTGCACCGGGAGAGAACGAGACGACGCGGCGGCTGCGGTCGAGAATCTGCTCACCAGTCGCGTGGCCGAACCTTATCCAGTATTCGATCTTCTTCTCCACCCACGTCAGTTCGACACGGGTGAGATCATCGTCATGGGAACCGATGCCAATCATGGGCGATCTCCTGACGTGTCGGGAAATTCGCGCGCGAGCAGTTCGCGCAGCATGTCGGCGACCGTGATGCCGCGATTGAACGCCGCAACCTTGATGCGGCCACGCATTGCGGGCGTGACGTCGATGGTCAGCCGGGCGGTGTTGGCCGGCGCAGTGCATTCGCGCGCTGTGGATGCGTCACCGGCCTTGATCCAGCCGTCCGGATCGGTCGGGCGCGCTGCAAAGCCGCGCCTGTCGCTGCGCACCGTCATGACGCGCCTCCGTCATGGAACGGCAGCACCGTGGCGATGCGCGCCCGCGCACGTTCGGCCATGTCAGGGTCGATCTCGCAGCCGATGTAGCGCCGGCCGGAGAGCCGGCAGGCTTCTCCGGCAGCGCCCGAACCGGCGAACCAGTCGCCGACCAGGCCGCCTTCCGGGCAACTGGTGCGGATAAGGATTTCCAGGAGTGCCGACGGCTTTTCGGTCGGATGGATTGCCCGGCCGTGGCAATTGCGTAAATAGATGACCGAACGCATCAGGCGCGGCCCGCCATCGTGGCTAACGTAATGCCCGGCGTCGATCTGGCCTGTATGGGGCGGGCGACGCTTGCGGCGAACCGTCCGCGCCGTTGCATCGGGCGTGGTCTGGACGTCGTTGTAGATGTCCCGCCAGGCCGTCTCGGCCGGGTAGAACTGCACGGCCAGCTCATGCACACGCTTGAAGCGGTCGGCATGAAACCCGGTGCCGTTCTGCTTTTCCCAGACGATCTCCTGCGCGATCCGCAAGCCGGCATCGGCGAAGCGGTCGGCGGTCGCCATGAAGCAGCGCAGCGAGCCGAAGACCCAGAGCGAGCCGGTCGGCCGGAGGGCGGCGCGCGCCAGCGCAATCCAGCCCTCGACGCGCCGATCCCAGGCGAGCGAGGTGTCGCCATAGGGCGGATCGGCAAGGATCATGTCATAGGGGGCGTGCCAGGGCATTTCTTCGCGGCAATCGCCGGTGAGGATGGTCATCGCGCGGCCCTCCCGATGCCCAGCCCTTCGATTTCGGTGGTGAGCGCCGCGATCTCGCGGGCGGCGGGAGACTGGCGGTCGATCTCGCGAACCAGCCGCCCGGCCTGCGCCGCGTCGGCGAAGACGACGCGCTGGCCGATGGCGGTGGCGAGCATCGGCGGATCGTGGTCGGCGAGTGTTTCGGCCGTCTCGCGGGCGATGACGGTGCGGGCGCCGCAGCGATTGAGCGCGAAGCGGGCGACGAGCTGGGGCCGGTAGATGCGGGCCTCTGCCAGGAGGGCCAGCATCTCGGCCGAGGCCCAGCCATCGAGAGGCGACGGTTGCACCGGGATCAGCACCAGGTCGGCGGCGAGAAGCGCGGAGCGCATGAGGCCGGCGACGCGGGGCGGGCCGTCGATGACGACGTGATCGGCATCGCGGGCCAGCTCCGGTGCTTCCCGGTGCAGCGTGTCGCGCGCGAGGCCGATGGTGCCGAAAAGCCGGGGCAGACCCTCGCGGGCACGCTGCTGCGACCAGTCGAGCGACGATCCCTGCGGATCGGCGTCGACCAAGGTGACGCGATTGCCTCGGCCGGCCAGTTCACCGGCGATGTGCAGCGCCAGTGTCGTCTTGCCGACGCCGCCTTTCTGGTTGAGGAGCGCGATGATCATTTGCCACCTCCCGGAAGATCGAGAGGAAGGCGTGGTGCTCCGGCGTCGTCGAGGCCTGTCGCCGCCTCCTGATCGGAGGCGGATCGAGATGCCGGAGGGGCGGCGGATGCCTTCTTCTTTGCCTCTACGCGGAGGCTTCGGGCGGTGTCGCGGATGAGGTTTTCCACATCGCGCGCGCGCTCTTCAAGGTTAGAGTCTATGTTAGACTCTAAGTTAAGGGCGCTATTTCGTGATTGTTTTCCGTGCATTAGGGCCGGTTTCGGTTCCCGATAGCACGATGGTCCGGTTCCCGATAGCACGATAGCCTGGGTTCCCGATAGCACGAGGCCATTCACAGGTTTTCCACAGGGCGGAACGGGCTCGAATGCGAGCAGCATCCGCCCGCCGATCTCGGCCTCCAGGAACAGCGTGTAGCCCGGCAGCGGCTGGCGGCGGATGATGTCGCGCAACTCGAAGGCGAAGCGCTTGAAGGGCGACAGGCTGCCGGATTTTTGGTGGAGGTGGTGGAAGTCGAAGCGCCAGCCACCCTGCTGACGGCCGCCGTGCTTGCGCACCAGGCGGTAGAGCCAGCGGTCGAGGCCGCCGGTCAGGTCGAAATAGGTCCGGTCAATGGTCAGCACGAGGGCATCGTCGAGGACGGCCTGGTAGAACCAGTCTGGCACGATCATCTCGATGCCGTCCGGGCGGCCGTTGCGATCGGTGCGCTCCTGCCACTCGTTGATCCAAGAGAAGCGGTGGCGGCGGCCTTCGGCCGGTTGCCGGATCGAGGTGGAAATCGTTGTCGATTGCAGCCGGTCGAGTGCGGCCTTCAGGCGCTGGTAGTCCCGAAGCGACGTGCCGCGACCGACATAGGTGAGGATTTCATAGGGCGTGGCGGCCATCAGCCGGGAAGTTCGGAGCCCGTTGTCGCGGGCTTCGACGATCTGGCTGGCGGCCCAGATCAGGATGTCGGCATCCCAGATGGTGGCCATGCCATGATCGGGGACCGCCTCGACCCTGATCGTGACGTTGCCGGCGGCGAAGTCGATGGGCGCAACGCGCTTCGACTTGGCGAGGGAGAAGAAGGGATAGGCCATGAGATCCTGCGCGTCTCGTGGAGCGAAGTCGCCCGGGAGCGCCCTGAACAGGTCGAGCTGCCCACGTTCGGCAAGGGAACGACGTCGCACCGTCATGAAGGGAACTGCGAGCGGTCAGCGCGCGTAGCGGCCGGCCCGGGGGCCGGAGCCGACCGATTGGCGTCTCGGCGGCGACACCCTCCCGCGCGGGTCGGAGGTGGACGTCACCGCGCCGCGATCGGCCCAGGTCTCCAGATCGTCGATCGCATAGACGACACGCCCGCCGAGCTTGCGATAGGCCGGGCCGGTGCCGTAGGTGCGGTGTTTTTCGAGGGTGCGGGCGGAGAGACTGAGGAATTCGGCGGCTTCCTTGGTGCGAAGAAAGCGCGGCGGCAAAACGACAGGTTCGTGCGGCATGGAACGGGCCTCCGTGGTGTTGAGACGGCCGCTGCGGATCAGCGGCGGGCAACGACCACGGTGGCGAAGAAGAACCGGCGAGTTGCAGGGCGAAATTGGGGGGTATCGAAATCGCCCACCATCGGGAGCGCGGAATCGCGTTAGCGGGGGCGGCGATGACGCAGGAGTTTCCGATAGCCGCCCGCGACCATGGATCGGGCATCGCGCAGGAGCGCCTTGATGGTATGACGGGCCGAGGATGCCTGCCATTCGTCACGGCTGAGTCTAGGAATGTTGAGGAGTTCTTCCGCGATCTCCTGCTGCGTTGCCCCGGCTTTATGGCCGTCGAAAGCGCGTAGCATCCGTCGCAGGCGTGCACGTTGCTGCCGGGTCAATCGTGTGTCCGGTGGGATCGCGCGGCCATGCAAAGCTGAGAGGAGCCGGCGAACGGCTTCAATACGGTCGAATCCGTCGAGATCAAGCGGGATGACGGCGACGGCGATTGTGCCGCCATCGATATTGCGGTCGAGGATCTGAAGATATTGCCCGTTGCCGAGAGCGAAGCGGAATTCTGCATCGGCGTCGCCCATCCGGAGATCGTGCCGCAAGTCTGCCGCAGGAGCATAATCAATATCGCCACCGATATCCGCAGGGGCTTCGGTCAGCACGACAACGCTTGTATCCTCCTGTGGAAGCCAGAAGACGGGGGCATCAGGAGGTGGCGTCTGGGGATCGACAGGGAAATCGCAGTCCCCACCGCTGACGGATATGGTCCCTCAGCGCGGTGGGGTCTCCACGGCCAGAGGCCGAAGCTTCAAAATCTGCGTCATAGCTGTCGTTTCGGCGGAGCCATTCCCAAGCCAGATCGGATGCCGTCATCACATCCAGATGCTCGTATTCCGCCGAGGAACGCCAGATCGATGCGTTGGGTGTCGTCATCGCAGCCTCCAGAGATTCGGTACAGGAATCTGGTAGGATTTACGATTCACCTTCGGGTTGAGTTAAGGAAGCCAGCCGCCGATCAACAGGTGATGCATGCCCCGCATCACGATCATGACTTCCGCTGGCTTTCGCGAACCAGCTCGCGATAGCCGCCCTCAGTCATCCAATGGGCGCGCGCAAGATGTGAGTCATGAATGAGACGACATCGTTCAGGATCGCGTTCGGGATCGAGTCCGAAGAGGATTCGCACCGCTTCACGCCAATCAGCACCGTCCCGCTCGGCGTCGAGAAGGCGCATATAAAGCTTCATATGCTCGCGATCATAAGAGGTGAGCGTATCACCGGAGGGTGGTTCGTCGACAAACGTCTGCGTGCCCTGTCCCATCATTCTCCTATACTCGCAGGTTACATGTTCGTTAACCGTCTCCCGTAGGAGGTAGCCATTTTCTCTAACAAGAATTGGTCATCACGCGATCCGCGACACTATCTTTGAACGTCGGTCCTGTCATGCAGGAGCAATACGCCTTCGCCCTTGTCTGTTGACAAGAGAACGATCCCGGCTGTTTCGAGGGCGCGGCGTACCTGATCGCGCGTCGACTCGAACACCTCAAGCCGGTTCTCGGATTCGAGGCGTTTGAGCGCAGTCAGCGATATGCGAGCCCTGTCAGCGAGCGTCTCCTGTGTCCATCCCAGCAGCGCGCGTGCGGCCCGTGATTGTCGGGCGGTGATCATACATGATCACCTCCCATTCGGACCTGCACACACTCCAGAACTACGACTAAAATAGTCGCTCCCAGATCAAACGTCATTCGGAATCTGAGAGGAACCCCCTTTTTCAGCGAAGTTTCTCGACATCGCCCGTTATCTGATTCGGTCGTCGGAAAGCACAGCCTCCAACGCTGTGAGAGGCCGATCTCACCGAATCATCTTTGGGGAGAGGAGGATGGGTTTGGGAAGGAGGGCGAGGGAACCGTCGCCTCCTTCCCATGGGAGGGTTCAAGGGAGGGGCTTCAGCCCTTCCCTTGGGGAGGATGTTTGAAGGAGGGGGCTTGCCCCTTCCTTCATGGGGAGAGTGTTGAGAGGGGGCTTGCCCCTCTTTCATCAGTCGAGGTGGCCGGTCGATCCGGCTGCCTCGGCTCATCGTTCAACGCAAGGAAGAGAGGCGGCGACAGCCGCCTCTCTTCCACGCACTATGAGCCATCGTTTCGATCGCAGCCGTGCAGGAGGGCGTAGATTGCCGAGATGTTGCCGTCGTCGTCGAAGCCATGCAGGTCTTCATAGCATTCCGGGTCAATGTCTTCGGGGTCGATTTCATGTGATGGAAATCTCATTGGTGGCAACTCCTTCGGGAGGGCCAAGCCGCTGGAGGAGAGAAAGACCCGTAGATCCCGATGGATTTGACCGAGGATGCGCCTGAACCCGACCATTCCCGACGGCACGACGTCCCAGAGATCGTAGTCGCCTTCCTCACACCAAAAGTCCTCGTAGTTCGCTCGGAAGTAGTAGAGTTCTTCGTCAAGGTCCGCGTCCTGCGACGGATCCGTATTGGTGAGGACGCGCCGCTCCGCCGCCAGCGCGCCCCGCGTGAAGGTGATGAACCGGCTGAGGAACTGCTCCACCCAGTCGTGAAGCACGCGCTCTGTTTCGGTCTCGCAACCAAGCCTGTTCGCCAGCACCATGATCCGCAAGCCGGTCGCGCTGGCGTAGAGTTTCAGAAAGTCGATATCACGCATAAGAAGCCTCCTTTTCGTTCTGACGAAAAGGTGTCCGCACCGTAGGCGCGAGGGGTCAGGGACCGCGGCACGCGGCCGCCAGCGGCGGCGAGTGGGGGAGCCGAATTTCTGGCGCGGCCCGCAGGGACGGGTCGGAAATTTGGGGGAATCACTCGTCCTTGACGCCGGAGTGGCGGGTGCACAATAGGATGTCAGAGAGAGAGGAGCCCGCGGCCCCGATCAGGGGCCGCGACCGCATGGGCCGGGGAAGTTTGGAGGGTGATCTGCCTCCGGTAAACGCCCTCGAATCGGCTTAGAGTTTTCCGCGCCATTTTCCTGGCTGGGAGAGGAGCGGAAGCGATGAAGGCATCGCAA
>NZ_QGGG01000018.1 GCF_003148475.1 Pseudaminobacter salicylatoxidans | reverse complement strand
CGATCATCAGATGCTGGCCTCCATTCCAGCCACCATCTTGAATCACAAAATCAGCAAACAGGGAATCCTGACGATTCAATCAAGCCGTGAACCGCTCTAGTTCTTCACGACGTGAAGCGGGTTCGCCTGCTTGTTCATCGCCGCAATCTGCTTGAGCAGTTTGCGCACAGCCAATTGCTGCGCGTTGCGTTCGCTGCGCCTTTGGGGGCCCCACGGTGTCCAGAGCGTGGCGCCGGCGGTATTCGGTGTTCTGATACGCTTGCTCATGATTCCTCCCGCATCACGCTATATGAACGGATGAAATCCGGCTTTGTTGCGGCCGTAAAGGATTAAATTTTGAAAAGGCCGCTCATGCTTCGGTCGGAGCGCCGCGCCGATCCCGGCTGCGACGGCCTTTGGACAGCGCCCAGCGCTTGTGGAACCACATCCACTGGCCGGGGTCTTCGCGCACCCAGCGTTCCACCACGTCGTTGAGAAGCTGCGCGGTTTGCGTGAGATCGACGCCGCCGTTGGCGTCGCGCGGCAGATCAAGCCTGTCCTCGATCACCAGCTTGAAGCGGTTGTTCGGCAGGCGGATGCAGCGTGCGGGATAGACGTCGCAGTCGAATTGCCGCACCAGCTTGGGCAGCAGTGGGCTGGTCTGGCAGGGGCGGCCGAAGAAGGTGGTGGGCAGGCCGTTGGTGAATTTCTGGTCCACCAGCATGCCGATGGTGCCGTTGTTTTCCAGGATGCGGGCAAGCGCGAAGGAAGCGCCGGCCTGCGAGGCCAGCAGGTCGCCCATGGCGGAGCGGCGCGTGGAAAGGATGTAGTCGGCGATGTAGGGGTTGTTCGGCGGACGGAACAGCGCCGTCACCTTCATGCCATAGGTGGCGCCTGCAATCGGCAGCAGTTCGAAATTGCCGAGATGCCCGGTGAAGATGATGTGCGGCCTGTCTTCGGCAGCTATCTTCTCGAACAGCCGTTCGCCGGAAACCTCGACGCGGCCCGGCTCCGTGGCATGGGGGTCGTAGTCGAACAGCGAGTCGAGGAATATGTATTCCGCCGCGAGCCGTGCCATGTTGCCCCACATGTCGAGCGCGATCGCTTCGATCTCGGCTTCGCTCTTTTCCGGGTAGGCGCGGCGCAGATTGTCCAGCGCGACCTTGTGACGACCGACCAGCGGCCCAAGCCTGCGGGCGGTGCGGTCGGCGAAATTCAGCGCGGTGTCGGTGGGCAGGCGGCGCAGCAGAGAAAGAAGCCCCTTGGCGAACTGCGCCGTCAACCAGTGGCGGGCCTGCTTCGTTCGCCGTGACAGGCGGTACAGGAAATCCTTGCCCGCCGTTTTCGTCTTTCTCTGCATCTGCGCGCGTTACCCGACGTGCAGGATGATCTTGCCGAACACGTCGCGGCCTTCCATGCGCTTCAGCGCTGCGTCGATGGAGCCGAAATCGACCTCGGTGTCGATGACCGGGTGGACGATCCCGGCAGCCATCTTCTGCATGGCGTTGGCCATGTTTTCCATGCGGCAGCCGAAGGAGCCGAGCAGCTTCAGCTGTTGCTGGAAGAGCATCATCAGGTTCACTTCGGTCGAGACGCCGGAGGTCGAGCCGCAGGTGACGAGACGTCCACCGCGCCTGAGGCTGAACATCGAGCCTGCCCAGGTGTCCTTGCCGACATGCTCGAACACCACGTCGACGCCTTTCTTCTTCGTCAGCTTGCGCACGACACCTTCGAAGCGGTCCTGGCGATAGTTGATGACATGGTCGGCTCCGAGCGCCTTGGCCTTTTCGATCTTCTCGTCGGAGCCCACGGTGGTGATGACGGTGCAGCCGATCTTCTTGGCAAGCTGGATGGCCGCCGAACCGATGCCGGAGCCGCCGGCATGGACGAGGATGGTTTCGCCCGGCTCGAGCCTGGCATTGTCGAACAGCATATGTTCGACCGTGCCGAAGGTGACGGGTGCAAGTGCAGCGCCTACGGCATCCACACCGGGAGGGGCGGGCACCAGAAGGCGCGCGGGCAGGTTCATCTTTTCCTGTGCGAAACCGTCGAGGTGGAAGCCGTGCACGCCGGAGACGTGCTCGCAAAGATTGTCGCGGCCCTCGCGGCAGGGGCGGCAAAGGCCGCAGGTACGCGCGCCATAGATCGATACGATCTGGCCCGGAACCAGATTGGCGACGCCGGGGCCGACTGTCTCAACCACGCCCGAGGCTTCCGCGCCGACGGTCAGCGGCAGCTTGCGCTTGGCGAAAGCCATGCCGCGCCAGCCCCAGACGTCGATGTGGTTGAGCGCCACCGCCTTGATGCGCAGCGTGACCTCGCCGAGCGCCGGCGCCGGCGGCTCTGGGATCTCCACCGTCTCGAGCTTGCGATCCTCGATGAGTTGCAGTGCGCGCATCGGGCCTCTTCCTTCGTCAAACATCAGTGCGGAACGCCCGCGGCGTTTCGGGCAAAGTCACGCGACATAACAAAACGGAGCGCGCGGCGGCCGGTCGGGTCGCTGCATCGCACTCCGGAACCATTGGCAGGGTCGATTAGACCGGTTCCCGCGCCATGACAAGGCAGGTGTTCTGCCCGCCGAAGCCGAAGGAATTGGAAAGCACGGTCGAAACCTGCGCCTCACGCTTCTTGTTCGGCACGACGTCCAGCTCGATGGCGGGGTCGGGATTGTCGTAGTTGATGGTCGGCGGGATCACGCCTTCGCGCATGGTCAGCAGCGAGAAGGCCGCCTCGATCGCGCCCGCCGCCGACAGCGTGTGACCGATCATCGACTTGTTGGAGGAGATCGGCGTGGTGCGCATGCGCTCGCCGAACACGGTCGAAAGCGACAGATGCTCCATCTTGTCGTTTTCGGGCGTCGAAGTGCCATGTGCGTTGACATAGTCGATGCCGTCTTCGCCGAGACCCGCATCGGCAAGCGCCGCCCGCACCGCACCGATGGCCGGCGAGCCGTCCGGCTTTGAGCGGGTGCGGTGGAAATCGTCGGATTTTTCGCCACAGCCCTGCAGGATGCCCAGCACCGTCGCGCCGCGCGCCACAGCGCTTTCGAGCGATTCCAGAACCAGCGCTGCCGAGCCTTCGGCGAGAACAAAACCATCGCGGTCTTTCGAGAAGGGTTTTGACGCCTTCTCAGGCACGTCGTTCTGCGTCGACAGCGCCGAAAGCAGCGAGAAGCGAATCAGGGCCTCGGCGGTTGCCGAGCCGTCCGCGCCGATCGACAACGCGCGGTCGCATTCGCCGCGACGGATTGCCTCGACGCCGAGCTGGATGGCGGTGGCGCCCGAAGCGCAGGCCGTGGAAAGCGTGATCGGCAGGCCGCGCGTGCCGAACTCGTCTGCGAGGCGGGCTGCGATGGAACCGAACTGGGACGTTTCAAAAACGTCGAGTGTGGGCAGGTTGCGGGCAACCGTGAACAGGCGGTCGGTTGCGCTGCCATCCTTGCCGTCACGATAGAGCGCGAAGCGGTCATGCCAGTCGAGTTCGACGGGCGGGGAGGCGAGGAACAGCGGTCCGCCGAAATTCTCGGCATCCAAACCGGATTCCGCGATCGCCTCGCGGCCGGATTTTTCGGCCAGTTCATAGGTCAGTGCGCTGGCGCCCTTGTCGCTCGAGGGCAGGAAATCGACCGTACCGGCAATCGTCGTGTTGAGATGCTCGATCGGGAAGCGCGTGATCTTGTGGATGCCCGAGCGCCCCGAGGTGAGAGCCGACCAGTTGTCGGCCTTGCCGACGCCGAGCGAAGTGACGACGCCGATGCCGGTGACGGCGACGATGGGCCTGCCGAGATGGTCGTTGTACTTAGCCATGTGCGTTCCGATTCAATCGGGCGCGCCAACCAGCGCCATGCCCTCGAAATAGTGATAGCCGATAGCGGTCGCCAGCACCGAGTTCGGCGTGCCTTCATAGGCCTTCTCGTTCGACGCATCAAAGGCCGGGTAGCCGGCCTTGCGGTCGATTGCGAGCGCCGCCAGCGCTACCGCGAAGGGGAACTGGGCTTCCTTCATGTGGCCGGTGAGCGTGCCGAAGGCCCGTGCAACGAGTTGCGGGTTGCGCTCCAAAGCTGCCTTTTCGGCCTTCGTCGCGGCATGCGCGCCGGAGGCGCCGGACATCGTCAGCAGCGGGCCATTGGCCGGCACGTCCGCCTTGTCCATCAGGCCGGAGATGGCGTCGCCAAGGTCCTGCTTGCGGCGGCGGGTGAGTTCGGAATGCACCGGGCCAAGTGTCGCATAAATGCGGCGTCCGCGTGCCTCGGCGTGCTCTCGCGATTCCAAAACCAGGAACGCCGCGCCCGAGCCGCTGACCACGCCGCCGCCTTCGGCGCCTTCGCGCTGCCACACCGGCTTCCACGGGCCGCGATGCAGATAACCGCCAAGCTCGTAACCCAGCAGCATGTCTGGATGTTCACTCTGGAACGCGCCGCCCACCAGCACATGCGTGGACTGGCCGGAGCGGATGCGCGCCGCCGCCGTCTCGACGGCCGCGACGCCCGCGCCTTCCTCGCCCATGAAGGTGCGCGAGGAGCCAGTGACCTTGTGGACGATGGAGATGTTGCCAGCGAGCAGGTTGGAAAGCTGGGCCAGGAAAAGGGTCGGCCTGAGCTCGGTGGTCAGCTTCTCGTTCAAGAGCACGTCGCGATCGTTGCGTGTCTCGGAGGCTTCGAGGATGGCGTTGTCCACCGTCTCGTCGCGCTCGCCGCCGCCGGCGGCCACGACCATATCCATAGCCGCGCAAAGCGCTTCGTCGCCCTTGATGCCGGCGTCGTCCAGCGCAAGGCCGGCCGTATAGGTGCCAAGCCGCTGCCATGTTTCCATCTGGCGCTGGTCGCCACGCTTGGCGATCTGCAGGCCCCAGTCGATCTCGGGCAGCGGATGGATGGAGTAGGGCGGATAGCGTTCGGCATCCACCACCGGCGCGGTGTCGGCGGCGGTGAGTTTTTGCCAATGCGCATCGGTGCCTTCGCCCAGGGACGAAACAAGGCCGATGCCGGTGATGACGACGTCGTGGGCGCTCATGGGTGGCTTTTGTCGGTCAGGCCGCTTGTCCCGTCAAGGGTCAGGCGGCAGCCTTTGCCGCAACCAGACCGTCGATCTTGGCGCAAAGGTTCTTCATCAGGAAGTAGTCGTCGGTCGAGGCCTTGCCGTCATTGACGTCCTGCGTCCACTTCTCGAGCGGCACCTTGATGCCGAATTCCTTGTCGATTGCAAAGACGATGTCGAGGAAATCGAGGCTGTCGATGCCCAGATCGTCGATGGTGTGGCTCTCGGGCGTGATGGTGTCGAGGTCGATCTCGCTCGTGTCGGCGATGATCTTGGCAACTTTCTCAAATGTCGTGGACACGGGCTTTTCCTTCAAAAGTGCGTGCGGATTTCGTTCCGCGCAGTGTTGTTCGGCTCTCTAATCGGTTTTTCGGGGCAGGAAAAGACCAAATTCCCCAGCAGCGCCCGGCCGTCGGGCCGCCCGGTCTCTTCGCCAGCTCATTTCGTGTCGCGCAGGCAGCATGTCAATTGAACACGATTCGGCCAAGAATATGGAGCCCTTCGCCATCGGGCCTGACGATTACGGCCTCGCCTTCGCGCGCCGTCTGGCCGGTGAGGGCGACGATTATCTCCAGATGCGTCACCAGAACGAGATTGCCCGATCCGTCGAAAGCACGGATCGTATTCATGATCTCTTCCTTCTGCGCGTCGTCGATCTGCGTGCCGGGGAGTGGCTGGTCGAGCGCGGCGAAAGGTTCGACGAGCCGGTCGCCGAAGGCGATGCGGGCCGTTTCGAGCGCGTTGCAATAGCGGCTGGAAAGCACGCGTTCGGTGGTTTCGGCGCGGGCTGCGAACAAAGCTCCCATCTTGCGGGCCTGCTGCTTGCCGCGGTCGGAAAGATTGCGCTGCGTAGCGCAGTTCTCGATGTCGAAGGTGGCCGGCTCGACAGTGCCGGGCGTGATGGCATGGCGCAGAAGCACCACATGGCCGCCATTGCGCAAAAGCGCCCAGCCAGCCTCCGTCGCAGCGGCGGGCGCGAGCGAAAGAAGCAAAACAAGGATGGTCGTTATCAAGCGCATATGAATTTCCCGGCCAGTCTGTCGCATATAGGGATGGGAAAGCCGGATGAAAGGCAAGCATGCCCCCAAGCCCCCATTCCCCTGGGGGCTGCAGCATTGTCATCCGGATTGGACGATTGCGCGGGACCGGCGGCTCGCCTATGACCCCGGAATGTCTCCGATGATCGAAACCGTCCTGTTCGTTTTCAGCCTCGTGGCGCTTGGCTATCTGGCCGGTTTGACGGGCTATCTGAAAGCGGAGGCGGGTGATGCGCTGTCGCAGTTCGCCGTTGGCGTGGCGCTGCCGATCCTCCTTTTTCGCACAATGGTCAGCGCCGATTTTCATGGTGCGATGCCCTGGGCATTGTGGATGACTTACTTTGGCGCGGTGATCGTTGCCTGGACGGCGGGCCATCTCGTCGTCACGCGCGGTTTCGGACGGGACGCGCAGGTGGGCGTGGTCGGCGGCGTCTCGACCGCGTTCTCGAACTTGCTCCTGCTCGGCATTCCCTTCATGCTCGGTGTGTTCGGCCAGCAGGGGGTCGACATATTGTCGCTGATCATCTCGGTGCATCTGCCGACGATGCTGGCAGCTTCTATCATCATGTTCGAGCTGTTCGGTGATAGCGGGGGAGAGCGCGTCCATCCGCTGCAGATGGCTCGGGACTTCCTGCGCCGGCTCTATAAGAATCCGCTGATCGTCGGGATTCTCGCCGGCCTCGCATGGCGTTTTGCCGGGGTTCCCGTGCCCGGGCTGGCGCTGCGGCTTACGGATGCGATCGCTGGGATCGCGGGTCCGCTGGCGCTTTTTGCCATGGGGCTCGGACTGCGCAAGTTCGGCATTTCGGGCAATGTCAAACCCGCCTTCGCGCTTTCCGGCCTGAAGCTCATACTGATGCCCGCGGTGGCGCTGGTCATGGCGCTGCTGCTCGGCCTGCCGCCTGTGCCGGCCAAGGTTGTGGTCGCGGCCGCCGCGCTGCCATCCGGCGTCAATTCCTATCTCATCGCCACGCAACTCGGCACCGGACAGGCACTGGCCTCCAACCAGATGACGATCGCCACCGCATGCGCCGCCGTCACCACCGCCTTCTGGCTGACGATCGCGCAGGCGACATTCGGATAGCTCTGGACCATAAGGTCATGGCACAAGGAGATTGATCCAGTTACTTTACGTGAGTTAAAGAGGTGGCGCGCTTGCGGGGAGGGCCATATATTCATGGCACATCGCGCAAACATCGACCGGCACCACTCCGGCGGGCAAGGGCCTGCCGGTTATGACGAATTCCAGAGGATATCGGCGCGTTGCGACGCGTCGTACGAGAGGCGAGACGAATGCTCCAGAAAACCAGCCATTTCATGCGCCAGGCAAACCTCATCAATGGCGAATGGGTTCAGGCCGATTCCGGCAAGACCATTGATGTGATCAACCCGGCCACCGGGCTCAAGATCGGCACGGTGCCTTATGCTGGCGCTGCCGAAACGCGCCGCGCCATCGAAGCCGCCAACGAGGCCTTCAAGACCTTCCGCAAGACTTCGGCGCTCGAGCGCTCGAAGCTGCTGCGCAAGTTGCACGACGCTATCATGGACAATCAGGATGCGCTGGCCGAGTTGCTTACCATGGAGCAGGGCAAGTCGCTGGCCGAAGCCAAGGGTGAGATCGGCTCGTCGGCGGCCTATGTGCTCTGGTTCGCCGAGGAAGCCCGCCGCGCCTATGGCGACGTCGTGCCTTCGCCGTGGGCGGATCGCCGCGTCCTGGTGACGCGCGAGCCGGTCGGCGTCATCGCCGCCATCACGCCTTGGAACTTCCCGTCCTCGATGCTGTCGCGCAAGATCGGCCCGGCGATTGCCGCCGGCTGCACCGCCGTCGTCAAGCCGGCCGCCCAGACGCCCTATTCGGGCCTTGCCTGGGGCGCGCTGTGCGAGGAAGTCGGCATTCCGAAGGGCGTGGTCAACATCGTCACCGGCGCGGCCAGCGCGATCGGCGACGAAATCTGCACCAACCCGCTGGTCAAGAAGATCACCTTCACCGGTTCGACCGAGGTCGGCAAGATGCTGATCGAGAAGTCGGCTTCGACGGTCAAGAAGGTGTCGATGGAACTTGGCGGCAATGCGCCGTTCCTGGTCTTCGACGATGCCGATATCGACCGCGCGGTCGAGGGCGCCATCATGGCCAAGTACCGCAACTCGGGCCAGACCTGCGTATGCACCAACCGCTTCTTCGTGCAGGCGGGCGTCTATGACGCATTCGTCGAGAAGTTCGCGGCTGCTTCGGCCCAGCTCAAGGTCGGTTCCGGCCTCGAGGCCGGCGTGCAGCAGGGGCCGCTCATCGACGGCAAGGCGGTGGAGAAGGTCGAGGAGTTCATCGAGGACGCCACCGCCAAGGGCGGCAAGGTCGTCGTCGGCGGCAAGCGCCATGCGCTGGGCGGTTCCTTCTTCGAGCCGACCGTCATTTCGGGCGCCACGACCGACATGAAGTTCATGAAGGAAGAAATCTTCGGCCCGATCGCGCCGGTCTTCAAGTTCGAGACGGAAGAAGAGGCGGTTGCGCTCGCCAACGATACCGAGTTCGGCCTTGCGTCCTACTTCTACACCGGCGATCTCGGCCGCGCCTTCCGGGTGATGGAAGGGCTGAAATACGGCATGGTCGGCGTCAATGAAGGCCTCATCACCACGCCGGAAGCACCGTTCGGCGGCGTGAAGGAATCGGGCCTGGGCCGCGAAGGCGGCCATCAGGGCATCGACGACTATCTCGATACCAAATATGTCTGCATCGGCGGCCTCGGCCTCTGATCTTCAGGGCTCTGAGCCTATCGCTTGACATCAAGACGGACGCGGCCGCATGGTCGCGTCCGTTTTTCATTTCAGTGACCGGAGCGGGGCATGTCAGGTGGCAAGGTCTTCGGTACGACGGATGACGGACAGTCCGTCCGGCGCTTCGACATCGCCGGTGGCGGACTTTCAGCCAGGATCATCAGCTGGGGCGCGGTGGTGCAGGATCTGCGCCTTGCCGGCCATGATGCGCCGCTGGTGCTCGGTTTCGAACGGTTCGCCAACTATCCGCTGTTCTCGCCCTATTTTGGCGCCGTCGTCGGGCGCTGTGCCAACCGCATCCGCGATGGCCGCTTCACGCTCGAAGGCCGGCGCTGCCAGATCGATCCGTCGGGTCCCGCGCACGGCTTGCATGGTGGCTCGAATGGTTTCGGGCGCCGCGTCTGGGACGTGCTTGTGCATGGGCCGGATTTCGTTACGCTGGGCCTTCACGATCCGGATGGAGAGATGGGTTTTCCCGGCGCGCTCGATGTGCGCTGCACCTATCGGCTGAAAATTCCGGGCACGTTGTCGATAGAGCTGACCGCGACCTGCGAGGAGCCGACGCTCTGCAATCTCGCGCATCATTCCTATTTCAACCTCGAGGACGGCGGCACCAGAGATGTTCTCGATCATCGCGTGATGCTGAATGCGGCTGCCTATCTGCCAACCGACGCGGAAAGGATCCCCACCGGCGTGGTGCGCCCGGTGGATGACACGCCGTTCGATTTTCGTCAGGCGCGACCGGTGCGCATGGAAATCGAAGGGGAGCAACTCGGCTATGACAATAATTTCTGCCTTACCTCCGCACGCGGACCGCTGAAACAGGCGGCCTGGATACAGGGCGCGTCCTCCGGCGTGGAGATGGAGGTATGGACGACGGAGCCGGGCATCCAGTTCTATATCGGTCAGCATGTTTCGACCGATGCGCGGGGGCTGGGTGGACGCCGCTACCAGCCATATGCGGGCTTATGCCTGGAGCCGCAGATCTGGCCGGATTCGCCCAACAGGCCTTATTTCCCTCAGGCTACGCTTTGGCCGGGGCAGATGTACCGGCAGATCACCGAATACCGCTTCCGGCCGGGCTGATTCTCCGGGTCGCCTATAACTCGAAGGCAAGCCTGAGAATTTCAAACGGCGCCAGCGCACCGCGCACCTGCACGACCGCTGCCGCCACACGATGAGCGCGGCGGGCCGCATCCTTCGGCGATTGCCCGAGCAGTCGCGCTGAAAGATAGGCGCCGTTGAAGGCGTCGCCCGCGCCGGTGGTGTCGATGGGCGCCTCAACCCGTGTCGCCGGCACGGCGAAGATGTTCTCGTAGTGGGAAATCACCACCTCGCGTTCGCCATTCTTCACGACGCTTTCGGCCACGCCTGCACGCTCAAGCCGTTCAAGCGTGGCTTCGGGGGAGGCGTCGCCGTAGAGGTCCTGTTCGTCGGCGAAAGTTGGCAAAGCCAGATCGGCGACCTTCAGCCCTTCATCGATTGCCGCGCGTGCGGTCGCAGTATCCGGCCACAGCCGCGGGCGGTAGTTCGGATCGAAAGCGACGTGGCAGCCATGCGCGCGCGCGGCCGCAATCGCTTGCAGCAGGGTGCGCCGGCCGGCTGTGTCCAGAATTGCCAAAGTGATTCCGGAAAAGTAGATAAGTGTCCGTTCTTCAAGGCTTTTCGCCAGGGCGATGGGATTGCTGGCGAGTTGCCGCGCTGCGGCATCGCTGCGCCAGTAGGTGAAGGAGCGCTCCGCGCCCTCCAGCCGGATCGCGTAGAGACCGGGCCGCGCGCCGGGAACGACCGGGCTGCTGGCAACGCCTATGTCGTGCTCGCGGAAAAAGGCGATCTGTTCCTGTGAAAAGGGGTCGTTGCCGAATGCCGTGACATAGTCGACATGATGGCTGGGACTCAGCGCGCGGATGGTCCAGAGGGTGTTGAAGGTGTCGCCGGCATAGCCCATGCGCCAGGTGTGCCCGGTCTGGCCGGAAAGTTCGATCATGCATTCGCCGATCGCCGCGATCCCGTCCGCCATGCGCACCTCCTCACCACAACTACAATTGTTGTATAGCGCTGCCTGTGCGCTGACCATGGGTATGGCGCGAAAACCCGTCCGCCTAGCGATCCTTGACGGTTTCCATCGCCACGAAGGTCGAGGTTTGCGCCACATGGGGCAGGCCGGAGATACGCTCGCCAAGCACCCGGCGATAGGCGGCGATGTCCCTGGTGCGGACTTTCAAAAGGTAGTCGAAGCTCGCCGCCATCATGTGGCATTGCTCGATTTCACGCACATCCTGCACAGCGCGGTTGAAAGCGTCGAGCGCGGCCGAGCGCGTGTCGGAAAGCTTTACCTGCACGAACGCGACATGACCTTCGCCCATGCGCTCGTGGTCGACCACCGCGGAATAACCCCGGATGAAGCCTTCCTGCTCCAGCCGTTTCACGCGCGCCTGCACAGGCGTCTTCGACAGGCCGACCTTCGCTGCAAGCTCGGCCATGGAAAGCCGGCCGTCGCGCGACAGGGCGGCGAGTATGTTTCGGTCTATGCGGTCCAGTTGGTCTTTCATTGGATAATATGCGGTTTAAATAGTGGAAATGAGTGGCTATCTATAGGCTGTTCAGCCTATTTCGTCCAATCCTTTGGGCCGCCTTGCGATCCGGGATATGATAGGCATCGACGCTGTCACAACCCTATATTCTGGCAGGATGTCCATGACCGCTCCATTGCTCGACACGATCCGCAAGCAAATCCGTTCCAACTACCTTCCCGACGAGGAACAGGCGCTGGCGCGACTGGTCAAGGACGCCGGTTTGAGCGAGGCCGAGCGCAAGGCGATTTCCGCCCGCGCCGTCGAATTGGTGAAGGCGGTGCGCGGCTCGACCGATCCGCGCCTGATGGAGGTTTTCCTGTCTGCCTATGGTCTTTCGACCAAGGAGGGCGTGGCGCTGATGTGCCTGGCCGAAGCACTGTTGCGCGTGCCCGACACGCAGACCATGGACGATCTGATCCAGGACAAGATCGCGCCGCACGACTGGTCGGCGCATGGCGGCGGCTCCAGCTCCATCTTCGTCAACGCCTCGACCTGGGCGCTGATGCTGACAGGGCGTGTGCTGGACGAGAGCGAGGACGGCATTGCCGGCACGCTACATGCGATGGTGCGCCGGCTGGGCGAACCGGTCATCCGCAAGGCGGTGGCGGCGGCCATGCGCGAGATGGGCGAACAGTTCGTGCTCGGCCGCACCATCGCCGAAGCCGTCAAGCGCGGCCGTTCGATGCTCGCCAAGGGCTATCTCTATTCCTATGACATGCTGGGCGAGGCGGCCCGCACCGAGGAAGATGCACTGCGCTATCTGCGCGCCTATGCCGACGCCATCGCGGCACTTGCCATCCATTCCAGGGGGCAGGACATCCGCTACAATCCCGGCATTTCGGTGAAGCTCTCTGCCATCCATCCACGTTACGAGGAAGCGCAGCGGGAAACCATGCTGCCGGTCATGGCCGAGCGGCTTCTGTCGCTGGCCGTTGCCGCGAAAAATGCCCGTATGGGTCTCAACATCGATGCCGAAGAGGCCGACCGGCTCGACCTGTCGCTCGACGTCATCGAGCGCGTGCTGGCCGATCCGCAGCTCGAAGGCTGGGACGGTTTCGGCGTCGTGGTGCAGGCCTATGGGCCGCGCTGCGCCTTCACCATCGACTGGCTCTATGCGCTGGCACAGAAACTCGACCGCAAGATCATGGTGCGGCTGGTCAAGGGCGCCTATTGGGACACCGAAATCAAGCGCGCGCAGGTGCTGGGCCTCGAGGGCTATCCGGTGTTCACGCGCAAGTCCAACACCGACGTTTCCTACATCGCCTGCGCAAAGAAGCTGCTGTCGATGACCGATCGCATCTATCCGCAGTTTGCCGGCCACAATGCGCACACCGTTTCCGCGATCCTTGCCATGGCGCCCGACCGCAACTCCTTCGAGTTCCAGCGCTTGCACGGCATGGGCGAGGCGCTGCATGAGACGGTGCGCAAGGCCGAGGGCACGCGCTGCCGCATTTATGCGCCGGTCGGTGCGCATTCGGACCTGCTTGCCTATCTGGTTCGTCGCCTGCTCGAAAACGGCGCCAATTCCTCCTTCGTCCATCAACTCACGGACGAGAGCGTCAAGCCGGAGGAGATCGCCCGCGATCCGTTCGAGACTGTGGCCACTCAGGGACCGGCCGCCAACCCGGCCATTGCACAGCCGCTGGCCATCTTCGGTGCCGGCCGCCCCAACGCCAAGGGTTATGATATCACCGATACCGTGACGCTTGCGGCAATCGACAAGACCCGGCAGGAATTTGCCGGTGCGGACCGCTGGCACGCAAAGCCTGTCACCCGTGCCGCTGGCGACGGCGTGAAGCGGTCGGTGGTCAACCCCGCCAGGCCGGCCGAGGTCGTCGGCTCCGTGGTGGAGGCGAGCGCCGGACAAGTTTCCGAGGCGGTGCGCATCGCGGTTGAAGCGCAGCCGGCATGGGCTGCGCGCGCCGTTGCCGAACGCGCCGAAATCCTGCGCCGCATTGCCGATCTCTACGAAGCCAATGCGGTCGAGTTCTTCGCACTTGCCACGCGCGAAGCCGGCAAGTCTCTGGCCGATGGCGTGGCGGAAGTGCGCGAGGCGGTCGATTTCCTGCGCTATTACGCTTCCGAGGCGACCAGGGCCGAGGCCGGGACCGAGGCGCGCGGCGTCATGGTCTGCATCTCGCCCTGGAATTTCCCGCTCGCCATCTTCACCGGCCAGATCGCGGCGGCACTCGTCACCGGCAACAGCGTGATCGCCAAGCCGGCCGAGCAAACGCCCCTGATCGCCTATCGCGCTGTCGAGTTGATGCGCGAGGCGGGCATTCCGCAGGATGTGATCCAGCTTCTGCCCGGCGACGGGCCGACCGTCGGCGCCCCGCTGACGGCCGATCCGCGCATTGCCGGTGTCTGCTTCACCGGCTCGACGGAAGTCGCCAAGATCATCGAAAAGCAGCTTGCCGAGACCGCCGCGCCGGATGCGATGTTGCTAGCCGAAACCGGCGGCCTCAACGCCATGATCGTCGATTCCACGGCGTTGCCCGAACAGGCGGTGCGCGACATCCTTGGTTCGGCCTTCCAGAGTGCCGGACAGCGTTGCTCGGCCCTGCGTGTTCTCTATGTCCAGAAGGACGTCGAGAAGAAGGTGCTGAACATGCTGACAGGCGCGATGGAGGCACTGACCGTGGGCGATCCGTGGCGGATTTCCACCGATGTCGGCCCGGTGATCGATGAGGAGGCGCAGAACGGAATCCGCGCATACACTGCGAAGATGGAAGAGCAGGGTCGTCTCCTCGCCAGGCTCGACGCGCCTGAAGACGGCCGCTTCGTGGCGCCGCATATCTTCCGCGTTTCGGGCATCGGCGAGATGGAGTGCGAGGTGTTCGGCCCGGTGCTGCACGTGGCGACTTTCGAAGCCGACGAGATCGACAAGGTTATTTCCGACATCAACGCTAGGGGCTACGGCCTGACCTTCGGCCTGCATACCCGTATCGAGGGACGCGTGCAGCATTTTGTCGATGGCATCCATGCCGGCAACATCTACGTCAATCGCAACCAGATCGGTGCGGTCGTCGGGTCGCAACCCTTTGGCGGCGAGGGGCTTTCCGGAACCGGACCCAAGGCGGGCGGCCCGCACTATCTGCGCCGTTTCCGGCGTGGCCCAGCCGCTGCGAGCGTCGAGGCAGCCCCGGCTAAGTCGGTAGCGGCCAGCGAGCTTGCTTCGCGCTTCCCGCGGGTCAGTTCCGAATGGAGGCAGTCGGCCGACCGCATCGCGAGTTTGCGCAAGCATTTGCGTGGCAAGGGTGCAGTGGCAATCGCGGCCGCGGCAACGCTCGACTACGGCCAGGTGGACCTGCCCGGGCCGACAGGCGAAGCCAACACATTGGCGCTGACCCCGCGTGGGCGCGTGCTCTGCCTGGGGCCGGATGCCGAAACGCTGCTGGCGCAGGCCGTGCAGGCTCTGGCGGCCGGAAACGCCGTGCTGGCGGTTGCGCCGGGCGCGTCCGCTGCGCTGCACGCGCTGGCCGGAAAGGGGCTTCCGCTCGTGACAATCGATGGCGAGGCGCCGGCCGAAGCGCTGGCCTCTCTCGACCTCGATGTCGTCGTGTTCGCGGGCGATGCCGGGCGCGCCAGGGAAATTCGCAGGGCGCTCGCCGCCCGCAAGGGACCCATCGTGCCGCTGGTGAGCGAGGTGATCTATCCGGCAGCCTATGCGCATGAGCGCGCCGTCTGCGTGGACACCACGGCAGCCGGCGGCAACGCCAGCCTGCTCGCCAGCGCGGCCTGATACGGATCGGCGCGGCTTTTCCACGCCGCCCCGGAAAACGATAAAAAGTTCGGGGGGATGTCGGCAGGCCTCCCTTTGATGCGTCCTTTCCACAAACGCGGATCGTTCCCGATCCGTTGGACCATCAAAGGGAGAGACACATGCAAGCCGTCGTGCAAAGCACTGAAGCCAATCGGGATTTCGTTTCCAGCCGTGCCTATTGGGCAAGCTGGATCATCAGCGGCCTGTTGATCCTATTCCTCGCGTTCGATGCGATCATCAAGCTGTTTCCGCTGGAGGTGGTCACTCAGACGATGGCAGAACTCGGCTGGCCGGTCACGGCTTCCATGGCCCGCCTGCTTGGCGTACTCACTCTGATCTGCACCATTCTCTATGCAATCCCGCGCACGTCGGTCCTCGGCGCGGTCCTGCTGACCGGCTATCTCGGCGGCGCGATCGCCACGCATATACGCATCGGCAATCCGCTGTTCAGCCATACGCTGTTCGGCGTCTATCTCGGCATCATGGCCTGGGGTGCGCTTTATCTGCGCGACCCGCGGGTAAGGGCGCTTCTCCCGCTACACCGCTGAGCGGCTTCAGACCGAATGCGGGACGGCGAGTTGAGAGCGCCGCCGTCCGGCATGCAACTGATAGAGCGAATGCACGATCAGGGTCACGATGAGGATAGCGCCGCCGATCAGGCTGTTGCGGCTGGGCACTTCGGCAAAGATCATCCAGACCCAGACCGGCGCCAGCACCGTTTCCAGCAGATAGAACATCGCCACTTCGGGACCGGAAAGATATTTCGGCCCATTGGCAAGGCAGAAGAAGGCGATGGGCATCACCAGCGCGCCGTTGAGGATGATCCACAAGGGCGCCTCGACGTTGAGACCGCCCTTCGAGATCATGAAGGAGGCGACGGCAAAGGGCAGGATCACCCCGACCAGCGAGGTAAAGCCCATGTCCTTGCCGCTGGCGCGCGAGATGGTGATTGCGGATGCGAGGAGAAAAGCCGCGGTCAGCGCCATCAGGTCGCCGAACACCTGGCCGGTGCCGATCGAATCCCCGACGATGATGAGCACGCCGAGAATCATGAACAGCATGGCGATCATGGTGATCGGGCGGGGGCGCTCCTTCAGGAATATCCATGACAGCAGTGCCGCGAACATGGTGTTGAAGGCCAGGATGAACACCAGGTTGGCGGTCGAGGTGTTGTAGACGGCGGTGATGAAGGCGATCGAGCCCAGTCCGTAAAGTGCCGCGACCACGACCCCGATGCGGCCGGGCAGCAGCCTGGGCGCGTTGGGGGTCAGCGCGCGCCATATCGCCCACATGATGATGGCGGCAATGACGGTGGTGCCCGTGCGCAGGAACAGGATCGACCAGTTGTCGCCATTGGCGAGGCGGATAAGCGGAATATCCACGGTGAGGATGAGGCCGCCGAAGGCGGTCAGCGCGAGGCCTTTCGCGTGACTGGACATTTTCTGGGACAAGACGAAAGGCTCCGCAAAATATGGGTCAGGACAACATGTTCTGGCCTTCGGAACCCTGAAGCCTGTCAGACGGCGTCAGGCACGTAGCGTTCCCAGCCCTTCGACCCCAGATGCTCCTGCGGCGTGAAGCGTACCTTATAGCTCATCTTGCGGGAACCATTGACCCAATAGCCGAGATAGACATGGGGCAGGCCGGCGGCGCGGGCGCGGTTGATGTGATCCAGGATCATGAAGGTGCCGAGCGAACGTTCGTCCAAGTCGGGGTCGAAGTAGGAATAGACCATGGACAGGCCGTCGGCCATGATGTCGGTCAGCGCCACTGCGATCAGTTCGCCGCGTCCCTTGCCGGTGATAAAACTGTCCGGTCCGCGTCGGCGGTATTCGATTACCTTGGTGTTGACGTGGGTGTCCTCCACCATCATGGCGTAATCGAGCACGGTCATGTCCGACATGCCGCCCTTGCGGTGGCGGGCATCCAGATATTTGCGGAACAGCGAATATTGCTCGTTGGAGGGTTCGGCGTCGCGAATGTCGCCGATCAGGTCGGTATTGTCGTGCAGTACGCGGCGCATGCTGCGGGTGGGCTCGAATTCGTTGGCGAGGATGCGCACGGAAACGCAGGCGCGGCAGGATTCGCAGGCAGGACGGTAAGCGATGTTCTGCGACCGGCGAAATCCTCCCTGAGTCAGCAGGTCGTTCATTTCGGACGCCTTGTCGCCCACAAGGTGGGTGAACACCTTCCGCTCGAACTGACCGTCAATGTATGGGCATGGGGAAGGCGCTGTCAGGAAGAACTGCGGAGACTGGGTCGGATGGTGCGTCATCGCTGCCAATATGCGTATGAATCCCTATACGCATATACCTTGGCCGCACCAGCAGAAATTTCAACCGGATATTGCCGGTAGTGAGGTCTGCGCGGAACAAATCCGCGCAAAACGGGTCGCAAGGCCAAGTTAGCGGTCGCTTCGCGTCACCACGGTGCCGAGCAGCAGGTCGTGGACGGTGCGCTTGCGGTCGGTGAACAGCGTGGCCAGCAGGATGAGCGGCGTCAGCACCACATTACCGGCCCAGAACAGCACGGTGTGGACCACGGCCAGCAGGCCGTCCACCGGGCGGCCGTCGAGCCTGTCGAGGCGGACACCCATCATGCGCATGCCTGTGGTGGCCTGATTGGGGCCGCCAAGCGTGTTCCAGACATAGATGATGGCAACCAGAGGAAACAGCACGCCGAACAGGCCCCAGCCGAGGCCCAACGTGATGATGCCGAGGAAGAAGACCAGAATGGCGAAGGGGATCATCAGCAGGCCGATGATCAGATAGTCGATGCAGAAGGCGACGATCCGACGCGTCAGCACGCCTTCGTAGGCACGGACGTCGTCCAGCCGCGTGGTGATGATTTCGCCGTCGAGAACGCGTGTGGCCATGTGCATTTTCCTTGTCGAGGGCGGGAAAGCCGCCGGCATTGATCCACCTAGAAATGGTGAACGCCGGCAGCGATTCAAGAAATTCGCTCTTTTCCCGTCCCCGATCCAGCAGCTGGCCGCTACGAACGGCTAGCCTTTCAGCATCTGCGCCACTTCCGGCGCGAAATAGGTGAGGATGCCGTCGCAGCCGGCGCGCTTGAAGGAAAGCAGGCTTTCCAGCATCGCCTTTTCCCCGTCGATCCAGCCATTGGCGCTTGCTGCCTTGATCATCGAATATTCGCCCGATACCTGATAGGCGAAGGTCGGCATCTGGAACTCGTCCTTCAATCGGCGGATGATGTCGAGATAGGGCAGGCCTGGCTTGACCATCAGCATGTCGGCGCCTTCGGCGAGATCCTGCTCGGCCTCGCGCACGGCCTCGTCACTGTTGGCGTGATCGATGTAATAGGTCTTCTTGTCGCCCTGAAGCAGGCCCTGCGTGCCGATCGCCTCGCGATACGGGCCGTAGAAAGCCGAGGCGAACTTGGTGGCATAGGACATGATCGCCACGTCCTGGAAACCGTTGGCGTCAAGCGCGTCGCGGATCGCGCCGATACGACCATCCATCATGTCCGAGGGGGCGATGATGTCGGAGCCGGCAGCCGCCTGCAGCACGGCCGCGGCCGTAACCTGTTCCACCGTCTCGTCGTTGACGATGATGCCGTCACGCAAAATGCCGTCATGGCCGTGGCTGGTGAAAGGATCGAGCGCGGCATCGGTGATGATGCCGATTTCCGGCACCGCCGCCTTGATGGCGCTGGAGGCGCGGTTGATGATGTTCTGCGGATCGAGAATGTGCGAGCCGGTTTCGTCGCGCAGGCTCATCTCCACATTCGGGAAGGTGGCGATTGCCGGAATGCCGAGCCTGGCGGCGCGTTCGGCTTCCTTGACCGCCAGATCTATCGAGAGCCGGAAGACGCCCGGCATGGCCGGCACGGGTTCGCGACGGTCCTTGCCGTCAACGATGAAGATCGGCCAGATCAGGTCGTCGACCGTAAGGTGGTTTTCCTGCACCAGCCTCCGCGACCAGTCGGCCTTGCGCATGCGTCGAAGCCGCCTGCTGCCGGTGATTTCGTCTACGGAACGTGCGCCCGCAGGTTTCAGGCTGGTCAGTTTGTTCATGGGGGTAATCTCCAGCTTGTAAAGCTTGATCGGGCTTTTAACACGCGCTTTCTGTGATAACCACCCGAAGGCATGGGGCCAGGTCGTGGAAACATTGACGCATCTGTCCGCAATCCGTAGCTGTTAGGCTTCCAGCTGACTGGGTAAGGGATTCTGCGTATGGATTTTGGCGGTGGCGACGACATTCGCTTCGAACGCAAGGGGAAAGCGGGTTTCGTAACCCTGACGCGGCCGAAAACGCTGAATGCGATCAACCATACCATGATCCGCGCTCTTGCCGAGGCGCTCGACGCGTGGCGCGACGATCCCGATGTCGACGTGGTGGCGATCAAGGCCGAGGGCAGGGCGTTTTCCGCCGGCGGCGATATCCTCGACATCTACAATGCCGGGCTGGCCGGCAACCCCCCGGTGGGCTTCTTTGCCGACGAGTATCGTCTCAATGCCACCATAGCGCGCTTTCCCAAGCCGTATGTGGCGCTGATCGACGGTATCGTCATGGGTGGAGGCGTCGGGGTATCCTGTCACGGCTCGCACCGGGTCATGACCGAGAATGCCCAGTTTGCCATGCCTGAAGTGAGCATCGGTTTTTTCCCGGATGTGGGCGGCAGCTATTTCCTGCCCCGCCTGGGCGGATATTTCGGCATGTATCTTGGGCTGACTGGAAACCGCATCCGCTGCGGCGATGCGCTCTGGTCGGGCGTGGCGACGCACACCACACGGGCCGAATATCTGGATGGCATCGTGGAGCGGCTGGCCGAGACCGGGGATGCCGACCTGGCATTGCGCGAGGCCTTTGTGCCCGCGCAGCGCGAAACGCCGGAAGGGGTGCTGGAAGGGATTGCACGGCATTTTTCACGCCCGTCTCTGGAGGAGATCATGAAAAGCCTGGAAACGGCCGCTTCCGGTGATGAATTCGCCGCGCGCACGCTGGCAATCCTGCGCAGCCGTTCGCCCACCGGCCTGAATGTGGCTTTCCGTCAGATCACGGCCGGCCGCGCGCTCGATATGGACGAGTGCATGCGCATGGAATTCCGCATCCTCAACCGGATGTTGCAGGGCCATGACTTCTATGAAGGCATCCGGGCCGCAATTATCGATAAGGATGGAAAGCCTGCGTGGCGACCGGCTTCGTTCGAGGAGATCGAACAGAGCCGGATCGACGCCTATTTCGAGCCGTTGCAGGATGGGGAGCTTCCGCTGTGAGCCATGAACTGGCCAGGTCGGCGGGCGTTGCCGAGCCCACCGCTGCCGAGACCACATTCGTATGGTTCCTGCGCGTCATATCGGCCTACAGCCTGATGTTCGGGGCGCTCTACTGGGTGCGGCTGATCGGTTTTTACGAAGCGCCGCTGTGGCGCTTCGATCTGATGCCGGTCTACTGGCAGGTGGCGGCCACCATTTTGGCCGTGTTCTATCCCTTCGCGGCGATCGGCCTGTGGATGCTGGTTTCATGGGGGCCGGTGATATGGGCGATCTGCGCGATGACGGAGATAGTCATGTATGTGGGCTTCCCCGATCTGTTCGGCAGCCGCATGGCGGTCATCGTCTCGCACGCGTTCGTCGCGCTTGTCTACCTGGCGTTCCGATTGGTGATCTTCCTGCAGAAAAGACAGTCGGAGCGGCAAGGTTAACAGAGCCCCTCCGGGTCGCCCTTTGTTAACCCTCCGGGCAAGGTCGCTCCGGGTAAGGCGTTGTTAAGCCTGGTGTTTAAGTCGAATTTTATCGGTCGGGTCTAGTGTCGCGATCAAGGTGAGAAAAACAAACAATCACCACGGCGACAAACGAGAGGCAAAGACCATGACCAATTCCCGTCTTGCGGTGAACCCTGCCAGCACGTCCGACGAGCGTCGTGACTCGATCCGTTCCCTCTATCTGGAATCCCTTCAGCTGGTCGAAAGGCTGCACCGCCGTCTGCTCGACGTGATCAAGGACGAGTTCGAGCGCAACAACCGCAGCGACATCAATGCCATCCAGGCGCTGCTGCTATTCAACATCGGCAATTCGGAGCTGACCGCCGGCGAGCTGCGCTCGCGCGGTTACTATCTGGGCTCGAACGTTTCCTACAACCTCAAGAAGCTGGTGGAGCTCGGTTTCATCAATCACCAGCGTTCGCGCATCGACCGCCGCTCCGTGCGTATCAGCCTCACTGACAAGGGCACGGAAGTCGCCGAAGTGGTGGCCAAGCTCTATGAGCGCCATATCGGCTCGATCGAGCAGGTTGGTGGCATCAATACCGAAGAATTCCAGCAGATGAACCGCGCACTGCAGCGCCTGGATCGCTTCTGGAACGACACCATCGCCTATCGCATGTGATCCGGCGGAGTTCTTCGCTGAGCCGTTGCGGCGCGGGAAGGACCTGTCATGAGCCGCGGCGGCAGCGATCGCGGCCAGATGTTGCAATCTCCAGTCGGAGCCGATGCGACCTGCCGCATCGGCTCTCTTTTTGTCTGGTCCGATGCATTCTTGTCGGCTATGGCCACGCTGCCGCCATATTCGGATGGTGTTGGCATAGATGAACTGGACCGGCCGAATGCGAGGGATTGCGCGGCGCGGGGGAACTCCGAAGCAAATAGCGCGCGGCGCAGAGATGCCGGATATGGTTGGCTGATTGTTAACGGTGCCACCCTAATATACCGGCAGCTTCGCCTGATCGGCGCAATGCAGGATAGATGTCAGGAATGCCCATGAACACGACCAGACGTTCCTTTCTCACCACGGCCGGAATGCTTGCAGTAACCGCCATGACCGGTAGCGCAAGCGCGCAGAATGTCGTGGACGAGATCCTGCAATCTTCGCGCCGTGGCAATTGGGACGACACGTTCGATGCCCGCGCCAGCGATGGCGGCAAGGTGGCCTCGACGCTTCCGATCTTCAGCCCGCGCACCGTGGGTTATGTCCAGCAGGCAATCGTCGACTATCAGAACATCGTCGCGCAGGGCGGCTGGCCGGTCGTTCCTGCCACCAAGAAATTGCAGCTCGGCGTCAACGATCCGGACGTTCAGGTGCTGCGCAAGCGCCTTATGGTTTCGGGCGACCTGTCGCAACGCGCCGGCATTTCCGACGCTTTCGACACCTATGTCGATGCGGCCGTGAAGCGGTTCCAGGCCCGTCATGGCCTGCCGGCGGACGGTGTGCTCGGCCAATACAGCTATGCGGCAATGAATATCAGCGCGCCGGTGCGGCTTGGTCAGCTTGAAACCAACCTGACGCGCCTGCAAAAGCAGGCCGGCACGCTCGGCGAACGCTATGTCAACGTCAATATTCCGGCGGCCCAGGTCGAGGCGGTCGAAAACGACCGCGTGATTCTGCGCCACACGGCAATCGTCGGGAAGGTTGATCGCCAGTCGCCGCTGGTCAATTCCAAGATCAACGAAATCGTCGTCAATCCCTATTGGAACGCGCCGGTGTCGATCGTCCGCAAGGACATCATTCCGCTGATGCGCAAGAATCCGAACTACCTGAAGGACAACAATATCCGCTTGCTCGCACCGGATGGCAGCGAGGTCGATCCGATGAGCATCGACTGGTCGACCGAGGAGGCGGCGAAGTACCGTTTCCGTCAGGATCCCGGCGCCATCAACGCCATGGCCTCGGTCAAGATCAACTTCCCGAGCCCGGATGGCGTGTATATGCACGACACGCCTCAGCAGAGCCTGTTCGGCAAGCTTATGCGTTTCGATTCCTCCGGCTGCGTGCGCGTGCAGAATGTGCGCGACCTCGTCACCTGGATCCTGCGCGATACACCCGGTTGGGACCGCCAGCATTTCGAACAGGCGATTAAGTCCGGCGTTTCCACGCCGGTCCCCGTCACCAATCCCGTGCCTGTCTACTTCACCTATGTCAGTGCCTGGTCCACCGGCGATCATGTCGTCCAGTTCCGTGATGACATCTACGGCAAGGACGGCGCGCAGGAATTGCAGATTTCCTCGGCCCAGTAAGGGCGTGAAGGGTGTCGTTCAGACAAAGGCCGTGCCGTCTGGCGCGGCCTTTTCTTTTCGCCGGGCGTCTGGCGCAAAGGGACCATGAAATTTCGCGGGCGCGAACGTGGCCACTGCCTTGCAAGTGTGCTAATGCGCGCCGCAAACGGCGTTGCCGTTACGACAGGCCCACACAGTAAGGATTGACCCGACATGGCAAGAGACTCGGCTGAATATCAGCCCACCGAATCCTTCTTCGGCACCACGCTCGCGGATGCCGATCCCGAAATCTATGGCGCCGTCCGCAACGAACTCGGTCGCCAGCGTCATGAAATCGAGCTGATCGCGTCCGAAAACATCGTGTCGCGCGCCGTGCTCGAGGCGCAGGGAACGGTGCTGACCAACAAATATGCCGAGGGCTATCCGGGTAAGCGCTACTATGGCGGCTGCCAGTTCGTGGACGTGGTCGAGGAACTGGCCATCGAACGCGCCAAGAAGCTGTTCGACTGCAAGTTCGCCAACGTCCAGCCCAACTCGGGCAGCCAGATGAACCAGGCCGTATTCCTGGCGCTGCTGCAGCCGGGCGACACATTCATGGGGCTCGATCTCAATTCGGGCGGCCACCTGACCCACGGCTCGCCGGTCAATATGTCGGGCAAGTGGTTCAAGCCGGTGTCCTACGGCGTGCGCAAGGATGACCATCTGCTTGACATGGACGAAATCGAGAAGCTGGCGCAGCAGCACAAGCCCAAGCTGATCCTGGCCGGCGGCACCGCCTATTCGCGCATCTGGGACTGGAAGCGTTTCCGCGAGATCGCCGATTCGATCGGCGCCTATCTGATGGTCGATATGGCCCATATCGCGGGCCTCGTCGCCGGTGGCCAGCATCCGTCGCCGCTGCCGCACGCCCATGTCGTCACCACCACCACGCACAAGTCACTGCGTGGTCCGCGTGGCGGCATGATCCTGACCAATGACGAGGAAATCGCCAAGAAGATGAACTCGGCGGTGTTCCCCGGCCTGCAGGGCGGCCCGTTGATGCACGTCATCGCCGCCAAGGCAGTGGCCTTCGGCGAGGCGTTGAAGCCCGATTTCAAGACCTATGCGGCCAGCATCGTCTCCAACGCCAAGGCGCTGGCCGACAGCCTCAAGGGCACCGGTCTCGACATCGTTTCGGGCGGCACCGACAACCACCTGATGCTGGTCGACCTGCGTCCGAAGAACGCAACGGGCAAGCGCGCGGAGGCCGCGCTCGGCCGCGCCAACATCACTTGCAACAAGAACGGCATTCCTTTCGATCCGGAAAAGCCGTTCGTCACCTCCGGCATCCGTCTCGGCACGCCCGCCGGCACGACGCGCGGCTTCGGCGAGGCCGAATTCCGCGAGATCGGCAATCTGATCGCCGAAGTCCTGGACGGGCTGAAGGCGGCCAATTCCGACGAGGGCAACGCCGCTGTCGAGGCCGCGGTGAAGAACAAGGTCGTCGCGCTGACCGATCGCTTCCCGCTTTATCCCTATCTCGGGTAAGTTTTACGCCATCTGGTTTCCGGAACGGCCGCCGCGTGAGTTCACGGCGGCCGTTTTGTTTTCCGGCTGTCTTGTTCAGGTGCTTCACGCGGAGTGCGTGTCTCGATTGACCCCGACACACAAGGGTTGGTGGAAATTTCCAGTGCCGATGCAAGATACTGACCGTTCACAGGGAGAACAGCATTGGATTTCGGCCTTGGCGCTTCCTACCTGAGCTGAAAGGCTCTAGCTTCCAGCCTTGAAAGAATCGCGAGCCAGATTTCCATGCGTTGCCCTTATTGCCAATCCGAAGACACCCAGGTCAAAGACTCGCGCCCCGCTGAAGATGGCGCGGCGATTCGTCGGCGCCGGGTCTGCCCGGATTGCGGCGGCCGCTTCACCACTTTCGAGCGCGTGCAGTTGCGCGATCTGGTGGTGGTCAAGAAGTCCGGCCGCAAGGTCCCGTTCAGCCGCGACAAGCTGCTGCGCTCTGTGGAGATTGCTTGCCGCAAGCGCAATGTCGATCCCGAGCGCATCGACCGCGCCGTCACCGGCATCGTGCGCCAGCTCGAAAGCTCCGGCGAGACCGAAGTCACCACCGGCGAAATCGGTCGGCTGGTCATGGAGGCACTGAAGGCGCTCGATGACGTCGCCTATGTCCGCTTCGCCTCCGTCTATCGCAATTTCCGCGAAGCCAAGGATTTCCACGATGTGCTCGGCGAACTGAAGGGCGAGGACGAAGAGAGCTGACGAATGGCAGGTGCTGACGCGGATAAGGCGGCCAGCGACCGCCGCTTCATGGCGGCGGCCCTGCGGCTGTCGCGCAAGCATGCCGGGCTGACCGGAACCAACCCCGCGGTCGGCACGCTGATCGTGCGCGATGATGGCAATGGCCCGGTGATCGTCGGGCGTGGCGTGACTGCGATTGGCGGCAGGCCGCATGCTGAGGCCGAGGCATTGGCCGAGGCCGGAGGCAAGGCGCGTGGCGCCACCGCCTATGTGACCCTGGAGCCCTGCGCCCATCACGGCCGCACGCCGCCCTGCGCCAATGCACTTGTCAATGCCGGCATAGCCCGCGTGGTCGGCGCGGCCAGCGACCCCGACCCGCGCGTTTCCGGGAAAGGCTATGCCATCCTGCGCGCCGCGGGCATCGAGGTGGTCGAGCGTGTTCTGGCCGACGAAGCAAACGACCAACTGGCAGGCTATCTGACCCGCTCCGTGAAGCAGCGGCCGCAAGTGACGCTGAAATTGGCGCTTTCGACTGACGGCATGATCGGCCGACCGGGCGAGGGGCAGATCGCCATCACCGGGCCGGCTTCCCGCCGGCAGGTCCATCTGATGCGCGCCGAGGCCGATGTGATCGTGGTCGGCATCAACACGGCGCTCGCCGACGATCCCGAACTGACGGTACGGCTGCCGGGGCTCGAAGACCGCTCGCCGCTACGCCTCGTTCTCGACCGGCAGGCCAGACTGTCGCCCGACACCAGGCTGGTGCGCACGGCGGAATCCGTTCCGGTCTACGTGGCTGCCGGCCCGGAAGCCGATGCGGCGCGCAAGGCGGCACTGGCCGCGCGCGGCGTAAGGCTTCTGGCGACCGACACGTTCGAGGGGCGCATCGCGCTACCCGAACTGCTGGAAGACCTTGCCGCGCAGGGCATGATGAATGTCATGGTGGAGGGTGGCGCCGAAACCGCGCGCAACATGCTGGCCGACGACATGGTCGACCGCATCGTCATCTTCCAGGGGCCGGGCCGTCTCGGGGCGGACGGCATTGCGGCTCCGGTCGATCGCGACCATATCCCGGCCGGGTTCCGCCTGGTGCGTGAGGCACGTTTCGGCGACGACGTTTACGCCGAATGGACGAGAGGTTTTTGATGTTTACCGGAATTGTCACCGATATCGGCTCCGTTGCTTCCGTTTCGCCGTTGCGCGAGGGTGTGCGGCTGCGCATCGATACCGTCTACGATCCAAGGACCATCGCCATCGGCGCATCGATCGCGTGCAGCGGCGTGTGCCTGACCGTGGTCGCGCTGCCTGAAGCCGAGTCCAACAGCCGCTGGTTCGAAGTGGAAGCCTGGGAGGAAGCGCTGCGCCTCACCACCGCCTCGTCATGGAAGGCCGGCAGCCGGCTGAACCTCGAGCGGGCTCTGAAGGTGGGCGATGAACTCGGCGGCCACATCGTTTCGGGCCATGTCGATGGCATGGCCGAGATCGTGGTGCGTAAAGACGAGGGCGATGCGGTGCGCTTCACCCTCGAAGCGCCGCGTGAGTTCGCGAAATTCATCGCGCCCAAGGGGTCGGTCGCGCTCGACGGCACGTCGCTCACGGTCAACAAGGTGGATGGAACCCGGTTCGACGTGCTTTTGATCCACCATTCGCTGCAGGTCACGACCTGGGGGGAGCGCAAGGTTGGCGATAAGGTCAATCTCGAGGTCGACACCATGGCCCGCTATGCCGCGCGACTTTCGGAAGCAGCCGAAGCGACTTGAAAGGTGCCTGCGAAAGCCGCGGTGCCATTTCACAAATAGCTTTTCCTGATGGCCAACCTGTCGCCGGGGCCATGAACAGCCGCGAACAGCAGGCCTGCAATGAAGGTGAAATGGTCGATGAAGAAGCCGAATTCGGCCTGATTGCCTTCCCAGCGGGACGGGCCGTGAAAGGCAAGCGCCAGGAACAGCACATAGGCGGCTGCGAGCAGTGCGGCCTCCGAGAAGAAGGCGCCAGTGAGCAGCGCGATAGCCAGCCCCACCTCGAAGAATGCGGCGATCCATGCCAGAAGCAGCGGGAACGGAAAGCCGGCCGACGCGATATAGCCAGCGGTCGAATCCATGCCGGCGAACTTGAAGGCTGCGGCCATGACGAACACGCCGCCGAAGATCAGCCTTGCCACAAGAATTGCTGCGGTTCTGCCCATTCGAGTTTCCTCCCATTGGTTGCTGCATGTCGTGATGACGCTTTCCGGGCTCCCGACCCGACAGTCGCCTTCCAATTTTCCTGACCCGCACCATGTTGGAAAACATTCCCAATGGCTTCGAACTTCGCACCGGAAACCATTCCAGCAGAGGGGCGCTGCAGCATGGATATCCACCTCCAGGGCACAACGGGCAACGTTGAGCTTGCGAAGTTGGCCGCATCGGCCTAAGTCACCGCCTTTCCGGAGACCAATATGGCCAGTACACGACCACCCCATCTGCTCATCATCGAAGCCCGTTTCTATGACGATCTGGCCGACGCATTGCTGGAAGGCGCAAAGGCGGCGCTGGACGAGGCCGGCGCCACTTACGAAGTGGTGACGGTTCCGGGCGCGCTTGAAATCCCGGCAGTGATTTCGTTTGCCCTGGATGGTGCGGAAGAAGGCGGTACGGACTATGATGGCTTCGTTGCGCTGGGCACAGTCATTCGCGGCGAGACCTATCATTTCGACATTGTCGCCAATGAATCCTGCCGTGCGCTGATGGATCTCGCCGTCGAGGAATCGCTTGCTGTCGGCAATGGCATCCTCACCGTCGAGAACGACGAGCAGGCATGGGTTCGTGCGCGCCGCCACGAGGGTGACAAGGGTGGTTTTGCCGCCCGCGCCGCATTGACCATGATCGCGCTCCGTGAGCGTTTGGGAGCCTGATCTTGACCGAGCCTACCGATAACCAGCGCCCGCAGCCGCGCCAGGCCAACAAACGCGGCGCTGCCCGCCTTGCCGCCGTGCAGGCGCTTTACCAGATGGACGTAGCAGGCAGCGGCCTGCTTGAAATCACCGCCGAATACGAAGCCTTCCGGCTCGGCAAGGAAGTGGACGGCGACCTCTACCGCGAGGCGGACCCGCAATGGTTCCGTGCGATCCTGGCCGGGGTGGTCGAGAACCAGAAGACGGTCGATCCGGTCATCCGCCAGGCGTTGACCGACGACTGGCCACTGTCGCGCCTCGATTCCACGTTACGCGCCATCCTGCGCGCCGGCGTCTTTGAACTGATGCTGCGCAGCGACGTGCCGGTCGCCGTTATCGTTTCGGAATATGTCGACATCGCCAAGGCGTTCTATGTCGAGGACGAGCCCAAGCTGGTGAATGCCGTGCTTGATCGTGTGGCCCGCCGCGTGCGCGGCGAAGGCAAGGGCAGGGGTGCATAATGACGGGTATGGTTGACCGCAATGCCAGGCGAACGGCACTGATCCTCGCCGCGTCGCAGGCGATTATCGGTTCGGCCACCCCCATCTGCATTTCGCTCGGCGCGCTGGCCGGCCATTACCTTCTCGACGCCGACAAGTCGCTGGCTACCGCTCCGATCACCGGCTTCAATATCGGAACGGCGGTCGGTGCGCTGCCGGCTGCCGCCATCATCCGGAAACTCGGCCCGCGCAACGGTTTCGTGACCGGCACCGGGCTGACGGCGCTGGGCGGGCTGCTGGCCACCATCGCGCTCTTCCAGATGAATTTCTGGCTCTTTGCATTCAGCCTCATGGCTGTCGGCATCGGCAACTCCTTCGTGCAGCAGTTCCGTTTCGCGGCTGCCGACAATGCGCCGCGCGAGTTCCGGGCGCGCGCGATTTCCTTCGTCCTTGCAGGCGGCATCGTCACCGCCATTCTGGGGCCGCAGATCGTCATCTTCACGCGTGAACTGCTGGCACCGGTGATGTTTGCCGGTTCGTTTGCCGCCATCATCGTGCTTGCAGCGGTTGGTGCGGTCATCCTGTCTTTCCTGCGGGTCAAGAACGCTTCGCACGGCCATGCCGCCATCGGCGACAGCGGCCGTCCGCTGATGGAGATCATCTCGCAGCCGCTTTTCATCGTGGCGCTGCTGTGCGGCGTGGGCTCCTATGCTCTGATGACCTTCGTCATGACCGGCGCACCGCTGGCCATGGTCGGCTGCGGCTTCTCGCCGGATGAGGCAACGCTCGGCATTTCCTGGCACGTCATGGCCATGTTCGGGCCGAGTTTCTTCACCGGCAGGCTCATTCATCGCTTTGGCGCCCCCATCATCATTCTCGTCGGCTTCGTGCTGTTGGTCGGCTGTGCGCTGGTCGCGCTGTCGGGCATCGAACTGTGGCAGTTCTGGTCCGCGCTGATCCTGCTCGGTCTGGGCTGGAATTTCGGTTTCATCGGCGCGACCGCGCTGGTCGCCGAATCCTACGAGCCGTCCGAGAAGGGCAAGGTGCAGGGCTTCCACGATTTCGTGCTGTTCGGCAGCGTCGCTTTCGCTTCGCTGATGTCCGGCCGGATCTACAACGCCCATGGCTGGGAAACGCTGAACTGGGTGATATTCCCCGTTACCATCGTCTGCCTCGCTGCGCTGGGCTGGTTGCTCCTGTCGCGCCGGCGCCAGCTTGCGGAAGCCGGCTCGGAAGGCGAAGGCTGATTTCGATATTTTGCCTCAGCGAACGGGGCGCGCTGGAAAGTCCAGCGTGATCTCCAGCAGTGCGTCCGCACGGCGTATCCTCCAGGCGCGGCGGCTTATGCTGAATTCGTGGACTGCACCGTCGATTTCCAGAGAGACGGCATCGCCCGCCTGACAGGTTTCGGGCAGGCGGATCGCGAGAACCTGCTCGAGAATGCCGATCCGGGAGGCATGGCGCTGAGCGGTTGCCGTCAAGGCGATTTCCATGGGGGTGACGATTGCCATTTCTTCGGGACTCATGGAGCTTTTGGGAGGGTTTTCAAAGCTCGTCCAAGGAGTGTTTGCCATGACCTTCCGCTATTCCAAAATCGTCATGTGTCTTTGTCTGGCGGCGTTCGCCTTTCTCGTCGCGTTCGGCAATATAACCGACTATGGTTCCAATTACGCCTTCGTCCAGCATGTGCTGAGCATGGACACGACCTTCCCGGGCAATGCGCTGATGTACCGGTCGATCACCAATCCGGCGCTTTGGACGGCCGGTTATTGGCTGATCATAGCCGGCGAGGCGCTGACCTGCATCCTGTTCCTGATCGCTGCCTGGAGACTGTGGCAGGCACGCATGGCATCCGGGGCGGTCTTCAATCAGGCCAAGCGCTTCGTCGTGGTGGCCGCGACCGTGGGCTTCCTGGTCTGGTATTTCGGCTTCATGGTGATCGGCGGGGAGTGGTTTGCCATGTGGCAATCGCAAACCTGGAACGGGCAGGAAGCGGCTTTCAAATTCTATATGACGATTCTGGCCGTTCTGATTTTCGTCAACCAGCCCGACGGCGACATTGCCTGAGCGCTTCTCGATGATTCTCTCGCGACGATCCACGAGAGCGGATCGTTGCGATTTTGCCTGTCTGAACAAGGACAAGGCGTCGATTCTTGATGATTCTCCGAACAGCCCTTGACGTTACGTCGCCCGTTTCGCACAAATTGTCGCAGGCCGCGCGGCAATTCGCCACCGGCCGCCATCGCAGCCCGGGGAGGGGTTCTGCCGGGCGACAATCAGGGAAGATCGGCATATGACCATGCTTTACGTCGTCATTGCCTGCGGCTTGCTATCTGTCCTTTACGCCATCTGGGCGACACGGTCGGTACTCGCATCTGACCAGGGCAACGCACGCATGCAGGAAATTTCCGCTGCCATCCGGGAGGGGGCACAGGCATATCTTGCGCGTCAGTACAGAACCATCGCCATCGTTGGCATCGTGGTTTTCCTTCTCGCCTGGTGGCTGCTTTCGGCTATAGCAGCGATCGGTTTCCTGATCGGCGCCGTGCTTTCGGGCGCGGCCGGCTTCATCGGCATGCATGTCTCGGTGCGCGCCAACGTGCGCACCGCGCAGGCCGCGACCAACAGCCTTGCGGCAGGGCTCGATATCGCCTTCAAGTCCGGCGCCATCACCGGCCTTCTGGTGGCGGGTCTCGCGCTGCTGGGCGTCTCCGTCTACTACTGGGTGCTGACCGGCCCGATGGGCCTTGCGCCCGACAACCGGACGGTTGTCGATGCGCTGGTGGCGCTCGGCTTCGGCGCCTCGCTGATTTCCATCTTCGCGCGTCTCGGCGGCGGCATCTTCACCAAGGGGGCGGATGTCGGCGGCGACCTCGTGGGCAAGGTCGAGGCGGGCATTCCCGAGGATGATCCACGCAACCCGGCGACAATCGCCGACAATGTGGGCGACAATGTCGGCGACTGCGCCGGCATGGCAGCCGACCTTTTCGAGACCTATGCGGTGACCGTGGTCGCCACCATGGTGCTCGGGGCCATCTTCTTCGGCGGCAGCGAAGTTCTGGGCAGCGTCATGCTCTATCCGCTGGTGATCTGCGGCGCCTGCATCATCACCTCCATCGTCGGCACCTTCTTCGTCAAGCTCGGCGCCAATGGCTCGATCATGGGCGCGCTCTACAAAGGCCTTGTGGTAACCGGCATCCTGTCCATCCTGGGCCTTGCGGTGGCCACGTCGCTCACCATTGGCTGGGGCGAGATCGGCACCGTCGCGGGGCAGGCGGTAACGGGCGGCAGCCTGTTCGTCTGCGGGGTGATCGGCCTGATCGTGACAGGCCTGATCGTGGTGATCACCGAATACTACACAGGCACGGGCAAACGCCCGGTCATCTCCATTGCCCAGGCATCAGTGACCGGCCACGGCACCAATGTGATCCAGGGGCTGGCAGTGTCGCTCGAATCGACGGCGCTGCCAGCTATCGTCATCGTCGGCGGCATCATCACCACCTACCAGCTTGGCGGACTGTTCGGCACGGCGATCGCGGTGACCACCATGCTGGGCCTTGCCGGCATGATCGTGGCGCTCGATGCCTTCGGACCGGTGACCGACAATGCCGGCGGCATTGCCGAAATGGCGGGGCTTCCGAAGGAAGTGCGCCAGTCCACCGATGCGCTGGATGCGGTGGGCAACACCACCAAGGCGGTGACCAAGGGTTATGCCATCGGTTCGGCCGGCCTCGGCGCGCTGGTGCTGTTCGCAGCCTACTCCAACGACCTGCGCTACTTTGCGGCCAATGGCGACAAGTTCCCGTATTTCCAGGGCATGGGCGAGATCTCCTTCGATCTTTCCAATCCCTATGTCGTTGCCGGCCTGCTGTTCGGCGGCCTCATCCCATATCTGTTCGGTGGCATCGCCATGACGGCGGTGGGGCGCGCGGCCGGTTCCATCGTGGAGGAGGTGCGCCGTCAATTCCGGGAGAATCCGGGTATCATGGCCGGCACGCAAAGGCCGGACTATGCACGCGCGGTCGATCTGCTGACCAGGGCGGCGATCAAGGAGATGATCCTGCCGTCGCTGCTGCCGGTGCTGGCACCTCTGGTCGTCTATTTCGGCGTGCTTCTGATCTCGGGTTCCAAGGCGTCGGCCTTTGCGGCGCTCGGAGCCTCACTGCTTGGCGTCATCGTCAACGGGCTGTTCGTTGCTATCTCCATGACTTCAGGCGGCGGCGCGTGGGACAACGCCAAGAAATCCTTCGAGGACGGTTTCTCCGACAAGGATGGAGTGCGTCATCTGAAGGGTTCGGAAGCGCACAAGGCATCCGTAACCGGCGATACGGTCGGCGATCCTTATAAGGACACCGCCGGCCCGGCGGTGAATCCGGCGATCAAGATCACCAATATCATGGCGCTCCTGCTGTTGGCGGTGCTGGCACACGGTGGGGTGTAACCGGCAGGCATGCCGCTGATAAAAAAAACCCGCGGAGCGATCCGCGGGTTTTTCGTGTCCGGTATTCGGGCAGGTCAGCCGGTGGGGCCGCCGCCGCCGATGGGCAGGGTCGGCTTGGCGCCCGCGCCCGAAATGAGCTGGCCGATAAAATTCTGGTCCTTGCCGCCCGTTGGCGTCACGCGGCCGATGAAATCGAACACCTTGCCGTCCTTCAGGCCGTAATTGGCGATCTGCGTCACGCGGCCGTCTTCACCGAAATAGACCGCCAGGACACGCTGATCCACGATGTGCGGGTTCATGAAAGCGACCGGACGCCTGCGCTTCTGCGAGATGTAGTAGAACACCTCGTTGTCGAAAGTCGCGGTGGTGGAGGGGCTGCCAAGCGCCAGCAGAACCTGTTCGCGGCTGGAGCCGACAGGAACCTGGTCGATCTGCTGCTGGTCGATGACATAGCCCTGCGTCAGCGTTTCGCCGGGCGAAAGGCTGTCCATGGTGCTGGATGTGCTGCAGCCGGAGAGGGTCGCCGCGGCAAGCACCGAAACCGCCCCGACAAGGGCTGGCGAAGAGATGGTCTTGAATTTCAGCGAGTTCAACAACAACTCCTTCAAATCACTTCCGGCGTGCACTGCTTGCACGGAGCCGCAAAACCGGTAAACCAGCTTGCGCGCCGATGCAACAAGGCCACGTCGCGAAACGGTTCCCCACGGAGGCTGCCCTCATGTTCAAGCGCCTGTTCGGCCGCGAACGCAACAACCGATCGATTACCAACGCGCTCTATGCCGAAATCGTGGCGGCGGCGCGGCAGCCATTCTTTTATTCTGATTGGGACGCGCCGGATACCCCGCTTGGCCGCTTCGAGATGCTGGCGCTGCATATGTTCCTGTTCCAGCATCGGATGCGCGACGAGAGCGGTGTCTCGCGCGAGATCGCGCAGATTCTCATTGATGAATTCTTCGCCGAGGTCGAGCATTCGCTGCGCGATCTGGGAATCGGCGATATGGGCGTGCCCAAGCGCATGAAGAAGCTGGCGCGCATGTATTATGGGCGCACCGCATCCTACGCCGATGCGCTGGAGCGGGACGACAGGCCGGCGCTCGCCGCGGCGCTGAAACGCAATATCCGCCCCGACAGCGAGAGCTGGCCACAGGTGGATGCGCTGGCCGGCTATGTCATCGAAGCCGACAAGGCGCTGGCCGCGCAGGATTCGGAAGCCATCCAGGCCGGCACCATCCGTTTTCCCGTTGCAGGCGCGGCCTGAAACAATGGAGGCCATTATGAAGGATGTTGAGATTTCCAGCCCTGTTTCGTTCCCTGTCCACGTGGCGCGGTTGCCGCAAAAGGGCCTCCCGGTGGTGTTCGAGGCCGACGAGAAGCAGCGCGCCGCGCTGGCCGAGGCGCATGGCCTCGATGCCGTGGAGCGTTTCCGCATCGAATTGCTGGTGACGGCATGGAAGCGCAATGGCGTGAGGGTCGAGGGCAGGGTCGAGGCGGACATCGTCCAGACCTGCGTGGTGACGCTCGATCCGGTTCGCAACCACATCTCGGAGGAGGTTTCCGGGCTCTTCCTGCCGCAAGATTCCAAGCTTGCGCGCCTCGGTTTCGAAACCGGCGGCGAAATTCTGCTTGATGCGGAAGGACCGGACAGTCCGGAACTTTTCTCGGGCGATACGGTCGATGTCGGTGCATTTGCCGAGGAGTTCTTCGGCTTGGGAATCGATCCCTATCCGCGCAAGTCCGGAGTTTCGCTGCAAGCGGCCGCGGACGACGAAAGCGATGAGCCGGTGGAAGGCGAACTGCAGCGAAAGCTCCGTTCGCTGCTCGATAAATCCTGAAGAGTTTCCAAGCCATCGCTAAATCTCGGTTGTGCGACGGCTCAAAACCGCTATTTTCGCCAAGCCTCAGGCACCTCGCCTTTCGACCAATGAGAGTGAAGATCGAGTGATCCGAATTTCCATCGATGCCATGGGCGGCGACCATGGTCCCGGTATTGTCATTCCTGCCCTTGCGGCGGTCGCGGTGCGCCGCAGTGACGTGCGTTTCATTGTCTACGGCCGGGAAGATTCCGTACGGCCGGAACTGAACAAACATCCCAAGCTTGCGGAGATCACCGAGTTCCACCATTGCGACGTGGCCGTGAGCATGGACGACAAGCCCAGTCAGGCGCTGCGCCATGGTCGCCGGGTTTCCTCCATGTGGCGCGCCATCGAGGCGGTGAAGAATGGCGAGGCGGACGCCTGCATCTCGGCCGGCAACACCGGCGCGCTGATGGCGATGTCGAAATTCTGCCTGCGCACCATGGCCACCATCGACCGTCCGGCCATCGCAGCCATCTGGCCCACGATGCGCGGCGAAAGCGTGGTGCTGGATGTCGGCGCCACCATCGGAGCCGATGCCCATCAACTCGTGGACTTCGCGATTCTCGGCACCGGAATGGCGCGCGCGCTGTTCGGTATGGAGCGCCCGACCGTTGGCCTGCTCAATGTCGGCGTCGAGGAGATCAAGGGCCAGGAAGAGGTCAAGGATGCCGGCCGCCTGCTGCGTGAGGCCGGCAAGATGGCGATGGACTATCGCGGATTCGTCGAGGGCGACGACATCGGCAAGGGGACGGTCGACGTGGTGGTGACCGAGGGCTTCGCCGGCAATATCGCGCTCAAGACAGCCGAAGGCACCGCCCGGCAGATCGGCGAATATCTGCGCGCGGCGATGAGCCGGACGCTGATGGCGAAAATCGGCTACATCTTTGCCAAAGGCGCCTTCAAGCGCCTACGCGAAAAAATGGATGTGCGCCGTGCCAATGGCGGTGTTTTTCTCGGTCTCAACGGGATTGTGGTAAAAAGTCACGGTGGGACCGACTCGGAAGGATTCGCAGCGGCTATCGAACTCGGCTACGACATGGTGCGAAACCGGTTGCTGGACCGGATAGAGGCCGATCTCGATCTGTTCCATGCGCGGCACCTTCAGTCGTCCGCAAAGCCCAGCAACCACGCGGACGCCAGCAACGAATAGGACTTTCTATGATCAGATCGATTGTGCGTGGCATCGGCTCTTCGTTGCCGCGCCGCATCATGAAGAATGCCGATTTCGAAGGCGTGGTCGAGACCTCGGACGAGTGGATCGTCCAGCGCACCGGCATCCGGCAGCGCCATATCGCGGCGGATGAGGAGACGACCGCCACGTTGGGCGAGGCGGCCGCGCGGGCGGCGCTCGACGATGCCGGGCTGACACCCGCCGATATCGACCTGATCGTCCTGGCCACATCCACACCCAACAACACGTTCCCGGCCACCGCCGTGGAGATCCAGAACCGGCTCGGCATGCATCATGGCTTTGCCTTCGACATGCAGGCTGTCTGCTCGGGCTTCGTCTATGCCGTCACGACCGCCGACCTCTACATTCGCGGGGGGCTGGCAAAACGCGTTCTGGTGATCGGTTCGGAGACGTTCTCGCGCATCCTCGACTGGAATGACCGCTCGACCTGCGTGCTTTTCGGTGACGGTGCCGGGGCACTGGTGCTGGAAGCGGCGGAAGGCGAAGGCACGATCGCCGACCGCGGCGTTCTCGCAGCCAGCCTGCGCTCTGACGGCGCGCACAAGGACAAGCTCTATGTCGACGGCGGTCCCTCCACGACCGGCACGGTCGGCCATCTGCGCATGGAGGGCCGCGAGGTCTTCAAGCATGCGGTGGGCATGATTACTGACGTGATCGAGGCCACTTTCGGCGAGGCGGGAATCACCGCAGACGATCTCGACTGGTTCGTGCCGCATCAGGCGAACAAGCGCATTATCGACGCTTCCGCCAGAAAACTCGGCATCGCCGAGCACAAGGTGGTGATCACCGTCGATCAGCACGGCAACACCTCGGCGGCTTCCGTGCCCCTGGCGCTTTCGACGGCCGTTGCCGACGGGCGTATCAAGAAGGGCGATCTCGTACTGCTCGAGGCCATGGGTGGGGGCTTCACCTGGGGCGCGGTGCTGCTGCGCTGGTAGGCAAGGAAAGGCCGTGTCGCCGATGCCACGGCGGACGGCCTGCATCCAGCCCGCAGTGCCTTGCCACGGCTGGTTCGAACGGCGAAAACGATTCAAAATCAATCGGAAAGAGAAAAGTTCGGTCCTTGACCTAGGCGGGCCAATTTTCTAACGTCTCGAAGATCGTGACGAATTTCCATTTCCTCGAGGATGGTTGCTGCACCCATGGCGGCAAAGACAATTACCCGCGCCGATCTTGCTGAAGCCGTTTACCGCAAGGTCGGCCTTTCACGCACCGAATCCGCTCAGCTCGTCGAGGCCGTCCTCGACGAAATCTGTGACGCGATCGTGCGCGGCGAGACGGTCAAGCTTTCGTCCTTCGCCACGTTCCACGTTCGCGACAAGAACGAGCGCATCGGCCGCAACCCCAAGACGGGTGAGGAAGTGCCGATCCTGCCGCGCAGGGTCATGACCTTCAAGGCCTCGAACGTGCTCAAAAGCCGTATCCTGCGCTCTCACCAGAACAAGACCAAGGCCGGCAACGGCGGCAAATAGGGGCTGACCGGAAGGTGGCCCGTAACCCTTGACGGATATGCGCGGTTGATAAGCCAGGCTGCCTTTGGCGCGGGCCTTGAATATTGGCATACAAATCGCTGATATATAGTACGAATCGGTCTACGGACGCGTTCCCGGTTTGCCTGACCGGCTGAGAATGGCTGTTCGCCAGGTGCCGACGTCCGAAGCGACGCCGGGTTTCGGAAGATCGTGGCTGTATGGCCGAACAGATTCGGTCCCACAGAACGGGGCTGGCCGGTGAGGCCGTTTCGCAAATTTGTCGCACCGGCTTTCGAACGAGGGTTGCGCTCATGGAAAAGAGTCCCGACGCCTTCCGCACGATCAGCGAGGTCGCTGAAGAGCTCGATCTGCCTCAGCACGTCCTGCGTTTCTGGGAAACGCGCTTCAACCAGATCAAGCCGATGAAGCGCGGCGGCGGCCGCCGCTACTACCGACCGCAGGATGTCGAGCTGATCAAGGGCATCCGCCACATGCTCTACGATCAGGGCTACACGATCAAAGGCGTGCAGAAGCTGCTGCGCGAGAACGGCAACCAGTTTCTGGTGGCCATCGGCAATGGTGATCTTGCTGCCGTGGAAGCGATCGCGCAGCGCAAGCAGGTGGATGCCGCGCCCATGACTTCGGCTGCCCAGCCGCGTCTCGATGATGAAATGCTGGTCGGCGAGCCGAAGGCCAAGCCCAGCCGCCGCTTCTTCGGCCTCGGCAAATCCGATGAGGAGGGGCCTGTGCAATCCGACAGCGGCAAGCTTTCGCGTGACAATCGCGCGCTGCTTCAGGAAGCGCTGTTCGACCTTCTGGAGTGCAAGCGCCTGCTCGATCAGGTGCGTTGATCTGGACGGAAAACGGCTTTGCCAGCACCCGCTGCGCGGTGTGTCCCGTGTGCAGGCCGCCTCGATGAATGTGCGACCTGATCAGCGCCGCAGGATTCAGCGCTGGTCGTTCTTGCCGGCTTCCACATCGGCCTCGGGACGGTCGCTGCCTTGGACGACTTCGTCATGCCAGTGGCCCTCCGCATCCTGATAGGAAATGCCTTCGGTGCGGCCGGCGAGCTGCTGCTCGGATGCGGCCGCCTTCGCAGCATCAAAGGCGGCCTCTCGGGTGCGGAACGTCTCGGAAAAAACGTCTCCGACCTTGTAGGCCCAACCGCCATCGTGTTCGACGATCTGGTAGGTCACTTTGTTCATCGTCATGCTCCCGTACTGGCCGGTTCGCGTGACAGGGATGGGCAAGCTACTTCTGGAGCCGCGCCATCAGCGAGCTGGTGTCCCAGCGGTTGCCACCCATGCCTTGCACGTCCTTGTAGAACTGGTCGACCAGCGCGGTGACGGGCAATGCCGCCCCGTTCCGGTCGGCTTCTTCGAGGCAGATCTTCAGGTCCTTTCGCATCCAGTCCACGGCAAAGCCGAAATCATATTTGCCGTCATTCATCGTCTTGTGCCGGTTCTCCATCTGCCAGGAGCCGGCGGCGCCCTTGGAGATCACGTCCACGACCTTTTCGATGTCGAGCCCGGCGCGCTTGCCGAAATTGAGCCCCTCGGCCAGCCCTTGCACAAGCCCGGCAATGCAGATCTGGTTGATCATCTTGGTGAGCTGGCCAGAACCTGCCGGCCCCATCAGCCCGACCATGCGGGCATAGGCGTCGATCACCGGCCGGGCGCGGTCGAATGCATCCTGCTCGCCACCCACCATCACCGTCAGCACGCCGTTCTCGGCACCCGCCTGGCCGCCCGAGACGGGTGCGTCGAGGAAGGAAAATCCGCCCCCGCGCGCGGCTTGCGAGAGCTCCCGCGCGACCTCGGCGGAAGCCGTGGTGTTGTCGATGAAGATGGCACCCCTCTTCATCGACTGGAAGGCACCGTCCGGTCCCGTGGCGATGCTGCGCAAATCGTCGTCATTGCCCACGCAGGCGAAGACGAAGTCCTTGCCTTCAGCGGCTTTGCGAGGTGTCGCGGCCATGTCGCCGCCATGCTCGGCGACCCATTTGGCGGCCTTGGCGGCGGTGCGGTTGTAGACCGTCACCTCATGGCCGCCCTTGTTCTTAAGGTGCGCGGCCATCGGATAGCCCATTACGCCAAGTCCCAGAAATGCCACCGATGCCATTCTTTACCCTCTCATGCCCGACCGATTGTGTCGTGTGTTCAGGTCTATGGCATGGAGCGGATTCGTCAAGGGAGCGTGCGTGCGGAGGGCTTTGCCGCCGCCCGCTGATCGCGCTCCGGTGCCGCCGGTTTACCGCTTCAGATGCTGCGTGATGCGCCTTTCGATCCATTCGATTGCGTTGCGCAGCGCTTCGACGATCGACAGATAAATAAGCGCGGCCCACAGATAGGTCTGGAAGTCGAAGGTACGCGAGTAGGCGCGGCGCGTCTCGCCCATCAGGTCGTAGACGGTGATGATGGCCACGATCGCCGAGCCTTTGATCATCAGGATGATTTCGTTGCCGTAAGGCCGAAGCGCCACGATCAGAGCTTGCGGCAGGACGATCTTGCGCATGGTCTGGAGCTTCGACAGGCCGAGCGAGGCGGCTCCGTCCCACTGGCCTCTCGGCACGCTTTCGATCGCGCCACGCAGGATTTCAGCCTGATAGGCGGCGGTGTTGAGCGAAAAGGCGAGGACGGCGCAGTACCAGGCCTCACGGAAAAAGCTCCACAGGCCGATGGCTTCCAGTTGCGGCCGGAACGAGCCGAAGCCGTAATAGATCAGGAATGCCTGTGCCAGAAGCGGGGTGCCGCGGAAGAAATAGACATAGGCATAGGAAATGGCATTCAGCACCCGGTTCGATGACATGCGCGCATATGCGATCGGGATCGAAAGCGCTGCACCGATGACGACGGAAATGCCGACGAGCGAGAGCGTAACGCCGACACCGCTCATATAGAGCGGGGCGTATTTCGCCATCAGCTCGGGATCCCAGGCGCGCAGCAGGAAAAGCGCAAGCCCCAGTCCGAACAGGATCCAGATAGCCAGCAGCGCGTTTCCGACGACGCGTTCGCGCGTCCAGCGACGGACAGGCGGCGGCGGGCGGTCGATGATCTCGGAATGTTGCACGGCACCGCTCATCGCTGCATCTCCTTCTTGCCGACGGCGCGTTCGATTGCGTCGATCCCGAAGGAGGAGAGGATGGCCAGGACCAGATAGGCCAGACACGCCACGCCGAAGAACAGGAAGCTTTCCTTGGTCACGCGCGCGGCGATTGTGGCCTGGCGCAGGATGTCGGAGAGGCCGATGACCGAAACGAGTGCAGTGTCTTTCAGCAGGGCCAGCCAGAGATTGGAGAGGCCGGGCAGGGCAATGCGGATAAGCTGCGGCAGCACCACCAAGCGCATGGTCTGTCGCTTAGACAGGCCGATGGAATAGCCGCCCTCATATTGCCCGAGGGGAATGGCACGGAAGGCCGACAGGAACACTTCGCTGGCATAGGAGGAAAACACCACGCCCAGCGCCACCATGCCGGCGACGAAGCTGTTGATTTCCACGGTCGTGCCGGGGCTGACGATCCGCACGATCTGCTGGATGCCAAGCTGGGCACCGTAAAAGACGAGAAACAGCGTCAGAAGCTCGGGAAGACCGCGAAAAATCGTGGTGTAGATATTGCCGGCCATGCGCAGTGTGGGTTCCGATGACTGCTTGGCCAGGGCCACGAGAAAACCGACGAACAGCCCAAGGGGCAGGGTGGCGAGGGCCAGCGAAATGGTAACGAGCACGCCGCTCGCAATACTGCGGCTCCACCCCTCAGGCCCCCAGCTGAGAAGTGTCCAGATGCTGCTCTCCATAAGAATGCCTTCTCTTGTCGGAAGTTCGTTGCCGTGCCGGCAAGCGAACGGCGGGACCGTATCCCGCCGTTTGCCGGATCAGAATGTCATCGCGGCATCAGCTGCCGTACACGTCGAACTTGAAGTATTTGTCGTTGATTTCCTGGTACTTCCCGTTCGCACGGATGGCCGCGATGGCCGCGTTGAGCTTTTCGCGCAGCTCGTCGTCTCCCTTGCGCACGGCAATGCCGGCGCCAGGCCCGTGGATCGACTCAACCGGCGTGATGGTGCCGACCAGCTTGCAGCAGGCGCCTTCCGGCGTGTCCAGCCACTGCTGCAGCACGACGACGTCGTCGTTGACTGCATCAAGACGACCGTTGGCGAGGTCGAGCTGATATTCTTGGGCGCTCGGATAGGGTTTGACGGTGCTATCGGTATAAGTCTGTTCCGAATAGTTGAAATGGGTGGTCGAACCCTGCACGCCGATGGTTTTGCCGGCGAGATCTTCCTTGGTCACGCCCTTGATGTCGGTGTCCTTTGGCGCGGCGATTGCCGGTGGGGTGTTGTAGTATTTGTTGGAGAAATCGACCTGCTTCAGCCGCTCGGGCGTGATCGACATGGATGCCACGATGGCGTCGAACTTGCCGGCCTGCAGGGCAGGGATGATGCCGTCCCAATCCTGGGTGACGAATTCGCACTTCACCTTCATCTCGTCACAGAGAGCCTGTGCGATGTCTATGTCAAAGCCTTCCAACTTGCCGTCGGAAGTCAGATTGTTGAACGGCGGATAGGCCCCCTCCGTACCTATCTTCAATGTCTTTTCCTGAGCCTGGGACGATCCCACCGCCAAGGCTATTGCCGATGCCGCAAGGGCGATACGCAGTGCAAAGCGCATGATGTTCCTCTCTTTGTTGCCCGCCGCTGTTTGATTGCGGCGTTATGGGGCGCCTGATCAGGCTTCCCGCTGTCGCGGATACTCCCACTCTTTAAGGCAGAAAAGCAACTGCAAAACCATGCCGGCATACCGACCTTGGGGCGCCATATACATGTCTTGGCCTAAGCTTTCCAGCGGGCCTGCTGTTCTGCCGCCGTCTGACGTAACGTCAGGGTTTGCGCAGGTTTGTGGTCTTTTCGACGAAGTCGGCTATTGCCTCTATATCGTCGAGGTCGAAGACGGGGATCGTCTCCTCGTGAACCGGGTGATCGGCGGCGACGGCGACGATGTTGGGGTCTGACGCGGACAGCGGCTCGTTGCTTCTGGCTTCGCGCCGCCTTGCCTCGATCTTGAGGTGCCCCTCGCGCTTATAGCCTTCCACCAGGACGATGTCGCAGGGTGAGAGGCGTGTTAGGATTTCCGGCAGGCCTGGCTCGTCGCTGCCACGCAATTCGTGCATCAGCGCCCAGCGCTTGCCCGAAACGATCGCGACTTCGCCGGCTCCCGCCTGGCGGTGGCGAAAGCTGTCGGTCCCTTCCGTATCGATGTCGAAAGCATGGTGGGCGTGCTTGACCGTCGAGACGTGCCAGCCGCGCGCGGTGAGCGTGGCGACAAGCCGCTCGGTAAGGGTGGTCTTGCCTGAATTCTTCCAGCCGGTGATACCGAATACGCGTTGCGTCACGTCATCCATGCCTGCATCAGCGGCGGAAGCTGTCCCTCCGCCTGAGTTTCCGTAAGGGAGGGATCGGAAATTTTGCGCCGGCCGTCCAGCCCCGCAACGGATTTTCCCCATGGCCCAGGCATTTTCCGCAATGGCGATTGCCCCATGGGGCGTCAGAAAGAGGCTCCGAAAGCTTTTTGGTCCGGTCAGGCGAGATTCTGCCGTGGGAACATATGCATATAGGGTTCCGCTTCTGCGAGCACGCGGGCATAGGACGGCCGCTGCTTGAGACGCTTGAAATAGGCCGCGACATTTTTGTGAGTGTCGGTGAAGGGCAACACCTCATTGGCATAGAAGAGCGCGGGGGACGCGGCACAATCGGCCAGTGTGTAGGATTCGCCTGTCGCCCATATGCGCTCGGCCATGTCGGTTTCGATCACGTCATATGCGGTTCTGAGGGAGGCGCGGGCCTGCTCGACGCCGAACGTGTCGTGTCGTCCGGCCGGGCGCAAGCGGTCACCGACAATCCTCTGCATCGGTTCGTGGACATAGAGGTCGTAGAAGCGGTCGGCGAGACGGGTTTTCCAGGCTAGCTCCGGGTCGGACGGCACCAGTTCGACCGGACCTGGATAGTAGCGTGCAAGATATTCGATGATGATGGTCGATTCCGGCACCGTGCGGTCGCGCGCCTCATCACGCAACACCGGCATCTTGCCGACCGGCCAAAGCTTTCTGAACGCGTCGCCCGAAGCCGGATCGCCGAGATCAACGACGTTGCCGGCGAAGGGGATAGCGTTCTCGTAGAAGGCAATCAGCGTCTTGTGGCAGTAAGAGGCAAGGGGATGGAAATGCAGGGTCAGAGACATGGATTTCGCTTTCCGTTGCTGGAGCTTGCATAGCACAACGGTTGCGCCGAAACAGGGTCTTCTCGCACGTTCCTGCCATCAGCGGACAGACAGGGTTTGGCGCAGGTGGGTTTTACCCCCTTTCTGCGTCCCAGCCATACAACCAGTCCATGTCGGCTGCGAGCCTTTCCGGCGGTCGGGTCTTCAGCACCATATTGCGCGCCAGTGCGACCGGTCCCCATGCCTGCCAGGCGAAATGATTGAAGGCGCCACGCCGCGCAACGGCCGCAATGCGTGGCCGGCGCATGCGCTCCCAAGCGGCGAGCGCGGCCTGCAGGTTGCCGGCTGCGGCAGCCACGCTGGCTGCAAGCGTTTCGGCATCCTCGACGGCCATCGCCGCTCCCTGTGCGGCGAAGGGCGTCATGGCGTGGGCGGCGTCTCCGATCAGCGCAACGCCGTGCGTGGTCCATCGGGCTTCGGGCCGCACGGTATGGATCGGCCACGCGGTCCACGGTCCCGCGTCGCGGGCCAGCCGCGCCAGCAGCGCAGACGTGCGCCGCATGGCGCTTTCCAGCGGGGCGGTGTCGGTGGTTCCTGACCAGCTTTCTGCAATACGCTGCCCGGGCGTGAAGGCGACGAGGTTGAAGGCCGCGCCGCTGCGCACCGGATAGGAGATCAGATGGAAGCCGGAATGCAGGAACGCGGTGACCACGTCGCGGGCGCCGGCGGCCGCGAAGGCGCGTCCTATGTCGCTGTCGGCGGTTACGACTGTCCGCCAGGCCAGCTCGCCTGCAAAGCGGCTGTGAGGACCGGCCTGCAGCTTGCCGCGCAGGGCCGACCACACGCCGTCCGCTCCGATCAGAAGCAGGCCGCTTTCCTGTTCGGTACGCCCGGACCGCTCGACGGTTGCAGTGATGCCGTGATCGTCGGGCTGGAAGCCGGTGACGGTGGAAGCGGTCGTGAGGTGGATGGCGGGCACCGCCGCTGCGGTTTCCAGCAGCGCCTTCTGCAGGTCCGCGCGATGAACAACAAGATAGGGCGCGCGCCAGCGTTGCTCGGCGGCTGCACCCAGCGGGACGCGCCCCAGTTCGGCCAGCGTGCGAGCGTCGCGCAGCACCACGCCCTGCGGCGCAACGGCCATCGGGCGCAGGGCTTCGAGCACACCGAGGCTGTCGAGGATGCGGGTGGCGTTGGGGGAAAGCTGGAGGCCGGCGCCGACCTCTTCAAGCGTTTCGGAGCGCTCGAATATGTCCACCGAAAATCCCCGGCGGGCAAAGGCGAGCGCGGCGCACAAACCGGCGATGCCAGCGCCGGCAATGATTATTCGCCTGGAGCGTGAAACGTCCATGGCATCTGCCGTGGTGTATCGCGGATCAGGCGGCCTGGATCACGTAGAGGGCGCCTTCGGGACGCGTCTCGCTGGCCTTGAGCGCACCGTTGAAACGGTAGAGGGTCGAGCAATAGGGGCAGACCTTCTCGGAATCGGCGCCCATGTCGAGGAAGACATGCGGATGGTCGTAGGGCGGGGTTGCGCCCACGCACATGAACTCCTTCACGCCGATTTCGATGACTGCGTGACCCGCGTCATTCTGGAAATGAGGGATGGAACCGCCGGCCATGACACTCTCCTGTCGATTGCATGTCGCTTCTAGCAAGCGTTTGGAACATCGCCAATCGCTTTGCAAGCCATGTGAAATCAAACTGTCGCAAAACCGTGTCAGGAGGTAAGCTGAGCCGAATAAGCGGCAAAAGCGTCGCACAAGGATAGAGGGAAATGAACGAACTCAGGCCGGTACAGACCGAATTCACCAATTTGAACACCACCGATGGTGAGGTTTCTTCGGGCAATCCGGATCGTTTCGTAAACCGGGAATTCTCCTGGCTTCAGTTCAACAGGCGCGTTCTGGAAGAATCGCAGAACCAGCGGCACCCGCTGCTGGAGCGGGTGCGGTTCCTCTCTATTTCGGCCGCCAATCTCGACGAGTTCTTCATGGTGCGGGTGGCCGGACTTGCAGGGCAGGTGCGTCAGGGCATCGCCATTCGCAGTCCCGATGGACGCACGCCCGAGCAGCAACTCGAGCAGATCCTGGTGGAGGTCGAACGACTCCAGGAAGACCAGCAGAAAAGCCTCTCCGAGCTTGCGGCGCTGTTGCGGGCGGAAGGCATCGAGACCGTTGCAGGCGAAAAGCTGAACAAGGACGAGAAAGCCTGGCTCGAAGCTCATTTCATGGAGCAGATCTTCCCCGTGCTGACGCCGCTGTCGATAGACCCGGCGCATCCGTTCCCGTTTATCCCGAATCTCGGCTTCTCGATTGCCTTGCAGCTTCGCCATCTCAGGGATGGCGAGGAAATGACGGCGCTGCTGCGCCTGCCGGTGGCGCTCAAGCGCTACATCAGGCTGCCCGACCGCAAGACCTCGGTGCGCTTCATCCCGCTGGAGGAGATGGTCAATATTTTCATAGGGAAGCTCTTCCCCGGCTATGAGGTGAAAGGCTCTGGCACGTTCCGCATCATCCGCGACAGCGATATCGAGGTCGAGGAAGAAGCCGAAGATCTGGTGCGGTTGTTCGAGACGGCGCTGAAGCGGCGCCGGCGCGGCCAGGTGATCCGCATAGAATTCGACAGCCGGATGCCGGACGAATTGCGCGAATTTGTCGCCACCGAGCTGGGCGTTCCGCCTTCCCGCATCAGCGTGCTCACGGGGCCCCTGGCGCTCAACCAGATTTCCGAGATCGTTTCGCTGCCGCGCGACGACCTGAAATTCCCGCCGTTCAATCCGCGTTTTCCCGAACGTGTGCGCGACCATGGCGGAGACTGCTTCGCGGCCATCCGCGAAAAGGACTTCATCGTCCATCATCCGTATGAATCCTTCGACGTGGTGGTGCAGTTCCTGCGGCAGGCGGCGGCCGACCCGGAGGTGGTCGCGATCAAGCAGACGCTGTACCGCACCTCCAATGACAGCCCGATCGTGCGCGCGTTGATCGACGCGGCCGAGGCGGGCAAGTCGGTGACGGCGCTGGTGGAGCTCAAGGCCCGCTTCGACGAGGAGGCGAATATCCGCTGGGCGCGCGATCTGGAGCGGGCGGGCGTGCAGGTGGTGTTCGGCTTCATCGAGCTGAAGACGCATTCCAAGATGTCGCTCGTGGTGCGCCGTGAAGAGAACCGGCTGCGCAACTATGTGCATCTGGGCACGGGCAACTATCATCCGTTGACGGCGCGCATCTACACCGACCTGTCCTTCTTCACGACCGATCCGCAGATCGCCCGCGACGTGGCGCAGATATTCAACTTCATCACCGGATATGCCGAGCCCACCGAGGAAATGGTGCTGGCGATGTCGCCCTTCTCGCTCAGGAGTCGTATCCTCCAGCATATATCGGAAGAGATCGAATATGCTGCGGCAGGCAAGCCGGCGCAGATATGGATGAAGCTCAACGCGCTGGTCGATCCGATCATCATCGACGCGCTTTATGATGCCAGCCGCGCCGGCGTGGAGGTCGACCTTGTGGTTCGCGGCATCTGCTGCCTGCGCCCGCAAGTGCCGGGCCTTTCGGAAAACATCCGCGTGAAGTCGATTGTCGGGCGCTTCCTCGAGCACAGCCGCATCTACTGCTTCGGCAATGGCCATGGCCTGCCTTCGGACGATGCGCTGGTCTATATCGGCTCCGCCGATCTGATGCCGCGCAACCTCGATCGCCGGGTCGAGGTCATGGTGCCGATCACCAATCCGACCGTGCATGAGCAGGTTCTGGGCCAGATCATGCTTGGAAACGTTATGGACAACCAGCAAAGTTTCGAAGTATTGGCAGATGGAACCTCGCGGCGCATCGTGCCATATGAGGGCGAAGAACCGTTCAACGCTCAGGAATATTTCATGACAAATCCTAGCCTGTCCGGACGGGGCGACGCGCTGAAGTCGCATGCGCCCAGGCGCATCGCGCAGTTCAAGCGTCGCAAGAAATCGTCAGAGGGCTGATGATTGCGCGATCCCAGGGCCGGCTTCAGGACCGTCGGCCGATTTCCATCATAGACATCGGTTCGAACTCCATCCGTCTCGTGGTTTATGAGGGCATAGCGCGTTCGCCGACGGTGCTTTTCAACGAAAAGATGCTGGCGGGCCTTGGTCGCGGCATCGTTTCGACCGGCAGGCTGGACCCCGAAGCCGTTACCCGCGCCATTGAGGAGTTCGGCCGCTTCCGGGCACTTTCCGATCAGGCGGGGGCGGGCGATCTTTTCGTCATCGCCACCGCTGCGGCGCGCGAGGCAGAGAACGGTATCGACTTCATCCACCGTGCTGAAAAAATCCTGCGCACCGAAATCCGCGTGCTGAGCGGACGCGAAGAGGCGCATTATTCGGCGCTCGGTGTCATGTCCGGCTTCCATCCGGCCGACGGCATTGCCGGCGACCTTGGCGGCGGCAGCCTTGAGCTTGTCGACGTGAATGGCGAAGAGATCGGCGACGGCATTACATTGCCGCTTGGCGGCCTGCGTTTGCAGGACATGGCCAAAAATTCCGTCGCGGCTGCGGCCAAGATCGCACGGACGGAACTGAAGCGGGCCAAGCTGCTGAAAGACGGGCAGGGCAGGGCGTTCTATGCGGTTGGCGGCACGTGGCGAAACCTCGCCCGACTGCATATGAACATGACCAATTATCCGCTCAGCGTCATGCATCATTACGAAATGGGCATTGAAAGCTCGCTGCCCTTCCTGCGGCAGGTCGCCAAGGGCGAGATCGACAAGATCAAGGGCATCGAAGGAATCTCCAAAATGCGCCGCGCGTTGCTGCCCTACGGCGCCGCGGTTCTTCTGGAGATCATCGAGGCCATGAAGCCGTCGAAAATCCTCGTCTCGGCGCTCGGCGTTCGCGAGGGTTTCCTGTATTCGCTTCTTTCGCCCCGCGAGCAGAAACTCGATCCGCTGATTTCGGCGGCAGAGGAGCTCGCGGTGCTGCGGGCGCGCTCGGTTCGGCACGCGCACGAACTGGTCGACTGGACGGGCAAGAGCTTTGCCACTTTCGGCATCGACGAGACACGGGACGAGGCGCGCTGTCGCGAGGCCGCGTGCCTGCTGGCCGATATAGGCTGGCGCGCGCACCCGGAATATCGCGGCACGCAATCGCTCAACATCATCGCGCATGCCTCTTTCATAGGCGTCGACCATCCCGGACGCGCTTATCTGGCGCTGGCCAACCTGTATCGCCATGACGGGATATTCAACGATGGCGTATCGGGGGAGCTCAAGTCGCTTGCTACCCCGCGTTATCTTGAGCGGGCGCGATTGCTGGGTGCGATGTTCCGCGTGGTCTATCTGCTTTCGGCGGCGATGCCGGGCGTGATCCCCAAGTTGCGCTGGGAGCAGCGTGACGGTGACACGCTTGCGCTGGTCATCCCCATGGAATGCGGTGCCCTCTATGGTGAGCGCCCTGCCGGGAGACTGGCTCAGCTTGCCAAGCTTACCGGTCGCAAGCTCGTGCTGGAGGTGGATGGCGGCGTACCGGCTGTCGCCGCCAAGTGAAACGGAAAAAGGCCCGGATCGACCGGGCCTTTTTGTATGGCGATTGCTGCGAGGCTTCAGCCGCGTCGCGCGTCCAGCGCGAAAGCGCCCGGACCGTAGGCGCCGAGAACCAGGAAGCCGCCCGCGATGGCCAGATTTTTCTGGAAATTGATGAGCTGCATGGCATCAGCCCAGCCCATATGGGCGACCAGCGCCGAGGCGATGCTGAAAAGAGCAAGAATATAGGCTGCGATACGGGTCTGGAAGCCGATGAGGACGGCCAGGCCACCGATCAGTTCGATCAGACCCACGATCACCGCGACGGCGGTCGGAGCCGGGAGATTGAAGCTCGCGAAATAACCTGCGGTGCCGGCAATATTGGTGAGCTTGCCGAATCCGGAAAGAATGAAAATGATCGACAGCAGAATGCGGCCGACGAGTACAATGGCGCTGTTAGGCATGTTTCTTCTCCTGAAGCAATGTTCCGATGCCGCGAACTAGCGCGGAACCGATTTCAAGGCGAGATCGAAACTTCCAAACGCATTGTATACTGATTCACACCCAATCGACACTCCGGCGTGCACAGCTCGGAGTGTCGATCGATTCGGCGGGTTTATTCAGCCCGGATGGGTCATGTCTTCCGGCCGAACCAGGCGGTCGAAGTCGGCTTCGCTGACATAGCCGCCGCCCACGGCTTCCTCGCGCAGGGTGGTGCCGTTCTTGTGCGCGGTCTTGGCGATCTTGGCGGCGTTGTCATAGCCGATGGTCGGTGCGAGCGCGGTGACCAGCATCAGCGAGCGTTCGAGCGCTGCCTTGATGTTGTCTTCGCGAGCCTCGATGCCCACCACGCAATTGTCGGTGAAGGAGATGGCCGCATCGGACAGGAGCTGCACCGACTGCAGGAAGTTGTAGGCCATCAGGGGGTTGTAGACGTTGAGTTCGAAATGGCCCTGGCTGCCGGCGAAGGTGAGGGCGGCATTGTTGCCGAACACCTGTACGCAAACCTGCGTCAGCGCCTCGCACTGCGTCGGGTTGACCTTGCCCGGCATGATCGAGGAGCCAGGCTCATTCTCCGGAAGCGCCAGTTCGCCGAGGCCGGAGCGCGGGCCGGAGCCGAGGAAGCGAATGTCGTTGGCGATCTTGAACAAGGCGGCGGCGGCCGAATTGATGGCGCCGTGGCTGAACACCATGGAGTCATGCGCGGCCAGAGCCTCGAACTTGTTCGGAGCTGTGACAAAATCGATGCCGGTGATGGCGGCGATGCGTTCGGCAACCTTTTCCGCAAAGCCGATCGGGGCATTGAGGCCGGTGCCGACGGCGGTGCCGCCCTGGGCCAGTTCGCACAGGCCCGGAAGCGTCAGCTCGATGCGATTGATCGAATTGGCCACTTGAGCGGCATAGCCGGAGAATTCCTGGCCGAGCGTCAGCGGCGTTGCGTCCTGCGTGTGGGTGCGGCCGATCTTGACGATATGGTCGAAAGCCCCGGCCTTGGCGTCGAGCGCGGCATGCAGGTGCTTCAGCGCCGGCAGCAGGTCGTGGACGATGCGCTCGGCGCAGGCGATATGCATGGCCGTCGGGTAGGTGTCGTTCGACGACTGGCTCATATTGACGTGGTCGTTGGGATGGACCGGCTTCTTGGAACCCATAACACCGCCGAGCAGTTCGATCGCCCGGTTGGAGATCACCTCGTTGGTGTTCATGTTCGACTGCGTGCCCGAGCCGGTCTGCCAGACCACCAGCGGGAAATGGTCGTTGAGCTTGCCGTCGATCACCTCCTGCGCGGCCTGGATGATGGTTTCGCCGATCTTCGGATCGAGGCGGCCGAGCTCCATATTGGTCTCGGCGGCGGCACGCTTGACGATGCCCAGCGCCCGCACGATGGACGCAGGTTGCTTTTCCCAGCCGATCTTGAAGTTGCCCAGCGAGCGCTGTGCCTGCGCACCCCAATAGCGATCCGCCGCCACTTCGATGGGGCCGAAAGTATCCGTTTCGGTTCTGGTCTTCTGAGCGCTCACGAGCAGTCTCCCGGAAAAATGTATAATGCCGGCAATGGCCTACCGCTTTGCACAATGGGCTTCAAGTGCAGAATGGGGCCGCTGGCGACCCAAATCGGTTCAAACGGGACAGGTTTCGGGAATTGCTCACGCAGCAGTCGAGATTGTAGCCCGCCGCGGGCGCGGCGGGCTACATGGGTTGGTTCAGGATCTATTGCTCGAGAACATCGACGATCTGGCGGGTATCCGGATCGACGACCAGGGTCTGGCCGTTGTTGAGGGGCACATAGTCATAGCTGTCGCCCAGATCGGGGGCTTCAATGGCGTAAAGCTCCACCTCATCCGGAAGCACGGTGCCGACCGAAATCTCGACGCCCGGCGGCAGTTCGACCGGGTCCACCCTCTGCTGGATGACATATTCGCGGATAACGGTTTCCCGCTCCGGACCGAGCAGCACATCCTGCGCCCAAGCGCTTCCGATGCCTGCCGCAATCATGCCGACAGCAGCCGTGGTAACGAGGAATTTCATGCAACCTCCTTTGGCGTGGGCTTCAATCTTTTCGGGATCATGCTCCGGCATGGCCACACGCCGTCTCGCGTTGATCGGGGAGTCAACCTGCTTGCGGGCGAGAGGTTCCGCATTGGCGCGATCAACTGTCATGTCGGGTTGTCAGCAAGAGCTTTGTCCGTGCGGCTTTTGCCGCGACAAAAAGGGCGCCCGAAGGCGCCCTTTCCGTAAGTTCGAGCCGAGAGGCCGGATTAGAAATCCATGCCGCCCATGCCGCCCATGCCACCGGGCATGCCGGCCGGCATGCCGCCGGCGGAGTCCTTCTTCGGAGCTTCGGCGATCATGGCCTCGGTGGTGACCAGAAGGCCGGCAACCGAAGCTGCGTCCTGCAGAGCGGTGCGGACGACCTTGGTCGGGTCCACGATGCCGTTCTGGATCATGTCGCCGAACTCGCCGGTCTGGGCGTTGTAGCCGTAGGTCGAGGACTTGCTCTCGAGGATCTTGCCGACGACGATCGAAGCTTCGTCACCCGCGTTGGTCGCGATCTGGCGAGCCGGAGCCTGCAGAGCGCGGCGAACGATGTTCACGCCAGCTTCCTGGTCGGCATTCTCGCCCTTGGCCTTGAGGTTGGCCGACGCGCGGAGCAGGGCGGTGCCGCCGCCAGCAACGATGCCTTCCTCGACGGCAGCGCGGGTCGCGTTGAGGGCGTCGTCCACGCGGTCCTTCTTTTCCTTCACTTCGACTTCAGTCGCACCGCCGACGCGGATGACGGCAACGCCGCCAGCGAGCTTGGCGAGACGCTCCTGGAGCTTCTCCTTGTCGTAGTCCGAAGTGGTCTCTTCGATCTGCTGCTTGATCTGGGCAACGCGGCCCTGGATCTCGCCCTTCTTGCCGGCACCGTCGACGATGGTGGTGTTCTCCTTGGAGATCGACACCTTCTTGGCGCGGCCGAGCATGTTGAGCGTGACGCTCTCGAGCTTGATGCCGAGGTCTTCGGAGATGACCTGACCACCGGTGAGGATGGCGATGTCTTCCAGCATGGCCTTGCGACGATCACCGAAGCCCGGAGCCTTGACGGCGGCGATCTTCAGGCCGCCACGCAGCTTGTTGACGACCAACGTGGCCAGAGCCTCGCCTTCGACGTCTTCCGAGATGATGAGCAGCGGCTTGGAGGTCTGCACGACGGCCTCCAGAACCGGCAGCATGGCCTGCAGGTTGGAGAGCTTCTTCTCGTGGAGAAGGATGTAGGCGTCTTCCAGCTCGGCAACCATCTTGTCCGGGTTGGTGACGAAGTAGGGCGACAGGTAGCCGCGGTCGAACTGCATGCCTTCGACGACTTCGAGTTCGGTCTCGGCGGTCTTGGCTTCCTCGACGGTGATGACACCCTCGTTGCCGACCTTCTGCATGGCGTGGGCGATCATTTCGCCGATTTCCTTCTCGCCATTGGCAGAGATGGTGCCGACCTGAGCGACTTCTTCCGAAGTCTTGATCTTCTTGGTGGCCTTGGCGAGCTGGGCGACGACGTCGGCAACGGCGAGGTCGATGCCGCGCTTCAGGTCCATCGGGTTCATGCCGGCGGCAACGGCCTTGTGGCCTTCCTGAACGATGGACTGGGCCAGAACGGTCGCGGTGGTGGTGCCGTCACCGGCGATGTCGTTGGTCTTCGAAGCGACTTCGCGGACCATCTGCGCGCCCATGTTCTCGAACTTGTCTTCCAGCTCGATTTCCTTGGCGACGGAGACGCCGTCCTTGGTGATGCGCGGGGCGCCGAACGACTTGTCGATGACGACGTTGCGGCCCTTGGGGCCGAGCGTGACCTTCACCGCGTCGGCGAGGATGTTGACGCCGCGCAGCATGCGCTCGCGGGCATCACGGGAGAATTTTACTTCTTTAGCAGCCATGTTTAAGCTCCTGGATTGGGCGTTGCGCCCGAAAACTCAGATGATGTGGGAACGGTGGCCGATTAGCCGATGATGCCCATGATGTCGGATTCCTTCATGATCAGAAGGTCTTCGCCATTGAGCTTGACTTCGGTTCCCGACCACTTGCCGAACAGGACGCGGTCGCCTGCCTTGACATCCAGCGGGACCAGCTTGCCAGCTTCGTCACGGGCGCCAGAGCCGACGGCGATGACTTCGCCTTCCTGCGGCTTTTCCTTGGCGGTGTCGGGGATGATGATGCCGCCGGCGGTCTTTTCCTCGGACTCAACCCGACGAACGACCACGCGGTCATGAAGCGGGCGGAACTTCGACTTTGCCATTTTGGTTTATCCTTGATGCGGATGTTGAAACGATTCCTCCGTCCGGGTCACCGGACTGCGTTAGCACTCGCTTGGGATGAGTGCTAACGCCGGCTGAAATAAGCTGGACACTTTGCGGAGTCAAGAACTGCGGCGCTTCATACCGGCTGCAAAAATGGCTTGTCCGGATTTTTCAGTTACGCGATGGGGCGCCTGCCGTGAAATATGCGGCCACCGTTCGCAAACAGTTTAGCCGGGCCCTGCTTCACAGGCACAGGGAATTTCCGCGTGCGGAGCATAAAAGCGCGTTCCGTTAACCATGCGCGAAGATCGGCAACGCATTTAATGCCAACGGGGAGCAAAGTGACAGCCGTCGAGGCCCGTTATCTGCAGGCTTTGCCGCGGTTGTGGAAAATCGAATTTCACTCATCACAAAATTGCGAGGCCCGTCTCGGCTCGCTTGAATGGTAAGCACGCTTATAATATATGCCGCTCATGAATTTGGACGGTACGGACAGACTAGGTTTTCTCATCCACGATGCAGCCCGGTTGATGCGCAAGCGCTTCGAAGCGCTTGGCAGCCGGCACGGGTTGTCGTCGGCGCAATGGCGCCTGCTGGTGCGTGTGGTCAAGAGCGAAGGCGTTACCCAGGCAAGGCTGGCTGAATTGCTCGAAGTCGAGCCTATCAGCGTTTCGCGCTTGCTGGATCGCATGGAGGAAGGGGGCTGGATCGAGCGCAGGCAGGATCTGAACGACCGCCGCGTGCGGCTGATCTTTCCGACCGACAAGAGCCGGCAGGCCTTCGAGGCGATCAAGGGTGTGGCCGGCGAGGTTTTTGAACAGGCACTGACGGGATTGTCGACTGCAGAGCGGCAAACGCTGATCCGAGGCCTGATGACGTTAGTGGACAATCTTTCGGACGGCGAAGTGCCGTGCCAGCAACAGGCAATGAAAAAGGGTGCAGCATGAATGCCGTTTCCAAAGTCAAGGATGAGGTGACGGAGGTGGAAGCAGACAAGCTTTCGCCTCCGGTAAACGTTGCACCTCAAGCAGAGCCGGCACCGGCACCCCGGCGCAAGCGCAAGCTGGGCCGCACCTTCCTGATGATCGCGCTGCCGTTGGTGCTGGTTGTCGGCGGCGGCTATGTCTGGGTTACCGGCGGACGCTACCAGGAGACCGAGAACGCCAACTTGCGGCAGGCCAAGGTGTCGATCGCCTCCCAGGAAGCGGGACGGGTCACCAGCGTCAACATTGCCGAAAATCAGCTGGTCAAGCAGGGCGACGTCCTGTTCGTGGTCGATCCCGAGCCCTACCGCATAACGCTGGCACAGGCCGAAGCGTCGCTGGCGGCCGCCCGCCTCAATGTCGAGCAGCTTCGTGCCGCCTACAGCCAGGCGCTGGCGCAGGAACGGGTGACGTCCAACGACGTGACCTATTATCAGTCACAGTACGATCGCGCGGCGGCACTGGTGAAGCGCGGCATCAATTCCGAATCCACGCTGGACGAGGCCAGGCGTGATCTGACCAAGGCGCAGGATGAACATGCCGCCGCGGTTCAGGGTGTCGCCAGCGCGCTGGCTGCCCTCGGCGGCGATCCCGATATCGAGACCGACAAGCACCCGTCAGTTCTGGCGGCGCTCGCAGCTCGCGACAGTGCCGCCTATGCGCTGGAAAAGACGACGGTTCGCGCTCCCGCGGACGGCGTGGTCGCGCAAGCCTCTTCGTTCAAGGTCGGCCAGTTCGTCGGCGTCGGCACGCCGCTGTTCAGCCTCGTCGAATCCGACGACGTCTGGGTCGATGCAAATTTCAAGGAAACCCAGCTCACCAACATGAAGCCCGGCCAGGAGGCCGACATCACGCTGGACACCTATCCGAACCATCCGATCAAGGCCACTGTCGAGGCGATCGGTGCGGGCACGGGTGCCGAGTTCTCGCTGCTGCCGGCGCAGAACGCCACCGGCAACTGGGTGAAGGTTACGCAGCGCATTCCCGTTCGCCTCAAGATCGACGCCAGCAATCTCGACGTGGCCCTGCGCACGGGCATGAGCGCCACCGTTTCGGTCGATACCGGCGTCACCCGTGGCCTTCCGGGCCTGCTGTCGAGTGCGGTGGCATCGGACAACCCGAGCAAGTAATTCAAGCAGGCGTCCGTCGTCCACATGAGGGGCGCCCGACCACAGGTCCCATTCAATGACCCCGACGTCCCACACCGACGTCCCGCATCGCGGGCTCATAACGGTGTCGATCATGCTTGCGACAGTCATGCAGGTGCTCGACACCACCATCGCCAATGTCGCATTGCCTTCGATGGTGGGCGATCTGGGGGCATCGGCCGACACCATCAACTGGGTGCTGACTTCCTATATCGTCGCGGCGGCGATCATGACGCCGCTGACCGGCTGGCTGTCGGACAGATTCGGGCGCAAGCAACTCTTCCTCACTTCCGTGGTGGGCTTCACCATTACATCCATGGCCTGCGGTGTGTCATGGAGCCTGGAGAGCATGGTGCTCTTCCGCCTGCTCCAGGGCGTGTTTGGCGCGGCCATCGTGCCGCTCTCGCAAACCTTCCTGCTCGACATCAATCCGAGGGAACGCCACGGCCAGGCAATGGCGCTGTGGGGCGCCGGCATCATGGTCGGCCCTATCATCGGCCCGACGCTTGGCGGCTGGCTGACTGAGAGCTTCAACTGGCGCTGGGTGTTCTTCATCAACCTGCCGGTCGGCATCATCGCCTTCCTCGGCTCGGCGGCCTATCTGCCGGCTATCGCCAGACGCCTGCGCGGCTTCGATTTCTTCGGCTTCGCCATGCTGAGCCTCGGCGTCGGCGCGCTGCAGCTCATGCTCGATCGCGGCGCGGAGGTCGACTGGTTCTCGGCGGTGGAAATCTGGATCGAACTCGGTCTCTCGCTCATCGGCTTCTGGGTGTTCGTCATCCATATCGCCACGGCGGAAAATCCGTTCATCGACCCGAAGATATTCAAGGACCGGAATTTCGTGACCGGCCTGGTCTTCATCTTCGTCATCGGCGTTATCCTGCTGGCGAGCCTTGCGCTGTTGCCGCCGATGCTGTCGACGCTGTTCAATTATCCGACGATCACGACCGGCCTCGTCATGGCGCCGCGCGGCGTCGGCACGATGATCTCGATGCTGATGGTGGGGCGCCTGGTCCGCATCATCGACGCGCGCATCCTTGTCGTGACGGGATTGCTGCTGACGGCGCAGTCGCTCTACACCATGTCCGGCTTCTCGCCGCAGATGGACTCGCACCTCATCATCATGTCCGGCATCGTGCAGGGCCTGGGGCTCGGGCTGGTCTTCGTGCCGTTGTCCACGGTCGCGTTCGCCACGCTGGACGCCCGTTTCCGCACGGATGCGACGAGCCTTTTCAGCCTCGTGCGCAATATCGGCTCCTCGATCGGCATTTCGGTGGTGACGGTGCTGCTGACGCGCAACACGGCGATCAACCATTCCGAATTGATCGGCAACATCACGCCGTTCAATCCGAACCTTCTGGAAATGTCTCCGGGCGCGGCCACTGGCGATCCGACCGCGCTGGCGCAGGTCGATGGGTTGGTCACCCAGCAGTCGATGATGATTTCCTATGTCAACGACTTCAAGCTGATGATGATCGTGACGCTGTGCGCCATTCCGCTTGCCCTGCTGCTGCGCAAGCCAAGGATGGCCCCTGCCGGGGGTGCTCCTGCCGCTCATATGGATTGATGAACGGCAGGCCGCCGCGGCTGATGGCCGGGGAGGGGACCTGAAAGGTGGTGACATGGTGCGCCGCTTCGGCTAATTCCCATGGCCATTAGCTCGCCGCCTCGTCCATCCCCGCACAGCCACAGAAGGAAATGCCATGACGGGATCGCCCGAGATGATCGGATCGCTGGATGTCGTCACCGACCGCTACGCCGCCATTCTTTGCGACGTGTGGGGCGTGCTTCACAATGGCGTCGATGCTTTCCCGGAGTCTGCCGAAGCTCTGAGACGTGCGCGGCAAAAAGGGCTGGCCGTCGTCCTCATCACCAATTCGCCGCGCCCGCGCGACGGTGTCGAAGCGCAGCTTGCAGCGCTCGGCGTGCCGCAGGACGCCTGGGACCGCATCGTCACGTCCGGCGACGTGACGCGCGACCTGATTCGCCAGGCGCCGCGCAAACTGTTCCATCTCGGGCCGGAGCGCGACGAGGTCATCTATGACGGCATCGATTGCGAACTGGTCGAGGAGTTCGAGGCGGATGCCGTGGTCTGCACCGGCCTGTTCGACGACGAGACCGAGACGCCGGAGGAATATGCGGAACTGCTGATGCGGCTGCGCTCGCGCAACCTGCCCTTCATCTGCGCCAATCCCGACATCATGGTCGAGCGCGGCGACAGGCTGATCTGGTGTGCCGGCGCGCTGGCGCGCGACTACACCCAGCTTGGCGGGCGTACCCTGATCTCGGGCAAGCCGCATCGCCCGATCTATGTGGCCGCGCTGAATGCCGCTTCAGAGGTGCTTGGCCGGGAGGTTTCCACCGAAGAATCGCTTGGCATCGGCGACGGTATGCTGACCGACATCAAAGGCGCGGCAGACAACGGGCTGGATGTGCTTTACGTCTCCGGCGGCGTCCATGCCGCAGATTACGGCAATCCGCAGGCCCCCGATCTTGAGCTTCTCTCGGAGTTTCTCGAAAAGCACGGGCATCGGCCTGTAGCGGTGATCCCACGGCTTCGGTAAAAACGTCCATGAGCCAATATTTCCAGCGCGTCCCGGGTTCCGACAGGCTGCCGGCTTCATTGCGCGGCGGCGTCGTTGCCATCGGCAATTTCGACGGTGTCCATCGCGGCCATCAGGCGGTGCTGGGGCGCGCGCTCGAAGAGGCCCGCCAGCGGGGCGTTCCGGCTCTGGTACTGACCTTCGATCCGCATCCGCGGGCGGTGTTCCGGCCGGACGTGCCCCTGTTCCAGCTCACGCCAGCGCCCATGAAGGCGCGCCTTCTGGCCGAACTCGGCTTCGCGGCGGTCGTGGAGCAGCCCTTCAATCGCGAATTCGCTTCTCTGGATGCCGACCGCTTCGTCACCGATATTCTTGATGCCGATCTCGGCATCAGCCATGCGGTGACTGGCTTCGACTTCCATTTCGGCAAGAACCGGCAAGGTGGCCCGGCTTTCCTGATGGAAGCCGGCGAGCGCCACGGCTTTGGTGTGACGCTGGTGGACCCGTACCGCGACGAGGGGGCCGAAATCGTTTCGTCGAGCCGCATTCGCGGGCTGTTGTGCGAGGGCGAGGTGGCCGAGGCGGCCGGGCTGCTCGGCTATCGCTACACGGTCGAGGCAGAGGTGACGCGTGGCAAGCAGCTTGGCCGCACGCTGGGCTTTCCAACCGCAAACATGGCGCTGCCCGACAGTTGCGGGCTGAAACACGGCATCTATGCCGTCCGCTTCCGCCGCCAGGACGGCATGCTGCATGACGGCGTGGCGAGCTTCGGCCGCCGCCCCACCGTGGACGACAATGGCGCGCCGCTGCTCGAAACCTTCCTGTTCGATTTTTCGGGGGATCTTTACGGCCAGTCGTGCCGGGTTTCCCTGTTCGGCTATCTGCGCGGCGAGGTGAAATTCGACGGGCTGGATGCCCTCGTCGCGCAGATGCAGCGCGACGAGCAGGAGGCGCGCGCGCTGCTCGCCGGTGTCAGGCCGTTGTCGCCGCTAGACGGCGCTCTTGCTTTCTAGCGGCGGCGCGTTCCGCAGGGCCAGGCCGAAGGCGATGTTGGACCAGCCCTGGAAAATCAGGTCGATTGCCAGGAACAAACCCAGCACCCACAGGCTGTTGACAGGCCATCTGAAGGCGATGATCAGGCCCGCCAGGATCGTCACCACGCCAGCCGCGACAACCCAGCCCCAGCCCGGCGCCGTGCGATCGGAAAGGCCGACCCACAAGCGAAGGACGCCGGCCGCGATCAGGCTGACCGCAAGCAGGAAGGTCAGCACCACCGAAACCAACAGCGGGTTGTAGAAGGCCAGGAAGCCCGCCACGGCATAAAGCAGGCCGCTGAGGAACCACCAGAAGAAGCTGCCCCAGGTTTTCACCCCGAAGGAGTGGATGATCTCGACTATGCCGCCGATCAGCATCAGGATGCCGATGACATAGACGGAAGCGATGGTGGCTACGAAAAGATTGCCGAAAGCAATACCACCGAAGATCAGCAGCAATATTCCAAGCACTACGAACCAGCCCCATTTGGTCCGTGTTTCACTGATAGCTTTTTTGAAATCGTCGGGCATATCGGAATTCAAAGTCATAGTCGTCACCTCCATGGTGATGAATAAACAAATTCCAGCGAACCGCCTGTCGCGAAAGGTAGCGCGCGTTCTTCATTTCGTCCAGAGACCTAAATCGTTGGCCGGGTTGATAAAGATCGCCCGGAAGCTTCCGGTTTAAATCAAATTTTACCAAACGTGCCGCACTGCTCCGATCAACGGGCGGTTGTGTTCGAGAGTGTGCGCGTAATGACGATTTCCTATTGCCGGCTGGCGGCAGCTGTTGCTGCGACCATGATGCTGGGCTTCTCCACCGTGCGGGCTTCGGCCGAAAACTGGTTCAGTGGCGACTGGTATCTTACGGTCGGCGCAGCAGGCTTTATTGCCCCCAGGTTCGAGGGCTCGAAGAGTTCCGTTTTCACGGCATCTCCCCTGATTTCTCTGGGGCGGGCGGGGTCGTTCACGCGTTTTTCCTCCCGCAACGACAATATGTCCTTTGCCCTGTTCGAGGCCGGAACGCTGCGTGCCGGTCCGGTGGGCAAGATCGTCTTCGGCCGCGACGATGGCGACGCAGACGAACTGAAGGGACTGGATCCGGTGAAGTGGGGCGCTGAAGTCGGCGTTTTCGCGGAAGTTTATCCGACCGATTGGCTGCGCGTCCGCGGTGAGGTGCGCCATGGCATCCGCTCTCACAGCGGCGTCGTGGGCGACATCTATGTCGACGCCTTCCAGGACGTCACGCCCGACGTGCGGATTTCCGGTGGTCCGCGCCTGTCGTTCGGGTCAGCCAAATATCTGGACGCATATTACGGTGTTTCGGCAGATGAAGCTGCGCGCTCGGGCCTTGGCGCATACACTCCTGAGAGCGGCCTGACCTCGATCGGCGTCGGCGGCGCGGTGACCTGGAAGACGACCGAGAAGATAACGACCAGCGCGTTCAGCGAATACAGGAGACTCCTGGGGCCGGCGAAGGATTCGAGCCTTGTGCGGGAACGCGGCTCGCCGAACCAGTTCATGCTCGGTGTTTCGGGCACTTATCGCTTCGATTTCACCATGTGACGGCGTTGCGAAGCGCATTATGGGCTTTATTCTCCTGTCCGGCTCCATTAAAAGCGCGGCCATGAGATGTTTCGCGCCTGTCTTCGCGATTGCTATACGAATTACAGGCCCGGCCTTCCGGGTGGCCTGACGCCGCCTGAAAGTCCGGGATGTTTGCCTGTGCGCCGCCGGCGCTCCCCCGATATAATAGTTGCACGCCCGTTGCGGCTTCGCCGGGCAATCCGATGGCAAGACAATGACTGATACGTCCGAAAAACTCGATTACTCCAAGACCCTCTATCTGCCGCAGACGGAATTTCCGATGCGCGCCGGCCTGCCCGAGAAGGAGCCGGTGACGGTTGCCCGCTGGCAGAAGATGGACCTCTACAAGCGCCTGCGCGAAAGTGCGGCCGGGCGCGAGAAGTTCGTGCTGCATGACGGCCCGCCCTATGCCAACGGAAACATCCATATCGGCCACGCGCTGAACAAGGTGCTGAAGGACGTCATCACCCGCTCGTTCCAGATGCGCGGCTACGATTCCAACTATGTGCCGGGCTGGGATTGCCACGGCCTGCCGATCGAATGGAAGATCGAGGAAAAATACCGCGCCGCCGGCAAGAACAAGGATGAGGTTCCGGTCAACGAATTTCGTCAGGAATGCCGCGACTTTGCCGCGCACTGGATCGGTGTGCAGACGGAAGAGTTCCTGCGGCTCGGCGTCATCGGTGACTTCGAGAACCCGTATACGACGATGGCGTTCCATGCCGAGGCACGCATCGCGGGCGAACTGCTGAAATTCGCCAAGTCGGGCCAGCTCTATCGCGGCTCCAAGCCCGTGATGTGGTCGGTGGTGGAGCGTACGGCGCTCGCCGAGGCCGAGGTCGAATATCAGGACTACGAGTCAGATACGATCTGGGTGAAGTTCCCGGTCATGAAGCTCGAGGTTCCGGCCGATGCTGACGCCGCTGCGGCCTCGCGCGGCAAGGTCGATTTTCGCCCCGACCTGCTGAATGCCTGTGTCGTCATCTGGACGACGACGCCGTGGACGATCCCCGGCAACCGCGCCGTGAACTATTCGCCGCGCATCGGCTATGGCCTCTACGAGGTGACGGCAGCCGAGAACGACTACGGCCCGCAGCCCGGCGAAAAGCTGATCTTTGCCGATGCGCTGGCCGAGGAAGCCTCCGCCAAGGCCAAGGTCACGTTGAACCGTCTTTTCGATGTTTCCTCCGATGAGCTTGGCAGCCTGACGCTTTCCCATCCGCTGGAAGGTTTTGGTGGCGGTTATGAATTCCCTGTGCCGATGCTGGCGGGCGAGCATGTCACTGATGATGCCGGCACCGGCTTCGTGCACACCGCGCCCGGCCACGGCCGCGAGGACTTCGACGCCTGGATGGATGCCGCCGCCGCGCTCGAAAAACGCGGCATCGACACGCGCCTGCCGTTCACGGTGGACGATGCCGGCTATTTCACCAAGGATGCGCCGGGCTTCGGCCCGGATCGCGAGGGTGGGGCTGCGCGCGTCATCGACGATCACGGCAAGAAGGGCGATGCCAACAAGGCGGTCATCGAAGAGCTGATCAGGCGCAACATGCTGTTTGCGCGCGGCCGTCTGAAGCACAGCTATCCGCATAGCTGGCGCTCCAAGAAGCCGGTGATCTTCCGCAACACGCCGCAGTGGTTCGTCTACATGGACAAGGAACTCGGCGACGCGACTACGCTGCGCTCGCGCGCGTTGAAGGCTATCGACGACACTCGTTTCGTGCCGGCCGCCGGCCAGACGCGCCTGCGCTCCATGATCGAGGAGCGTCCGGACTGGGTGCTTTCGCGCCAGCGCGCCTGGGGCGTTCCGATCGCGATCTTCGCTGACGCGGATGGCACGGTGCTGGTCGATGATGAGGTCAATGCTCGTATTCTCGAAGCCTTCGAGAAGGAGGGCGCCGATGCCTGGTTCGCCGAAGGCGCGCGCGAGCGCTTCCTTGGCAGCCGTGCCGACGAGCCATGGACGCAGGTGATGGATATCCTCGACGTCTGGTTCGATTCCGGCTCCACCCACACCTTCACGCTGGAGGATCGCCCCGACCTGAAATGGCCGGCCGATGTTTATCTCGAAGGCTCCGACCAGCATCGCGGCTGGTTCCATTCCTCGCTCTTGGAAAGCTGCGGCACGCGCGGCCGCGCGCCCTACAATGCCGTCGTCACCCATGGTTTCACCATGGACGAGGATGGCCGCAAGATGTCGAAGTCTCTCGGCAACACGGTGGTACCGCAGGACGTCATCAAGCAGTCCGGCGCCGACATTCTGCGCCTGTGGGTGGTGACGACCGACTATTGGGAAGACCAGCGCCTCGGCAAGAACGTGCTGCAGACCAATATCGACGCCTATCGCAAGCTGAGAAATACCATCCGCTGGATGCTCGGCACGCTCGCCCATGACGAGGGCGAAGATGTGCCAGTGGCCGAGATGCCGGAGCTGGAGCGGCTGATGCTGCACCGTCTGGCCGAGCTCGACGAGACCGTGCGTGCCGGTTACGACGCGTTCGAGTTCAAGCGTATCACGCGCGCGCTCGTCGATTTCATGGTGGTGGAGCTGTCAGCCTTCTACTTCGACATCCGCAAGGACGCGCTCTATTGCGACGCGCCGTCGAGCAAGCGCCGCAAGGCGGCCATGCAGGTGGTGCGCCATCTGTTCGACCGTCTGGTGACATGGCTGGCGCCGATGCTGCCTTTCACCACCGAGGAAGCCTGGCTCGAGCGCTATCCGGCGTGCGAATCGGTGCATCTGGAGCAGTTCCGTGACGTGCCGGCCGACTGGCGGAACGAGGCGCTGGCCGAGAAGTGGCGCAAGATCCGCCAGGTGCGCGGCGTGGTCACGGGCGCGCTCGAGCTGGAGCGGGCCAGCAAGGCCATCGGCTCTTCGCTGGAGGCGGTTCCGGTCGTCTACATCGCCGATGAAACGCTGGCATCGGCGCTCGACGGCATCGACATGGCCGAGATCAGCATCACCAGCGATCTTACCGTGTCGCGCGAGGCCGCACCTGCCGGTGCCTTCACGCTGCGCGAGGTGCCGGGCGTAGCCGTCGTGGTGGAAAAGGCGGAAGGCAAGGGCCTGCGCAAATGCGCGCGCTCATGGCGCTACACCGCCGATGTCGGCTCCGACGCGGCCTTCCCGGATGTGTCGGCGCGCGATGCCGCTGCGCTGCACGAACTGGAAGCGCTGGGCAGGCTTTGAGCAAACCGAATCGGAAAGGGCAGCGGCGGCGGTCGTTGCCCTTCGGGGGCGCTTGCGTTAAAAGCCGGAATTCCGGCCGACAAATTGTCGCCGGATTCCCATCAGATGAGGATGCGGGGATAGCCGGACGCCAGTCCGGAATTCGGCGAAAGCGAGAGGCGGTTTGCGGTGAAATTTTCTGGCATGACTGAAAAGACGCGCGCGCGGGTTGCCCTGCTGGCGCTCGTGGCCTCCGGCCTTGCTGTGTCTGGCTGTGTGAGTTCGCCAACCTACGGAACGGACAAGACCTCGACCGAGCAGCTTGTCGGCGACGTCACCGGAATCCTGTCGGTCGCGCCGAAGAACCGCGAGAAGATCGACTATAAGCCGCGACCTGAGTTGGTGAGGCCCAAGCCGGGCGAAAAGCTCAATCTTCCAGCGCCGCAGGAGAATATCGTGACGGCCAGCAACAGCGCATGGCCCGAATCGCCGGAACAGCGCCGTTCCCGCATGCGCGCCGAAGCGACGGCCAATCGTGACAATCCGGGCTGGGAGCCGGAAATCCAGGGAGACCTGAATGCGCCGTCTTCGGCCAGATCCCTGCCGCTCGGTGTTTCGCAGCGCACGCAGGATTCGGGTCTTGGCAAGCCCGGCATGGAGCGGGACCAGCGCGAGGCGTTCAACAAGCGTCTTGCCGAGACACGGCAGGGCAATCCTACTGTTCGCAAATATCTCAGCGAACCGCCGCTGGATTATCGCCAGCCGTCCGCGAGTGCGCCGTCTGGCGATATCGGCGAAGATGAATACAAGAAGGAGCGCCGCCTGAAAGCTGCTGCAGGCAAGAAGGGCAGCTGGCGCGATATCCTTCCCTGGTAGGGTAAAAAGCAGGTACCGTGGCCTATGGTTCGCGGCGGGCCTGAAAAAAGTCCTTGAGCAGTGCCGCGGCATCGCATTCGGCTATGCCCGGATAGATATCGGGCGCATGATGGCAGGTGGGTGAGGTGAAGAACCTGACGCCATTGACCACTGCGCCGCCTTTTTCATCGGCCGCGCCATAATAAAGGCGGCGGATGCGGGAAAAGGAAATGGCGCCCGCGCACATGGTGCAAGGCTCCAGCGTTACATAGAGGTCGAGGCCGGTCAGTCGTTCGGACGACAGTTTTTTCGAAGCTTCGCGGATGACCAGCATTTCGGCATGAGCGGTCGGGTCGTTGAGTTCGCGGGTGCGATTGCCGGCACTGGCGACGACCGCGTGGCCATTGGCGAGGACTGCCCCGACCGGCACTTCGCCACGGTCCGCGGCCGCTTTTGCCTCGGCAAGCGCAAGCGCCATGAAATCCGGTCGTTTCAAGCTGTTATTCCCTCGCAACCGACAAGTGTTCCTGTTATCTACCGCCCCGGAAAGGCAAATGCCACATGGACGACGATCATAAAAAATCTCCGCGTAAAGGCGGCTTCAAGGCAGGCGGTGCACGCGGCGGTAGCGGCGCGCCGCGCAAGGGCGGCAAGCCGGGATTCGCGGGCAAGCCACGCGCCGAAGGGGCAAAGCCCTTCGGCAAGCGCGGTGAACGCGATGCCGGCGACAAGCCGCGCTTCCAGCGGCGCGATGAAGCCACGGGCTCCGAGCGGCCAAGGCGCGATTTCTCTCGCGACGACCGCCCGCGCGAAGACGGCGAAGGCGGCTTTCGCAAGCCGTCGCGTTTCGAGGGCAAGCCTTACGAAAAGCGGACTGGCCCGCGTCCCGGCCGTGCCGAACGGGAAGGCGCGCAGGGCAGGGAATTTTCCCGCGAGAACCGCAATGAAGACGCCCGCCGGGAGCGTCCGCAGTTCGAGCGCTCGCATCCGAAGCGCGAGGGTGGCTTCGAAGGACGCCGGCGTCCGGAAGGCGGCAAGCCGCAGGCAGCCCGGCACGGCAGTGGTCCGCGCAAGCCTTTCGAGCGCGCCAATGCGGTGGAAGAGGCTCCGGGAGAGCGCATCGCCAAACGCCTGGCGCGTGTCGGCATCGCCTCGCGGCGGGATGCGGAGGAACTGATCGCCGCCGGCCGCGTGCGCGTCAACGGACAGGTTCTGACTTCGCCGGCCTTCAATGTCATGCCGCAGGATCGCATCGAACTCGACGATCAGGTCATTCCGCCGGTCGAGCGTACGCGGCTGTTCCTGTTCCACAAGCCGGCCGGCGTGGTCACCACCAATCGCGACCCGGAAGGCCGCAAGACCGTTTTCGACATACTGCCGGCCGACCTGCCGCGCCTGATGACGGTCGGCCGCCTCGACATCAACACTGAGGGGCTTTTGCTGCTCACCAATGACGGCGGCTTGTCGCGCGTGCTGGAACTGCCGGCCACGGGCTGGCTGCGCCGCTACCGGGCGCGCGTTCACGGCAAGGTCGATGAAAAGCAGCTTGCGGGACTGAAGGAAGGTATTGCCGTCGATGGCGTCTTCTACGGTTCCGTCGAGGCTTCGCTCGATCGGGAGCAGGGCACCAATGCATGGCTTACCCTCGGTCTGCGCGAAGGCAAGAACCGGGAGGTGAGGAACATCCTCGGTGCGCTCGGCCTGACCGTGACGCGGCTGATCCGCATTTCCTATGGCCCGTTCCAGCTTGGCGAGTTGCCGGAAGGTCATGTGCAGGAACTGAGCGGCCGCACGCTGCGCGACCAGCTCGGAGAGCGCCTGATCGAGGAAGCCGGCGCGAATTTCGACGCCGACATCATCAAGCCGTTTTCCAACAAGCCGGTACGCAGGGAGACTGCCAGGCCCGAGGGCGAAGCACCAGCCAGGGCGCCGCGCGGGCCACGGCCGCTGGAGATCGGCGAGGGCGGACTGATCAAGCGCAATCGCAAGCGCGAGCAGGAGCGCCATCGCGAAGACATGCGCGACCGGTTGCAGACGAAGCCGGATCGCAGCTTTGGGCAGGAGCGGGGTGAGCGCCCGGATCGCGGCGGCAAGTTCAAGCGCGCAGAGAAGCCGGGCGAACATGGCGGCCGCTCCTTCGAGGCGCCGGGGCAGCGAAAGGCCAATGTCTGGATGGCACCCGGCGCGCGTCCGATCGGCAAGGGCAATGCCGGAGCAGACAAGGCGGAAGCGCCGGCGCGCAAATCTGCCAAACCGCATCATGGCAAGCCGTTCTTCGATAAGCCCGGCGGCGGCAAGTCGGGCTTCGGCAAGCCGCGTCGTGAAGGTGACGGGGGCAAGGGGCCACGCGGCGGCGGTGATCGTCCGTCCGGTTCACGCGGGGGCAAGGGCAATGCGGATCGTCGGCGGTGAGTTTCGCGGCCGGCCGCTGGCCACGCCACGCAGCAACTCCATCCGCCCGACCACGGATCGCACCCGCGAGGCGCTGTTCAATGTGCTGGCGCATCGCTTCGGTGACCGCCTGGAAGGCGCGCGGGTGCTCGACCTGTTCGCCGGCACCGGTGCACTGGGGCTGGAAGCCGTGTCGCGCGGCGCAGCCTTTTGCATGTTCGTGGAAGAGTCGACGGAAGGACGCGGCCTGATCCGCGCCAATGTCGAGGCCTTCGGCCTCACCGGTCGCACCAAGATTTTCCGGCGCGACGCCACCCGCCTCGGCCCGGCAGGAACGGTCCAGCCCTTCGGGCTCGTCTTCGCCGACCCGCCCTATGGCAAGGGGTTTGGCGAAGCCGCGCTGCGCTCGGCTCTGGATGGCGGCTGGCTGGCGGAAAATGCGCTGTGCGTGGTGGAAGAGACGGCCTCCGTGTCGTTCGATCCGGGCGCGGACTTTGTCATCATCGATGAACGCGGCTATGGCGACACGATCATACGGCTGATCGAACCGAGGTGATCTTTTCCAGAAGCGCCGTCTTATTCGTGGCTTGAGGCGCTGAACTCTACCAGAACCTGAAATCCGCTACCGGCGGTGGAAAGCGTTCCACGCGTGCGGGCGAGACTGCGACGATTTTCCCCGTCAAGCGCGCGTTTTTTCCGCGTCGTAGTCCAGTTTCGGCCTTTTTCATTTGCAATTAAACGCCCGAGCTTTTCCGAAATGCCATCCGGATACCTATATCCGTATTGCTAGTGGGGACCGGAATCCCGAAATAACGAGAAGCCAAGGAGCCATCGATGACATTCGAAACCGGTTGGGCAAACCGGCGCGCCGGCAACATGCTTGCTGTCGTGCTGGCGATGGTGCTCGCCATTGCCGCACTTCCAGCTTTTGCCGAAGCCAGGAACCCATCGCCTGTTGCCGACTTCACGCTCGACAACGGCATGGAGGTTGTTGTCATCCCCGACCATCGCGCGCCGATCGTGACGCATATGGTCTGGTACAAGATAGGCAGCGCCGACGAGCCGGCAGGCAAGTCGGGTATTGCCCATTTCTTCGAACACCTGATGTTCAAGGGCACGACCAATCACAAGGCCGGCGAATTCAGCGCCAAGGTGGCGGAGATCGGCGGCAGCGAGAACGCGTTCACGTCTTATGACTACACGGCCTACTACCAGACCGTGGCGCCCGATGCGCTTGAAACCATGATGGATTTCGAGGCCGACCGCATGCACAATCTCATCCTCACCGATGATGTCATCGTGCCGGAGCGCAATGTCATCCTCGAAGAGCGCCGCATGCGCATCGAAGGCAGCCCCGAGGCGCTGCTGAGCGAGGAAGTGCAGGCCACGCTCTATCAGAACCATCCCTACCGCATTCCGGTCATCGGGTGGATGCACGAGATGGAGCAGTTGAACCGCGAGGAAGCGACCGACTTTTACAAGCGCTACTATGCGCCCAACAATGCCGTGCTGGTCGTGGCCGGCGACGTGACGCCTGAAAAGATGCGCGAACTTGCCGAGAAGACCTATGGCAAGGTTCCGCGCGGCCCGGCGCTGCCGGCGCGCGAGCGCCCGACCGAACCGCGCCAGAAGACCTCGCGCACTGTCACGATGACCGACGAGCGGGTGACGGTGCCGAGCTTCTCCAGGCAGTGGGTCGTGCCCTCCTACCACCGTTCGCAGAACGGCGAAGCGGAAGCGCTGGACCTGTTGTCGGAAATCCTCGGCGGCGGAATGCGCAGCCGGCTGTACCAGCAGCTCATCGTCAAGACGGGCCTGGCTTCCGATACCGGCGCCTTCTATGATGGCACCTCGCTCGATGACACCACCTTCACGGTCTACGGCTCGCCGCGCGGCGAAGACAGTCTCGACAAGGTGCAGGCCGCTGTCGATACCGAGATCGCCCGCATCGTCAAGGACGGCGTCAACGCAGACGAACTGGATAAGGCCAAGAACCGCTATGTACGCGGCATGGTCTTTGCACGCGACAGGCAGTCGAGCATGGCCAATATGTTCGGCGCTGCGCTGACCACCGGCAGCACGGTCCAGGACGTGCAGGCGTGGCCCGAAAGAATTCGGGCAGTCACCGCCGAGCAGGTGCAGGCCGTTGCCGCCAAGTATCTGCGACCGGAGATTTCCGTGACGGGCTATCTGCTGCCGAAGGCGAAGGGTACGCCGGAACTGGCCGCGCAGGCTCCTGCGGCCAAGCCGGCAGCGCAGGATGCCGAGTCCGAGGGGGATGTTTCAGCCGATGCTCCGGCCACGAGCGTCCCGGCCAACTGATCGGAAAGTCCATGACCTTGAATTTTGCTACACGCGCCAGGCAAACGGCGGTTGCTGCCGCCGCGATGCTCTCGTTCATCCTCATCACGTTCCAGGGCCTCGATCCCGCTTATGCGGATATGAAGATCCAGGAAGTGAAGTCGTCGAGCGGCGTCACCGCCTGGCTGGTCGAGGACTATTCGGTCCCGATCGTCGCCATGAATTTTGCCTTTGCGGGCGGTACCACGCAGGATCCGGCCGGCAAGGAAGGCCTCACCAATCTCATGACCGGGTTGCTCGACGAAGGAGCGGGCAAGCTCGACAGCGAGGCCTTCCAGGCCAGGCTGGACGATGCGGGCGCCGAAATGCGCTTCAGCGCGGGACGTGACACGCTCTACGGATCGATGCGGCTGCTGGCCGACCGGAAGGACGAAGGGCTGGACCTGATGCGCATGGCGATCAACGAGCCACGCTTCGACAAGGCGCCGCTGGATCGCGTGCGCGGTCAGATCGTGTCCGGCATCCTCGCCAGCGCGCGCGATCCCAAGCAGGCGGCTGAGCTCAAATGGTCCGAGGCCCTGTATGGCAACCATCCCTATGCGCGTCGTAGCGAGGGGACCGAGCAGACGCTGGATACGATCACCGCGGACGATCTGCGCGCCCTGCATAAGGCATTGTTCGCCCGCGAGAAGCTGACTGTGGCTGTGGTCGGCGCGATCGATGCCGAAACGCTGAAGGCCGATCTCGACAAGCTGTTCGGCGATCTGCCGGAAAAGCCGAGCCTGACGCCGGTTGCCGACATTCAGCCGAAGCTCGGCCAGCACGTGCATGTCGACTATCCTCTGCCGCAGACCAGCATACAGCTTGTCTATCCCGGCGTTGCCCGCAATAATCCGGAATTCTTCAGCACGGTGCTGATGAATCAGATTCTGGGCGGCGGTACGTTCAGTTCGCGCCTTTTCGACGAGGTTCGGGAAAAGCGTGGACTGGCTTACGGCATCTCGTCGTCGCTGGTGAATTACGACCACGCCTCGGCGCTCAGCATCGATACCTCGACGCGGGCCGACAAGGCGGGCGAAACGCTGGAGATCATTCGCGACGTGGTGAAGAAGATGGCGGACGAAGGACCCACCGCGACAGAACTGGCGGATGCCAAGAAATATCTGATCGGCTCCTACGCCATCAACAATCTGGATTCGTCGGGAGCGGTGGCCGCTACGCTGGTGCAATTGCAGCTCGAGGACCTCGGCATCGACTACATGCAGCGTCGTGGCGATCTCATCAATGCGGTGACGCTGGAAGATACCAAGGCCGCCGCTCGCAAGCTGCTTGCGGCCGATCCCTCTGTGCTGATCATCGGGCCGGGGCCGACCGCAATCAGCGATGCGGGGCACAAGGGATGAGTGCGAGCTTCGCTGTCGCATTTGGTGGCGGCGGAGCACGCGGCCTCGCACATATCCATGTCATCGAGGCTCTGGACGAGCTTGGCATTCGCCCCGTGGTGATCGCCGGCTCATCCATCGGCGCGATCATGGGGGCGGCCATGGCGGCGGGCATGTCGGGCCGCGAGATCCATGACTATGCACACGGCATCCTGGCCAGGCATTCCGAAGTTGCCAGCAGGATGTGGCGGGCGCGTCCCGGCACTCTGTCTGAAATGGTGGAAGCCGGGATCAAGGTCAGCCAGTTCAACATCGAGCGCATCCTGCGCGCCTTTCTGCCGGAGCAGATTCCGGAATCGTTCGAGAAGCTGGCGATCCCGCTGGCCGTGACGGCAACCGACTATTTCGGCCATGAACTGGCGGTGTTTCGCGAGGGCGAGCTGCTTTCGGCGCTGGCAGCTTCTGCCGCTATTCCCGCCGTCTTCGCGCCGGTGCGCCGTGACGGCAGGCTGTTGATCGATGGCGGCATCTACAATCCGGTTCCCTTTGACCTGCTCGAAAACACGGCCGATTTCGTGATTGCCGTGGATGTGGTCGGCGTGCCGACCGAAAACGGCAATGGCAAGCTGGGAGCCGTCGACGTCATGTTCGGCGCGACCCAGATCATGATGCAGTCGATCATCGCCGGGAAGCTGGAGCACAGCCAGCCCGACATTCTCCTGCGTCCGCCGGTGTCGCGCTTCCGTTCCCTCGATTTCCTGAAAGTCGACGCGGTGCTGGCCGAAACGGCCCCGATAAAGGATGAACTCAAGCACGCCGTGGAAGCGCTTCTGCGCGGAAACCAGAGACGCTCGAACGCATGATCTTTGCAGCCGATACTTCTACGGCCCCGGCTGTGGCGCGGTAGCTGCCTTGCCCGTGGAGAAGGGCGATTGCGCGGAGGGCGGCAATTGCGGCACGTCCTCAATTCCGGGCGCGACCGGCTGGCTGGCCAGCGAGCGTACGACGCGGAAGCACACCATCATGGAGATCACGCCGAAGACGATGGCGCCGAGACCCCAGCCGGCGATGACGCCCTTTGCGCCGTAGAAATGCGCGCCGGCCCAGACGAACGGAATAATGCCGAGCGTCGAACGACCCCAGTTGAATACGGTCGAATAGGTCGCATAGCCGAGATTGTTGAAGGCCGCGCTGGAAACGAAGATCGCGCCGTTGAACAGGAAGCTGCCGGCCGCGAAGAAGCAGAAGAATACGATCAGCTCGCGCGCCAGTCCCTGAGCGCCGAAAATGTCGGCGATCGGATGCGCGAAGATCGCCAGCAGCGCCCACACCGCCAGCACATAGGCCACAGTGAAGACAAGGCTGTCGCGCATGGTCGTGACCAGACGGTCATATTTGTGCGCGCCGAAATTCTGGCCGAGGATGGGGCCGACCGCGCCCGATAGCGAAAAGATCACGCCGAACGCCACCGGCACGATGCGGCCGATGATGGCCCAGCCGGCGACCGCCTGGTCTCCGAAGACGGCGATTTCCGCTGTCACATAGGCATTGCCGACCGGCGTGGCGAGCTGGGTCAGCACCGCCGGCAGGCCGATGGCGAAGAACGGACGGAACGCCTGCCGCAGTCTTTCCCAGTCCGGCAAGCGCATCAGCCCGTGTATGCGGTGCGCGCCATATATGCCGATGGCGAGCATCACGAAGCGCGACAGGACGGTGGAGATTGCCGCGCCTTCCAGTCCGAGCCCGAAGCCGAAGATGAGGATCGGATCGAAGATTGCCGCCGCCACGCCGCTGCCGAGCGTTACATACATGGCGCGCCGCGCATCGCCCGTGCCCCGCAGGATGCCGCTTGCGCACATGCCGAGTGCCATGACCGGTGTGGAGAAAAGCACGATCTGGAGGAAGAGCGTCGAAAGTTCCAGCGTTTTGCCGGTCGCACCCAAAAGCGCATTCAACTCGCGCAGGAATGGCCATGCGGCAATGCTCATGGCCGTGCTGGTGAGGCCCATGAACACCATCGCCGCGCCGCCCATCTGCGCGGCTTCGTCCCGGTTGCCTTTGCCGAGCGCGCGCGACACCAGTGCGCCGCAGGCAATCGTCAGGCCGATCCCGATGGAGAGCGTGAAGAAAAGCAGGGTGGAGGCAAAGCCGATCGCTGCCGCCAGTTCCTCCACGCCGAGCAGTGAAATGTAGAACAGGTTCAATCCATCGACGATGAAGACCGAAACGAGGCCGATAGAGCCCGTGGCCGTCATGACGATCACATGCCGCATGGTCGAGCCGGTGATGAATTTCGCCGTGTGTTGCTGGACCTGCGCGGGTGCTTTCCCGCTTGTCGTCGATCCACTCAATGCGCAAAAACCTGCTCGAGCGAGCGGAAGCCTTTGAATTCCAGCGCGTTGCCGGATGGGTCGCGGATGAACAGCGTGGCCTGTTCACCGGGCTCGCCGGCAAAGCGAACCATCGGGTGCTCCAGCCAGTCTACGTCGTCGCGTGCTTGCAGGCGGTCGGCAAGCGCCTGCCAGTCCTCCATCGGCAACACGACGCCGAAATGGGGGATGGGAACGAGTTTGCCGCCGACCTGGCCGTCATTGGCCGCAGTGGGCACGCCCGGCCGCAAATGCGCCGACATCTGGTGGCCAAAGAGGTCGAAATCGACCCAGGTTTCCGAAGAGCGACCGATCGCGCAGCCAAGGACGTCCTGGTAGAAGGCGCGCGTTTCTTCAAGGTTGCGGACGGGAAAGGCGAGGTGAAACGGTGTCATGATTTCGGCGCTCCTCTTGTCGTAGCGGCAGTGTTGCCTCTGCCAGCCGGGGTCCGGATTACGTTCCCAGTTTCGATGCTATCCTTGAGTCTCCCTCTTAACCCATTGCACAAGCGGGGGCGGAACAATAGATGGTTCAGATGGCGGCCGCGCCAAAGGGCGCGAACCACGCAAACGGTTTTAGGAATATGCGCATGAACGATGACGCCACAAGAGATGCCGCAAGGCTCACTGATCGCGTGACCGCGCTGGTTGAGGCCGCGAAGAAGGCTGGTGCCGATGCGGCCGATGCGGTCGCCATGCGTGGTCGCTCCACCAGTGTTTCGCTTCGTCTCGGCAAGGTCGAGGGCACGGAATCCTCTGAGAGCGAAGACATGTCGCTGCGGGTTTTCGTTGGCCAGCGCATCGCCAGCGTTTCGGCGACCGCCACGTCCGACCCGGCCCAGCTTGCCGAGCGCGCCGTGGCGATGGCGAAGGTATCTCCGGAAGACCCCTATCAGGGACTGGCGGACGCCGCATCGCTGGCGAAGTCGATCCGCAATCTCGACCTTTTCGATAGCACGGTCGTGTCCGCCGACCGATTGAAGGAAGATGCGCTGGCGGCGGAAGAGGCGGCACTTGCGGTGGCCGGCGTCACCAATTCCGGCGGCAGCGGCGCAAGCGCGGGCATGGGTGGGCTGGTGCTTGCCACCTCGCATGGCTTCGTCGGGCAATATGCGGCGACGCGCTTCGGGCGCTCCACCAGCGTGATCGCGGGTGAGGGCACCGCGATGGAGCGCGACTATGATTTCTCCTCGCGCCTGCATTTCGCCGATCTCGACGCCGCCGAAACGATCGGCCGCAACGCCGGCGAACGTGCCGTGCGGCGACTCAATCCGCGCAAGGCCAGGACGGGGCCGATCGATGTGATCTTCGATCCGCGTGTGGCGCGCGGTATTGCGGGCCATCTCGCCGGCGCCATCAACGGCGCTTCGGTGGCGCGCAAGACCAGCTTCCTGCGTGATATGATGGGCAAGCAGGTGGCCTCGACCGCCATCGCCGTTATCGATGAACCGCTGCGCATGCGCGGGCCATCGTCGCGTCCCTTCGACGGCGAGGGCGTGGAAGGCGAAAAACTCGCCATGGTCGACAAGGGCGTGCTGAACCACTGGTTCCTGTCGGTTTCGGCCGCGAAGGAACTTGGCCTGCACACCAATGGTCGTGGTGTGCGTGGCGGCTCATCCGTCTCGCCGGGTTCCACGAACCTGTCGATTGAGCCCGGCGAACGTTCGCCGGAAGATCTTATTCGCTCGCTGAAAACGGGCTTTTATGTCACCGAGGTCTTCGGACAGGGCGTCAACATGGTGACCGGCGAATACAGTCGCGGGGCTTCGGGCTTCTGGATCGAGAACGGCGAACTGGCTTATCCGGTGTCGGAGGTCACGATCGCCTCCAACCTGAAGGATATGTTCCTGCGCATGGTTCCGGCCAGCGATCTCGACCGCAATTTCGGCACGGCTGCACCCACCTTGCTCATCGAAGGAATGACGCTTGCCGGAAGCTGAGAAAGCCGGCATGGCGCCCAACACGGAAGATCTGGCGCTGCTGCTCGATGTGGGCCGCGAGGCTGGTGCGATTGCCATGCGCTATTTCGGGCAGAACCCGGAAGTGTGGATGAAGTCGGGACAATCGCCCGTCAGCGAGGCCGATTTCGCGGTCGACGCCTTCCTGCGCGAGACGCTGACGGCAGCGCGCCCACATTATGGCTGGCTATCGGAGGAAACGGCGGACAGCGAGGCCCGGCTTTCGGCGGGACGCACCTTCGTCGTCGATCCCATTGACGGCACGCGCGGCTTTCTCGAAGGTTCGACCTCGTGGTGCGTCAGCCTTGCCGTCGTGGAAAACGGCCGTCCGATTGCCGGTGTGATCGACTGCCCGGCGCTGGGTGATGTCTTCTCAGCGCTGCCGGGCAAGGGCGCCCGCAAGAACGGCAGCGCTATCCGTGTTCGCAAACCCGGCGCGCTGCTCGAAGTCGGCGGCCCGAAGCCGTATTTCGACGAATTGCCGGAAGGCTGGCGTGAGCGTGCGCATCGTGTCCAGCATATCCCCTCTTTGGCCTACCGGCTGGCACTGATTGCAGAGGGGCGGATCGACGCAACTTTCGTCAAGCCCAACGCGCATGACTGGGACATTGCCGCAGCCGATCTCATCCTGCGCGAGGCCGGCGGACATATTCTCGACGCCAGCAGCGCGGTGCCCTTTTACGGCGGCGCGATCACGTCGCATGGCGCGCTGGTGGCGGGAAGCGGCGAATTGCTTCATGCCATCGCAGGCGTGATTGCCGGGACGGAAAGCTGAAAAACCGAAATGGTTTCAAATCTGGTGAATTTGCTCTAGACCATGATGCCGAAAAGTGTGAAGCGGTTTTCGGATGACATCATGGTCTATCTAATTGATTTTGCCGCATGTGTGCGACGCCAAGTGATTCCACCTGGCTGCAACATGCTCCAGGAAGTGGCAAATTTGTCATTCACGATTCAGGAACACCCATGACCGAGGAAGACGGAAAAAAGCAGCTTTTGCATCTGGTTTTCGGCGGAGAGCTGAAGTCGCTCGGTTCGACCGAATTCCGCGATCTCGATGCGCTCGACATCGTCGGCATCTATCCGGATTACAAGTCGGCGGAAACGGCATGGCGCGCAAAGGCGCAAGCGAGCGTGGACAACGCGCATATGCGCTATTTCGTGGTTCATCTTCATCGGTTGCTCGATCCGGAAAGCGGCAAGGGTCCCGGTCAGAATTGATGGAAGAAAAGACACTGGCACAGCCGGCGGCGCGCGTGACGACCGCAAAGCCACGCAATGCGAGCGCAATGAAGGGCTTCTGGCGCAAGATTCGCAAACCTCTGGCGCAGTCCCGCTTCGCCAAGGGCATGATTGCGTCCTTCCTCGCGAACGCGTTGCGCTTTGTGCGCTTCACCAATCCACTGTCCAAGAGTTCCTCGGACCTCAAGATCGCCTATGAGGAACTGTCGCCCGCGATCATCGCGCTCTGGCATGGCCAGCACCTGCTGGCGCCATGCTTTCTGCCGCGCGGCCAGAAGATGCTGGCAATGGTCTCCCGCAGCGCCGATGCCGAACTCAACGCGCTGGCTCTGGAAAAATTCGGCTTCGAAGCCGTGCGCGGCTCCGGTGGCCGCAGTGACAGGCAGCATATGGAAAAGGGCGGTGCGCGCGCGCTTATCATGCTCAAGCGCGCACTCGATGCCGGCACCAACGTTGCCATGATCGCCGACATTCCCCATGGCACGCCGCGTGAAGCCGGTCTGGGCATCGTCACGCTGGCGCGGCTTTCCGGTCGCCCCGTGGTGCCGCTGGCGGTCGCCACCAGCCGCCGCAAGGTGCTGGAGCGCACCTGGGACAAGACCACCATCAACCTGCCTTTCGGCCGCTCGGCGGCGATCATCGGCGAGCCGATAACGGTCCCGGCCGATGCAGACGAGGAACTGATGGAGCGCAAGCGGCAGGAACTGACGGCATCGCTTAACAGGGCAACCGAGGATGCCTATCGCATTGCGGAGGGTGGTCGCGCATGAGCGAACGCTGGGCGCGCGCGGTTCTTTCGACCTACAGTCTTGCCGGGTCGCTGGCCTATCCGGTGATCGGCACCTATGTCGCGTGGCGCTCCAGCAAGGGCAAGGAAGACCCCGTGCGGCGTCGCGAGCGCTATGGCCGGGCCGGGCGGCCGCGTCCGGAAGGGCCGCTGATCTGGCTGCATGCCGCAAGCGTGGGCGAGACGCTGGCCGTTGCGCCGCTGATAGAGACCATTCTCGGCTATGGCATCAATGTCGTTCTGACCACCGGCACGGTGACTTCGGCCGCTCTTGCCAATGAGCGTTTCGGCGAGCGCGTGATCCATCAATATGTCCCGCTCGACCTCAAGCCGGCCATCAGCCGCTTCCTGGACTACTGGAAGCCGGACCTCGCCATCATTGCCGAATCCGAGATCTGGCCGATGACGATCCTGGAACTCGGCAAGCGCCGTGTGCCCCAGGTGCTGGTCAATGGCCGCCTTTCGGACCGGTCCTTCGCTTCGTGGAAGAAGCGTTCCTATCTGGCCGAAGCGCTGTTCGAGAACCTGGCGCATGTGGTGGCCCAGTCCGATCTCGACGGCAAGCGCTTTGCTGCGCTCGGCGCCCGGCCGGTGACGGTCTCTGGAAATCTGAAGGTCGATACGCCGCCGCCGCCCGCCAACGAGCGCGAGTTGCAGGCGCTGAAGCGGCAGATCGGCAATCGCCCGACATGGGCGGCAATCTCCACGCATGACGGCGAGGAGAGCGTGGCGGCGGAGGTGCATATGCGCCTGCGTGCGCGCCATCCGGGGCTGCTCACCATCATCGTGCCGCGTCACCCCGACCGGGCCGATGCGCTGGTGGAAGAATTTTCGGCCCTCGGCCTCAAGGTCAGTCGCCGCAGTGCGCGGGAGGCGATCGCGGCCGACACCGACATATTGCTTGGCGACACGATCGGCGAGATGGGGCTTTACCTGCGCCTGACGGAGATCGCCTTCGTCGGCCGCTCGCTGACGGGCGAGGGCGGGCAGAACCCGCTGGAGCCGGCGATGCTCGATACGGCGGTGCTTTCGGGCAAGAACGTACAGAATTTCCGCGACAGCTATCAAAGGCTGATACAGCGCGGCGGCGCCAAGCTGGTGCGCGACCGTGACATGCTTGCGGGTGCGGTGAACTATCTGCTGCTGAACGACAACGTGCGGCACAAGATGATGCTGGCTGGAAACGCGACCGTCGGCGAAATGCGCGGCGCGCTGGCGCGAACGCTCAAGGCGCTGGATCCGTTCATCCAGCCCCTGATCGTCAAGTCGCGCCTGAAAGGGACGCGTTAGGCGTGGCGAGCGAAGCGCCCCCCTTCTGGTGGGAGCGTCCGGACTGGCGCGCCTATGCGCTGTTGCCTGTCTCGGCGCTCTATGGCTTCGTTGCCAACCGTCGCATGGTGCGTGCGCGGCGCGAGCGCTTCGACCTGCCGGTGCTATGCGTGGGCAATTTCACGGTCGGCGGTTCGGGCAAGACGCCGGTTGCCATCGCCCTGGCCAGACAGGCACGCAGCATGGGGCTTTCGCCCGGCTTCCTGTCGCGGGGCCATGGCGGCAGCTTCGGCCAGCCGCACATCGTTGATGCCCATCATGACAGCGCAAAGCATGTCGGCGACGAGCCGCTGCTTCTGGCCGAGCATGCGCCGGTGGCGGTCACTCCCAACCGGGCGGCCGGTGCAAAGCTGCTTCTGGAGCAGGGTTGCGATTTCCTCATCATGGATGACGGCTTCCAGAGCGCGCATATCCATATCGACTATGCGCTGCTGGTGGTGGATGCTCGCTATGGTCTGGGCAATGGCCATGTCATTCCCGGTGGGCCGATGCGCGCGCCGCTGGTTGGTCAGCTTCGCTATGCGGATGGCATCCTGAAAATGGGCGAGGGCGCGGCTGCCGACGACATTGTGCGCAAGGCTTCGCGGGCCGGCAAGGCGGTGTTCGAGGCGGCAGTGCGACCGCGCGATGCGGAAAGTTTTGCCGGGCGGCGTTTTTTTGCCTTTGCCGGTATCGGGCATCCGGAGAAGTTTTTCGATACGCTGCGGCGCACCGGCGCGGCAGTGGAAAAGACCCGTACCTTCGGCGACCATCACGTCTATGCCGAAGACGAGTTGAACGATCTGGCTGCTGCCGCGCGCGCCGAGAACCTTGAACTGATCACCACGGCCAAGGATGCCGCACGCCTGCGCCACAATGCGCCGGCGAACCTTCTTGTCGGCCTCGATGTGCTGGAAGTCGATGCGGTATTCGAACTGGCGCATGCACCCGCCCGCATCGTGGATGAGACGATCGAAGCATGGCGGCGGCGCCGCTCGGCTTAAAGCTTGCGGGTTTTCGGAGCGAGAGGACTTTTCGTTGAATCGTTCCTCGCTCTAGATTTTTACCGAAGCATGATCTTCCGAAAAATCTGCCGCATTTCGCTGACGCGATCCTTCGGCTCGGGATCAGGCGTCAGCCTTTACGCACCCGCAGTTCGGGATGTGCTTCCAGTTCCCGCTGCAGCGCGACCTCGGCGTTCACATAGGGTTCCTGCCTCGCGACGCTCCAGTATTTGAGTTCATCGAGCGGAATCGATTCGCCCGTCACCGCGCAGCGCACGAAGGAGCCGGGACTGGTGACCTGGAAATCGCCATCGAGATAGCGGATACGGGCTTCCCGTGCGCCGGGGCCTTCGAAACGGTTCATCATCTTACATTCAGCCTGTTATTCAGCAGTGTTCCGCCACAAATCCCCGGCAAGGTCAAGCTGGTTGGACGGCGCAACGGTCGCCGGCGCTCAGCGTCGACCGAACAGCCTTTCGATGTCGGCGAGCTTGAGTTCGATATAGGTCGGGCGGCCGTGGTTGCAGGTGCCCGAGCCGGGCGTGGCTTCCATCTGCCGCAGCAGCGCATTCATTTCTTCAGGCAGGAGCCGCCGGCCCGAGCGAACCGAGCCGTGACAGGCCATGGTCGCGGCGATCTTGTCGAGCCGGGCCTTCAGCGTTTCGGTGGTGTCGTTGTCGGCAATTTCATCGGCAAGGTCGCGCACGAGTTGCGCCACATCGGTTTCGCCGAGCATGGCCGGCGTCTCGCGCACGGCTATCGCGCCGGGCCCGAAGCGCTCGATGCCAAGGCCGAACTGCCGCAACGTCTCGGCGTGCGAGGCAAGGCGGGTGGCATCGTCTTCGGGCAGATCGACAATTTCGGGCAGAAGCAATATCTGCGCGGGCAGGGCGCGCGAATGAATGGCGTTCTTGAGCGCTTCGTAGACAAGCCGTTCATGCGCGGCGTGCTGGTCCACGATGATGAGCGAATCCCCCGTCTGCGCAACGATGTAGTTCTCATGCACCTGAGCGCGTGCGGCTCCAAGCTGCATTTGCAGCAGTTCGTCGGCTATGTCCGCCTGCCCGGCGCGCGCATCAACGCTGGCAATTGACGGGCCGGTGTCGAAGCTTGCCTGTGCGGTCTCCGCGAAAGCCGGACCGGCCGGTTCCAGCGGGCGATATGGCGAGTAGGCAACATCGAAGCCTGCGGTGCTCGCCGCCCTGAAACCGGGATTGAAGCTGCGATGCCCGTTGGCCGGGCCGGGATGGCCATAGGCCGCCGCACCGGGGCGGAAGGCGCTCATCATGGCCGACGCGCCGGATGTGGCCGAACGTAGCCCGGCTTTGGCAAGCGCCTCGCGGATGGCGCCGACGATCAAGCCCCGCACCAGCCCCGGATCGCGGAAGCGCACATCGGCCTTTGCCGGATGCACATTGACGTCCACCGTTGCCGGGTCGAGCGTGAGGAACAGCACTGTGATGGCGTGGCGGTCGCGCGGCAGCACGTCGGCATAGGCGCCGCGGATGGCCGAGGCGATCAGCTTGTCGCGCACCGGCCGGCCGTTGACATAGGCATATTGCTGCAGCGCATTGGCGCGCGAATAGGAGGGGATCGAGACGTGACCGGCAAGCTGCACGCTCTCGCGCATGGCATCGAGAGCGATGGAGTTTTCCGGGAACTCCTTGCCCATCACCTGGGCGATGCGGCCGAGACGGCCTTCCGCCGTGTCGTCGCTCGCCGGTAGCTCCATCGTGGTGCGGTCCGGGCCTGAAAGGGTGAAGCGCACCTTGGGGAAGGCGATGGCGATGCGCTTGACGACATCGCTGATCGCTGTCGCCTCCGCGCGCTGGCCTTTCATGAATTTCAGGCGGGCAGGGGTAGCGAAGAACAGGTCGCGCACCTCCACCGACGTGCCGCGATTGGCCGCCGCCGGCCGCACGGGCGAGACATTGCCGCCCTCGATGGAGATTTCGGCGGCTGCGTCGGCCCGCGCGGTGCGCGAACGGATCGTAAGCCGCGAGACCGAGCCGATGGAAGGCAGCGCTTCGCCCCGAAACCCCAGCGAGCGGATGTCGTGGATGTCGTTGCCCAGCTTGGACGTGCAATGGCGTGAGACGGCCAATTCCAGTTCATCCACGGGAATACCGGAGCCATCGTCGCTGACGCGGATGAGATTGAGGCCGCCGCCGGCGGTGGCGACTTCCACGCGGTTCGCGCCTGCGTCGAGCGCATTCTCGACCAGTTCCTTGACCACGCTTGCCGGGCGCTCAATGACCTCGCCGGCAGCGATCTGGTTGATCATCGTTTCGGAAAGATGGCGTATTCTCATGCCGGCATATTACCCGGATTCTGCGTTGGCGGGAAAGCGTTTCGCGAGCATCTCCCGCCGCTGAATCTTCAGTCGAATAGCGCGGCGATGCAAACGTGATCGTGCTCCCGGTCCAATCGAGACCCGACATGGTATAGAGTTTCGCGGGCAATCCCGGAGAGGAAAGGTGACATCGGATTTTCGCTTGATCGACGGCACTGCCACGCATGTCGATGCGGCTGCCGCAATCTGGGCCGAGGCGACGGCCAGGCGCGACGGCGAGGCCGACGTGGCGGCGCTCGAGCTTGCCCGTCCGATCATCCAGCGCATACTTGACAGTTCGCCGCGCGCATTCCTGCCGGTCGCATTGGCGCGCGACGATGCGGCTGTGGCATTCGCGGCCGTCGCTCCCGTCGAAGAGACGGGGGAGCGCGACGCGGAAGTCCATTATCTCGGTGTTGCGCCGCTCTGGTGGGGGCGTGGCGTCGGCAGCTTTCTCCTGAAGGGTGTCATGGGGGAACTGAAGGTGCGGGGCTTCGCGCAGGCAAGGCTTTCCGTCTATGCCGACAATCCCGGAGCACTACGGCTCTATGAGCGCATGGGCTGGCAGGTGCATGGCGTGGGCAAGATCCATCCGCGCTCCGGCAGGATCGAGCGGGAATATCGGCTGGTGCTGTAAGTTTCAGGCCATGGCCCGTTCCAGTACCGCGAAGATGCGTGGGTCGAGCGACTGCGCCACGTTGAATCGCAGAAAACCCTTGGCCGATTGTGACAGGCTGAAGGCGTTTCCGGGCGCCAGCACGACGTTTTCGGCGAGCGCGCGACGGGCAATCGTCGCGGCATCCAGCCCGTCCGGCAGGCTGCACCACAGGAACATGCCGGCACGCGGCTCGATCCATGGTTTCAGGCCAAGCCGGTTGAGGCGGGGCCCTGTCTCGCCCATTGCGCGGGCCAGGCGCGCGCGCAACGCTTCGACATGCTTGCGGTAGCTGCCGTCCTTCAACAGGGCATGCACGAGTTCGGCCGAAAAATGCCCGCCGCCGAAGGAGGTGGCGAGCTTCAGGTCGATCAGCCCCTCGATCCAGTCGGGTCGCGCGGCGATGAAGCCGCAGCGCACGGCCGCCGACAGCGTCTTGGAAAAGCTGCCGATGTGGATGACGCGCTCGAGCCCGTCGAAGGCGGCGAGGCGAGGGGCGGGCTCGGGCTCGAGATCGGCGAAGATGTCGTCCTCGATAATCGTCAGGTCATGCTGCTCGGCCAGCTTCAGCACGCGGTGCGCCATGACCGGCGACAGCGTCGCGCCGGTCGGGTTGTGCAGGCCGGAATTGGTGATGTAGAGGCGCGGCCGATGCTCGGCCAACACCTGCGCGAAGATTTCGAGATCCGGTCCGTTCGGTGTGTAAGGCACGCTCACCACCCTGGCGCGATGCGCCCGCAACATGGCGTGAAAGTTGAAGTAGCAGGGGTCGTCGAGCAACACCGTGTCGCCGGGGTCGAGCAGGAAGCGGCAGAGCAGGTCGATCGCCTGAGACCCCGATTCCGTGAGCATGATTTGGCGCGGCTCGGCCTCGATGCCGTGCTCGGCCATGCGCCGCGACAGAAGCTGACGCATGGGACTGAGCCCCAGTGGCGGGCCGTAGTCGGTAAGGTCGACCTGTTCCGAACGCGCCAGCGTCCGCAGGGCGCGCCGGATCGCCTCATCGGGCATCCATTCCTTTGGCAGCCAGCCGCATCCGGGCTTGAGCACGGTATCGCGGGCTTCCAGAGATTGCCGCGAGACCCACAGCGGATCGACCTCGCGGTCGAGGCGCGGTCCGATCTCGGCCAGCGAAAGCGGTGGCATATGGCCAGCAACATAGAAGCCGGCGCCGCGCCGCGAGCGGATCTGGCCTTCGGCGGCAAGCCGGTCATAGGCTTCCACCACGGTCGATTTGGAAACCTGCATCGTAACGGCAAAGGCTCGGATGGAGGGGAGCCTTGCACCGGGCGCCAGCGCACGGGCCGCGATGCGCGCGCGTATCGCCTGCATGACCTGCTCGACCAGCGTGCCGGGCTCGTCTTCGATGCGTTGCTGCAGTGTCATCTGTACCGGTCCCTTTGACAATACAGTTTGATTAAACTGTACCGGACTGTCTCTGGTCGCGCCAGCCGGGAAGATCGATACCCCGCTCAAACAGGAGCGTGGCATGGACAAGTCTGCAAGCGGTTGGGTCAACGGGTTTGTGGGCGTGCTGATCTTCAGCGGTTCGCTGCCGGCCACGCGCGTGGCCGTGGCGGATTTCGACCCGGTTTTCCTCACCGTCGCGCGTGCCACCATTGCCGCGTTGCTGGCGCTCGGCCTGCTGGTGGTTTTTCGTGAGAAGCGGCCCGCGCGCGACGATCTCGTGTCGCTCGTGGTCGTGGCGCTGGGCGTGGTCGTCGGCTTTCCGCTGCTGACCGCGCTGGCGTTGCAATATGTCACCTCGGCCCATTCCATCGTCTTCATCGGCCTGTTGCCGCTGGCGACGGCGATCTTCGGCGTGTTGCGCGGCGGCGAGCGGCCGAAGCCGGCTTTCTGGCTGTTTTCGGGGCTGGGCAGCCTCCTCGTTGCCGGTTTTGCGCTGACACAGGGCTTTGCCGCTTCCCCGGTAGGCGACTTGCTGATGCTTGGAGCGATCGTCGTCTGCGGTCTGGGCTATGCGGAGGGGGCAAAGCTGTCGCGCAGGCTTGGCGGCTGGCAGGTCATTTCATGGGCGCTCGTCATTTCGCTGCCGGTGATGGGCGTTCTGATGGTCCTGACCATGCCCGTCTCGTTCGCAGGTATCGGCCGCGATGCGTGGATCGGGCTCACCTATGTCTCGCTGTTCAGCATGCTGATCGGCTTCGTCTTCTGGTATCGCGGGCTGGCGCTCGGCGGCATCGCCGTAGTGGGGCAGCTTCAGCTTCTGCAGCCGCTTTTTGGTCTGCTGCTGGCCGCGACCCTGTTGCACGAAACAGTCGGCTGGTCGATGCTTGCCGTCACCGCCGCCGTGGTGCTGTGCGTGGCCGGAGCCAAGCGTTTCGCATCGTAGGCGGCCTTCCGCTTGAAATTTCCGACATTGTGCAGCATTGCAGCCGCATCGGAAAATCCTTTTGCCTGCGGACGATCTGCGCTAAGGTGATATTTCAAGCTTCAAATAACTCGGAAGGCGTCATGAACATCGAGAAGAAGGTCGGCTCGGCAGCCAGTTTTGTTTGGGAAGATCCGTTTCTGCTTGAAGGGCAGCTTTCGGAGGACGAGCGGATGATCCGCGATGCGGCGGCCGCCTTTGCCGCCG
>NZ_QGGG01000017.1 GCF_003148475.1 Pseudaminobacter salicylatoxidans | reverse complement strand
CGATCATCAGATGCTGGCCTCCATTCCAGCCACCATCTTGAATCACAAAATCAGCAAACAGGGAATCCTGACGATTCAATCAAGCCGTGAACCGCTCTAATGCCTGCATGGGCATTGACGCGTGAACAAAAATGGAACAAAATAAAAACATATCAAATACAGGAGGGACTGATGAGCGATTTCATTCAGGATGTCATCTCGTTGATTTGCATGGGGACGTTCCTCGTCACGATGGCGATGTGGATTGGGGCGATGTGAGTTCAGGCCGGTCAGGCGGTCTTGCGCTCTTGCCCGGACGGTGTTTCGGCAGGTCCGAATATCGTTTCGAATGAGGTTTTCAGGGCAATGTCGAGGTCTGTCATGGTGACGGGCAGGCCGAGGTCGACCAGGCTGGTGACGCCATGATCGGTGACGCCGCAAGGCACGATGCCGGTGAAATGTTCAAGCTCCGGCTCGACATTGATGGCGATGCCGTGAAAGCTCACCCAGCGGCGCAGCCTGATGCCGATGGCCGCGATCTTGTCCTCGGCGGGCGAGCCGTCCGGCATGGGCGGCCGGTCGGGGCGCACCACCCACACGCCGACGCGATCCTCGCGCCGCTCGCCGCGCACGTTGAATCGGGCGAGGGTGGCGATGATCCAGGCTTCCAGCGCGGCCACGAAGGCGCGCACGTCTTCGCGCCGGCGTTTCAGGTCGAGCATGACGTAGGCCACGCGCTGGCCGGGGCCGTGATAAGTGTATTCGCCGCCGCGCCCGGCGTCGAATACCGGAAAGCGATTCGGATCGACGAGGTCTTCCATCCGGGCGCTGGTGCCAGCCGTATAGAGCGGCGGGTGTTCCACCAGCCAGACCATTTCGGCCGCGCTGCCGTCGCGAATCGCCGCGGCACGGGCCTCCATGAAGGCAAGCGCGTCCTCATAAGCGGTGAAGCCGGGCTCGATTCGCCACTCCACGGGCGACGAATCCGCTGTCGGCAGGAAGGATGTGTCGATCTGGCTGCGCTGATTCATGGCGATTTCCGAAAAATTGCTCTTCCTCATATGGCGGCAGTGTCGCCAAAGGTCCAGTTTGCCGTGCGCGGATGGCCGATTTTCAAGGCGGATGAAGGGCTTGCGCAGAAGTTTCGAAAGAGGTCGATTATTCGTCGCCGCGCACTTGTGTCGTCCGAAGTGATTTGCTACATGCCGCTGGCCGGTGGGAACCGGCCCTGTCGTGACGTGCGGTCGTGGCGGAATTGGTAGACGCGCAGCGTTGAGGTCGCTGTGGGGCAACCCGTGGAAGTTCGAGTCTTCTCGACCGCACCATCACGAAACCTTAAAAGGTTTCTTCAGCCTTTTGATTTCCCTTTCATAAAAGATCGACATCAGCTTTTCGGCTATCCCGTCCGGGATGTCTGAAGCCGACTGCCGAAATGCGGACGCGCCGGCGCGGAAATCGCATCACACTTGCCGACAAGGGCGGGGACAGGGGCTCATTTCGATTGATGTCGGCGCGCATTCTGCACTAGACCAGACCGCAAGGTTCTTCCCGCAATAGCGCAGCAAGGGGCACGTTTGGAAGGTCAGGACGGACATTCGCCGGAGGCCTCCGGCCATCCGCATCTGCATGCCGACATCTATGACGATGACGGCGTCGTGCGCTCGTCTTTCCTGGCCGATGTCGGTGCCGCACTTGCCGCGCATGATACGCAGGCCCTGAAGCGCGATGTCGGCAGCCTGCACCAGTCCGAGCTTGGCCATCTGCTCGAGGCGCTGTCTGCGGAGCAGCGGCGTACCCTGGTCGAACTTCTTGGCAGCGACTTCGATTTTTCCGCGCTGACCGAGGTCGACGAGGCGATCCGGCTGGAGATCGTCGACAGCCTGCCCAACGAGCAGATCGCGCAGGCGGTGCAGCAGCTCGATTCGGATGATGCCGTCTACATCCTCGAGGACCTCGACGAACAGGACCAGGACGAGATCCTGGCGCAGCTTCCATTCACCGAGCGAATCAGGCTGCGCCGTTCGCTCGATTATCCGGAAGAGACGGCCGGTCGCCGCATGCAGACCGAATTCGTGGCCGTGCCGCCTTTCTGGACCGTCGGCCAGACCATCGACTATATGCGCGAGGACAAGAACCTGCCGGACAGGTTCAGCCAGATTTTCGTCATCGATCCGACCTTCAAGCTGCTCGGCGCGCTGGACCTCGACCAGATCCTGCGCTCCAAGCGGGCGGTGAAGATCGAAGACGTGATGCACGAGACGCGCCATGCCATCCCGGCCAGCATGGACCAGGAAGAGGCGGCGCGCGAATTCGAGCAGTACGACCTGCTGTCGGCCGCGGTGGTGGACGAGAACGACCGCCTCGTCGGGGTGCTCACCATCGACGATGTCGTGGACGTCATCCAGGAAGAGGCGGAGGAAGACCTGCTGCGCATGGGCGGCGTTGGCGATGAGGAGCTTTCGGATACCGTCCTCACGGCCTCGCGCTCGCGCGTGCCGTGGCTGCTGGTCAATTTGTTCACGGCGTTTCTGGCGGCCTCGGTGATCGGCCTGTTCGATCGCACCATCGAGCATATCGTGGCGCTGGCGGTGCTGATGCCGATCGTGGCCGGCATGGGGGGCAATGCCGGCTCGCAGACCATGACCGTCACCGTGCGCGCCCTGGCCACGCGCAACCTCGATATCTACAATGCCGGTCGCATCATTCGCCGCGAGATGGGGGTCGGCTTCCTCAACGGCATCATTTTTGCCGTGCTGATCGGCATCGTGGCCGGAACCTGGTTCCAGGACGCCAATCTGGGCGGCATCATCGCCGCCGCCATGATCATCAACATGTTCGTGGCCGCGCTCGCGGGCATCCTCATCCCGCTTTTGCTGCACAGGCTGGGCGCCGATCCGGCGGTGGCGTCGGCCGTGTTCGTGACGACCGTGACCGACGTGGTCGGTTTCTTCGCATTTCTCGGTCTGGCGACCTGGTGGTTCGGGCTGTTGTGAGCCTGCATCCTGCATTGGCTGGCTTTTTCGTCCGCGATTGACTTTTACGTAAATGCCGTGCGAGGATTCCGCTCACGCCGTGCCGGGCGAAATGCGAGACAAGCCATGCGGGAATATTATTCGATCACGGAACTGACCCGCGAATTCGACATCTCCACGCGCACCTTGCGCTTTTATGAGGACGAGGGGCTCATCCAGCCTGTCCGTCGCGGACGCACCCGGCTTTTCCGTCCCTCGGACCGCCATCTGATCAAGCAGATCATGCGCGGCAAGCGCCTCGGTTTTTCGATCAGCGAAATCCGGGAAATCATCCAGATGTACAAGGAGCCGCCCGGAGAGGTCGGCCAGCTCAACCTCATGCTCAAGCGCATCGAGGAAAAGCGCGAGGATTTGCGCCAGAAGCGCCGCGATCTGGAAGAGACGCTGGCGGAGCTTGATCAGGCGGAGGAGGCCTGCGTCGAGCGGCTGGTGGAACTCGGCGTCACCACCTGACTGAAGGGCGGAGCCTTTATCGAACCGGCGCGAAGCGTCGTGCCCGATTCAGATCCAGCGGCGCACCCGCTTGGTGTAGTCGCGGTAGCGCTTGCCGAAGCGCGTTTCCAGATGCTTCTCCTCGCGCTCCACCGCGAGCTTTTGCGTGGCGAATGCCGCAAGCACCCCGAACAGCAGGAACCAGACGATGCCGGTTATGAGGCCGACGCCGACCATCAGCAGTGTGATGGCGAGATAGATCGGGTTGCGGGTGACGGCGAAGGCGCCATCGGTGACGAGATGTTCGGCGGCCTGCGTCGGCAATATCGTGGTGCGTGCCCGGCGCATGGCCTGCAATGCCGAGACATAGAGGGCAATGGCGCCCAGAACGGCCAGCCAGCCGGCCGCGAACAGGATGTCGCCAAGCAAGCCGTGAAACCACGGCAGCGGATAAACGATGTTGAGTGCGATGCTCAGCGCCACGGCCACGATGTAGACCAGTGGCGGCCACGGAACGGTATTGGGTCTGGCGCGATAGTCAGTGGTCACGGCGTCTCTCCGTCAAGCAATTCGCCATCGGTTCTGGCAGTGCACAGGCTGGCATTGTCTTCTATTCTAGCGCGCAATTCCGGTGTTGGGGCACTGGCGAAAAGCTGGTCGAGCCCATCTTTCCCCAACGTGTCGAGCATGCACGCGCAATAGCGTGCGCAGAAGTCGGCATCGCGCGACTGCCCGCAGGTGCGCTCGCACGAGGCGCGGAAGCGCACTTCATTCGACGCTATTTGCGCGGGCCAGACTTGCGAGAAGGCCCAGACGCAGGCGATCAGCACCGGCTGGTGGATGAGGTAGAAGGCGAGGCTGTGGCGGCCGGAAAAGTCGAGAGGGCTTGCCCAGCGTCCGAAACGAACCTCCGCAAGCCGGGCAAACAAGCCACTCGACACGGCGAGGCGAGAGGCGGCGACACCGGCCAGAACCGCACCGAACCACGGAAACACCGGGACGTAGTCGTTGGAATGCGGATTGCTGGACGACAGCCCCACCCACCACAATGCCGGGTGGTCGAAAAAGCTGCTTCGCAGGAAATTCGGCGCGGCAATCACCGCGGCTGCGACGACGAGCGTCAGCAGGGGCGGTAGCCGCAGGAAGGCGAGGCCAAGCAGGCTGGCCAGCGCGATCTGGTGCAGGATGCCGAAGAAGATGAACCCTTCCGGCATCGCGACCCACGTAGCGATGGAGATGGCGATGGCGGCACCCGCCACCATGGCGAAGCGCCGCCAGAACGACTTCCAGCGTATGCCGCGGCCATGCGCCAGAACGAGGCTTACGCCGACGAGAAACAGGAAGCTCGATGCGATGCAGCGCGCAAACAGCTTCCATCCGCCCACCGCCGTCGTTCCCGGATCGACATAGCCGAAGAATTCCAGGTCCCAGGTGAAGTGGTAGATCGCCATGGTCACCAGCGCCAGGCCGCGGGCTATATCCAGGGCCTCTATGCGCTTGCGCGGAAATGCGGTTTGATCCGGCGCGGCGGCTGGATCGGCGGTTTGGCTTGCGGGAGTTGCGGTCATGGTGCCATCGTTAGCATAGGAGGCCGCGATGCCGCATCTTCTCTGGCAGGTGAAGATCGTTGTGGCATCTCGAATCTGTGTATCACCGTGAAATCGAAACCGATCTTTGCGCCGATATGCGGGCCGGACAATGACGCGGAGAAAACCATGCACAACGTGAATGCAAATGGCGCTTCCATTCCGGCGCTGGGACTTGGCACCTGGACGTTGAAGGGCGACGCGTGCGCCGAGATGGTGTCACGAGCGTTGTCGGTCGGCTACCGCCATATCGACACGGCACGCATATACCGGAACGAGGCGGAGGTGGGGGCCGGGTTGCGTGCCGCCGGGGTGGCGCGCGACGAGGTCTTCGTGACCACGAAAGTGTGGTGGACCGACAATGCGCCGGGCGACTTCGAGCGCTCGACCGAGGCAAGCCTGAAGGATCTCGGCCTGGACCATGTGGACCTGCTGATGATCCATTGGCCGAACCCGGATATTCCGCTGGAGGAAACGATAGGGGCGCTGAATGCGGCGCGGTGCAGGGGGCTTGCCCGCCACATCGGCGTCGCCAATTTTCCGACCGGCCTGCTTGCCCGCGCCATCGAACTGTCGGACGCCCCGCTGGTGGCCGATCAGGTCGAATATCACCCCTATCTGAACCAGGCCAAGATTTTGGGCATGTGCCGCGAAAACGGGCTGGCGGCGGTTTCCTATTGCCCGCTGTTCCGCGCCGGCGGGTTGTTCGAGGAACCGGCGGTGCAGGACGCGGCTGCGCGCCATGGCAAGACGCCGGGGCAGGTCGTGCTGCGCTGGCATGTGCAGCAGGAGGGGGGCGTGGCCATTCCGCGCACGACCAGGCCGGAGCGGCTGGTGGAGAACATCTCGATTTTCGATTTTGCTCTCTCCGAGCAGGAGATGGCCGCGATCTCCGCGCTCGGCGATGCGAACCACCGCATATGCGATTACGACTTCTCGCCGCAGTGGGACAGCGTTTAGGCCAGAAGCGCTTTGCGAATGGCCATCGCTTTTTGCGACGGCTAAAGGTCGATTTCCTGCTATCGGCGGGTGGGGACAGCCTGCGAATGTTTCCCGGAACGATCCGGTGCAGGCATGATCACGCAGGTAAGGCATCCCATCTGGCTTCCGGCCGTAAAGCCGGCCGGCGCGCGCACTTTCGCCACGCTCTACGCCCTCGAATCCTTCGCACGGGCCACCATCACCAGCGTCGTGCCGATCCAGGCCTACGAGTTGCTGCAGAACAAGCAGACCGTCTCGCTGCTCTATACGCTTGTGGCGATGATCGGGCTTTCGGCGACGCTGTTCATGCCGCTGTTGATCGAGCGCTTCTCGCGGCGGTGGATCTACACCGCCGGCGCTTCGCTGCTGGCTATCGGCTCGCTGCTGTTCATGACGCATTCGATGCCGGGACAGTTGCTCGGCATGCTGGCGCGGGTAATGGGCGCCAGCGCACTCGCCATCACGCTCAATCTCTACATCATGGACCATATCCGCAAGACGGAGATCATGCAGGCCGAATCGATGCGCATGGCATGGTCGATGGTCGCCTGGACCGGCGGTCCGACGCTCGGCGTTTTCCTGTACACGCACTATGGCATCGTTGCCGCGCAGGGGCTGGTGGTGGTGTTCGCCGCGGCCCAGCTCGTGGCATTCTGGTATTTTCGCCTCGGCGACAATGCGCTGATACGACCGGGCAGGACACGCCCCGCCAGCCCGCTCAGGAACATCCGTCGCTTCGTCTCGCAACCCCGGCTGAGGCTGGCTTGGGTGATCGCGTTCGGACGCTCCTGCTTCTGGACCACATTCTTCGTCTATGGACCGATCCTGATGGTGGCGACGGGGCAGGGCGAACTGGCCGGGGGCCTGCTGGTTTCGGCCGGAAATGCGGTGCTGTTCACCGCGATCTTCTGGGGGCGGGCGGGGCGCCGCTTCAGCGCGCGCAAGATCATGACGCTGGCGTTCTTCGCCATCAGCGCGTCCCTGTTCGCGGCCGGATTCAGCGGCGAGATATGGCCGCTGGCGACGGGTGGTTTCCTGTTGGTGGGCGCCTTGTTCACGGTGGCGCTCGACGCGCTTGGTTCGACCGCCTTCCTGCGGGCGGTGCGCAGCTATGAACGGCCGCAGATGACGGCCGTATACCGCACCTATCTCGATTTGTCGGAGCTTCTGCCACCACTCGTCTATTCGCTGGTGCTGAGCTTTTTCGGGCTGGGCGGGGTGTTCGGCACGCTCGGCATTCTCACCATCGCATGCGGGCTGATTGCCTGGCGCTATCTGCCGAAATCGATGTGATCGCGACTGCGGCACGGGAACTTGCGCGTTTGCGACCTGCAAGGGGCCGAAAAGAGCGGGAAATGGATTTGCCGGGCGCTGCGATTCTCCCTATAGTTGCCGCTGTCGTCGGTTCCGGACGGACCAAAGAGGGAATGCGGTGAGGGCATATATTGCCCAAAGCCGTGGCTGCCCCCGCAACTGTATGCGGAGAGCTCTCCCCAGATGCCACTGAGGATCAAACCTCGGGAAGGCGGGGAAGGGCGGTGACCCGCAAGCCAGGAGACCTGCCGACGACGAAGGCAACTCTAAGGCCCTCGGGTGGAGGGTGAAAGGACTTTGGAATGAATACGGTTTCTTCGTCGCAGCTCGGCGCTTCCATCGGCTCGGCTTCGCGTGCAACGCAGCTTGCGCTTTCCGCATTGCTGGGATTGTTCGTGATCGGCTTCGTCGGCTTCTCGCATATGGACGTCGTCCACAATGCGGCTCACGATTTCCGTCACTCGCTGGCGTTCCCCTGCCACTAACAGGGGATTTTCCCAATGACATTGTTTCGCAACGTCGTGTTCATCGCGGCGATCGCCGGACTATTGTCCGGTCTGGTCATGGCCGCGATGCAGAGCTTCGCAACCGTTCCGCTGATTTTGCAGGCCGAAGTCTATGAAGAGGCCGGCGGAGGCCATCACCATGACCACGGCACCCCGGAGGCTGCCCCGGGCGCCGATGTGAATGGTGCGGCGGCCCATGGGGCTGCAGCCGCGACCCCCGCCGAGGAAGAAGAGGCGTGGGAGCCGGCCGACGGCTTCGAGCGCTACGGCTTCACCGTGCTTGCCAATATCGTCACCGGCATCGGCTTCGCGCTGGTTCTGGTTGCCGTGTCGGAGCTTGCCGGCGGCATCGCCAACTGGCGCCAGGGCGTTTTCTGGGGCTTTGCCGGTTTTGCCGTGTTCACGCTGGCGCCGGGCCTTGGCCTGCCGCCGGAATTGCCGGCGATGCCGGCGGCCGACCTTGCCTCCCGTCAGGTCTGGTGGATCGGTACGGCTGTCGCAACTGCCGCGGGCCTTGGCCTGATCGCCTTCCGCAGCTCGCTGCTGCTCTCGTTGGTCGGCGTGGCGTTGATCGTTGCGCCGCACGTCATCGGAGCGCCGCAGCCCCCAAGCCATGAAACGCCGGTCCCGCCGGACCTGCACCATCAGTTCGTCGTCGCGGTCACCGTCACCAACCTGATCTTCTGGGTGGTGCTGGGGGCATTGGTCGGCGTCGTGCGTGGCCGCTTCACCGGAGAGGCAAAAAGCCTGCGCGACAGCTTTGCCTGAGGCCAACACATTGACGCTGCTGCTCGGCGGCGCGCGCTCCGGCAAGAGCGCGCATGCCGAGCAGCTGGCGACCGTTTTTCCTGCGCCGTGGACATATATCGCCACGGCGCAGGCCTATGACGACGAAATGGCGGAGCGCATCGCGTTGCACCGCGGCCGCCGCGTCGAAGGCTGGGAAACGCTGGACGCGCCGCTGGATCTCGCCGGCGCGATCGAGAGCGTGCCCGATGGCCGCCCCTTGCTGGTCGACTGCCTGACGCTCTGGCTTTCCAATCATCTCCTCGCGGAACATGATGTGGAACGCGAAAGCGAACGCCTGGCGCAGGTGCTCGGCAAGCCGCGCGGGCCGTGGTTCGTCGTGGCCAACGAGGTCGGGCTCGGCATCGTGCCGGACAATGCGCTGGCGCGCAGGTTTCGCGATGCGGCCGGCCGTCTCAACCAGAAGATCGCGGCCCGTGCGACCCATGTGTTGTTCATGGTCGCGGGCCTGCCCATGCAGGTGAAATGACATGAAGGAAATCGACGATACGGAAGCCGAACGCCACAAGGCCAAGATGGCCAGGCGCAAGGCGGTGCAGGATGCCGAGGTTGCGGGCAAGACCATCGAGCAGAAGGGGCTGCTGATCGTCAATACCGGTCCCGGCAAGGGCAAGACCACGGCCGCTTTCGGCCTTGCGTTGCGCATGCTGGGCTATGGCCGCCGTGTTGGCGTCGTGCAATTCGTCAAGGGTGCCTGGCACACCGGCGAGAAGGATGCTTTCGCTGCTTTCGGCGATCGGATGGTCTGGCACACGATGGGCGAGGGCTTCACCTGGGAAACACAGGACATCAAGCGCGACATTGCCGCCGCCGAAGCCGCCTGGGCCAAGGCGGTGGAACTCATCAACGATCCGACCATCGATCTGGTGGTGCTGGATGAACTGAACATCGCGCTGCGCTACGAATATCTCGACCTCGACATGGTCGTGGAGACACTGAAGGACCGGCGCGAGGGCTTGCATGTGGTGGTGACTGGCCGCAACGCCAAACCCGCGCTGATCGAGGCTGCTGACCTCGTCACCGAAATGGGCTCGGTGAAGCACCATTTCTCGGCCGGCGTGAAGGCGCAACAGGGAATAGAGTTTTAGGCTCTAAGGTCAGGCCAGCGCCACGACAGCGGCAATCAGGCCGAAACCCGCGACCATGATCAGATCGGCGGTCCAGAAAAGCTTCAGTGCCCGGCGGATGTCTTCGGCGGTCGCCTCGCGCCGGCCGTTGCCCATTGTATGGTCATCGACCAGGACCCCGCCATAGACACGCGGGCCGGCCAGTGCGAGGCCAAGCGCGCCTGCCATTGCCGCTTCCGGCCAGCCGGCATTGGGCGAGCGATGCTTTCCGGCGTCGCGCCGCACAGTGCGCCAGGCATTCGCCGGATCGGCGCCGGGCACCAGGACGGCTGCTGCCACCAGAAGCAGTCCGGTCAGGCGCGAAGCGGGCAGGTTGACGAGATCGTCGAAACGGGCAGCCGCCCAGCCAAAGGCTTCGTGGCGCGGCGTGCGGTGGCCGATCATCGAATCGGCGGTGTTGGCCGCCTTGTAGGCAACACCGCCGACAAGTCCGCCCACACCCAGCCAGAAAGCCGGTGCGACGATGCCGTCCGAAAAATTCTCCGACAGGCTTTCGATTGCCGCGCGGCAGACGGCGGCTTCGTCGAGCTGGTCGGGGTCGCGCCCGACGATCATGGAAACAGCGCGCCGCCCGGCCGCGAGGCCACCCTGGTCGAGCGCGTCGGCGACGGCCTTGACGTGGCTGGCCAGGCTGCGCTGCGCAAGCAGGCTGCTGCCCACAATCGCCACAAGGATGATGCCGAAAGGTAGCGGCGAAAGAAGGAGCGAAAGGATGAGTGCTATCGTTGCCGGTACGCCCACCAGAACGACGAGTGCGACCACGCCCGAAATGCGGCGCTGGATGTCGGAATGCGTCGCGCGGTTGAGGTGCCGGTCGAGGAAAGAGATCAGGTGGCCGATCCAGACGACGGGATGGCCGATTGCACGCACCAGCCGATCCGGGTAACCCAAACCCAGTTCGACGAGAAGCGACAGGAAGGCGAGCAGGACGAACATGGCGCTTGTGAACGGAAACCCGGTGGATGCAGTGGCAGATCATGGCGGCAGTCTGGGCCGGGCCAGTGCGCTGTTTCCGCAAGCGCCGCTGCCCTGGATCGATCTGTCGACCGGGATCAACCCGCACTCCTATCCGCTTTTCGATCTGCCTGCCACCGCCTTCTCGCGGCTGCCGGAACCGGCCCGCGAGCGCACGCTGGCCGAGGTGGCGGCCGCAACCTATGGTGCGCCGTCGGCGGCCAATGTCGTATCGGCGCCCGGCACGCAAATCCTGCTGCCGCGCGTGGCAGCGGCGGTAAAACCCGGTCGGGCGCTGGTGCTGGGACCGACCTATGCCGAGCATGCGCGCGCCTGCGCCATTGCCGGCCATACGGTGGCGGAAGTGCGCGATTTCGATGCGCTGTTCAGCGCGGACATCGCCATTGTGGTCAACCCCAACAATCCCGATGGGCGCGTGGCGCGCCGCCGCGACCTTCTGGAGCTTGCCGACAAGATGCGCAGCAAGGGCGGCCTGCTTGTCGTGGATGAAGCCTTTATGGAAGTTGGCCCGCTGGACGAGCGCATGGATGGCGATGTCGGGCGCGGCGGGTTGGTCGTGCTGCGTTCTTTCGGAAAATTCTTCGGGCTGGCCGGCGTCAGGCTTGGCTTTGCCATTGCGGCCGAGTCGCTCGCCGCGCGCATCCATGGTGAGCTTGGACCCTGGGCGGTGGCAGGTCCGGCACTGGAATATGGCATCAAGGCGCTCGGGGATGACGCGTGGCAGCAGGCCATGCGCGAGCGTCTAGCGGCCGACGCTGCACGGCTGGATGCTCTGTTCGCGGATTCCGGCGTTGAGGTTGGGGGCGGCACCAGCCTGTTCCGTTACGTGAAACTGCCGGATGCGCCAGCCCTGTTTGAGACACTGGGGCAGCAGGGTATCCTGATTCGCAACTTCATCTGGGACGAAACCGCCCTGCGTGTCGGACTTCCGGGCAGCGAGGCCGAATGGCGGCGGCTCGAACAGGCGCTGGCCGCATGGGCCACCCGGCGACAGGAAAGAGCAATGGAGGCGCAGCCGTGATCTTTGTCTGCCCCTTATCGAAGGTCGATGAAACCGTATCGCGGGCGGGGGCGGAGCGCCTCGTCTCGCTGTTGACCGCAGGCACCGAGATGGTGCGGCCAGCGGCGATCGCGCCGCAGAATCATCTGTTCCTGTCGATGAACGATATCGTCGACGCGCAGGACGGCATGACACTGCCCGGCGAGGCGCATGTGCGGCGACTGCTCGATTTCGCCACCGAGTGGGACCGCGCCCGGCCGCTGGTGATCCACTGCTTTGCCGGTATCAGCCGCTCGACGGCCTCGGCCTATATCGTGGCGTCCGCGCTGGCGCGGCAGCGCGACGAGATGGAGCTTGCGAAAGAACTGCGCTGGCTGTCGCCCTCAGCCACGCCCAATCCGCGCCTGATTGCCGTGGCCGACGCCCTTCTGGGCCGCGAGGGCCGCATGATCGCCGCGATCAAGAGTATCGGCCGTGGGGCGGATGCGTTCGAGGGCGTGCCCTTTGCGCTGGAGATCAACGGGTAGGGATCGCGCCAATCCGCGGGCCTGGACCATGATGCCGAAAAGCGGTTTTCGGGCGACTGATTCCACCTGGCTGCAACGTGCTCTATGCCAGCCACTCCGTCAGCCTGGCCTTGCGTACATCCTGCAGCAGCCGGACGAAACCGACGGCCTGGTGCTCGGCGGTTTGCCGGCCCTTCTCGGCAGTGGCGGCCGAGGCATTGCCGACCACGCCGTGCGGGTTCAGGTCGGTGGCAAGCCAGGCGAAGGCGTGTGGGCTCTGCGGCCGCAGCAGGTCGAATTCGCGCTCGGCTCTGGCCGTGCTTGAGATGAAATTCTCAGCCTTGCCCATATCGACCAGATCGGGCCGGAAATGCAGCATCAGCGAGGTTTCGACATCGCCGCCATGGATGCCCTGGCGTAGTTCCAGATCGGTGAAAAGCCCTTCCGGCCGGCCGAAGCGTTCCCAACTCGTCTTCACCGCCAGCATGTCGAAGCGCACGCGCAGGTTTCGCGTAACGATGCCCATGACCTCCTCATTGCCGCCATGTGAATTCACGATGACCAGCTTGCGCAGGCCGGCGCGCGCGATGGACGCTCCAAGCTCCGTCCACGCCTCGATCAGCGTGGCCGCCGGCAGGGTCAGCGTGCCGGGCGTTCGTATATGCTCGTCCGACTTGCCGACTGCCTGAACAGGCAGGATGCGGGCGTCGAGATCGGCGGGCAGGAGAGGGATGGCCGTCTCCAGCATGCCCTGCATGATGGCGGTGTCGGTCGAGACCGGCAAATGCGGGCCGTGCTGCTCTATGGCGGCGACCGGCAGCACTGCAATCGTCGCCTCGGGATCGAGGTCGGCGAAGTCGGCGGCCTTGTAGTCACCCCACCACACGCGTCTTCCTGCTTCTGCCACGTTTGACCTCGTTTGCTGTTTCGCTTGTCGCCTAAACCCGGATTGCGCCATTGTCGATCACCCTGCGGCGATGACTTCGACCTCGATCTTGAATTCGGGCCGCGCGAAGCCTGCCACGATGAGAAGCGTGGAGGCCGGAGCCGGTTCCGGGAACAGCCGGTCACGCACCTGCGTATAGGCTTTCAAGTGGGCGCGGTCGCCGACGAAAGCGTTGATGCGCACGACATTGGCGAGCGTCATGCCGGCCTCGTCCAGCACCGCGGCAATGTTGTTGAAGCAGAGCTCGGCCTGCGCTGCGATATCTTCCGGGACCGAATCGTCAGGGCCGATGCCGACCTGACCGGCGCAGACCACCAGCCGCTTTCCGGCCGGTATCTCTATGCCGTGGCTGTAGCGGGCGAAAGGCGGCCTTATCGTTTTTGGCGTCAGGAATTTGAACATCGCGCGTTACCCTCATTTTCACCCAGCGTAGAGCGGTTCACGCTTGGTTGGAAGCGTTCGGCCTTGCTGCATTGTTATGGACAGGCGCTCGGAAAATAAGCACCATGGTTCACGCGAATGGCATGATGGCGGCGGCTTCGGACTGGAAGGAGTGAAAGGACGCCCGCTTGAACGTGTGGCATCCATTGCAGGCCTTCCTGTTCTCACGGAATCGTATTGTCGTGCCCTAGCTATGAATTGCTGGCACAAAGAGGGGCGTGCATGAGCAGGAATTTCATTGCCTTCGCCGGTTTCGCGGCATTTCTGGGGGCAACCGCCCCGGCAGCGTTTGCTGCCGAAAAGGTTACATTCATGACCAACTGGTTGGCCCAGCCAGAACATGGCGGCTACTATCAGGCGCTGACGGACGGCAGCTATGCCGCCTGCGGTCTCGATGTCGCCCTCCTGCAAGGCGGCCCGCAGGTAAGCGGCCGGCCATTGCTTCTCGCGGGCAAAATCGACTTCTACATGGGCGGCAACATGCTGCAGGCTTTCGATGCCGTGCAGCAGAATATTCCGTTGCGCATCGTGGCGGCGGGTTTCCAGAAGGAACCGCAGGTGCTGATGTCGCATCCGGGGCAGGGGCTCGACACATGGGAGGACCTGCCGAAAGCCGAGCAATATATCATCGGTGACGAGGGGGCGCAGAGCTACTTCCAGTGGATGGTAGCCGAATACGGTTTCGATCCGGCCAGGCGCGTGCCCTACACATTCAATCCGGCGTCCTTCATTGCCAATCCGAAATCCATCCAGCAGGGCTACATAACCTCAGAACCCTACGCGGTCGAAAAGGCCGGTGGCTTCAAGCCCAACGTCTTCCTGCTCGCCGACTACGGTTTCAGCACCTATGCCACGACCGTCGAGGTCATGCAGAAAACGATCGACGAGCGGCCTGAGGCCGTCCAGTGCTTTGTCGATGGCTCGGCCAAGGGCTGGTACAATTATCTCTACGGCGACAACGAAGCCGCCAACGATATGATCAAGAAGGACAATCCCGACATCACAGACGAGCAGATCGCTTTCTCGATCAGGCAGATGAAGGACTACGGCATCGTCGATTCCGGCGACACGGAAAAGCTCGGCATCGGTGCAATGACCGATGCGCATATAGAAGATTTCTATGCCAGGATGGTGAAGGCCAAGGTCGTGCCCGCAGGACTCGACATCAAGAAGGCCTATACGCTGCAATTCGTGAACAAGGGAGTCGGGCTCGAACTCAGAAAATAAGCCGGATCCCGGCGCCATGCGGTCCGACAAGGCAGCAAGACGCGAAAGTGCCGGGAGCGGTGCGGCGCTTCTGGCGCTTCGCTCCGTCGGCAAGAGTTTCCCCAACGGCGTCACGGCGCTCCGTAGCATCGACCTCAGTATCGGGGAAGGCGATTTTGTCAGCCTTCTCGGCCCCTCGGGCTGCGGCAAGTCCACGGCGCTGCGCATCATTGCGGGCCTGACGATGCCCACCACCGGCATGATCGACTGGCAAAGCGGTGCGGGGCGACAGCCGTCCATCGGCTTCGTGTTCCAGGAGCCGACCTTGCTGCCCTGGGCCAGCGTGTTCGATAATGTCTGGCTGCCGCTCAGGCTGAAAGGCGTGTCCCGCAGCGAGGCTGCCCCGGCAGTAACGGGGATGCTGGAGCGGGTAAACCTTGCCGGTTTTGAAAAATCCGTGCCGCGCGAGCTTTCGGGCGGCATGAAGATGCGCGTATCCATCGCCCGCGCGCTGATCACGCGGCCGCGCCTGCTGCTCATGGACGAGCCATTCGCTGCGCTCGATGAGATCACCCGCTTCCAGCTCAACGACGACCTGCTCGAACTCTGGCGGGAAGAGCGTTTCACGGTGGTTTTCGTCACTCATAGCGTGTTCGAGAGCGTGTTCCTGTCCAGCCGCATCGTCGTCATGGCGGCACGTCCGGGACGCGTGTTCGAAGAGGTCGCGGTGGACGCAGGCTACCCGCGCGACGAGGCGTTCCGCACCTCGCCAGACTATGCGGCGCTGTGCCGGCGAGCCTCCGATGCGCTTGGCGCGGCCATGGGGAACAAGGCCGGCGACAGGGGGGCGGGATGACGGCTGTCGAGCGTCGCACACCCGAGATCGACCAGGAAGAAGTGCGCCGCGCGCGTCGCCTGCAACTGGAGCGGATCGGCAGATGGGTGCTGCCGGTGGCCATCATGGCGCTGGCGATCTGGCTGTGGGACCGCATCTGCGTGTGGAATGAAATCCCGCAATATATCCTGCCGCGCCCCGGCGTGGTGGTGCGCACGCTCTATTCGGATGCCGGGCTTCTGTTCGGTTCGCTCTTGGTGACGCTGAAGATCACCCTGCTTGGCCTGCTGCTGGCCGTCATTGGCGGTGTGGGACTGTCGGTGCTGTTCGCGCAATCGAAATGGGTGGAAATGTCGTTCTTTCCCTTCGCCGTGGTGCTCCAGGTCACGCCGATCGTGGCGATCTTTCCGCTCATCAACATCTATGTCGATAACCAGACGGCCAGGCTTTTGCTGTGCGCGTGGATCGTGGCGTTCTTTCCGATCCTGTCCAACACCACGCTGGGGCTGAATTCGGTGGATCGCAATCTGCGCGATCTTTTTCGCCTGAATGGAGCGACGCGCTGGCAGGAACTGTGGCATCTGCGCCTGCCGGCGGCGATGCCCTATTTTCTGGGTGGACTGAAGATTGCCGGAGGGCTTTCGCTGATCGGGGCAGTGGTCGCCGAATTCGTCGCCGGGGCTTCCGGTCAGTCGTCGGGCCTTGCCTCGCGCATCATCGAGGCCGGCTACCGCCTGAATGCGCCGCGGCTGTTTGCGGCGCTGATCCTGATTTCACTCACTGGCATCGTCATCTTCCTGCTGCTGTCGCTGCTCTCGCACCTGCTGCTGCGACGCTGGCATGAAAGTGCGCTGGAACGGGAGGGATGATGACGGCTCCCCTCATCAGCAAGGGTGAGGGGAGCTTTCAAGCGCAATCGGGTCGCAAAGCTGGGGCATGACCGCTGTTCGGGAACATGCCTTATGCGCGGACGCGCTCGCTTTTCGGGTCGTACATCGGCTTCAGCGAAGCCTCGGCCGCAAAGCGTTCGCCGGCGATCTCGATCTCATATTTCGAGCCGAGAATATCGGACTCGCTCTGGCCTTCCGACGGCACATAGCCCATGCCGATGGCGCCGCCGAGATGGTGGCCGTAATTGCCCGAGGTGATGATACCGACGATCTTGCCGTCGCGCACCAAAGCCTCGTTGTGGAACAGCAATGGCTCCGGATCGGTGAGGCGGAACTGAACCATACGGCGGCCTAACCCAGCCTCTCTCTTGCGCAGCACCGCGTCGCGGCCCAAAAAGTCGCCCTTGCCGGTTTTCACGGCAAAGCCGAGGCCCGCCTCCAGTACATGGTCCTCGTCGGTGATGTCGTGGCCGAAGTGGCGGAACGCCTTTTCGATACGGCAGGAATCGAGCGTATGCAGGCCGCACAGCTTCAGGTCGAAGTCACGGCCGGCCTCTTCCAGCACCTCGAACACATGCGCCGTCTGGTCGGTCGGAACGTAGAGTTCCCAGCCGAGTTCGCCGACATAGGTGACGCGATGGGCGCGGGCGAGACCCATGCCGATCTCGATTTCCTGGAACGTGCCGAAGGGGTTGTTCTCGTTGGAGAAGTCGTTCGGACTCACCTTTTGAATCAACTCGCGCGAGCGCGGACCCATCAGGCAGAGGACGGATTCGGAGGCGGTCACGTCGGTGATGACGACGAACTCGTCGCGCACATGCTTGCGCAACCATGCAAGGTCGCGCTGCAGCGTGGCGCCGGGCACTACGGCGAAGAAGGCGGTTTCCGACAGGCGCGAGATGGTGAGGTCGCTTTCAATGCCGCCGCGATTGTTCAGCATTTGCGTATAGACGATTTTGCCCGGTGCGACGTCGAGGTCGTTGGCGCACATGCGCTGGAGGAAGGCGAGCGCGTCTCGGCCCTCGATGCGGATCTTGCCGAAGGAGGTCATGTCGAACAGGCCGACATTGTTGCGCACGGCCAGATGTTCCTCGCGGCCGTTCTCGAACCAGTTCTGCCGCTTCCACGAATAGCGGTATTCGCGTTCCTGGCCCTCCCTGGCGAACCAGTTGGCGCGCTCCCAGCCGGCGACTTCGCCGAACACCGCGCCGCGCGCCTTCAGATGCTCGTGGATGGGCGAGCGGCGCACGCCACGCGAGGTTTCCACCTGGCGATAGGGGAAGTGATCGGCATAGAGCAGGCCGAGCGTTTCGGAGACGCGCTCCTTGAGATAGGCGCGGTTCTTCTGGAACGGCTGGGCGCGGCGGATGTCCACTTCCCAGAGGTCGAAGGGCGCTTCGCCATCGTTGATCCATTGCGCCAGCGCCATGCCCGCGCCGCCGGAGGAGACGATGCCGATGGAGTTGTAGCCGGCCGCCACCCAGTAGCCGCCGAGCTCCGGCGCTTCGCCGAGATAGTAGCGGTCGTCGGGCGTAAAACTCTCGGGGCCGTTGAAGAAGGTGTGGATGCCGGCGGTGCCCAGCATCGGCATGCGGTTCACGCCCATTTCGAGGATCGGCTCGAAATGCTCGAAATCCTCCGGCAACTGGTCGAAGCAGAAGTCTTCGCGGATGCCTTCCATGCCCCACGGCTTGGCCTTGGGCTCGAAGGCGCCGAGCATCATCTTGCCGGCGTCTTCCTTGTAATAGGCGCACTCGTCCGGCACGCGAAGCACCGGCAGTCGGCCAAGGCCCTCGATGGCCTCGGTGACGAGATAAAAATGCTCGCAGGCGTGCAGCGGTACGGTCACGCCCGACATGGCGCCGAGTTCGCGCGCCCACATGCCGGCGCAGTTGATGACGATATCCGTCTCGATCGTGCCCTGTTCCTCGCCTTGCGCCCAGGAAACGCCGGTGACGCGGCCGTCCTTCTGGTGGACGGCGGTGACTTTTACGCCCTCGACGATCTTCGCGCCGCGCTGGCGTGCGCCCTTGGCAAGGGCCATGGCGATGTTGGCCGGGTCGCACTGGCCGTCGAGCGGCAGGTGCACCGCGCCGACGACGTCGGAGACGTTGAGATGCGGGTACATCTCCTTGACTTCCCGCGGCGCGATTTCGCGCACGTCCACATCGAAGGCGCGGGCCAGCGAGGCCTGCCGATAGATTTCGTGCTTGCGCTCTTGCGTCAGCGCAACGGTGATGGAGCCGACCTGGCGCATGCCGGTGGCGACGCCGGTTTCTTCCTCGAGCTTGACGTAAAGATCGGCCGAATATTTCGCCAGCCGCGTCATGTTTTGCGAGGCGCGCAACTGGCCGATAAGGCCCGCAGCATGCCAGGTGGTGCCGCAGGTAAGCTGCTTGCGCTCCAGAAGCACGATGTCCGTCCAGCCAAGCTTGGCAAGGTGATAGGCAACGGAGCAACCGGATACGCCGCCGCCGATGATGACGGCCCTTGCTTTGCCGGGGATGGCCTTTTGCGGCAGAGAGGTCATGCGGTCCTGCTTTCCTTGGATGGGCTGTAGGATGAGGTGAAGCGCCGAAGGCGCTGGGCGGCTTCCTTCAATATGTCTTCTGGCTGGCACAGGCTGATGCGGACATGGCCGGCTGCCGCCTCGCCAAAGCTGGAGCCCGGCATGACGGCGACGTTTTCGGCAGCCAGCAGGCCGAAGGCGAATTTCTCGCAGTCGGGCTCGATGGCGCTGATGTCGAGCATGACATACATGCCGCCCGCAGAGCCGCGCACGGTGACGTTGTTGAGGCCGCGCACGGCGTCAAGGAACACGGTGCGCCGGGTCGCATAGCGCTCGGCGATTTCCTTCACGCCGTAACCGTTTTCCAGAGCTTCGGCGGCCGCGCGGGAGATGAAATCCGGCAGGCCGTAGGTGGTGACGAGATTGAGGGCCGCAAGCAGTTCGATCAGGTCCTTCGGCGCGGTCAGCCAGCCGATGCGCCAGCCGGTCATGCCGTGGCTCTTTGACATGGAATTCAGCACCAGCGTGCGCTCGGCCATGCCGGGCAGGGCGCGCGGAGACAGATGCTCGCCGCCCCCGAGCGTCCAGTAGACTTCGTCGGAGATGAGCCAGAGGTCGTGCCTCACGCAGACATCCGCGAGGCCCTTGAGGCTTTCGCGGGTGTAGACCGCGCCGGTCGGGTTGTTCGGCGTGTTGATGAGGATGGCGCGGGTGTTGGGCCGCACTGCCTTTTCGATGTCTTCCGCGCGCGGCTGGAAGCCGTCTTGAGGATGAGCTTCGACCACGGTGTAATCGGCGCCGGCGGCCCGGAAGGTTGGCGGATAGGTGGCGTAGTAGGGCGCCACGACGATGGCATGGTCGCCAGGATCGAGCACGGCCTGCGTGGCGGCATAGAGTGCGAGTTGGCCTCCCGGCGTTGCGATGATCTCGTCGGCGGTTGTGGGGACGCCGGTCGATTGCGTCGAGATATTCGCCATGGCTTCGCGCAGACGCGGAATGCCGGAAAGATGCGTGTAGTGATGATGGCCGCCGCGTACGGCGGTCACGCAGGCCTCGACCGTTTCGCCCGGTGTCTCGAAGTCGTGATCGCCGATCGAAAGCATGATGATGTCTTCGCCGGCCTCCTTGCGGATGGTGGCTTCGACATGGACTTCCCATCCGTCCTTGCCGGAAGGGATAATGTCGGAGACGCGGGCGGATGGCTTAGGCATCGAACGCTCCCGCAATCTCGAAACCCTCGGAAACCAGGCGGTCGCGCAAGGCAGCGATATGCTCCGGCCCGACTTCGCAGCAACCGCCGATGATGGAGGCGCCACGCCTGGCCCAGCCGATCGCGAAATCGGCATAGGCGGCGGGGTCGAGGTCATGGCGGGCATGCAGCACATCGACCGTGCCGCCATGCTTCAGCGCCTCGACGGCGGTGAAGCCATTGGCATAGGCGCCGACCTTGCCGCCGAGCGCCAGCAGATCGGCGAATGCCGCATCGACCGCTTCCGGGCGGCAGCAATTGATCAATCGCGCGGCCAGCGGCATGTCGCCGAGAGCGGCGTTGGCGGCGGCAAGGCTTTCGCCGCTGCGCAGGCGCGGTTCGCCATGGTCGGCCAGTGTCCACGACACCCAGACCGGCTTGCCGCTTTCGGTCGCGGCGGTCACGGCGGCGCGCGCCTCGTCGGCCGAAGCCATGGTTTCGCACAGGAAGAGATCAACATGCTCGGCCTGTTCGGCGACCACCCGGCGATAGATATCGAGCGTCTCGTCATAGGGGATCGTCAGCGCCGGTGCGTAGCTGCCGAAAAGCGGCGGCAGGCAGCCGGCGATGGCTGCGTCTCCCGCCTCGTCGCGTGCCGCTTTGGCAAGGTCTATTCCACGCTTCTGCAAGGGCTTGAACAGCTCGGGAGCACCCTCGCGCTCCAGTCGCTCAGGCGTGGCGGAATAGGTGTTGAGCGTGATGACGCGCGCCCCTGCACGGATGAATTCCGCATGCAGGCCGCGCACCAGATCGGGCTCATCCATCAACACTTTCGCCGACCAGAGCGGGGTTGGCTCGCTCCTGCTTCGGCGCACGAGTTCCTGACCCATGCCGCCATCCGTGAGGACAACCTTCGTCATGCACGCAACCTTTCGTTCTTCGGATCCCACAGCGGCTGGTCTTCCTGCACCACCGCCGGGAAATTCTCGCCGAAGATTTCAACGTGCACCATGGTGCCCGGCACGGCGAGATCGGCGCGGATCATGCCGAGCGCAATGGATTTGTCCACCCTGTAGCCGAAGCCTCCCGACGTGGTCTCGCCCACCACCTTGCCGTCGTGCCAGAGCGTGGACATGTAAGGCGCGTCGCAATCGCCGGCATCGACCACCAGCGTTACGAAACGCTTCGAAGCACCCTGCTGCTTTTCGTTCTGGAGGGCTGTCTTGCCCTTGAATTCGGGCTTGTCCCATTTCACGAAACGTTCGAGCCCGCCCTGCAGCACGGTGTAGTCGGTGGACAGGTCGCCCTTCCAGGCGCGATAGCCCTTTTCCAGACGCAGGCTGTCGAGCGCGAACATGCCGAAAGGCTTCAGCCCGTGTTTCTGGCCGGCTTCCCAGACAGCATCGAAGATGGCCGCTGTGTCGTCCACCTTGGTGTGGATTTCCCAGCCGAGTTCGCCGGCGAAGGAAACGCGCACAAGCTGGCACCAGCGCCCGGCGACCTGCGCGCTCTGATGCGTGAGCCATGGCTTCGACAGGTCGGCGTCGGTGAGTTCGGCAAGGATGGCGCGCGAATTCGGGCCGGAGAGAATCTGGCACGAAAAGTTTTCCGTGACGTCCTGCAGCGTGATTTCGGTGCCTTCGGGCAGATGCTTCTGCAGCCATTCGAAATCGTGCCACTGGGCGACCGCCGCGGTGATGAGGAAGAAAAAATCCTCGTCGATGGCCATGATCGACATTTCGGTGACGATGCGACCGGCATCATCGGCGAAATAGCCGAGGCCGATGCGGCTCGGCTTCGGCACCACGCCGGTGATCAGCGTCGAGAGCCAGGCGCGCGCGCCGGGGCCTTGCAGGCGGAAGCGCGAAAAGCCGGGCAGGTCGAGGATGCCGGCGGCGTCGCGCACGGCGAGGCATTCCTCGCGGATGCGCTTTTCCCACGGACCGGAGCGCCTGAAGGTCTGGGTCGATTCCTCGGAGGTGTCGTCGCCGGCCTGGGCGAACCAGGTCGCGCGCTCCCAGCCATTATTGGCGGCAAACTGCGCGCCGAGCTTTTTCATGCGATCGTGGATCGGCGACAGCTTGCGGTCGCGGCCGGCCGGCCAGGCATGGCGCGGGAAGTGGATGGCGTATTCATTGCCGTAGATTTCCATTCCCTTCGCCACCGCATAATCGGGGGCTGCCGCAAAGGAGGTGAAGCGGCGCGGATCGCAGGACCACATGTCCCATTCGGTGTGGCCTTCGGTCATCCATTCGGCCAGCACCTTGCCCGCGCCGCCCGCCTGCGCGATGCCGAAGGTGAAGACGCAGGCTTCGAAGGCATTGGGCACGCCCGGCATCGGGCCGATCAACGGGTTGCCGTCCGGCGCATAGGGGATCGGGCCGTTGATGACCTTGGAAAGACCGGCGGTACCGAGAATGGGCACGCGGCGCACGGCGTCGTCCAGATACCATTCCAGCCGCTCCAGATCGTCCGGATAGAGCTGGAAGGAGAAGTCTTCCGGCATCGGGTCGTCGGCGGTTGCCCAATGGGCGCGGCAGTTGCGCTCATAGGGGCCGAGGTTCATGCCGTTCTTTTCCTGTCGCAGATAGTAGGAGGTATCCACGTCGCGCAGCAGCGGCAGCTTCTGGCCGGCTTCCTTCGACCATGCGGCAAGCTCGGGGATTTCCTCGAACAGGATATATTGGTGGCTCATCACCATCATGGGCACTTCGCGGCCGAACATGCGGCCCACTTCCTGCGCGCGGTAGCCGGTGGCATTGACGACATATTCGCAGCGGATTTCTCCCTGGGCGGTCGCGATCACCCACTCGCCGTTTTCACGGCGTACACCGGTGACGGGGCAGAAGCGGATAATTTTCGCGCCCATGTCGCGCGCGCCCTTGGCCAGGGCCTGCGTGAGCTGGGCGGGGTCGATGTCGCCATCGTTGGGATCGTAGAGCGCGCCTTCCAGCTCATGCGTCTCGATGAACGGATAGCGGCCCTTGATCTCGTCGAGGCCGATAACGTCGATGTCCATGCCCTGATAGCGGCCCATACCCTTGGCGCGCTGGAACTCGCGCATGCGCTCCCTGGAATGGGCAAGACGCAGCGAGCCGGTGACGTGGTAGTTCATCGGATAATCGACCTCGGCCGCCAGCCCGCGATAAAGCTCGGTCGAATAGCGCTGCATGTTCATCAGCGACCAGGATGCGGAGAAGGTCGGCACGTTGCCGGCGGCATGCCATGTCGAGCCGGAGGTCAGCTCGTTCTTTTCCAGAAGCACGCAATCCGTCCAGCCGGCCTTGGCCAGATGGTAGAGCGCTGAGACGCCGACCGCGCCGCCGCCAATGATGACCACACGCGCCGTCGTCGGAAAATCAGCCATTCAATCCTCCCTCAATTCGTATCGGGCACCGGTCTTCATGGCCGTTGTCCGTTCAAGTCAGCGTTCTTCTAATAGACAGGCGGCGAGATCACCCAGATCACGACCGCCGGTTCCTCTCCCGGATTCTTCCACCGGAACGGCTTGCCGCCGAACCGGAAACTGTCGCCTTCGGCAAGGTGATGCCAGACGCCGTCGATCTCGATATCGAACTGACCGGCGGCCACATAGCCTGCCTCTTCGGTCGGCCGGCTGGCCGGAAGTTTCAGCTCGGCGCCCGGCGCGAACTCCGAGCGCAGCATTTCGAAGCTGCCGCCAAGGTCGGGCGAGAGCAGTTCTTCAACGAGGCCGGAATCGCTCGTGCCGAGCGAGCGGCGGTGGCCGGCCCGCACCACCACGCCGCGCTCGTCCTCATCGTGAACATCGTGGCCGAAGAAAAGGCTGAGCGAGACGCCGAACGTTTCGGCAAATGCCCGCAGATCGGTTATGGAGGGGGTCGAAAGCCCGCGTTCGACCTGGCTCAGCCATCCCACGGAGCGGCCGAGCGACAGCGCGACCTCCGAAAGCGTCAGCCCGCGCGCCTTGCGCAAGGCGCGCAGATCGCTTGCGAGCAAGGCGTTGGCGCTGCCTTCAGGAAGGCTCTCCGACGATGAAAGACGGGCTTTCTGCACCGGCATGAAATTTTCTCCTCAAATTTCACCAGATGACAGTTTGGTGAAAAATTCAAGCAGAATTTCATGAAGCGAAGCTATTGCTTGCGATAGTCGGGAGGCTGGTGCAAATGCAGGGCAACCGCGGGCGAGGGAGAGACGTTCCGGTTGCGAATAAAGAAGGAACAGTAGTTCATGCTGGCACGCGAATCCGGGGCCAATTCAAGAGACGAAACGCGCATCGTCGATGAGGCGATCGAGTCGCGCCGCTCCGTGCGCGCCTTTCTGCCGACACCTGTGGACGATCAAACCATTCGCGACATTCTCGACGTCGCGGCGCGCGCCCCCTCCGGCACGAATATGCAGCCGTGGAAGGTCTACGTGACCACGGGCGAAACCCGGCAGCGCATCGGGGACGCGATCCTCAACTCAGGCATCCGCGCGGAAAAGGCCGTCTGGGATGAATACAAATATTACCCGGACCAGTTCTTCGAGCCCTATCTGGCGCGCCGGCGCGCCAACGGTTTCGGCCTTTACAGTGCGCTCGGGATCGGCCGGCGCGAGGTGGAGCGCATGCGCGCCCAGCACGACCGCAACTTCATCTTCTTCGACGCGCCGGTGGGCATGATCTTCACCATCGACCGCAGGCTCAACCAGGGTTCGTGGATCGACTATGGCATGTTCCTGCAGAACATCATGATCGCGGCGCGGGCGCGGGGGCTGCATACCTGCCCACAGGCGGCATTCGCCCCCTACCACCAGCAGATCCGGCCGATCCTGAACATTCCGGATGAGGAAATCGTCGTGTGCGGCATGGCGATTGGCCATGAGGACACGACCAAGCCCGAAAGCACGTTTCGCACCGACCGCGCCCCGCAGGAAGAATGGGTTACGTTCTGGAAGTAGGGCCGTTCAGCGCGGCTTGCCGATATAGGCCCAGCATTCCAGTTCCACCTGCGCGCCGAGCGCAAGGCCGTTCGCGCCGAATGCCGAGCGCGCCGGCAGGCGGTCCGGGTCGAAATAGCTGACATAGACCTTGTTGAACTCAGCCCATTTCGACATGTCGGCCAGCATCACCGTGCATTTGAAGACATCGGCGAAGCCGAGTCCGTTTTCCTTCAGCACTGCGCCGATGTTTTCCATCGTCTGGCGTGCCTCCGCCTCCATCCCGCCCGCAACGAGTTCCAGCGTTCCGGGGCGGCTGCCGAGCGCTCCCGAGAGATAAAGGATATCACCGACACGCACCGCCTGGCTGAAAGGCAGGTTGACGGCTTTGGATTCTGGCGAGTTGATGAATTCGAGCATCGTTCCTCCGTTAGAGCGAGATGACTTTGCCTAGACTCTCCATCTCGCTCTAAGTTTTGTTCTTGAAGCATGGTCTTGTCCGAAAAGTCTGCAACTTTTCAGGCCCATGCTCCAGCTATCTCACCTCGTAGCCGACTTCCTCCGACGCATGGCACAGCGCGGTCCAGAAGCTACGCGCGAAGGAGCGGAAGACGTAGAGGTCGAACTGCGTCGGCGCGGTGCGCTGGATTTGCGCGAAAATGTCGTGATGCACGGTCGAGCGGCCAGCACCGACCGGGAAGGCGGTTTGCGAAAAGTCGATGGCGAAGAATTTCGCCAGCACCCACTCGGCCTTCGGGCCGGCGATGCGGATCGCGGTGCGGCCGTGCGACAGGTCTGTGACGGTCCCGAGGGAAATGTCGACGGCCTTGATGAAGGCTTCCGCCAACCTTTCTTTCTCATCGACCACGAGGAACTTTCCGGGCGCGAAGCCGAAGGCGGCCTTGGCGTCGCCCGGCGCGCCGCCGCCCGCGCCATCCGGCAGCGTCAGGCCCGCCACTTTCCTGATGGCCGCGATGATGGCCTTTTCCTCTCCCGGCCACGCCGCGAGCTGAACGATTGAGCCCGGCATCGTCTCCGACAGATAGACGCCGACGCCGCCGGAAAAATTTCCGTGCGAGCCGGGTTTCCATACCAGCTTCAGCGGGGATTCCTGCTCAACCATGCATGCGGCTCCCTTCCGGGTCATAGAAATGGTGGGTGACGATCTCGACCTGGCCGAAACGCTTGCGCAGCGGATCGGACACGAAGGCGCGGGTGCCGCGACGGGCCTTGCCGTCCTTGACCAGCGCCAGCGCGATATATTTGCCGAGCGTTGGCGAATAGCACATGGCCGTGACATGGCCGATCGAGTCGCGCGGGCTGTCTTCGTGCAGCTCTTCGACGATATGCGCGCCGCCGTTCACCGGCCGATTGTCGAGCGGAACGATGCCGACGAGCTGCAGGCGGCCCTCGGCAACCAGCCCTTCACGGTCCATCATGACCGAGCCGATGAAAGGCTTTTTCTTCGACAGCATCCAGTCGAGATGCAGGTCGCGGGCGGTGGTGCGGCCGTCAATCTCCGCGCCGGTGACATGACCCTTTTCGATGCGCATGGTGCCGAGCGCTTCAAGTCCATAGGGCACGATGCCGAACGGCTTTCCGGCCTTCATCAGCACTTCCCACACATGGGCGCCGTGGCCCGCGCCGCAATAGACCTCGTAGGCCAGTTCTCCGGAGAAGGAGAGCCGGCAGATCATCACCGGCGCGCCGTCGATCTCGCCATGGACGATGCCCATGAAGGGCAGCGCCTGATTGTCCACCTTCGTGCCGGTCACGCAGGCCGCCAGCACCTCGCGCGACTTCGGCCCGGCGATTGCCGCACCCGCCCACTGGTCGGTCACGGAAGTGAGATGCACCTTGAGTTCCGGCCACACCACGTCGAGCAGATATTCCAGATGCTGCATCACCTTGCCGGCATTGGCCGTGGTGGTGGTCATCAGGAAGTCGTGCTGGCCGAGCCGCCATGTCGTGCCGTCGTCCAGCGCAAGCCCGTCCTCGCGCAACATCAGGCCATAGCGGGCCTTTGCGACCGGCAGGGTGGAGAACATGTTGGTGTAGACACGGTCGAGGAATTCGGCCGCATCCGGTCCCTGCACCGCGATCTTGCCGAGTGTCGAGACATCGACGAGGCCGACGCCCTCGCGCACGGTTTTCGTCTCGCGGATATAGGCCTGTTCCACCGTCTCGCCCGGCAGGCCGTAGATCATCGGCCGGTGCCAGAGGCCCGCGCCATACATGGCCGCGCCGTTTTCGACGTGCCAGTCGTGCATCGGCGTCAGCCGGTCGGGTTTGATCTCGCCGTAGCGTTCAGCAGCCAGCGAGCCGACCGAAACCGGCGCGAAGGGCGGTCGGAAACGCGTGGTACCGACTTCCGGGATCTGCTTGCCGAGCGCATCGGCCATGATGGCAAGGCCCGGCACGTTGGAATTCTTGCCCTGGTCGGTCGCCATGCCGAGCGTGGTGTAGCGCTTCAGGTGCTCGACCGAGACGAAACCTTCCTGATGGGCAAGGCGGACGTCGTCTGCCGTCACGTCGTGCTGGTGATCGACGAAGGCCTTGCCCTTGGACCTGACCTCCAGCACGGGGGCAGGCCTCGGGTCGAGCCCGTCTTCATCGACTGACGGTAAATCGGCGTCGACGGCGGGCGCACCTGTCGCCTTCAGGCCGGCGGCGTAGCCTTCCGCCAGCGCGGCAGCGGTGGCGAAGCTGCCGTTGAATCCGCCCGCGCCGACCCAGTTCTGCGTCGCCTGCGGCGGCAGGAAGGCCTGCAGATCGTCGCTCCAGACAGGGTTGAGTCCAGCCTGACTGGCAAGATGGATGGTCGGCGACCAGCCGCCGGACATCAGCAGGCAATCGGCCGGGATGTTGCGAGGGTCGCCCGAGAGCGCACCTGTGCGGGCATCGAACCGCTGCGCCTTGATGCCGCCAAGACGTTTGCCGCCTTCGGTGCCGATGACCGCGTGGCCGGTGAGATGCATGCCGCCGACCTTGCCGGCGATCTCCTGCGCTGCGTCTGAGACGTCGTCGCGCATATCGATGATTGCGACGATTTCGCCGCCGGCCTTTTTTAGCGCCAGGGCGGCACGATAGGCGCTGTCGTTGTTGGTGAAGATCGCGAGCTTGCGGCCCGGCATCACTCCGTACTGGTTGGCGTAGCGTTCGGCGGCGCCGGCCAGCATGACGCCCGGCCGGTCGTTGCCGGGGAACACAAGCGGCCGTTCCAGCGCACCGGTCGCCAGCACGACCGCGTTTGCGCGGATCGTCCAGTGGCGGTGGCGCGGCTCACCCTTGGCCGGGGCCAGCTTGTGGTCGGCCACGCGCTCAAGTGCTGCCAGGGTGTTGCTGTCGTAATAGCCCCAGACAGTGGTGCGCGGCAGCACACGGACATTTTCGAGGGCCTTGAGTTCGCGCACCGTTTCGGCCGCCCAGTCGGCCGCGGCCATGCCGTCGATCGTCTCGTCGGACCAGTTCGCGGAACCGCCCGGCATTGCGTCGAGGTCAGCGAGGACGACACGCGCACCCTGGTCCGCGGCCGCCCTGGCCGCCATCAGCCCGGTGGGACCTGCGCCCACCACGAGCACATCGCAGAAGGCGTTCATGCGCTCGTAACGCGACGGGTCTTTCTCCATGCCGGCGCGGCCGAGACCGGCGGCACGGCGGATGAAGTGTTCGCAGAACATCCAGAAGCGCGTGCCTTTCAGCGGGCCGATCACCGGTCCCATGAAGGTCTTGTAGTAAAAGCCGGCGCCCAGCAGCTTGCCGCCGAGTTGATTGACGGCCCGGACATCATATTCGAGCGACGGAAACCGGTTCTGGCTCTCGGCCATCAGCCCGTCATAGATCTCCAGCATGGTGGCGGGGATGTTGGGCTCGCGCACGGAGCCGCTCAGCACCGTCACCAGTGCGTTCGGCTCTTCCACGCCTGCCGTCAGCACGCCGCGCGGCCGGTGGTATTTGAATGAGCGACCGAACAGCGTGACGCCATTGGCAAGCAGCGCCGAGGCCAGCGTGTCACCGGCATGGCCGGTGTAGGACTTGCCGTCGAAGGTGAAGCGGATGGTGCGCAGACGGTCGATCCGTCCGCCGGATACGGCGCGACGCGGGCTCATGCCTGGGCTCCCGTCTTGCGGTGGCCGTCCGATTTGCGGTGTCCGGCGTCGCGCGCGAAGCCGACGCTGGAGATCGTATGAGTCAGCGTGTTGCGCGTGACCTTGAGATGCGCGCGGCAGCCACCGGAGTGCTGCCAGATTTCATGATGCTCGCCGCGCGGGTTCAGCCGGTCATAGATATAGGCGTTCCATGCCTCCTGGTCGGTGGAGGCAGGATCGGGACGCGTGCGGTTTCCGTCGCCCTGATAGGTGTATTCGGAGACGTCGCGCGGGCCGCAATAGGGGCAGGTAATCAGCATGAGCGGTACTCGCGCGAAATATGGAGGGGGGCAGCATAGAGCGCAGGCATGAAGCGGACTCCGGATCGCTAATGCAGGCGAGGGGTCGAGCCCACGCCCTTGTCGTCGATGAGAATGCCGCGGTGGAAGCGGTCGAGCGTGAAGGGTGCGTTGAGTTCGTGCGGCTCGTCCCTGGCGATGGTGTGGGCAAAGCACCAGCCGGAAGCGGGCGTTGCCTTGAAGCCGCCGTAGCACCAGCCGCAGTTGAGATACATGCCGGGCAGGGGGCCGGTCGTGATGATCGGCGAGCCGTCCATCGACATGTCGCAGACGCCGCCCCACGAGCGCAGCACGCGCACGCGGGCGAGGCTCGGGAAAAGCGCCAGCATTTCGCTGTTCACTTCCTCCACGATGGGCAGGTTGCCGCGCTGGGCGTAGCTGTTGTAGCCGTCGAGGTCGCCGCCATAGACGAGGCCGCCCTTGTCGGATTGGGAGACATAGAAATGGCCCATCCCGAAAGTGACGACGGTGTCGAGGAAGGGTTTTAGCGATTCCGACACGAAAGCCTGAAGCACATGGCTTTCGATAGGCATCCTGTCGATACCGGCCAGGTTCATCACATGCCCGGTCGAACCGGCAACGGCCACAGCCACTTTCTTCGCGCGGATTTCGCCGCGCGTGGTGGTGACGCCGACGACACGGTCGCCGTCCCTGATGAAGCCGGTGACTTCGCAATTCTCCAGAATGTCCACGCCGCGCCGGTCCGCGCCGCGCGCATAGCCCCATGCCACCGCATCGTGCCGGGCGGTGCCCGCGCGCCACTGCATCAGTCCGCCGGTGATCGGGAAACGCGCCGTACCCGAGATGTCGATGCCGGGCATCAGCCGTTTTATCTCGGCCGGGGCCATCAGTACGGAATCGGCGCCGGAATGGACGATGGCGTTGCCGCGGCGGGCGAGGTCGTCGAGCTGGGCGGGGGTATGCGCAAGGTTGAGCACACCGCGCTGCGAGAACATGACATTGTAGTTGAGGTCGTGGGAGAGGTTCTCCCATAGCTTCATCGAATGCTCATAGAAGCGGATGTTCTCGGGCAGCAGATAGTTGGAACGCACGGCGGTGGTGTTGCGCCCGACATTACCGGAACCCAGATAGCCTTTCTCCAGCACCGCGACATTGGTGATGCCGTGTTCCTTGGCGAGATAATAGGCGGTCGAAAGCCCGTGTCCGCCGCCCCCGATCACGATCACGTCGTAGGATGGTTTCGGGTCCGGCTTGCGCCAGGCCGGTTTCCAGTCGGGACTTCCCGAGAAAGCATTCCTCAGGAGCGAGAAGACCGAATATTCTGCCATTATTCCATGCCATCCGGTTCAGGTGATGGCGCACCCTATCGTGCAGGCAAGCGGGCCAGCGCGAAGAATGCGCCATTACCTTTCGTATGGCCGACTTCGACAGCGATCAAGCGGCTTGCCCCGTTGTCCCGCCGTCTTTATCACTGACGGCAGTTCAGAAGCCGGTTGTGATCCGTTGATTCAGAAGCGCCGTTCAATATCCGAAGCATTGCGTGATCTTGCAGCAATATGTCTTCTGGCCGCTCTTGTTGCAGGGTCGGCTCCTGCCGCTCACGCGCAGGAAAACGCTCCGGCCGCAACCGCACAGCCTGCACCTTCTGCCGCGCCCGCTGCCCGTGAGGCCGAGCCGCCGGCAGTCACGCCGTCCAGTTCACTTGTGGCGGAACAGCGCGAGAAGATCGACGCGCTCGCCAAGCAGGTCGATGGCATCGAAGCGAAGATGGATGCCGATACCGTCGATGATGTCGGTCTTGTCGAAATCCGCAGCCAGCTTGAAGCGATCGACAAGGCCTTGCTGAGCAATGGCGTGGCCTTCCGCCCCCGTCTCGGCGAGATCAATTCGCGCATAACCCAACTTGGTCCGCCGCCCGTAGAGGGGCAGCCGCCCGAGCCGGAGCTGGTGTCCAACGAACGCCGCGCGCTGACCAACGAGAAGGCCGAGATAAATGTCGTGCTCGGCAAGGCCGAGGATCTCTCGGTCCGCGTGAACGGGCTGCTGAACAAGATCTCGTCGCTGCGGCGCGACCTGTTCACCAGCATGCTCACCAAACGCTACCAGATCAGCGAGGCGTTCAACGGCGAAGTCGGTACGACCGTGCGGTCGGAATGGGGGCGTCTTTACTATGCGTTCTCGTCCTGGATGCGTTTTGTGGTCCAGTTCAAGTTCCGGGCGGTGCTGCTTGCCACCTTCTTCGCATTGCTGGCGGCGGCGGCTCTGCAGTTCGGCGGCAGGCGCATTTTCGGACGGCTTCTGACACCCGATCCCGGAATTGAGGAACCATCCTATCTCAGTCGCTTGTCAGTGTCTTTCTGGTCCACCCTGCTGCCCACGCTGGCCATGGGCGTGTTTCTTGCCGGTACGCTGGGGCTCTACACCTATTTCAACGTCCTGCGCGGCGACATCGGCCTGTTGATCAACGGTATATTCACGATCGTTTTCGTGGCCTTCTTCATCAACAGGCTGAGCAACGCCGCGCTCGCGCCGAAAACGCCCAACTGGCGGCTGATCCCGATCCAGACCCGCGCGGCGCGCCTGCTGGTCTGGCTGTTGACGGCGACGGCCGCCGTGGTCGGCCTCGACTCCTTCATGGGCGTTGTCAGCGAAACACTTGGCTCGCCGCTTTCAATCACCATCGTGAAGAGCCTGCTGGCCTCGTTGACGGTCGGCATTCTGCTGCTGCTGATCGGTTTGGTGCGCCCGCTTGCAGGGGAAGACGGAAGGCACAGGCCGTGGCCGGCAGCGATACGCTACCTGCTCTATGTGATAGGTGGCATCACCATCGTTTCGGCGCTGCTCGGCTATGTCAGCCTTGCGCAATTCGTTTCGAAGCAGGTGGTTGTTACGGGAGCCTTGCTGGCCACCGCCTATATCGGCTTCCTGTCGGCTCGCGCGGTTGCCGAGGAAGGCACCTTCGCGCAAACCGCAGTCGGACGCTGGCTGGCCCGTCGCTACAATCTGGACGAGACCTCGCTCGACCAGCTCGGGCTGGGGGCAAGCATTCTCATCTATGTGCTGGTCATCATCGTCTTCCTGCCATTCATCCTGTTCCAATGGGGGTTCCAGCCGGGCGATCTCGCCGGTTGGCTCAGCAAGCTGGCGACGGGATTCCAGGTCGGCACGTTCTCGTTTGCGCCATTTGCGATCATCACCGGCCTGATCGTCTTCGTCGTCGGATATTTCATCACTCGCTGGTTCCAGGGTTGGCTCGACGGCTCGGTGATGGCGCGCGGCAAGGTCGATGCCGGCGTGCGCAATTCCATCCGAACCGTCGTCGGCTATGCCGGCATTGCGCTCGCCGCGCTGATCGGCATTTCCGCGGCGGGCATAAACCTTTCCAGTCTCGCACTCGTCGCCGGCGGTCTTTCGCTCGGTATCGGTTTCGGTTTGCAGAACGTGGTGTCGAATTTCGTCTCCGGCCTCATCCTGCTTGCGGAACGCCCTTTCAAGGCGGGTGACTGGGTGGTGGCCGGCGCCGTTTCCGGGACGGTAAAGAAGATCAGTGTCCGCGCCACCGAGATCGAGACCTTCCAGCGCCAGACGGTCATCCTGCCCAATTCGGATCTGATCAACGCCGCCGTCGGTAACTGGACGCATCGCAACAAGCTCGGGCGCGTCGAAATACCGATCCACGTGGCTTACGGCTCTGACGCCAAGCGCGTACACGAAATCCTGCTCGAGATTGCACGCGGTCATCCGCTGGTGCTGAGAAATCCGGAGCCGTTCGTATGGTTCTCGGCTTTCGCCGAGTCCTCGTTGAATTTCGAGGTTCGGCTGTTTCTGGCTGACATCAACAACGGGCTATCCGTGCAGAACGACATCCGTTTCGCGATTCTGGAGGCCTTCCGGAAGGAAGGCATCGAAATTCCATATCCGCGTCGGGAGCTCAATCTGAAGTCCGCGGTGCCACCCAGTTGGCCGCTGGATGACGAGAAGGCAGAGGCGGAACACCACGAGCGCTTGCGCGCGCGCGCCGAGGCTGCGGCGCAGCCCGCACCCAAGCGGCGCAGGAAACCCGATCCGGCATGATTTGCGCAAAGCCGCGCATTTTTCGCATTGTGGCATGAACATGTCATTCAGTTGCCGTTCAGCTTGGAATATCTATAAGGTGCGTGCAAAAGGCGGGAACGCCTGCGGACGCAACAGAGGCGGTTAAGGCACCGATATTGTGATGAAGACACTTATTCTCGCGGGCCTCGCGTTTCTGGGCGCAAGTGGCGCCGTGCTGGCGGCGAGTGCGGTCAACAAGGATAGCGAGCCGCGCATGCTGATCGTCACCGAGGGCGGCAGTCGCTCGGAGCTGACGCTGGCGCCCGGCGAAACCGTTGAGTTCTGCTCGTCCGGATGCTTCGTCACCATGCCGAACGGCGACCGCGTGGCGCTGACCGGAAGCGAGGATGTGGAAATCTCGGGCGGAGTCGGCCGCGTCAGGTAGTGCACACAGCTAGGCGCTTTTCAGTGAGACGAAGCTTTGGTTCGGGCTCATGTTTTATTCCGAAAGGGCCGGTGGTATCCGGCCCTTTACCATTTCCGGTAGTCGCCTCTTAACGATGCCGGCCAAAACCGCCGGCATGGCAACACAGCTTAACCTTCCATAGTGTTCGCCGCTTTATACCACGACCCTATCAGGGTTGGGCTGACGAATTACCATGGATATACGCTCGCAGAATAAAGCGATACCGCTTGCCGTCGATCTGGACGGCACGCTCATTGCGGGTGATCTGTTATGGGAAGGGTTGTTCCTGCTTCTGCGCAAGAACCCGCTGTTCCTTTTCATGGTTCCGGTGTGGCTCCTGAAAGGGCCTGCGCGTCTGAAGCAGGCAATCGCCGCGCATGTCGACATCGATCCCGCCGCGCTTGCCTATCGCGAAGAGCTGCTGCAGCGCCTGCGTCGTGAGCGTGAGAACGGGCGCAGCGTCGTGCTTGCCACCGGTTCGCCACGCAAATTCGCCGATGCCGTCGCGGCGTATCTGGGCCTGTTCGACGCGGTAATGGCAACCGACGGGCTGGAGAACATGACGTCCGCGCGCAAGCGCGCCGCGCTTGTCGCGGCGTATGGCGATGGCGGCTTCGACTATGCCGGCAACAGCCGTCACGATCTGGCCGTCTTCGAGGCGGCCCGCACCACGCTGGTCGTCGCGCCAGACCGTCACGCCGCCCGCTGGCAGGCCGAGCATGGCTGCGAACTGATGGAGCATCCGAAAGCGGACCTGCGTGTGATCCTGAAAATGCTGCGCGCGCATCAATGGCTGAAGAATTCGCTGATTGCGGTGCCCATGGTGCTGGCGCACCAGTATCTGGATGAACGGATGCTGCTGGAATGCCTGCTGGCCTTCGTTTCCTTCAGCGCCGCCGCCTCGGCGATCTACATTCTCAACGACTTTTTCGACCTCGCGCTCGACAGGCGCCATCAGAGCAAGCGCAATCGGCCCTTTGCCAGTGGCATGCTGTCCATCCCCTTCGGCCTTGGCGCGATGACCGTTTTGCTTGCCGTCAGCATCATTGCCGCCTGCTTTCTGCCGGTGGCGTTCGCGGCGGTTCTGGTGGTCTATCTCATCATCACCACGGCCTATTCGCTGGTGGTCAAGCGCATGCTGCTGGTCGATGTGCTGACGCTGGCCGGTCTTTATACGATACGCATTCTTGCCGGCGCCGCGGCCACGGAGGTGGACGTGTCCTTCTGGCTGCTTGCCTTCTCGATCTTCTTCTTCCTGTCGCTGGCGCTGGTGAAGCGCTATGTCGAACTGCGCACCTCGGGACTGGAGCCGGGCGAGCGCATCGCCGGACGCGGCTATCGCACGGAAGATCAGGAGGTCATCGCCCAAGCGGGAATGGCCTCGGCCTTCAGCTCGGCACTGGTGCTGGCGCTCTATATCGACAGCGCGGCGGTGCGCGAGCTCTATCCGATGCCATGGATGGTCTGGCCGCTCGCGCCGATCGTGCTCTACCTCACCATGCGCGTGTGGATACTCGCGCGCCGCGACGAACTGCACGACGATCCGGTCGTCTTCATCATCCGCGACTGGCGTAGCCAACTCGTGGTCGCTGTCGGTGCGGTCATGCTCGTGCTTGCCGGGGTTATGGCATGAGTTCCGTCTACCGCAGCTTCGGCATGACAGTGCCAGCCACCGGCCGCGCCATCGCGCCGGCCGATGCGATCGCTATGATGAAGCAGGGCAAGGCCGGAAACGGCGCGCTTCTGGCCTATGGCAATGGCCGCTCCTATGGAGATACATGCCAGAATACGGCAGGCGGCGTCATCGACATGCGGACCATGAACCGCATTCTGGCGTTCGACCCTGGCAGTGGCGTGATGGAGGCCGAAGCCGGTGTCCTCCTTTCCGACGTCATCGCCCATGTCGCGCCGTATGGTTTCTTCCCACCGGTCGTTCCCGGCACGCAGTTCGTGACGCTCGGCGGCGCCATCGCCAACGACGTTCATGGCAAGAACCATCACCGGCGCGGCACTTTCGGTTGCCATGTGCTGTCGTTTTCGCTGCTGCGCTCCGACGGCCGCATCCACGAGTGCTCGGCGAACGAAAACCCGCATCTGTTTGCCGCCACCATCGGCGGAATGGGCCTTACCGGCATTGTCCTGTCTGCCCGGTTCACACTGATGAAGGTGCCGTCGCCGGACGTGACCGAGAACGCGGCGCGGTTTCGCGATCTGGCCGAATTCTTCGATCTTGCGGAAGCGGCCGACACCGCCAATGAATATGCGGTTGCGTGGATCGATCAACTCGCAAGGGGCAGGGCAAGCGGTCGCGGCCTGCTGATGACGGGCAACCATGCCGGGACCGGCTCGCGCGCTGCAACGTCCGCCGGTCCGCGACTGGCGGTTCCGTTCCAGCCGCCGGTCAATGTGCTCAACCGGCCTTTCCTGAAGCTTTTCAATGCCGCCTACCGCTGGAAGAAGGGCCGGGCTAGCGGGCCCCAGGATGCGACCTGCCAAAGCTTCTTCTTTCCGCTCGACGGCGTCCGTAACTGGAACCGGCTCTATGGCCCGAAAGGGCTTTTCCAGCACCAGATCGTCGTTCCGGAAGAAGCGGCGCGACGGGCGGTGCCTGCATTGCTGGCTGCCGCGCGCGCGGCGGGGCAGGGTTCTTTCCTCACCGTGTTGAAGCGTTTTGGCGGGCAGCGTTCGCCCGGCCTGCTTTCCTTTCCGCGTCCGGGCTACACGCTGACACTGGATTTTCCGAACCGCGGCGCGAGGACACGAGCGCTCCTCGATCGGCTCGATGCCATCACCGTCGAGGCTGGCGGGGCGGTCAATCCCTACAAGGACGCGCGCATGAGCGCGGATGTCTTCGAAGCCTCGTTTCCGCAGTGGCGTGAACTGGAGGCGCTGCGCGATCCGGCCTTCCTGTCGGATTTCTGGCGGCGCACCGCACTGAAACTGCCGGTCGAGCGACATGACCGCGCACGCGCGGCGGAATAAGGCCGTGGAACAGCCTCAGGTTGTTTTTGCGGTATTCGTTAAACTTGAAGTGAAAGTTTCACGAAATGTTTTCAGCTTGGGCCGTAAGGTCCTGAAGGGTGGTTGAACAGATGAAATACATTCCTTTCATACTTTTTACGGTCATGACCAACGCGGCCGCGCAGTTGATGCTGAAGCAAGGCATGATGTCGCTCGCGCCGATCTCCTTCGAAGGTGCCAACCCGGTGCTGAAGCTGTTGCTGATCATCTTCAGCCCGTGGGTTTTTGCCGGGCTGCTCACCTTCGTCATCTCGATGGCATCGCATCTTTACGTGCTGTCTAAGGTCGAACTCAGCTTCGCCTATCCGTTCCTCAGCCTCGCCTATGTGGCGGTGGCGGTCTTCGCCTATTTCATCTTTCGCGAGGACATCAACGCCTGGCGTATCGCCGGCATCGCCTTCATCTGCGTCGGCACCGTACTGATCGCGCAAAGCGGTCGTGGCCACGGCGCGGCCGAGGCGGCCTCGAAACCTGTACAAACCAGTGAGCTTGCGCAATGAGACACGTGATTTTTGGCGGCGACGGCTTTGTCGGTCGTCATCTCGCACCAAAACTTCTGGCCGATGGCGAGGAGGTGGTCGTCGCCGACATCGTGCGCGGCGACTTGCCCCACTATCGCAATGTGCGGTTCGTCCAGTGCGACGTGACGGACCCGGCCTCGATCGCCGCGCTCGATCTCAAGGCCGACGACATGGTCTACAACCTGTCGGCCAAGATGCTGTCGCCTATCCAGGTGCGCGCCAGGCGTCACGATTTCTTCTTCCCGGTGAACTATTACGGCACCGAGAACATCATAAAGGCGATGGACAAGGCCGGTGCGCCGAACCTCGTCCATTTCACCACGGACATGGTCTATGGCCACACCCTGGCCACGCCGATGACGGAGGACCATCCGGTCGCGCCGCTGGGCGAATATGGCCTGTCCAAGCTGAAGACCGAGGAGCTTGCCGCCGAGTGGCGCAAGCGCGGCATGAACATTTCACTGTTCCGTCCGCGTCTCATCATCGGCCCCGGCCGCCTCGGCATTCTGGAAAAACTGTTCAAGCTGATCGACTGGAACCTGCCGGTGCCGATGATCGGCTCGGGGCGCAACCCCTATCAGTTCATCTCGGTGTTCGACTGCGCCGAAGCGGCCCGGCTGGGCTGGAAGGCGGGCGTGCCGAACGAGGCCTACAATCTGGGCTCGCTCAATCCGCCGCCGGTGCGCAAGCTGCTCGGCGATCTGGTCAGACATGCGGGCTCCAGGTCGATCCTGCTGCCGACGCCGGGCTGGGCGGTCAAGCGCACGCTCGACCTGCTCGATCTGATGAACATGCCGATCATGGATCCGGAGCAGTATCTGATCGCGGACGAGGAGTGCGTGCTCGACGTGTCCAAGGGCGAGCGCGAGCTGGGCTGGGTGCCGCAGTATCGCGACGAGGACATGCTGATCGCCGCTTACAAGGAATATCGCGCCAAGAAGGACGGCCATGCCGTCGCCGCCAAAAGCGTCGCGGCCGAGTGAGCCACAGGAGACAGGTGAGATGACCGTCATGACCACGCCGAATGCCAGCGAAGCCCACGCCCGCGTGGCGGCCCCGACGATTTCGTCGAACGCGCTGCCCAAGCCTGAACTGATCACTGTCGAGGAAGCCAAGGCACTGGACGTGGCCCGCATGACGGACATGTTCAAGGCACATCTCAATCCCGGCCAGCTTCACTTCATGAAGCTGCTCGGCTTCCACAAGATCAAGGTCGAGCGCGCCGAAGGCATGTACTACATCGACCAGAACGGCCGGAAGATCCTCGATTTCTTCGGCGGCTTCGGTTCGCTGGCGCTCGGGCACAACCATCCTCGCATCGTGGCGGAACGGATGAAGTTCCAGGAGGAGAAGCGCCACGAGATCGCGATTGCCTTCATGTCCCAATATACGGCCGCCCTTGCGCACAATCTGGCGCAGATTTCGCCTGGCGATCTCGACATGGTGTTTCTCGGCTCGTCCGGTTCGGAAGCGATGGAAGCCGCCATCAAGCTGGCGGAACGGGTGGCCGGGCCGAAGCGTCCCAAGATCATCTATGCGGAAAACTCCTTCCACGGAAAGACCAAGGGCGTCCTTTCGATCACCGACGGCCAGCTTTACCGCGCCGAGTTCAAGGTGACCGACAACACGGTGCGCGTACCCTTCGGCGACATCGAAGCTATCGAGCGGACATTCAAATCAGACCCCGAGATTGGTGTCATCGTGCTGGAGACGATCCAGGGCGGTGGCGGCATCGTGCAGGCCGAGCCGCAATTCTGGCAGAAGCTGCGCGCGCTGTGCGACCAGTATGGCGTGCTGTGGGTTGCGGACGAGGTACAATGCGGCGTCGGCCGCTCGGGCCGTTTCTATGCCTTCGAGCACTACGGCGTGGTACCGGACATTACGGCGGTGGCGAAGTCGCTCGGCGGCGGCAAATCGGCCATGGCTGCGATGATCGCGCGGCGCGAGGTCTACATGAAGGCCTATGGCGTGCCGAAGACGGCGATGATCCACGCCGCGGCGACCTTCGGCGGAATCGGCGAAGCCTCGATCACGGCCATCGAGACCCTCAACGTGCTTTACGACGAAGGGCTGATCGACAACGCCGCGGCCACCGGCGATTACCTGCTGGAGCGGCTCAAGGCGTTGCAGGCGAAATATCCGAAGATCATCAAGGATGTTCGCGGCAAAGGCTTCATGGTCGGGCTGGAGTTCCAGGATTTCTCGCAGACCCTGCCGATGGTGCTGCGCCCGGTGGTCGGCATGCTGGACGACAAGCTGAAAGGGTCGCTGTCCGGCTTTGTCGGTGCGCTCCTGCTGCGCGACTACGATGTGCTGGTTGCCTTCACCGAATACAATCGCAACGTCATCCGTCTGCTGCCGCCACTGATCTGCCAGCGCGAGCATGTCGACAGGTTCGTGGATTCGCTGGACGCCCTTCTGGCGCGCGGCATTGTCGCGATCGTGAAGGATTTCGTCAAAAGCCAGATGACGTAGAAGGGAGGGGCGCTCCCGCCATCTCTTGGAGCATGATCCCGAAAGGTGGAAACCGGTTTTCGGAAAAGATCATGCTCAAACAATCAGATTCTAGCGTGCAGGCAGCTTGCCGGCCAGGCGCGGGTTGACGAAGGCGTCGTTGCAATCGTCGAGCCTGATGCGGCTATGCTGCTTCAGGCCCTCGCCATAGAGCTTCAGGAGCTGCGTGTTGGCGGTCGTCAGCGGACAGGTCGGCAGGATGGCGATGTCCACATTGCGGATCGCTTCCATTTCCGCGTTGTCGGTGGCGGGTACGGCGCGGTTCGGATCGGCGCCGATGGCCAGATGCATGGGGGCGGCTCGATCCATGAGCCACGGATATGGATTGATGAAGTTCAGGCTCATTATGGTGGCGAAGCGTATGCCGCTTTGCTTTTCCAGCTCGAGCAGGCTTCCGATCGTATGATCCATGCCGATGAGCTGGCCGAGCTGAAAGTCGGGGTCGGAGAAAAGGAGCGGCGAAGGCAGTTCCTTGATATATGCGAGGCGATCGAAGGTGTCGCGGTGTTCGGCAAGGAAGGGCATCATGCGCTGGGTGCGCTGCATAACCTCCGGCCGGGCATTCACCGCCCCGAGCGTCTTCAGGTGTTCGTGTGACAGGCTGGTATTGCGAAGCGCGCCGACATAGGCGCGCGCGGCCCGTTCACCGATGATCGTCAAAGGCGGCAGCACGCAGGCGCCGGCCAAGGCCAGCGTGGCGACCAGCATTTTCGGCGAGTCGGTCAGGCGGCCCGCGCGAAGCAGCACTGCAAGAACGGCAGGCCAGGCGAGGATCAGTGACTGGCTTCCGGTGTTCTGCGTTTCGAACAGGATGCCGGCAAACAGCACGACGACGAGCCACAACGCCTCATTGTCGAGCAAGCGGGCGATTGCGCGCAAAGTCTTCTCGCGCCACACGGCGCTCAGGTCTGCGGTTATGCGGTTGCGCTCGGCGAAGGCCACCGTCGCGGCGAGCAGAAGCCCGCTCATCAGCATGCCGAAATTGAGCGAGGCCGACTGGGCGAAACGCGGTGCCAGCGTCTCTTCGTTCATGCTGACCAGAGCCAGAATGTCGGAGATATAGTGCGACACCATTCCGGACGAGAGTTCGATGGCAGCCAGAACGGCAAGGAAACCGGCAGCCGCGGCGGCGGCATGGCGCAGCGAAATGCGACCTGCCACGAAGGCGAAGCAGCAAAGCAGCCCGCCGGCGACCGCGCCGGTGATCTTGCCGAAGAAAAGCGCGAGCATCGCCAGCATCACGACCAGCGCAAGCGTGCGCTGGCTGCGCATGAAGATCAATGCGGCTGCCAGAATGTAGAGGAGCTGGCTGGCCTGCCGGTTGTAGATGCCAAAACCATCGGAACCCGGAAACGGATAGAAGGAGCGGGTGTTGAAGGGCAGGATTGCAAAGACGAGAAACGGGATGAGCAGCGCGAAAGCTATGCCGCGCGACCTCCTGTCGACGTCTGTGACGACCAGCGCCAGCAAGGGCGCGGTGACGACGAGCCAGGACCAATGCACCAGCAAGGCCGGTTGGGCGTCGGGAAACAGCCCGACGGCGCCGGCAAAGACATAGTAGCCGAGCGGGCCGACCGGGGTGAAGAAATCGTTGATCGGGACCTGACCGTCCAGAATCCGGTTCGCCGCATCGAAATAGATGAACAGGTCCCAATACATCGGGCCGATCGGCACGGTCAGCGGCAGCAGAGCCAATCCTGCCAGAAGCGCGATTGCAATTGCGAGGACCAGCAGCGGCGACGTTGTAATCGCGCCGCGCGCGGTCCGCGCGTGTCCTGAAACTGTCGCCATGAGCCCCATCTCATTGCCCCGAAACCTGCCGCCCGGCAGGGATAATCACGCGGCAGGACCGTATTGTTGTCGGTCAGGGTTAACAAGCTGTCTATTTACGCTGGAATATGGACCGAAGGCGTCCGGGCATGGCCAGCCGCCGATGCGCCGAACCGAGCTGTCATAAGTCGCGCTGTTTCTCCGGCGTGTCGCAAACAGGCTGCAATTCGACCGGCCCGTCGCCCTATAGTCTCGCCGCAATACCATTTGGGAGTCGCGGTAAATGGCAGGGTTTCCGGAAAAGGCGAAAGTCGTCATCGTCGGGTTGGGAGGCATCGTGGGTGCTTCCGTCGCGCATCACCTGATCGAGCGCGGCTGGGATGATATCGTCGGCATCGACAAATCCGGCATTCCCACCGACATCGGTTCCACGGCGCATGCGTCGGACTTCTGCTACATGACCAGCCATGACAACCTGTCGTGCTGGACCTCGCTCTATTCGCTCGAGTTCTTCGAGAAGATGGGCCATTACGCCCGCGTCGGCGGTCTTGAGGTCGCTCGTGTCGGCGACGATGCCCGCATGGACGAGATCAAGCGCAAGGTCGCTTCGGCAAAGGCCTTCGGCACGCGTGCCCGACTGATCGAGCCTGCCGAAATCAAGGAAAAGTTCCCGCTCATCGAAGAGCATATGGTGCAGGGCGGCATGTGGGACCCGGATGCCGGTCTCGTCATCCCGCGCTCGCAGACCGTTGCCGGAAAGCTGGTCGATCAGGGCGTTGCCGCAGGCAAGCTTCTGGCTTTTGCCAACACGTCGGCAAAGTCGCTCATCATCGAGAACGGCCGCATCACGGGTGTCGTGACCGAGCGCGGCACGATCCATGCCGATTACGTCGTGGTGTGCGCGGGCCTCTGGGGCCGTCTGATCGCGGAAATGGCGGGTGAGGACCTGCCGGTCATGCCGGTCGACCATCCGCTCACTTTCTTTGGTCCCTATGAAGAATTCGCCGGCACCGGCAAGGAGATCGGCTGGCCGCTGCTGCGCGACCAGGGAAACTCCGCCTATATGCGCGACACCGGCGACCCGAAGACCGCCGAGGGCGGGCAGATCGAGTGGGGTTATTACGAGGAAACCAATCCGCGCCTCGTGCACCCGCGCGATCTCCTCGAAAAGGATCAGGCGCGGCTTTCGCCCTCGCAGCGCGACCTCGACATGGAGCAGATCCTCGAGCCACTGGAGCGTGCGATCGAGCTGACGCCGATCCTGGGCGAGCTTGGTTACAATGAGGGCCATTCCTTCAACGGCCTGTTGCAGGTGACGATCGACGGCGGCCCTTCCATCGGCGAAAGCCAGAAGGTGAGGGGGCTGTGGTACGCCGTCGGCATCTGGGTCAAGGATGGCCCCGGCATGGGCAAGCTCCTTGCCGACTGGATGACGGACGGCCGCACGGCGATCGATCATTCGAGGATAGATTATTCCCGCTACTATCCGTACCAGACCGAGGAGCAGCATATCTGGGAACGCTGCACCGAAACGGCGATGAAGATCTACAATCCGGCGGTGCATCCGCGCGAGCCCTTCTCCAAGGGCCGCAATGTGCGCCGCTCGCCCTTCTACGAGCGCGAAAAGGAACTCGGCGGCTATTTCATGGAGCTGGGCGGCTGGGAGCGCGCCCACGGCTATGCCGCCAATGAGCACCTGCTGGAGAAATACGGCAACCGCGTTCCGGTGCGCGAGAACGAGTGGGACAATCGCCACTTCTGGCGTGTCTCCAATGCCGAGCATCTGGCGCTCAGCGAAGATTGCGGCATCATCAACCTCTCGCACTTCGCCATGTATGACGTCGAGGGACCCGACCATGTCGAGCTGATGGAGTGGCTGTGCGCGGCCAAGGTCGGTGGCGACAACATGATCGGCAAGGGTATCTACACGCATTTCCTCGATGACGAGGGTATGGTGCGCGCCGACCTCACCGTCATTCGCATGGCCGACCGCTGCCGCGTCATCGACGGCGCGGACGCCGGCCCGCGCGACTTCAACTATATGAAGCGCGTGGCGCAGGACCGGGGGCTCGACGTCACCGTCACGGATGTGACGGAAAAATACGTCACCATCGGCATCTGGGGTCCGAATGCACGGGCCACGCTGCAGAAGGTCGTGGAGGCCCCGGAGGGGCTGGCGCCGGAAAACTTCCCCTTCGCCGCGATCAAGCCGATCAGGATCGGCGGCAAGGACGTAACTGCCTTCCGCATTTCCTATGTCGGCGAACAGGGCTGGGAACTGCATATGCGCTATGAGGACGGCCTTGCCGTCTGGGACGCGTTGCGCTCGACCGGCGTGATCGCCGTGGGCGTGGAAACCTATGCCAACAGCCGCCGCATGGAAAAGAGCCTGCGGTTGCAGAACGCGGACCTGCTCACCGAATACAACCTGTTCGAAGCCGACCTGGCCCGTCCGAAGGTCAAGGAAGCGGATTTTCGTGGCAAGGCGAAGCATGTGGAATACAAGGCGCGCGAGCGGCAGCCGGCCATGCTGTGCACGCTGGTGATGACCGAGCATGTCGATGCCAAGGGTGTGGCGCGTTATCCGGTCGGCATCATGCCGGTGATGGACCCCGAGACGGGCGAGACGCTGGTGGACGAACTCGGCCGCCGCTCCTACACGACCTCGGTCGCCTATGGTCCCACGGTCGGAAAGAACATCGCGCTCGCCTATCTGCCGAAGGACTACGCTCAGGAAGGCCGCAAGCTGACGGTGGAATATTTTGGCGAGACCTACCCGGTGGAGGTAGCCGGCGTCGGGTACAAGCCGCTGTACGACCCGGAAAACCTCAAGCCGCGAACCTGAGCGCCCGCGTTCAACCTCGCGAAAATGTGAATGCGAAAGGTCCGGCATCGTCCGGGCCTTTTCTTTTCAAGCGGTGTTTTTCCCCTAACCTTGACTCATGTCTCGACCGCACCGCGCCAGGCATGTCCTTTCAGGCAGCGTCGCCCTGACGCTGGCCCTTTTCCTCGCATCGCAAAGCGAGGCTGCCGAACAGGTCGATGTCGAACTGGTCCTGGCGGTTGATGTGTCGCTGTCTATGTCGCCCGCCGAACTGGAAATCCAGCGACGCGGCTATGCAGAGGCGCTGACCCACGACAATGTGCTGCAGGCTATCGCCGATGGTGCCTATGGCAAGATCGCCGTCACGTTCTTCGAATGGGCAGGGACAGACACGCAGCATGTGATCGTGCCCTGGACGGTCATCGCCAATCGCGCGGATGCGGTACGGGTGGCAGGGCAGCTTTCGGCGAACCCACCCAACAGTGCGCGCCGTACTTCTATTTCCGGCGCGCTGAACTTTGGCGCGGACCTGTTTGCTGAAAGCAGCTTCCAGTCCCCCCGGCGCGTCATCGATATTTCGGGCGACGGTCCCAACAATCACGGTGCGCCGGTCGAGGGCGTGCGCAATGCCGTGCTGCGGCAGGGTATCATCGTCAACGGACTGCCGCTGATGACCAATGGCGGCTACATCAGCGCTTATGACGTGCCGGACCTCGACCGTTACTATGCCGACTGTGTGATTGGCGGACCGGGCTCTTTCATGGTGCCGGTGAATGATTGGGGTCAGTTCCCCGAAGCCGTGCGCCGCAAACTGGTGCTGGAGCTTGCCGGCCCACTCTCACCGGCCTGGCGGGCCGAAGCAGGGAAGGAGGGGATGCCGGTGGTGTTTGCCCAGGCCAACCAGCCTTCCGATTGCATGGTTGGCGAGAAGATGTGGCGCGACCGGTCCTGGATGTGGGACAGCCGCTGAATTGCGCGGATCCGCTGGATTTTCCCGTTTTTTTTTGCTGCCGGTAGTGTCAATCCAATCTTAGCTGTCCGGTTCTAGACCGTGATACCGAAAAGAGTGAAGCTTTCTCGGACGACATCATGGTCTATCTAATTGATTTTGCCGCATGTGTGCGAGGCCAAGTATTTCCACTTGGCTGCAACATGCTCTAGAAGATGCGGCATGAAAACCGCATCGCGCCTACCATTTCGCTGGGGCGTCGTCGGCGCCGGCACGATTGCCCGGCAGTTCGTCGACGATCTCGGCCATCTCCCTGATGCCCGGGTCGTGGCTGTGCATTCGCGCACGAGAAACTCGGCGCAGGCCCTGGCTGCCGATCGCAGCGCCGTTTCGATCCATGACGAATTCGAGGCGATGCTGGATGACGAATCCGTCGATGCGGTCTACATCGCCACGCCCAATTCGTTTCATGCACCGCAGGCGCTAAAGGCGCTTGCCGCAGGCAAGCCGGTGCTGGTCGAAAAGCCGCTGGCGATGACGAGCGCGCAGGCACGCGAGATTTTTACAGCTTCCGGGCGCGCAGGCGTGTTTGCCATGGAGGCGCTCTGGAGCCGCTTTTTGCCCGCGGTCGGGCAGGTTCGCAAACTGCTGGCCGAAGGTGCGATCGGCAAGGTTCAGCGGGTGGCTGCCGAACTCGCCTTCCATAAGCCGGAAGTGAGCGGCAATCGGTTCTACGATCCGGCGCTCGGCGGGGGAGCGGCACGCGACCTTGGCGTCTATCCGCTGTCGCTCGCATTCCTGCTTTTTGGCCGACCGACGACGGTCGCCGGCAAATGGCGGGCGGCCGGAACCGGCGTGGATCGTCGCACGGCTTTCGACTTTGAATTTGACGGCGGTGTGAAAGCAACCCTCGCTTGCGGCTTCGACCGCGACGGAGACAATGCCTTCATGATCTTCGGCAGCAAGGGGGCGATCCGCATCGCGCCGCCATTCCTCAAGGCGCAGCGGGTCATAACCTATCGTGGCATAGCGGGCGATTTGCCGCTCGTCGGTGCCTGTGCGCGCGCAAGCGGCACGATGGCGAAAGTTCTCGCGCGACTGCCCGTGCCCGGCCGGAGGGTCGAATTGTTTCCGTTTCCGGGCAACGGCCTGCAATTTCAGGCTGCGGCAGTCGCCGAAGCTGTGAGCGGCGGCATGATGCAATCTGAAGTCATGCCGCTTCAGGACAGCATAGCTGTTCTGGAAACGATCGAAAGCGTGCTCAGACAACCGCCGGAGGGCTGAAGCTGGACCGCATCCTGTATGAGGCTGCCGCATTCCCGGCGTTGGAGAGCGCAAGCGCAGCTTCGGTAATGTGCAGGGCGACATGGCCGGAGAAGAACGGCGCCTTGCCGGCCTTGATCGCTTCGGCGTGAACCGCGATACCGCCACAGAAGTCAATGCGCGAAGGGTAGCGTGGAAGCTGGAGTTTCGGCACGCTGATCCTGAGCGGCCGGCCCGGCGAAGGCCTGAGTGGCAGGGCCTTGCCGATCGTGTGCTCGAGGCGACCCGCGATCTTTTCAATGAAGCGGCGTGGCTGGCCGACCTTTTCGATGCGTACCGACGAGGTGTGATCCCAAAGATCACGTACGACAATCGTGCCCTTGTCACCGAGAATGGTGAGGGAACGGTCGCGTGGGGCAGCCAGGCCGCAGGTCAGACGGGCGACCGGGCCGGATCGGAAATTCAGGCAGCCCACGGAAAAATCCGGGCCGAGGCCGTGCCCGGCCGTATCTTCGCCCTTGTCTGAAAAGGCAAGCGTCGAAAAGGCGGTGATGCTGTCTACCGCGCCGAACAGTGAAACCAGCCAGGACAGCGCATAGCCGGCGTGCTCCAGCGTACAGCCGATCTCGAACTCATGAAGGCCGGGCCATGGAGCGCCCGAACGCGATTGCCAGGTCTGCCAGCGGTCACGGAAGACGGCGCCGTCTTCCATTTCGGCATAGATCAACTGCGGGCGGCCGATCTCTCCGGCGCGCAGAGCGTTTGCAACGGCTGCATGCGCGGGGCTCAACGCGTTGGCGGGGGCGCTGGCGGCGGTCAGGCCGCGCTCGGAAGCGAATGCGACCAGCGTTTCGGCGTCTTCCACCCGCATCGCGAGCGGCTTTTCCGAATAGATGTGCTTGCCGGCTTCAAGTGCCCGGCGCGAAACGGCGAAATGACTTTCCGGATTGGTCAGGTTGACGACGACGGTTATGTCGGGATCGGCCAGCAGCGCTTCGAAACTTTCGTAGGCGCGCACGCCGTAGAACCTCGAAAACCGCGTGAGCTGCGCCGGATTGTGGTCATACGCTCCAACCAATCGCAGGTTCGGGTGATTTTTCAAGGTCGTCATGTAGTAGTCGGCCACAAAGCCGGTACCCACGAACGCGATGCCTGTTTGAAAAACGCTGTCAGTTGCCATGATCGCGTTAGATAAACCGGACTGCTTTCCGGTTTATGAACTGGCGCAACGCAAAAACGAACTTGCCCGCCCCAAGCGGCCGGGCAGTTCCGCGAATATCTGGCGCTGGAACTCAGGCCGCGATGAGCTGCTTGCGGTCGACGCGCTCCTGCTGCGGCGAGCGGGCATAAAGCTCGCGGTAGCATTTGGAGAAGTGCGAGGCCGACACGAAGCCGCAGGCAACTGCCACCTCCACCACCGGCATGGACGACTGGATCAGCAGGTGGCGGGCGCGATCAAGCCGGATTTCCAGATAGTAGCGCGCCGGCGAGCGACCCATTTCGGTGCGGAAAAGCCGCTCGATCTGGCGTCGCGACAAGCCGACATGATTGGCGATCTCGATCAGCGAAAGCGGCTCCGAAAGGTTGGCCTCCATCAGTTCGATGATGGTCAGTACCTTGGAATTCTGAACGCCCAGGCGCGCGCGCAGCGGCAGGCGCTGGCGGTCGGTGGGGCTGCGCACGCGGTCGGTCAGTACCTGCTCGCAGATGCGATTGACCAGAGCGTCGTCGAAATCCTCGCCGATGAGTTTCAGCATCATGTCGAGCGCGGCGGTGCCGCCGGCGCAGGTGTAGATATTCTGGTCCACCTCGAACAGGTCGGCAAAGACGTTGGCCTTGGGGAAGGCTTCCTGGAAACCGGGCAGGTTTTCCCAATGGATGGCGCAGCGCTTGTTGGACAACAGACCAGCCGACGCCAGCACATAAGCGCCGGTGCACAGGCCGCCGATGGCGACGCCACGATTGTATTCCTCGCGCAGCCAGGCAAACACAGACCTGTTGTGGTATTTCTCCACATTCATGCCGGTGCACACCACCGCCATGGATGGCCGGTCCGGACCGGCCATCTTCTTGCGTTCATCTTCCAGCGAAGTATTGACCGAGCATTCGACGCCATTGGATGCGCGTACGGGCTGGCCGTCGAGGCTCGCCAGCCGCCAGCGATAGGCCTCGTAGCCCAGCATGCGGTTGGCGATGCGCAGCGGGTCGAGCGCCGTGGCGAACGCGACCATGGTGAAATCTGGTACCAGAAAGAAGACAAGCGATCTTTTGATCGGATGTTTTACAGCGTTCAAGGAAGCCTCACGCAAACCCGTAATAGCGCGAACACAGATGTCGCGATCAGAAAAGCGTCAACAGGAAAAAGCTTGCCTGTCAATGGGGTGAGAAGATGGCGAGAGGCCCGGATTTGCGACATTGCGGCTAGGGCGCAATCGCGGGGGACAAAGCAGCAGCCATTGAAGCCTGCGGCCAAAGAAAAACCGCGCCTGTCCTTTCGGAGGCGCGGTGCCTGGAGGTCGACCCGGAAGAGGTTCCGGGCCCGATACAATCTGTGGTTACTAGCGGACGAGATAGCCCAGGCGAGCGCCCGCGATCGCGCCGGATTGACCCGGCATGGTCTGGTTGAGGCGCTGCCGCTCGAGCGCGGTCGTCATGTTCATCTCACGACGCTTGCCGCTGAAGAACCGGGAAAACAGTTTCATGATACATCTCCATGCACTCACTCACACGGGATGCCTTCGCTTGATGGAGTGGGGCAACTCGATGATGGTGCCGATATAAGTGGTTTGTGGCGCAATTTCAGCAATGAAAGCGAAGCTCTTGCAGGCAAAAGCGACATCGCAATCGCCGCTTTTCTTGAGGATCTGAAATAGCGCTGCATTTCCAAGTAGATAGGCAATTCTTTGCGGCTATGCGGTTGCATCATATGCGCTATGCATCCGGCGCAGGTCTGGCGCACGACTACTTGGCGGTGAAGTAAAACTCCAAGAAAAACCCGCCGGGCGCTGCGCCGGAGCCCGGCGGGTGTGGTCCTGGGAGGTATTTTATTTGCAGATTTCAGGTGTAGAATGCGTCGAGTTCGACGACTGAAGGTCGAGCCAGCCGATATCCTTCTGAATCTCCAGGGGCAGGGCGCGAACTGACCGTTCGGTCTTATAGCGTCTGCGCATCTTCGAATATTCGGCAGCAAGACTGGCAATCTTCGTCAGGATAAGCATGGCGTTCTCCTTTCGGTTGTGATGCCGCAACAATATTTCGGACGGCATGAGGTTCTGGAGAGCCGGGCCGGCTTTGTTCCTATCGACCTCGTTCGTGTGATTGACTATCGGCCTTTCCAGGTGTTCAATCAAACGAAATGAAGTGATTTCATGGATCAGAAAAATTGAAAGGCGTTCGCCATGTCGGCCCCTCTTAATCACCCGCTTCCGGTGCTGGATCTCGATGTGCTGCGTACTTTCGTCGCAATCGCCGAAACCGGCAGTTTTACTACCGCTGCCAATGCGGTGTTCCGCACGCCATCTGCGGTGTCGATGCAGATCAAGAAGCTCGAGGACGTGCTGGGCCGTTCGGTCTTTTCGCGCGATGCGCGCTCGGTGACGCTGACCACCGATGGGGAAGTCCTGCTGGGCTATGCCCGACGCATGCTGTCCATCAACCGTGAGGCGGTCTCCAAGTTCATCGTGCCGGATATTACCGGTGTGGTTCGCCTCGGTTCACCGGACGATTATGGTGAGCGCGTCCTGCCGCATGTGCTGAAGCGGTTTGCGCAATCGCACCCGTCGATCGCGGTGGATGTCACGATAGACCAGAGCAAGAACCTGTGGCGGCGCATGGACGACCGCACGCTCGACATCACGCTGCTGACCAATTCCTACAAGGTGAACATGGTCGAAGCTGAAATCCTGATGACCGAGCCCATCGTCTGGGTTGGCGCCAAGGGTGGTTGCGCGCATCTTCGCGAGCCCTTGCCGGTCTCCCTGTGGGAAGAAGGCTGCGCCTGGCGGGCCGGCGCGCTTGAGGCGCTCGGGCGGGAAGGGCGCAACTATCGCATCGCCTATATGAGCGCGCATACGGCCGGTCAGCGCGCGGCGATCCTGGCCGATCTTGCCGTTGCGCCGCTGCCGCGCTCGTTCCTTGGCCCGGACCTGATTGAACTCGGCGCCAAGGACGGTATGCCGGACATCGGCACCTACAGCCTGGCGATGGTGGTGGCACCCGATGCCGACGCGCCGGTGAGAGCGGTGGCGGATCACATCCGCGCTACGTTCGAACTGTTCCGCGAGACCGGCAAGCTTTGAGGGAGCGCGCGGCGGGCGGCGTCGCCGCTCTCGCGCAGATAGGCGACGATCCGGTCGCGGGCACGGCGGCCTTCAGGCATGTCGACCAGCGGCCAGACGTGGAACATGTCCTGCGCGACCACCAGGTCGATCTCGACGCCGGCCGCGCGCGCCTTCTGCGCGAAGATCACATTGTCGGGTGTGAGCATGTCGCGCGTGCCGGTCAGCAGCAATGTGCGCGGCAGGACCGAAAGATCGCCATATAGCGGGCTGATGCGCCAGTCTGAGTGCTCCATGCCCGGTGCGTAGAGCCGTATCGCTTCCAGCCCGCCGGGAATGTCCAGCCATGGGTCCTGGCGTGCCATGCGCCGCACCTCGTCATTGCGCAACGTCATATCGACACCGGGGGAGATGAGAACATGGCAGCCGGGCGAAGGCAGCCCCTCCAGTGCGGCCATCATCGTCATCACCACGGCCATGTTGCCGCCGGCCGAGTCGCCCATGAAAATGATGTTTTCGGCCGCCGTTTCGCGCAGCATGTCGCGGTAAAGCTGCAGGACCATGCCGAACATGGCGTTGAAGTCGTATTCCGGCGCAATCGGATAGATCGGCACCAGCGTACGCATACCCAGACGCTCGGCCATCTCCCCGATCAGCAGCCAGTGATAGCTCGTGATTTCAAAGCAATAGGCGCCGCCGTGAAGGTAAAGAATCCGGCGGCTGTCGGCCAGTTGGCGCGGCACGACCTCGTAAACCGGAAAGCCGTGCAGCATGTGCTCGTGCATTTCGAAGCGTGAGGCGAAGCGCGCCGGCGGCTCGTGGCTGCCGGTGCGGCGGGACGCTGCGATCCAGCGCTTCAGGTTCTCCGGGCTGGCGAAGGCCTTCTTGCGGCTATGCTTGAGAAAGAGGGCAACGAGACGGGACTTGAGACTGGACATGCCAACAACCCCAACCTTCGGCTGTTTTCTGTCGCCTCCCTCTTCTCAATTTGTGTCCGGGCAGGCCTTCGTCAAGGCCCGCCCGATCATCCCCGGCGCCTTGCCGCGCGCTCTTCGCGCGAGCGGCGGCGTGGTGCGCCGTCGCCGCCTGCGCCGTCTTCCGCCAGCACCTTGCGCGGTGGCAGCTTCACCTGCTCGGAGAGCTTGGGGAAGGGGTCGACCTTGTTGGGCATGGCCATGGCGTCGATGAAAAGCTGCTGGAAATGCGGTTCCAGCGCCGTCTCGATCTTCTCGATGCGGCTGACCTCCTGCTCGATCTCGCGGCGGTGGTCGCGGTTCAGCAGCGCCATCAGCGCACCGGTGCCGGCGGCATTGCCCACCGCCTTGACCTCCGAGAGATCGCAGTCGGGGATCAGGCCCAGCACCATGGCGTATTTCGGGTCGATGAAGGTGCCGAAGGCGCCGGCGAAGCGGATCATGTCCACCGTTTCGACGCCCTGCTTTTCCATGAGCAGCTTGATGCCGGCATAAAGTGCTGCCTTGGCAAGCTGGATGGCGCGTATGTCGTTCTGGGTCACGGTGATGCGCGGCTCGCCGTCGCGCAGCAGATAGGAGAAGGTGCGGCCGTTCTGGAAGATGCGCGGCGAGCGCGCGGCAAGCGCTCCGTCGATCACGCCATCTTCGGAGATGATACCGGCGAGATACATTTCCGCGACCACCTCGATGATGGCCGAGCCGCAAATGCCGGTGACGCCGGTTGCCTTGGCGGCTTCCTCGAAGCCTTCCTCGTCCGACCATTTTTCCACGCCGATGACGTGATATTTCGGCTCCAGCGTCTCGGGGTCGATGCGCACGCGCTCGATGGCGCCCGGTGCGGCGCGCTGGCCGGAGGAAATCTCCGCGCCTTCGAAGGCCGGGCCGGTGGGGGAGGAGGCCGCGACGACGCGCGCCCCATTGCCCAGAATGATCTCGGCATTTGTGCCGACATCGACCAGAAGCATCATCTTGTCCTGACGGTAGGGGCCCTCCGACAGCGTGGCCGCCGCGGCATCGGCGCCGACATGCCCGGCAATGCAGGGCAGCAGATAGATGCGGGCGCCTTCATTGACATCGAGATCGATCTCGCTCGCCCAGGTGTGGACCGCGCCCGACACGGCCAGCGCGAAAGGCGCCTGGCCGAGTTCAGTCGGGTCGATGCCGAGGAACAGGTGATGCATGATCGGGTTGGCGACGAACACCGCATCGAGAATGTCGTGGCGGTCCACGCCGCCTTCCTCGCAGACCTTGCCGATCAGCGTGTTGACGGCTTCGCGCACGGCCTTGGTCATGGCCTCGCGCCCGTCCGGGTTCATCATCACATAGGACACGCGGCTCATCAGATCTTCGCCGAAGCGGATCTGCGGGTTGGAGGTGCCCGACGAAGCGACGATGCGGCCCGACAGCAGCGACACGAGATGCATGGCGATGGTGGTCGAGCCGATGTCGCAGGCGATGCCATAGGCTTCGTTCTTGAGGCCCGGCCAGAGCCCGATCATTGTGGGGCGCGACGTTTCCAGGTCGCGGTGGATGGCGGCGGTGACACCCCATTCGCCCTTGCGCAGGATCTGCTGCACCTGCGGGATGATATGCTGCGAAACCAGCAGGTCCTCCCAGCCCCAGTCGCGTTCCAGCATCAGCTTCAGACGGTCGAGGTCGCCAAGCGGCTTGTGCATGTCGGGCTGATCGACCTCGACAAAGCACAGCTGGACGGCGGGATTGCGCTCGATGACGCGATCGGTGGCCGCCTTGCGCACGACCTGCGCATTGATGACGGTGTCCTGCGGGATGTCGACGACGAGATCGCCCTGGATGGTGGCCGAGCAGGAGAGCCGGCGACCTTCCGCCAGGCCGCGCACGCGCTCGTAGCGCTCCTCTTTCGGTCCCTTGGGGGAGATGTGGTCGTTGGAGGAAATGATCTTGTGCTTGGCGAAATTGCCTTCCTGCACTTCGATCTGGCAGCGGCCGCAGGTGGCGCGCCCGCCGCACACGCTCTCAACATAGACGCCGAGCTGGCGCGCGGCATCGATCACAGGCGTGCCTATGGGGAAGCGCCCACGCTTGCCCGACGGCATGAACAGAACCAACGGATCGGTGATGTTGGCGGGAGAGTTCATCTCAGGCACTCCTTGCGGCCGCGCTTGCCTCTATCGGCTTCCGGCACCTTGCCGACTGCGCAGCAATTGTCTTGCGAAACGGATCAAGGCCCGCCCATGGGGCAGGCCAGTTCTTCAGCGGTGGAGTTCGGTCGCCAACGTCCCCGGCCGGAGGCCGGTCTCTTCCCGTCCGGCCAAATGCGCCGGACGGAACTGGCTGGACATGAGGCGACACGACGTTCTCCGATCTGTTTACCCGCGCGCCATCCGCGCTTCGCGGCCGCCGCGACGACGACCGCCAGCGGCCGCGCCCTCGGCGGGCGAAGTAACCGCGACCGGTGCGGGGGCGGCGTGCTCGCCCGGCTTGTAATCCTTGTAGGTCTTGATCCAGGTCATGCAGTCCTTGTCGGTGCCGGCAAGCACGTTGGCGCCGCGGACGGCCTCCATTTCCTGCGGGCGGCAAGGGTTCATGATGGCCGAGGTCATGCCCGCGCCGATCACCATCGGGATGAAGGCGGCATTGATGCCGTGGCGATGCGGCAGGCCGAAGGAAATGTTGGACAGGCCGCATGTGGTGTTGACCTTCAATTCCTCGCGCAGGCGGCGCAGGAGCGCGAACACCTGCCGGCCGGCATCGCCCAGCGCGCCGATCGGCATCACCAGCGGATCAACGACGACGTCTTCGGGCTTGATGCCATGGTCCATGGCGCGCTCGACGATCTTCTTGGCCACGGCGAAACGGACGTCGGGGTCCATGGAAATGCCGGTCTCGTCATTGGAGATGGCCACCACCGGCACGTCGTACTTCTTCACCAGCGGCAGGATGGCTTCGAGCTTCTCTTCCTCGCCGGTCACGGAATTGACCAGCGGGCGGCCCTTGGCGACCTTCAGGCCGGCCTCGATGGCGGCGGTCACGGAGGAGTCGATCGACAGCGGCAGGTCCACCAGCCCCTGGACGATCTCCAGCGTCTGCACCAGCAGCGCCGGCTCGGTCGCATTGGGATCGACGGCGGTGACGCCGGCGTTGACGTCCAGCATGGTTGCGCCCGCGGCGGCCTGTTCCAGCGCGTCCTTCTTCACCGTCTCGAAATTGCCGGCCACCATCTCGGCGGCAAGCTTCTTGCGGCCGGTCGGGTTGATGCGCTCGCCGATCACGCAGAAAGGCTGATCGAAGCCGATGATGATTTCCTTTGTCGCCGAGGCAACGATCGTACGGGTCATGAAGGTCTCCATTGAGATATAAAGATTTCTTTATATCGTTGGCTATTCTGTTTCAATTGCGGCCGACTCCGGCTTATCGGGCGGCCTTTTCCACCAGTTGAACTGGCTGTTGGGTCGGTTCGTCGTGCAGGAGATGTTCGAGCCGGTCGGCAACGATCTGATCGTCGGCGCGTCCCTCGCGCTTCCAGGGCTTGCGGCCCTTGAGCACGCCCGATTCGTGCACCATCTCGGCGACATACTCCTCCTGACGGTAGGCCATCACATGGATGCCGGAGACGCCGGGGATCTCCTTCACCTCGTTGATGATGTCGATGCAGATCTGCTTGCCTTCCTTCTTCTGGTCCTGCGCGCCTTCCAGCCGCTTGATGATCTCGTCGGGAATGTGGACGCCTGGCACGTTGGAGCGGATCCACTTGGCCGTCTTGGCAGAGGCGAGCGGGCCGACGCCGCACAGGATGAAGACCTTCTCGGTGAAGCCGAGGTCGCGCGCGCGTTCCATGAAGGTGCGGAACATCGGCACGTCGAAGCAATATTGCGTCTGCACGAACTGCGCGCCGGCGGCGATCTTCTTGCCGAGATGGATGGGGCGGAAATCGTAGGGCGGCGCAAAGGGGTTCACAGCGGCTCCCAGGAACACCTGCGGCGGCGTGGTCAGCTTGCGGCCTGACAAGAATTTGCCGTTGTCGCGCATGATGCGGACGGTTTCGAGCAGCGACATGGAGTCGAGGTCGAACACCGGCTTGGCGCCGGGCTGGTCGCCGGCCTGCACGCCGTCGCCGGTGAGGCACAGGATGTTGGCCACGCCCATGGCGGCCGCACCCAGCACGTCGCCCTGGATGGCGATGCGGTTCTTGTCGCGGCAGGCGATCTGCATGATCGGCGCATAGCCCATGCGCGTCAGCAGCGCGCAGATGCCGACCGACGACATGTGGCAGTTGGCGCCGGAGGCGTCGACCGCGTTGATACCGTCCACCCAGCCGTCGAAGATGGCGGCGCGCTCGTAGACATCCTGCGGGTTGGCGCTGTCAGGCGGGTTGAGTTCGGTGGTCACGGCAAATTCGCCGCGCCGCAAGACGCGCTCAAGGCGTCCGCGCGAAGAGTGGCCGGGCAGGGGGTCGAGCGGCAGGTCGATGCCCGCCGGGTTTTCGTCGGGATGGGGAGGACGCGGCGTGACCATGTTCATGCGGCCTCCTTCTTCGCGGCTTCGCGTGCGGCAGCGGCCTGCGCGGTCACGCGCAGCCAGGCCGAGGTTTCGCGCAGCGACTGGTCAACCGGCTTCTGGACGTTGAGGATGGCATCGCCCTGAACCATGTTGCGCGAGCCTTCCCAGGCCTTGACCCACACGCAGGGCATGTCGGGCTCGACCTCGCAATTGCCGTTGGCGCGCACGCCGCCGCAAGGGCCGTTGCGCAACTGCTTGGGGCAGTTCATGGGGCAGGACATGCCGGTGGAGGACAGCACGCACTGGCCGCACATGCGGCAGTCGAACATCAGGCCCTTCACGTGCTTCTCGACGAACTTCACCGGCGTCTCGACGCGCCCATAGCCGATGCCTTTCCACAGCGGATGCAGCAGCAGGAAAATGTCGGCGAAGCGGGCGTAGAACCACTCCAGCAGGCGCGAATGGCGGATCGACCACAGGCGCACGCTGTATCTGCGCTGCACGCGTCGCTGCGGCGACACGTCGGCCGGCTTGTAGTCGGTCTTCGGAGCCGTCTTCTTGACCATCGTGGCCTGCGTCATGCCGCCGGTGGCGGAGGGTGGAATCTTTTCCTCGCCGCCGGCAGGGCCAGCGGCCGTGGTGGAAACGGGCTGAAGCTCAGACATTTTCCTTGCCGCCTGCTTTCACGAGGGCAACGAGCCGCTCGCGGGGATATTCGCTGTCCAGTGCGACCGCAGCCTTGTCGGCCTCGATTTCCAGATCGTCGCTCACCGGCACGGGGTCGGCCTTGCGCCACTCGGCCAGATAGGCGTCGGTGTCGCCGGCGCCGGTGCGCATGGCGCACATGTCTATCGCCTCGGTGAAGCGCAACGGCAGTTCGCGCTTGGCGTTCTGCCTGCCCTTCTTGACGATGACCTGGGCAGGGATGTCGCGCCAGTAAACGATAATCAGATCGGCCATTTCAGTCTCACTCCCAACTGGCCGAGCATTGCCGCAACCGTTGGAACACCGCTTGTTATGGGGCGACGCGCGCCCCTTCAAAAGCGACGTGGCGTGGTGTCGCAAACAGAAATGGGGGATGGGGGCGCGTTTTGCCCGCTGCGACCAGCGGGGCGGCATCCGGCACGCGCCCGCGCAGGCATTCGGTTCAGGGTGGACGCGACAAGCGTCGCACATGCGAAATTCAGGGGATACAGAGCCGTGACGGGCACAGCGCGACAGGTCGCACAGCCCGGCTCTCAGTCGGCAGGGCCGGCGACCCGGGCAAGCGAGGGCGTCAGGTCGCCATAGCCGGTGAAGCGACGCTCATAGGCAAGGCCGAGCAGCTTCGCCGCATCCTCGGCCACCTTGTCGAGGGCCGGATCGTTCGTCTGCGCCAGATAGACGACCTTCTCGTAATGGCCGAAATAGTCGCTGACCAGTTCCGGGTGCTTGTCGAGGCCCAGCGGCTTGATGAAAAAGGCTTCGAACTGCCGGCACAGGAAATCTGTCATGTAGAAGGACAGCATGTCGCCGTCGGCGATCGCATTGAAGGCCTCGATGCCCTGGTAGAAGGCAAAGCAATGCGGGCCGTCCATGCGCTCGACGCCATGTTGCTCGCAAACGCGATCGACCATTCCGCCGCTGCCGCAATCGGCATAGCCGATGAATATCCTGTCATAGCCCTCGGCCCTGGCCTTCAGGATCGCCTTGTCGAGCGCGGGGGCGATGCGGTCGGGATAGTAGTGGAACTCCGCCGGCAGGCAGGTGAGGTCGAGATGGTCGAGTCCAAGCCGTTCCTTCACGGCAAGCACCTCGCGGGCGATCATGCCGCAGCCGATGACCAGAAGCCTGTCTGGCGCCTGCCGACCTGTATCCTGTGCGGTGCTCATAAACCCTTGGGTCTTTCGATCTTCAGAGTGTATCTAGTGCCGGTACGACTGATTTGCAGCCAAGAGAGGGAGACATCTCCATGAAACTGTCGCGTATCGTATCGCTTGCCGCCGTTCTGGCGTGCGCATTGGCGGTTTCGGCCTGTGCCAATACGATTCGCGGGGTCGGCAAGGATGTCAAGTCGACCGCCAGGGCCGTGGAAGACGCAGTCACCAACTAGGACATGAAGCGGGGTGGGACGGCCCTGCCTGCCTTGCAGCGCTATGTGACTGTAGAAAATGCTGGATTCCGTTTTTTGCGGAACCACAGCCGGGCGATTTCGTTCCTCGAAAGTAGTGACACGGTTCATTGATCGAGGGAGGTCTTCCATGAAGCTCGGTACGCTCGCCGTCTTCGCCGTCCTTGCAGGGACGCTCATGGTTTCCGCTTGCGCCAACACCATTCGCGGTGTTGGGCAGGATACCGCGAATGCCGTCAATGCGACGCAGTCCGCAGGTCATAAAATCGAGAAAGCCGCCCAGTAAGGGCGGCTTTTTCAGATCGTATCAGGCCGAAGTGCGGACGTTGTGCCGGCGCTTCATGTATTCCTTGGCGGTTTCGACCGCCACCGCCGCGTCGCGGCAATAGGCGTCGGCGCCAACGGCCTTGCCGAATTCCTCGTTGAGCGGCGCACCGCCGACGAGCACGACATAGTCGTCGCGAATGCCTTTTTCCTTCATGGTGTCGATGACGACCTTCATGTAGGGCATGGTCGTGGTCAGCAGGGCCGACATGCCGACGATGTCGGGCTGGTGCTCTTCGATCGCGGCCAGATAGTTCTCGACCGGATTGTTGATGCCGAGGTCGACGACGTCGAAGCCGGCGCCTTCCATCATCATGCCGACGAGGTTCTTGCCAATGTCGTGAATGTCGCCCTTGACGGTGCCAATGACCAGCTTGCCCTGTTTCGGGGCGCCGGTGGCTGCCAGCAACGGACGCAGGATGGCCATGCCGGCCTTCATGGCGTTGGCCGACAGCAGAACTTCCGGCACGAACAGGATGCCGTCGCGGAAGTCTTCGCCGACGATGCGCATGCCTTCGACAAGTGCTTCCGTCAGCACGTTGTAAGGCACCCAGCCGCGTTCCAGAAGTATCTTCGTGCCTTCCTCGATCTCCTCCTTGAGGCCATCGTAAAGGTCGTCGTGCATCTGCTGCACGAGTTCTTCGTCAGAGAGCTCGGACAGGATGATCTCGTCGTCAGACATTTTCAGGCTCCTCGTGGCCGCCGGCGACACTTTCCAGGCGGCATTCAACTGGCCCCAATACCTATTACGCAAAGGTGGTTCCGCCATAGCTGATTTGCGACTTCCGGCAAAAGGAAAGCGACTGGAACTTATCGGTTTTCTTGTCGATTTTGGAACATGTCTTGGCGCTTGCGGGCCGTTTCTGCGAAGGTGCATGACTACGATCCCGACAGGGGCGCGAACCGTCGCCCGCTGTCTGAATTCTAAGGATGACCTCGATGGAAGATAACCTCTTGTCCGAGCAGGAAGGCTCAGGCACACGACGCGGCCGTGGCGCAGGTGGTGGCGCGGCTGCACGGCGCGCGGCCCGTTCGGGCGGCGGCCCGGGTGTGCAGCAGACCTACATCAACCGCAAGCTCAAGGTTTATGACGTCCTGGACGAGGAAGGCTTGGCGCTGATCGAGAAGAACGCCGACATCGTTCTCGAAGAGGTCGGCATCGAGTTCCGCGACGACGCCGAAGCGCTGGCGCTGTGGAAGGAAGCGGGCGCCGACGTGAAGGGCGAGCGCGTGCATTTCCCCAAAGGGCTGTGCCGCTCGCTGCTCAAGACCGCGCCATCCACCTACACCCAGCATGCGCGCAATGCGGCCCGTTCGGTGCAGATCGGCGGTAACGCCACTGTATTCGCGCCGGTCTACGGACCACCCTTCGTGCGCGATCTCGACGGCAATCGCCGCTATGCGACGATCGAGGATTTCCGCAATTTCGTGAAGCTGGCCTATATGGCGCCGTCGATCCATCACTCCGGCGGCACGGTGTGCGAGCCGGTGGACGTGCCGGTCAACAAGCGCCATCTCGACATGATCTATGCGCATATGCGCTATTCCGACAAGCCGTTCATGGGCTCGGTCACCGCCCCGGAACGCGCGGAAGACACGGTCGAGATGTGCAAGATCCTTTTCGGCGAAAAGTTCGTCGACGAGAACACGGTGTTGACCAGCCTCATCAACGCCAACTCGCCGATGGTCTTCGACGAGACCATGCTGGGCGCGTTGAAGGTCTATGCCCGCAACAACCAGGCTTGCATCGTCACGCCGTTCATCCTTGCCGGCGCCATGAGCCCGGTGACGGTGGCAGGCACGCTGACGCAGGTTCTGGCCGAAGTGCTGGCCGGCGCCTCCTTCACCCAGCTCATCCGTCCGGGCGCGCCGGTGATCTTCGGCACTTTCGCCTCGTCGATCTCCATGCAGTCGGGTGCACCGACCTTCGGAACGCCGGAGCCGTCGCTGGTGTCCTATGGCGCGGCCCAGCTTGCCCGTCGTCTCGGCCTTCCGTTCCGCACCGGCGGCTCGCTCTGCGCCTCCAAGGTTCCGGATGCGCAGGCGGCTTATGAAAGCGCCAATACGCTGAACTCGACCGTTCTGGCCGGCACCAACTTCGTGCTGCACGCCGCCGGCTGGCTGGAGGGCGGTCTGGCCTCCTGCTACGAGAAGTTCATGATGGACATCGACCAGCTCGGCATGCAGCAGAAGTTCTGCGAAGGCGTCGACCTGTCGGAAAACGGCCAGGCGATGGATGCAATCCGCCAGGTGGGGCCGGGCAGCCACTTCCTCGGCTGCGATCACACCCAGGCCAATTTCCAGACGGCATTCTACCGCTCGTCCATTGCCGACAACAATTCCTACGAGCAGTGGCTGGCGGAAGGCCAGAAGACCGCGCCACAGCGCGCCAACGAGCTCGCCCGCCGCTGGCTGGAGAGCTACGAGGCGCCGCATCTCGATCCGGCCATCGATGAGGCGCTGAAGGACTTCATCGCCCGCAAGAAGGAGTCGATGCCCGACGCGTTCACTTGAAAAGAGCCCGATTCAGGCCGGGCTAAAGTGGCCAACATCATTCACAAGGAAGTCTGGCGGACCGCGTTTACCGATCCGGACCGGAAGGGATGAGGCGTGTCGCCCCGCTTCCTCGATGAAATCGCCGCCGCGCTGGAAGAGCATGGGCTCATCCTGCGCGGCGGTTTCGTTTTCGACGATTGCGATGCCGCGCCGCCCGGTCCGTCGGGTGCGGGGGCTAGATCGGTGCTGCTGGTGGGGCAGGCGGGGGCGGCGCCCTGGCCGCATTTCCTGCGCTGGCGGGACAGGCAGCCGGCCGACCTCGTAAACCCGCTCGACACGTGGTCGCGTCAGGTGATCGGTGCCGTTGCGGACAAATTCGGTGCGCGGGCAGTGTCGCCCTCCGACAAGCCCTGGATGCCTTTCCAGCAATGGGCGATGCGCGCGGAAGCGCTCAAGCCCTCGCCGCTCGGCATCCTCATGCACCCTGAATACGGGCTCTGGCACGCCTATCGTGGAGCGTTGCTGTTCGAGGTTGAGATTCCGATTCAGGCACCTCGCACATCGAATCATCTTTGTGATGCATGTGTCGGAAAACCTTGCCTGAAATCCTGCCCGGTCTCTGCTTACTCGCCATCGGGCTTTGCTTATGAAGAGTGTCTTGCGCATGTTCGCGGACCTCACGGCGAGGCCTGCCGCAACCTTGGCTGCCTCGACCGCAATGCCTGTCCTGTCGGCGTTGAATATCGCTATCCGGCAGAGGTTCAGGCCTTCCATATGGCAAGTTTCGCGAAGCTCGATTGAGGCTGGACGGGCGAGGAGCAATGTCATAGAAAGTCATCAGATGACTTGATGAATTTTATGATGCAACCTGCAACCCGAACCAATCTGGCAGACAGTGCTGCCGACAGCCTGCGGACGGAAATCGTCGGCGGGCGCTGGGCGCTGGGCGAGCGTATTCCAAACGAGGCGGCACTTTCCGAAATGCTGTCGGTCAGCCGCGGCACGGTGCGCGAGGCCGTCCGCGCACTCGTCTCGCAAGGGTTTTTGGAGACCCGGCAGGGGTCCGGCACCTATGTCACATCGACGGTCGATCCGGGCGCGGCGCTGATGCGCATGAAGCGTGCCGGGTTGCGCGATCTGTGGGAGGCGCGCACGGCGCTCGATGCGGAAGCCGCACGTCTCGCGGCCATGCGCCATACGCCGGCCGGGCTGCAAAGAATACGGCGGCTGCTCGAAGAAAGAGGCAAGCCCGCTGAAAGCGCGCCAGAGGATTTCATTCGTCGCGATATTGCTTTCCATCGCGGGATTGTCGAGATGTCGGGCAATCGCGCGATGGTGGAACTTTATGACTTCTTCACCGCCTCCATCGCCGAAACGATAAACTCAACGCTTGCCGGCGAGCTGCCGGAACCCGATACGACAGCTCATACGGCGATCCTGGAAGGCATTGCTTCCGGCAACCCGGACCATGCGGCTGCAACCGTTCGCGCCTTCATGGCGCCTGTCTTCCTCGAACTCGATCGGCTCCTGTCACAATGAACCAGAATTTTTCCAGGCCGGACACTGCGCATGACGGATCTGCCGTTATGGATGCGCTCGACAAGCAGCTGGTCGATGCCGAAGCCGACAGCCTGCCGCCACCGCAACCGCCCGTCTTGCGCAGCCGCCGCGCGCGTTTCGTGCTCGGCGCCAGCCTTGTGCTGATCGCGTTCAACCTGCGGCCGCTGTTTTCCAGCCTCTCGGTGCTGCTGCCGGAGGTCATGGATGAGACCGGACTTTCCACGACCGGCGCCAGCCTGCTCACCACGCTGCCCGTCCTGTGCCTTGGCCTGTTTGCGCCTTTCGCGCCGAAGCTGGCACAACGTTACGGCGCCGAACGCACCTTGCTCGGCGCGTTGATCCTGCTGGTGATCGGCACCGGATTGCGGGGACTGGAATCGGTGCCTTTGCTGTTCACGGCAACCTTCCTTGCCGGTGCGGCCATCGCCATCGGCAATGTGCTGCTGCCGGGACTGGTGAAACGTGATTTTCCCCAGAGCGCGGCCATCATGACCGGACTTTACACCATGGCCCTGTGCGGCGGTTCCGCCGGCGCGGCCGGCCTGACCCTGCCGATCGAGCATCTGCTGACCGGCTCGTGGTCGGGTGCGCTGGCCGCATGGGCGGTGCCGGCCATGATCGTGGTCCTGATCTGGACGCCGCAGGCTTTGGGCAGCCGCCAGCAGGTCAGCCACAACGCTTTCCGCGTCACCGGCTTGTGGCGTGACAGGCTGGCCTGGCAGGTCACATTCTTCATGGGCCTGCAATCGGCGCTGGCCTACTGCGTCTTCGGCTGGCTGGCGCCGATCCTGCGCGAGCGCGGCTTCGATGCCACCACCGCCGGCGCATTGGTTTCCGTCTCGGTCATGGCGCAGGTCGTCACCTGTCTTGCGGTGCCGTCCTTCGCGGTGCGGCAAAAGAACCAGTGCGCAGTCAATATCGCTCTCGTCGCGGCCGCGACGGTTGCCTTGCTCGGCATCCTGTTCGCACCGACTTCGACCGTGGTGTTCTGGGCGATCCTGCAAGGCATCGGGCAGGGCGGGCTGATTGCGGCCGCGATGACCGTCATCGTGCTGCGTTCGCCGGATTCGCTCGCATGTGGCGGCGCATCTGTCCGGCATGGCGCAGGGCGTGGGCTATGTGCTGGCCGCCGCCGGCCCGTTGCTGGTCGGGCTTATCCGTGGCTGGACGGGCAGTTTCCAGGCCACCGCCTTCCTGTACGTGGCGCTGGGGATCGGTGCCGCGATTGCCGGGCTTGGCGCTGGCCGCGCGCTGCATGTCGGCGCAAGGACTGAGAAGATCGAGGGCTGAGGCGGTTGCCGCTCCCGATAGTTTGATCCCGGCTTTTGATCAGAACCTTGCCGCGAGCGTTTGCGCTTGTATCTATCGCGCCAGACGAAGCGGGAGGGAATGGAGATGGCGAAGAAGGCGATACGGATCGAGACTGCCGACGGCGCGGCCAGCGCCGGGCTGTTCGGCGCGGGCATGAAAGCCGGGGTGATCCTGTATATGGACGCCTTCGGTCCGCGTCCGGCGCTGGACGACATGGCCGGGCGCCTGGCGGCGGAAGGCTATGCGGTGCTGGTTCCCGATCTCTTCTATCGCAACGCGCCTTACGGGCCGTTCGATGCCGCGACCGCCTTCCAGATGAAGACAGCAAGAAAGCGCTGATGGCGATGGTCGGCGGCACGACGCAGGAAATGACCATTCGCGACAGTGGCGCTTTTCTCAAAGCGCTGGCCGCCGAAGGCGTTACCGGCACTGTCGGCACGGTTGGCTATTGCATGGGCGGCGCCCGCGCACTCAACGCTGCGGCGAGCTATCCGGATCGCATCAAGGCCGCAGCCTCTTTCCATGGCGGCAACCTGGCAAGCGATGCGCCCGACAGCCCGAGCCGCCGCGCAGCCGACATCAAGGCGCGCGTCTATGTCGGCACCGCAGGAGTGGATCGCAGCTTTCCGCCGGAACAGTCGGCGCGGCTCGCCGAGGCGTTGCGCAGCGCCGAAGTGGATCACGTGATCGAGAATTATGTCGGTGTGGCGCATGGCTGGTGCGTACCGGACCACGGCGCCTACGATGCGGCCGGCGCAGAGCGACACTGGAAGCGGTTGACGCTGTTCTTCGCCGAAACCCTCGGGCGGAATTGAGATGACAAGCGAGACGGACCCCTTCGATCTCACGCGCTTCATCCGGGCGCAGGACACCGTGCTGGCGCGCGTGCGCACCGAACTGAAAGAGGGGCGCAAGGCCAGCCACTGGATGTGGTTCGTCTTCCCCCAGATCGCGGGACTGGGCACGAGCACCATGTCCCGGCACTATGCGATCGGCTCTCTGGAAGAGGCGCGGGCCTATCTGGCGCATCCCGTGCTTGGCCCACGTTTGAGGGAATGCGTGGACATCCTGCTCGCCCTGCCGCCGCTTTCCGCGCATGAGATTTTCGGCAGCCCCGACGATCGCAAGCTGCATTCCTCGCTGACCTTGTTTGCCCAAGCGGCACCCGGGGAAACCTTGTTCACCCACGCGCTGGAGCGTTATTTCGGCGGCGCGGCAGACATGGCTACCGTCAAATTGCTCCGCACATGATTGCAGATCGCTGCTGGAGAATGGCGGTAAAATTTTAGTCGAATGCGATTGCCGCCACTTACTTTTCGAAAAGCCGGGTCTGTTATCCGACGGTCCACATCGAAATCGGGGGGGCAGGATGCATATCAGCGGTGTCGCGGGTTCTGGTCGCGTGGGCGTGACCGAAATTCCGCAAAGCGATCCGTCGCGGGAGACGGTCGAAGCCGCGCGCATCCGGCACGATGTCGCCGCAGCGCGCGACGTCGCCCGCTCGGCGCTTACCAATGAGCGTTTCCGCCTCATGCTGGATCGGATCGCCAATCCGGCGCTGTCGGATGCGTTGTTGCAGATGAAAAGCGACGGCGGTGGCCGCACCGATCTGCGCTCGGCCGAACTGCGCTACAGCGAAACCGCTTCCGACTGACTTTGTCCCTGCACTGATATGTGGACGTCTCAATGCGTGGCCGGATATTCCGGTTGCCATGCATGAGGCAATTCACCCCCAGCAATCACGACCTTTCATCCCCTTTGCGATGCCGACACTCTGATTGTCGCTGCAGGGCAGCTACGCCCGGTCTTCAGTAAGACTGGCGGCTTCTTTCGTGACGTCGGTTCCGAAAATTTTTCTCCAGCGAAACCAATCCGTTGGAGTCCTCCCGTTGCATTTTTTAAAGATATAACTTGAAAAAGATATATCGTTGAATAGTTATATCTCATGCAAAACGAAACCTGGAGAGGTACTCACATGTTCATGCATTCGAGACATGGAAAATGCAGCGGCGACTGGTCGATGTCAGCAGAAGGCGGGCGAGGCGGTGGACGCTTCGGTCGCGGTGGCGGAGGCGGGCGCTTCGGCCGTCATCGCGGCGGGCCGTTCGGCGGGCGTGGACCACGCATGTTCGATTCGGGCGCGTTACGGCTCGTCGTGCTCGGCCTGATCGCCGAGGAGCCGCGTCATGGCTATGACATCATCAAGGCGCTGGAGGCTCGGTTCCAGGGCGCTTACAGTCCAAGTCCCGGCGCGATCTACCCGATGCTGCAGATGCTGGAGGAAGCCGATCTCGTTTCCTCGCAGACGGAAGGCAACAAGCGGCTTTATTCGATCACTGAGGAAGGCCGGGCCTATCTCGCCGAGCACGCCGATGAGTTGGCGCGCATCAACGAGCAACTCGACGAGGTGTCGTCCCAGATGGGCGGTGTTGCGCTGGGCGACGAGTTCCGGGCATTGCGCCGGGCTGTCGCCATGCGCCTTCGCGAAGGTTCGCTCACGCCGGAACAGGCCGAAAAAGCCCTGCTGATCCTGAAGAAGGCGCGGCGCGACTTCGAGGGACTGTAGGCGCCAAACGCCTCGACCCCGAATGAGAAAGGCCCTGTCGCATGAACCGCGGCAGGGCCTTTTTCAGTATCGGTATTGCCCCGCATCTGCGGGGCACGCCGAATAATCAGCCTCGACGGCGGCGTTCGCGGCGCCCGCCGGCGTCGCCCTCGCTGCCCGCGCCGCTTTCATCGGCCGTCTTGTTGCGCAGCGGGCCGATGCGCTCCACGATCGTTTCGAGTGTCGGGCGCGTGGCCTTGTGGTGCGTGTCGAGCGCCTGACGCATGGCGGCGAGATGCGCAAAGGACGTGCCGCAGCAGCCGCCGATGATCTTCGCGCCGCTGTCGATCGCCAGCCGCACATAATCGGACATCAACTCCGGGGTGCCTGAATAGTGAATTTCCGTGCCGCGGAATTCGGGAATGCCGCAATTGCCCTTCACGATCACCGTCGCATCCGGCCCGGCCTCGGTCATGTCGAGCAGGGATGCCAGAATGTCGGACGCGCCGACGCCGCAATTGGCGCCGACAGCCACCGGGTTCTCGCTCAGGCCGTTGGAAACGCCATGGATGTCTTTGGGCGCAAGGCCCATCATCGAGCGGCCGGCCGTGTCGAAGGAAACGGTGTAGGTGTAGGGCAGGCCGGCATCGATGGCCGCCTGCGCTGCGGCGCGGGCCTCATCGGGTGCGGACATGGTCTCGATCCAGGCGATCTCGGCGCCGCCGTCTTTCAGGCCGCGGATCTGCTCGGCAAAGGCCTCGACTGCTTCCTCATAGGTGAGGGCGCCAAGCGGCACCAGAAGCTCGCCGGTCGGGCCGACCGAGCCGGCAACGATGACCTTGCGGCCGGCCTTGTCGGCGACCGAACGGGCGATCTCGGCCGCACGCTTGTTGAGTTCGTAGACGCGATCCTGCGCATGATGCAGTTTCAGGCGGTGACGGGTGCCGCCGAAGGAATTGGTGAGAATGATGTCGGCGCCGGCATCGACGAAGTTCTGATGCAGCGCGATGATCTTCTCCGGCGCGGTCTCGTTCCACAGTTCGGGCGCTTCGCCGGATTCCAGCCCCATGCCGAAAAGATTGGTGCCGGTGGCGCCGTCGGCGAGCAGCACGCCTTTTTCCGCAAGCAGCGCGTCGATGGGATTGGTCATGGGAAGAGCCTTCCGATAAAATGCCAGAGATAAGGATATAAAGAAGTCCTTATATCCAGTCAATGATTTCGCGTCGTCCGATGCGGCTTATGGTGTGGAAATACCTGTTGCGGCAAGCTGGCGGGCGAAGCCGGCGGCCTCATGCGCGTTGATCTCGGCGCTGCGGATAAGATTGTCGAAATGCCGCGTCAGCGTGCGGATAGGGGCCGTGGCGTTCAATACCAGATACATGTCGCCGACATAGATCGCTGCCCGGTAGGGCCCGAAGATTGTATAAGGCACGGAATAGCGCAGGCGGCCATCGTAGAGAAACAGCCGGAAGGTGGGGTAAAGGTCCTCCATCAGTTCGGCCATATGGAGGAGTTGCGCGCGCCGGTCGCTTTCGGGAAGACGATCCCAGATGCCCATGCCGCGCGCGAAAATCTCCAGCGTGTGCCGGGGCATGCACACTTCCATGTCGGTTTCCGGCCGCCGGTTGTAGTCGATGCGGTATTGCGTCTCGCCGGCCTGGCTCTGCCGGCTGCGGTTGGAAATATCGGCCTCATAGTCGACCAGCGCATCGGTGCGCAGCAGGTCGGGAATGCCCGCCGGCACATAGCGGATCTTGGTGCCGGCCGCTTCGGCATGCCATTTCGCCAGCAAGGTGCGGTCGAAGCCGCCGGGGCCTTCCTCGATCTCAAGGCTCTGGCGGATTTCGCCGGTCAGGCCCTCGTCCTGGCTGAGGCCGAGCAGCCAGTCGAGCGAAACCTTGTGCTCGGCGGCAATGGTCATCAGCGTTTCGGCGCGCGGCAGGCGGGTGGCTTGATCCGAGAGGAGCTGGGACAGGGCCGAACGGTCGATGCCGACCGAGATGGCGAAGGCCGACTGGTTGAGACCCGAGCGCTGCAGGAGCAGCTTCAGGCGCTCGCGAAAAAGTCCCGAAACGTCGCGTTTGTCCACCTTGTGGCTCCAGGTAAACGGGGTGTTCGCATAGTTCGCGCTCATGAATACATGCACCACCGCATTTGTTCCATCGCATTGTTTACAATTCACAACAACTGCGTATCAAGAAGCGCAAAATCAACATTCTGTTCCCATTGTCGCGTTGAATCCTGCACCGACTACTGACAGCATACTGTCAGGAACCGTCGATTTTCGGGCGGTCGGGGCGTGGGACATGAAACAGGACAAGCAGACAAGGCGAAATGGAGCGTGGGCGGTGGAATGGCCGACACTCGCGCTGATCGCTGCGACCTACGTGCTGTGGGCAACGGTAGCGCTTCATGTGTGGCCGGCCTACCCGGTGACGGCGTTGATCGTGCTGGGCTTCGTGCTTGCCATGCAGTCGTCCCTTATGCACGAGGCCCTGCATGGCCACCCCACGCGTGTGGCGTGGGTGAACGAATTGCTGGTCGGTCTGCCGATCGGGCTGGTCTATCCCTACCGCCGTTTCAAGACATTGCATCTGCGTCACCATGCGGATGAAAGCCTGACCGATCCGTTCGACGATCCCGAAAGCTATTATCATGCGGTCTGGAAGCATCATGGGCTTCCCCGCTTCATGAAGGCGGTTCTTGCCGTCAACAACACGATGGTGGGGCGCTTCGTCCTCAATCCGTTCCTGGGCACGGTCGGGTTCCTGCTTTCCGAGGCGAGGCTGATCGCGAAGGGCGACCGGGCGGTGCGCAAAGCCTGGCTATTGCACGGCATCGGGCTTGCCATCATTGCGCCGCTGGTGGTGTTCGTGTTCGAAATCCCTTTCTGGCTCTATGTGCTTGTGCCGGTCTGGCTCGGTCAGTCGCTGATCTCGGTGCGTACCTTTGCCGAGCATCAGTGGTCGGAGCGCCCGGAGGGCCGCACGATCATCATCGAGCGCTCGCCTTTCTCCTTCCTGTTCCTGAACAACAACCTGCATTTCGTGCACCACAAGAAGCCGAATGTGGCCTGGTATCGGCTGCCGGAGCTTTTTCGCGACCGGCGCGAGGAATGGATCGCCATGAACAACGGCTATGTGGTGCCTAACTATCTGGCGCTGCTCAAGGAATACGCCTTCCGCGCCAAGGAGCCGGTGGTGCATCCGGCACTTCGCCGCATGCCCGAAATCGGCCGCGCCTTCGCGCCGCGCATGCGTGCCCGCTCGCTGAGCGGACTGGGTACGGCGCCGGTGCCGGCCGAACCGCCGAAGGAATGATCTTTCTTGCCTGCGTACCTGTTGACGGCAGAATAGTCGCATGAGCCGATTCATAGCTGCATTGCCCATGTATGACTGGCCAGAGGCTCGCGCCGAAACGGACGCCGAGTGGGTGCGTGTGCGGGAGGCATTGCGCGGTGCCGGTATCGATGCGCCGGAAAACCTTGCGCGGCGCAATGCCGACATGCCGCCGGTGCCGGGCGGCATTCGTGATGTCGGGGGCAATGTAATCGCGCCCGATCCGGCCAGCCTGCCACCCGACGAGTTGGATCTGCCGACGCTGTGGCGGCACCCCGGCCTCCTGTTTGCGCAGACATGCTGGGGGCCGATGGAACTCGGCCTTGCAAGCCATGTGCGCGTGGTCGGGCAGCCGGATTATTCCGGCTTCGAAGGCGGGCAGGGCGAGCTTTATTCCAGCGTGCTGCTGATGCGGAAGCAGAACGCGCGGCCAGTCGCCGAGATGCCTGCGAATGGCCATGCGGCACTTCCGCTGGCTCTGCTACGGGCAAAACGCCTTGCATATAACAGCAGGGATTCCATGTCCGGTATCATCGCGTTGGCGCGCGATCTTGAAGCGGCCGGTGAGGATTTGAAGCTGCTTTCGGACCTGATCGAGACCGGCGGCCATCGGCAGTCGCTGATTGCTGTGGCTGAAGGCAGGGCGGACATTTGCGCCGTCGATTGCCGAAGCTGGGCTCTGGCGCGGCGCTTCGAACCGGCCGCATGTGACCTGCGCCCTGTTGGGCGAACCGCGCTGCGCAAGGGCCTGCCATTCATCGCTGCCCGCGGTGTTCCCGACTATTCCCTGCCCCTTTAACAGGGTCCGGTTTTCCGTCACAAAGGGGCGCGAGCCTGTCGACTGGATCGGAACTCAAGTCACCGTGTTGACGAAAACGCGAGGCCAAGCCCCGCATTTTGCGATATTTGCCGCTGCAACTTGTAGATTCTGCCCTTGCGTCAGTCATAAAAAATGTCGTTTCGGCCGCTTCAGGCTTGCAAATCGGTTAATTTGGCGTGAAGAACGCGCAACTTTCTGTCTCTCCAAGACAGCTTCCCCCAACTACCATCAAGGAAGTGAGATAGTGAAAACTATTGCCGCCTTTTCCGATTTCGTCGGCCGCACCTTCGCCATCTGGGTGATCGTGTTCGCCGTGCTCGGCTTTGTCCTGCCGACAACCTTCAGCGTGTTCGCACCATGGATCGTGGTGTTGCTGGGCATCATCATGTTCGGCATGGGCCTGACCATTTCCGGCAAGGATTTTGCCGAAGTGGCGCGCCGGCCGCTGGACGTCGCCATCGGCGTCCTGTCGCAGTTCATCATCATGCCGCTTCTGGCCGTCGCGCTCACGCGCGTCATTCCGATGTCGCCCGAAGTCGCTGCCGGCGTCATTCTGGTCGGCTGCTGCCCCGGCGGTACCTCCAGCAACGTCATGACCTATCTGAGCAAGGGCGACGTGGCGCTCAGCGTGGCCTGCACCAGCGTTACCACGCTACTGGCTCCGATCGTCACGCCGTTCCTCGTCTGGTTCTTCGCCAGCCAGTACCTGCCGGTCGATGCAATGAGCATGTTCCTTTCGATCGTGAAGGTCATCCTCGTTCCGCTGGCGCTCGGCTTCGTGCTGCAGAAGATCATGCCCGGCGTGGTCAAGTCAGCTGTGCCGATGCTGCCTCTCGTCAGCGTCGTCGGCATCGTCTTGATCGTCGCGGCGGTGGTTGCCGTCAACAAGGCGGCGATCAGCGAATCCGGTCTTCTGATCTTTGCCGTCGTCGTCCTGCACAATGGGTTCGGCTATATCTTCGGTTATCTCGCGGCCCGTATGTCGGGGCTTTCGCTGGCAAAGCGCAAGGCGATCAGCATCGAGGTGGGCATGCAGAACAGCGGCCTGGGCGCTGCGCTGGCCAGCGCGCATTTCTCGCCGCTTGCCGCCGTGCCCAGCGCGGTATTCAGTGTCTGGCACAATATTTCCGGCGCGCTCATCGCCAATTATTTCTCGCGACGCATCGAGGAGGAAACCTCTTCTTCGGCGGCGGTCCAGAAAGCCAACTGACGCAATCAGATACCAGAGGATGATCCCGAAAAGTGGAAACCGATTTCGGAAAAGATCATGCTCAAACAAGACAGATAGGGAAAGGGCGCCGCCGCAAGGCCGCGCCCTTTTGCTTTGCTCCTGAAATTGCTCAACCGCGCATCTTTTCGCCGGCCGGATCGAACAGTGGCAGCACATTGATGCGGGCAGGGCGGCGTTTGCCCAGTATCTCTATTTCGAACACGCCTTCGCTCTCGTCCTCGGCAAGAGGTGCGGGCACATAACCCTGTGCCAGCGACTTTTCCACATGATGCGCATAGCCGCCCGAGGTGACCCAGCCAACCACGCGCCAGTCGCCATCGACGATGCCACGAATGCTCGAGTCGCCTTCGTCGGCCGCCGAGCCGCGCGCTTCCCTGCCGGTCTCGTCAAAGCGCGGCGCACCGTAGCCATGCGGCTTTTCCACGGTGCCATAATCGGCCGAAACCCTGGCCCAGATTGGCTCGTCGCCCATCACATCGGCGCCATCGGCTTGCACCACCATGGAAACGCGGCGCAGCCTGGGGCCTTCTGCCTGTTCCTTCGCGGCAGCCTCGCGGCCGATGAATTCATTCTTCTCCATGCGGATGAAGCGATCCATCGAACCTTCGAAGGGCCCGTAGATGGGCCTCAGTTCCCGGAACCACGTTGGAAAATTCTTTTCGAGCCGCATGGAAAGCAGCGCGCGCATGCCGAAATCGACGATGCCGAATTCCGCGCCTGCTTCCTTGATGCTCTTGTAGACAAGTCGCTGATAGGCCGGCTGCATCCAGATTTCGTAGCCGAGATCGCCGGTGTAGCTGATGCGGTTGACGATTGCTGGCGCGCCGCCCACGGCCATCTCGCGATAATCCATGAAGCGGAAGGTTTTTGTCGAAACGTCCTCATCGACCAGTTTCTGCAGGAGCGCCTGGCTTTGCGGGCCGGCGATTGCCAGCCCCACCAGCGTCTGGTCGAAGCGGTGGATACGGACCGAACCGTCCTGCGGCAGGTGGCGCTCGAACCAGCGCATGTGGTATTTTTGAGCAGCCGACGAGCCCCAGATCATGAAGCGGTCTTCGGTCGCTTTGGCGATGGTGAAGTCGCCGATCAGCTTGCCGAATTCGTTCAGCATCGGCGTCAGCACCAGCCGGCCGGTTTTCGGCATGCGGTTGGTCATCAGCCGGTTGAGGAAATCTTCCGCGTTGGGGCCGGACACTTCATATTTGGCGAAGTTGGCGATCTCGGTCACACCCACGCGCTTGCGCACGGCACGGACTTCATTGCCGACATGCTCGAAATCGTTGGAGCGGCGGAAGGAAACGATGTCCTTCGGCTCGGTGCCCATGGGCGCGAACCACAACGGGGTTTCCAGGCCCCAGCTGTCGCCCATGACGGCGTTGTTGGCGATCATGGTGTCGTAGAGCGGGGTGGTCTGCGCCGGCCGCGCGGCCGGCAGTTCCTCGTTGGGGAAACGGATCGAGAAGCGGCGCGAATAGTTTTCGCGCACCTTGGCGTTGGTGTAGCGCAGCGTGGCCCACTCGCCGTAGCGCGAGACGTCCATGCCCCAGACGTCGAAGCCCGGATCGCCGTTCACCATCCAGTTCGACAAGGCGAGACCGACACCGCCGCCCTGGCTGAAGCCGGCCATGACGGCGCAGGCGGTCCAGTAGTTGGTCAGGCCCTGCACCGGGCCGACCAGCGGGTTGCCGTCCGGCGCGAAGGTGAAGGGACCGTTGATAATCTGCTTTATCCCGGCATTCGCGATGCCCGGAAAATGCCTGAAGCCGATTTCCAGCGAGGGCGCGATGCGGTCGATGTCGGGCTGCAAGAGTTCATGGCCGAAGTCCCACGGCGTGTTGACCGGCGACCAGGGTTTGCAGGCCTTTTCATAGGTTCCGAGCAGGATGCCGTTGCGCTCTTGACGGGTGTATATCTCGCCCTTGAAGTCGAGCACGCCGACCATTTCGCGGCCGGTGGATCTGTTGAATTCCTCCACCTCCGGCATCGGCTCGGTGAGCAGATACATGTGCTCCATGGCCAGAACCGGCAGTTCGAGACCCACCATACGACCCACTTCGCGCGCCCACAGGCCGCCGCAGTTCACCACATGCTCGGCCTTCACCGTGCCCTGTTCGGTGATCACGTTCCAGGTGCCGTCGGCCTCCTGCGTCAGTTCCCTGACCGGGTTGCGCAGCACGATTTCGGCGTCCAGCTTCTGGGCCGCCTTGGCATAGGCATGTGTGGTGCCGGAGGGGTCGAGATGGCCTTCGACCGGATCCCACATGGCACCGACGAAATTCTTCTCGTCCATCAGCGGGAACATCGCCTTGGCTTCGGAGGGCGTGATCAGTTCTGTGTCCATGCCGAGATAACGCCCCTTGGCGTGGGCAAGGCGCAGGAAGTCCATGCGTTCCGGGCTGTCGGCCATCATGATGCCGCCGGTGAGGTGCAACGAGCAGGACTGGCCGGAAAGCTCCTCCAACTCCTTGTAGAGCTGCACCGTATAGGCCTGGAGCTTCGCGACATTGGGATCGCCGTTCAGCGTGTGGAAGCCGCCGGCAGCGTGCCATGACGAGCCGGAGGTCAGTTCCGACCGCTCGATCAGCATGACGTCGGTCCAGCCGGCACGGGCAAGGTGATAGAGCACGGAGCAGCCGACGACACCGCCGCCGATGACTACAGCTTTTGCATGGGATTTCATTGCTTTATGTCCCGATTTGCATGGATTGATTCATGTTTAGGGGCGGCCGATACGGAGTGGAGGTCGATCAGCCACCATCCTCAAAAATCCGTCGGTGCGCCGCCCTCGGTCTTGCGCTTTTCCATGAAGGCGTCGAGTTCCTCGCGAATGGCCGGGTCGATTGGCGGTTCCTCGTAATGCGCCAGACGCTCCTTCCAGACGCGATTGGCTTTCTCCACCGCCGTGGGCGCGCCGGATTCGCTCCAGGTTTCGAAGTTGCGCCAGTCGGAGATGATGGGCGCATAGAAGGCATTCTTGTAGCGCGCCTGCGTGTGCGGCGTGCCGAAGAAATGGCCGCCTGGCCCGACATCGCGGATGGCATCGATAGCGAGCGCGTCTTCCGAGACGTCGAGTGGGGTCAGGAATTCGGCCACCATCTGCAACAGGTCTATGTCGAGGATGGTTTTTTCGTAGGAGCAGGTCAGGCCGCCTTCCAGCCAGCCGGCGGCGTGCTTGATGAAGTTGCCGCCGCCCTGAATGCAGCCCCACAGCGAAAACACGCTTTCATAGGCTGCCTGCGCATCCACCGCATTGGCGGCGCAGACATTGGAGGTGCGGTAGGGAATTCCGTAGCGCCGCGCAAGCTGCCCGCCGACGAGCTGGGCCTTCATATATTCCGGCGTGCCGAAGGCCGGCGCGCCCGATTTCATGTCGACATTGGAGGTGAAGCCGCCATAGCCGACCGGCGCGCCCTTCTTCACCATCTGGGCGAAGGCGATGCCTGCCAGGGCTTCCGCGTTCTGTTGTACCAGTGCGCCGGCGACCGTGACGGGCGCCATGGCCCCGGCCAGCGTGAAAGGCGTGACGATGACGACCTGCCCGTGGGACGACATCTGGATGATGCCTTCCATCATCGGAATATCCATCTTCAGCGGCGAATTGGTATTGATGATGGTGAGCAGCGACGGCTCCTGCACGAACTGCTCCATCGGCACGCCACGGCCGATGCGGCAAATCTCGATGCCATCGAGATTGCGCTCGCGGCCCAGTGAGTAGGCGTGGAACGCCTTGTCGGTCAGGAGCACGAAGTCGCGCAGGCATTCCAGATGCCGGATGGAAGGATGCAGGTCCACCGGCTCTACCGGATAGCCGCCGGTGACGTGGATGATGTTGTGCATCTGGCCAAGCTTGACCAGATTGCGGAAATCCGACTGGCTGCCTGCCCGGCGGCCCCGGTCGAGGTCGGAACAATTGGGCGCGGAAGCCACTTGCGAGAAGACGAGATTGTTGCCGCCGAGGCGCACATTGTGCGCCGGATTGCGGGCGTGCAGCGTGAATTCGGACGGCGCGTGCGAAATCAGCTCCAGAACCATGTCGCTGTCGAAGCGCACCCGCTCGGACCCTTCCTGCACATCGGCGCCATGCTCTTTCATGATGCGTCGAGCCTCGGCATGCAGCACGTCGATGCCGATTTCCCGAAGCACGCGCAACGAGGCGAGATGGATCGCTTCCAGCTCGTCGTCGGAGACGACGCGCGTCGGCTCGAACGGGATGCGCAATTGCCGGAATGGCGGTTGCTCGAACGCGGTCGAGCTTCCGGCGCGCTTTCCCGCGCGGCCGCCCCGCCGGACGCGGTCGGTGGTGGTTTCTGCTGGATCGAGGGCTGCGGACATGACGGGCCTCATGGAATTCCGGAATGGCAGCATATTGGACCGTGGCATGCGACAGCTTTGCCGATGCGACGACCAGTTGCGCGAGCAAAACGACATGCGCCATGCGCGCAGGCTGTTGTTATGGGAATGCCGTGCGGGGAATTTTGCCACGTCTGCGTGCGAGCCAAATCGAAACGAATGCGCTAGACAAGTGGTCGAGCAGCGGAGAAAGCAGGTAATGAGCGGCATCCATCACATCACCCTGATTACCGGCAATGTGCAGGCCAATGTCGATTTCTATGCCGGTTTTCTGGGTATGCGGCTGGTCAAGCGCACCGGAGGCTATGAGGATGCCACCCAGCTTCATCTGTTCTATGGCGACGGCGCCGGTTCGCCCGGCACGCTCATCACTTTCTTCGCCTGGGAGGCCGGTTCGCCTGGCCGTGTCGGGCATGGGCAGGTCAGCGAGATCGCGCTGGCGATCGACCCGGCAAGCATCGGCTTCTGGCTCACGCGAGCGCTGTCGCACAACATCCGGATTTCCGGGCCGATGCAGGAATTCGGCGAGCCGGTGCTGCGGCTGACCGATCCGGACGGCATCATCGTCAAGCTGGTGGGCGTGGCGGGGGCTGCCTCGCAGGCGGCCTGGGCCAGCGAAGGCGTACCGGAGGAGCATGCAATCCGCCGCTTGCGCGCGGCCACCATCCTCACCGAAAAGCCGGAGGAAACGGAAGGATTTCTCTCCGCCTATTTCGGTTATCGCTTTGCCGAGCGCAGCGAGAGCATCCGGCGCATGGTGGACGACCGGGGTGATGCCATCGACATTCGCGACGCGCGCGGTTTCTGGACCTCCGCGCCGGGAACCGGCACGGTTGATCACGTCGCGTTCCGTGCCGACGATCTCGGCGCGGTCGAGATACTGCGCGACCGGCTGCAAGGCTCCGATGCGGTCGTCACCGATGTTCACGACCGCAAATATTTCTCCTCCATCTATGTGCGCGAGCCCAACGGTGTGCTGCTGGAACTGGCCACCGACGCGCCGGGCATGATGGTGGACGAGCCTTACGAGACGCTGGGTACGAAGCTTTGGGTGCCGCCCTCGCTCGGCAATCAGGCCGAGGATATCAAGACGATGCTGCCGCAATTCGCCATGCCCGGCGAGGAGCGCATTATCTACCGGGCGCTGCCTTTCGTGCACCGCTTCTACGTGCCGGAGGATCCGGACGGCTCGGTGCTGGTGCTGCTGCACGGTTCCGGCGGCAGCGAGGCGAGCCTGATGCCGCTTGCAGCGCGCATGGCGCCACGGGCGAAGCTGCTCGGCGTGCGTGGTCGTGCGGCGGAGGAGGGCATGCCGCGCTGGTTCCGCCGCTTCAGCCCCACCACTTTCGACCAGAAGGATATTGCCTTCGAAGCCGAGGCTTTTGCGGCATTTGTCGAGGGCGCAACCGAAGCCTACGGATTGTCGCCGGACACCACGGCCTATGTCGGTTATTCGAATGGCGCGAACCTTCTGGCTGCCCTGACGACGTTGAAGCCCGGCGTCATCGACAAGGCGGTGCTGCTGCGTGCCATGGAGGTTCTCGACAATCCGCCCGAAGTTGACTTGTCCGCTACCGATGTGCTGCTGATCGCGGGTCGCGAAGACCAGCTCTACGCCAGATATTCCGCTCGCCTGCAGCAATCGCTCGCATCGCGGGGCGCGGCGGTCGAGGCACATGTCATCGAAGCCACGCATGAGCTTGGGGAGGAGGATGTGGAGCTTGCGAGGCAGTGGCTGGAAGCGCGGCTGGGGCCTGCCGCGGTGAGTTGAAAACGGCTTTCGGGCCGTCTTGAACCGTGCTGCGGGTTCCGGCTAAAGTAAACCGCATGAGTGCAGCGAACGCATATCTGGGCCTGCTTGACATCGCCGTGACGCCATCGCCGCGTACGCGGCACGCCGAGCTTTTGCGCCTGTGTGCCCGCATCGGTTATTCGCCGCCACCCGCCTTCGGCTGAACATCCATCCGGCCTGCCGGAATGATTCAACTGGAGTGGATAATCCCATGACTTACCAGAACTATTCGCTTTCCCAACTGCAGGCGATCGACGCCGCGCACTACCTTCACCCCTTCACCGACCATAAGGACCTTCGCGCGGCCGGCTCGCGCATGATCGTTCGCGCCGATGGTCCGTTCATCTATGATTCCGAGGGCGGGGAACTGCTCGACGGAATGGCCGGACTGTGGTGCGTGAATATCGGCTATGGCCGCAATGAGCTCGCCGAGGCCGCCTATGAGCAGATGAAGGAACTGCCCTACTACAATTCCTTCTTCCGCTGCGCGACGCCGACGCCGGTGCTGCTTTCCAAGAAGCTGGCCGAGATTGCGCCCAAGCACATCAACCAGGTATTTTACGGCTCGTCGGGTTCGGAATCGAACGATACCGCCTTGCGCCTGGTGCGCCATTACTGGGCGCTCGAGGGCAAGCCCGAGAAGAACATCATCATCTCGCGCAACATGGCCTATCACGGCTCGACGGTCGCCGGCACGTCGCTGGGCGGCATGGAGGGCATGCACGAGCAACTCGGCGGCGCAGTACCCAACATCGTCCATGTGATGATGCCTTATGCGTTCGAACTGGCGCTGCCGGGCGAGAGCGATCATGATTTCGGCCTGCGCGCGGCCAGGGCCATCGAGGATGCAATCCTCGAAGCCGGACCCGAGAACGTCGCGGCCTTCATCGGCGAGCCGATCATGGGCGCTGGCGGCGTGAAGATACCGCCGGCAAGCTACTGGCCGGAAGTCCAGCGCATCTGCCGCAAGTATGACGTGCTCCTGATGCTGGACGAGGTCATCACCGGCTATGGCCGCACCGGCGAATGGTTCGCCGCGCAGTCGATGGGGATCGAGCCGGACACCATCACCACCGCGAAGGCGCTCACCTCCGGCTACCAGCCCTTGTCGGCGCTGCTGGTCGGCGACCGCATCTCCAGGACGCTGGTCGAGAAGGGCGGCGAGTTCTACCACGGCTACACCTATTCGGGTCACCCGGTGGCCTGTGCCGTGGCGTTGAAGAATCTCGAGATCATCGAGAAGGAAGGTCTGATCGAGCGCGTCAGGAACGACACCGGGCCGTATTTCGCGCAGATGCTGCGCGAGCGCATCTCCAGCCATCCGCTGGTGGGCGAAGTGCGCAGCTTCGGCATGATGGGCGCCATTGAGATCGTCAAGGACAAGGCGACGCGTGAACGTTTCCAGCCGGAAGGCAGTGCGGCCGTCGTCGTGCGCGATCACGCCATCGCCCAAGGCATGATGATGCGCGCCACCGGCGATTCGATGATCCTGTCGCCGCCGCTGATCTGGACCCGCGAGACCATCGACATGGCCGGCGACCGCATCGCACGGGCGCTCGATCTCGCCGAAGCCGACCTGCGCAAGGCGCGCTGAGACATCAGGAAAAAGCGGGTGTGGAGGAGTTTTCACACCCGCTTTTGTCGAAATAAGCCGGTTTTCGTGCTCGATTTCCGTCAGACCTAATTTGCCCACTCATGATGCGGTAAGTCCCACCAGGAACGCGATTGTTGCAAGCGCGCCAAGAATGGTTCGCACGGCGTGAAGCTTGCCCCATTTCTGGATGAGAACCCGAGTTCGAGCGTCGGCGTTTGCTGGGTCCATGCCCATCAGCGTGTTGTTTGTCGGCATTATGGCCAGCAATGTCCATGGCCAGTTGGCGATCATCAGGACGGCTCCCAGGAGAAACCACAGACTTGTGGTTTGCCACCAGGCGATGAGGCCGAGCAGACAACCCACCACGGCAAGAGGGGCCTGCATGGCGAAACCGTGCTTGTAGGCCGGTTTCCATTGCGTGAGCAGCGCTTTGTCTTCCAGGGCGAGGCGTGCCGGCTGTTCCGCGACATTTATGTAGGCGGCTGCGCCGGTAAAAACCGCCGCACAGGTCAATGCAAAGTGGGCGTAGAGCATCCTCGTTGCTCCTGTGGCGTCGTCCTGATCACGCGACGAGGTCGATGGCTGGCTGAAATTTAGCCCATCATGCCAATCCAAAGGCAAAAACCGCGTCCTCCGGTACGCGGAAGAGCACGGCTTTGCCACCAAATACGCATGGCCCTTCGCGACTTCGGTACGCTGCGAAGGAAACAGCCCCGGTACGCAGTACCTGATCCGGAGCGTGTGGCGGGTTGCGATCACCGCCTGCACACCGTTCTAACCGGACATCGTTACCGCGTGGTTAGCGAGAGCTTAATCAAATCTAAATTTGTAACTTTTCCTGGTGTCCGCACAAAAATTATCGGGCTTTCTGTTCCGTCGATCGCGGCCGAAAACTATTTTTCGGCGCCGCGCAGGAAGTTGATAATGCCGGAGAAATCAGCGCCGCCCTGACCCTGCGCATTGTAGAGTGCATAGAGTTGTGCCGCCTCCGCACCGAGCGGCGTGACGGCGCCCGAGCCTTGTGCCGCTTCCTGCGAAAGCTTCAGGTCCTTCAACATCAGCGCGGCCGCAAAGCCCGGCTTGTAGTCGCGATTGGCGGGCGAGGAGGGTACCGGGCCGGGCACCGGACAATAGGTGGTCAGCGACCAGCACTGGCCTGACGAGGTGGAAGCCACATCGAACAGTGCCTGGTGCGACAGGCCGAGCTTTTCGGCCAGCACGAAGGCTTCGGCCACACCGATCATCGAAATGCCCAGAATCATATTGTTGCAGATCTTGGCCGCCTGACCGGCCCCATCGCCGCCGCAATGCACGATGCGGCCGGCCATCGGCTTGAGGATCGGCTCGGCCTTGGCGAAGGCTTCGTCCGAGCCACCTGCCATGAAGGTGAGGGTGCCGGCCGCCGCCCCGCCAGTGCCGCCGGAAACCGGTGCATCAACGGAAGGCAGGTTGTGCCTGGCGGCAATCGCGTGCGCCTTGCGTGCCGATTCCACATCGACGGTGGAACAGTCGATGAAGAGCGCGCCCTTGGCGGCTTTCGGCGCGATATCCTCATAGACCGATATGACATGCTTGCCGGCCGGCAGCATGGTGATGATGACTTCCGCATCCTTCACCGCCGCGTCGGCATTTGCCATCACGGTCACGCCATGCTCGCGCGCGGTGTTCAGGTTTTCGGCGATCAGGTCGAACCCCTGAACCTTGTGCCCCGCCTTGACGAGGTTGGCGGCCATGGGATTGCCCATATTGCCGAGGCCGATAAAGGCAATGGTGGTCATGTCAGCTCTCCTCCGGATGCCAGGGCAGTACCCTTAGTCTCGTCCAATCAGGGCGCGGGCGATGATGACGCGCATGATCTCGTTGGTTCCTTCGAGAATCTGGTGCACGCGCAGGTCGCGCACCAGCTTTTCAACGCCGTAGTCGTGCAGATAGCCGTAGCCGCCATGCAGTTGCAGCGCTTCGTTGGCGACCTTGAAGCCGGTGTCGGTAACGAACCGCTTTGCCATGGCCGACCACTTGCCCGCGTCGGGCGCCTTGCGGTCGAGCTTCGAGGCGGCGGTATAAAGGAAGATGCGGGCTGCCTGCAATTCGGTCTCCATGTCGGCCAGCCGGAATTGCAGCGCCTGGAACTGATTGATCGCGCTGCCGAAGGCCTTGCGGTCCGCGGTGTAGGCGAGCGCTTTTTCGAGTGCCGATTGCGCGCCGCCGAGAGAGCAGGCGGCGATGTTGAGTCGCCCGCCATCGAGCCCGGCCATGGCGATGCGGAAGCCCATGCCTTCGTCGGAAAGCAGGTTTTCGGCCGGCACCTTGCAGTCCTCGAAGATAACCTGCCGGGTGGACTGCATGTGCCAGCCCATCTTGTGCTCCTGTGCGCCAAAGGAAAGGCCCGGCGCATCCTTTGGCACGATCAGCGTCGAAATGCCCTTCGGGCCTTCCTGCCCGGTGCGCACCATGGTCACGTAGATATCGCTGTCGCCCGCGCCGGAGATGAACTGCTTGGCGCCGTTCAGCACATAGTCGCCGCCGCTTTTCACCGCGCGCGTCTTCAGCGCCGCCGCGTCCGAGCCCGAGCCCGGCTCGGTCAGGCAGTAGCTCGCCAGCCATTCCATTGAGGTGAGCTTCGGCAGGAAGCGCTGGCGCTGCTCCTCGTTGCCGAAGGTGTCGATCATCCACGCGCCCATATTGTGGATGGAGATGAAGGACGAAAATGCCGGACAGGCCCTGGACAGCGCCTCGAACACCAGAACGGCATCCAGCCGCTTCAGCCCCGAGCCGCCGACATCGTCGCGCACATAGATGCCGCCGAAGCCAAGCTGGCCGGTCTCGCGGATCACGTCGGCCGGAAAATGATGGTTGCGGTCCCATTCCAGCGCTTGCGGCGCGACGCGATCCTGCGCGAAGGCCTCGGCCATTTCCTGGATGGCGCGCTGTTCCTCGTTGAGTTCGAACTGGCCGGCTGTGGGATCGGCGGGAACGTCCATTCTACTCTCCCTGATATTCCTCCCGGCGCCGAAATGGAGGTTGGTCCGCTGGCGTCGAAAATGTTCGCCCTGCCGCAAGAGCCGATCCGAAAAGTCTGCAACTTTCAGGACCGGCGGGGCTAGGCATATCGGGCAATCTAGACCAATGATGCCCTCGCGCAAGCTGACCATGTGCGCAGCGGCTGTGCAAAAATAGATGGGTGAGATTTTTCGTGACGGCAATTTTTGATGAACTGACACGTTCAGCCGCAACCGCCCTGACCGGACAGGGGTAAGCGGCATGGCCAGGGCGATCATGCTTCAGGGGACGGGCTCGGATGTCGGCAAGACAGTGCTGGTGGCCGGTCTTTGCCGGGCGGCAAAAAAGCGCGGGCTGAATGTGCGGCCGTTCAAGCCGCAGAACATGTCCAACAATGCGGCCGTGGCAGATATTCCCGGCGAGGATGGCGGCGGCGAGATCGGGCGCGGGCAGTGGCTGCAGGCCGTCGCCTGTGGTGTTGCGCCCTCTATCCATATGAACCCGGTGCTGCTCAAGCCGCAAAGCGATGTCGGTTCGCAGGTCGTGGTGCAGGGCAAGGTATTCGGCCAGGCCAAGGCGCGCGACTACCAGGCCATGAAGGCGCATCTGATGGGTGCGGTTCTGGATTCCTGGGAAAAGCTTGGGCAAGGTGCCGATCTCGTCATCGTCGAGGGGGCGGGTTCGCCCGCCGAAATCAACCTGCGCCCACGCGACATCGCCAATATGGGCTTTGCGACGCGCGCAAACGTGCCGGTCGTGCTTGTCGGCGATATCGATCGTGGCGGGGTCATCGCCTCGGTTGCCGGCACGCATCTGATCCTGCCGGAAGAGGACCGGCGCATGGTCGTGGGCTACCTCATCAACAAGTTCCGCGGCGACGTTACTCTCTTTGACGACGGCATTGAGGCCATCAACCGCTTCACCGGCTGGCCGTGCTTCGGCGTGGTGCCGTGGTTGAAGGCGGCGGCGCTGCTGCCGTCGGAAGATTCGGTTATCCTCGAGCGCCTGACGGCCGGCGAGGAGAGAGCGCTAAAGGTCGCCGTGCCGATGCTTGGCCGCATCGCCAATTTCGACGATCTCGACCCGTTGCGCGCGGAGCCACAGGTGGAGGTGGTGTTCGTGCCGCCAGGCCGGAGGCTGCCGGCCGATGCAGGGCTGGTGGTCATTCCCGGCTCCAAATCGACCATCGCCGATCTTTTGACTTTCCGTGAAAACGGCTGGGATAGCGATCTGGCGGCACATCGCCGGCGTGGCGGCCATGTGGTCGGCATTTGCGGCGGCTACCAGATGCTCGGCCGCGTGGTGCGCGACCCGCACGGGATCGAAGGGTCGGTGAAGGAGGCTGAAGGGCTCGGACTGCTCGATGTCGAAACGGTCATGGAGCCGGAAAAGACGGTGCGCAATTCCACCGCGCGGTCCCTGCATTTCGATACGCCGCTGGAAGGCTATGAAATCCACCTCGGCGCGACCGCCGGGCCGGACTGCATGAGGCCGGTCGCGGTCCTCAACGATAATAATGACGGCGCGACCTCCGCGGACGGAAAAGTGTTCGGCACCTATCTGCACGGCCTGTTCGGCGCCGATACTTTCCGAGCCCGGTTTCTCGAAAGCCTCGGCGTCAAGGGAGCGGGCGTGGATTATCGCGGCGAGGTTGAACGGGCGCTGGACGACATTGCGGAACAGCTCGAAACGCATCTCGACATCGACGCGATCCTTACCGCCGCCAGATGATCAATCCGCTGCTTCGTTCGCCTTCGGCCAATAGGTGCCGAAGGACCAGACATTGCCTTCCGGGTCGGCGCAGATGAATTCCTTGCTGCCGTAGCTGCGCTCGACAAGGCCCTCCAGCATCTTGGCTTCGGCCGCTTCGGCACGGGCATGCATGGCCTCGACATCGTTGACGGCAATGTAGACGGCCTTTCCGCCGTTCGGTCCCGGCGCGCCTACCAGATTGCCGAAGCCATCGTCGCGTGCCGTGCCGATCATGATGATGGACGAGCCGAGCATCAGTTCGGCGTGCTGTACCATGCCGTCATCATCCGTGTAGCGGGCGCGGACCTCGAAACCGAAGGCATCTGCCAGCCAGTCGATCATGGCGGCGGCGTCGCGGTAGCGGAAGGTGGGAAAGATGCATGGCGGCTCGGTGAGTGTCGTGGCGGCGGTCATGGCGTCCTCCGGTTTGCCTCTTGCGGAAAAGCCACTGCGCATGCGTCGGTTCCACCGGACGCCGAAAATTTTGACGGTGGTTGCTTCAGGTGCCGATCAGTGTTCGCAGCGGATGCGCCGGGTCCATCAGCAGCTTCACGGCAAGTGCGATGCAGGTGAGGACCAGCAGCGGCTTGATTAGCTTCGCGCCATTCCTGATCGCCATATGGGCGCCCACGCGCGCGCCGAGAAATTGAGCCACGCCCATGACGATGCCGACCTTGAACGAGATCACGCCGACGAAGGCGAAGGCGATGAAGGCGCCGATATTGGAGGCGAAGTTGAGCAGCTTGGTATGCGCGGTTGCCTTCAATACGCCGTAGCCGGCCAAGGTCACGAAGGCCAGCATGAAGAAGGAACCCGCGCCCGGTCCAAACACGCCGTCATAGAAGCCTATGACTGGCACCACGAGCAGGCCGAACAGGAACGGCGACAGGCGCTGGGCGCGGTCCACGTCGTTCATGTTGGGCTTTAGCGCGAAGTAGAGGGCGATCGCGACCAGCACGAAAGGCAGGACGAGGCTGAGCAGTTCGCCCGGCAATATGGTGGCCAATAGCGCGCCCGCGATGCTGCCGAGGCCGGACATCAGCGCGGAGGGCAACTGCTTGCGCAGGTCGACATGGCCTTTCGCGGCATAGGTCATCGTGGCCGAGCCGGACCCGAACAGGCCCTGCAGCTTGTTGGTGCCGAGCGCCTCGACCGGCGAGAAGCCGGCCAACAACAGGGCAGGCACGGTGATCAGCCCGCCACCGCCGGCAATGGAATCGATGAAACCCGCGACGAAGGCCGCGGCGGCAAGGAAAACAAGGGTCTGGGTGGCTAGGTCGATCATGGCCGATCTGGCGGGAGGAGGATGAACGCTTCGAACACACGCAACTGGTTTGCGCAAGGAGGATTCGTGCCGGCAGGGCACCGGGATTTCTGCTCCATCGGGGAGAGGGTGGTTTGCGGAACTAAACGGGAGAGGGGTGCTGCTATCCCTGCTCTTGCAGTTTCTTGGCGATCGCGCGGCGCAGGTCGGGTGAGGCCGAGACGAGCGCCCTGGCCGCTTCCGATTGCGGATTGTCGAGCACGTCCGATGTCCTGCCGCGCTCGACGATCCTGCCGTCATGCATCACCATCACGTCGTCGGTTATGGCGCGCGCCACCGACAGATCGTGGGTGATGAACAGATAGGCGATACCCAGCCGCTGGTTGAGATCCGCGAAGAGATCCAAAATCTGGGCGCGGATCGACACGTCCAGCGCCGAGACGGGCTCGTCGGCCACCACCAGCTTGGGGCGCGTGATGATGGCGCGGGCGATGGACAGGCGCTGGCGCTGGCCGCCGGAAAATTCGTGCGGATATTTGTCCATGTCTGCCGGTTTCAACCCGACCTCGTGCAGCGCGCGTGCGACCAGTTCGCGGCGCTCGGCGCCTTGCGGCTGCTTTTCCAGCGTGTGCAGCGGTTCGGCCACCAGCCGCTCGACCTTGTGGCGCGGGTTGAACGAGCCGTAGGGGTCCTGGAAAACCACCTGCATGTTGCGCCGCGCCGGTTTCAGCATGGCCTCGTCTCGGCTCGTCAGTTTCTCGCCCATGAAATGGATGGCGCCGCCGGTCGGCTGGTCGAGCGCCAGGATCATGCGCGCCAGCGTCGATTTTCCACAGCCCGAACGGCCGACCAGCGCAGTCGACTGACCTTCCTTCATCGAGAAGGACACATCATCGACCGCACGCATCGGCTCGGGTTTGCGGAACAGGGAAGCGCGGCGGCCGGGATAGTCGCGCGTCACGGCCTCAACCTTCAGCAGGTCGTGCGCCGGTTGCTCTGCTCCGCGAATCCTTGCCCGCGCTGGCACATGCATGGAGGCCTGCGCGAGCTGGCGCGTATAGGGATGTTCTTGCGCGGAGAGGGTCGATGCGGTCTCGCCCGTCTCCATCACCTCGCCATGGCGCATGACGGTGACGCGGTCGGACATCTCTGTGACGACCGCGAGATCGTGCGATATCAGAAGCAGGCCCATCCGGTTTTCGTCGACCAGATCGCGCAGAAGGTCGAGAATCTGCGCCTGCAGCACCACATCCAGCGCGGTGGTGGGCTCGTCGGCGATCAGGAGCTTGGGCCTGAGTGCGCAGGCGATGGCGATGACCACGCGCTGGCGCTGGCCGCCCGAAAGTTCGTGCGGATAGCGCGACAGCGGAAAGCTTTTCTCCGGTAAACCGACGCGGTCGAGGATTTTCCGGGCATGGTCCTCGGCATCGGTGCGTGTGGCACCGGTGTGCCAGCGAATGCCCTCGGCCACTTGTTCGCCGATGGTTTTCACCGGATTGAGTGCGGTCATCGGCTCCTGGAACACCATGCCGATCTCGTTGCCGCGCAACTTGCACATGGCCGCTTCCGGTGCAGCCAGAATGTCGATGCCGTCGAAACGTACGCGGCCCATTGCCTTCGCCACGCTGGGCAGAAGTTGCATGACGGCCATGGCCGTCATCGACTTGCCGGAGCCGGATTCGCCCACCAGCCCCATTACTTCGCCGGCGTCGAGTGTCAGGTCCACGTCCTTCAGGATCGGGATGCGGCCGATGTTCAGCGACAGCTTTTCGATCTCCAGCAGGCTCATCGTTGCCGCCTCAGCTTGGGATCGATAGCGTCGCTGACGCCGTCGCCGAGCAGATTGAGGCCGAGCACGGTGATGACGATGGCAAGGCCCGGAAACAGCGCCAGAGTGGGGGCCACCATCATGCGCGGCTGCGCGTCGAAGAGCATGCGACCCCAGCTTGGCATTGGCGGCTGCACGCCCAGCCCGACATAGGAGAGGCCGGCCTCGGCCAGCACGCCGAGCGCGAACTGGATCGTGCCCTGCACCAGAAGCAGGTTGGCGATGTTGGGCAATATATGCTCGGCGGTGATGCGCGCCTTGCCCTTGCCGGCGGCACGCGCGGCGAGGATGAACTCGCGCGGCCAGATGGCGAGCGCGCCTGCGCGCGCCACGCGGGCGAAAACCGGAATGTTGAAGATGCCGATCGCGATGACGGCGTTGGTCGCGCTCGGCCCGAAGATCGCGGTTATCAGGATCGCCATCAGCAGGGCAGGGAAGGCGAACACCACGTCGTTGAAGCGCATCAGCACCTCGTCGACGATGCCGCCGCGCGCGGCCGCCCAGCAGCCCAGCGGCACGCCCACGCCTAAGCCGATCACCACGGCCACCAGCGCCACCGCAATCGACGCGCGCGCGCCGATCATGATCATCGACAGCACGTCGCGGCCGAACTGGTCGGTGCCGAACCAATGCGCCGAAGAAAGCGGCAGCATCCGGTCCGCCACCACCAGTCTGGTCACGTCATAAGGCGTCCAGAAGAAGGACAGCAGCGCCATGCCGGCGATGAACAGCGTAAGCAGCGCGCCGACGACGAAGGAACGGTTGCGTAGTGCCAGTGCGAGAAAGCCGGGCTGCGGCTCGGGGACAGGCTCGTCGGCAATGATCGTCATCGGCTTGTCCTCAGACGCGGATCGACCACCGCGTAGGAGAGATCGACCAGCAGGTTGACGAGCACCACCACAGCCACCAGCAGCATCACCACGCCCTCCACCACGATCAGATCGCGCTGGGTGATGGCCTGAAAGACCAGCCTGCCAAGGCCGGGGAGATAAAAGACGTTCTCGATGATGATGGTGCCGGCCAGCAGGAAGGCGAATTGCAGGCCGAGGATCGTCAGTACGGGGATCAGCGCGTTGCGCAGCGCATGGTGCCACAGCACGACATTGCGAGGCATGCCCTTTGCGCGCGCGGTGCGGATGTAATCTTCGCCCAGCACGTCCAGCATCGCCGAGCGCGTGACGCGCGACAGGATCGCGGCCTGGGGCAGGGCAAGGGCGATTGCGGGCAGGATCAGTGCTTTCAGCGCCGGCCAGGCACCCGCACCCCAGCCGGGAAAGCCGCCGGCCGGAACAAGTCGCAGCCATACGGCAAAGACATAGACAAGCAGCAGCGCGAACCAGAAGTTGGGTACGGCGACGCCGATCTGCGCAGCGCCCATGGAAAGGGTGTCTGCCATGCGCCCGCGCCGTTCGGCTGAAAAGATGCCGACGGGAATGGCGATCAGCGTCGAGAGCGCCAGCGCCATGATGGCCAGGGGGAGCGAGACAACCACACGCTCGGCAATGAGATCGCGGACGGGGATGTTGTAGGTGTAGGATTTGCCGAAATCGAACACCAGAAGCTGCCCGATCCAGTCGAAATAGCGGACGAGCAGCGGTTGATCGAGGCCCATCTGGTCGCGTAGCGCCTGCAAGGCCTCCGGCGTGGCGTTCATACCCAGCATCACGCGCGCGGGGTCGCCCGGCACGATCTCCAGCATGGAGAACACGATCACCGAGGCGACCAGAATCGTCACCAGCGCGATAAGCAGCCGTTTGGTGATGTAGGCGGTCATGGGAACAGGGATGCCGTGGTCGAGAAGCGTTTATTCCCTACGTTGTGACGTAAAGCGCAAAGCTGTCTAGTTTCCTTCAACTCATTCCGCCCATTTGACCTTGGTCAGGTCGTTGGCCTGGATCGGGGAGTTGTCCCACATGCCTTCGAGCTTGGCGTCCCAGACGCCGATCTTCGGGAGTTCGAACAGGAAGCCGACGGGCGCATCCTGCGCGAGGATTTTCTGCGCCTCGCCGTAAAGTTCCCTGCGCCTGGCCTCGTCTGAGGTGAGGTTCAACTCATCGATCACCTTGTCAAAGGCGGCGTTGTCGTAATTGAAGTAGTAGTCCTTGCGCGCATAGATATCGATGTCGTTCGGCTCGGTGTGCGAGACGATCGTCATGTCATAATCCTTGTCGGTGAAGACCTGCTTCAGCCAATCGGCCCATTCGAGCGGGACGATCTCTGCGTCGATACCGATCTCGCGCAGCTCCGAGGCGATGATCTGGCCGCCGTCACGGGCATAGGGCGGGGGCGGCAGCTTCAAGGTGGTCTTGAAGCCGTTTTCGAGGCCCGCTTCCTTCAGCAGTTCCTTAGCCTTCTCGACGTCATGCGGATAGGTGCCGGTCAGGTCGATATAGGCCGGGTTGTGCGGCGCGAAATGCGACCCGATCGGCGTGCCGAGGCCATTTGATGCGCCGTCGATGATCGCCTTGCGGTCGAGCGCATGGGAAATCGCCTGCCGTACCTTGAGATTGTCGAAGGGCGGCTTCTTGTTGTTCATGGCGAGGATAGTCTCGCCCTCGGTCGAGCCGATCACCACCTTCAGGCGTGGATCCGATTGCAATTGGGACAGGCTGTCGCCCACGGGCATGTTGGGGAAGGCCTGCACGTCGCCCGACAGCAACGCCGGCACGGCTGCCGACGCATCGGGAATGATGCGGAATTCGACCTTGTCGAGCGCGGCCGGTGCGCCCCAATAATTGTCCGCCTTGACCAGCTTGATCGCCGCGCCGCGCGCCCAGCTGTCGAATTTGAACGGTCCGGTGCCGATCGGCTTTTCCTTGTTGGTGTCGGCCGATTTGGGCGAGACGATCACCGCGTCGCCCCATGCCATGTTGTAGAGAAAGGCGCCCTGCGGCTGCTTCAGCGTTACCTTGACGGTGGTGGGGTCTACGACCTCGACGGTGTCGATCGCCTCGAACAGTGCCTTCTGCGCGTTGGTCGAGTCCTCCGCGCGGGCGCGGTCGAGCGAGAATTTCACGTCGTCCGCGCTGAAATCGCTGCCGTCATGAAATTTGACGCCGCTGTGCAGCTTGAAGGTGTAGACCTTGCCGTCATCCGAAACGGTCCAGCTTTCGGCCAGATCCGGCAGAACCTCGCCCTTGGGGCCGACGCGGGTCAGGCCCTCGAAGACGTTGGCATAGACCACTTCGTCGATAGCCGCGGCGGCGCCTGCCGTCGGGTCGAGATGCGGCGGCTCCAGCACAACGCCGACCACGAGATCGGTTCTGGCAGCCATCGCCGCCGTGCTCGTCGCCAGCGCGATTGCCGCAGCCGCAAGGATCGTTTTCCAAGTTTTCATTGTTGGCCTACTCCCGTTCCCTTCCACGCGCACGGATAGAAGCGTGAATCTTCCCCTTAGTAAATCATGTTGTTGCGGCAAAGCCGCAGCCGGATGGAATCAGTGTCCGAGCTTGCCCCGTAGCAAAAGACCGAGGCCGATGGCCATCACCTTGGCCGACTGCACCATGTCCTCTATACCCACCCATTCGTCGGGACGGTGCGCAAGGTCGAGGATGCCGGGGCCGTAGGCGATGCAATCGTAGATGTGGCCGATGCGCGCCACATGCTTTTGGTCGTAGGTGCCAGGCGAGATCACATATTGCGGCTCGCGGTCGAAAATCTCCTGGATGCCGCGCGCCACCGCCTTCACCACTGGCGCATCGCGTTCCGTCATGGTGGGCTGCACTTCCATGATGTCGCGGATTTCGTAGTCGAATTTCGGCCGCTCGCGTTTCAGCCGGTCCAGGATCGAGGTGACTTCGCCTTTGACCTCATCGATCTTCTCTTCCAGCAGGAAGCGGCGGTCGATGGTGAGGCGGCACCAGTCCGGCACGTTGGGTGAAGGCAGGCCGGGTCGAAAATCCTCGGTCTGGCCGCCATGGATGGAGTTGATGTTCATGGTCGAACGCCGCGCGCCTTCCGGCACCACCGGCATGCTCGTCTGCTTGCGGTCGAGGGAGGGGAACAATTCTTCCTCGAAGGCGGCCAGAACGGCGCCCATGTGGCGCACCGCGCAGTCGCCGAGGAACGGCATGGAGCCGTGCGCGATCTCGCCCTTGGTCTCGATCTCCGCCCACCAGACGCCGCGATGGCCGAGGCAGATACGGTCCTTGTTGAGCGGTTCGGGGATGATGACATGATCGACGCGCGGCTTGGAGAAATAGCCCTTGCCGGCAAGATAGGCGACGCCGCCGAAGCCGCCCGACTCTTCATCTACGGTGCCGGAAATCTCGATCGCGCCGGGGAAGTCAGGGTAAACATCCATGAAGGCCTCTGCAGCGATGATGGAGGCGGCAAGCCCGCCTTTCATGTCGCAGGCGCCGCGCCCGTACACGCGGCCATCCTTCACGATGCCGGCGAAGGGATCGACGGTCCAGCCGTCGCCGGCCTCCACCACGTCGATATGCGAGTTGAAATGCACGGTCGGGCCGGGGCTGCGGCCGTCGAAGCGGGCGACCACATTGGTGCGCGGATAGCGGTCGGTGTCGCCGGGAGTGCCTTCGCCACGCACATATTCAACGCCGAAGCCACGCTTTTTAAGCCGCTCGCCGATATATTCCGCACAGGGCCGGTAGGCCTCGCCCGGCGGATTGACGGTGGGGAAGCGGATAAGGTCCGCGGTGAGTTCGACAAGCTCGTCGATCCGGCTGTCGATCGTTTTCAGAAGCTTTTCATTCATGCTGGCGACGCGAGCTATTTGTCCGATCTCGTGGCGATCAGTTCAATCTACACGTCGTCTGGCCGAAGTCGAGCGGTGCGGTGTGAGCCAACGGACCATAAAAAACGCCGCCCCCGGAGGGGCGGCGAGAGAATGCACAAACTGTGGGATTACGGACGAACGGCCGTAACCTCGATCTCGACCAGCCAGCCCGGATTGGCAAGGCCGGCAACCTGGAACACCGAGCGGGTCGGCAGGTTAGGCTGGGCTTCGGTGCCGAAGAACTGGGTATAGCCCTCCATGAAGCCGGCAAAATCCATCTTGCCGTCCTTTTCAGGATCGCCGATCAGGAAGACCTGCATCTTCACCACGTCGCCCATCTTCAGGCCGAGGCTTTCGAGGTTCTGCTCAATCGACTTCAGGACCGATTCGGTCTGGGCCTTGGTGTTGCCGAAAGATGCGATGCTGTTCTTCTCGGCCTTCTCATCGATAACGCTGGGAGTTGCGCCGCTGAGGTAGACGGTCGTCTTGCCGGCCGGAACCTCCACCGCCCGTGCGATGGGGAAATCGGAATTCGGGATCTTGTGGCGCACGACGTCCTCGGCCATCGCGCTGCCGGCCAGCAACAGGCCAACCGCCAGAGTGGCGGTTCCGATCCGCATATTCTTCATCGTCTTCTCCTTTTTTCGATGTCTGGTTTCGGGTCAGAACCCAAGGTCCTGACCCTGACGGCCGGCACGCCGCATGGGGCCGGCCGCCTTGGTCCCGAGCCTATCGCGTTTCGGCCACTTCCTCGGCGGTCACCTTGTCGGTGTAGTTGTTGCCGAAGTGCGTCCGGACGTAGTTGACGACGGCAGCGACCTGCTCGTCGCTCATCATCTGGCCGACCGCCGGCATGCCCTTCTGGCCATGCAGCACGATGTAAACCGGATAGCCGGACGACTCCAGGTTCTCGTTCTTGGCGAGAGCCGGATAGTGCCCCGCGCCGACCGCGCCCTGGCCCTGGTCCATGTGGCAGGCCTGGCAGACATTGGCGTAGAGCGCCTCGCCGGTTTCCTCGGTGAACTTGTTGCCTTCGCTGAAGGTCGCTCCCGCCGAATCGGCGAAGGCGCCGGAAGCGGCGAAGGCGGTGAACGCCACCGTGGCGGCGAGAAGGCCAAGCGGCCGTTTGGTCTGGGGAGTCATGGTGACATGCCTTGCATAGTTGAGGGATGAGGGATGAAACGGCATGGCCATCATCCCTGCATGACGCGCTGGTGCAGACGCTCGATCGCGTTCAGCGAGGACAGGATCGCACCTTCCTGCCAGGCAGGAATGTACGAAGCATGCTCGCCGGCAAGCACGATGCGGCCGTCGATCTGGCACAGGTTGTCATAGTGCTCCTTGCGCGTCTCGTCCGTCCAGTCGCCGGCGCAGCCGAGGGTGTAGGGCGAACGGTGCCAGGCCCAGGATACGCCGTTCTCGAACTCATCCTTGTATTGCGGATGAATCTGCGAACCGTATTCCACGGCGCGCTTGACACGTTCTTCCGGCGACATGGAGCTGAACTCGTAGGAGTTCGGGCCGTTCCAGGTGTAGCAACCCAGCAGCACGCCCTTGCCGGACGTGTTGAAGCTGGTGCTCGGGTAGGAGATCTGCGTGATCGGCAGGTTGGTGTAGCTGACGCCGCCGAAGATCAGGTCGTCCTCTTCCCAGAAGCGACGCTTGAACTGAAGCCCGACCTTCACCGACGAGGCATAGGGAACTGCGTCGATAGCCGCCTTCATCGGCGCGCCGACCTGGACGTCGATCTGGCTGAGGATGGTGAGCGGAATGGTGCATACGCACCAGTCGGCCGTTTCCTGGTGAACGGTGCCGGGGTTGTTCACGTCCTCATAGGACACGGTCACGCCCTTGTCGTTCTGCTCGATCTTGGTGACTTTGGCATTGAAGGTGATGACGTCGCTGACCTGCTTGGCAAATGCCTCGCCGATCTTGCCCATGCCGCCGACCGGCTGGAACATGGTGGTCTGGAACTCGTAGAGGCCGAAATTGGCCAGGCTGCCCCACAGGCCCGACTTCAGGATGTCGGGCAGGCTGATCGGCTCGCCGGGGATCGGAGCCGCGCCGAGGCCGCCTCCCGGATCCTTCTCGAAGCCGCGGAACTCGGCGGAGGTCATGCCCTTGGTGTAGGCATAGTCCTTGTCGAGCGCGCCCCAGCTGCGGAGCGCCTCCAGAAGCATCTCCTGGTCTTCCTTGGTGACGTCGCCTTCAAGCTTGCCCTTCTGCGTCACCTTGGCGAGCAGTTCGGAAACATGGCCCTGGAAATCGGTCTTGATTTCACGCACGCGCTGGGGCTTGCCGCCGAAGGCTTCGGTGGAGTGCAGGAATGCGTTGTGGTTGATCTGCTGGAAGGGCTCCAGCGTCACGCCGAGTTCCCGGCAGTAGTGAAGCAGGCCGTTGTGGTGATAGGGAATGCGCCACGGACCCAGATTGATGTACTGATCCTTGTCGAATTCGCAGGTCTGGGTCGCGCCGCCCAGTTCGGTGAAGGTGTCGCCACCATGCACGGTCCAGTTACGGCCGCCGGCGCGATTGTTGTACTCCAGAATCTTGACCTTATAGCCGGCCTTGCGCATCTCCATCGCAGCCAGCATGCCGGCCAGGCCGGCGCCCAGAATGAGCACAGTGGCGCCCTTGGGGTCGCCTTCCAGCTTGATCGGTCCCTTGAAGCCGGACTCCGCCGCGAGTCCCAGGCTGGTCATGGCCTGATACATGACCGCGCTGCCGGCCGTGAGGCCGATCAGCGATAGCAGGTTTCGCCGGCTGATGCCGGTAAGCAATTGGTTTTGGTTCATTATATTATCCTTCCGGCTATAGGCCCCCTGAATGATGGCCGTGCCTTTTGTGACTGGAAGGGTATTGGGAGGTTCCAGTCATGGGAGGAAATTATGCTTACCCCCTGGCAAGTCAATGTTGCGTTGTGAAATGGCGCAATTGTCCAATGCGTGTTGGCGTAATGAAACGGGCGGTTACTCCCTGATTTTGGGCCCGCCGGTCATGTTCCTTGTCATCTCTCAGTATCTTCCTAGTTTTCCAGGGTGAGTTTCATTAATATTTTTATTGCCGCTGGCGCTTTGGTGTCGTGCGGTAATTCTCTGGGGAGGGTCGCATGATGAGCTTTATAAAAGTAACGTCATTGGCGGCTCTGGTTCTGATGTGTGTTGGATATACGGAGTATGTGAGTGCAGCGTCACTTGTCGCGAATATCAACATATCCACACAAACCATGACTGTTAGAAAGCATGGTCGCGTCATTCATAAATGGCGGGTTTCGACAGCAAGAAAAGGGTATGTAACGCCGCGCGGAAGCTGGCGCCCGGTGCGGATGAACCGGATGTGGTACTCACGCAAGTACGACATGAGCCCCATGCCGTATGCTGTATTCTTTCGGGGTGGCTATGCCATACATGGCACGAATGCCGTTCGACGTCTCGGGCGTCCGGCTTCACATGGTTGCGTGAGGCTGGCCACGCCGAATGCTGCACGATTCTTCGCACTGGTGAAGAAGGCCGGGCCTGCGAATACCAGGATCGTCGTGTCCAACTGATTCGCGTGTTTTGCTTGTGATGCAAGCGAATCAGAATGCTTTTCCATAGTAGTATGGTTTGCGAGACCATATTAGCCGTGAAATGAATCTTTCGGGCATTTCATTTCGATTGCGCTCTGCTAGGACTGGGATCGGAGGAACCGCACCGATGAATTCCGAGCCGCGCATCGCATTGTCCAGGCCCGTGGCGGACGAGGTCCGCAAGACGACCTGCTATATGTGCGCCTGCCGTTGCGGCATCAACGTGCATCTCAAAGACGGCAAGATCCGCTATATCGAGGGCAATCGCGACCATCCGGTCAATCGCGGCGTGCTGTGCGCCAAGGGCTCGGCCGGCATCATGCAGCATTATGCGCCGGCCCGGTTGCGTGCGCCGCTGAAGCGCGTGGGGCCGCGCGGCTCTGGTCAGTTTGAGGAAATCTCCTGGGAAGAAGCGCTTTCCACCGCCACCGAATGGCTGGGCCAAGTGCGCCACACCGACCCGAAAAAGCTCGCCTTCTTCACGGGGCGCGACCAGTCGCAGTCGCTGACCGGCTTCTGGGCGCAGCAGTTCGGCACGCCGAATTATGCCGCCCATGGCGGCTTCTGTTCGGTCAACATGGCGGCGGCCGGAATCATGACGCTGGGCGGGGCCTTCTGGGAATTCGGCGCACCCGACTGGGAACGGACAAAGCTGTTCGTCATGTTCGGCGTAGCCGAGGATCACGATTCGAACCCGATCAAGATGGGCATCGGCAGGATCAAGCAGCGCGGCGCGCGCTTCGTGTCGGTCAATCCCGTGCGCACCGGCTATTCGGCGGTTGCCGATAGCTGGATCGGCATCCGGCCGGGTACGGATGGACTGCTGATCCTCTCTGTGGTCCATGAACTGCTCAAGGCGCGCAGGATCGATGTCGATTACCTCATGCGCTATTCGAATGCGCCTTGGCTGGTGATCGACGCGCCGGGCACGGCCGGGCACGGCCTGTTCGCGCGCGACGACGAGGGCAGGGCGCTGGTCTTCGAGACCGTCACCGAGCGACCCGTGCCTGTCGGCACGAAAGGCGCGCTGCCAGCACTTTCCGGGCGCTTCAAGCTGGATGATGGGCGCTTTGCCGTGCCCTCATTCCAGCTTCTCGCCGAAAAATATCTCGACCCGAAATATGCTCCCGAAGCCGTATCGGAAGAGACGGGTGTTTCGGCCGACGTGATCCGCGGGCTTGCCGCCGAGATCGCGCGCGTCGCCTTCGAGGAGGCCATCATCGTCGAGCAGCCCTGGACGGATGTGAACGGCGAGCGGCACCCCCATTTCGTCGGGCGGCCGGTGTCGTTCCACGCCATGCGCGGGGTTTCGGCTCATTCCAACGGGTTCCAGACGGCGCGGGCGCTGCATATGCTGCAGGTGCTGATCGGCGCGGTCGATTGCCCCGGCGCCTTCCGTTTCGAGCCGCCTTATCCCAAGCCAATGACCGCGCACCCGACGCCGCACGGCAAGGCCGAGCATTTTGGCTCGAACAAACCGCTTTCCGGCCCGCATCTCGGCTTTCCACGCGGACCGGAGGATCTGCTTGTCGATGGCGAAGGCAAGGCGATGCGCATCGACAAGGCGTTTTCGTGGGACGCGCCGATCGCCGCGCATGGCATGATGCATATGGTTATCGCCAATGCTCATGCCGGCGATCCGTACCCGATCGACGTTCTGTTCATGTACATGGCCAACATGGCCTGGAACTCGTCCATGAACACCGCCGGCACCATGAAGATGCTGACGGACAAGGACCCCGTAACCGGCGAATACCGTATCCCGAAGATCATCTATTCCGATGCCTATTCTTCGGAGATGGTCGCCTATGCCGATCTCGTGCTGCCAGACACGACCTATCTGGAACGCTATGACTGCATTTCGCTGCTCGACCGGCCGATCTCGGAGCCCGACGCGGTGCAGGACGCCATCCGCTGGCCGGTGCTGGAGCCGGATCGGGACGTGCGCGCCTTCCAGACCGTGCTGCTCGATCTCGGCGCACGGCTGAAGCTGCCGGGCTTTGCGGACAATCACGGTCATCCGCTCTACAAGGATTATGCCGACTACATCGCACGCCACGAGCGGCGGCCCGGTATCGGCCCGCTCGCCGGTTTCCGTGGCGGCAATGGCGACAGGACAGGGCGCGGTGCGGCCAATCCCCATCAGCTTGAGCGCTATATCGAGAACGGCTCGTTTTTCTCCGCGCATATCCCGCTCGAGGCGCAGTTCATGAAGCACGCAAATCAGGCCTATCAGGACTTTGCCGTGCGCATGGGCTTTTTCGATACGCCGCAGCCGGTGACGTTTCAGCTTTATTCCGAGACCCTGCAGAAGTTCCGATTGTCGGCGGAAGGCTTGCGCGAGCCGGTGGCGCCGCAAACACATCGCGAGCGCATCCTGGAAGCCTTCGACCCGCTGCCGCAATGGTATAGGCCGCTCGGCGAGGCGATGGTCGACCGCGAAGCCTATCCCTATCATGCCATCACCCAGCGACCGGCTGCGATGTACCATTCCTGGGGCTCGATGAACGCCTGGCTGCGGCAGATCCATACGAAAAACCCGCTCTATGTGCCGGGGTCGATCTGCGACGAGCTTGGACTTGCGGACGGCGATTGGGTATGGGTCACGTCCAGCCACGGCCGCATCAAGGTCGAGATCGCGCGTATGGAGGCTGTCAATTCGCGCACGATGTGGACCTGGAACGCCATCGGAAAGCGCGCGGGTACCTGGGCGCTGGATGCCAACGCGCCCGAAGCCACCAAGGGTTTTTTGATGAACCATCTCATCAACGAGCTTTTGCCGCCCCGCGCCGATGGCATGCGCTGGTCGAACTCCGACCCCGTCACCGGGCAGGCGGCTTGGTACGATCTGCGCGTCCGCATCGAGAAGGCCGAGGCGGGCGCAGTCAGTGAGCCGCATTTCCCGGAGATTGCGCAGCCGGAGACCGAACCGCATCCTTCGGTTCTGCGCTACGGTCAGGAATGGGCGACATGACCTCACTGCCTTCTTTGCCAGCACCCAAAAAGCTTGGCCTCGTTATCGACCTCGACACCTGCGTCGGCTGCCACGCCTGCGTGGTGAGCTGCAAGGAATGGAACACCGGGGGCTATGGCTCTGCGCTGTCCGACCAGGACCCTTACGGCGCCGATGTCTCAGGTGCGTGGCTCAATCGCGTGCACGGTTTCGAGGTGATGCCGGAAGGCGGCGAGGTCGTGGGGGAGGCGGGGCAGGCGCGCATCGTGCATTTCCCCAAATCCTGCCTGCATTGCGAGGATGCCCCTTGCGTCACCGTCTGCCCCACCGGCGCGTCCTACAAGCGCTCCGCTGATGGCATCGTGCTGGTTGATGAGGACAAGTGCATCGGCTGCGGGCTTTGCGCCTGGGCCTGTCCTTACGGCGCACGCGAGATGGATCTGGCCGCCGGCGTGATGAAGAAATGCACGCTCTGCATCGACCGCATCTACAACGAGACGCTGGAAGAGGTGGACCGTGTGCCGTCCTGCGTGCGCACTTGTCCGGCCAATGCCCGCCATTTCGGCGATCTCGGTGATCCGAACTCGGCGGTTTCCATCCTTGTGGCCGAACGCGGCGGTATCGACCTGATGCCGGAACAGGGGACGCGACCCGTCAACAAATACCTGCCGCCGCGCCCGCGCAAATCTCTGGCCGAAAGCGCGCACATGCTGCCGCTGGCGGAAAACACCGAGGGCGCAAAAGGCTTTTTTGCCTGGCTCGACGGCATGCTGGACAGAATCTGACCTCATGCATCCCGCCTTTTCGATCATCGTTTTCACCACTCTTTCCGGCCTTGGCTACGGGCTTGCGGCGGTGCTCGGGCTCGGCCTGCTCGATCCGGCAGCATTGGCCACCAAATGCGCGCATGTGCTGGCGCTGGCCCTGATCTCGGCGGGACTGCTCTCTTCCACCGGGCATCTGGGCAATCCGCAGCGTGCATGGCGGGCGTTTTCGCAATGGCGCTCCAGCTGGCTGTCGCGGGAGGGCGTGATGGCAATCGTCACCTTCGTGCCGCTGCTCGTGTCGGCATGGGCCAGCGTCATCGAAGGCCGCTATCTGGCGCTTCCCGGATTTTTGGGCACGGCGCTCAGCCTCGTCACCGTTTATTGCACGGCGATGATCTATGCCTCGCTGAAATCGGTGCAGGCTTGGCATACGCGACTGACGCCCGCCTGCTACCTTTTGTTTGCGGCCGCAGGCGGCTTTGTGCTTGCCAGCGCATTTGCCTTCGCAGGTGGCGGAAACACGGTTGCCTTGCCGCTTCTCGCCATATTGCTCCTCATCACCGCGTGGGCGACAAAGCTGCGCTGGCGTGAGCGCATGAAGAACCTTGTGCCACTTTCAACGCCCGAAAGCGCCACCGGTCTTGGTGACATCGGCCGCGTGCGATTGTTCGAGCGGCCGCACGTGACCGAAAATTATCTGACGCGTGAAATGGGCTTCAAGGTCGCGCGCAAGCATGCCGCGAAGCTGTGGCGCATTGCCATCGTTGCCGGAGGAGTCGTTCCGGCCCTTCTGCTGCTCGTTCTCGCTATCCTTGGCGGGCAGGGTGTGATCGCGGCGGCGGGTGCGGCGCTCGCGGCAGTCATTCATTGGGGCGGTGTCTTCGTGGAGCGCTGGCTGTTTTTCGCCCAAGCGCGCCATGCGGTCATGAACTACTATGGTAGCTGAAACCTGGAGCCCGGTGACACTTTCCGGAGCCGTGTCAGGCTCTCTCTATTTGTTCGAGAATGACCTTTTCCGAAAGCCGGCTTTCGCAGGCCGGTCCTTCGGTTCGGGATCAGACTCTAGAGTCCTTCACGTTTTGACGGAAGCGTATCCTGCGTTTGCGAGATAGTTTTGGCATTCGTCAGCTTCGATGGTTGTTACGAGGTGTCCGACCTGGCGCCAGGTGTCCTCGATAGTTCGCTTCTGGGCCATTCGCATCCAATGCTTGATTTTAGCGAAGGCCT
>NZ_QGGG01000016.1 GCF_003148475.1 Pseudaminobacter salicylatoxidans | reverse complement strand
CCTCCGAGACGTGGCTGTAGTTCCAGTCGAGCCCGATCCCATGGGCAAGATCGACGATGATCTCCCAGTCCTGCCGCGCCTCGCCCGGCAGGTCGAGCGCGGGTCGGCCGAGCTGCACCTGCCGGTTGGTGTTGGTGAAGGTGCCGAGCTTTTCGGCATGTGCCGAGGCCGGCAATATGACATCGGCGTGCCAGGCCGTCTCGGTGAAGAAGATGTCCTGGACGACGAGATGCTCCAGCTTGGCCAGCGCATTGCGGGCATGGATCTGGTCCGGGTCGGACATGGCCGGGTTCTCACCCATGATGTACATGCCCTTGATTTCGCCGTCGTGGATGGCGTCCACGATCTCGACCACGGTCAGCCCCTTCTTGGGGTCCAGCGTCTGGCCCCAGAAGTTCTCGTAATGGCTGCGGATGTCGATGTTCTCCACCGACTTGTAGTCGGGATAGTACATCGGGATCAGCCCGGCGTCGGAAGCGCCCTGCACGTTGTTCTGGCCGCGCAGCGGGTGCAGCCCGGTGCCGGGACGGCCGACCTGCCCGGTGATCAGCGCCAGCGCGATCAGGCAGCGCGAATTGTCGGTGCCGTGGACATGCTGCGAAACGCCCATGCCCCAGAAGATGATCGAGCGCTCGGACTTGGCGTAGGTGCGCGCGACGTCGCGCAGCACGTCCGCCGCAATGCCGCAGATGGGCGCCATTTCCTCCGGCGAGAATTTCTTGACCTTCTCCTTCAGCGCTTCGAAGCCGGAAACGTTCGCCTGGATATATTGCTCGTCATAGAGCTTTTCCTCGATGATGACGTGGAGAAGCGCGTTGAGCATCGCCACATCGCTGCCGGGCGTGAAGCGCAGCGCCTGATAGGCATGGCGCATCAGGTCCTGACCGCGCGGGTCCATGACGATCAGCTTCTTGCCCAGCTTGACCGCCTGCTTGAAGAAGGTCGCCGCCACCGGATGGTTGGTTGTGGGGCGCGCACCGATGACGATGATGCAATCGGCCTTCATGGCGTCGTTGAAGGGTGCCGACACCGCGCCGGAGCCCACGCCTTCCATCAGCGCGGCCACGGACGAGGCGTGGCACAGCCGCGTGCAGTGATCGACATTGTTGGTGCCGAAACCCTGCCGCACCAGCTTCTGGAACAGATAGGCCTCCTCGTTGGAGCCCTTGGCGGAGCCGAAGCCGGCCAGCGACGCGCCGCCATGCTCTTCGCGCAGCGACACCAGTCCGGCCGATGCGCGCTGCATGGCCTCTTCCCATGTCGCTTCGCGGAAGATGGTCAGCGGATCGACGCCGCGCAGGTCGGCATCACCGGCCTTCGGCGCGTCGTCGCGGCGGATCAGCGGCCTGGTCAGCCGCTCGGGCGACATCGCGTAGTCGTAGCCGAAGCGGCCCTTGACGCAGAGCCGGTTCTGGTTGGCGAACCCGTCGCGGCCATCGACCTGGACGATGCGGTTGTCCTTCACGGCAACCCGCGTCTGGCAACCGACGCCGCAGAAGGGACACAGCGTATCCACGACCTTGTCGAAGGACTGCACGGCGCGGGTGCGGTAGTCCTTGTCCATCAGCGACTTTTCGTAGAGCGCGCCGGTGGGGCAGGCCTGCACGCATTCGCCGCAGGTCACGCAGGTGGAATTGCCCATCGGGTCGTGCATGTCGAAGACGGGAATGGCGTGGTCGCCGCGATTCGCCATGCCGATCACGTCGTTGACCTGCACCTCGCGACAGGCACGCACGCAGGCATTGCAGGCGATGCAGGCGTCGAGATTGACGGCGATGGCCGGATTGGAGATGTCGAACCCGGCGGCGTCGCCATTGTCCCCGAATTTGGTGGCATAACGGTCGCTGCCGGAAATGCCCATGGACGAGGCCCACTCCCAGAACGGGGACTGGTTGTCCGGTCCCTCATCGGCCGGGCGCATGTTGCTGGCCAGAAGCTCGAACACCATTTCGCGCGATTTCTGCGCGCGCTCGGTGTCGGTATGGACCACCATGCCTTCGGTCGGCTTGCGGATGCAGGAGGCGGTGAGCACGCGCTCGCCCTCGACATCGACCATGCAGGCGCGGCAATTGCCGTCCGGACGGTAGCCGGGGAGATCGACATGGCACAGATGCGGAATCTTCGTGCCTTCGCGCTTGGCCACCTCCCAGATGGTTTCGCCTTCGGCGGCCGTAACCGCCTTACCGTCGAGCGTGAACTTGATCGTACCGGCCATTACAGATCATCCCGGAAATAGGTCAGCAGATGGTTGACCGGGTTGGGCGCAGCCTGCCCAAGCCCGCAGATGGAAGCGTCGCGCATGACGCTTTCGAGATCGCGGATCGCCGTCTCGTCGAGCGGCGCAGGCTGCTGCAGAAGCGCCGCCATCTTGCCCGTGCCCTCGCGGCAGGGCGTGCACTGGCCGCAGCTTTCATGCTTGAAGAATTTCAGCAGGTTGAGCGCGACGTCACGGGCGCTGTCGGCCTGCGAGAACACGACGATGGCATGCGAGCCGACAAAGGCGCCGAGCTTGGCGAGCTCGCCGCCGAAATCCAGCGGCACGTCGCCGAGCGAGGCGGGCAGGATGCCGCCCGAAGCGCCGCCGGGCAGATAGGCCTTGAACTCGTGGCCATCGGCCATGCCGCCGCAATATTCCTCGATCAGCTCGCGCACGGTGACGCCCGCCGGCGCCAGCTTCACGCCCGGCTCCTTCACCCGGCCCGACACCGACCAGGAGCGAACGCCCGGATGACCGGGCTTGCCCCTGGCGGCGAACCATTCGGCGCCGTTCTCGACGATGTCGCGCACCCACCACAGCGTCTCGACATTGTGGTTGAGGGTGGGCAGGCCGAACAGGCCGACCTCGGCGATGTAGGGCGGGCGGTTGCGCGGCAGGCCGCGCTTGCCCTCGATCGATTCCAGCATCGCGCTTTCCTCGCCGCAGATGTAAGCGCCGGCGCCGCGGCGCAGTTCGATGAAACCGGGCGCCGCGATGCCGGCCTTCTCCAGCGCCGCGATCTCGGTGCGCAGGATGTGCAGCACGCCCGGATATTCGTCGCGCATGTAGAAATAGATGCGCTGGGCCTCGACCGCATGGGCCGCGATCAGCGCGCCTTCGAGCGTGCGGTGCGGGTCGTTTTCCAGATAGACGCGGTCCTTGAAGGTGCCGGGCTCGCCCTCGTCTCCATTGATGGTCATCAGGCGCGGGCCTTGGAAGGAGCGCACGATGCTCCATTTCCTGCCGGCCGGGAAGCCGGCGCCGCCGAGGCCGCGCAGACCCGCGGCCTGCATGGTTTCCATCAGCGCGTCCGGCGTGATCTCGCCCGCGCGCACCTTGTCCAGCAGGCGATAGCCGCCGGCCGCGCGATAAGCGTCGAGCCCGGTATAGGAAGGCACCACGGTGCCGATTTCGCCTTCGCGGGCCATGGCCAGCAGACCCTCGCTGGTGGCGTTGTCCACCTCGCGATTGCCGATGCGCGCGGCCGGAGCCGTGCCGCAGCGACCCATGCAGGGCGCCCGCACGACGCGCACCGCATCGGAATCGATGCCGGCGGCCAGTTCCCCGATCAGCGCCTCGCAGCCGGCCACCATGCAGCTTACCGAATCACAGACGCGGATGGTCAGCGGCGCCGGCGGCGTCTCGCCTTCCTTGACGATGTCGAAATGGTCGTAGAACGACGCGACCTCGTAGACCTCGGTCTGCGACAGGCGCATCTCCTCGGCCAGCGCGCGCAGATGCGCCGCCGACAGGTAGCCGTACTCATCCTGGACCAGATGCAGGAATTCGATCAGCAGGTCGCGCCGGCGCGGCCTGTCGCCGAGGAGCGCACGCACCTCGTGCAGCGCGTGATCGTCAAGTCCGCGCCCCTTGGGGCCGCGATCCTTGCCGCGCCGCAACTTTGGGTCCTGGATGTTCACCTGCGTCACCTCCCGGGATCAGACGTCGGAGCTATGCCAGCCTATAGCCACTATAGGGCAAGCCAATCAGCCCGGGCGAAGAAAATCAACACTTTCAAGCGCCATTCGCGACACGCTTCTCGATCACGAAAACGATACGCCCGCCCTGTTTTTTCGTCTCCAGCAGGCGGTCTCCGGTGTCGGAAAGCAGACTGGGAATGTCGATGGCGGACAACGGGTCGGTGCAGATAACCCGGATTTGCTCGCCCGGCGCAAGATCGCGCAGCGCCTTGCGCGTCTTCAGGGCCGGCAGGGGGCATTTCAGCCCGCTCAGATCAATCTGCGTCGTCATGTCGCGCCCACGATGAGCCCCGCCCGGCTGGCAGTCAACCGGCAGAGGGGCATCTGATTCGGCACCCCGGAGAAGCGGCTTGCTGCAAAACTGTCGCAGGACAACGCGCCTCATGGGGCAAAATGTCGGGTTCGACTTCCGGCATTTTCGGGTTCAGGATGACAACCACAGGGAGAATGATTACAATTTTGCCGGCGGCTGGAAGGTCTTCGGCTCATATGCGCAGCCGTGTGCAGCGTGGTTGTGCTCGACAAAGAGGTCCCAGATGTTCGGCCTGACAGCACTTGAACTAGCCCGCATCCAGTTCGGCTTCACGATCTCCTTCCACATCATATTCCCCGCCATCACCATCGGGCTGGCGAGCTACCTCGTCGTCCTGGAGGGCTTGTGGCTGTGGAAGCGCGACGCGGTCTATCGCGACCTCTACCATTTCTGGTCGAAGATATTCGCCGTCAATTTCGCGATGGGCGTGGTTTCCGGCCTGGTCATGGCCTACCAGTTCGGCACCAACTGGAGTTATTTCTCCACATTCGCCGGCAGCGTCACCGGCCCGTTGCTGGCCTATGAGGTGCTGACCGCCTTCTTCCTGGAAGCCGGCTTCCTCGGGGTGATGCTGTTCGGCTGGAACCGCGTCGGGCCGGGGCTGCATTTCTTCTCGACGGTCATGGTGGCGCTCGGCACGCTGATCTCGTCCACCTGGATCCTTGCCTCCAACAGCTGGATGCAGACGCCGCAGGGCTTCGAGATCGTCAACGGCATCGTGGTGCCGGTGAACTGGCTGGAGGTGATATTCAACCCCTCCTTCCCCTATCGCCTGGCGCATATGGTGGTGGCCGCCTATCTGGCTACGGCGCTGTTCGTGGGCGCTTCCGGCGCATGGCACCTGCTGCGCGGCAACGACAACCAGCGTGTGCGCACCATGCTTTCCATGGCCATGTGGATGCTGCTGTTTTCAGCGCCGGTGCAGATCTTCATCGGCGACCTGCACGGCCTCAACACGCTGAAATACCAGCCCGCCAAGATCGCCGCCGTCGAGGGCCACTGGGAGAACAAGCCTGGCGAAGCCGTGCCGCTCACCCTGTTCGGCTGGCCGGACATGCAAAAGGAAGAGACGCTCTATGCTCTGCAGGTGCCGCGCCTGGGCAGCATCATCCTGACTCACACATGGGACGGCCAGTTCCCAGGCCTGAAGGAATTCGCTCCCGAAGACCGGCCCAATTCGACCGTGGTGTTCTGGAGCTTCCGGGTGATGGTCGGGCTCGGCGTGCTGATGCTGCTTTTGGCGGTGTGGGCGCTGTGGCTGCGCTGGAAAGGCAATCTCTTCCTGACCCGCCCGTTCCTGCGCTTCGCCACGGTGATGGGGCCAGCCGGGCTGATCGCCATACTGGCCGGCTGGTTCACCACCGAAATCGGCCGCCAGCCCTGGATCGTCTACGGCATCATGCGCACCAGGGATGCCGTGTCCAACCACTCGACGCTGGCGATGAGCGTCACGCTCATCGCCTTCATCGTGGTCTATTTCGGCGTGTTCGGCGTCGGCACCCGCTACATGCTGAGACTGGTCGCCAAGGGGCCGGAAGACACCACGGACGAACCGCCGGAAGGCGAGCACAGCGCCGGACGGCCGGCACGGCCCATGTCGGCCGCGCCCGACCAGATGGAAATGTTCGCTTCTCCTCGCCAGGACACGAAAGGCTGACAAGATGGGCATCGATCTTCCGGTAGTGTGGGCCATCATCATCACCTTCGGCCTGATGATGTATGTGGTGATGGACGGCTTCGATCTCGGCATCGGCATCCTGTTCCCGTTCGTGCGCGACCGCGAGGACCGCGACGTGATGGTCAACACCGTGGCGCCCGTGTGGGACGGCAACGAAACCTGGCTGGTGCTGGGCGGCGCGGCATTGCTGGCCGCCTTCCCACTGGCCTATTCGATCATCCTCAGCGCGCTTTACCTGCCGCTGGTGATCATGCTGCTGGGGCTGATCCTGCGCGGGGTGGCCTTCGAATTCCGCTTCAAGGCCGACCAGCACCATCGCGCCTTCTGGGACAAGGCCTTTGCCGGCGGCTCCTATGTGGCAAGCTTCTTCCAGGGCGTGGCGCTGGGCGCGTTCCTCAACGGCTTCAAGGTCGAGAACGGGGCCTATGCCGGCGGCGCGCTCGACTGGGTCACGCCGTTCAGCCTGTTCACCGGCCTCGGGGTGCTGGTCGCCTATGCGCTTCTGGGAAGCACCTGGCTCATCATCAAGACGGAAGGCGCGCTGCAGGAGCGCATGGTGGCACTGGCCCGGCCCGTGACGATGCTTCTGCTGGTGGTCGTCGGCATCGTCAGCCTGTGGACCCCGCTTGCCCATCCGGCAATCGCCGAACGGTGGTTCAGCTTCCCCAACATCGTCCTGTTCTCGCCGGTTCCGGTGCTGGTCCTGGTATGCACCTGGCTGATCCTGCGCAGCCTGCACGGCACCCCGCATGCGGGGCCGTTCGTGCTGGCGCTGTTCCTGATCTTCCTCGGCTATAGCGGGCTCGGCATCAGCCTGTGGCCGCATATCATCCCGCCCGACATCACCTTGCGCGAAGCCGCCGCGCCACCGCAGAGCATGGGCTTCACGCTGGTGGGGGCGCTGTTCATCATCCCCATCATACTGGCCTATACCGCGTGGTCCTATTACGTCTTCCGCGGCAAGGTGAAGGCCGGAGAAGGCTACCACTGATGGCGGCCTCCTCCCCTTCGCCCAACTGGCCGAAGCGGATCGGCTGGCTGGTGCTGATCTGGGCGGCGAGCGTGCTGAGCCTTGGCGTCGTGGCGCTCGTCTTCCGCTTCCTGATGAACCTCGTCGGCCTCACGGCCTGACGGGAACGCCTCCGGTGGCCGGTGACGTTTTTCGCAACATCATCGGCCTCGGTTTGGCGAAGCATGATCTTTTCCCGAAAACCGGTTTGGGATCACGCTTTAAACCGCGCATGCACGGTGCTCATGCCTCCGCCTTGTCGACCGGGACATAGAGATCGCCGCCCTCGCGATATTTCTGCGCCATCTCAGCCATGCCCTGCCGGCGTTCGCCCTCCTCGCGCGCGGCATCGCGAATGTCGTGCGAGATGCGCATGGAGCAGAATTTCGGCCCGCACATGGAGCAGAAATGCGCCACCTTGTGGGCTTCCTTGGGCAGCGTCTGGTCATGAAAGGCGCGCGCCGTGTCCGGGTCGAGCGACAGGTTGAACTGGTCCTCCCAGCGGAATTCGAAGCGCGCCCGCGACAGCGCGTCGTCCCTGATCTTGGCCGCCGGATGCCCCTTGGCCAGATCGGCGGCATGGGCGGCGATCTTGTAGGTGATGACGCCGGTCTTGACGTCGTCGCGGTCAGGCAGGCCCAGATGCTCCTTGGGCGTGACGTAGCAGAGCATGGCCGTGCCGAACCAGCCGATCATGGCCGCACCGATGCCCGACGTGATGTGGTCGTAGCCCGGCGCGATATCGGTGGTGAGCGGCCCGAGCGTGTAGAAAGGCGCCTCGCCGCAGACCTCGAGCTGCTTGTCCATGTTCTCCTTGATCTTGTGCATCGGCACATGGCCGGGACCTTCGATCATCACCTGGCAATCCCTGGCCCAGGCGATCTGCGTCAGCTCGCCCAGCGTCTCCAGCTCGGCGAACTGGGCCGCGTCGTTGGCGTCTGCGATGGAGCCCGGGCGCAGGCCGTCACCCAGCGAGAACGACACGTCATAGGCGCGCGCGATGTCGCAGATCTCGGCAAAATGCTCGTAGAGGAAGCTTTCGCGGTGATGATGCAGGCACCACTTGGCCATGATCGAGCCGCCACGGCTGACGATGCCGGTGACACGATCGACGGTGAGCGGAATGTGGTGCAGCCGCACGCCGGCGTGGATGGTGAAATAGTCCACGCCCTGCTCGGCCTGCTCGACCAGCGTGTCGCGAAACACTTCCCAGGTCAGATCCTCGGCAATGCCGCCGACCTTCTCCAGCGCCTGATAGATGGGCACCGTGCCGATCGGCACCGGCGCGTTGCGGATGATCCAGTCGCGGATATTGTGGATGTTGCGGCCGGTGGACAGATCCATGACCGTGTCGGCGCCCCAGCGGATCGCCCAGACCATCTTCTCCACCTCCTCGGCCATGGACGAGGTGACGGCGGAATTGCCGATATTGGCGTTGATCTTCACCAGGAAGTTTCGGCCGATGATCATCGGCTCGCTTTCGGGGTGATTGATGTTGGAGGGGATGATGGCGCGGCCGCGCGCCACCTCGTCGCGCACGAATTCCGGCGTCACGAAGTCGGGAATGGCCGCCCCGAAGCTCTCGCCGTCACGCTTGGCCTGCTCGCGCAGCCTTTCGCGGCCGAGATTCTCGCGGATGGCGACGAATTCCATTTCCGGCGTGACAATGCCGGCGCGGGCATAGGCAAGCTGGGTAACGGCACGGCCCTGCACGGCGCGCAGCGGGCGATGCCGCACCGGGAATTCCGGCGTCAGGCGTTCGCCGGAGACGAAGCCGTTGTCCTCCGGCTTCACCAGCCGTCCGCCATAGGCTTCGACATCGCCGCGCGCGGCGATCCAGCCGTCTCGGATGCGCGGCAGGCCCTGCTCGATGGCGACGGCCTTGCCGGGATCGGTGTAGGGGCCGGACGAATCATAGATCGTCACCGGCGGCTCGCCGGCGCTGGGGTGAACGTCGATCTCACGCATCGGCACGCTGATGCCGGGATGCATGGCGCCCGGCTTGTAGACCTTGCGCGATGCCGGCAGCGCGCCGGTGGTGACGACGGGTGTCGTGGTTTTCGCATGAGCATTCATAGGGACCTCCTTTGCCCGCTTGCATTGGAGACCCAGTTCGGATGCCGGAAGGAGGATATGGACCGTGATCGGGGGAGGAAGCCTGTTGTCCTGCTTTTCCCGGCGGTCTTTTGACGGACCGCGAGCCGATGAGCCCTTGCACCATCCCTACGCCAGTATGAACTGGATCAGGTTCAACGGGTCACTGCGCTGCACGCGGCCAGCAGTCTCTCAGCCCCTTGTCGGGGCTCCCCAGGTGATGGCCGCAGACTGATCGCCTGCGGCCGGCTTGTCAATCCGCGGGAGCCAGCGCCCGCGCGGAATGCGCTTCGTGCGATGTCCAAAGCGCATGGAAATGATGCACCGGGCCATGGCCGTGCCCGACATCGAGCCGGTCGGCGGCAGCCAGCGCGCCGGTCAGGTAGCGCTTGGCCTTTTGCGTTGCCGCTTCCAGCGGCATGGACGGCAGCAAAGCCGCCAGCGCGGCCGAGAGCGTGCATCCTGTGCCGTGGTCGTTGCGGGTCGCCACGCGCGGCTGCGAGTAGGCGCTCACCCTGCCGCCCGACAGCAGCAGGTCGACGCTGTCACGGCCGCCCAGATGGCCGCCTTTCAGCAGCACCGCCTCGCTGCCGAAACGGGCGAGTTCGCGCAGGCGGACATGCATTTCGGCCAGCGACCAGTCCGGCTCGGCATCCAAGAGAACGGCGGCTTCGGGGAGGTTCGGCGTCACCACCGAGCAGAGCGGCAGGAGGCGGTCGCGGATCACCGCAACCGCGTCGGGTTGCAACAGATGATCACCCGACTTGGCGACCATGACCGGATCGAGCACGATGTTGCGCGCGCCATGGCGGCGCAGCCGCCCGGCGATGACGCTTGCGATGGCGGCTGTCGGCACCATGCCGATCTTCACCGCATCGACGCGGACATCCTCGAAGACCGCATCGATCTGCGCGCCGACGAAATCCGGCTCCAGCGTGACGAAGGACGAAACGCCGGTCGTGTTCTGCGCGACGACGGCGGTGATGACGGACATGCCGTAGGTCCCCAGCGCGCTGAAGGTCTTCAGGTCGGCCTGAATGCCGGCGCCGCCGGTCGGGTCGGTGCCGGCAATGCTCAATATGTTGCTGATCATGCGGCGTCTCCCGTGTTGCGGGCGACCCCGCACAGGAAGCCAACGGCGGTGCTGGCCGGGCAAACGGCCTCGACGCGGAACGGGGAACGTATCGGAGTTTTCGACATGGCGGCCTCACATAAAGAGACCGGCAAAGGAGATAGCTTGAGCCGTCCCTTCGCCGGAATGACCCGGATCAGGTTCAAAGGGTCACTGCGCTGCCTGCGGCCGTCAGTATCTCAGCCCCCTGTCGGGGCACCCCTCGGTGTGCATTCAAGCTATCGGAATATTTCGGGAATGGCCAGCCCCCGGTCACGGACGCCACGGCCATGGACAAGGCCGGAATGAAAAGGCCCCGCAAGGCGGGGCCAAATGGCGAGGCTCTCCCTCATGGGCACGAAGCGGAAGGGACTAATTGTCGCCCATCTTGAGCGCCTGGATGAACGCTTCCTGCGGGATGTCCACCTTGCCGAACTGGCGCATGCGCTTCTTGCCCTCCTTCTGCTTTTCGAGGAGCTTGCGCTTGCGCGACACGTCGCCGCCATAGCACTTGGCGGTCACATCCTTGCGCAGCGCCGAAATGGTTTCGCGCGCGATGATGCGCCCGCCGATGGCCGCCTGGATCGGGATCTTGAACATGTGCTGCGGGATCAGCTCCTTCAGCTTCTCGCACATGACGCGGCCGCGCTTTTCGGCCGCCGTGCGGTGCACCAGCATGGAAAGCGCGTCCACCGGCTCGTCATTGACGAGGATCGACATCTTCACCAGATCGCCTTCGCGATAGTCGGTGAGGTGATAGTCGAAGGAGGCATAGCCCTTGGAGATCGACTTCAGCCGGTCGTAGAAATCGAAGACGACTTCGTTGAGCGGCAGGTCGTAGACCAGCATGGCGCGCTTGCCGACATAGGACAGGTCGGCCTGGATGCCGCGGCGGTCCTGGCACAGCTTCAGGATGCCACCGAGATATTCGTCGGGCGTGAGGATGGTGGCGCGAATCCACGGCTCCTCGATATGGTCGATCTTGACCACGTCGGGCATGTCGGCCGGGTTGTGCAGCTCCTTCACCGTGCCGTCGGTCATGACCATGCGGTAGACGACGGAGGGAGCGGTGGCGATCAGGTCGAGATTGAACTCGCGCTCCAGCCGCTCCTGGATGATTTCGAGGTGCAGCAGGCCGAGGAAGCCGCAGCGGAAGCCGAAGCCGAGCGCGGCCGAGGTTTCCATCTCGTAGGAGAAGGAAGCGTCGTTGAGACGCAGCTTGCCCATGGCGCCGCGCAAATCCTCGAAGTCGGCGGCATCGACCGGGAACAGGCCGCAGAACACGACCGGCTGCGCCGGCTTGAAGCCCGGCAGCGCCTGTTGGGTGGGGCGGCGGTCTTCGGTGATGGTGTCGCCGACGCGGGTGTCGGCCACCTCCTTGATGGAAGCGGTGATGAAGCCGAATTCACCGGGGCCGATCTCGTCAGCCTGTATCATCTTGGGCGTGAAGAAGCCCGTACGCTCGACCGGATATTTCGCGCCGGTGCCCATCATGCGGATGGTCTGGCCCTTCTTCAGCACGCCGTCGATGACGCGGACCAGAACGATGACGCCCAGATAAGCGTCGTACCAGCTGTCGACCAGCATGGCCTTGAGCGGCGCCTTGGCGTCGCCCTCGCGCGGCGGCGGAAGCTGGGCGACGATCGCCTCCAGCACGTCCTCGATGCCGATACCGGTCTTGGCCGAGATCATCACGGCCTGGGAGGCGTCGATGCCGATGACTTCCTCGACCTGCTCCTTGATGCGCTCAGGCTCTGCGGCGGGCAGGTCGATCTTGTTCAGGACCACGACGATTTCGTGGTTGTTGTCGATCGCCTGGTAGACATTGGCCAGTGTCTGCGCCTCGACGCCTTGCGAGGCATCGACGACCAGTAGGGACCCCTCGCAGGCCGAGAGGCTGCGCGACACTTCATAGGCGAAGTCGACATGGCCGGGCGTGTCGATAAGGTTGAGGATATAATCCTCGCCGTTCCTGGCGCGGTAGTTCAGGCGCACGGTCTGCGCCTTGATGGTGATGCCGCGCTCCTTCTCGATATCCATATTATCGAGAACCTGCTCCTTGCCGGCCATCTCGCGCGAGTCGAGGCCCCCGGTCATCTGGATGAGCCGGTCGGCAAGCGTGGATTTGCCATGGTCGATATGGGCGACGATGGAGAAATTGCGGATGTGGTCGAGCGCTGTGGTCATGATCGCGCATTTAGCAGGGCGCGCAAGGCTTCACAAGCGCAGCCGCGCAAGCACTGTAGCTGAAAATATCTCCCCCGCGATCAATCAAAAGTTGCATTTTACAATTATACTACCTTAGGTAATAGCGGATAGATTCAGGATCGGCGGCGGAGCGCGGGCGTGCGGCAGGGGTGCCGCCGCCCGAAGGGGGTTTTGCGCTTCGCGTTTCCAGGGAGGGGGCCGTGGAGATCGAGGCATTTATTGCCCGCTGGACCGCGCGAGAAGGTGGCGCGGAGCGGGCCAACTACCAGATGTTCCTGACCGAATTGTGCGACATGATCGGCGTTGCGCGGCCGGACCCGGCCGAGGCGGAGCGCGAATTCAACGACTATGTGTTCGAGCGCGCGGTGCGCCGGCGCGAAAGCGACCCAATTGCCGCCAGCAAACGCATCGACCTCTACAAGAAGGGCTGCTTCATCCTGGAGGCCAAGCAGTCGCGCCTGCCGGGCGGCAAGAACGCCATTCCCGGCCAGCCGCCCGCGCCGGCATCGGAGGCGGAACAGCTTGGCCGCAGGACTGTGGCGCGCGGCTGGGACGTGATGATGCAGAATGCCCGCCGGCAGGCGGAAAACTATGTCTTCCTGCTCGACGCAGACCACGCGGCGCCGCCCTTCATCCTCACCTGCGATGTCGGCCACGCGCTGGAGATCTATGCCGATTTCACCGGCACCGGGCGCGCCTACAGCCAGTTTCCGGACCGCAAGGGCTTCCGCATCTATCTGGAGGACCTGCGCAAACCCGACACCCGCGAACTGCTGGCGAAAATCTGGACCGATCCGGCAAGCCTCGACCCGGCGCGGGAATCGGCCCGCGTGACGCGCGAAATCGCCGCCCGGCTGGCCGAAGTGAGCAAGGCGCTGGAGGCCGACCACCCGGCCGAGGAGGTGGCGCATTTCCTGATGCGCTGCATCTTCACCATGTTCGCGGAGGATGTGGACCTGCTGCCGCGCGGCGAGTTCGCGAAAATGCTCGGCGACTGCCTGGAAAGCCCCGGCGCGTTCGTGCCGCTCGTCGAGGAACTGTGGGCCAAGATGGACGAGCCATCGCATGAGCGTCGCTTCTTTTCGGCGTTCCGCACGCATCTTCGGCATTTCAACGGCAACCTGTTCAGGAACGCGCGCGCCTTTCCGCTCGGGCGCGAGGAAATCGGCGAACTGCTGGCGGCCGCGAAGGCGAAATGGACGGAAGTGGACCCGGCCATCTTCGGCACGCTTCTGGAGCAGGCGCTGGACCGGCGTGAACGCAAGAAACTCGGAGCGCATTACACGCCGCGCGCCTATGTGCAGCGGCTGGTCGAGGTGACCGTGATGGAGCCGCTGCGCGGCGACTGGCAAAGGGCGCTGACCAAGGCCGAAGCCGCCAAGGAGGAAGGCGAGGAAAAGCGGGCAATCGAGATCGTGCGCGACTTCCATCACCGGCTCTGCGCGACGCGGGTGCTCGACCCGGCCTGCGGTACCGGCAATTTCCTCTATGTCAGCCTCGAACTGATGAAGAAGCTGGAGGGCGAGGTGCTGGAAACTCTTGCCCGTCTCGGCGTGCCGGAAAGCCTCGGGCTGGAGCATGAGACGGTCGATCCGCACCAGTTCCTCGGGCTGGAGCTGAACCCGCGCGCGGCGGCGATCGCCGAACTGGTGGTGTGGATCGGCTATCTGCAGCAGCATTATCGCAACCGCACCGGCCACCCCGCCGAGCCGATATTGCGCGCTTTCAGGAACATCAATTTCGGCCGCCGCGAGGGCTATGACGCGGTGCTGACCTGGGACGGCTGTCCGCTTGCCAGTGTGGAGGAAAAAGACGGCAAGCGCATCGAGACCTGTCCGAATGCGCGCCGGCCGGACTGGCCGGAGGCGGAATTCATCGTCGGCAACCCGCCATTCATCGGCGGCAAGGACATCCGTTCGCGATTGGGCTCCGGCTATGCGCAAGCGCTCTGGAGCGCGCACCGCCACATGAACGAAAGCGCCGATTTCGTCATGTACTGGTGGGACCGCGCGGCCGAGCTTCTGACACGCAGGAAGACGCCGCTGCGACGCTTCGGCCTCGTTACGACCAATTCGATCAGCCAGGTCTTTCAGCGCCGGGTGATGGAAAGGCACCTGAACGCGAAAGCGCCGATCAGCCTGATCTTCGCCATTCCCGATCATCCATGGACCAGGGCCACCCGCGACAGCGCGGCGGTGCGGATCGCCATGACCGTATGCGAGGCGGGCAGGAAGGATGGAGGAGTCTGCGAGACGGTCGCCGAAACGCTTCTCGATACGGACGATCCGAGGATCGAGCTCTCGACGCGGGTGGGGTCGATCAATCCTGACCTAAGCATCGGCGTCGATGCGACCAAAGCTCTGCCGTTGCGAGGCAATGTAGGCATATGCTCACCCGGCGTGAAGCTTCATGGCGCCGGCTTCATCGTCCAGCCCTCGGAGGCCGAGCATCTGGGACTTGGTTCCCGCCCCGGTCTCGAAAAGCATATCAGGCCATACCGAAACGGGCGCGACCTGACCTCGCGGTCACGCGGCGCGATGGTGATAGATCTGTTCGGCAAGTCGGGTGAAAAGGTACGGCGCGAGTTTCCCGAAGTCTATCAGCACTTGATCCAGACGGTGAAAGCAAAACGACAGGAGCAATTCCACAAATCTCCTACCAAGGATGCGCTGACATATCTGGAAAACTGGTGGATTTTCGGCAAACCTCGGAGCGAGCTTCGTCCCGCGCTTGCCGGTCTCGGCCGCTATATCGCGACCGTCGAGACGGCCAAGCACCGCGTTTTTCAGTTTCTCGACGCCTCGATACTCGCCGACAACATGATCGTGGTGATGGCGAGCGACGACGCTGCAACACTCTCCATTCTTTCCAGCCGAATTCATACCGCATGGGCACCGATTGTCGGCGGCTGGCTGGGCTATGGCAACGATCCGCGCTATTCCAAATCACGATGCTTCGATCCCTTCCCCTTCCCCGATCCGGGGCAGGACCTTCGCCAAAAACTTCGCGCGGACGGTGAGGAACTGGACGCCACGCGCAAGAGGGTTTTGGCCGACAATCCCGACCTGACGCTGACCGGCCTTTACAATGTGCTGGAAAGGCTGAAGGCGCTTCGGCCCGGCGAAAAGCTTTCCGGCAAGGAGGAGGACGTGAAGGCGCGCGGGCTCGTCCTCATCCTGAAAGAACTGCACGAGACGATCGACCGGCTGTCGGCGCAAGCCTATGGCTGGCCGGCCGATCTGGCCGACGAGCAGATATTGGAGCGGCTGGTGGCGCTGAACGCCGAGCGGGCGCGGGAGGAAGCCGCTGGCCATGTGCGCTGGCTGCGGCCCGAATACCAGATACCGCGTTTTGCCAAAGGTGCCGCCGCCAGAACCGGCGCGCTGGATTTTGGCGAAAATGTCGTCGCAATCGACAAGGCGCTGCCCGCATGGCCTTCGGACCGCTACGAACAGCCGCTGGCGGTGGAGGCGGTGCTGTCGGCGGCAGGACGGCCCATGGAAGCTCTGGAAATCGCCCGTGGCTTCCGCAGGGGCGGCAGGAGAACCGAGCACCGCGTCGCGCAGGTGCTTGTCACCCTTGCCCGCTACGGCCGCGTCACGCACCTGCCGGGCAACCGCTTCGCCGCGCGCAAGGCAGCATGAGTCAAATCCGGGCGGTGGGAATCAGATCGCCTTGCACAGCCGCAAAAGCGCGGTCATGCCGAAGGGCGAGCCCCGGCGGAAAGCGATGAAGGTCGCCTCCTCCTCGCCGTGGAAGCGGCGCTTGAAGGCGGCTTGCCCCTGCACGTTGAAGATGCGGCTGTTGACGCGGCGCGAGGCATAGGCGCGCTCGAACATGGCGCGCCAGAAGCGGCTTTCACGAAAGCCCGTGTCCTCGATGCCGGCAAGCGGCGAGAGGCCAAGCGTGACCTGCCCATGGCCTTCCTTGCGGAAACGGTCGACCGCGAATTTCGTCAGGCCGATCTCGGCATGCGGCGTGGTGTCGGCGAATTTGCGCTTGAAGGCGGTGGTGTAGCCCAGGATTTCGCCATCCCGGAACATCGGGTCGAAATCGAGCAGCGCCACGGCCCTGCCGTCCGGATCGAGCAGCATGAAACGGCGCATGGCATCACCCAGCCCGACCTTGAACGGCCGGTTGAGGAAGGTCATCTCACGGCGTTTGACGATGCGCTCGGCGCGCCACTGCGCCGAAAGGCTCTCGACATGGACGCGCGAGGCGGTGTCGCCGTCGTCCTCGACGATCGCATAGCCGCGCTTGAACAGCCAGCGTTCGGAATAGCGCACCGTCTCGTTGCGCGTGCCGGAAAAGTCGTGCGTGGCAAGCACCAGGCGCGTGTCGATGCCGGCATGGTTGACCTGATAGCCGAACCCGGCGAGCGCCTGCGCCGTCCGGCGCCCGACCTGCACGAACCATGGGTCGCCTGCCGCCGCCACGAAGCGGCGGATGTAATCGGCCCGCGCGGCCGCCGGCGCGACCGGATCGCCCAGGACGAAATGCCGGCCCATCTTGGTGGCAAAGGCGATATAGCCCTCGTCGTCGCCGAAATAGGAAAGGCCGCCTTGCACGGCCGTCGAATAGGCGAGCGAGAAATCGCCATGGCTGCGCACCAGGCGCAGGCGTGCCTCCGGCGCCAGATCCATGCGAGGCACCGGGGCGGCTCTCCCGTCGAGATAGGCGTCGAATGTCTTGCGCAGTGAGGGCATGTGTCGTTTCCTGCCCGACGCTCTATCCGAAAGCACGGTAAGGCGAAAGATCATTGTCGGTCGGCCCAAGTCTTGCCCAAAACAGGCGCTTGTTCCACAAGGAACAGAACCTGCGCCGATCCCGGCGCCGCAATTCCAGCGAGAACGACATGTCTTCCACGGATGCCGAACGGGTCATCGTCATCGGGGCGGGCGCGGCCGGCATGGCAAGCGCCCATGCACTGCGCGAACAGGGGCTGCCAGCCGTGATCCTCGAACAGGAGGCGCGGATCGGCGAACCGTGGCGGCGGCGGCATGGCAACCTGACGCTCAACACCCACCGCGATCTCTCGGCCATGCCGGGAACCTCCTTTCCCAAGGGGACGCCGGCCTTTCCCCATCGCGACCAGCTGGTAGCGCATCTGACGGCCTTCGGCGAAGGCCAGAACCTGCCGATCGAATATGGCATACGGGTGGACGCAATCTCCCGCGCGGACAAATTGTGGACGGTCCATGCCAATGGCCATGCCTGGACGGCACGCGACGTGGTGGTGGCGACCGGCCGTGACAAACACCCCTACATGCCGCAATGGAAGGGCGCCGAGACATTCGGCGGCCGGTTGATCCACGCCGCCGATTTCGGCGAGGCGGCGGCCCATGCCGGCAAGTCGGTGCTGGTGATCGGCGCCGGCAATTCCGGCTTCGACCTTCTCAACCATCTCATCCGTGTGCAGACCGGCCAGCTCTGGCTTGCCGCGCGCAACGGGCCGGCGATCCTGCCCAAGCGCATCGCCAAGGTGGCCGTGCACAAATTCTCACCCATCACCGCTTCCCTGCCCAACCGGCTCGCGGATTTCGTGGTGGCGACGACCCAGCGGCTGATATGGGGCGACATGACCCGCTACGGCCTGCCCAAAGCGCCGGGCGGCGGCGTCAGCCGCCTGCGCTCCGACTACACCGCAATCGCCGCAGACGACGGCGCGATGAACGCAATCAAGGCCGGACGCATCAAGGTCGTGCCGACGGTGCACGCGTTCCACACCGACGGCACGGTGGTGCTCAGCGACGGGCAAACGGTTCAGCCGGACGTGACCATCGCCGCGACAGGCTACCGCACCGGGCTCGAGGGGCTTGTCGGCGCATTCGGCGTGCTGGACGAGAAGGGGTTTCCGCTCGTCAACGGCGCCGACCATCCCGACGCGCCGGGCCTGTGGTTCCTCGGCATGCGGCCAAGCATTCGCGGCTGCTTCCGGGAGTCGGTGCGGCAGGCCGACAGCATCGCCAGGGCGATCCTGCGCAACCGCCGCCGATAAGGCTCCCTTACACCGAGCGCGTGATGCCGCCGTCCACCCGGATGTTCTGGCCGGTGATGTAGCTCGATTTGTCGCTGGCGAGGAAGGCGATCAGCTCCGACACTTCCCCGACGCGGCCATAGCGGCCCATGGGAATGCGTGCGCGGCGATCCCCGGCCTCTGGCAGACTGTCGATGAAGCCGGGCAGCACATTGTTCATGCGTACATTCTCGGACGCATATTTGTCGGCAAACAGTTTTGTGAAGGCGGCAAGGCCTGCGCGAAACACCCCCGATGTCGGGAACAGCGCTTCCGGCTCGAAGGCGGCGTAGGTCGAGATATTGACGATGGAGCCCGACTTCTGCGCCTGCATGACCGGCGTGACGAGGCGCGCCATGCGCACGGCATTCAGGAGGTAGGTTTCCATGCCCAGATGCCAGTCGTCGTCGCTGATCTCCAGGATCGGGGCGCGGGGCCCGTGGCCGGCGCTGTTGACCACGGCGTCGATGCGGCCCCATTTCTCCACAGTCGCGTCCACGAGCCGCTTGAGGTCGTCGTTGGAGCGATTGGAGCCGGTGACACCGATGCCGCCGAGTTCCTTCGCCAGCGCCTCGCCCTTGCCGGAAGAGGACAGGATGGCGACCTTGAAGCCGTCCTGCGCCAGCTTGCGCGCGGCATCCGCGCCCATGCCGCTGCCGCCGGCGGTGATGATGGCGGTCTTCAGTTCGCTCATATTGGTTTTCCCCGGATTACAGCCACGCGCAGGCGGCGTTGTCGTCGCCACGACAGCTAAGCGCGGGACGGCGGGCCAGGCAAGGGCTGGACCAGCAACCGAGACGCAACTGGCGTGAGGGAAGGCACCTTGACGGCATCGGGTCTTTATACGACAGATCGCGCAACGGGCCGGATTGAAGCGGTGCCATGGGGCCTTTCCGCGCCATGCCCGGTGGAGACCGACTTGACCCTATCCGGCTTCCTGCAGCTCGTCGCCTCGACGGTGATCTTCCTGTTTGCCGCAACCTGCGCGAAATCCTGGGCGCTGGCGCCAAGCATGCCGAAACTGGCGCTGACGTTGATACTCTATTCGGCCGGCAACCTCGTAATGCTGCGGCTGGTGCGCGAATTCGGCATGGCCTCGGCCTTCAGCCTCTCGGCCATCATCCAGCTCGTCGCCATCAATGTGATCGCGCTGGCCTTTTTCGGCGAGCGGCTGACGGCGCTGCAAAGCGGCGGCATCGTGCTCGCCATCCTTGCGGTGGGGCTGATCACCCTCGGACCCCAGGCCGGCGGGCAATAAGTTTTCGCCTCGGCGATGGCCAAGGCGACTTGGCTGCCTATCTAGAGTCCGATGATGTTTCGAGAAAACATCATCGGACTCTATCTATTTGTTTGAGCATGATCTTTTCCGAAAACCGGTTTTCCACTTTTCGGGATCATGCTCCAAGTCCTGCATCTCTGCCAGCGACAAAGCATCTGGGAGCCTTCATGAAGACAGCGCCATCCGGCCTACTCGGCAAGGTCGAGTTCACCGTGCTGCTGGCCGCGATCATCGTGACGGCGGGACTTTGGGGGTTCGTGGAGCTGATGGAGGTGGCGCGCGACAGCGCCCCGCACGGCTTCGACACCGAAATCCTGCTGGCGCTGCGCAGGCCGGGCGACCTGGCGACGCCGATCGGACCGCACTGGCTGCAGGACGCCATGCGCGACCTGACCAGCCTCGGCGGCGTGGCGGTGCTGACGCTCATCACTATCGTCGTGATCGGCTATCTGCTGGTGGTGCGGCAGGCGCGGACGGCGCTCTTCGTCTTCGTAGCCATAGCCGGCGGGCAGGTGCTGGGCAGCCTGCTGAAACTCGGCATCGACCGCCCCCGTCCCGACATCGTGCCGCATCTGGTGCAGGTGCAGACGCTGAGCTTTCCCAGCGGCCATGCGATGATGTCGGCCGTCATCTATCTGACGCTCGGCGCGCTGCTGGCGCAGACGCTGCACGACCGCGCCACCCGCATCTATGTGCTGGCGGTGGCGGTGCTGGCGACGCTGATCGTCGGCCTGAGCCGGCTCTATCTGGGCGTGCACTGGCCTTCCGACGTCGCCGCGGGCTGGTGCATCGGCGCGGCCTGGGCAATGCTGTGCTGGCTCGTCGCCCGCTGGCTGCGCCGCCGTGCGGCGATTTCCGATCGCGCCGCGCATCCTGAGCATTCACAATAACCGTTCCGCACTTGACAGGGAATGCCGTCCGGCTCATATTTAACCTATAAGTTAAATACAAAGCCGGTCTTTGCACATCCGGAAGGAACCGGCCCGGTGCCTGGAAGTTTCCGGAGCAAAGGCGAAATCCCATCCCAGCGGATCGCAGGAGGAAGACATGCAACCGCACAGGATCGTATCCCAGCAGGAATGGATGGAAGCGCAGAAGGCGCATCTGGTGAAGGAGAAGGAATATACCCGTCATCGCGACCGGCTGAACGCCGAGCGGCAGGCGCTGCCCTGGACGCGCGTGGACAAGGATTATGCGTTCGACACGCCGCAGGGCCGCAAGACGCTGGAGGAACTGTTCGACGGACGCAGCCAGCTGGTCGTCATTCACTTCATGCTCGGCCCGGACTGGGAAGCGGGCTGCGTCGGCTGCTCGTTCGGCGCCGACCATCTCGACGGCCCGATCCAGCACCTGAAGCATCATGACGTGACGGTGGTGGCGGTTTCGCGCGCGCCATTGCCGCAGATCGAGGCCTACAAGAAGCGCATGGGCTGGAAGTTCGACTGGGTGTCGTCCTTCGGTAGCGACTTCAACTACGATTTCGGCGTCTCATTCCACAAGGAAGACATCGCCAACGGCACCGCGATCTACAATTTCGCGCCGCTCGATTTCGAGATGGACGAGTTGCATGGCCTGACCGTGTTCTACAAGGACGCGGACGGCAACATCTACCGCACCTTCTCGCAATATGCGCGCGGCGACGAGGACAGGATCAGCACCTATGTCTTCCTCGACCGCACGCCCAAGGGCCGCAACGAGAAAGACACCATGGACTGGGTGAAGCGCCACGACGAATATCCCGACGAAGACAAGACCGTCGCGGCGATGCTGACGTCGTCCTGCTGCGGGTGAGCGGCTTTTACTGATTAGCTTGCGTGGCCTTGTACCCCCGCTCCTGGCCCCTCCCTTGCGAGAGGGGTCAGGGGTGGGTATTTTCGGGTGCGGCCGAGCAGACAGGTAGCCGCCGGTCAGGGAAAATCAGCCCCAGACCAGCAACGCGACCAGACCCGCGCCGCCGACCGCCAGCCGCCACCAGGCAAACAGCGCATAGCCATGGCGCGAGACATAATCGAGCAGCCAGCGCACGACGATGACGGCCATGACGAAGGCCGCGATGAAGCCCGTGGCGATGATGGGCAGGTCGGCCGCCGTCAGGATGTCGCGGTTCTTGAACAGGTCATAGGCAAAGGCGCCCGCCATGGTGGGCATGGCGAGGAAGAACGAGAACTCGGCCGCCGAGCGCTTGTCGGCCCCCATGAGCAGCGCACCGACGATGGTGGAGCCCGAGCGTGACGTGCCGGGGATCATCGCCAGGCACTGGAAGAAGCCGATGGCGAGGCACACCGGCAGCGGAAAATCCATCGCTTCGTGATATGTCGGCTTCAGTGGCAGCTTGTCGACCCACAGGAGCACCAAGCCGCCAAGGATGAGCATGATGCAGATCAGCATCGGCGTCTCGAACAGCACTGTCTTGATGAAGCCATGCGCCAGCGCGCCGATGACGGCCGCCGGCAGGAAGGCGATCAGGATGCCGAACACGAAGCGCCGCGCCCGCGGCGAACTGGGCAGGTCGGTGGCGATCTTCCACAGCCGGCCGAAATAGACGGTCAGGATCGCCAGGATCGCACCGAGCTGGATCAACACCTCGAAGGCCTTGCCGGTGGACTGGAAACCCAGGAAATGCCCGGCAAGCAGGATGTGCCCGGTAGAGGAAACCGGGATGAATTCGGTCAGCCCCTCGAGCAGACCAAGCAGCAGGGCTTCGGCAATGGTTTGATGTTCCATCAGGTTCTCAACGATGCGGGGAATTGTGAGGCTTGCTTGTCATGGCGCCGAACTGTCCCTATACGGATGCGCCATGACAGCCTCGTGAATCGGGCTTAAATAGAACTACCGGCGCGGCCGAAAAATGACCAGCGCAGTTTTCTCCAAGGAACCATGCTGACACTTTTTCACCACCCCATGTTCGCTTCCTGCCGCTTCGTCCGCCTCGCCTTCGGCGAGTATGGCGAGGAGCTGGCGCTGATCGAGGAAAAGCCGTGGGCGCGGCGCAGGGAATTCCTGTCGCTCAACCCCGCCGGCACCTTGCCGGTGCTGCTGGCGGAGGGCGACGTGCCGATCATCGGCGCCAGCGTGATCGCCGAATATCTGGACGAGACGCGCGGCGTCTTGAAGCGCGAGCGGCGGCTGTTTGCCGAGGACCCGATGGCGCGCGCCGAAATCCGCCGGCTGGTGGACTGGTATCTGGTCAAGACCGAGAGCGAAGTGACCAAGCATCTCGTGCGCGAGCGCGTGCTGAAGCCGCTGATGCCCAACGAGATGGGCGGCGGCTCGCCCGATTCGGGCGCGATCCGCGCCGCGCGCTCCAATATCCGCCAGCACATGAAATACACCAACTGGCTGGCCGGCACCCGCCATTGGCTGGCCGGCCCGCGCATGACCTATGCCGACCTCGCCGCCGCCGCCGCCATTTCGGTGCTCGACTATCTGGGCGAGATCGACTGGAACGGCCACGCCGCCGCGCGCGACTGGTACACGCGCGTGAAATCGCGCCCCTCTTTCCGTCCGCTGCTCGGCGACCGCGTGCGCGGCATCTCGCCGGTGTCTCACTATGCGGACCTCGACTTCTGACATAGCCGCCAGGGCGAAGCCCGAGCCGGGCCAGCGCCTGCGGCAGATGATCGAGCGCGAGGCCCGCAATGCCGGCTTTGCCGCCATCGCCGTCACCTCGCCCGAGGCGATCCCGCAGGCCCCTGCCCGGCTGGCGCAGTTCCTGACCGAAGGGCTTCACGGCTCGATGGGCTGGATGGCCGAAACCTTCGAGCGGCGCAGCGCGCCGAAGACGCTGTGGCCGGAGGTGCGCTCCATCGTCGTGCTGGCGATGAACTACGGCCCCGACCACGATCCGCGCGCCTTGCAGCAGCAGGCCGGGCGCGGCGCGATCTCGGTCTATGCCCGCAACCGCGACTACCACGATGTCATCAAGGGCCGGCTGAAGGAACTGGCCGGCAAGATCGTGGCGCGCGCCGGCGGCGACGTGAAAGTCTTCGTCGATACCGCGCCGGTGATGGAAAAGCCGCTGGCGCAGGCCGCCGGCATCGGCTGGCAGGGCAAGCACACCAATCTCGTAAGCCGCGAGTTCGGTTCCTGGCTGTTCCTCGGCACCATCTTCACCACGGCCGAGATCGCGCCCGACCAGCCGGACATCGACCATTGCGGCTCGTGCCGCGCCTGCCTCGACGCCTGCCCGACGCACGCCTTTCCCGCCCCCTACCGGATCGATGCGCGCCGCTGCATCTCCTACCTCACCATCGAGAACAAGGGGCCGATCCCGCATGAATTCCGCGCGGCGCTGGGCAACCGCATCTATGGCTGCGACGACTGCCTCGCCGCCTGCCCGTGGAACAAGTTCGCGCAGGCCGCTGCGGAAGCGAAGCTCGCCGCCCGCGACGATCTTCTGGCGCCGAAGCTGGCGGATTTCCTGGCCATGGATGACCCGGCCTTCCGCACCTTCTTTTCGGGCTCGCCGGTCAAGCGCATCGGCCGCGACCGCTTTGTCCGCAACGTGCTGATCGCCGCTGGCAATTCGGGCGATGACGCGCTGGCTGCCCCTTGCGAAAGCCTGCTTGACGATCCCTCGCCGCTGGTGCGTGGTGCGGCCGTGTGGGCGCTGTCGCGCCTGATGCGGTCGCCGGACTTCGCGAGGCTCGCGGCGGCACGGCAAAACACGGAAAGCGACGCAGAAGTGCGTCGGGAATGGGCATTGGCGACCGGCCAGCCGGATTGAAGCGGGGAGCGTGCATGAGCGCGATAAAAATGTTCATCTTCGGAGCCGGCTATTCGGGTAAGGCGACCGGCCGGGCCAGGCCCGAAACGGGCATTCGCCTCGCCGGAACCACGCGCTCGCCCGAAAAATTCGAGGCACTGCGGCAGGCGGGCATCGAGCCTTTCGCCTTCGACGGGGCGCTGACCGGGGAACTGTCCGCCGGGCTCGCCGGAACGACCCACCTGCTGATCTCCATCGCACCCGACGAGGCGGGCGACCCGGTGCTGAACGCGGCACGCGAGAAGATCCTGCACGGCATGCCGGAGTTGCGATGGATCGGCTATCTCTCCACTGTCGGCGTCTATGGCGACCATGGCGGCGGCTGGGTGGACGAGGCGGCCGAATGCCGGCCGGTGTCGCGCCGCTCGATCATGCGGCTGGAAGCGGAAAGGCAATGGCAGGCGCTGGGCGTGGAGGCCGGACTGCCGATTGCGGTGCTGCGGCTTTCGGGCATCTACGGCCCCGGCCGCAACGCGCTGGTGAACCTCGCCAACGGCACCGCCAAGCGCCTCATCAAACAGGGACAGGTGTTCAACCGCATCCATGGCGAGGACATTGCCGGCGCCGTCTGGCATCTTGCGGGGCGCGATCTGGGCGGGGTCTTCAACGTCACCGACGACATGCCGGCGCCGCCGCAGGACGTGGTAACTTATGCCGCCGGGCTGATGGGTGCGACACCGCCGCCGGAAATTCCCTTCGAGACCGCCCAACTTTCGCCCATGGCGCGGTCTTTCTATGGCGAGAACAAACGCGTTTCCAACGCGGCGCTGAAGGCCGCCGGCTATCGGTTCCGCTATCCCGACTATCGCGCCGCCTTCGATGCGATGTGGGCGGCCGGCAACTGGAGCGAGGGTGAGCCACGCAGCGCCATGAAGCGCGGATAAGCCGACCGGCCAAAACCGGGCGGTGACAGTCGTTTACGTTTCGCTAAGCAAGTCGTCCCAAGCTTGTCGGCAAGGGGCCGGACCGGATGGATATGCGTATGAAAACTTTCTTGACGGCGGCAACCCGCCTCGCGGCGGCGGCAGTCGCGGCATTCGCCCTTTCCGGCTTCGAGGCGCCGGGCGCCCATGCCGAGGAACTGGCCAAGAACCTGTTCGGCGCGCAGAAACTTCCCTCCGTCGCGCAGCCCCGTTCCTATGGCTTCTATTCCAAGGGCTGTTTTTCCGGCGGCATGGCGATCGCCACTGATGGTCCGACCTGGCAGGCGATGCGCCTGTCGCGCAACCGGCGCTGGGGTCATCCGACGATGATCCGGCTGATCGAGAGACTGTCACACGACGCCGTGGCCGATGGCTGGCCGGGGCTGCTGCTGGGCGACATCTCGCAGCCGCGCGGCGGGCCGATGCTGACCGGCCATGCCTCGCACCAGATAGGCCTCGACGCCGACATCTGGTTCACGCCGATGCCCGACCGGCGGCTGACGCCGACCGAGCGCGAGAACATGAGCGCGACCTCGCTGGTCAATCCGAAAACCCACCGGGTGATCGACCGGCTGTGGACGCCCGCCCATGAGCGGCTGCTGAAACGCGCCGCGAGCTACCCGGAAGTCGAGCGCATTCTGGTCAATCCGGGTATCAAGAAAAAGCTTTGCGACACGGTGACGGGCGACCGCTCGTGGTTGCACAAGATCCGCCCCTTCTGGGGCCACGACTATCATTTCCATGTCCGCATCGGCTGCCAGCCGGGCTCCACCGGCTGCAAGGCGCAGGAACCGACGCCGAAGAGCGACGGCTGCGACAAGTCGCTGGCCTGGTGGTTCACCGAGGAGCCGTGGCGGCCCGCCACCGGACCGCAGAAGCCGCGCGCCCGCGACGTGATGACCATGGCGAGCCTGCCCAAGGAATGCCGCGTCGTGCTGACCCAGCCCGAGCCGGTTTCGGAAGCGGCCGTGACGCTTGGCGGTTTCGGCGCCACGACGGTGGCCGATGCGCCGGCGCCTTCCGCGCCGCAGGTGGAACTTGGCCAGCCGCCGGTTCCGGCCAGCGCCTTCGCGCCGACGCCGGTCAAGCGCCCGCCGCTGCCCGTGCAGCGCCCGGCGCGCTGAGGGCGTCCGCAGGGCCGCCGCATGGGGAGGCGACCCGCCCAGCCCTGCACCCCTAACCTTCCGACGTGGAGGAGGGACGGTTTCGTCGTCATCGCCACCAAAACCGGTGAAAGGACCCGGCGGTCATGACGGAAAGGCCCCTTTCGCAGTCCGCGATCCTTGGTTATAGATTTCAACCGATTTAACTCCAGCAACCGGCTGTCAGATGACATCTCCGCTGCGACTGGCGCTGATCGCGCATGACGAAAAGAAGGCCGACATGGTCAGCTTCGCGATTGCGCATGCGGATTTTCTCGCCGCCTGCGATCTCGTCGCCACCGGCACGACCGGCCGGCGGGTGATGGATGAATGCCCGCAGTTGAAGGTAAAATGCCTGAAGAGCGGCCCGCTGGGCGGTGACCAGCAGATCGGCGCGCTGATCGCCGAGAAGAAGATCGATGCCGTGATTTTCTTCGTTGATCCGCTGACGCCGATGCCGCATGACGTGGATGTGAAGGCGCTGATGCGTCTGGCGATCGTTTACGACATACCGCTGGCGCTGAACCATGCCACAGCCGAGATGCTGGCCAGAAGGCTGAGCCAGCCGTGAATTTGGGGATTTTGACCGGAATGCCTTTTGCCCGCGACGAGGACGCCATCCTGCAGTTTCCCATCCTGATCGGCGACATCGGCGGTACCAATGCCCGTTTCGCCATCATCGTGGACGCCAATTCCGAGCCCGGCGAGACGCGCGTGGTGCAGACGGCGGACTATGCCACCATCGACGACGCCATCCAGCAGGCGGTGCTGGACCACACCTCGCTCAGCCCGCGCTCGGCCGTGCTGGCGGTGGCGGGGCCGGTGGACGGCGACGAAATCCCCCTCACCAACTGCCCCTGGGTGGTGCGCCCGAAAGCGATGTTCGAGACACTCGGTTTCTCCGACGTGGTGGTGCTGAACGATTTCGAGGCGCAGGCGCTGGCGGTTGCATCGCTCGGCGAAGAGCACCTGGAAAAGATCGGCCCCGGCGAGCCGGAAGAAAATGCCGGCCGCGTGGTGCTCGGGCCCGGCACCGGGCTCGGCGTCGCCGGGCTGATCCACGCCTGCCGCAAATGGATACCCGTGCCGGGCGAAGGCGGCCACATGGACATCGGCCCGCGCACCGACCGCGACCGCGAGATCTTTCCGCATCTGGAGCCGATCGAGGGCCGCATCTCGGGCGAGCAGATCCTGTGCGGGCGCGGACTGGTCAACGCTTACCGGGCAATCGCCACGGCAGACGGCAAGGAAGCGCGCTTCACCACGCCGGCCGAAATCACCGCCGCCGCGCTGGAAAAATCCGACGCCGTGGCCGAGGAAGCGCTCGACTTCTTCGTCACCTGCCTTGGCCGCACCGCCGGCGATCTTGCGCTGGTGTTCATGAGCCGCGGCGGCGTCTACCTCACCGGAGGCATCGCCCAGAAGATCGTGCCGGCGCTGAAATCCGGCAGCTTCCGCGCCGCATTCGAGGACAAGGCGCCGCATGGGGCGCTGATGCGCGACATGCCGGTCTATGTCATCACCCACCCGCTGGCGGCGCTGAACGGCCTTGCCGCCTATGCACGCATCCCGTCACGTTTCGGGGTGGAGACGACGGGGCGGCGCTGGCGGTCATAAGACCGCCGCAGTTGCGGGCCAAGCGCGGCGGCGATGCCATCACGATGAAGTTTCGCGCCTGCCCATAGGCAAGCGGGCGCGATGACGCTATTAGGAGCGCCGGGTGGCGGCGCGTGGCGCCGTCCGGCATCGCAACGCACGGACAGATCCGAATTTGAGCCTCTTCAAGAAGAAACGCACGAAAGTCGATCGCGGCGAGATCATCGCGGTCATCAGGCGCATCCTGGCGGAAAACGGCCACGAATATGTGTGGTCCTATGTCGTCGCCGCGCTGTGCATGGTGGCGGTGGCGCTGACCACGGCGTTTCCCGCCTACATCATGCGCGATGTGATCGACGATCTGTTCTACAACCAGCGCAGCGATCTCATCACGCTCATCAGCCTGTCGATCGTCGCGGCATTCGTGGTGCGCGGCGTGGCCGGCTACGCGCAGGCGGTGATCCTGGCCAAGGTCGGCAACAATCTCGTCGCCCGCTACCAGCGGCGCATCTTCGACCATCTGATGAGGCTCGATGTCGGCTTCTTCACCGGAAACCGCTCAGGCCATCTGGCCGCCCAGATCAACCAGAATGTCGGCGGCATACGCGACCTGCTGTCGCTGACGCTCTCGGCAGTTGCGCGCGACCTCGTCTCGCTGATTGCGCTGGTGACGGTGATGGTGGTGCAGAACCCCATGCTGTCGCTGGTCGCCTTCCTCATCGGCCCGCCGCTGATCATTTCGGTCAACTACCTGATGCGCCGCCTGCGCGCCGTGACCCGGCAGGCCGTGGAGATCAACTCGCGGCTGATCGGCTCCATGCAGGAGGCGACGCAGGGCATCGCCGTGGTGAAGGCCTTCACCATGGAGGACCAGCTCTCGCAGCGCATGGGCGAGATGATCGACCACGCCGAGGAGCGCTCCAACAAGATCGCCCGCGTTTCGGAGCGCATGACGCCGATCTCCGAAATCCTGGCGGGCGTGGCGGTCGCGGCCGTCATCGCCTATGCAGGCTACCGCACCGCCGGCGGCGGCGCGCCGCCCGGCTCCATCGTTTCCTTCATCACGGCGCTGCTTCTGGCCTATGACCCCGTGCGCCGCCTTGCCCGCCTGCAGGTCGGGCTGGAACGCTCGCTGGTCAATGCGCGCATGATCTATGAAATCCTCGACCTCGAACCGCAGCAGGGCGATGCGCCGGGCGCGGCCGAGCTGAAGGTCGGCAAGGGCGAGGTGCGCTTCGACCGCGTCTCCTTCACCTATGCCGGCACCGGCGGACCGGTGCTGAGCGAGGTGAGCTTCGTGGCCGAAGCCGGCAAGACGACGGCCATCGTCGGCGCCTCGGGTGCCGGCAAGACGACGGTGACGGCGCTGCTGGAACGCTTCTACGACCTCGATACCGGCAAGATCACCATCGACGGACAGGACATCTCCAGGGTCACCAAGCAGTCGCTGCGCAACTCGATCGCCTATGTCTCGCAGCAGCCCTATCTGTTCGAGGGCACGATTGCCGACAACATCCGCTACGGCCGCGCCGACGCGGCGGACGCGGAAATCCGTTCGGCCGCCGACCAGGCCGCAGCGGACGACTTCATCCGCCAGCAGCCGCAGGGCTACGACACGCCCGTGGGCGAAAACGGCGTGACGCTTTCGGGCGGCCAGCGCCAGCGCGTCTCGATCGCGCGGGCACTGGTGCGCAACGCGCCGATCCTGCTTCTGGACGAGGCGACCTCGGCGCTCGACAACGAGTCGGAAGCGCGCGTGCAGGAAGCGCTGACCACGGCGATGCAGGGGCGCACCACCATCGTCATCGCGCACAGGCTCTCGACGGTCATCAATGCCGACAGCATCATCGTGATGGAGGCCGGCCGCGTGATCGAGCAAGGCACGCATGAAGAATTGCTGGCCAGGCCGCAGGGCACCTATGCCCGCTTCTATCGCCTGCAGAACAAGAAGGGGCTGGAACTGGTGGACGATACCGTCGCCATGCCAGCGGCGGATCTCGAGGGAGAAAACGCATGAGCGACATGGGTCTTGTCGTCGTCGGCGCCGGCGGGCGCATGGGCCAGACGCTGATCCGCACCGCGCATTCCATGCCGGGCGTGCGGGTGGCCGGAGCGGTGGAGCGCAAGGGCTCGCCGCATGTCGGTCTCGACGCGGGCGAACTCGCGGGTCTCGGCAGGATCGGCGTGACGATCACCGACGACCCGGTGCCGGCCTTCGCCAAGGCCGATGGCGTTCTGGACTTCACCGCCCCGGCGGCGACGGTCGAATTCGCCGGCTATGCCGCGCAGGCGCGCATCGTGCACGTCATCGGCACCACCGGCTTCACACAGGAGAACGAAGCCGGGATCGCGGCGGCGGCCCGCCACGCAACAATCGTCAAATCCGGCAATATGAGCCTGGGCGTCAATCTGCTGGCGGTGCTGGTGGAGCAGGCCGCGCAGGCGCTGGACCCGGAGGATTTCGACATCGAGATTCTTGAAATGCACCATCGCCACAAGGTCGATGCGCCGTCCGGCACGGCGCTGTTGCTGGGCGAAGCCGCCGCCGCCGGGCGCGGCATCCGTCTTGGCGAGCACAGCGTGCGCGTGCGTGACGGCCACACCGGCCCGCGCAAGGAGGGCGACATCGGCTTCGCCACGCTGCGCGGCGGCTCCGTCGTGGGCGACCACTCCGTCATCCTTGCCGGCGTCGGCGAACGCATCACGCTGTCGCACAATGCCGAGGACCGCGCCATCTTCGCGCGCGGCGCGGTGAAGGCCGCGCTCTGGGCGCATGGCCGCAAGCCGGGCCTCTATTCCATGCGCGACGTGCTCGGCCTTTCCTAGAGCACGATCCCGAAGTGGAAACCGACTTTCGGAAAAGATCGTGCTCAAACAAATAGATAGAGCCTGACCCGCTCGCCGTTCTCATACCCAAGGGAGACACAAACACATGACCCGAACCCTCGTGCTCGTCCGCCACGGCCAGAGCGAATGGAACATGAAGAACCTGTTCACCGGCTGGCGCGACGTGGAACTCAGCGCGCAGGGCGAGGCGGAGGCCAAGGCGGCGGGCGCCCGGCTCGCCGAACGCGGCTTCAAGTTCGACATCGCCTTCACCTCGGCGCTGAAGCGGGCGCAGAACACCTGCCAGCACATTCTCGACGCCACCGGCCAGAGCGACCTGAAGACCGTGCGCAACCAGGCGCTGAACGAGCGCGACTATGGCGACCTCAACGGTCTCAACAAGGACGACGCCCGCGCCAAGTGGGGCGAGGAGCAGGTGCATGTGTGGCGCCGCTCATACGACACCCCACCGCCCGGCGGCGAAAGCCTGAAGGACACGGGCGCGCGCGTGTGGCCCTACTACATGCATGAGATGCAGCCGCATGTGCTGCGCGGCGGGACCGTGCTGGTGGCCGCGCACGGCAATTCGCTGCGTGCGCTGATCATGGCGCTTGAGGGGATTTCGGGCGAGGACATCGTCAAGCTCGAACTCGCCACCGGCGTGCCGATGATCTACCGGCTGAACGCCGATTCGACCGTGGCGTCGAAGGAAATCCTTTCGGCCTGAGCGCCGTGTCGCCTTCGCATATTGAAAGCCCGGCCGCCCGCCGGGCTTTTTGCTTTTCGGGCGGCGCGATGATTCGCCGCGCAAAGCCGGCAAGCGATTCGGCTGACCTTACGGCACCTTTCATCGCGCCCCACCAGGCAATTCGCATGACTTCTGCCGTCGCCGCCAAACTGCGACAAAATCACCGTTTTTACGCCTTCCGACTGCCGCTCCCACGTCGATACGGGACTTTGAACGACCGGCCCACAGCATCTTTCGATCATGGCGAGGTTTTTTGCCGAAAGCGCGTTGACAGCGCCCCGCTGTCCGCTTACATCGGCGGCACACCTAGCCCAGGTGGCGGAATTGGTAGACGCGCACGGTTCAGGTCCGTGTGCCGCAAGGCGTGGAGGTTCGAGTCCTCTCCTGGGCACCATCCGGCTTCTCAGCCGGATTGCCTGTGTTCCGCGCCAATTCGGAAGCCTGGTATATCGAGTATCCCCAGAGACATCTTCAGGCGATCGGTCCCGTCGATACCTTTCTCGACGCTTTTCCGGCGACCGGTATCCATGTCGCGGCAGCCCTAAAATTTCCGCATTGATCGCGGAAGGGTGCGCCGGCCCATGACAGGCAATCGGCATCGAAGCCGGATCGGCATTTCTTCCTCGCGACGCGAGTCGGAAGCGGAATGACAAGACTGAGAATCGAGAAGTTCATCAACGGCGAGCGCGAGACGACCGTCAACGTACCGCTCTTCGCCGTCCGCGCGCTCAACGCCGTGCTGCCCAGCAGCGCCCTCGGCTCGCTCGGCATGCACGGCATCGATCTCTCGAAAATCCTCGAAGCCAAGCGCAGCGGCGCGGCCTATTCCACCACGCTCGACCTGCACGAGCACGGCGTGGCCAAAACGGTCGTCGTTTCCCTCGCCTGACGCCTGCTCGCGGGTGGATGCCGGGCGGCGCCTATCGCACGACCAGCACCGGGATGTCGCTGTAGCTCAGCACTTCTATCGTCTGGCTTCCCAGGAACAGGCGTCCGAGCCCCCGGCGGCCGTGCGAGGCCATCACGATCAGGTCGCAGTCGCGCTTCTTCGCCGTCTCGATAATGGCTTCGGCCGCACGCACCATGTCGACATGGACGGTATCGGCGTCGAGCCCCACCTCCTCGGCCGCGGCCTTGCATTTGCCCAGCACCTGCTCGGCAAAGCGAACGCCTTCCTGCTGATAGTCGTTGAAGCTGTCGGTCGCGGCGTAGTTCGCCATCGGGTCGCCGAGACCAAATCCCGGAAACGGCTCGGTGGCGTTCACGAAAGTTACCCTGGACTTGAGCGCGACAGCCAGCGAAAGACCATGCTGCACCCCTTTCGTGGCCAGTTCGGAACCATCGGTGGCGATCAATATATGGGCATACACGGCTCAAATCCCTCCTGTGCCGATTGCGTAGAAAGTCGGCCGGAGGTTCCGGCCGATGATCAGGTCGTGGGCGGGCGGCTTCGCCGCGTGGCCCGGGCAGCTACGCGCATGCTCGCGCGCTTACGGCGCTACTCCCACTGGGGCAGCCGCTTGACGGGCTTGCCCGTGCCCGGATTGGTCCAGTCGCCAGGTTTGGTTTTGACGGACTGACGGCTCCACTGCGATGTGTTCACAGACGGACGCGTGGCGACAGGCCGCTTCTTCGGCGGACGATCGACACGGCCTGGCCTGGTGACGTGGCCGGGCCGATAAACATGACCCGGACGATAATGGCCGTGCCTGTAATGGCGATCATAGCGGTAGGCCGGACGCACATTGTAGTAGCCGCCCGGATAGATCACGGCACCGCCCCCGTAATAGTCATATCCGCCGTAATCATCGTAATAGTAGGGTCCGGTCTCGACACAGCCCGAAAGCGCAAGGCCGGACAATCCGAGCGCGGCGGCAAACAGCAACGATTTTACGGACATGGCTCTACCTCCAGACCATTGCACATAGTGTAGGAACGGACCGGCGACAATGAAAGGCACAGTGAAGCATCGCCGGGGTCAAGTCCGGTTGGCGGCGATCGCCATCGCCGTGCTGATGCCCACAATGACGCCGATATAGATGCCGAATTGCGGCGTGTTGAGCGCAAAACCCAGCGCCGCGCCGATCACGGTTCCAGCCAGAACGCCCCCGGTCATGAAAACTGCTGCGCCTTTCATCGGTCACCTCCTCTGGAAGCAACCCTAAAAAATCTAGCGCGCGTTGCGGCGATGTGGAGTCCTGTCACTCAAGGCCTTGTGTCAGGCCTGTTTCCCCCGCACCGGCGGCCCGGTCCGCCTCCTCGCACAGGGTGCCGGTGCGCCCACGGGATCACTTGCCGCGATGGGTGGTGTGCGTGCCGCCGATCCCCGTCTCGCCCCAATCGGGAGTGAGCCAAGGCTGGGCGTAGTCGCGATTTTCGTAAGCCGTATCGACGGTGGTGGTGGAGCAGCCGGCAAGCAACGGCATGGCAAGCCACACTGCAAGGAGAAGCAAGCGCATGGCCCTGGCCTCCTGTTTCATGGCGGCTCAACGCGCGCGCCGCTGCGCCAGTTCCTGCCGCACCCGGCCGCATCCGCGCAATTGCAAACACATTCGTTCACAGTTTCGGGATGGTCCGGCCGGTCACGGCACCGCTACGGGATAGACGAGTGCGCCATCGGCCCGCACCACAGCCTGCGGCGTCTGCGTCGCCGGATCGATCCGGTCATGATCCATAAGGTGAAAGACGGTTTCGCCACGCGCGATGAGATAGTCGGCGACGATGCGGCGATGGCAGCGCCACCAGACGCTTTCCGCGCACATGAGGGCGAGCCGTTCGGTGCGGCCGAGCGCGATCAGGCTCTCGAGCGCGGCGCGGAATTCGTCGCTCATGGCATAGTCGGCATAGTTGTGAAAACTCTGGTTTTCCCAAAAGCCGTTGACCTGCGCCGGCACAGTCCTGGAGCGGCCGCGCAGCCCGCCGAGCGCGACAGGATGCGTATACCCGATGCCGAAAGGCGCAAGGCTGTCCGGCAACACATCGCCGTTATATTGCGGGTTTGCCCGCGAGCGGGGAACGGTACGGATGTCGGCCACCAGCCGCACATCGGCGTGCCGCAGCAGATGGACGAATTCGTCGATGGTGCGCGTGCCGTGGCCGATGGTGAAGAATGGCTGCCGCATAACCGCCTCCCCTTTCCCGCAGGCCGCATTGCAACAGCGGCGAGCGGCGACGTCAACGCGTGTCAGTGTCGGCTTTGTATTCGGCCAGGTCGCGTTTGGGTTTGCGTTTCGGCGCCTGCGGGCGAATAGTCGGGGTAAGCAGCCTACGGCAAGGAAGTCCCATGAGCGACAACGACAATGCGCGCGGCTACGCGTCTCCGCCCTGTTTCATGCATGAGCTGACCCCTGAATTCCAACCCGACGACAGGCCGGCGGACGCCGCCGCCTGGACCGATGTGAAACGCTGGCGCAAGGCCGAGCGCCAGCGCCTGATCGATGCGCGCATGGCCATGTCGGCCGACGCACGGGCGGCGCGCACCGAGACGATCGCGGCGGGGCTGAGCGAGGCGATCGGCGCGCCACGGGGCAAGCTCATCAGCCTCTACTGGCCGTTCAAGGGCGAGCCGGACCTGCGCGGCTGGATGAACGACATGATCGCGGCCGGGGGACGCTTTGCGCTGCCGGTGGTGATCCAGTCCGGCCATCCGCTTGAATTCCGCGCCTGGGCGCCCGGCGAACCGCTGGAGCGCGGCGTCTGGAACATACTGGTACCGTCCAACGGGCCGGCGGTCTATCCCGACGTGGTGATCGCGCCGGTGGTCGGCTTCGACGGTGAAAACTACCGGCTGGGCTACGGCGGCGGCTTCTTCGACCGCACGCTGGCGGCCATGCCGGCAAAGCCGCTGGTGCTCGGCATCGGCTACACGGAGGCCCGGATCGCCACCATCTATCCACAGGCGCACGACATTCCGATGGACAGGATCATCATCGGCTGACCGGCCTCCCCCGCACATATCGATTTCAGATCACGGAGCACAGCCCATGCATACCGATCGTCGCTTCCAGGAACTCGTCGGTATCGACCTGCCGATCCTGCTCGCGCCGATGGCGGGGCCGGTGGGGTCGGAACTGGCAATCGCCGTGGCGGAAGCGGGCGGTCTGGGCGCGCTGCCCTGCGCGCTGCTGTCGCCCGAACAGTTCCGCAGCGAACTCGGCATCATAAGGCAGCGCACGGCCAGGCCCATCAACCTCAACTTCTTCTGCCACACGCCGCCCATGCCGGACGCGGCGCGCGAGGCCGCATGGCGCAAGCGGCTCGCGGCCTATTATGTCGAACTCGGGCTCGACCCCGAGGCGCCGGTGCCCAATTCCAGCCGCACACCCTTCGACGGCGCGCTGTGCGAGATGGTCGAAGAATACCGGCCCGAGGTGGTGAGCTTCCATTTCGGCCTGCCGGAAAAATCGCTGCTCCAGCGGGTGAAGGCGACCGGCGCGAAAGTGCTGTCGAGCGCGACGACGGTGGAGGAAGCGCGCTGGCTGGAAGACCATGGCTGCGACGCCATCATCGCGCAGGGTGCCGAAGCCGGCGGCCATCGCGGCATGTTCCTGACCGACGATGTCGCGACCCAGATCGGCACCTTCGCCTTGGTGCCGCAGGTAGTGGACGCGGTTTCCGTGCCCGTGATCGCGGCCGGTGGCATCACCGATGCGCGCGGCATCGTCGCAGCCTTCGCGCTGGGCGCTTCGGCGGTGCAGATCGGCACCGCCTATATGTTCTGCCCGGAGGCCAAGGTGGCCGCCCTGCACCGGCAGGCTCTGCGCTCCGCGCGCAGCGACGAGATCGCGATCACCAATGTCTTCACCGGGCGACCGGCGCGCGGCATCCTCAACCGCATCATGCGCGAGGTGGGGCCGGTCTCCGATCTCGCGCCCGCCTTTCCGCTGGCCGGCGGCGCGCTGGCGCCGCTGCGGGCGAAATCAGAGCCCGCCGGCTCCAGCGATTTCATGTCGCTCTGGGCCGGACAGGCAGTGCGGCTTGGGCGGGAACTGCCCGCCGGCGAACTGACGCATGCGTTGTGGGCGGAAGCGCAGGAACGGATGGCATAGCGAGCTGCGCTGCCTTCTTGCGGCGGCGCGGCGGAACGGGACCGGGCGGCCTCCGTCACCCCTCTTCTGCGTCTCGAACCTTACCCCGTCACCCTTCCTCCCGAGAAAGCGAGGAAACGCCGATCGCCAGCGCCCTGCACCCCTGCGCTGACGCGGCTGGAAACTCCGCAGCCACCCTCCTTCACATTGCGGCGAGGCGACTGTCCGCGGGCAATTCATCCTTGACACTTCAAACGCACCGGGCGTAAGGCACCCATGCTTCGGTTCGTCCGGGGCGGTCATCAACAGATCGAACAGGTTATGGACAGTCATTCTAGCCGCTGTCCGGGGAAGGCTCTCAGCCGGGTCCGGGCACCGCATCCGTCAATCGATACCGAGTCCGGTGCGTCCCGCCGGGTGAGCCTCGACAAGGCCTGACGGTCTGTCCGCTTGCCTCCGGGTCCAACCGGGCCAAGGAGGCAAGCCATGAACAACACTCTCTTTTTCCGTGATCGCGACGCCGTGCAGCTTGCCGTGCGCAGTGCTGCGCCCGCCTCGCGCATCCGCTTCCGCCCGGTGGAAACCATCCATGAGGAAGCCGCCCACATTGCGTGCCAGCGCGACCCGCTGACCGGACGCTTCGAAGGCCGCTCGCCGCGTGAGCATCGCACCCTTTCCGACGAGGGTGTCAGTTGCTGCTTGCGACACGCTTTCGCCGCCTGACCTTCAGGTCCGCGACGCCGACGCCTTTTTCCTGATCGCGAAAATCCTGCGCCCGCCGCAACGCTTGCCGGTTGCGACGCGCCCAAGCGCGTCCTCTGTCCGGGCCTGCCCAAGCGCCGCCGCCTCGCGGCGCGGCCGGCAGCGCCTTCCCGCACTGACATATTCCGATACGGACACCGAGGTTCGCAAATGATCTTCCTGCCCCACAACCGCCAATCGCTGAGCGACGCCGCAACGCTGTCGCGCGGCCGCATCATGCCCAACATCTACGACATTGTCGCCCTGTCGATCATGGCGGCGATATTCGTGCTGATGGCCCATGCGGCAATCGCCATGCGCGGCTCGATCGAGCTTTTGTCGACCACGCCGGTGACGCTCGACCCGGCCAACCTGCCCGAATATGCGCTGCGCACGACGCTGCGCATGTTCGCCGCCATCATCGCCTCGCTGGTCTTCACCTTCGCGGTAGGCACGCTCGCCGCCAAGAGCCGGCGTGCCGAGATGATCATCATCCCGGCGCTCGACATATTGCAGTCGGTGCCGGTTCTGGGCTTCCTGACCTTCACCGTGACCTTCTTCATGGGCCTGTTTCCAGGCAGCCAGTTCGGCGCCGAACTGGCGTCGATCTTCGCGATCTTCACCGCGCAGGCCTGGAACATGACGTTTTCCTTCTACCAGTCGCTGCGCACCGTGCCGCGCGACCTCGACGAGGTTTCGCGCGCCTTCGGGCTGACCGCCTGGCAGCGGTTCTGGCGGCTGGACGCGCCCTTCGCCGCACCCGGCCTGATCTGGAACACGATGATGTCGATGTCGGGCGGCTGGTTCTTCGTCGTCGCCTCCGAGGCCATCACCGTGGGCAACACGACGGTGGAACTGCCGGGCATCGGCTCGTGGCTGGCGCTGGCGATCTCAAAACAGGATTTTCTCGCCGTGGGCTGGGCGGTGCTGGCCATGGCCATCCTGATCGCGCTCTACGACCAGCTCCTGTTCCGGCCGATCGTGGCCTGGGCGGACAAGTTCCGCGCCGAGCAGACCGCGAGCCAGGAAAAGCCGCGCTCCTGGGTTTATGACATGCTGCGCCGCACGCGGATGCTGAAGCTTGCCGGCATGCCCTTTGCGGCCGGATGGAACCGGCTGATGCTGGTGAGCGCCGGCGGGCGGCGCAAGGCAACGCGCGAGGAGGAGGCACGCCCGGCAAGCGCTATCGCGGACCGGCTGTGGCTCGCCTTCATCGTGCTGCTGGCGGCGGCGTGTGCGGCGGTGACCGTCGCCTATATCCGCCGCACGCTCGGCTGGAGCGATGTGGCCGAGGTCTTCGGCGGCGGTTTCGCGACGCTGCTGCGCGTGGCCGTGCTGGTCGCCCTCGCCAGCCTGATCTGGGTGCCGATCGGCGTCTGGATCGGGCTGCGCCCATCCATCGCCCAGAAGGTGCAGCCGCTGGCGCAGTTCCTGGCGGCGTTCCCGGCGAACGTATTGTTCCCCTTCGTCGTCATCGCCATCGTCGCCACCGGCGCCAACCCGAACATCTGGCTGTCGCCGCTTATGATCCTCGGCACGCAGTGGTACATTCTGTTCAACGTGATTGCCGGAACCACCGCCTTCCCCTCCGATCTCAAGGAGGCGGCCGCGGTCTTCAGGCTCGGCTCGTGGAGCTGGTGGAGCAAGGTGATGCTGCCGGGGATTTTTCCCTACTACGTCACCGGCGCGCTGACGGCCACCGGCGGCTCATGGAACGCTTCCATCGTCGCCGAGCTGGCAAGCTGGGGCAACACGCATCTGGAGGCCTATGGGCTCGGCGCCTACATCGCCAAGGCCACCGAGGCCGGCGACTTCCCCCGCGTCGTGCTGGGGATCGCGGTGATGTCGCTGTTCGTCACGCTCTTCAACCGCGCCCTGTGGCGCCCGCTCTACGTCTTCGCCGAGCGCCGCCTGCGCCTCGACTGAAACGACACTACATTTATCTGATCGGGAGACCGACCCATGAACGAATTCGTCACCACCACCGCAACGATTGCAAACGCCGCCCCGCTGGTCGAGGTCAAGGGCATCAGCCAGAGCTACGACAACGGCCAGTTCGTCGTGCTGGACAATGTCGCGCTGACCCTGCGTCCGGGCGAGATCGTCGGCCTGCTCGGCCGCTCCGGCTCGGGCAAGTCGACACTGCTGCGTTCCATCGCCGGGCTGATCCGCCCCACCTCCGGCTCGATCACCTTCGAGGGAAATCCCGTGTCCGGCACGCCGGACGGCATTTCGATGGTGTTCCAGAGCTTCGCGCTGTTTCCATGGCTGACCGTGTTGCAGAATGTCGAGCTTGGGCTCGAAGCGCGCGGCATCGACGCGGCCGAGCGGCGCAAGCGCGCGCTGGAGGCCATCGACCTGATCGGCCTCGACGGCTTCGAAAGCGCCTATCCGAAGGAACTGTCGGGCGGCATGCGCCAGCGCGTCGGCCTTGCCCGCGCGCTCGTGGTGCACCCCAAGGTGCTCCTGATGGACGAGCCCTTCTCGGCACTCGACGTGCTGACGGCCGAGACGCTGCGCACCGACCTGCTCGACCTGTGGTCGGAAGGCCGCATGCCCATCGAGTCGATCCTGATGGTCACGCACAATATCGAGGAGGCGGTGCTGATGTGCGACCGCGTGCTGATCTTCTCCTCCAACCCCGGCCGGGTGGCGGCTGAAATCCGCATCGACCTGCCGCAGCCGCGCGACCGGCTCGATCCAACCTTCCGCGCGCTGGTGGAAGACATCTACGAGCGCATGACGGCCAGGAAGCCCGCGGCCGCGACGGTGGCCGACGGCCTGTTCCCCGGAACCGGCATCGACATGGTGCTGCCGCAGGTTTCCACCAACCTGCTGTCGGGCCTGATCGAGACGGTGGCGGCCGAGCCCTATCGCGGCAGGGCCGACCTGCCGCCGCTGGCGGCCGGCCTGCAACTGGAGATCGACGAGCTGTTCCCCATCGCCGAGACGCTGCAATTGCTGCATTTCGCGGAATTGGAGGAAGGCGACATCCAGCTCACCGAGGCCGGCATGCGCTTTGCCGAGGCGGAAGTGGACGAGCGCAAGCATATGTTCGCCCAGCAACTCGACGCGCATGTGCCGCTTGCCGCGCATATTCGCCGCGTGCTGGACGAGCGGTCGAACCACGAAGCCCCGGCCCGCCGCTTCCGCGACGAGCTGGAAGACAAGATGGTGGAGGAAAAGGCGGAAAAGACGCTGCGCGCCGTGACGAGCTGGGCACGCTATGCCGAGCTGTTCGCCTATGACGAAAAGACCGACATGTTCACGCTCGAAAACCCGAGCTGAATCCCAGAACAGAAAGGACGCGGCCATTCGCGGCCGGTTGGCCCACGCTGGAGCATGATCTTTCCACTTTTCGGGAAAGATCATGCCTTATGTGGCGCGGCGCTCGCGCAGGCCGATCCGCGTGAAGCGGTTTTCGGACGACATCATGGTCCATCCAGTTGATTTTTCCGCATGTGTGCGACGCCAGGTGTTTCCACCTGGCTGCAACCTACTCTAGCGCCCCAGCACCAGCGCCCAGTATTTGACCTCGCTGCCGGTACCGTCGCGCACATAGGCGAGGCCATATTTGCCGAAGCGCGGGTCCAGCATGTTGCGGCGATGGCCGGGCGAATTCATCCACATGGTGAAGAGCTTGCCCATGTCCATGCGGCCATGGGCGATGTTTTCGGCCGCAGCCCCTTCCACCTCGTTGCCCTTCATGCGCGTGGCGAAATCCTTGCGCCAGCCGGTGGTGTGGTTCATCAACCCGGCGCGCGCCATATAGGTGGCTTGCTGCAGGGCGGCCTTTTCCAGCTTGGGATCGGCCACCATGCGGCTGAGCCCGTGGGTGGTGCGGATCTCGGCAAGATAGCTGTCGGCGGAGACCGATGCACCGTCGCCGGGCATTTTAGCCGTCTGGCAGGCGGCAAGCAGGAGCACGGCGCAAAGCGCCGCCATTTTCAAAGCGGATTTCATTCTGTGTGATGTCCCACCATGCGTCTTCTTTTGCCGCGAAGCGGCATCGGGAAGGCTCTGGCGGGAAATCTCGTCAAGAATATGCCAACGGCCGGCTTCCGGCACAATCGAGCCTTGACGGCCCCTCGGAAAGGCACCTTGAAGTTGAAGGCAAAGCTGCTAGCTTCCTGTTGAAGCTCGATTTTCGTCTTGTGCAGGCGCTCGCGAAGCTTGATTTCGTCGCGCTGCAAACCTCGATGCCTGTGGGGGAGCGATGGAAGGCAGCGCAGCTTTGTGGTCGATCGGGGGGCCGCCATCCCGTGCGCATCGACGCGAGCGCCATCGTCTTCACATCGCGGCCATCGGCCTTGTTTTCGCGACGCTGCTGCTTTCCGGATGCCAGAAACAGGAACAGGCCGAGGCGCCGCTGCTGCGGGTGCGCGCGCAGACGGTGGCATATGCCGACTTCGCGCCGACCTTCTCGCTGACCGGTGTCGTCGCGGCGCGAACGGTGGACAATCTCGCCTTCCGTGTCGGCGGGCGCGTGGCCGAGCGGATGGCCGATGTGGGCCAGCATGTCGGCAAGGACACGGTGCTGGCGCGGCTCGACCCGCAGACGCAGCAATCCGATCTGGTCTCGGCCAAGGCCAATCTCGACGCCGCGCAGGCGCAATTGCGTCAGTCGAGCGCCACCTTCGACCGCCAGAAGACGCTGCTGGCACAGGGCTTCACCACCCGGCGGGACTATGACCAGGCCAATCAGGGCCTGCGCACCGCCGAGGCTTCCGTGCAGGCCGCTCAAAGCCAGCTCGCCGTTGCGCAGGAAAACCTTTCCTATACGGAACTGAAGGCCGGCGCGGCCGGCATCATCACCGCGCGCGACGTCGAGGCCGGGCAGGTGGTGCAGGCGGCGCAGACGGTGTTCACGCTGGCCGAGGATGGCGACCGGGATGCCGTCTTCAACGTCCAGGAGACGCTCGTGGCCACTACGCCGGCCTCGCCGGCGGTGACGATCACGCTGCTGTCCGACCCGAAGGTGACGGCGCAGGGCAGCGTACGCGAGGTTTCGCCGGTCATCGACACGTCCACCGCCACCGTGCGCGTGAAGGTGGCCATCCCCGGCACCCCCGCCGCCATGCCGCTCGGCGCGGCCGTGGCCGGGTCGATCCGCGCAGCGCCGCGCAAGGCGGTGGTGCTGCCGTGGCAGGCGCTGAGCGCGAGCGACGGCAAGCCCGCCGTGTGGCTTATCGACCCGGAAACGCGGCGCGTATCGCTCGCGCCGGTTCAGATCTACACCTACGATTCCCACATCGTCGTCATCGACAGGGGACTGGAGGACGGCCAGATCGCCGTCACCGCCGGCGGCCAGATGCTGCATCCGGGCCAACAGGTCGAGATCGCGGAGGGCGGCCAATGAGAGCGCCCGCCGCAGCCGCCGTCCTGCTTGCGCTGATGGCGCTTGCCGCCTGCTCGGGGGAAGAGGAGCCGCCACAGGAAATCGTCCGCCCGGTGCTTTCGACCGTGATCGAACCCAAGACCCGCCAGGTGCAGGGGTTTGCCGGCACGATCGAGCCGCAGGTGAGCGCCCAGCTTTCCTTCCGCATCCTGGGGCGGATCGTTTCGCGCCCGGTGCAAGTGGGCGATACGGTTGAGAAGAACCAGACGCTGGCCTCGCTCGATCCGGTCTCGCTGGAGCTTTCGGTGCAGGGGGCGCGCGCCGACCTTGCCAGCGCGCAGGCGCAGATGGCCAACGCGGCGGCGGCGGAAGAACGCCAGCGCACCTTGCTTGCCAGCGGCAACACCCCGCAAGCGACCTATGATTCGGCCAGGCAGGCGCACGATTCCGCGGCGGCCAATCTGGAGCGCGCCCAGGCAAGTCTTGCCAAAGCGGAAGAAGAGCTGGGCTATGCCCGGCTGTTTTCGGATTTCGACGGCATCGTCACCGCCACCGGCGCGGAGGTCGGCCAGACCGTCTCGCCGGGACAGATGGTCGTCACCGTCGCGCGGGCAGACATCCGCGAGGCGTGGTTCGACGCGCCCGAAGACGTGGCGGGCGAACTCGAGATCGGCACTCCCTTCGAGGTGGTGCTGCAGTCGCAGCCCTCCATCCGCGCGCAGGGCAAGGTCCGCGAGATCGCCCCGCAGGCCGATCCGACCACCCGCACACGCCGCGTGAAACTCACGCTCGCCGATCCGCCCAGCGCCTTCCGCATGGGCGCGACGATGACCGCGCGTCGCGTCACCGACGTGCCGGCGTCGATCGTGCTGCCGCTGACGGCGCTGCTGGAGCAGGATGGCAAGACGCAGGTCTGGGTGGTCGATCCCGCGAATTCGACGGTGTCGCCGCGCGAGGTGAAGGTCGGCTCGCGCAGCGCCGGCAGTTTCGTGGTGGCGAGCGGACTGGACGCCGGCGCGCGCGTGGTGACGGCGGGCGTCCATAGCCTTGCCGAGGGACAGAAGGTGGCGGTTCCGCAAGGAGGGGCGCAGTGAAAGGCTTCAACCTCTCCGACTGGGCGCTGAACCACCGCTCGCTGGTCTGGTACTTCATGCTGGTCTTCGTGGCAGCCGGCATCTACTCCTACATGCATCTCGGCCGCGAGGAAGACCCTCACTTCACCATCAAGACGATGATCGTCCAGGCGAACTGGCCGGGCGCGTCGGTGGAAGAGACGATGCTGCAGGTCACCGACCGCATCGAGAAGAAGCTGGAGGAACTGGACAGCCTCGACTACACGCGCAGCATCACCACCTCCGGGCAGACCATCGTCTTCGTCAATCTCAAGGCCTCGACCAAGGCCCGCGACGTGGACCCGACCTGGGTCGAGGTCCGCAACATGATGAACGACATCCGCAGCAGCTTTCCGCAAGGCGTGCTGGGACCCTTCTTCAACGACCGCTTCGGCGACGTGTTCGGCAACATCTACGCCTTCACGGCAGACGGGCTGACGATGCGCCAGCTGCGGGACTATGTGGAGATGGTGCGCAGGCGCGTACTGAGCGTGCCGGACGCCGGCAAGGTCGAACTGATCGGCGCGCAGGACGAGGCGATCTATCTCGAATTCTCCACCCGTCAGATCGCGGCACTCGGCCTCAACCAGCAGGCCATCATCCAGAGCCTGCAGGCGCAGAACGCCATCACGCCCTCGGGCGTGATACAGGCCGGCCCGGAGCGCATCAGCGTGCGCGTGACCGGCCAGTTCACCTCCGAGGAGAGCCTCAAGGCCATCAATCTGCGCGTCAACGACCGCTTCTTCCGGCTGACGGATGTGGCAACGGTGGTGCGCGGCTATGAAGATCCGCCGACCTCGCTGTTCCGCTTCGACGGCCAGGACGCGATCGGGCTGGCCATCGGCATGAAGCCGAACGGCAATCTGCTGGATTTCGGCAAGGCGCTGAATGCCGAAATGGACAAGGTGACCGCCGAACTGCCGATCGGCGTGGGCATCCATCTGGTGGCCGACCAGCCGGTGATCGTGAAGGAAGCGGTGTCGGGCTTCACGCGCGCGCTGTTCGAGGCGGTGGCCATCGTGCTGATCGTCAGCTTCGTCAGCCTTGGCCTGCGCGCGGGCCTCGTGGTCGCCTGCTCGATCCCGCTGGTGCTGGCCATCACCTTCCTGGCCATGGCCTATCTGGACATTTCGCTGCAGCGCATTTCGCTCGGCGCGCTCATCATCGCGCTCGGCCTGCTGGTCGACGACGCGATGATCGCGGTGGAGATGATGGTCGCGCGGCTGGAGGTCGGCGATTCGCTGCGCAAGGCGGCCACCTTCGTCTATACCTCGACCGCATTTCCCATGCTGACGGGAACGCTGGTCACGGTCGCGGGCTTCATGCCCATCGGCCTCAACAACAGCTCTGCCGGCGAATATACCTTCACCCTCTTCGTGGTGATCGCGGTTTCGCTGCTGGTCTCATGGATCGTGGCGGTGTTGTTCGCGCCGCTGCTGGGCGTCACCATCCTGCCGGCCGCCATGAAGGCCAGGCATGAGGAAGCAGGCCGCTTCAGGCGGATGTTTTCCGGCGCGCTGCTGGCATCGGTGCGGCACTATTGGATCACCATCATCGCAACGATTGCGCTGTTTGCCGCTTCGGTGGCGGGCCTGCCTTTCATCGAGCAGCAGTTCTTCCCCGCTTCGGATCGGTCTGAGCTCATCGTGGACTGGAACCTGCCGCAAAACAGCTCCATCGCCGATACGCACGAGCAGGTCGAGCGCTTCGAAAAGGTCGCACTGGAAGGCAATACCGACATCGAGCGCTGGAGCTCCTATATCGGCCAGGGAGCGGTGCGCTTCGTGCTGGCCTATGACGTGCAGCCGGCCAATCCCTATTTCGGCCAGGTCGTCATCGTGACCAAGGATCTCGAAGCCCGCGAAAGGGTGCGCGCATCGATCCAGAAAATCCTGCGCGAGCAGTTCGTGGGGACGGACGCCTATGTGAAGACGCTGGAACTGGGGCCGCCGGTGGGCCGGCCGGTGCAGTATCGCGTCAGCGGCCCCGACATCCAGGCGGTGCGGGCGCTCGCCATGGAGTTCGCCGGCGTGATGGCCCAGAACCCCAACCTCACCGCGCTCAGCTATGACTGGAACGAACCCGGCCGCGTGCTGAAGGTGGACGTGCTGCAGGACAAGGCGCGCCAGCTCGGCATCACCTCGCAGGACATAGCCACGTCGCTCAACGGCGTGGTGGGCGGAATAACGGTCACGCAGGTGCGCGACTCGACCTATCTCATCGATGTGATCGGGCGTTCGCGCGAGACCGAACGCGGCTCCATCGCAACCCTGCAAACCCTGCAGATACCCACCGGCACGGGCGAATCCATACCGCTCGCCGCCGTGGCAAACTTCCGCTACGACCTCGAGCAGCCCACGATCATACGCCGCAGCCGCATTCCCACCATCACCGTCGAGGCGGCCATCGTCGGCCATGTCCAGCCGGCGACGATCGTCAGCCAGCTTGCCCCGTCGGTGCAGGCCTTCGCCGACAGGCTGCCGCATGGCTATGGCGTGGCGGTGGCCGGCACGGTGGAGGAAAGCGCCCAGAGCCAGGCGCCTATCATCGCGGTTGTGCCGATCATGCTGTTCGTCATGGCCACGATCCTGATGATCCAGTTGCAGAGCTTCCAGCGCCTGTTCCTGGTGGTGGCGGTGGCCCCGCTTGGCCTGATCGGCGTGGTGGCCGCATTGCTGCCAAGCGGCGCGCCCATGGGCTTCGTGGCGTTGCTGGGCGTTCTGGCGCTGATCGGCATACTGATCCGCAACTCGGTCATCCTGATCGTGCAGATCGAGGAACTGGTGGAGGCCGGCACCGAACGCTGGACGGCGGTGATCGAGGCGAGTGAGCACCGCATGCGGCCGATCGCGCTGACGGCCGCGGCGGCCAGCCTGGCGCTGATCCCGATTGCCCGCGAGGTGTTCTGGGGTCCGATGGCCTATGCGATGATGGGCGGCATCATCTCCGGCACGGCGATCACGCTGCTGTTCCTGCCGGCGCTCTACATCGCCTGGTTCCGGCTGGAAGAGCCGGAAGGCGCGGCCGAAGAGGCTATCGAGGGGTGAGAGCGGCCCGACCTATTCGACCGGCATTTCCGGGCGGGCGGGCACACCGACCAGCGCCGTTCCCGGCAGAGGCGCGGCGGGCATTCCCAACGTTTCCGATGGCGTGGTCGATGCGGACGCAGCCACCGGTATCGACGCGGGGGCTTCGTCCACCGGCCTGGCAGACCGGCTCGCCTGCGGCAGATAGCGCTCGATGAGCTGTTCCACCTCGGCATTGCGGCTGCGGGCCGTATCGCCGCCCATCACCACCACCACCAGCTTGCGGCCATCGGTGCTGACAGAGGTGACGATGTTGAAGCCGGATGCACGGATATAGCCAGTCTTGATGCCGTCCACGCCCTGCACGCGCCCGAGCAGGTCGTTGTGACCACGGATGGTCTTGCCGCGATAGCTGAAGGAGCGGCTGGAGAAATAGCTGAAATGCTGCGGAAAGCGCTTGCGCAGCGCCATGCCAAGCAGGGCCATGTCGCGCGCGGTGGTGACCTGCTGGTCGTCGGGCAGGCCGGAGGCATTGCGGAACACCGTGCTGCGCATGCCGAGCTGGCGCGCCTTGACGGTCATCATCTGCGCGAAACGCTCCTCGGTTCCGCCCAGCGCCTCGCCCAGCGCCACGGCAACGTCATTGGCCGATTTGGTGCAAAGCGCATAGACGGCCGAATCCACGTCAATCGACTGGCCGGGGCGGAAACCGATCTTCGTCGGCGGCCGCGCGGCGGCGTAGGCCGAAACCGGGATTTGCGTGGCCTTCGACAGCCGGCCGCTCTCCATCGCCTCGAAGGTCATGTAGAGCGTCATCATCTTGGTCAGCGACGCCGGATAGCGACGCGCCTCGGCATTGGACTGGTAAAGCACCCTCCCATTGCTGCCATCGACCACGATGGCGGCGTGCTTGGTCGAGTCGGATTGCGGAACCTTGACCGAATTCAGCGTGGTCGTGGTGGAGCATGCCGCCGCCAGCCCCGCGAGAAGGACCACCCACGCCAGCTTGGCAACAAACGAAAGACGAGAGAAGAAAACGATCCGCAACGACATCACCCGGCTGAATTCGACGCATATGCCATCGAGCTATGGCTACAGCGGCCGCCAGCCTATCGCAATCCCGGTTTCCGCTCCATTAAGGCCGCATCCGGGTCCGCATCGGAACCGGGACGCGCAACGCGCATTAAGTTTCAGTGACGGGTAAGGCTCGGGATTTGAAGTTTTTCCGACACCGCCGCAAGATGCATCGACAAAGAGACGGGGGTTTCGATGTCCGAGATTGCCACCATCGCCGCAACTATTTTCAAGCGCGCCGGCAAGGGCCGGCGTTTCATTGTCGCCATCGCCGGCGCGCCCGGCGCGGGAAAATCCACCCTCTCCGAAAAACTGCTCGGCCTGTTTCCGGAAGGCTCCGCCGCCGTGGTGCCGATGGACGGTTTCCATTTCGACGATGCCGTGCTGCACAAGCGGGGCTTGCGCGCGCGCAAGGGGGCGCCTGAAACCTTCGACTATCGTGGCTTCGCCGCCCTGCTGAGGCGCATCCGATCCGTGGAGCCGGACATCGCCGTGCCCGTCTTCGACCGCAATATGGAGCTGGCGCGCGCCGGGGCGTCGGTCATCGACAGCGAGGTGAAGTTCGTGCTGGTCGAGGGCAACTATCTGCTGCTCGACGAGGCGCCGTGGAACGAGCTTTCGCCCTTCTTCGACTTTGCCATCTATCTCGACCTGCCGCGCAACGAGCTGGAACGCCGGCTGATGCAGCGCTGGCGCGACCACGGCAAGAGCGACAAGGAGGCGCGCGACTGGATCGCCGGCAACGACCTGCCCAATATCGAGCGCGTCATGCAAAAACGCCGCCCTGCCGACCTGGTGGTGCGAAGCGTGCTGATGACCGAAGACTGAGAGGGCGGCTCCCCTGCGATGCACGGCCGAACCGGGAAGACCTTCCCGGCTCGGTGCTTCAGGTCAGGCGCGTGGCGGGATTTCCAGTCCGCGCTGCACGGCGGGCCGTGCCAGCCCCTGCTCCAGCCAGCGGGCGACGTTTTTGAAATTGTCGAAACCGACCAGCTCACGCGCTTCATAAAAGCCGATCAGGTTGCGCGTCCAGCCAAGCAGCGAGACATCGGCGATGGTGAAATCGTCGTCCATGATCCACTGGCGGCCTTCCAGCCGCGTGTCGAGCACGCCGATGAGGCGCCTGGATTCGTCGCGATAGCGTTGCAGCGGGCGCTTGTCGTCGATGTTGCGGCCAGCGAATTTGTGGAAGAAACCGACCTGCCCGAACATCGGCCCGACATTGGCCATCTGGAAGAACACCCACTGGATGGTCTCGTAGCGGCGCGCGGCATCGGCCGGCACCAGCTTGCCGGTCTTGTCGGCGAGATAGACGAGGATCGCGCCGGATTCGAACATGCCGAGCGGCTTGCCGTCCGGGCCGTTCGGATCGAGGATCGCCGGGATCTTGCCGTTCGGGTTGAGGGACAGGAACTCCGGGGTCCACGACTCGTCCTTGCCGATATTGACGGCATGGGCCTCGTAGGGGAGGCCGATCTCCTCCAGCGCAATCGACACCTTCACGCCGTTAGGCGTGGGATAGGAATAAAGCTGCAGCCGGTCGGGATGCTTCGCCGGCCAGCGGCTGGTGATCGGAAAGGTGGAAAGATCGGTCATGGAACGTCCCCGGAAATGCCTGGAAGGAAAGTCCGGGACTGCAGCCGAGGCGCCTTCCCGGGCGGTTCATGTAGGTCGCGCCGCGCATCCGTGCCAGGGCGCCAGTGTCCGATGACGTTTCCTCCAATCGTCATCAGACACTATCTATTTGTTTGAGCATGATCTTTTCCGAAAGCCGGTTTCCACTTTTCGGGATCATGCTCCTGGAATCAGGCAGCGCGGAACGCCAGCACCGCGTTGGTGCCGCCAAAGGCGAAACCATTGCTGATGGCGGCGCGAACCTTACGCTCGCGCGCGACATTGGGCGTGATGTCGAGGTCGCAGGCCGCATCTTTCTCGCGATAATTGGCCGTTGGCGGCACCAGCCCCTCGCGGATGGCCATCACGCAGGCGATCATCTCCAGCGCGCCCGATGCGCCCATGCAATGGGCATGCATCGACTTGGTGGAGGAGACCGAAAGCCTGTCGGCATGCGCGCCGAATACGCGCCGGATCGCGGCCGTCTCGATCTCGTCATTGGCCTTGGTGCCGGTGCCGTGGGCGTTGACGTAGTCGACATCCTCCGGCTTCAGCCCGGCATCGGCCAGACAGGCCCGCATCGCCGCGGCCGGCCCCTCCACGGTGGGCGCGACGATGTCGGTGGCGTCGGCAGACATGCCCGAGCCGGCGAGTTCGGCCAGGATGGTGGCGCCGCGCGCGGTGGCGTGTTCATAGGTTTCCAGCACCGCCATGCCCGCACCCTCGCCGATCACCAGCCCGTCGCGGTCGGCCGAAAACGGCCGGCAGGTCTCGCGCGCCAGCGCGCGCAGCGCCTCCCAGCCCTTGAGCACGCCATAGGAGAGCGGCGCATCCGTGCCGCCGGCGACCATGACATCGGCCCGGCCAAGGCGAAGCTGGTCGGCGGCGATCGCAATCGCGTGGTTGGAGGAGGCGCAAGCCGACGTGACGCCGAAGACCGGCCCACGCAGGCCGTGTTCCATGCTGACCTGTCCGGCAGGTGCGCCGGGCATGATGCGCGGCACGGCAAAGACATTGGCGCGCGAGCGGCCTTCGATGAAAAGGCCGCGATAATTTTCCTCGACGGTTTCGGCCCCGAAAATACCGGTGCCGACCGACGCGCCGATGCGCGAAGCGTTGTTTTCGTCGATCTTCAAGCCAGCCTGCGCCAGCGCCTCGCCGGCGGCGAGGATCGCGATCAGGCTGTAGCGATCCATGGTGACGAGGCGTTTTTTCTCAAGGCCGTGCTCGGGAAGCTCCTTGATTTCCGCACCGATCCGCACCTTCAGCTCATGCAGCGGCGCGGTGGTGATTTCCCCGATGCTCGATCGGCCGGCGCGCATGGCCGCCCAGATTTCCCGAACGCTGGTGCCAAGGCCGCAAAGGCCGCCCAGACCGGTGATGACGACGCGCGAGCGGCCCATCTCAGGCTTTGGCGCCGATCAGTTCGCGCACGGCGGCGACCATGTCGCCGACATTCTTGAGATTGCCCCAGGCTTCCACCGTGTTCATCTCGATCTCGATGCCATAGGCCTCCTCAAGATCGAAAATGATCTCGGTGAGTTCCAGCGAATGAATGCCGAGCGCATTGAGTTCCGTTTCCGGCGTTACCTCGCCGCCCTCCATGTCGGCATGGGCCCTGATCTTGTCGATGATTTCCTGCGAAAGCTTATCTGCCATGCGGCCCTTCCCAAGACTTGAACGTTTCTCGTCAAAACGTCGCTTTTCGCTTCGCTCGCTCAATGCGGCCGGCCGCATTGTTACGGCACGGCCGATCTTGCGGCCCCGCTCTTATCTATAGAAAGCGAAATGCCCCGAGGCAACCGCATGTCTCACGACCGTCCCTTACATTGAATGGAGAAGAGGAAAGCCCGCCGACCCGCACTTTGCTCAAACGGCAAACGCTGTCATTTCGAAGGCTTGGCGGCGGCATAGATGACGACGCTTTTCTGGCCGTCGAACTCGACGGCCAGAACGTCGCGCATCAGCACCGAGCGCGAATCTATGGCGTGGAAGAGCATGGCGTTGCCTTCCAGTTCCTTGCGCAGGTCGGCCACTTCCTTCTCGTGCTTCTTCAGCGCGGCATCGATGGGGGGCGGCAGACCGTTATCGGCCGCATCCGGCAGGAAGACAATGTCGACCTTCTCGAGACTGGAAGTCTTGCGTACATCGCTGCTGGCGGCCAGCGCATTCTCGATCGCCGCCACGATGCGGTCGGAATCGTCGGCGGCGCGCACCTCCTCTTCCTCCACATCCGAGCCGATGATCGTGTCGATGGCCTTCTGGCTCTCCAGACCTTGCGCATTCAGCGCCATGTTGGGTGTCGGGGCGGCAAGAAAAGCACACACCGCGGCGACATGCATCCATTTCGCGTCGCGGGTCATCGGAATCAGCATCGCTTGGTCCTCATGAATCGTCGATTGGCAATCTGTGGCTGAGCGCCTAACGAACCAAACGGATGCGGGTCGGGTCAAGTTCCCCGACCGTGACCATTTCGCCCGGCAGGAACTTCGAGCCGGCCAGAGAGCCGCCAGCCATGGTTCCGGCGCACCCTGCAGCCTGCCGTTTCGAGGGGCGCAAAACCGGGGCTGCGGTTAGGTTCGGACTTTGCTGGTCCAGTCGCGGAAAGCTTGTGGACCGCGACCTGATGCCACGGCGCAAATGCTGGACAGCCCATAGGCAATTGATATTTTCGCGCTGCACAAAACCTATTGGCAGACCCCCTTGCTCCTCCTAACAAGGCGCGGGCTTGCTTCATTCTTTTCGAGGAGTTTGACAATGCTCGGGAAAAAAGTTCCCTCCGTGACCTTCCGCACGCGCGTCCGCGACGAGTCGGTTGGCGGCCCCAATCCCTTCCGTTGGGAAGACAAGACCTCGGCCGACTATTTCGGCGGCAAGCGCGTCGTTCTGTTCTCGCTGCCGGGTGCCTTCACCCCGACCTGCTCAACCTACCAGCTCCCCGACTTCGAGAAGCTGCATGGCGAGTTCAAGGAACAGGGCGTGGACGAGATCTACTGCATTTCCGTCAACGACGCCTTCGTCATGAACGCCTGGGGCAAGTCGCAGAACCTCGAGAACGTCAAGCTGATCCCCGACGGCTCGGGCGAGTTCACCCGCAAGATGGGCATGCTCGTGGCCAAGGACAATCTCGGCTTCGGCATGCGCTCGTGGCGCTATGGCGCTGTCATCAATGACGGCGTGGTCGAGCAGTGGTTCGAGGAAGAGGGCTACTCCGACAATTGCGAGACCGACCCCTATGGCGTCTCCTCGCCGCAGAACATTCTCGAAGCCGTCAAGAAGGGCGACGTCGCCGCGGCCGCCTGATCCATCGACGCCAGGGCCGAGGCCCCAGGCTGACACCCGACCCCGGCCGCGATCCTCGCGCCGGGGTTTTTCTTTGCCACGCGGCGGCGCATGCCCTACCCTTGCGGAAGCAACCATTTGATGACGTAGCAGTTTCCATGGATCAGGCCACTCACAGCGCCGCGGAAATTTTTCCGCATATCCGTATCGTCATGGGCATGGTGGTGGGTCTGGGCCTCACCCGGCTCCTGTCCGGCATCGCGCGCATCGTCCAGCATCCACGCGGCTATGCGCTCTACCCCGTGCACCTCGCCTGGGTCGGCATGGTGTTCCTGATGCTGGTGCATTTCTGGTGGTGGGAATTCGGCCTGTTCCACATCGATAGCTGGACCTTCGGCAAATACCTCTTCCTGATCTTCTATTCGACGACGCTGTTCCTCATGTGCGCGCTGCTGTTTCCCGACAGCATGCTGGACTACAAGAGCTACGAGGATTTCTTCATATCGCGACGGGTGTGGTTTTTCGGCCTGCTGGCTGCCACCTTCGTGCTCGACATCATCGACACACTGCTGAAAGGCCGCGAGCACTTCGCCCATTTCGGCCACGAATATCTGATCCGCACGCCGGTCTTTCTCGTGCTCTGCATCGCTGCGATCTTCACCACCAACAGGACATTCCACATGCTGTTCGTGGCGGCGGCGCTGATCTACCAGATTTCCTGGATCCTGCGCCTGTTCGACACCATTGCATGAGCCACAGGCGCGAATACGGTTGCCGCCGGGCAGCCGGCAGGGCATCCTCGATACTACCGAGACCAGACGACCAAGGGGAGGAACCATGAGCGTCGCGCAACTGTCAGCCAAGACCCGCAGCAACCTGCCCTTCTATGAGGAGCGCGTCGATCTCGCCTGCGCCTTTCGCTGGACGGCGCGGCTGAACATGCACGAGGCGGTGGCCAACCATTTCTCGCTCGCCGTCAACGACGACGGCACGCAGTTCCTGATGAACCCCAACCAGATGCATTTTTCGCGCATCAAGGCGAGCGACATGCTGCTGATCGACGCCAACGATCCCGAGACGATGAACCGTCCGGGCGCGCCCGATCCGACCGCCTGGGGGCTGCATGGCGCCATCCACCGCAACTGCCCGCATGCGCGCTGCGCGCTGCATGTGCATTCCATTCACGCCACGGTGCTCGCTTCGCTGGCCGATTCGCGCCTGCCGCCGATCGACCAGAACTCGGCGATGTTCTTCAACCGCCATGTGGTGGACGCGCACTATGGCGGCCTCGCCTTCGAGGAAGAAGGCGAGCGCTGCTCGAAACTTCTCGCCGATCCCAAGGTCCGGGTGATGGTGATGGGCAACCATGGCGTGATGGTCATCGGCAAGACCGTCGCCGAGGCCTTCAACCAGCTCTATTATTTCGAGCGCGCCGCGGAAACCTACATCAAGGCACTGTGGACCGGCCAGCCATTGCGCACGCTGTCCGATGAGGTCGCCGAAAAAACCGCCAGCGAGCTGGACGATTATCCCGGCCAGGCCGAACAGCATCTGGCCGAACTGAAGGCGATCCTCGACGAGCAGGAGCCGGCCTATCGCAACTGACGGGCTCGGCTTGCCGCCCCCTCCAGTCAGTCCAGCCTGAGATGACCGCGCAGCTCTTCCAGGCTGGAGACGAGGATTGCCCCGGCGGGGGCCTCGTCGCCCGGCTGCTGTGGCCAGAACAGCGTGTTCATGCCGGCGGCGACCCCTGCGGTGGCGCCGGCATGGCTGTCCTCGACAACAAAGGTCTCGGCCGGATCGACACCGGTGAGCCAGGCCGCGCGCAGGAACGGCTCGGGGTCGGGCTTGCCCAGACGTACATCGTTGCGGGTGACGCTCTTCATGCCCGGCCTATCGATGCCGATAACGCGCAGATTGGCCTCCACGATCAGCCGGTCGGAGTTCGACACCACCGCCTGCGGCGTGCCCTGCGCCCACAGGTCGCGATAGACCTCGACTGCGCCGCCGCGCGGCTTCAGCGAGGCGACATGCTCCATGTAGTAGACATATTTGCGCAGGATCCAGTCGTCGAAGGACAGTTTCAGGCCGAGTTCGTCGCGCATCATCTCATAGACGGGAACGGCAGCGATGCCGACGACGCGGTCGTGCAGATCCGGCGGCGGGGTGATGCCGAGGCTCGTTAGCACCGTCCGCAACGCCTTCTCGTGCAGCGGCTCGCTGTCGATCAGCGTCCCGTCCATGTCCCAGTATACGGCTTTCGGTGTCATACCCGGCTCCTTGCTGCACGCTTGTAAGGTTGTTGTGGCGGCGGATCATCCTTCGCCATGCGGCATGAAGGCCGCGATCCAGTCGCGCGGGAAGCGGCGCGGCCGGCCGTTCTCGCCGATGATGGCGGCTTCCACCCTGGCTTCCACCAGCACTTCCTGCCCGCGCTTCAACTGCTGGGCCATGCGGATGCGTGCACCGGAAATGTCTTGCGTGCGCGTGTCCACGGTCAGAATGTCGTCGATGCGGGCGGGGCTGCGGAAATCGATCTCCATGCGCCGCACGATCCACACCAGCTTTTCGCCATGCTTGCCATCGGCAAGTTCGGTGTGGTGAACGCCGGCCAGCCGCAGGAAATCGGAGCGGCCACGCTCCAGAAACTCCAGATAGCGGGCATGATAGACGACGCCGGAAAAATCCGTGTCGGCATAGTAGACCCGCGCCATGAGGCGATGGCCCGACGGCGTCAGCTCGCCCGAAATGCCCGCCAACAGCCTTTCGCGTTCACCATGATCGTCCATCGCGCTTTCCTTTTCGGCTCGAAACTGACAGGTATCGCGCAGATGCGGGCGCGTCGAGAGGGGCATATCCGATGACAATGCGGATGGCATCATTGATGGCCATGTTCAAGGCCACGCTGCTGGCCGCGCTTGTGATCGGCGCAACCGCCGCCGGCGCGGCGAGCTTCACCATGAAGCGCGGCATCAATCTCGACCTCTGGACGACCTGGCCGGACGCAAGCCGCTGGAACGACGAGACGGTGATCCTGCCCTTTCCCGAATGGCGCAGGACGCTTGCCGCGGCAGACCTCGAACGGCTGAAGGAAGGCGGCTTCGATTTCGTGCGCATGCCGGTCGACCCTTCGCCCTTCCTGTCGCCAGGCAGCGCGGCACTGGGGGAAAAGCTGCTGGCGTCCGTGCTTGAGTCCGTGCGCATGATCAATGCCGCCGGGCTGAAGGTGGTTGTGGACCTGCATCTGGCGACGGCCGGCAGCAGCCGCGCCGTGGGCATGGCAGAGGTGATGGACAGCGCCAGCCAGTTCGACGCCTATGTGGAACTGGTGCGGCAGACAGCACAGCTCCTGTCGAAAGAGGACCCCGCGCTGGTGGCCTTCGAGCCGATGAACGAGCCGGTGATCGATTGCGATGACGGCAAGGCCGATCTGTGGCCGGAAAAACTGCAAAGGCTTTATGCCGCCGCCCGCGCCTCGGCCACGCGGCTGACGCTGGTGCTGAGCGGAAGCTGCTATGCCAGCGCGGAGGCCCTGGCGAAGATCGACCCCTCGGCCATCCGCGACGACAACGTCATCTGGACCTTTCACTCCTACGAACCTTTCCTGCTCACCCATCAGGGCGCGACCTGGTCCGGTGACTTTATCCGCTATGTCACCGGCCTGCCCTTCCCGCCCGACGCTGTGTCACGCGCGGAGCTGGACGCCGCGCTGGAACGTATCCGCGAAAAAATCCGGACCGACGCGCCATGGACGCGGCGCGCCGGCATGCTCGCCTATCTCGATGAACAGATCGCCACCATGGACACCGCCGACAAGCTGCAGGCGCAGATGGAGGCGCCATTCGACACAATCGAAAAATGGGCGCAGGCGCACGGCATCAGCCCCGAAAATATTTTCCTCGGCGAATTCGGCATGATCCGGCAGGAATACGGCAATCCGTTCGTGATACCCGGCAAGGACCGTGCAGCCTATGTGCGCGACGTGATCGGGCGCGCCGAACGCCACGGCTTTTCATGGGCGCTCTGGGGGTATGGCGGCGCCTTCGGCGTGGTCGAGGAATTCGATGGCAGGAAGGCCGGGCCGGATGTGATGGAGGTGGTGCGCGGGTTGAAGCAGTAGGCGTCAAGCCGGAAGAATAGGGCGCGAACCTTATTCTTCCTGAAACAGGTTGATCTGCTGCTGTGCCACGTCCTTCGGCGCTTCCAGCCCCAGATGCTTCCAGGCGTTCGCCGTCAGCACGCGGCCGCGCGGCGTGCGCTGGATGAAACCCTGCTGGATGAGATAGGGCTCGATGATGTCCTCGATGGCGTCGCGGGGTTCCGACAGGCCGGCCGCGATGGTCTCGATACCGACCGGGCCGCCACCGAAGTTCATCGCGATCATCGAGAGATAGCGCCGGTCGAGCTGATCGAGCCCGAGCGCATCGACCTCCAGCCGCGACAGCGCCTCGTCGGCGATCTTCCTGTCGACGATAGCTGCACCTGCAACGGTAGCGAAATCGCGCACGCGGCGGAGCAGGCGGCCAGCGATGCGCGGCGTGCCGCGCGAGCGCCGCGCGATCTCGACCGCGCCGTCATCGCCCATGGGCAGGCCGAGGATGCGCGCGCCACGCCGCACGATCAGCTCCAGCTCCTCGACCGTGTAGAAATTCAGCCGCACCGGAATGCCGAAGCGGTCGCGCAGCGGGTTGGTGAGCAGGCCGAGACGGGTGGTGGCGGCGACCAGCGTGAATTTTGCAAGGTCGATCTTGACCGAGCGCGCCGCCGGCCCTTCGCCGATGATGAGATCGAGCTGATAATCCTCCATTGCCGGATAGAGGATTTCCTCCACCGCCGGGCTGAGGCGATGGATTTCGTCGATGAAGAGCACGTCGCGCTCTTCCAGATTGGTGAGCAGCGCGGCCAGATCGCCTGCCTTGGCGATGACCGGGCCGGAGGTGGAGCGGAAATTGACGCCGAGCTCGCGCGCCATGATCTGCGCCAGCGTGGTCTTGCCCAATCCCGGCGGGCCGACGAACAACACATGGTCGAGCGCCTCGCCGCGCCCCTTGGCTGCCTCGATGAAGATTTTCAGATTGGCGCGCGCGGCCGCCTGCCCGACGAATTCGTCCAGGCTTTGCGGGCGCAGCGTGGCGTCCACGTCTTCGCCGCGCTTTTCGGCCGAAAGGATGCGAGGTTCGGTGTTCATCCGCCCGTCCTCGCATGGCGGGATCGTCTGGGCAAGCGGCAGGGCCTCACCGCGCCAGCTCCTTCAGGCCGAGACGGATGAGCTTTGACGAATCGGCTTCCTCGCCTGCGGTCTTCAGCGCGGCGGAAACCGCATTGGCGGCGATGTCGCGCGAATAGCCGAGATTGACCAGCGCCGAGACGGCGTCGGCGATCGGCGCGGCGGCGACGCCTTCGCCCAGCTCCTGCTTGAGGCCGATGGTGGCGGAAGCCTCGCCGGCAAAGGCTGGCGCCTTGTTCTTCAGTTCGGTGACGATGCGCTCGGCCACCTTCTTGCCCACGCCCGGCGCGCGGCTGACCATGGCGATGTCGCGCAGCGCAATGGCATTGGCAAGGTCGCTCGGGCTCAGCGTGGACAATACCGCCAGCGCCACCTTGGCGCCCACGCCCGGCACATTGGCCTGCAGCAGCCGGAACCATTCGCGTTCGAGCGCGCTCTGGAAACCGTAGAGCCGGATCATGTCCTCGCGCACATAGGTCTCGGTGAACAGCACCACCGCCTCGCCCGGTCCGGGCAAGGTGGCCAATGTGCGCACAGAACAAAAGGCGACATAGCCGACACCGTGGACATCGACCACGCAATGGTCCTCGGCGATCTCGTCCACCGTGCCCTTGAGCTTGCCGATCATCTAGCCGTTCTCCAGGGGATAGGTTTCAGGGCTCAATATGTTGAGACTGGGAAAATAGGTGCGGTAACGGCCCGCATCGTGCGTCAACAGCCGATGCCCCGACACCGCTGCATGCGCGCCGATCAAAAAGTCGGGCAAGGTTCTTTCCCTCTTGCCTCCCCGAACACGGTAGAGCGTATGCGCCGCGCCGGCCGGGAAAGCAGCGTTGAACGGAAAGTCCTCGCGGATCGGCTGGAGCCAGGAAAATGCACGTGACAACGTCTCTTCGCCTAGCGAGGGTCTCGACAGTTCGGCCCAGACAATCGCGCTGAAGACGACAGCCCCCTCGGCAGACGTCTGCTTGAGAGCCGCCAGCGACCAGCGGCGTGTTTGCAACTCCGCCGGACCGAGAACGTCGATCAACACATTGGTGTCAATGAGTGTCGAGATCTTCACGCGGTCCCCGCAGCCAGTCTACATAGGCCTTTCCGTCCATCCCCATGGTATCGAAAGTTCCCGCCACGCTCGCAGCCCATTCCTCGAAGGTCTGCTCGCCCTGCCTGGGCAAGGCCTCGCGCTTCTCAAGGACCACAACGGAATCGCGCTCCACGAACTCGACCTCGCTGCCCGGACCAATGCCCAGACGGTCACGGATTTCCTTCGGAATGGTGACCTGACCTTTTTCGGTGACGCGCATGGTAATACCTCTGTGGTATTACCTATTCGAATACGCGGAACAAGTCAAGAACATCGGCGGCGATCAACCGGCCAGCGCAGCCAGCCGCGAGGTCACGCTCTGGCGGTGATGCGCGTGGCAGATGGCGATTGCCAGAGCGTCCGCCGAATCGGCGCCGTCGAAAACGGCCTTGGGCATCAGCACCTTCACCATCATCTGGATCTGCTTCTTGTCGCCATGGCCGACGCCGATCACCGCCTTCTTGACGGCGTTGGGCGCATATTCGGCAACGGCCAGGCCCGCGCGGGCCGGCACCAGCATGGCCACGCCGCGCGCCTGCCCGAGCTTGATGGTTGCGGTGGCGTCCTTGTTGGCGAAGGTGATTTCGACCGCCGCCTCATGGGGCATCTGCCTGTGCAGCACATCGGCAAGCCCGTCATGGAGCTGGCACAGCCGGGTGGCCAGCGACGCCTTGTCGTCGGAGCGCACCGTGCCCGCCGCCACGAAGCGCAGCGAATTGCCGAGCGTCTCGACAACACCCCAACCGGTGCGCCGAAGCCCCGGGTCGATACCGATAATGCGAATCGCTTGGCTCATCCGGCGACTGTACCTCCGCCGGACCCATGTGTCAGGAAATTGTGAACAAACCGGAAACGGAGACTGCGGGAACGGGCTTGCCCGCCGATGTCTCAGCGGCCGAAAGCCGTGTTGAGCAGCATGATCTGGTCGGAAACGGGATTGCTGCGGCGGCTCGGGGCGGGACGGTGCGCGTGCTCGCCATAAATCTCGTCGTCCATGCGGCGCACCAGCGCCTGGAGGCTGAGCGACCGGTTGACGAGATCGAGGAAGGACGCGGGCAATTCGCCCCAGCCGGCGGCATCCTCGCGCGCGGAAGCGGTGTCGAGCCGCACCTTGGACTTTTCCGCCGCCACCTGATCACGCGTCATCTCGCCGGAATTGGCGGCGCGCTGCAAGAGCAGCCAGGAAGCGACCTGCATGAGGCGCGTGGTGAGACGCATGGATTCGGCGGCATAGAGCGTGGCCGCCAGCCGCGACAGCTTCCTGGCGTCGGCACGGCCCTGCCCGTCGAGATACTCAGCGGTCTGTTCGACCAGCCCCATACCCTCGTCGTAAAGCGGCTTGAAGGAGGATTGCGAGAACACACGCCGTTCCGCCAGGCGGATCGTGTTGCCGCATTCTATCGAAGGCTCATTCATCGTCACGCCTCTGCACCACCGTCAAGCTTGCTCTGGTGCCACATCCGCGCACTCCCAGTCGCCTGCCCCAAGTTCGATAGGTGTGGAAAATGCGCGCGAGGCGGCCCGAAGGCAAGCATATGTTTAACAGAAGGTTAACGGCGCCCGCCAGTAACAAGCATGTCACACACGCGAAAAAAAGAGCCGCTGGAAAAGCGGCTCTCAAGAGTTAACAGGGAGGCGTCAAACGAAGTGGCTCCAGCCACTCGGTAAGAATCCAGATAACTGGACGCCCTTATTAAATAACCTTAAGCTTAACGGCCGGTTAACGAGCCGCGCCGGGTGCGTCGGTTGTCTCAAAAGGGGACGCCTTCGTTTCAACGGGGCGAATCGCCGGAATCGCGATCCATGCAAACAGCAGCATGGCGAGGAAAAAGCCGATCGAGAATATGCCCACCAGCGGCTCGAGCGACCCATTTCCGGCCAGCAGGAAGAAGAGCGAAACCACAAGGCCGATGCCCGCGACCGCGGTCAGCCAGAAATGCACTGGTGCCAACCGCGACATACGGGCCACCGGAAACAGATGATAGAAGAATGCGAAGACAGCCGACATCAGCCAGCCGGCAACCATGATGTGGGCATGCGCGGGCATTTCGGTATGATCTCCGCTTATCCCCATGAACAGCCCAAGCATCAGGCCGCATATCGCGTATATGATTGCGAGTAGGAAGAAGTTTCTTGCCACGCCCTGCATTGTCGTCTCCTCCAAGACAAAGAGGACGCTTCACGTACGGAATGCGCCCTCACCCCAATGATAACGGGGTGAAAGCATAATCCCAACAAAGCAAACATGAAACTTTTATTTGCAAAACAGATTTACCGGGGTCGGTGCGTCTGTTTATTGCAGATACAAGTATCCTTACAGGCGATCACAGTCGCTTTGCCATGTCCCGCAAGACAAACTTCTGGATCTTGCCAGTAGACGTCTTAGGAATCTCGGCGAACACCACCATCTTCGGCACCTTGAAGCGCGCCAGCAGCGTGCGGCAATGGTCCAGGATCTCGTCCTCGGTCGCGGTCTTGCCGGGTTTCAGTTCGACATAGGCGACCGGCGACTCACCCCACTTCTCGTCGGCGCGGGCGACGACGCCGCAGGACGCGACCGCCGGATGCTTGTAAAGCGCGTCCTCGACCTCGATGGAGGAAATGTTCTCGCCGCCGGAAATGATGATGTCCTTGGAGCGGTCCTTGAGCTGGATATAGCCGTCCGGATGCATGACACCGAGATCGCCGGAATGGAACCAGCCGCCGGCAAAGGCCTCGTCGGTGGCCGGCCTGTTCTTCAGATAGCCCTTCATGACGATGTTGCCGCGGAACATCACCTCGCCAATGGTGTCACCATCGGCCGGCGTAGGCTCCATGGTTTCGGGGTCCCTCACGGTCAGCCCTTCGAGGGCGGCATAGCGCACGCCCTGACGCGCCTTCTTCGTGGTGCGCTCGGCGGGCGGCAGCGCATCCCATTCCTCGTGCCACTCATTGACCACGGCCGGACCGTAGGTTTCGGTGAGGCCATAGAGATGGGTCACAGCGAAGCCTGCCTCGGCCATGCCCGAAAGCACCGCCTCGGGCGGCGGCGCGGCGGCCGTGTTGAAGGTGACGGTCTGCGCAAATTCGCGCTTCTCGTCATCCTTTGCATTGATCAGCAGCGACATGACGACCGGCGCGCCGCACAGATGCGTGACCCCGTGATCGGCGATGGCGTCGTACATCGCCGCGGAGCGCACCCAGCGCAGGCACACATGCGTGCCCGCCTGCACGGCCAGCGTCCACGGAAAGCACCAGCCATTGCAGTGGAACATCGGCAGCGTCCACAGATAGACCGGATATTTGCCCATGCCCGCATGGATGGTGTTGGAATAGGCCATCAAGGCCGCGCCGCGATGATGGTAGACCACCCCCTTGGGATTGCCGGTGGTGCCGGAGGTGTAGTTGAGCGAGATGGCGTCCCATTCGTCCTCCGGCATCGACCAGGCGAATTCCGGATCGCCGGCCGAGACGAATTCCTCGTAGTCAAGCGTGCCGATGCGCTCGCCCTTGGGATAGGGCGCGTCGTCGGGGTAATCGGGATCGTCATAGTCGATCACCAGCGGCTTGACCCTGGCCAGCGCCAGCGCTTCCTTCATGACGGTGGAGAATTCGCGATCGACGATGACGATCCGGCTTTCGGCATGGTCGAGTTGGAAGGCGATGACGGCCGCATCGAGCCGGGTGTTGAGCGAATGCAGCACCGCCTTGACCATCGGCACGCCGAAATGCGCCTCAAGCATGGGAGGCGTGTTGGAAAGCATCACGGTGACGGTATCGCCCTTGCCGATGCCCTGCCCGGCCAGCGCCGAGGCAAGCTGGCGCGAGCGGCGCCAGAAATCCCGATAGGTGACGCGGCTGTCGCCGTGGATGATGGCGACCTGCTTCGGATAGGTAGCGGCGGCGCGCTCCAGATAGGTCAGGGGTGTCAGTGGCTGATGATTGGCAGGATTGCGGTCCAGACCGCTGTCATAAATGCTGGGCACGGTAGCTCCCGGAAGTCGATGTCTCCGGGAACTTTAGCGGCAGGTTTTGCCCTCGTCATCAGGATTGAGCGGGTCCGTCGCAAATGTTGCGGGAAGCCCACGCTTCCCGCCTGACGCCAAAGCCGGCGCAATCGCCCTGTCAGCGCGCCGGAGTCACCGATGGCGTCTTGCCGACCATGTGTTTCGGCCCGGCCGGACGCACCGCCCCGCTTGTCGCCGGCTTGCGCCCGCCCCAGCCGATCTTCGGCAGCCACTCGAGATAATAGGCGAGCGCGAACTGCAGCGCGATGCCGGTCGACATCAGCACCGTGTCGTAGAGCAGCCCGCCGGGGCTCACGGTCTTCATCACCTGGCCGGCCATGGCCAGCACGGTGCCGGCGACGAAAACCGGCAGCGAGTGCTTGCCGAGCACTGCGAGCGGATGGTCGGGCCGCGTGCGCGCCAGTTCCGACAGGGCGGGTACGACTGCGATGAGATAGGCGATCGCCAGAACGTGCAGCAGGCGCGGCAGCGACAGGAAGGTCTTGTCGAAGCCGGTCAGAACCGCCGGCAGTCCGAAGGAGATGTCGACGCCCCAGAGCGGCAGGCGCACCCACAACAGCGACAGCGTCAGATAGCCGGCGGCAGCGCCCAAGAGCCAGGGTTTCAGCACCAGCTCGCCGCCGCGCCTGACATGCATCATCGCCGCCATGCCGATCACGAACAGGAACTGCCAGGACAGCGGATTGAGGAACCAGACGCCCTCGGTGGGATAGTTGGGCGGCGCGATCTTCCACACGCCCGCCACGAACCAGACGAGGCCCGACACCACAACCGTCAGGCGCAGGCTGACAGTGGCCAGCAGCAGGAAAGCCGGCAGCATGATCATCACGACCGCATACATCGACAGGATGTTGTTGTAGCCGAGTTGGTGGCCAAGCGTGGCGAGTCCGACCAGGGCGCGCGGCGTGTTCTCCATCACGGGCTCGATGTTGATCATCTTCAACAGCGCCGGCCGCGTGAAATAGACCGCTGCGCCCGCGAAGATCGCAAGCGTCGCCACCGTCGTCATCATATGCGTGACATAGAGCACGCCCGCGCGCCGCCATGCCTTCAGCGCCATCACCAGGCGGTTGCCCGGCGTGAACTTGGCCCCGTAAGCAAGCCCGATGGCGATGCCCGAGATCAGCACGAAGGCTTCGGCCGAATCGGAGAAACCGAAATTCTTGTGCGTGAAATGCTCGTAGACCGTGCCCGGCAGGTGGTTGACGAAGATTGTCAGCAGCGCCAGCGCGCGAAACACATCGATGCGGGTATCCCGCCGGGAAGGTACACTCGTCGTTGTCATTGCCGCCTTGGAATTTGACAGGTGTTGAAACTGAGCAGCCCTGCGCACACCGCGAAAATGCATGCCGATACGGGTCGTGCTCTACGGAGGGGTAACGGTCAGAAGAAGGCGGAGTTCGATCTTTTACCCTCAAATAATGTTATCCCTTTGAAACATTTGGAGGTGCTGGCCACGCCGCACGCGATGGCTGTTCAACGGCGGCGACTTCCTCTATTGCCCAAATCCAACCATGATCGCCCTGCATGGGGACACATCAACGGAACGCCATGATGACCGACGCCGCCACACCCAATCGCTGCCGCATCGTGCTGATCGCCCCCGAAGGGGCAACGGCGGAGCAATTCGCGGAACGGCTGCGACAGGCGATTGCCGGCGGCGACATCGCCTCGCTGATCCTGCCCGGCCATGGACGTGACGAAGCGAGCTTCCAGGCTTTCGCCGAACGCATCGTGCCGGTGGCGCAGGCAGCAGGCATTGCCGCCATCATCGCCGAAGACACCCGCATTGCCGGCCGTGTCGGGGCTGACGGCCTCCATCTGGAAACCGGCCCCGAGGCCCTGGAAGAAGCCGTCGAACACTATCAGCCCAGAATGATGGTCGGCACGGGCGGCGCCAAGACCCGCGACGACGCGCTCGACCTCGGCGAAGCGCGGCCCGACTACATGTTCTTCGGCCGTTTCGGCTACGATACCAAGCCCGAGCCGCACCAGCGCAACCTGACCCTGGGGCGCTGGTGGGCCGAGATGATCGAGATCCCCTGCATCGTGATGGCGGGTTCCGACATCGCCTCGGTCGAGGCGGTTGCGCAAACCGGCGCCGAGTTCGTGGCGCTGTCGAGCGCGGTCTTCGGTGAGGGCGTCGATCCGCGCGCGGCGGTGGAGCGCGCCAACGCCATTCTGGACGAGACCGCACCGGTCTTCGACTACGGCGGCTGAACGGGGACGGGTCGTGACGGCTTCGCAAAACATCCTTCGCCCGGTCCTGTATCTTGCGCTGGCATTGACGCTCGCGCCGCAGGCAGGCCATGCCGAGGAGACGAAGTCGTCGGGGCCAGAAACCAGCGCCACACAGCGCGAAATGAAGCCGCTGCCCTCGACCACCCCGGTGCCGGACGACATGAAGCGCCTGCCGGCGCCCACCGACATGGTCGATCCGCAGCGCTTCGGGGGCGGCAAATCGGAAAATGGCGAGCCCGACGCCGACCGTTTCGGCGGGGCGAGGACCGACCCGGCCTATGGCGCGTTCCAGCGCGGACTCTACAAGACCGCCTACAATCTGGCGCTGCGGCGCGCCGAAGCCGGCAGCGCCTCGGCGCAGACGCTGGTGGCCGAAATCCTGGCGCGCGGACTGGGCATGGCGCGCGACGACAAGGAGGCGGCCAAATGGTATGCCAAGGCCGCCGAGCAGGGCGTTCCCGAGGCCCAGTTCCAGTATGCGCTGATGCTGCTCGACGGCGCCTATGTGCAAAAGGACCACAAGGCCGCCTATGCGCTGATGCAATCGGCGGCGGAAGCGGGAAACCGGCTGGCGCAGTTCAACTTCGCGCAGCTTCTCGTCTCCGAGGAACCCGGCGAGCAGGGCCTGGCAAGGGCTGCCGTCTATTACGAGCGCGCCGCCGATGCCGGCGTGGCCGACGCGCAATATGCCATGTCGCAGCTCTATGCCAACGGCGCGGGCGGCAAGAAGCCGGATGACGCGCAGGCCCGCCACTGGCTGGCGCTGGCGGCACGCCAGGGCTTCGACACGGCCGAACTGGACCTCGCGACCTGGCTTATCAACGGACGCGGCGGCCCGCGCGACGAAAAAAGCGGCTTCATGTGGATGCAGCGCGCCGCACTCGGCGGCAATGTCGCGGCGCAGAACCGCCTCGCCAAGCTCTATATGAACGGCTTCGGCACGGAGCCCGACTCCATCAGCTCCGCCGCATGGTACATTCTGGCGCGGCGCGCCGGACTGGCCGACCCGGAGATGGACGATTTTCTCGACGGCCTGACCGATGACGAGCTGAAGCAGGCGTTGCAGCGGGCAAACAGGCTGCGCTGACGGCGCGGGACGCTTTCCCTGCACTGCGCGATTTCCCGCGCATTTTCCCGTCTCTCTTGCCTCAAACGCTATTTTATGGTCTTGGAGGCGCCGAAACCGCCGCTTGGGCGGGCAATCTTCTCCGGAACAGCAAAACTATGGCCAAGATCAACGGCAATGAAATCCGTCCCGGCAACGTCATCGAGCATGATGGCGGTCTGTGGGTGGCGGTCAAGACGAACCATGTGAAGCCCGGCAAGGGCGGCGCCTACAATCAGGTCGAGCTGAAGAACCTGATCAACGGCACCAAGCTCAACGAACGCTTCCGCTCGGCCGAGACGGTCGAAAAGGTGCGCCTGGAGCAGAAGGACTTCTCCTTCCTCTACGAACAGGGCGAATCGCTGGTGTTCATGGACACCGAGAGCTACGAGCAGCTCGAACTGAACAAGGATTTCGTGGGCGAGCGCGCCGCCTTCCTGCAGGACGGCATGATGGTGACCGTGGAGCTTTACGAAGAAAAGCCGATCGGCATCGCCCTGCCCGACCAGGTGACGCTGACGATCACCGAAGCCGACCCGGTGGTGAAGGGTCAGACGGCCGCTTCGTCCTACAAGCCGGCGGTGCTGGAGAATGGCATCCGCGTTCTGGTGCCGCCCTTCATCGCGTCCGGCGAGCGTGTCATCGTCGATACCAACGAAATCACCTATATCCGCCGCGCCGACTAAGCGGGGCTTTCCGGAGACTTCTGAAATGGCGCGTTCAGCGATCCTCAATGTCATGGTCCAGGCCGCGATGAAGGCCGGGCGCTCGCTGGCGCGCGATTTCGGCGAGGTGCAGAACCTGCAGGTCTCCCTCAAGGGCCCCGGCGACTATGTCAGCCAGGCCGACCGCAAGGCCGAGGAGATCATCCATACCGAGCTGTCGCGGGCGCGGCCGGGCTATTCCTTCCTGATGGAAGAGCGCGGCGAGGTAGCCGGCGAGGACGACCAGCACCGCTGGATCGTCGATCCGCTCGACGGCACCACCAATTTCCTGCACGGCATTCCGGTGTTCGCCATTTCGATCGCACTGGAGCGGCAGGGCCAGCTCGTCGCCGGCGTGATCTACAATCCGGCGATGGACGAACTCTACACCGCCGAGCGCGGCGGCGGCGCTTTCCTCAACGACCGGCGCCTGCGCGTGGCCGCGCGCGCCAAGCTTTCCGATGCCGTGATCGGCACCGGCATTCCGCATCTGGGCCGCGGCCACCACGGCAATTTCCTGGTCGAGCTGCGCAACGTGATGGGTGAGGCCGCCGGCGTTCGCCGCCTGGGCTCGGCTTCACTCGATCTCGCCTATGTCGCGGCCGGCCGCATGGACGGTTTCTGGGAAGAGCCGCTGGCTGCCTGGGACATGGCAGCAGGCATATTGATGATCCGCGAGGCGGGCGGCTTCGTCACCGACAAGCACGGCGGCGCCGGCATGCTTGACGACGGCACAATCGTGGCCGGCAACGAAGCGATCCATCGCGCGCTGATGAATACGCTGAAGAAGCCAGTGACGCGCTGAGGCGGGGCGTCACCCTGCCTTGAAAAAGTCCAAGGCCGCCGGAAATATCAGGTGGTCATGGAGGCATCCGAACCGTACCGGCGACAGATCGCGGATGACGGCCTGCCCTTCGCGGGCCGCTTCCACTATTCACGCGCCGAGCTGATCGCCGACGGCATCGTCCACGCGGTGGGCATCGTGCTGGCGATCTCGGCGGGCTCGGCCACGCTGGCGCTTGCCGCCTCCCGGCTCGATCCCGGCGAATATCTGGCAGCCGCCTTCTATGTCGTCGCCCTGCTGACGGTCCTGTCGATCTCGCTCGCCTACAATCTCTGGCCGGTCTCACCGGCCAAGTGGATCCTGCGGCGCTTCGACCATGCCGCGATCTATCTGCTGATCGCGGCGACCTACACGCCCTTTCTCGCCCAGCTCGGCGACGGGATGCTCGCCGGCCAGATGATCGCGCTGGTCTGGTCTGCCGCGTTGGCCGGCATCGTGCTGAAAATGTTCTTTCCCGGCCGCTTCGACCGGCTCGCCATCGGCTTCTATCTCGCCATCGGCTGGAGCGGCGTGATGGTGGCGCGCACCCTGCTCGATACGCTGCCGCCCATGACGCTCACGCTGCTGCTTGCCGGCGGCATCGTCTATTCCTGCGGCGTGGTGTTCTTCGTCTGGCGCGGCCTGCGTTTTCAGAATGCGGTCTGGCACGGCTTCGTGGTGACGGGCGCCGGCCTGCATTTCGCCGCGCTGATCGATTGCCTGATCGTCAACCGGCTGTAGGCGGCTCATCCGATGCCGCCGCCGCAGCAATCGTCTTTCATTTTCGTCACAATTCCGTTTAGAGTCGCGGGCAGTCTTGAAGACTGTTACACAGGCGCCGCCGCGCGGTAGAATTCGGACAATCGGAGTGCGAATGGCATTGCTGAGACAATTTGGGGCGGGCAAGGCTGCCGACGCGGACTACGACCCGCACAAGCTGTCGAGCCCGCAGGTCTTCCTGCTTTCGATGCTGATCTTCCTGGCCATCGTCGCCTTCATCGCGGCCATTCTGGCGCGGCAGATCTCGTCCGCCTTCGCCACCAATCCCGGCCTCAACGGGCTGATCCTCGGCGTGCTGCTGATCGGCATATTGCTGGCGCTGATGCAGGTGGTGCGGCTGTTTCGCGAAGTGCGCTGGGTGAACTCCTTCCGCGCGGGCATGGAAACCACCGAGCCGGTGCTGCTGGCGCCCATGAAGGCGCTGCTCGGCCGCTCGTCATCGACGTCGCTGTCGACCAATTCGATGCGCACCATGCTCGATTCCATCGCGACGCGCCTCGACGAAATGCGCGACATCTCGCGCTATCTGATCGGACTTCTGGTGTTTCTCGGCCTGCTCGGCACCTTCTGGGGCCTGCTGCACACGATCGGCTCGATCGGCGACACGATCCAGTCGCTTGACCCCGGCGGCGGTGACACGGCCGCCGTGCTGGAAGCCCTGAAGGCGGGCCTTTCGGCGCCGCTGGCCGGCATGGGCACGGCGTTCTCGTCCTCGCTGTTCGGTCTTTCAGGCTCGCTGGTGCTCGGCTTCCTCGACCTTCAGGCCGGCCGCGCGCAGACGCGCTTCTATACGGAACTGGAAAACTGGCTTTCCTCCGTCACCGACCTGTCCTCGGACATGCCGGTGAGCGACGCCGTGCATGCCGGCACCGCCGAGGAAATCCGGGTGCTGGCCGAGCGGCTGCGCAACCTGCAGGAAAGCAGCGGCTCCAGCCCGCGCGTCGCCACCGCCATGGCCAATCTGGCCGACGGCATTTCCGGGCTGGTCAAGAACATGCGCTCCGAGCAGCAGATCATGCGCGACTGGGTGGAAGCCCAATCGCAGGAGCAGAAGGCGATGCGCGCGACCCTCGACAAGATCGCCGATGCGCTGAAGAAGCGGGAGCATAGCTGAGATGGCGCTGGCCCGCCGGCGCAGCGACCGCCGCATAGATTACTGGCCAGGCTTCGTCGACGCGCTGTCGACGCTGCTCCTGGCCATCATGTTCCTCTTGTCCGTGTTCGTGCTGGCGCAGTTCCTGCTCAGCCGCGAGATCACCGGCAAGGACGAGGTGCTGAACCGCCTCAACTCGCAGATCAACGAGCTGACGCAGCTTCTGGCGCTGGAAAAATCCAACACCCAGGACGCGCAGGATTCGCTCGCCAATCTGCAAGCCTCGCTTTCGGCCGCAGAGGCCGAAAAGAGCCGCCTGCAGCAGCTTCTGGCGCAGGGTGCGGGCGCGGGCGCCGCCGCCGACGCGCGCATCGGCTCGCTCTCGGGCGAACTCGACGAGGAGCGGCAGATCAGCCAGCGGGCGTTGTCGCAGGTCGAGCTTCTCAACCAGCAGATTTCGGCGCTGCGCAAGCAGATCGCCGCGCTGGAGGATGCCTTGCAGGCCTCCGAGGCCAAGGACCGCGAATCCAACACCAAGATCGCCGATCTCGGCCGCCGGCTGAACGTCGCGCTCGCCCAACGCGTGCAGGAGCTGAACCGCTACCGCTCCGACTTCTTCGGGCGCCTGCGCGAAATCCTCTCCGACCGCGAAAACATCCGCATCGTCGGCGATCGCTTCGTCTTCCAGTCGGAAGTGCTGTTCCCGGTCGGATCGGAGGTCATCAACGAGGCCGGACGCGTCGAGATGAAAAAGCTGGCCGATGCGGTCATCGAGCTGCAGAAGGAAATTCCGCCCGAAATCAACTGGGTGCTGCGCGTAGACGGCCACACCGACGACCGGCCGCTTTCCGGCACCGGGCGCTACCGCGACAACTGGGAGCTTTCGTCGGCCCGCGCGACCTCGGTGGTGAAATTCCTGATCGAGAACGGCGTGCCGGCAAACCGGCTGGTGGCGGCCGGCTTCGGCGAATACCAGCCGCTGGATACCGCCGGCACCGACGAGGCGCGCTCGCGCAACCGCCGCATCGAGCTGAAGCTGACCGAGCGCTGACACCCGCATCGGCAGGCCCTTTCAGGGGCTTGCCAGCGGCGGCGCATTGGTGTCCTCTCGCCGGCCTGCAACGATGTCCGGAGGCACCATGTCATTCGCAAAACTCGACCAGCTCGGCCGCAAGCTCGAGGCGCTGGAACATGCGCTCGCCATTCTCGGAGCCGACGAGGCCACCCATATGGCGATCGGCGGCGGCGAAAAGCGCGCGCAAGCCGTGGCCACGCTTGCGGGCATGCATCACCGGCAGGCGACGGCGCCCGAAATCGCCGATTGGATGGGCGCGGCCGAGAGCGAGGCGCTCGACACGGATCAACAGGCGGCGTTGCGCGAATTCAAGCGGCAATACACCAACATGACCTGCCTGCCCGCCGAGTTCGTCGAACGGTTGACGGTGGCGCGCATGCGCTGCGAGCAGCTTTGGCGCGACCTGCGCGCCAAGAACGACTGGGCGGGCTTCCTGCCCGCGCTGGAAGGCGTGATCGCGTTGGTGCGCGAGGAGGCCGCCATGCGCGCCGACGCGCTCAAGCTCCAGCCCTACGACGCGCTGATGGAGCAGTACGATCCCGGCAACCGCGCCGCCGACATCGCGCCCGTGTTCGATGAACTGAAGCGCTTTCTCAAGGGTTTCGTGCCGGAAGCGCTCGAGGTGCAGGCTGCCCGGCTGGGGAAGGCGCCGCTAAAACCTCTTTCCGGCTCCTATCCGGTCGAGCGCCAGCGCGAGCTTGGCCTTGCGATGATGGCGGCCGTGGGCTTCGACCTCACGCACGGCAGCCTGTCGGTGTCGCACCATCCGTTCTGCGGCGGCGTGCCGACCGATGTGCGCATCACCACGCGCTACAAGACCACCGACTTCCTGTCGTCGCTGATGGGCGTGCTGCACGAGACCGGCCACGCGCTCTATGAGCAGAACCTGCCGCAGGACTGGGCGCACTGGCCGCTCGGCAAGGCGCGCGGCATGGCGGTGCATGAAAGCCAGAGCCTGTTCGTGGAAAAGCAGTTCGGCCGCAATCCGGCCTTCTGGGACTGGGGCCTGCCGCTGGTCGAACAGCATCTGGGCGAACACTGGAGCAAGGCCGATATCCTGCCGCATGTGCATATGGTCGAGCCCGGCCTGATCCGCGTCGATGCCGACGAAGTGACCTATCCGCTGCACGTCATCCTGCGCTTCGAACTGGAGCAGGAACTGGTCGGCGGCCAGCTGAGCCCTGTGGACCTGCCGGAAGCGTGGGACGCCAAGATGCGCGCTTATCTGGGGCTCTCGACCATCGACAACCCCGCCGACGGGCCGATGCAGGACGTGCACTGGCCAGGCGCCGCCTTCGGCTATTTCCCATCCTATACGCTGGGCGCGATGATGGCGGCGCAGCAATGGGCGGCGCTCAAACAGCAGCATCCGGCCGTGGACGAGCAGATCGCGCGCGGCGATTTCGAGACGGTCAATGGCTGGCGGCGCGATAATATCTGGTCGCAGGGCTCGCGCTATTCGACGCCCGAACTTCTGGAGCGCGCGACCGGCGAGAAACTCAATGCGCGCTATTTCATCGAGCATCTGAAGCAGCGCTACGGGGCGTAGGCGGTGCCCGCCGCGGCTGGAGCGGCGGGCGTTCTGACGAACGCGCCTCCGCTGCTCCAGCCTTGTTTTCCTGGCCGCATTTGTGCGACGTCAGACGATTCCGTCTGACTGCAAATGCTCTACTCCGCCGCCTGGAAAGCGGTTGCGCCGGTTTCGAATTGCAGCCGCGCCAGATCGGCATAGACGCCGCCCTTGCGCACGAGGCTGGCATGGGTGCCTTCCTCGACAATGCGGCCGCCATCCATGACCAGGATGCGGTCGGCTTTCAGGACGGTCGCCAGCCGATGCGCGATGACGATGGTGGTACGGCCCTGCATCAAGCGCTCCAGGGCGGTCTGAACCGCTGTTTCGCTCTGGGCGTCGAGCGCCGAGGTCGCCTCGTCCAGCAACAGGATCGGCGCATCGCGCAGAATGGCGCGGGCAATGGCCACGCGCTGGCGCTGGCCGCCCGACAGCATCACGCCGCGCTCGCCCACCTGCGTGTCATAGCCCTTTTCGAGCTTTTCGATGAATTCGTCGGCAAGCGCGTCGCGCGCGGCGTCGCGAATGTCCTGCGGCGAGGCATCGGGCCGGCCGAAGGCGATGTTCTCGCCCGCGCTGGCCGCGAAAATGGTGATGTCCTGCGGCACGATCGCCATGCGGGTGCGAACGGCCTGCGGATCGGCCTTCGACACATCGACACCATCGATGAGCACGGCACCCGCATCGGGATCGTAGAAACGCAGGAGCAGCGAGAAGATCGTGCTCTTGCCGGCACCCGACGGGCCAACAATGGCCACCGTCTCGCCCGGCTGGATCGTGAAGCCGACATCATGCAGCGTGGGCCGCTCCGGGCGCGCGGGATAGGCGAAGGAGACGCTGCGGAACTCGATGCGCCCTTCCGGTTTTGCCGGCAAGGGCAGCGGATGCGCCGGGGCGGTGATCGTCGGTTCTTCGGCCAGGATTTCGGTCAGCCGCTCGGCGGCGCCTGCCGCCTGGCTGAGATCGCCCCACACCTCCGAAAGTGCCCCGAGCGCGCCAGCGGCGAAAACCGAATAGAGCAGGAACTGCCCAAGCGTGCCGGCCGACAGCGCGCCGCTCAGCACATCGCGCGAACCGAACCACAGCACCGCCACCACCGAGGCGAAGATGGTGAAGATGGCGAAGAAGGTGAGGAAGGAGCGCGCGAAGATGGACGAGCGCGCGGCCTCGAAGGAAACCTCCACCGCGCGGGCGAAGCGACCGTTGACCAGCTTTTCGTTGGTGAAGGCCTGAAGGATGCGAATGGCGCCGATCTGCTCGCTGGCGTAGGCCGTGGCATCGGCCAGCGTGTCCTGCGCGGCGCGTGACTTGCGCCGCACCGAGCGACCGAAACCGACGAGCGGCAGGACGATGACGGGGATCGCCGCCAACACGAGGCCGGACAGTTTCGGGCTGGTCACGATCATCATGGCGATGGCGCCGAAGCACAGAATGACATTGCGCAGCGCAACCGAGGCCGTGGCGCCTACGGCGGATTTCACCTGCGTGGTGTCGGCGGTCAGGCGCGAGACGATCTCGCCCGATTGCGCGGTGTCGAAAAAGGCAGGCGACAGGCTGGTGACGCGCGCAAACACGTCGCGGCGGATATTGGCCACCACCCGCTCGCCGAGCGTGATGACGAAATAGTAGCGGCAGGCCGAAGACAGCGCCAGTAGCGCGGCCATGGCCACGAGCATGGAGAAATAATTGGCGATGAAACCCGAATCCGACTCCGAAAAGCCGTGATCGATCATGCGGCGCACAGCGATCGGCAAGGTCAGCGTGGTGACGGCGGCCATGACCAGCGAGACGCCGGCCCCGAGGACGAGGCCGCGATAGCGCATGATGTAGGGCGAAAGTCGTCGCAGAGGCTGCAGGGAACGTCGGCTTTTCCGTTCCTCGTTCCGCTCCGTTTCAGCCATCTTTTCCGTCCTTTCAGCCGTCTGCGCGAAACCTCCGCTGCGGCCTTGTGATTCAAATCGGCCTGATGTATAGCCACGCCGACCGTTTTAGAAGCCGTGGCCCTCAATAGCTGCGGCTTCGAGTTTTCAAAAGAGGCGCATCGCCGCAGGCGCAAGCCGCGATCCGCGCCCGACAGCAGGAAAAAGTGCGATGAAGGCCGATATCCATCCCGACTACCACATGATCAAGGTCGTCATGACCGACGGTACCGAATACCAGACGCGCTCGACCTGGGGCAAGGAAGGCGACACGATGAATCTCGACATCGATCCGTCGACCCATCCGGCCTGGACCGGCGGCACGCAGACGCTGCTCGACCGCGGCGGCCGCCTGTCGAAGTTCAAGAAGCGCTACGAAGGCCTCGGCATCTAAGCCGCGCTTCGAAACCATTGCAAAAAAAACCCGCCTTCGAGGCGGGTTTTTTTATTGCGGGCCTCGCATGTCGGAGAGCGTCCGGGCGGCCTGGGCTCACTCCGCCGGCTTGCGGTCGGCATGGCCGAGATCGCGTTGCGGGTCGATGATGTCGCGAACCCTCTGCTTGAGCACCTTGGCCTCCGGAAAGCCGCCGTCGCGCTTGCGTTCCCAGATCAGCTCGCCATTGCAGGTGATCTCGAAGATGCCGCCGGTGCCGGGTACCAATGCCACTTCCGCGAGATCCGTGCCGAAGGTGGAAAGCAGTTCCTGCGCCAGCCAGCCCGCACGCAGCATCCACATGCACTGCGTGCAGTAGGTGATGGCGATGCGGGCCCCGGGCGTGGTCATGCCGCGCTGAGCTTGGCCATGGTTTCTTCGTCCACCTCGAAATTGGCGTAGACGTTCTGCACGTCGTCGTCGTCCTCCAGGGTGGCGATGAGCTTCAGCACCGAGCGGGCGCGATCCTCGTCCACAGGCACGGTATTCTGCGGCTTCCAGATCGCCTTGAGCGACTGGGCTTCGCCGAGCGAGGCTTCGAGCGCCTTGGACACGTCGCCGAGGTCTTCGAAGGCGCACAAAATGGTGTGGCTGTCCTCGTCGGACTGCACGTCTTCCGCGCCGGCCTCGATCGCGGCCTCCATCACCTTGTCGGCATCGCCGGCAGCCGGCGGGTAGACGATCTCGCCGACGCGATCCCACATGAACGCGACCGAACCGGTTTCGCCCAGCGCACCGCCGGCCTTGGTGAAGGCGGCACGCACATTCGAGGCGGAGCGGTTGCGGTTGTCGGTCAGCGCCTCGACGATAACGGCAATACCACCAGGGCCATAGCCCTCGTAGCGCACTTCCTCGTAGTTCTCGGCATCACCGCCCGAAGCCTTGTTGATGGCGCGCTGGATGTTGTCCTTCGGCATCGACTCGGCCTTGGCGTTCTGGATCGCGAGCCGCAGGCGCGGGTTCATCGCCGGGTCGGGAAGGCCCTGCTTGGCGGCAACCGTGATTTCGCGCGCGAGCTTGGAAAACATCTTGGACCGCGCCGCATCCTGACGGCCCTTGCGGTGCATGATGTTCTTGAATTGTGAATGGCCAGCCATGGAACCCCTGCTGTCGTTGAATTTCGGCTATCTGGAATGGGGCGGCTTATAGATAAAATGCCGCCCAACGTCCAGAAGAACCGTTTTGCCGCCCCCCACAGTGGCCGGCAAAAAGGGGTGTCAGTGTCCGCCGCCGGACCTGCGATGCCGCGCCAGCATGTTGAGGCCCTCGACCAGCGCCGAGAAGCCCATGGCCGCGTAGATGTAGCCCTTGGGCACATGGTAGCCCATGCCGTCGGCAATCAGCGTCATGCCGATCATCAGCAGGAAGCCGAGCGCCAGCATGACGATGGTCGGGTTGGCGGCAATGAACTTGGCCAGCGGGTCGGCGGCCAAAAGCATGACCGTCACCGCCGCGATGACGGCGATATACATGATGACGATCTCGTCGGTCATGCCGACCGCGGTGATGATCGAATCCACCGAGAACACCAGATCGAGCAGCAGGATCTGGAAGATCGCCGCGCCCAGCGTGAGCTGCAGCGTGCCGCTGGCCGCATTCTGCGCGCCGTCGCCATGGGCTGGGTCCATCGAATGGTGGATTTCGGTCGTGGCCTTCCAGACCAGGAACAGCCCGCCGGCGATGAGGATGATGTCGCGCCACGAGAAGCCATGGTCGAACAAGGTGAACACCGGCGTGGTGAGCTGCACGATAAAGGATATGGTGGCCAGCAACACCAGACGCATGACGAGTGCGGCGCTGATGCCCAGCCGGCGCGCCCGCGACTGATGCTCCGGCGGCAACTTGTTGGTGAGGATCGAGATGAAGATGAGGTTGTCGATGCCGAGCACCACCTCCATCACCACGAGTGTGACAAGGGCGGCCCACGCCGTGGGATCGCCGAGAAATGCGAAATGCGGCGCCAGAAAGTCGATGATCGGCATCTGCGGAGCTTGTCCCCTGTCCGGTAGGATTTCCGGCAAGAAGTAGGAACGGCCCCGGCTTACGTCAACGTCAGGACCAAAAAACCGGAACGGTTTCTTCCAGCCTGGCCCCGAGCCTGAGCGGCGCCACCTTTTCGGCAAGGCCGGTGCGATCGGAAATCTCGACCCCGACGCCGCAAATCGTCGCCGGACCGCTGGCCGCCTCGAAGCGTCCTTTCGGCACCTTGGAAAGGAAGCGGTTGAGCGGTTCCTCCTTGTCCATGCCCAGCGAGGAATCATAGTCGCCACACATGCCGGCATCAGTCAGATAGGCGGTGCCGCCATTGAGAATCTGATGATCGGCGGTCGGCTGGTGCGTATGCGTGCCGACGACGAGGCTGGCGCGCCCATCGACGAAATGGGCAAAGCACATCTTCTCGCTGGTCGCCTCTGCGTGGAAGTCGATCACCACGGCATCCGCCTGCTCGCCGAGCGGGCATGCGGCAAGCTCGCGCTCGGCGGCCTGGAACGGATCGTCCAGCTCGGGATGCATGAAGACGCGGCCCATGATGTTGGACACCAGCACACGCGCGCCGTTGCGGGCGACATAGACGCCCGAACCGCGCCCCGGCGTGCCCTTGGGGAAATTGGCCGGGCGCAGGAAGCGTTCCTCGCGCGGCGCAAAGGTCAGCGCCTCGCGCTGGTCCCACACATGATTGCCGGTGGTCACCACATCGGCGCCGGCGTTCAGCGTTTCGCGAAAAATCTCTTCGGTGATGCCGAAGCCGCCGGCGGCGTTCTCGCCGTTGACGATGACGAAATCCAGCCGGAAATCGGAAATCAGTCCCGGCAGCCTTTCCCAGACCGCCGTGCGGCCGGTCTTGCCGACCATGTCACCCAGAAAGAGAAGTCTCATGAAATCCTTGTCCCGCAGCCAAGCCTAGACCATGATGCTGAAAAGTGCGAAGCGGCTTTCGGACGACATCATGGTCCATCTAGTTGATTTTGCTGCATGTATGCGACACCGAGTGATTCCACTTGGCTGCAACATGCTCTAACGCCTGACGGCATGCGCGATTTTCGGTCGCCGGACGCCTTTTCCTTCTACAGAGAGGAGCCGAAGCGGCGCAACCCGGTTTCGGTCAGGATTTCCGGGATAACCACGTCGTGCGGCTCGTCGGGCACCAGCGCAACCTCCTGGCAGTCGAAGGCGACGCCGATCATGCGCGGACGCATGCCCTTGTCGTGCAGCTTGCCGATGGCGCGGTCGTAATAGCCGGCGCCGTAGCCGATGCGGTGGCCGCGCCTGTCGAATGCGGCGAGCGGTATCAGCATGATTTCGGGGTCGAGCACCTCCGCACCCTCGCCGGGGCCAGCGGTGCCGAAGCTCATCCCGACCAGTTCGGCCCCCCGCACCAGTTCGCGAAAGACGATGGTGGTCTTGTCGAGGATGGCGGGCAGGCACAGGCGGGCGCCCTTCTCGCGCAGCGCAAACATCAGCGGCCGGCTGTCGACCTCCGAGCGCATGGGCCAGAAACCTGAAACGACCGTGCCCGGATCGAGAGGGACGGAAGCGGCGGCCTCGGCCATTTGCAGCGACATTTCGATGCGCCAGTCGACCGGCAGGGCGTCGCGGCGCGCCAGCGCCTCGCGACGCAGTTCCTTTTTCAGCGCCTTCATGTCCGTCATGGCTCTACCTCCTGCAACCGCCGCATGTTCCTCAAAAAATAGGTGGGGCCGGCATGACACGGCGTCGCGGGAACGACACTTACTCCACGAGGCACGAAATTTCGACGCCCGGCGCAAAAGTGCCGCAACCGGACGCGCAACCATCAAATTGCAGGAGAAAAGTGGCGATCCACACAACCGGTGGAGATGTCGATCCCGGGAACCTACAAAGTAGGTGGGCGCCGTATGAGAAAACCCACGGGTCTTCCCAGGGACAGCTCCCTTAAGGATCGATAAGGCCCCGGGGAATGTTACTCCTGCCGCGAGGCGCAGACCGCCTTGGCGAATATAGAACGGCGCGCGCGCCGATACCAGAGGACCGGGCGCGCATTTCCACGGGCACCCGCCACAAAAAGATGCGACGCGAATAGTCGCACGTTATCTCGCGGCCTTACTCCTAACTCATCCTTAACCATAACAGTTCATGAAGAACATGGTGAAGATTGCGCGGATTCAGCGCCTTCCTTTTACCAAATTTCGCCCCGAAAAGGCCTGCAACGGCGCAATTCTGGGGCATTCCGGTAGCTTCGCGCGAACGGACCAAAGTCGGGATGAAGCGCAAAGGGCAGCGTTGAGCCGAGCCCGGAAAGTATTAAGGACTGTCTGAACATGGAAAACCTCGCACTCGCAGAACCGAGCGCACAACTGTCTATATGGGCACTGTTCTGGCAGGCCGGCTGGGTCGTCAAGCTGGTCATGCTCGGCCTGCTCGGCGCTTCCATCTGGACCTGGGCGATCATTGTCGACAAGGCCGTCGCGTATGGCCGCATGCGTGTGGCGCTGAACCGCTTCGAGCAGGTCTTCTGGTCTGGCCAGTCGCTCGAAGAGCTTTACCGCACGCTGTCCGACCGCAAGACTTCGGGCATGGGCTCGATCTTCGTGGCCGCCATGCGCGAGTGGAAGAAGAGCTTCGAGAAGGGCGCGAAATCGCCGCTGGGGCTGCAGACGCGCATCGACAAGGCCATGGACCTGGCGCTGACGCGCGAGATGGAGCGGCTGGAGGGCCGGCTGGGCTTCCTCGCCACGATCGGCTCGGCAGCCCCCTTCATCGGCCTGTTCGGCACCGTGGTCGGCATCATGACCTCGTTCCAGGCGATCGCCGGTTCGAAATCGACGAACCTCGCCGTGGTCGCCCCCGGCATCGCCGAGGCGCTCCTGGCGACGGCAATCGGCCTGCTGGCCGCCATTCCCGCCGTCATCGCCTACAACAAGCTGTCGGCGGATGCGGGCAAGCTGGGCGGACGCATGGAAGGCTTCGCGGACGAATTCTCCGCCATACTGTCGCGGCAAATCGATGAGAAGGTGGCCCAGAAGGCCTAAGGGGACGCAATCATGGGTATGTCTGTAAGCGCAGGCGGTGCGCGCGGCGGACGCGGCAGGCGGCGCGGGCGCAAGGGACCGATTTCCGAAATCAACGTCACGCCGCTGGTGGATGTGATGCTGGTGCTGCTCATCATCTTCATGGTGGCGGCGCCGCTGCTCACCGTCGGCGTGCCGATCGACCTGCCCGAGACGCAGGCCAAGGCAATGAATTCCGAGACGCAGCCGATCACCGTGTCGGTGAACGACCAGGGCCAGATCTATCTGCAGGAAACCGAAATCCCGCTCGAGGAGATCGTCGCCAAGCTCGAGGCGATTTCCCAGACCGGCTATGACGAGCGCATCTATGTGCGCGGCGACAAGACCGCCGACTACGGCACGGTGATGAAGGTGATGGCGCGTATTTCGGCCGCCGGTTACAAGAATCTCGGCCTGGTGACGTTGCAGGAACAGGACAAGTAGCAAGGCATGAAAGCCGGTCTTACAACATCGGTTATCCTGCACGCTGCGGCGCTGGGGCTCGGCCTGTTCACGCTGTCGGCGCCGCGCGCCTTCGAGGTGACGGATGTCGAATCCCTTCCCGTCGACATCGTTCCGATCGAATCGCTGACCCAGATCCAGCAGGGCGACAAGAAATCGCCGATGAAGGAAAAGCCCGCGCCGAAGCCGACGCAACGGCCCGACATCGTTGCCGATGCCCAGAAGGTGGGCGAAAACAGCGTCGACACCGACAAGAAGCCGACGCCCGAAGCCAAGCCCAAGCCGGTGGAATCGGCCGATGCGCCGCCGCCTTCGCCCGAACCGACGCCCAAGCCCGCCGACGACCCCAAGCCGGAGCCGGTCAAGCAGCCAGAACCCAAGCCGACGCCCACGCCGGCCACCGAGGTGAAGCCGCAGCCCGAGCCCAAGCAGGAGGTGAAGCCGGACCCCGTGGCCGAAACCATCGCATCCGAGAGCCCGGACGCAGAGACCGTTCAACTGCCCAAGTCGGCCCCCTCGCCCGCTGCCAAGCCGCAGCCGCCGCAGGCACAGACCGCCAAGTCTCCCGAAAAGAAGGAAGCGGAAAAGCTGATCAAGCAGGCGTCCTCCTCGCGCCAGAAATCGGACGAGAAGTCGTTCGACGCCGACGAGATCGCCGCCCTGCTCAGCAAGGAAAAGGCGGCCGGCGGCGGCGCCAAGCGCTCGACCGAACAGGCGGCCCTGGGTGGCGACAAGGGCAACAACGCCTCCAAGCTGTCGCTGAGCGAGATGGACGCGCTGCGCGGCCAGATCCAGCGCTGCTGGAACATCCCGGCCGGGGCTGCCGACGCGCAGAACCTGCGCGTGTCGGTGAAGTTCAAGCTCGATCGCAACGGGGCGGTGAGTGGCGGCGCCGAAATCATCTCCGGCGGCGGAGCGAGCGGCGTCGAGCGTGCCGCGGCCGAATCAGCACGGCGCGCGGTGCTGAAATGCTCGCCCTACAACCTTCCCGCCGACAAGTATGACGCCTGGGCGGATGTCATCGTCAATTTCGATCCAAGCGAAATGTTCTGATTCCGCCTTTGCGGGCCCGAACAAAAGAGGCTGAACTGAATGAAACATCTCTTCAAAACGATCATGCTGATGGGCGCGCTCGCTGCCGGTATGAGCGCGGTGGCGACCCTGCCGGCGCGCGCGCTGGTCGAGATCGACGTCAACAAGGGCAATGTCGAACCGCTGCCGATCGCCATCACCGATTTCCTGTCGGGTGACGGCATCGGCGCCGAAATCTCCAGCATCGTCGCCGCCGACCTCAAGCGCTCGGGCCTGTTTGCGCCGATCGACAAGGGCGCCTTCATCGAGAAGATCTCCAATCCCGACGCCGCTCCGCGCTTCGAGGACTGGAAGGTGATCAATGCGCAAGCGCTGGTCACCGGCCGCGTCAGCCAGGAAGCCGACGGCAGGCTGCGCGCCGAGTTCCGCCTGTGGGACACGTTCGCGGGCCAGCAGCTCGTGGGCGAGCAGTTCTTCTCGTCGCGGGCGAATTCACGCCGCGTGGCTCACATCATCGCCGATGCGATCTATGAACGCCTGACCGGTGAAAAGGGCTATTTCGACACGCGCGTCGTGTTCGTCGACGAATCCGGCGCCAAGACCGACCGCAAGCGGCGGCTGGCCATCATGGACCAGGACGGCGCCAATGTGCGCTACCTGTCGGACGGCCGCTCCATCGCCATGACGCCGCGCTTCTCGCCGACGCGTCAGGAAATCACCTACATGTCCTATGAAAGCGGCCAGCCGCAGGTCTATCTGCTGCAGATCGAGACCGGCCAGCGTGAACTGGTGGGCAATTTCCCCGGCATGACCTTTGCGCCGCGCTTCTCGCCGGACGGCCAGCGGGTGATCATGAGCCTGCTGCGCGACGACGGCAATTCCAACATCTTCTCGATGGACCTGCGCAGCCGCACCACCACGCGCCTGACCAATTCGACCGCGATCGACACCTCGCCCTCCTTCTCGCCGGACGGCTCCAAGGTCGTGTTCACCTCCGATCGCGGCGGCCGCCCGCAGATCTATGTGATGAACGCGGACGGCTCGGGCCAGACCCGCATCTCGTTCGGCGAAGGCACCTATTCGACGCCGGTATGGTCGCCGCGCGGCGATCTCATCGCCTTCACCAAGCAATCGGGCGGTCAGTTCCAGATCGGCGTCATGAAGACCGACGGCTCGGGCGAGCGCATCCTGTCGAGCGGCTTCCAGCAGGAAGGCCCGACCTGGGCGCCGAACGGCCGCGTCATCATGTTCTTCCGCGAAGCCGCCGGCTCGGGCGGACCCCGCCTCTACTCCATCGACCTGACGGGCCGCAACGAGCAGCCCATCCCCACCGCGAACTTCGCCTCCGACCCGGCCTGGTCGCCGCTGCTGGAATAGCGGACCTGGCTTCCGAAGCGCGGCTTTTCACGCAATCGCCGCGCTTCTGCCGCATTTCGGCCTAGGGTGCGCGCGAAATGAGACATAGGCTCCAACTGGCCGGGACGGCGGCCAAAACCAAACGTTAACCATATTTCTTGAACGCCGGTTAACCGCGATGTGGTTACTGGTCGATCAACGAAATCACTCGAATGCGAAGGAGAGGCGGGATGCGCCGCATCGCTAAATTTGCAACCAACCCTGTGGCCATCGCCCTGGTGGCGTCGCTGGCGCTTGCCGGCTGCGCTTCCAAGAAGACACCCAACAGCGCGGCCGATCTCGGCCTTGGCGGCGGCGCCGCAACCCCCGGCTCGGCGCAGGACTTCACCGTGAATGTCGGTGACCGCATCTTCTTCGATACCGACTCCTCGTCGATCCGTGCCGACGCGCAGGGCATCCTCTCGCGCCAGGCGCAGTGGCTCAACAAGTACACCCAGTATGCGGTCGTCGTGGAAGGCCACGCCGACGAGCGCGGCACGCGCGAATACAACCTGGCGCTGGGCGCACGCCGCGCCGCCGCCGCCCGCGACTATCTGGTCGGCCGCGGCGTCCCCGCCAACCGCATTCGCACCATCTCCTACGGCAAGGAACGCCCGGTCGCGGTCTGCGACGACATCTCCTGCTGGTCGCAGAACCGCCGCGCGGTCACCACGCTTTCGGGCGCCGGCAGCTAAGCAGCCGCGGCATTCTGCCAGAAACCTGCAAAAGGCGGTCCACGTGGCCGCCTTTTTCATTGCTCGCGATCCGCGCCTGACGGCCGGGCATGTGTTGCATTCCGGCAACGTCACGCAATCGGGTTGCAAACCGGCATCATGGCCGCGGCCTCAAACAAAATTTGGCCGAAGTCGCGCGCCCTGATAAAAGGCGAGGAGCAATCGTCGAGATTGCAATTCCCGTTCACCATTGGCGAGAGGCACATGTATTTTCGAACGATCCTGAGTGGCACGCTGGCCGTGCTTCTTATGTCGGGCGCGGCGTTCGCGCGCGACACCCTGGCTGGCGCCGCGCCGACTCCGGCCGGCAGCCCCGGCCTTGCCGTACCCATGCCGAAGGCCGATCTTCCGGGCGTCTTCGACCGCGGCACCTCTGGCATGGTGCAGCTTGCACAGGTCAGCGACCCACGCGTGACGGCTCTGGAAGAGCAGGTGCGGTCGCTGAACGGCACCATCGAGGAACTCAATTTCCAGATCCTGCAAATGCAGGAGCAACTGCGCAAGATGCAGGAGGACAACGAGTTCCGCTTCCAGGAACTGGAAGACGGCGGCCAGAAGAAGTCGGATGCCGGCAGCAATAGCAACCGGAGCGTCGCGGAGAATTCCGCGACCTCCACCGGCCACAAGAAGACGCAGGGCGCGACGTCCACGCAAGGCGCCGCGGAAAAGGGCGGTCGCGACGCCACCCAGACCGCCACCGCAACACCGGGACGCGGCACGCCGCCAAAGACCTTCGGCACCATCACCTTCGACGCCGATGGCAACGTCAAGAGCGGCAGCGTCGGCGACGAGGCATCCGGCAACCACGCACCGGCAGGCAACACCGCCGCGAGCGCACCGGCTGCGGGCGGCACGGCCGTTGCCGCATTGCCGGAAACCGACAATCCCGACGAACTCTACCGCAATTCCTACCAGTTCATCCTTTCGGGCGACTACGGCACGGCGGAAGCCGGCTTCCGCGATCACATCGCGCGGTTCCCGAACGACCCGAAGGCTGCCGACTCGCGTTTCTGGCTTGGCGAGGCGCTGCTCGGGCAACAGAAATACCGCGATGCGGCCGAAACATTCCTGGCCGCCAACAAATCCTATCCGAAGTCCAAGAAGGCCCCGGAAATGCTGCTGAAGCTCGGCATCTCGCTGGCCGGCCTCAATCAGCGCGACGTCGCCTGCGCCACCTTCGGCGAGATCGGCAAGCGCTACCCCGACATTTCCGGCGCGCTCAAGGACCGCATCAAGCAGGAACAGGCGCTCGCCGCGTGCTGACCACCCGCATCGATACTGACCCTCTCCCTCTCTTCCAGACCTTCGATTTTGCGCAGCGCCGCGCCCTCGTGGCGGCGGTTTCCGGCGGCAGCGACTCGCTCGCGCTGCTTCTTCTCACCAAAGACTGGCTCGCACGAACCGCCCCCGATGTCCGGCTGGTCGCGGTGACGGTCGACCACGCCTTGCGCCCCGGTTCCGCCGGGGAGGCGTGGCAGGTGGCGCGGATTTGCGCCCGTCATGGCATTTCCCATCGCATCCTGCGCTGGACCGGGCCGAAGCCGGCCACCGGCATCCCCGCCGCCGGGCGGCTGGCGCGCTACCGGCTTCTGGCGGAAGCGGCGCGGCTGGAAGGCACGGACGTGATCCTGACCGGGCACACCGCCGACGATCAGGCAGAAACCGTTCTGATGCGTGCCGGGCGCCTCGCCGAAAAACAGGACGCGCGCGGCCTGGCCGGCATGGCGACGGTGACGCTGTTCGAAGGCGAAACATGGATCGCACGTCCCCTGCTCGGCGCGCGCCGCGAGACGCTGCGCGACTTCCTGCGTAACCGCCATGAGGACTGGCTGGACGATCCGACCAATGTGAACGAAACGTTCGAGCGGCCGCGCATGCGCGCCGCGCTCGGCCGGGACGACGACCGGCGGATCGCAACCGCGCTCGCCGATGCCGCCAGCGCGGCGCACAACCGCAGGCGTCTGGGCGAAGAAGCCGCCGCTCTCATTCGCACCCATGCGACATATCCCTGCCCCGGCCTGATCCGCCTTGCGCCTGATTTCGCGAAGGCTGCGCCAGATGCGGCCGTCTATGCGCTGCGCATTCTGCTCGGCGCGGCCGGCGGTGCCTCCCACCTGCCGGACCTGGCGCGTGCGCAGACGGTTTTTGCGAGGATCGTCGAGGAACGGTTTTGCGCCACATTGTCGCGGACCGTGATCGACGCCCGCAAGCAGGGCATATTCCTGCGCCGTGAAGCGCGCCACCTGCCTGCGCCGGCCGCGCCCGTGGAAGATGCTGTCTGGGACGGCCGCTTCCGCCTTCATGTGACCGGCGGCGCGCAGGATTTGACGCTCGCCCCGACCGGCATGGCGGCGGCAAAAACGCAGGAAATAGATGCCGTTGCCGCGCCCGCCAGCCTTGCTCGCGCGGCGCGCGCAACGCTGCCGAGGCTCTGGCGGGAGGGCGAATATCTTGGGGGCCTGGAGGCTCCGGTGAGCTTGCATGGGGTTTCGGGAGCACCCGTCGTCGGGCCGTGGGCGCTGTTCCTGCCGGGCTTCGATCTTGCGCCGGCTGCGGTGACGGCCGGGCTGATCGGCGCAAAATCGCATCCGCCGCCGCCATTGGCAGGCCATATTGCCAGTAAAGCTTAACCGAACCATGCTCTTCTGCTTGGCATAGGCCCTGCTGCTGCCTATGTTAGCAGCACGCTCTCAACAACGATGTGCCCGGCACAGGGCACTACGGGAAACCCGATGAATCCGAATTACCGTAACCTCGCGCTCTGGGCCATCATTGCAGTACTGCTGATCGCCCTGTTCAACCTCTTCCAGACGCCGCAGACGCGCGGGGCTTCCAGCGACGTCGCCTATTCGGATTTCCTCAAGGATGTGTCCGCCGGCCGCGTCAAGACGGTGACCATCGCGGGCGACCGTATCACCGGCTCCTACACCGACAGCTCGACCGGCTTCCAGACCTACTCGCCGGGCGACCCTTCGCTGGTGCAGAAGCTCGAGGACAAGAACGTCACCATCACCGCGCGCCCTGAAAACGATGGCTCCAACTCCATCGTGGGAATGCTGCTGTCCTGGCTGCCGATGATCCTGATCTTGGGCGTATGGATTTTCTTCATGCGCCAGATGCAGTCCGGCTCGGGCCGCGCCATGGGCTTCGGCAAGTCGAAGGCCAAGCTGCTGACCGAGGCGCATGGCCGCGTCACCTTCCAGGACGTCGCAGGCGTGGACGAGGCCAAGCAGGACCTCGAGGAGATCGTGGAATTCCTGCGCGACCCGCAGAAGTTCCAGCGACTGGGCGGCAAGATTCCGCGTGGCGTGCTGCTCGTCGGCCCTCCCGGAACCGGCAAGACGCTGCTGGCCCGCTCGGTGGCCGGTGAAGCCAACGTGCCCTTCTTCACCATCTCGGGCTCCGACTTCGTCGAAATGTTCGTGGGCGTCGGCGCCAGCCGCGTGCGCGACATGTTCGAGCAGGCCAAGAAGAACGCGCCCTGCATCATTTTCATCGACGAAATCGACGCGGTCGGCCGTCATCGCGGCGCCGGCCTCGGCGGCGGCAATGACGAGCGCGAACAGACGCTGAACCAGCTTCTGGTCGAGATGGACGGCTTCGAGGCCAATGAATCGATCATCCTCATCGCTGCGACCAACCGTCCCGACGTGCTCGACCCGGCGCTGCTGCGTCCCGGCCGCTTCGACCGCCAGGTCGTGGTGCCGAACCCGGACATCGTCGGCCGCGAGAAGATCCTCAAGGTGCATGTGCGCAATGTGCCGCTGGCGCCGAATGTCGATCTCAAGATCCTGGCACGCGGCACTCCCGGCTTCTCGGGCGCGGATCTGATGAACCTCGTCAACGAGGCCGCGCTGATGGCCGCGCGCCGCAACAAGCGCCTCGTCACCATGCAGGAGTTCGAGGACGCCAAGGACAAGGTGATGATGGGTGCGGAGCGCCGCTCCACGGCCATGACCCAGGCGGAAAAGGAGCTGACGGCCTATCACGAATCCGGCCACGCCATCATGGCGCTGAACGTGCCGGCGGCCGACCCGCTGCACAAGGCGACCATCATCCCGCGTGGCCGTGCGCTCGGCATGGTCATGCAGCTCCCCGAAGGCGACCGCTACTCGATGAGCTACAGATACATGATCTCGCGACTGGCGATCATGATGGGTGGCCGCGTGGCCGAAGAGATGAAGTTCGGCAAGGAGAACATCACCTCGGGCGCCGCCTCGGACATCGAGCAGGCCACCAAGCTCGCCCGCGCCATGGTCACGCGCTGGGGCTTTTCCGACAAGCTGGGCCAGGTCGCCTATGGCGAGAACCAGGAGGAAGTGTTCCTCGGCCATTCGGTGGCGCGCACCCAGAACGTCTCGGAAGAGACCGCGCAGCTCATCGACGCCGAAGTGCGCCGCCTGATCGAAGAAGCCTACACCACCGCCCGCAACGTCCTGAGCAAGAAGAAGAAGGACTGGATTGCGCTGGCCGAAGGCCTGCTCGAGTACGAAACCCTTTCGGGCGACGAGATCAAGCAGTTGCTGGCCGGTCACAAGCCCTCGCGCGACCTGGGCGACGACACGCCGCCAAGCCGTGGCTCGGCCGTGCCGAAGGCCGGCAGCAGCGGTGGCCGCCGCAAGAAGAAGGGCGGCGAGGAACCCGATGCCGGCCTGGAGCCACAGCCGCAAGGCTAGGCGACATCGCCCGCGCGCGCCGCAAGACCAATGAAGCCGCGAGGATTGTTTCTCGCGGCTTTTTTCTTGCTACCGTCTCGTCACCCGCCCTCAGCGACAGGGCCGGCAGCGAGGCGGATTTCGCCGGTTCGGTGCCGACCGGATCCTACACGTCGCGATGATTTTCGGGCGGGCTTCCAACAGTCTGAGGACGGTGGGCTTTACCGTGCGGGGAGGAAGCCCGGAGGGCTGCTGCAACCGTCGTCCTCACGCGGAAGGGCACCTGCGGGCAGAGGAAGCTTTCCGCGCCGGCATGTTGCGCGAACCGCCGATGCTGCTGGAAGGCGCGGTCGTGATCCGCTGCTGAAACGAAAAGAGCGGGGCTCAACGCACCGACCAGATGCCGCTTCACAAGAAAAAACCCGCGCACCGGAATGCGCGGGTCTTCGAAATGCCGAATGGCCGAAAAGCGATCAGCTCTTCAGCCGGGCGTTGCAGAGGCTGTAATAGCCGCCACCCTTCTGGATCCACTTCAGGCCACCGAGCGCATTGGCGTCCTTGGCGGCATAATACTGATCCAGGCAGGTGTGCATGCGCGCCTTGCCGGGGCTCTCGTTGGAATACTTCTTGGACACGGCGGTCGGGAACTTGACGCCGCCCGGCGCCCTGGCCGTGGGTGCGGCGGGCTCGCCGCTGTAGGTAGCCTCGCTCGCGGCCGGCACGGTGTCGTCATCGGCTGCGTTGGCGCCGCACTCGGTCTTGCGGAAGTCGTTCCACTTCATGCCGCCGAGCGTGCCGCCGGTCTTTGCCGCCTGATATTTGGCGCTGCATTCCTTCATCGTCAGGCCCTTGCCTTCGGCGACGGCGGCCGTGGTGGAGGATTTGGCGGGCTTGGCGGCTGCAGCGGCGCTGGCGCCGGGGCCGCATTCGGCCTTGCGGAACTGGTTCCAGGTCTTGCCGCCCAGCGAGCCTGCATCCTTGGCCGCGTTATATTTGGCGCTGCATTCCTGCATGGTCAGGCCTTTTGCGCCATCGCTCGAAGCTTCCGTGTCGGTCGCCTTCTTTGTCGATTTCGCGGACTTCTTTTCCGTCTTTGCGGGCGCAGCGGTTGCCGCGCCCGCATCGGCGGCGCACTCGGCCTTGCGGAAGTCGTTCCACTTCATGCCGTTCAGCGTTCCGGCGTCCTTGGCCGCGTTATACTTGGCGCTGCATTCTTTCATGGTTAGCGCACTGGCAGGTGCCGCCAGCAGGCTGGCCGCGATGGCAATGCCGGAAAGGGTGATGAGACGAGTGATGAGCATGGCATTTCTCTCCATTGTTGCCGCCACAGACGTCTCCTATAGGAATATCCCGCAACGGCAGGCGACGCCAGATGCTTAGTAATGCATGAAATTTCTTCCTGTTCCCCCGGACGACGGAACCAGATAGTTAAGTCTGCAAACCGACTCATCCGCGGCAAGTTGGCTGGCGTACGGCTTCAGAAAGCTTGTACATCGCGGTCGACGGGTAAAATCACGCATATTGCCCGGTTTGCTTCGTGAAGCCGGTTAACAAGGAAAAACAACAGTAAATTAAAGCTTTCCGAAGGATTTGTAACATATTCTTACACAATGTGATCTGTGCGCGCCGGTGGGCTGTGGCAAAAGCTGAGTGCGGGAGCGAGCCCAAGGCTGGGGAAACTGGACAAGTATGAGCAGACGTTATTTCGGAACAGACGGTATCCGGGGACGGGCCAACAAATTTCCGATGACTGCCGAGGTCGCCATGAAGGTGGGCATGGCGGCCGGTCTTTCCTTTCAGCGCGGCAACCATCGCCACCGCGTGGTGCTGGGCAAGGACACGCGCCTGTCAGGCTATATGATCGAGAACGCGCTGGTTGCGGGTTTCTGCGCCGCCGGCATGGATGTTTTCCTGCTCGGCCCGGTGCCGACGCCGGCAGTGGCCATGCTGGCCCGTTCGCTGCGCGCCGACATCGGCGTGATGATCTCGGCCTCGCACAACCCATACTACGACAACGGCATCAAGCTGTTCGGCCCTGACGGCTACAAGCTGTCGGACGAGATCGAGATGCGCATCGAGGCGCTGCTCGACCAGGATATCGACATCGCGCTGGCCGATGCCGACGCGCTGGGCCGGGCCAAGCGCATCGACGGCGTGCATGACCGCTACATCGAATTTGCCAAGCGCACGCTGCCGCGCTCCATGTCGCTGTCGGGCCTGCGCATCGTCATCGACTGCGCCAATGGCGCGGCCTACAAGGTGGCGCCCGCCGCCCTGTGGGAACTGGGCGCGGAAGTGATCGCCATCCATGACGATCCAAACGGCTTCAACATCAACGAGGAATGCGGTTCCACCCATCCCGAGAGCCTGGCCAGGAAGGTCCATGAAGTGCGCGCCGACATCGGCATCGCGCTGGACGGCGACGCCGACCGCATGGTCATCGTCGACGAAAAGGGCAATGTGGTCGATGGCGACCAGATCCTCGCTTTGATCGGCGAAGCCTGGCACCAGAGCGGCCATCTCGCCGGCGGCGGCGTGGTTGCCACGGTCATGTCCAATCTCGGGCTGGAACGCTTCCTCGACGGCATCGGGCTGCAGCTCCACCGCACGAAAGTGGGCGACCGCTATGTGGTCGAGCATATGCGCGCGCATGGCCTGAATGTCGGTGGCGAGCAATCCGGCCATATCGTGCTGTCGAATTTCTCCACCACCGGCGACGGTCTGGTTTCGGCGCTGCAGGTGCTGGCTTGCGTGAAGCGGCAGAACAAGCCGGTGAGCGAATTGTGCAGCAAGTTCGAGCCGGTGCCGCAGCTTCTGAAGAATGTACGCTTCTCCGGCGGCAAGCCGCTGGAAGCAGCTCCGGTGAAGGCCGCGATCGAGGAGGCCCGCAACCGTCTCGGCCAGTCCGGTCGCCTCGTCATCCGCCCTTCCGGCACCGAGCCGCTGATCCGCGTCATGGCCGAGGGCGACGATCCCAAGCTGGTGGAAACCGTGGTGGATGACATTATCGGCGTGATTTCCGAGGTCCGCACCGCCGCCTGACGCAGCCACCGGCAAAACAACAAAAAACCCGCCTCGCCGGCGGGTTTTTTTGTCTCTTTACGAAGCGGACGGCTCCGAGAGCCCGCCCTGGGATCACGCCACAGGCCGGCCTCAGCCGGCGCTGTTGCTGGCGCTTGCAGCCTCCCAGGCCTTGAGCGCCTCGTCGAACACCTTCTGGCCGGGAAGACCTTTTTCCATGGTGAAGAGCGCCCGGCGGCCCGACTTGTAGACGATCGGCACGTCGATCCAGCTCTGCCGGCGCAGCAGCGTCATATTGGCTTCCGTCTCCGGCTTGCCGTCGTTCAGCGCGATCAGGAAGAAGCCGTCGGCGATCTTGGCGGGAATGCCGATCAGCGGGTTGCCGGCCTCCTGTTCCGAGCTCTTCATCGAAACGCGCAGCACATTCTCGATGCCGCCACCCTCAAAGCTTGCCGGCGTCAGGAAGATGATCTCGATGATATGGCTGGCCGGCAGCGTCTGGTCCGCATTGCGGCGGATGGTCATGCGCAACTGCAGGTCCTTGCCGGGGATGGTTGCCTCGGCACGAATGGCGGGCTCGGGCGGCAGGTCGCCGCCGGGCGATTCCTTCACCACCGACCAGACGATATTGCCGGGCTCGGCCGAGCCCTGCGCCACGCTGGTGCGCTCTTCGTAGAAGATCGCGCGCTGGCCGATCGCCACACTCGGTTGAGCCGGATTGCCGCTTGCCGGCGGCGGTGTCTGCGGCCCGGCAGGCGGTGTCACCTGGGGGGCTTGCGTGGCGGCGGCAACCGAGGTGCCCTCGCCGATGGTGGCGCTGCCTCCGGCCGGGCCGGGATCCGCTTCCGTGCCGTCGGCGTTCAGGCGCTGCGTGAATTTCGGCTCTCCGCTGGCGGTGGCGGGCTGGCTTGCAGGCTCTTCGCCGGAGGCGGTTGTGGGAGCGCCTCCGGCAGCCTCATCGTCCTTGGCGGCGCCATCCACAAGCGGCTTGGGCGCAACGGCCGCCGCCTCCTTGCCGGAACCACCAAAGAGCCCCGAAAATGCATCCTTGTTCAGCCAGATGCCATAACCCGCGCCACCGATAACGACGAGCGCGGCTGCGGCCGCGATAAGGCCGCGATAGGACCGGCGGCGCTCCGGAATCTCCTCGCCAAAGACCTCTTCCCGCTCATGCTGATTGGCGGCGGCATGGAAGAACTCGTCGCTGGCCGGGTCGCTGCCGGCAAGGGACGACGCGGTCGATGGGGTGGGCTCGGCGTCCGCGCCGGGCAGCCTGTCGAGATCGGCAAGATCATCATCGTCATCTTCGACCACATCGGCCGCCTGCGGCGATGCCGGCATTGCCGCGTCGTCGGCCTTCGGTGCGGCCGTAATTTCAGCCTCCGGGGCCGGCGCCTCGGGCTCCTGCGGGCGCGTTGCCGCGGCAGCCGCACCCGGCATGGTCTTGGGCGCGGTGTCGAGCCACGATGCAAACTCGCGCCTGGGAGCCTCGGGCGCGGCTTCGCTTACAGGCTCTTTCAACGGCTCCGGCGCGCTTAGCGGCGCGGCCGGTTCGGCCGATTTCAGCGGCGCGTTCTTCTGGCGCTCGATGGAGGCGAAGACGCTTTCCAGTTCCTGCAGCGGGTCTTCGCTGATCTTCGGCTGGGCGTGGTCGGAATAGTCCTTCTCGATGGTTGCGATGGCATCCTCGAGAGCGCGCTTTTGCCGGTCGACCACGGCTTGCGGCGGCGGCGGATTGATCGCCGCCAGCTTCGCCTCGATGGTCGCGCGGGCCTTGGCATAGACCTTCTGCCGCAAAGCCGGCGTCGGATCGGTCAACCCGTCCAGCGTCTTCTTCAGAACCGCAACGAAATCTGCCATGCTTCTTTCGACCTGTAGGTTTCATTCCCGGCCGGCCTTGCGCTGGCCGGGAGTTGGCAAAAACTAGTCTTGAAAGGGATCGGTCACAAGTATCGTGTCGTCCCGCTCGGGGCTGGTGGACAAAAGCGCCACCGGCGCGCCGATCAGTTCCTCGATGTGGCGCACATATTTGACCGCCTGCGCGGGCAGGTCGTTCCAGCTGCGCGCACCCTTGGTGGTGGCCTTCCAGCCTTCCAGCGTCTCATAGACCGGCTCCACGCGCGCCTGCGCGCCCTGGCTGGCCGGCAGGTAGTCGATCAGCTCACCGTCGAGCATGTAGCCGGTGCAGACCTTGATCTCTTCCAGCCCGTCGAGCACGTCGAGCTTGGTGAGCGCGATGCCCTTGATGCCGTTGACGGCCACCGCCTGGCGCACCAGCACCGCATCGAACCAGCCGCAGCGGCGCTTGCGCCCGGTGACCACGCCGAACTCGTGGCCCTTGGTGCCGAGGAACTCGCCGATCTCGTTCTGCTGCTCGGTCGGGAACGGCCCTTCGCCCACGCGCGTGGTGTAGGCCTTGGTGATGCCGAGCACATAGTTGATGGCGTTCGGCCCCATGCCCGAGCCGGGCGCGGCCTGGCCGGCAACGGTGTTGGACGAGGTAACGAACGGATAGGTGCCGTGGTCGATGTCGAGCAGCGTGCCCTGCGCACCCTCGAACAGGATGCGTTCGCCCGCGCGGCGGCGGTCATCCAGTACCTTCCAGACGCGGTCCATATAGGGGAGGATCTTGTCGGCGACGGAGGTCAGTTCCTGCATGATCGCTTCATGCGTAACTTCCGAATGGCCGAGACCGCGGCGCAGCGCATTGTGATGCGTCAGCAACCGGTCCACCTTCGACGGCAATGTGTCCAAATCAGCCAAATCCATCACTCGGATCGCGCGGCGTCCGACCTTGTCCTCATAGGCGGGGCCGATGCCCCTGCGGGTCGTCCCGATCTTCGTGCCGGAATTGGAGGCCGCATCTTCGCGGAATCCGTCAAGCTCCCGGTGGAGCGACAGGATAAGCGCTGTATTTTCGGCGATTTTCAGGCGTTCGGGTGTCACTTCCACGCCCTGCTCGCGCAATTTCTCGGCTTCGGCCACAAAAGCATGCGGGTCGAAGACCACGCCATTGCCGATAACCGACAGTTTGCCGTCGCGCACGATGCCGGAGGGAAGCAGCGACAGCTTGTAGACCTTGCCGTCCACCACCAGCGTGTGGCCGGCATTGTGCCCGCCCTGGAAGCGCACCACCACATCGGCGCGTTCCGACAGCCAGTCGACGATCTTGCCCTTGCCTTCGTCGCCCCACTGCGAGCCGACGACCACCACATTGGCCATGATTTCTTCCCTTCCGTGCCGCGCGCGCGGCGCAAACCTATAGAACGACAGGCCTCTATAACGGCTACATTCCCGAAACGCGACCATTCTTTGGCCCGGCGGCTACAACAATTTCGTCGCGCCGCAACCTTTACTTGTCCGGGTATCGGGCAAGCAAGAACGCTGAAGAGGCGCGGTTCCTCAGAATGCCTTGGGCAGACCGGCATCCTTGAGAATTGCATTGCCAAGTGTCGCGATTTCAGGAATGTGACGACGGTAACACGCTGACCCGTGCCGGGATGGTGCCAAATTTCGTGATCGCCCTTGCCTTGCCGCAGACATTCCCAACCGGCTTCCGCCAACAGCTTTTTCAGAGGCTTCGCAAAATTCTCCATCGATAGCGCGCCGTCTCCCATCCGGCCCGCACGCTACGATGCTGGTATATACCGGCAACTACTCCGCCGCCATTGGCCCGCTTGCAGTCGAAATTCCGTGTACGATCAGTTCCACCTCAACTTCGGCAGGATCGTTCAGATCGGCCAGGTCGGGGAGGATTGCCAGAATGCTCTGTCGCAATCCATCAAGCGTCTCGCTTTCGGTTGCCAGTCCGGTCCCGTCTCTGGAAACGGCATACCAGACCGAAGCTTCAGCATCCCAGCGCACGTCAACGATCAGTTTCATCACTGCCTCCGAACCTCTGCAGCTTAGCAGTTTAGAAAACGCGATCCAATGCTTGCATAAGGCCATGCGTTTCCGGGGAAAAGAATGCCAGGCCGTTCAAGAAACGCGCCCCCACAGCACGAAAAAGGCGCCGGTTGCCCGACGCCTTTCCGTTCATCCGATCTTCCGCCAGCCTCAGTTGCCGTTCACGTCGAACTGCAGCGGCTTGGCCGACTCGATGGCCGGGTGCGCCCGCACCTTGGCCAGAACGTCTTCCGGGAACGGCGCGTCGAGATAGAGCAGCGCAATGGCATCGCCGCCCGGCCGGTCGCGGCCGAGCGCGAAGTTGGCGATGTTGACGCTGTTCTCGCCGCAGACGGTGCCGAGCAGGCCGATGATGCCCGGTGCGTCGGCATTGGTCGTGTAGAGCATGTGCTGACCGACCTCGGCGTCGAGATTGATGCCCTTGATCTGGATGAAGCGCGGCTTGTGATCGGAGAAACAGGTGCCGGCAATCGAGCGGGTTTGCTTCTCGGTCTTGACGGTGAGCTTGATATAGCCGTCGAACACGCCCGACTTGTCGCGCTTGACCTCGGCGACGATGATGCCGCGCTCCTTCACCATGATCGGCGCCGACACCATGTTCACGTCCGCCACCTGCGGGCGGATCAGGCCAGCAAGGGCCGCGCTGATCAGCGCACGCGTGTTCATGGCGGCGGTCGAGCCATCGAACAGGATCTCGACTTCCTTGATCGGATCTTCGGTGACTTGGCCGACAAAGGCGCCCAGCACCTCCGCAAGCTTTACGAACGGCTTCAGGCGTGGCGCTTCCTCGGCCGTGATCGAGGGCATGTTGATGGCGTTGGAGACCGCACCCTTGATCAGATAGTCCGACATCTGCTCGGCGATCTGCAGCGCCACATTCTCCTGCGCTTCCGTGGTGGACGCACCCAGATGCGGCGTGGTGACGACATTGTCCATGCCGAACAGCGCGTTCTCGGTCGCGGGCTCGACCTCGAACACGTCGATGCCGGCACCGGCCACCTTGCCGCTCTGCAACGCTGCGATCAGGTCGGCCTCGACGATCAGGCCGCCGCGCGCGCAATTGATGATGCGCACGCCGTCCTTCATCCTGGCGATCGCATCGGCATTGATGATGTTGCGCGTCTTGTCGGTGAGCGGCGTGTGCAGCGTGATGAAGTCGGCACGCGCGAACAGCGCGTCCAGTTCCACCTTTTCGACGCCCAGTTCGGAAGCGCGATCCTCCGACAGGAAGGGGTCGAAGGCGACGACGTGCATCTTCAATCCAACGCCGCGCGCGGCCACGATGGAGCCGATATTGCCGCATCCGATCACGCCCAGCGTCTTGCCGGTGATCTCGACGCCCATGAAGCGGTTCTTCTCCCACTTGCCGGCATGGGTCGAGCTGTTGGCCTCGGGGATCTGGCGGGCCAGTGCGAACATCAGCGCAACGGCGTGCTCGGCGGTGGTGATGGAATTGCCGAAGGGCGTGTTCATCACGATGATACCGCGGCGCGAGGCGGCGGGAATGTCGACATTGTCGACGCCAATGCCGGCGCGGCCGACGACCTTGAGGTTGGTCGCGGCGGCGATCAGCTTTTCCGTGACCTTCGTGGCCGAGCGGATGGCGAGGCCGTCATACTGGCCGATGATTTCGGCGAGCTTTTCCTTGTCCTTGCCGACATCGGGCAGATAGTCGACTTCGACGCCGCGATCCTTGAAGATCTGAACGGCGGTGGGGGAGAGTTTGTCGGATACGAGTACGCGAGGTGCCATAATGGCCTCCATCAGGTGAAATTCAAACTTGGGGAAGCAGGCGACCGTCCCAACCCGGCCGCCCAAAGAACCTGGGACTCAGGCCGCCGTTTTCAGCGCGGCCTTCTGGTTCCGAAACGCCCATTCGAGCCATGCCGTCAGCGCCTCGAGGTCGGAAGCTTCGACGGTCGCGCCGGTCCAGATGCGCAGACCCGACGGCGCATCGCGATAGGCGCCGATGTCATAGGCGACGCCTTCCTTGTCGAGGGCCGAAACGATGCCCTTGGCAAAGGCGGCCTGCGCCTCCGCGTCGAGCGCGGTCACTTCCGGATCGACGATGGTGAGGCACACCGAAGTGTTCGAGCACGTTGCCGGATCGGTCGCCAGATTGGCGAGCCACGGCGTCTTCCCGACAAAGGCATCGAGCACGGCGAAATTGCGGTCGGCACGGGCGGTCAGGGCGTCGAGCCCACCAATCGACTTCGCCCAATTGAGCGCGTCGAGATAATCCTCCACCGCCAGCATGGACGGCGTGTTGATGGTCTCGCCCTTGAAGATGCCTTCGATCAGCTTGCCGCCCTTGGTCAGGCGGAAGAGCTTCGGCAGCGGCCAGGCCGGCTTGTAGGTTTCGAGCCGCTCGACGGCACGCGGCGACAGGATGAGCATGCCATGCGCGCCCTCACCGCCCAGCACTTTTTGCCAGGAGAAGGTGACGACATCGAGTTTCTGGAAATCCAGCTTCTGCGCGAAGGCGGCCGAAGTGGCATCGCAGATGGTCAGGCCCTGGCGATTGGCCGGGATGAAATCGGCGTTCGGCACGCGCACGCCGGAGGTCGTGCCGTTCCAGGTGAACACCACGTCGCGGTCGAAATCGACTGCGGCGAGATCGGGCAACGCGCCATAGGGTGCTTCGAAGATGCGGACATCCGGCAGCTTGAGTTGCTTGGCCACATCGGTGACCCAGCCGGCACCGAAGCTTTCCCAGGCCAGCATGTCGACGCCGCGGGCGCCGAGCAGCGACCAGAGCGCCATTTCGACGGCGCCGGTGTCGGACGCAGGCACGATGCCGATGCGATAGTCGGCCGGAACCTGCAGGACTTCACGGGTGAGGTCGATTGCCTGCTGGAGCTTGGTCTTGCCGATCTTGGCGCGGTGGGAGCGGCCGAGGGCTGCGTCAGCGAGAACTTGGAGGGACCAGCCGGGGCGCTTTGCGCAGGGGCCGGATGAAAAATTAGGGTTTGCCGGACGCAAGTCCGGCTTCGGCAGTACAGTCATGTTGATCCTATCCTTCCAGATAGCACGCCTCTCGTTGGGGAGAGGTGGCCCACTGCTGCGAATATCGAAAGCCTTAGAAAACCGCAAGGGATAAAGGGATTTGCGGCAAACTTTCTTGCAGGTTCGTGCAGGCTCGTGCAGAACGAAGATGGAACAAGCATGATTTGCTGACACGTGATTGACACGCCAGTGACACGCGAATCGCCGGTTTGTTCATGAGAAGTTCTGGAGATGCCCGCCATGTCCAGCATCACGCCACAGCAGAAGATGCCGAAACTGATCGTCGTGATGGCATTCGATCGCGACGAGGAAGGCGAGTCGCAACCAACGCCGCTTCTACCGCAGATCGGCTTCCGTCAGCACGTAGAAGCTCTTGTTGCTGCGAGTATAGGCGCGCTGTGCTGCGTCCAGAATTGGAAGCCGGGAGGCATCAAAAGCCGCCAGGCATTTCTGTTCGGTATCGATCACAGGAACCTCACTCAACAAGGCCTGAGCCTCGATCGAGAAGGGTACCTGGAAGGTACCGTCATATCCGACAAAACGGATACGTTTGGCCGCTTCATCATAGCTTCGGCTGCGATTAGGAAAGATCAGCGTCATGGTTTGTCTCCCGCCTGAGTCAATCTTGAACGCGCCGCCTCGGCCAGCTGCTTGCGTTTCAGAGCGTTGCGCGCATTGAGACCGATCATGGTAGCGGTGGCCTCCCCTCGCTCCAGTCCCGTCATAAGTCGACCTCCCACGACGGCTGGGACGCCGCTGAATACGTGATAGACCGTCCACGACCGATCCCCCTCAACGCGGCGGCCGTAATTGTGGTTGATAATGGACCGCCCTAGCGCTCCACCTTCATTTTCCCAGGCGCCTATATCAAAACCGTGGTCGCCTCGCGTGGTTCTTTGGTTGTGTGGTTGCATGGCATAACTCCTCGCCAAAGCGATCATAGGTCGTTGATTTCGGCGCCGCGCAGTAGAGTTGACGTCCCTCTTTGTCGTAAATACTGACCTTGTCAGGCTCTTGGGGCATATCGAGGGAATAGAAGAGCGATTTTGCCAGTCTGATAGCCGCGGCGCTGTCGAGGGCATCGCAAGTTACGCGCCCTAAGACCGCGTGTGCGCCGTCCACGTCGCGAACCCGATAAAACTCAATGATGACTTTCATCTGAGCTACCTGCGGGATGGCTCATTTCTGGGGCCGGCGAACCCCAACATTTCCGTTGTCGGCGAGCCTGACTTGCGAACCTGACGGCGCTCCGGCTTTGTCCGGTTTCTTTTCCTTCTTAGGCTTCCTGATTTCCCGATTGCTGCGCATCTGACCTTTAGCCATGGAAATCTCCCTTAAACAAAAACCCGATAGGCGATGGTAGGTTGATAAGTTCGAGCGTGTCCTCGGTGGTTACCCGCTCATGCCGCTCACCATCGCTGCGAATGCGGTATTGAGGCGAGTTATTCCGCTCCGGCAGGATCGCGGTGATACGATAAACTCCCCCGGCGGCGTCGGACCGGTTGAATCCATTCTTCAGATGAACTGACTGTCCTATCGCAAATCGATGCAGTGCCATTTTCTTGTATCCTAAGGTTCGAGAGCGGTTGCCCTCTGTCCAGGCCTTGGCAATGTGCCGCGGCGAGTGCGCTCCAGCGCCAATATGGACGAAAAGTCTGCCCAACAGTCGCGAGGCAAAATCGTGCCGCGCTCGAGCATCGTAAACCTGGATAGAAATTGGCGGGTCGAAAGCCTCTGACGCCGCGGAAGGCCAAGTCAGGCCAAATGAACGATTTGGGGAACATACGCCTCAATTGAGGTTTATTCGAGACTTACTTTTCGCGAACAGAAAAACTGCCCTTAACGCGAGACTTTCAAGCGAGTCCAGAATGTTCATGGACTATGTGAGGCATGAAGCGCATGATGCCATGTCGGCGTCATCTGGAACGGGCGATCCCGATTAAGGGCCAACATACCCTAGCCCCAAGTTCAGGAGGACATCATGTCTTCCACTTATCTCACCTCCGCCGACATGAGCATGATCAGCCGCCTTGTCGCAGAAGTGCGCGAATCGCAGACCTTCCGCAATCTCCCCAGAGAAACCGCCGCGGCACGCTTTCTCATTAAGCAATACGAGGAAAACCTCACGGCAGAGCCGGAGCTTCGGGAGAAATTGGCCCTGTATCTGGAAGCGCTTGAAATCACAGCTCCCAATGATAACGGCGCGAGTGGTCGGTTGCCGCGTACAGAAGCGAAGCGCTTCATCGACAATGACAGTGACGGCACGCGCCGGCGGTTGACCGAAACCAAGCGCCGCAACCAACTGATATAGGCCTCCCAACGCACCCCGAGATCAGCCCTCTGGGTGCGCCGGCAACCATAGAGCAACAACCATGCGCACCACCAGAAGAACCGTCCGGTTTTCCTCCCCGTTCCTGCTGTACGGGTTCGACGCTCCGCAGCCGCCTGGTGAATATTTCATCGATCAGGACGACGAAGAGATCGAGGGCCTTTCATGGCTGGCTTACCGACGCGTTGCCACCTTCATCCACCTGCCCGCGATTACATCCGGGGTCAGAACGCACCAGGTCGTCCAGATAGACGCCGCCGATCTCGAGGCGGCCTTGAGAAAGGATGGCGAGGTGTCAACGGCCTCGGCAACAGAAGCAACATGATAAGTCACGCGCCAGGTCGGATTGCGAACGACAGCGCTTTTGCGGGCATGAAAAAAGCGGGCCGTGATGCCCGCTTCCCCTTCAATCCTGAGACATGTGAACCGCCGGTACATTCGTGGTCGGCGCACCATCAATCAGGGCAAATACAACTACCGCTCAGGGAAACCCAACATCGTATCTCGACGAGCGTTCCCGGCCGGTTGGCAGCCGATGTCCCTCATATGGACGTTCGGGATACATAAAGCAAGAGGATTGAGATTTTCGCTTCGCAGCCAGAACGGGCCCAGCTATCGGATCAGCCTTTGTCATCAACTGGGTGATCAGTGACTTCATCCTGTTCCTGCGCCAATCTGGCCAGCCGCAATCGCTCGCTCTTCGCGTCGCGAACAGCTCTCTCGCGCTCGACGATTTCTCGCGCCGCCCTCGTGGTCATGTCACCCTTGGTTTCGCTCGCTGTGGGTCTGGGCTTGAAGATGCCGTCGGGAACACTTGTCATCCATCATCCTTCCGCAAGTATAAAAGGCCCGCCGGAACGGCAATCCGGCGGGCCCGTTCTGTTCCAAACCCACCTTTGAGACAACTGATTTACCGCCAACTTGTTCCATTAATCGTCGCACACCAACCCCAAGCGATCACCCAGACGCAAAAAAGCCCGCCCCGGCGAACCGGAGCGGGCGCAGCCATATTACTGGCGTCGGGAAAATGGTCAGGGCGTCACGTAAGTGCGCGCATTGATCTCATTCGGCGGATGACAACGATAGGCCATGGTCGCTCCTTTCTGCGCTGGAACTCAAACGGGCGGCGGGCGGAACCAGGCAATGATCTTCAGTACCGATTCGCCCAGCATCACGACGCCCACGACGAAGCCGAGAAAACCGACGATCAGCCATTTCATGAAGGTTCCGACCGTGCGGATCGCGTTGACGAGTCGCACGCCGTCTTTCAGCGTGGCGATGTCCTCTTCCCGTAGCTGCGCAAGAAACTCCCGCGTTTCTTCTGGAAGCTCCGCCATGCGTTCGGCTGGTTTGGCTGTTTCATCCATGTTCGCAATCCGTCCGTCCACTGCCCATGTCCCCGTTGTGTGATGCTATTTCCGGCCGCAATAGCTGTCGCGCGCCGCGTTATTCGCCTTGATCTGTCGCAATGTCTCGTTGGTATCGGCATCGGCCCATGTGACCGGCTGCCAAACCGAGCACATCGCCTTATTTGCGCTTGTAGGCGTCTGGCTGGCGCAGCTTGCCAGCATCAGCATTGAGCCGGTCAGCATCAGCGCGCGCCGCGCCGGCCGCCGCCACGTCCTGCAATTCCTTTGCATTCGCTTCGGCCTCCTTGGCATTGTTTGCCGTGCGTTCGAGCTTGGCTCCGACGACACGCCCGCGCGCGTAAACGGCTATGAGCGAGATAAGACCGGCCAGCGCTGCGATGAGGTAGGCGGTCACGTGCGCCACCCCAGCTTCCGGGCAAGCAGATAGAAGCCTTCGGTGGCAAAGCCGACCAGTGCGGCGGCAGCGGCCGTGGTGACGGCAACAACATCAGGATCGGCGGCAAGGTGATCACCCACCTCATAGCCGATGATGCCACCCACGCCGTAGCGCAGCAGAATGCGAATATATGGACCCATTATCGGCCTCCCTTGAAGATGGCTTTGAGGATGGAGAGAAGCGCGGTCCAAAAGCCGCTTGGAGAGGTGGTGACTTGAGGGGCTTTTTGAGGCTCGGAAGCCTTGGTATTGCTGGGTTTTGGGGTGGTGACGAAAGGCGTCAGAAACTGCTTGCGCTCGTCCTGCCGGCGAATGGTCAGGCCGCGCAGTTCGACCTTCTTGCCGTTGACGGTGGCCTTGTTCCAGACAAGGAATTGATCGGCCGCGCCTGCCCTGTCTCCAGCATTCAGCTTGCGAACAAGCGTCGAGTTTTTGAAGGCACCGCCACCGATGTTGAAGCAGAGCGAAACCAGCGCATCGAACTCATTCCGGTTCAGATGGACTTTGACGGCGGCCGATACCTGGCTCTCGACGACGGCAAGGTCGCGGGTCAGGATTTGATCAGCCTCCCACGCGCTGATCTTCATGCCTTTGACCACCTTGGGGGCACCGGCTGCTGATGTGTGGCCGGTTCCGATTGTCCAGATGCCGGCACTATCCTGATAGGCGGTCAGAACGGTTCCTTCGCGACGTGCGATATCGCCCCGCCCGGATTGGCTGGTTCGCATAGCTGGTCCTTTCGTTAACTGTGATGCTGATATGAGACCGCCGTCCTGACGCCCTGCAGGACAGGCCCGGCCCCTTGCAAGAATTGCACTCCCGCCTTGCCACGGGTCGGGCCACCCTTGCGTTCATCAGCCGGATAGCTAGGCTCCCATCAATGGGAGAGGGCTATGGGCGGCTGGGATCGATCACCACATTACGGCGGCGGTAAAGCGCGATGGTGGGACATATTGCTCACGATCGCGCTTATGGTCGCGTTCGCCGGCGGGTGGTGGTGGCTGTTCAGGTAGCCGGCCACAGCGCGCCCGAGAATGGGCGGATTTTCCTAAAACACGGATTGATTGGGTTGAAGTTGCAGCCTAATGTCTCGACGCCTTGCGGATGCATCCGTAGGCGGGGCGTCGAAACCCCTCGGTGGCGGCCAGTGCAGCCGTAAGTGCGCTTCCCGATACGTCGGGGAGGCTCACGCGCATGTCCAGGCGAAAGCTAAAGGCGTGGGCGCTCTCCACCGAGAGTTTCGAACTCCCCGACACAAATCGGGAGGTTGCAATGCTTCGCGCCGTTTACATGCTCGGATCGCTCGTCGCGATTGTTGTCACAACTGCTTTCCTGCTGCCCCTTGCGCTTTTCATCGCCGCGTCGAAACTGTGGGAAGCAGCCGAATTGCACACGCGATACAAGGGTGACGTTGCAGCCAGAGACAGGGACCATTGGCGGTCAAGCTGACGCTTCTGCCGGCCACTCGATAAACGGCAATTCAGCGAGAAACGCTTCCACCGTCGGCTGCTGGCGCTCACCGGCAAGCACCTTGTCCAGTTCTGCATATGCGTGGATCCAGACAGCATCACGCCAGCCGACGAAGGCCTGCGCCTCGGCGGCCCACTGCGCATTGCCGCTGGCAACATAGGACGCCAGAGAATTGCCACTGTCATAGCGGCGGCTGGAGGCGACCATATCGACATGCGATTGGATGGCGACGCGGAACAGCTCGACGGTGGTCGCCTGCGCCTCGGCCGCCTTCATTGCGGCCGTGATGATGGTCGAGGGATCAGGCTTCCACATCGATGGGCTCCTCGGCGGGTTCAGGATCAAACGGGATGGCGAGTGGCCCGTCTGGCGGGTCGATCAGGTCAGATGGAAAGGCGACCGCAGGCGACGGGTTCGGCCCATGCGGCAAGAGCAGTGTCAGCTGAAGGACGTCAGCGATACGCTCGACCGGCCCGACAATGAATTCACACGGCACCATGCCTTTCGGGATGGTCGCGCCGTCAGGCAGGTCGGTGAAGTCGAAGACCTCGCCATTGATCGTCAGGACATCACCAACCTTCGATACTGTCAGTGATTTGGGGGTCCGGGGCAGGCAGGTGACGGGAGAGAAGGAAACGATCATGTCACTTGTACCTCCCTATGGCGGTGATAGAGACCACGAAATTGGATTCAGTGACGGCGGTTCCGCTCATCATGACGAGAGAGCCCCCATCTGTGGTCGTTATCTCGTTTGAAGACGCTCCGATCAGCAGAGGTCTGATCCCGCCAACCTTGAAGCCGGAAACTGCCGGCACTTCGATGAACTCTGCAGCCCAGTTGCCTATGTTGTGCGTGTTGTTGTTCCAGAACACGTTCCCCCACGCGAGAGAAACCGGGCCAAGGCCTGTGAGCTTCTTCGTGCAAATCTGCGTACCGTCAGGAAGTCGCGTCGCCGTGCCGTTGGCATTGGTAATGCGGGTGATCGCGTCCGAGCCGACCTGGACCCACTGCCCCCACGATCCTGCGGCGCGAATGCGATACCAAATCCCGCCAGTAGAGTTGCGATAAGGATATGCAATCTGGATGAGGTTTTGGTCCGTCGAGTAGCGCTTGACGTCGCAGTAGAAGTACTGGCTGGAGACCGGGGCATTTGGGTTATTGATCCCAAGCAGCCGAGGGTGAAACCCCGGACTGACAATCGTGTCCCAGTCAGTATCGGCTTCCGTGTTTGTCGCGAAAGTATCGCGTGCGGCAGTTGCGATGCCGCGCACCTGATCGCCGGTCAAGAGTTCCACATCACCCACGCCGGCAGCCTGACGTCCGAGAATGCGTTGGCTGGCCATCGACTTCAGAGACACCACTGGCTTGGTTGGGTCAGTAGAGTTGATGTCTACCAAATTGCCAGAGACCAGCTCGGTGACAGTTCCCTGACCATCGTTCCCGTGCCGAGCGATCAGCCGCCACCATGCATTCTCGGTCGCTGGCAGCGCGGGCGGCGTATTGCCGGTCGTTTCCTGCAGCGCGATCCAGCTTGAGCCTGCAAACAGGACAACATCATCGGGCTGGTAGGTGGTGCCGGCGGCGTAATCGCCCTTGCTGTAGAAACCACGGCCGGCAGGGATGCCGAACTTCATTTTCGGCGCGGTGGGCGTGCCGGTGTTTGAGACGGTCGGCAGAGATCCCGGCGCGAGCGCTTCGGGTGCCACGAACAGGAAGGGCGTCAGCGGGCCTTGCTCACCCCTTGCGCCCTGGCCGTAAACATTCGGCCCAGCCCAGTCGCCAGCCGCATCCGAAGCCTTGATATAAAGCTCGAACGGCTCTGTCGTGACATCGAGGAAGATGAAATCCTTCGGTGCGGTGTCGTAGGCCGCGCGCTGCGCCAGCGTGCCCATCGCGTCGAAATTGATGTAGCTGAGCTTGTTTAGCCGATCCGCGATCGACGCCAGCCGGTCATTTGCCTCGATCGCACTTGCGGCCTGCGCCGTCTCACGGAAGATCGAATAGGCAAGGTCAGCACCATTCGCGCCGGGCCACGGATAATCGAGTTCAAGGTGCGTGTCGTCGATCACGGTGCACGGCACCGCCATGCCGGCGCAACAGAAGAGGCCGCCGGTGACAAGCGCAAGCGCCCATGCTGTACCCGCGCCAACGACAGAAGTGGACCCGGCCGCCACCGTGACGGTGCCGGTCTTGTAAGACTGTGCCATGTGATGATTGCCTCAGCGTTTGTCGTCAATGAGCGCTGCAAGCGCGTCTTCGATATCTTGTGAGGTCGCAGCCGACCGGATCCGAGCCTTCAGGCTCCTGCGCTTGTGCTCCATTTGTGCGATCGCCTCGTCCTGACGCACGGCGTTTTCCATGATCGCGAGCCGGTCAGTCTCGTCAGCAACCAGAGCCCCGCCACCTGCCTCGGCTTGTCGACGTTTTGCCGCATGCAGATCCGCCAGCGGCCCAAGCAGTGACCGCAGCCGAGCTGCGAAGGCACGGTCCAGCTCGGCTATTGCTTCGCCGCGCAAGATCTCCAGGCGGTGTTCGGCCGGCGCCGCTTGTTCGTTGGATGGAAGCAGAACATCGTTAAGCGTGGCGACCGCGTTGATCGGTTTGCGAACTTTACGTCGATCAACGCGCACCTCTGTGTCAGGCCCCTTCCCATCCGCCGGGACCACGATACGCGTGCCCCTTGCGATTTCCGGAGGGAACATCGAGTTTGGAACGCGGCATTGCGTGACGATGCACCCGTTGCGGTCAACGACGAGATAGAACGTGCTGCGCGTACTCATGTGAACACCCAAATGCCGGAGTTGCACCTGACCGTGACAGAGCCGGTTTGGTTGGGAGATGTCTGAAGCGTGTTCCACGTCCAGATGTCATATCGAACCGTCGACGCGCCAGATATGCGCCGCATGACGTTTCGGCTGTCGGACACGGTGCCCGCGCCATTCTGCGATCGGGCCTCACCAAACAATTCACCGGCGGACACGCTGGATGAGTTTCCGTTCCGCTTTACCACAATGTAAGCATCGCACGTCGTGTTGCTTCCCGATCTGGTCGAGGTCGCGGTCAGATCAACGAATTCGATAAATGGCTTTCCGGCAGGAACGTTGACGATGAGTGTTCCACGATGCCGCCATGCGCCATCATCGAAGTTGGTCGAACGTGTAAACGAATACGTCAGCGGCTCGAAGCGCGAGAATGCATCGACATTGATCAGGTCCTCGATGACGGTGCCGTTCTGCAGGATCAGCTTCGCGTCGATCTTCGCTGCCGTGATGTTGGTGGC
>NZ_QGGG01000015.1 GCF_003148475.1 Pseudaminobacter salicylatoxidans | reverse complement strand
CGATCATCAGATGCTGGCCTCCATTCCAGCCACCATCTTGAATCACAAAATCAGCAAACAGGGAATCCTGACGATTCAATCAAGCCGTGAACCGCTCTAGCCTTCCGGCCGCTCGCTGACGGCCTTGTCCGGTACCTCGCGGCAGTCGATTCCCGAGCAGCAGGCAGTCGGATAGTCCCAGCCGGATTTCGCCTGATGGGCAAGGCTGGGTGAAACGGAAGACGCGAGCAGACCGAGTGACGTCAAGGCACCCGTGCAGAAGACATATCGGGGCCAGTTTGCCGAGCAGAACATGAGATGCTCTCCAAAGGTTCCCCCTCTGAAAAAGCCTCGCCCAGCCGATTAACGAAGGATCGCGCCCGATTGTTCCCGCCTTTTCGGTGCGAAGTGCGTACTGAATCCCCGGGAAACAAAAGAGGCCGCCGGGTTGTCCCTGGCGGCCTCGAACTTCAACCCGAAGTGGAATCAGTCGATGTCGGCAACCGCCTCACCTGAGTTCCCCTCGATCCGCTGGGACAGCGAAGCTTCCATGAATTCATCCAGGTCGCCGTCGAGAACGCCTTGCGGATTGGTGTTTTCCACGCCGGTGCGCAGGTCCTTCACCAACTGATAAGGCTGCAGCACATAGGAGCGGATCTGGTGTCCCCAGCCGATATCCGTCTTGGAAGCAGCGGTGGCATTGGCGGCCTCCTCACGCTTCTTCAACTCTTCCTCATAGAGACGAGCCCTCAGCATGTTCCACGCCGTGGCGCGGTTCTTGTGCTGGGAACGCTCCTGCTGGCAAGCCACGACGATACCTGTCGGGATGTGCGTGATACGCACCGCCGAGTCGGTGGTGTTGACGTGCTGGCCGCCCGCGCCCGAAGCGCGATAGGTATCGATGCGCACCTCGGATTCGGACACTTCGATGTCGATGGAATCGTCCACCACCGGATAGACCCAGACGCTCGAAAACGACGTATGCCGCCGCGCGTTGCTGTCATAGGGCGAGATGCGCACCAGCCGATGCACGCCCGACTCCGTCTTCAGCCAGCCATAGGCGTTGTGACCCTTGATGAGCAGAGTGGCCGACTTGATGCCGGCCTCTTCGCCCTCATGGACCTCCAGCACCTCGACCTTGAAACGGCGGCGTTCGGCCCAGCGCGTGTACATGCGCAGAAGCATCGACGCCCAGTCCTGGCTTTCGGTGCCGCCAGCGCCGGCATGCACTTCCAGGTAAGTGTCGTTTGTGTCGGCCTCACCCGAAAGCATGGTTTCGATCTGACGGGCCTTCACCTCGCCCGAAAGCGAGCGGATCGCCGCTTCCGCTTCCGAGACGATGCTTTCATCGCCCTCTTCCTCGCCGAGTTCGATCAGGCCCATATTGTCATCCAAAGCCCGTGACAGACCGGTGATGGCGTTGATCGAATCGTCCAGACTCTGACGCTCGCGCATCATTTTCTGGGCTTCCTGCGGGTCGTCCCAAAGGCTGGAATCCTCGGAACGCATGTTCAGGTATTCAAGCCGCTTTAGAGCCTGATCCCAGTCAAAGATGCCTCCTCAGCAGGCTTATGGCCTGCTTGATTTCATCGACAAGCTTTTCGGTTTCTGCACGCATGGCAGCTTTCCAGTCCTTTCGGCATAGATAGGGAGTGATTTGGCGCGGAACATAGGCAGGCATCCCTGCCCTGTAAAGCAAAATGGGCCAGCTTTCGCAGCCGGCCCATCCTTGCGTGTTCGGCTCGTCAGTAGAGGCCGCCGCCGCCCTGACTGATGGCCTCGCTGGCGCGTGGCGACAACGCCTCGCCCGAACCGTTGGAGCCATCCTCGCCCATGCCGATGACCCAATAACTATCGGCCGGACCGGTGCCTGGCTTGAAGGCTTCCATGATCGTGTCCGGATCGCCCGGATTTGCCTGCATGCCGGTCTTGCGGTTGATGGCGATCAGCTTCATGCCTTCCGGCACCTTGAATTCCGCCGGCGGCACGCCCTTCATGGCGTCCGTCATGAATTCCTTGAAGATCGGGGCGGCCAGGCCGCCGCCGGTCGCGCCCTTGCCCAGCGGCTGCGGCTTGTCATAGCCCATATAGAGGCCCACAACGATGTTGGGCGTGTAGCCGATGAACCAGGCATCCTTCTCGTCATTGGTGGTGCCGGTCTTGCCAGCGATCGGACGGCCGAGTTCCCTGAGCGTACCGGCAGTGCCGCGAATGACCACGCCTTCCATCATCGACGTGATCTGGTAGGCCGTCATCGGGTCGAGCACCTGTTCGGAATTGTCGATCAACGTCGGCTCTGCCGCCCCGTCCGACCATTCGCCGGTATCGCAGCCCTCGCAGCCGCGCTCGTCATGCTTGTAGACGGTCTTGCCGTAGCGGTCCTGAATGCGGTCGATCAGCGACGGCTTGATCTGGCGGCCGCCATTGGCCATCACCGAATAGGCCGAGACCATGCGCATGACCGTGGTTTCGCCGGAACCGAGCGACATCGCCAGGTGCTGGGGCATCTTGTCGTAAACGCCGAAGCGCTCCGCATATTCAGCCACCAGCTTCATGCCCATGTCGTTGGCAAGGCGAACGGTCATCAGATTGCGCGAACGCTCGATGCCGGCACGCAGCGTCGAGGGGCCGGCGCCTTTGCCGTCATAGTTCTTCGGCGACCACACCGTGTTGCCGATATGGATGGTGATGGGGCCATCCATGATGACCGAGGCAGGCGTATAGCCGTTGTCCAGCGCCGCCGAATAGACGATCGGCTTGAAGGAGGAACCCGGCTGACGCATGGCCTGCGTGGCGCGATTGAACTCGGACTGCGAATAGGAGAAGCCCCCCACCATCGCCAGCACGCGGCCGGTATGGGGGTCCATGGCAACGAGACCGCCCGACACCTCCGGCGGCTGGCGCAGTATGTAGCGGTTTTCCGAGCCATCCTTCTTTTCCACGAAGACGACATCGCCGGATGACAGCACATCGGCGGGGGAATTCGCTTTCACGCGCTTGCCGTTCACCATATGGCGCATGGCGAAGCTCATGTCTTCCTTGGCGACCGTGCCTTTCACGCGCTCTTCGACGAGCGCGCCGGAGGCCTGACGCTCAGGCTGCAGGCCGATGGTCAGGCCGGAAGCCGAGCTGTCGAGCACGACTGCGACCTGCCATTCGGGTATGTCGCTCAGGCGCTTTACCTCGCCGAGCTTCACGCCCCAATCGCCGGACATGTCGTCGATATGCGTCACCGGCCCACGATAGCCGCGCAGCGTATCGAATTTGATCAGGCCGTGCTGCATGGCCTTGCGGGCAAGCCGCTGAAGCTTCGGGTCGAGCGTGGTGCGCACCGACAACCCGCCCTCATAAAGGGCGTTCTCGCCATAGCGAGCGATGATCTCGCGGCGCACTTCCTCGGTGAAATACTCGCCCGCGAACACATAGGAGCCGTTGCGGCGCAGATTAACGCCCAGCGACTGGGACTTTGCCTTGCCGCCGTCCTCGCGCGAGACATAGCCATTCTCGACCATCTGGTCGATCACCCAGTTGCGACGCTCCAGCGCGCGATCTGTGTGGCGGAAAGGATGATAATTCGAGGGTCCTTTCGGCAGCGACGCCAGATAGGCGGCCTCGGCCACGGTCAGTTCGTTCACCGACTTGTTGAAATAGGTCAGCGCGGCACCGCCGACACCATAGGCGCCCATGCCGAAGAAGATCTCGTTCATATAGAGTTCGAGAATGCGATCCTTCGAATAGGCGCGCTCGATGCGGAAGGCCAGGATCATCTCCTTGACCTTGCGCTCATAGGTCTGGTCCGAGGTCAGCAGGAAGTTCTTGGCCACCTGCTGGGTGATGGTGGATGCACCCACCTGACGACGGCCGGACCCCATGTTCTGGAAATTCGTGACAATCGCACGGACCAGACCGGTCACGTCGATGCCGGGATGATTGTAGAAATTCTTGTCCTCGGCCGACAGAAATGCAGCCTTGACGCGATCCGGAATAGCCTGGATCGGCAGGAACAGGCGACGCTCGCGCGCGAACTCGCCCATCAACCCACCGTCGGAAGCGTGAATTCGGGTCGTTACCGGGGGCTCGTAGCGCGCCAGCACCTCATAGTCCGGCAGGTCTTTCGTCAGGTGACTGACATACAGCGCCACCCCTGCCGCAACCAGCAATGCCAGCATGGTGCCGATGCCAAAGAAATAGCCGATTAGACGAATCATGCCCGCTCCAGTCCGAGATTCGGGAATTCCTCTGCAAAAAAGCAGCACACTGCAAGGCGCCAGACCATCCCGATCCGCTAAGGCGCAGCAATGTCGCCCCGATGTGGGCAAAATGGGGCAAATCTGTCCGGCCGTGCCGAATATGCCGCATTAAGCTGCACGGTGTTGTGCCTGTGCAACGCCCGATAGCAGATAGATAGCGCACATAGCGCCTTATCCACCCACCGCCATTCTGGCGGCGGCGAAAGCGTCTACCGCCCTGGCGATACTTTCGGCTGCTTTGCCACGCCAGTCGGGATCGCGCAACTGTTCTTCATCCTCCGGATTGGACAGATAACCGAGTTCGATGAGAACAGACGGCACATCGGGAGCCTTCAACACCCGGAAACCGGCCGAACGATGCGGATTGTTGATGAGGCCGACCGTGTCCGACAGTTCGCCCACCAGCGAATGCGCAAATTTCAGCGAGAAATTGTGCGTTTCGCGACGGATCAGTTCGATCAGGATGTCGGCCACTTCGTGGTTTTCCTCCTCTATCTCGATGCCTGCGAGCTTGTCGGAAAGATTTTCGCGATCGGCCAGGGCCTGTGCCTCAGCATCGGACGCCTTGTCGGAGACGGTGTAGACCGTCGCCCCCCGAATTCCTTTCAGGCGGATCGTGTCGGCATGAATGGAGATGAACAGGTCGGCCTCGTGCTGGCGGGCGATGCGCACGCGCTCATCCAGCCGCAGGAACTCGTCCTTGTCCCGCGTCAGGTAGACGTCGTACTTGCCCTCGCCGACAAGACGCTCCCTGAGCTGGCGCGAGAAGGCAAGCGTAATCGATTTCTCAACCGTGCCGTGCAGTCCCTCCGCGCCGCCGTCGATACCGCCGTGACCGGGGTCGATGACGATGGTGAAACGCTTCTCGGCGCGCTTTTCCTGAATTGCGGGCTCTGCTCCGGGCGTCGTGGTCGACCCGGTGGTCTGCGCCTGCACGGCCAGCGCTTCCTCGAACTGTCGCTCCGACGCAGCGGTGAGATCAATGGAAAGACGATAGCCCGGCGTGTCTTCGTTTGCCGCGATGTCCACCTTGTCCACGACGAACGGGCCCTTGGTGGCAAGGATGAGACGCGAAGCCCCCTCGCCGATCCGGCCGTAACGAACGCTGCGGATCAGGCCACGCGCCTTCAACTCCTTCGCATCGAGGGAGAAATGCGCATCGGGAAGATCGATCACCAGCCGGTGGGGTCCGCGCAACAGGAACCATCTGGGTTCCGGTTCACGGTCGAAATTCATGACCACACGCATATGCGCGGCATCCCCGGCCATCTTGTAGCTCGTCACTTCGAGCGGCGCGGCTGTAGCGGAAACGATCGTGACGCCCGTCAGTCCGGCCAGCAGAAAGACCAAAAGGAAGACGTAGGAAACGACCCTCCGCCGGACATCAGCAAGTCTGATTTCCACTGTTCACGCACCCTGTACACGATCGTTGCGCCGAATATGCATTGGCCGCAAAGGCCCGAATTCGGATTAACGATTGGTATCCGGATAAGGTTAACCAAGCCTTTTCGAGCGTGCTCCACAGCCTTTTCGTGTGGTGCAACGGCTTTTGCCGACAACAGAAATCAGGGTTGCGTTGAACCCCGGCAGATCATAAAAGCGACATTGGACCATCGCAATGCCTGGAACTGTAACGGCGCAGTTTCCATATTCGGTCAAGCGACGAAACAGCTCCAATCGCGGCGGCGATTCAAGGGCGTGAGATGGTCGCGACGGATTTCGTGAAGATGTTTCCGCGGATGCGGGACTTCTTGGCGCGAGGAAAACGGCCGGGACGGATCATGTCCTGCGCCGGCTCAACAGGAGCAAAACAAAGCTGGTCCGGTTTTCCGGGCTTTGGTTCAAAGTGGTCCGCAAGGGTACCGATGATTTCGAGCGCAATTCCGGAAAGGGTCGCACATGACCGCGCCAAGTGGGCAGCGGGCGTCTCTTCCATGGCGCGACGGTATCCACCTACGGGCTTTCAAGCGTCCGGCACGCCTCTCCCCCCCCATACATGGCAGCGCGTTTCGCTGTCACTGACGCGGTTGGCGGCGGCCGGCAGGAAACAAGATAATGCCCAACAAGATGTTAGTAGACGCCTCCCACCCGGAGGAAACACGAGTTGTTGTCGTTCGCGGTAATCGCATCGAAGAATTTGATTTCGAATCTCAAGACAAGAAGCAACTCAAAGGAAACATCTATCTCGCTCGCGTAACGCGCGTAGAACCCTCACTTCAGGCAGCTTTTGTCGAATATGGCGGAAACCGGCACGGCTTCCTGGCCTTCAGCGAAATTCACCCGGATTATTACCAGATCCCCCTGGCGGATCGTCAGGCGCTGTTGCGTGCCGAGGCCGAGGACGCCGAGGATGACGACGACAGCAACGGGAATGGAAATGGCGACGGCGATGAGCGCCACGAGCGCGGCCGCCGCAAACGCCGGCGCGGCAAGAATCGCGGCCGCAACGGCAATGGCGACGGCACGCAGCATGCCGCCGAAGGCGAAGAAGCTTCGGCAGACGGCGATTCCGACGAGCCGGTCGAAATCGGACAAGAGGATGCGACCGAAGAAGCCCCGGCCCTGAACGAGACGGCCGGCGAGGAGCCGGCGGAGGCCAGCGAAGAAACCGATCCGGCGGAACCGCAGGAGGCCGCAACGGTCGCAGACGATGCGGCAGGCACGGCAGGTGCTTCCGAAGAAAACTCTTCCGACCAGGACGAGGCGTCCGACGAAGAGCACAAGGGAGAATCCGGTCCATCGTCCATGGCAGCGGCCATCGTCGCCGATGTCGTGTCGGAGCCGGCAACGGCGTCCACCGAAGATGGCACGGTCACGAGCGATGACGGTCACGCCGAAGACGAGCAGCACGGCCATGTCGAGGAAGTCAACAGCTCGCACGACGACGATCACGGCATCGAGGTCGTCGGCGCCGAGGACACGATGGAAGAGATGCGCAGCAGCCGCAAGCCGCTGCGCCGCCACTACAAGATCCAGGAAGTCATCAAGCGCCGCCAGATTCTGCTGGTGCAGGTGGTCAAGGAAGAGCGCGGCAACAAGGGCGCGGCGCTGACGACCTATCTGTCGCTGGCCGGCCGCTATTCCGTGCTGATGCCCAACACCGCGCGCGGTGGCGGCATCTCGCGCAAGATCACCAACGCCCAGGACCGCAAGCGTCTGAAGGAGGTCGTGCAGGAACTGGAAGTGCCGCAGGGCATGGGCGTGATCCTGCGCACCGCCGGCGAAAGCCGCACGCGCGCCGAGATCAAGCGCGACTACGAATATCTGATGCGCATGTGGGAAAACGTCCGCACGCTGACCTTGCAGTCGGTCGCCCCGGCGCTCGTCTATGAGGAAGGCAGCCTCATCAAGCGTTCGGTGCGCGACCTCTACAACAAGGACATCGACGAAATCCTTGTGTCCGGCGAGGAAGGCTATCGCGAGGCGAAGGATTTCATGCGGATGCTGATGCCGAGCCACGCCAAGGTGGTTCAGCCTTATCGCGACGCGACGCCAATCCTTGCCCGCAACGGCATCGAAGCGCAGCTCGACCGCATGCTGCAGCCGCAGGTGACGCTGAAATCCGGCGGCTACATCATCATCAACCAGACCGAGGCGCTGGTCGCCATCGACGTCAACTCCGGCCGCTCGACCAAGGAGCACTCGATCGAGGACACCGCGCTCCAGACCAATCTGGAAGCGGCTGAGGAAGTGGCGCGCCAGCTTCGCCTGCGCGACCTTGCCGGGCTCATCGTCATCGACTTCATCGACATGGAGGAGAACCGCAACAACCGTGCGGTCGAGAAGAAGCTCAAGGATTGCCTGAAGAACGACCGCGCGCGCATCCAGGTCGGCCGCATCTCGCATTTCGGCCTCATGGAGATGTCGCGCCAGCGCATCCGCGCCAGCGTTCTGGAATCCACCATGAAGCCCTGCCCGCATTGCGGCGGAACGGGGCATGTCCGCTCGGACTCGTCGGTGGCGCTGCTGGTGCTGCGCGCGATCGAGGAATTCCTGCTGAAGGATGCGCGTCACCACATCACGGTGCGCACGCCGGCCGCCACGGCTTTCTACGTGCTCAACCACAAGCGCAGCACGCTGGTGGAACTGGAGCAGCGCTTCGGCCTGACCATTTCCTTCGAGCCGGATGATACGCTCGGCTCGCAGCATTATGCGATCTCGCGTGGCGCAGTGGTCGAAAAGCCGGTCGCGCCGCAGCACGTGCTGCCGACCACCACCTATATCGAGCCGGAAGAGGTCGAAGACGAGATCATCGTCGAGGAAGAGGACGAGGAACTCGAGCAGCAGGCAACGCACGCCGATAAGGCGGAGGATGAAGAGCATCGCGACCGCAAGCGGCGCAAGCGTCGTCGCCGGCGCGGTGGCAAGGATCGTGACCGCGAACATGCTGCCGAGGACGCCGCTGCTTCCGATGACATCGAGGTGTCCGAGGGCGAAGAAACCGCCGAACCTGCCGAGGCGGAAGCCGTCGCGGATGGTGAGGAAGGCGAGCGCAAGAAGCGCCGCCGTGGCAAGCGTGGCGGACGCCGCAGCCGCAAGGACGAGGCAGAGCTTTCCGCCGACGATGAGACATCCTCGGATGAGACCGAAGGTGAACCGGAGTTGGCTGAGGCTGGAGAACACGCAGCAGCAGCAGAGGCCGTTGCCGTAAGCGAGGCCGCCGTCGAAGAGCCTGCCGCCGACCAGGACACAACGGAAAGCGTCGCGGAACCGGCTGAAGCCGTGGCTGAAACCGCCCCGGCGGAAGAAGCGCCGGCGGAGAAGCCCAAGCGGGCACGTCGCACGACACGCACGAAGAAGGCAGCCGCCGACGAAGCCGTGACCACGGCCGAACCGGTCGCCGCCGAAACGACCGAGGCACCGGTGAAGGAAAAGCCGGCACGCAAGCCGAGGACCACGCGCCGCAAGGCGGCGGCAGCCGAGCCCGCGCCTGCACCGGAAGCCCCGGAAACGCCGGCGGCGGAGCCGGAAGCCGCGTCTGAAGAAGCGGCCACGCCTGTCCAAGCCGAACCTACGCCGGCTGAATCTTCACCGGCCGAGCCGGCGAAGCCCACGGAAGAGCCGCAGGCCGAAGCTGACGACAAGCCCAAGCGCACCGGCTGGTGGCAGCGCAAGAGCTTCTTCTGAAAGGGCTGAAGATCTGAAACCGAAAATCCCGCGCATCGCATGATGCGCGGGATTTTTCTTGGATAGCTATTCGGGAGGCTCGCCCTCCGGGGGCTGTCGCGCTTCCTTCAGGGGGCGAAGACCGACCAGTTCATCGCCTTGGTCAACTTTTCCAGTGCGATCGAGCCCAGCCTGGAATTTCCGTTTTCGTTAAGGCCCGGCGACCAGACGGCAATCGACGCCACGCCCGGCACGATGCCGATTATTCCGCCACCCACGCCGCTCTTGCCCGGAATGCCGACGCGAAATGCGAAATCCCCGGAGCCGTCATAGTGGCCGCAGGTCAGCATCAGCGCCAGGATGCGCCGTGCCCGCTCGGCCGAGACAACCGAGTGACCGGTTGCAGGGTTGCGCCCTTCATGTGCAAGGAATTGCGCGGACAGCGCCAGTTGGCGGCAGCTCATGGCGATGGCGCAATGGTGGAAATAGACGCCCAACGCCAGTTCGGGCTCGTGCTGGAGGTTGCCGAAGGCGCGCATGTAGTTGGCCAGCGCGAAATTGCGGTAGCCCGTCGCGCGCTCGGAGGCAGCGACCTCGCGATCTATGGCAATGCCGTCGTCATCCGCCAGGAACTGGATGAAGCGCAGTATCTCGCCAAGCGCCTCGCGCGGCTGGTGGCCAGCCAGCAGCACGTCCGTGACGACGATAGCTCCGGCATTGATGAAGGGATTGCGCGGAATACCCAACTCATGCTCGAGCTGGACGATGGAATTGAAGGGGTTGCCGGAAGGCTCGCGACCTACCCGCCGCCACAACGCGTCGCCCACCTTGCCGAGGGCCAGCGTGAGCGTGAACATCTTGGAAATGCTCTGGATCGAGAAGGCTTCGTCGGCGTCCCCGGCTGTGATCACCCGGCCGTCATTCAGTGCGACTGCGATGCCGAATCGGTCCGGATCGATTTTGCGTAGCTGCGGGATATAGTCGGCGACCTCGCCGCGATCGGTTCTGGCCGCCATTTCCTCCGCCAGAGCGGGCAGCACCTCTTCCAGTTCCGCCACGGCACTCGCCTCTCTGCCTGTGCTATTTCAGCCAGTTTTCGATCCGGGCTACCGCCTCGACCATTTCGTCATGACTCCCCGCATAGGACAGGCGCATGAAGCGATGGCCGGCAAGCGTGTCGAAATCACGTCCCGGCGTTGCCGCCACATGTGCCTGCGCCAGCATGCGGCGTGCAAACTCCATGCTGTCATTGGTCAGACGCGAAACATCGCAGAAAGCGTAGAAAGCCCCGTCCATGGGGGCTGCGAGCGCAAAGCCAAGCTCCGGCAGGCGTCGCATCAGCAGCTCGCGATTGGCCGCATAGCGCGCCTTCACCGCCTCCAGCTCGGGCGTTGCCGTAAAGGCCTGCGCGGCTGCCACCTGCGAAAGCTCCGGGGCGGAGATGTAGAGGCTCTGCTGTATCCGCTCGACAGGCCGCACCAGTTTTTCGGGCAGAACCATCCAGCCGATGCGCCAGCCGGTCATGCAATAATATTTCGAGAAAGAGTTGATGACGGTCACGTCATCACTCAGGGAAAGTGCCGTGATGTCCGGACCGGAATAGGCAAGACGGTGATAAATCTCGTCGGAAATGACTGAAATGCCGAGCTTTTCGGCTTTCGCGACCAGTTCTCCCAGCTCCTTTTCGGGGACAATCGCGCCGGTCGGATTGGCGGGACTTGCGAAAAGCACGCCCTTCAGGGGCCCTGCCTTGTGCGCCGCCTCAAGGTGGTCGGCGGTCAGATAGGCTGCGCCGTCAAGCTCGATCTCGGCCACGTCGAGACCGAGCGCGGCCATGATGTTGCGGTAGGCAGGATAGCCGGGCGCTGCGATTGCGACCTTGTCGCCGGGATCGAACATGGCCAGAAACGCCAGGTTGAATGCCGCCGACGAACCGGTGGTGACGGCGATGCGCGCCGGCGATACCTCCACGCCATAGTGTTCGACATAGTGCGCGGCAATCGCCTGCCGGAGCGCCGCGGTGCCGAGCGCATCGGTATAGCCGATACGGCCATCGCGCAGTGCCCGCGCCGCCGCTTCGCGCACGGCCTGCGGCGCCGGATCGGAAGGCTGGCCGACCGCCATCGAGATTACCGGCACGCCCTGTGCCTTCAGGCGATTGGCCTCGGCCAGAACGTCCATGGCGTGGAATGGCTCCACCTCGCCACGTTTCGAAAGCGCAACAACCATTATTTCAATCCAACTCTTTTCGCGATCAAATAGGGCATGCGCCGCACAAATGCCCGATTGGTGTGGGGATCACAAGTTCACGAAGTTTTGCCGCCGAGCTTTTCATCGCTCACTTGCTCGTTTACCAGTGGTTTTCACTATGCAGGCACTTTCGCTTTCTTCATTGGTTTCAAAGGCGGCCCGTTCGGTCGCCGCGATTTCTCTGGCCACGGCGATCGCCGTTTCGGCGTCCGTCGACGCATTCGCGCAAGGGCGGGTTTCCGTCGTGCGCGATGCCGAGATCGAGGCGCTGGTGCGCGATTATGCCAGGCCGATCTTCAAGGCGGCGGGCCTGCGTCCCGGCGTAAGTATTATTCTGGTGAACGACCGCAGCTTTAACGCCTTCGTGGCTGGCCAGCGCATGTTCATCAACACCGGCGCACTGCTTCAGGCCGAGACGCCGAACGAGATCATAGGCGTCATCGCGCATGAGGCTGGTCACATCGCCGGCGGCCATCAGGAGCGTCTGCGCGAGCAGCTTGCACGCGCCCAGACCATGGCGATCGTTGCCGGCCTGCTGGGCGCCGGCGCAATCGTGGCGGGTGCCGCCACCAAATCCGGCGAGCTGGCGCAAGCCGGCGGCGGCATCGCAATGGGTGGCGGCGAAATGGCCCGACGCGGCTTGCTGGGCTACCAGCGCACGGAAGAAACGACCGCCGACCGATCGGCGATCACCTATCTTGCAGCCACCGGACAGTCGGCCAAGGGCATGCTCACCACTTTCGAGCGTTTCCAGAGCGCCCTGTCGCTCTCCGGCGCGCGGGTCGATCCCTACCAGATCAGCCACCCGACGCCGCGAGACCGCATTTCCAATCTTGAGCAGCTCGCCAAGAACAGTCCCTACTACGACCGCAAGGATTCGCCCGCCCTGCAGCTTCGGCACGACATGATGCGCGCCAAGATCGCGGTGTTCACGGAGGGACAGGGGGCAGTTTCACGACTGTTCCGCAAGGAACCGACCGGCCTTGCGGCGCAATATGGCAACGCCATGGCGACCTATCTTTACGGGAACGCGCGCGCAGCGCTGCCAAAAATCGATGCGCTGCTCAAGCAGCAGCCCAAGAACCCCTATTTTCATGAATTGCGCGGCGACGCGCTGATGAAGACAAACCAGCCGGCCAAGGCAGCGGAATCTTATGCCAGGGCGGTGCAGCTCGACCAGGTCAAGTCCGGCGTCCTGCCCATTTCCTACGGCCAGGCGCTGCTTGCCATCGGCACCCCGGATTCGCTGAAGAAGGCCGTGACGCAAATCCGCACCGGGCTCGACCGCGACCGCGAGAACGCCACCGGCTATCGCTATCTGGCGCAGGCCTATGGCCAGCTCGGCGACATCGGCGAAGCCGAACTCGCAACGGCCGAAGGACACTATTACAGCGGTGCCTATCAGGACGCGAAAATCTTTGCGGCACGGGCACAGCAAAAGTTCAAGCGAGGCACTCCGGGCTGGATTCGCGCGCAGGACATCATAAATTCCCGCCAGGGCAGCAAGAAGAAGTGATCCTGACTGCCGGCGGGCTTGCAGGCCGGCCGAAATTCGCATGGTGCACAGCTAATTTACCCGTTCGAAGCCGAACTCCTGCTATGCATCGCAGCCAGACAGATTCTCCTTCTCCCGGATGGTTTTCCGGCGAGACGCAAAGGCAAGGACGTATTGGAATGAACAGCAAGGCTATTTTGTTGAGCACGACCGGCATCGCCGCCTCTCTTGCCATGCTGGCATTCGGCTTCGTGTCGGGGCAGCCGCGCGTGGCCGCTCCCGACACGCAGATCGTCACCGCCAGCACCAATGGCCAGCTCGATCGCGGCGATGTCGAGAACATCGTGCGCGAATATCTGCTGGCCAATCCCGAAATCCTGCTCGACGTTCAGCAGGCGCTGGAAGACAAGCGCGACGAACAGCAACGTCTCGCCCACCGCCAGGTGATCGAACAGGACAAGGCCGAAATCTTCAACTCGGCTTATGACGGCATCGTCGGCAACCCGGACGGCAAATACACGATTGTCGAATTCTACGATTACAATTGCGGCTACTGCAAACGCGCCCAGCAGGACATGCTGGCGCTGACAGCCGAGAACCCCGACCTGCGCTTCGTTCTGAAGGAATTCCCCATCCTCGGGCCCGATTCGCAAAAGGCGCATGTCGTATCCATGGCCTTCCGCGCGCTCATGCCGGAGAAATATGGCGAGTTCCACAACCAGCTTCTCGGCGGCCAGGGCCGCGCCGATGAGGCGAGCGCCATCAAGATCGCGCTGTCGCTCGGCGCGGACGAGGCGAAGCTACGCGAGGAAATGAAGAACCCCGCCATCATCGAGGCGTTTTCGCGCACCTATGACCTTGCCAACAAGCTCGCGATCAGCGGAACGCCGTCCTACGTGATCGGCGACGAGGTGGTGTTCGGCGCTCTGGGCAAGGAAGCACTGCAGGAAAAGATCGCAGCCGCCACCAAGTAAGCAGGCGCCGGCGCCCGATTTCTGGCTTTTCTGTGCGCTTGGCCTCAAAAAGCGCACGCTTGTGGACAAGAACGGCCGTGCGCTCTTTTCGCGGCCGATCAAGCCAATTATAGAGATTGCGGCGCGCCGATTGGCGATCGGCGCGGGAAAGGTCATATTTTTGAAAACGGTCTACGTTTTAAACGGCCCAAATCTGAATATGCTCGGCAAGCGCGAGCCCGGCATCTATGGCGGCGACACTCTGTCGGCCATCGAGAACGACTGCCGCAAGGCGGGCGCCGAGCTGGGAATTGCCATAGAGTTCCGCCAGTCCAATCATGAAGGCGATCTGGTCGACTGGATACAGGAAGCAGCCGACAAGGCTGCCGGCATCGTCATCAATGCTGGCGCCTACACGCATACCTCAATCGCCATCCACGACGCCATCCGCGCGGTCTCGCTGCCGGTGGCGGAAGTGCATCTTTCCAACATCCACGCACGTGAACCGTTTCGGCATGTCTCCATGATCGCGCCTGTCGCGGTCGGAATGATCTGCGGCTTCGGCCCACTTGGCTACACACTGGCGCTCAAGGCGCTCGCCGACCGTCTGTAAGCGGGCGGATCAGAAGAAGAAGGCTCTAAAATGTCGATAAAAAAGACCGGTGTTGACCAGCAGTTGATCCGCGATCTGGCGGATATCCTGAACGACACCAATCTGTCCGAGATTGAGGTCGAACTGGGCGACCTGAAGCTGCGCGTTTCGCGCCACGCGCCCGTCGTTCACGCCGCTGTCGCGGCACCTGCTCCGGTTGCCCTTCCCGCCGCGGCTCCGGCGTCCGTCGCCGCTCCGGCTGCGGCAGCGCCCGCGCAGGCGGACCTGTCGAAGAACGCCGTGCCCTCGCCCATGGTCGGCACCGCCTATCTGGCACCGGCACCGGATGCAGCCCCCTTCATCGAGGTCGGCCAGACCGTGAAGGAAGGCCAGACACTGCTTATCATCGAAGCCATGAAGACGATGAACCAGATCCCCTCGCCACGTTCCGGAACGGTCAAGGCCATTCTGATCGAGGATGCGCAGCCGGTGGAATACGGCATGCCGCTGGTCGTCATCGAATAGGTCCGGGATGTTTCAGAAGATTCTCATTGCCAATCGCGGCGAAATCGCGCTGCGTGTCCTGCGTGCCGCCAAGGAGCTTGGCATCAAGACCGTGGCCGTGCATTCGACCGCCGATGCCGACGCCATGCATGTGCGCCTCGCCGACGAGAGCGTGTGCATCGGCCCCCCGCCTTCGCGCGACAGCTATCTCAACATCCACCAGATCGTCGCGGCCTGCGAGATCACCGGCGCCGATGCCGTGCATCCGGGCTATGGCTTCCTCGCCGAGAACGCCAAGTTCTCCGACATTCTGGCCGCGCACAACATCACATTCATCGGCCCCTCAGGCGACCACATCCGCGTCATGGGCGACAAGATCGAGGCCAAGCGCACCGCAAAGCGCCTCGGCATTCCTGTCGTGCCGGGCTCCGAAGGCGCCATCACCGACGAGGTTGAGGCCAAGCGCCTCGCGGCCGAAATCGGCTACCCGGTCATCGTCAAGGCTTCGGCCGGCGGTGGCGGCCGCGGCATGAAGGTGGCGCGCAGCGAAGCCGAACTCGCAAGCGCCTTTCACACGGCCCGCACCGAAGCAGGCGCCGCTTTTGGTGACGATGCCGTCTATATCGAGAAATATCTCGAGAAGCCGCGTCACATCGAAGTGCAGGTGTTCGGCGACGGCGCAGGAAACGGCATCCATCTGGGCGAGCGCGACTGCTCGCTGCAGCGCCGCCACCAGAAGGTGTGGGAAGAGGGCAACTCCCCTGCCCTCAACGAGGAAGAGCGCAGTCGCATCGGTGAGATCTGCGCCAAAGCGGTGGCCGAACTCGGCTATCGCGGTGCCGGCACGGTGGAATTCCTCTATGAAGACGGCGAGTTCTACTTCATCGAGATGAACACGCGCCTGCAGGTGGAGCATCCGGTCACGGAAGCGATCACCGGTATCGACCTCGTGCACGAGCAGATCCGCGTCGCCTCCGGCGGCGGATTGTCGGTAAAGCAGGAGGAAGTGCGCTTCCAGGGCCATGCCATCGAGTGCCGCATCAACGCGGAAGACCCGCGCACCTTCGCGCCGTCGCCCGGCACGATCACGCATTTCCATACCCCCGGCGGTTTGGGCGTGCGCGTCGATTCGGGCGTCTATTCCGGCTACAAGATCCCGCCCTATTACGACAGCCTGATCGGCAAGCTGATCGTGCACGGCCGCAACCGCGTGGAGTGCATGATGCGCCTGCGCCGCGCGCTGGACGAGTTCGTCGTGGACGGGATCAACACGACGCTGCCGCTATTCCGCGACCTGGTCGGCAATATCGACATCGCCTACGGCGCCTACGACATCCATTGGCTGGAAAAGCATCTCGCCGCCACGGAATAGCGTATTATCTTCCCGAATGAAGAGCATCCGGGAAGAAGCAATGAGTTGCGGCAGGCCAGACCGAATTGATAACGGCACCCGCCTTGCGGGTGCCGTTTTGCTGGAGGTGGTCCAATGACCCGACCCTACGGTCCCGGCTACCGCATTCCGCCCGACCTGCTGTTGAAAGCCTATGCGTCAGGCGTGTTTCCGATGGCCGAAAGCGCGACCGATCCGGAAGTCTTCTGGGTGCGACCGGAGACGCGCGGTCTCATCCCGCTCGACACGTTCCACGTGCCGAAGAGCCTTCGCAAGACCATCCGCCAGCACCGCTTCGACATACGCATCGACAGCGATTTCGCCGGCGTGATCGACGGTTGCGCGGAATCGCGCACGGATCGCGAGACGACCTGGATCAACCAGCCGATCCGCGAAGCCTATATCCGCCTCCATGAACTCGGCCACTGCCATTCCGTCGAAGCCTGGCACGCCGGACAGCTTGTCGGCGGGCTTTACGGTGTCAGCCTCGGCCGGGTTTTCTTCGGTGAAAGCATGTTCTCGCGCGAGACGGATTCATCCAAGGTCTGCCTCGTGCATCTCGTGGAACGGCTGAAGGAGCGCGGATTCGTGCTTCTCGACACGCAGTTCACCACCGAGCACCTCAAGCGGTTCGGCGCGATCGATGTGCCGCGCGCCAAATATGAGAGGATGCTGGAGGAAGGACTTCGGGGCGAAGCCGATTTCTACCCTTAGCGCGGGAAATCAGTTGCGCTTGGCTGTGTCCGGGGCCGGCACGTCGGACTTGTCCTTGCAGCCCTTCAGCCACACGTCATAGACGGCGTGCTCGACAGCATTGAGGCCAGGGCTTTCGGCAAACATCCAGCCGTTGAAGATGCGCCGGACCTTGCGGTCGAGCGTGATCTCATCGACTTCGACGAAAGAATCGGTCTGCGGCTCCTCGCCTGCCTCGCGCGAATAGCAGACGCGCGGCGTGACCTGCAGCGCGCCGAACTGCACCGTCTCGTCGACATAGACATCGAAGGTGGTGATGCGGCCGGTGATCTTGTCGAGGCCGGCGAACTCGGCGACGGGATTGGTGATGCGCTCGGCCTGGGCCGGGATAGCCAGCACCGCAAGCGCGATGGCCGACAGCGTAGAGGCGGTCGCGATCCGTTTTCCCAGCGAAGTTCGGCCAATCAGCATCATATGGAAAATACCGGTCGTTGCGCCTCGAATATGGCTGTTCCCGACAGGGAATCTCGCCGTTCCACGTTCACTAGCGGTTAAACGTGAAATGTGGCGAGAAAACACCTCGCCGACGTGTGTATCACGAACCGGGCGTCCAGGCGTCGTAGTCGCCCGTCACCTGCGGGCGATGGCCGGTGCCCAGCACCGAGCCCTTGGGCCGATAGGCAGCAGCGGTGCCGGTGAGATTCGGCTGGTGCGGCTTTTGCCAATCGCGCGGCTTATAGTTCTCCCTGGACGGCGGCGTGTCGACCCGGTGATGCAGCCAGCCGTGCCAACCGGCAGGGATGCGCGAAGCTTCGGCCACGCCGTTATAGATCACCCAGCGACGTGTGCGGCCTTCCGAATCGGTGCCGCCCTCGTAGTAGATATTGCCCTGATCGTCACGACCGACCTCGGCGCCACGGCGCCAGGTATGGAAACGGGTGCCGAGCGTCTGCCCGTTCCACCAGGTAAAAAACTGCAGGAAGAATTTCTTCATCGGATTCCTCGCGGCAAGCGCGTTCATCAACTTGATGCCTTATGGCTTCCACACGCCGGGAAGGCAAGGCTTTAGAACAGTTTCGCGGCCGGCGCGGGCGGGTCTTGCCCGCTTCCGGGCCGCTCAGGCCAGATGTTTTTCCAGCAGGAGCGAAGCGACCCCGGTTGCATCCGCCTCAGCGTCGCCGATGGCGCGAAAGCCGTTGGCTTCGTAGAAGGCGAGCGCCTGCGCATTGGCGGGCTCGACCTCGAGGCGGATCAGCCGCGCATCGGGGAAACAGTCCTCGATCTCGTCCAGCAGCATCCGCCCGATCCCGCGGCGCTGGCAATCCGTGCGCACATAAAGCTGCTGCAGGATCACCGTCTTGCCGTCCGAGGTGGCCGCCGCAAAAGCCATGGCGCAGATGCGTTCACCGTCATCCACCACCACGAATTCGGAATTCGGCCTGGTGAGACGGGCCTTCAGCGCGGGTATCGAGTGCCACTCGCCGGTGATCTCGTTCACGCGCTCGCGGCCGTAGATCACGTCGTAGGTCGCATGCCAAGTCTCGACAAGCAGCTCATGAATGGCTGCCAGGTCGCGTTCACCGGCGGAGCGGACGAACATGCTACTCGACGATCCCGAGCTTGGCCTTGACCAGATCGTTGACAGCCTGCGGATTGGCCTTGCCGCCCGTCGCCTTCATGACCTGCCCGACGAACCAGCCCGCCATGGTGGGCTTGGCGCGCGCCTGTTCGGCCTTGTCGGGATTGGCTGCAATCACCTCGTCCACGGCTTTTTCGATGGCGCCGGTGTCGGTGACCTGCTTCATGCCGCGCTTTTCGACGATATCCTTCGGATCGCCGCCTTCATTCCAGACGATCTCGAACAGGTCCTTCGCGATCTTGCCGGAAATCGTGCCTTCCTTGATGAGATCGAGGATACCGCCGAGCTGATCGGGCGAAACCGGAGCGTTTTCGATGTCTCCGCCCGCCTTGTTCAGTGCGCCCAGCAGATCGTTGATGACCCAGTTGGCCGCCAGCTTGCCGTCGCGGCCGGCTGCAACCTTCTCGAAATAGTCGGCAATAGCCTTCTCCGATACCAGGATCGAGGCATCGTAGGCCGAGAGGCCAAGCGAGCTGACGAGCCTGTCCTTCTTGTCGTCGGGCAGTTCGAGCAGATCCTTCGCCAATGCATCGACATAGGCCTGGTCGAATTCGAGCGGAAGCAGGTCCGGATCGGGGAAATAGCGATAATCGTGCGCTTCTTCCTTGGAGCGCATGGAGCGCGTCTCGCCCTTGGTCGGGTCGAACAGGCGTGTTTCCTGGTCGATCGAGCCGCCGTCCTCCAGAATGGCGATCTGGCGGCGGGCCTCATATTCGATGGCCTGGCCGACGAAGCGGATGGAGTTGACGTTCTTGATCTCGCAGCGCGTGCCGAAAGGCTCGCCCGGACGACGTACCGAGACATTGACGTCGGCGCGCATGGAGCCTTCGTCCATATTGCCGTCGCAGGTGCCCAGATAGCGCACGATCATGCGCAGCTTTGTGAGATAGGCCTTGGCCTCATCCGACGAGCGCAGGTCCGGCTTGGACACGATCTCCATCAGCGCCACGCCCGAACGGTTGAGATCGACATAGGACATGGTCGGATGCTGGTCGTGCATCGACTTGCCCGCATCCTGTTCCAGATGCAGGCGCTCGATGCCGACCTCGATGTCCTCGAACTCGCCCTTCTTGTCCGGCCCCACCGAAACGATGATCTTGCCCTCGCCGACGATAGGCTGCTTGAACTGCGAGATCTGGTAGCCCTGCGGCAGGTCCGGATAGAAATAGTTTTTCCGGTCGAAGACCGACTTGAGGTTGATCTGGGCCTTCAGGCCAAGACCGGTGCGGATCGCCTGCTTGACGCATTCCTCGTTGATGACCGGCAGCATGCCCGGCATGGCGGCATCGACCAAGCTGACATTGGCATTGGGAGCGGCACCGAAGGAGGTCGATGCGCCGGAGAACAGCTTGGCGTTCGACGTTACCTGCGCATGGACTTCCATGCCGATGATCACTTCCCAATCCCCGGTGGCGCCGGGGATAAGGCGTTTCGGGTCTGGCGTGCGGGTATCGATAAGGGTCATTTAGGCCTGCATATTGGTATCGAGGATACGCAAAAAACGTATATTTGAGAGCTACACTTCGCTAGTCCAAACCAGCTTTCGAAACAAGCATAAAGCCTGCGCTGGAGATTTCCATCTGTTTGCGCTATAGGCGCAGGCATCCTTATGGAGTCTGGATGTTCACGTCTTCTCAGTCCCGGTGAGGCCCTGACCTTCGCAGGAAGGCAGGGCAGAAAACCTCGAGCAACCTCGCGCCGCATCGTTTGCGTGCGCGATTTCTTGTGCTGGCCGCTCGGCCAGGGTTTTCCGGGAATTTCAGAAGATGGACATACCGCGCAACGAACAGCGCATCCTGCACCTGCTTGCACAGGGCGGGCGGATCGAACTCGAGAAGGACGACAACAGGCGCATCGAGAAGCTATGGTGCCTTACGCGTGACGGCTGGGCTTATCCAGACCTCACACTGCAGATCTTCCGCAGTCTTAAACGTAAAAAGGCAATCGCGTCCTCCAGTGGAGGCCCCTACCGCATAACGCGGCGGGGGTTGCAACTGGTCCGCTCGCAGCCGGACAACAGGTAGGCTGAATCGCCAACCGATCTGCTGGAGCCTGGCGACGTTTTCTCGAATCGTCGTCAGGCTCCATCTATTGAGCATGATCTTTTTCGAAAACCGGTTCCACTTTTCGGGATCATGCTCCGAGGCCGATGGGCGACCCCTCAGGCTGTAGCGATATAGGCCCTGATCTCCTCAGCCTCGCGCTCGACATCCTCGATACGGCGCTTCACCACGTCGCCGATCGAGACGATGCCATCCAGGCGACCATCCTTTTCGACCGGCAAGTGACGGAAACGGCCATTCGTCATGATCTCCATGATCTCGTTGACCGTGTGGTTCTCGTTGCAGATATTCACCTTCGGCGTCATCACCGCCCGCACCGGCTGCTCCAGCGCCGCAGCCCCCTGATCGGCGAGAACGCGCACCACGTCGCGTTCGGACAGGATGCCGACGATCTTGCGATCGCCATTGGTGATCACCAGTGCGCCGATCCTGTGTTCGGCCAGGAGCTTGATGGCATCGGCCAGTTTCTCGTTGGGTCCGTACGTGAATACGTCGTGCCCCTTGGCTTCGAGAATCGACTTGACCGTCATAGGCTCCTCCTCTGTTTTCCAGTCGGAGCGCGCTCCCGCATGAGCACGCTCCGCATGTTGCATCGTGCTCTCAGCCATTGTGCATTTCAAGCGCGATGCGCGCAAGGCGCAGGCGAAGAGGTCAGCGCGAAGCGAATTCGCTGCGGCGGTCGAAAAGGCGGATGCCGAAGAACCCGACAATGAAACCGCCCACATGGGCTTCCCACGCGATGCGGTCCGACACGCCCGGCGCAAAGCCGATAATGCCGGTTGCGAAGTTGACCGCCATCCACACGATCAGGAAGGTCATGACCGTTCGCGAGCGAAACACCATGGATACCGGCAGCGGTGCGCCCGAAAACGCGCCCTGCCCCGACGAGCGGTCGATCTGGAAACCGAAGCGGGCGGCCGCACCCATCATGCCGGCAATAGCGCCGGATGCGCCCACCAGCGGCGCCTGATCCAGCATATGCACACTGTAGTGCAAGGCAGCGGCGGCAACCGCCGTTGCGATCCAGAACAGGGAGAAGCGGACTGCACCCAGCCTGTTGGCAAGCGGAGAACCGAAGGCAGCCAGCCACACCATGTTGACAAGCAGATGCGTAAAGCTGCCATGCAGGAAGGAATAGGTGACAGGGCTAGTGAAGGCATAGACGTCCAGGTCGAACGCGCCGGAATAGCGGATCGGAATGAACGCCGTGCGGATCAGCAGCGCAATATCCTGCTGCGGGGTCAGCAGGTAAACGCGGATGAGATGGATGCCAACGCAAAGCCCGATGGCCAGCAACACGATGCCCGGCAGGTTGAAAACCGGCTCACGTCCGCCGCGCGTAAATCCGGCGTCGCGAGGACGCTCTTCGGGGCTCGCATTGTTCATCTACGAATCCAGTCATTGGTTCCTGCCCCGCCTTTAGAGCAAGCGCGCACGAATCACAAAGAAAAGCCGTTCAGGGCTTCCCCGGAACGGCCGGTCGAACCTCAGGCTCAACCAAAAAACTCTGACTGAAGTGCCATCGGCCGCCCTGGCGACCTGCTGCTGGAGTGAATTCACGGTGCCACAAGCCGGATAGGCTGGCAACGTATACCAGTCATTAACCTTAACGGCCCCGAACGGTTAACAAACCGATAACCGGGCTGGCACGCAACGTGCTTCGCCGAGCATGTAGATCATCGAACGACGGCTTTCTGTTCGCCATTGGGACACAAGACGGCAGATTGCGCGGAGCGGAGCAGCATGAAACAAGACGGATCAATCGACCTGTTCCATTATTGGAACCGATTGCGCGATGGTCGCCCAGCGCCGAAGCGTACCGAAATCGAGCCGGCCGACATCAAGGGCCTGCTGGCCGACACCTTCATCCTCGAGCGCGACACACGCGGCGAAGCGATCTTCCGCCTTGCCGGCACGCGCCTGTGCGCAACCTATGGACGCGAGTTGAAGGGCTTCTCCTTCCCTTCGCTGTGGCGCGACAAGGACCAGCGACTGATCGCCCGGCTTGCCTATGATGTGTTCCATTCCAAGTCGGTGGTTGTCGTGGCCTTCGGTGGCCGCTCGTTGACCGGCCGCACAACGGCATTCGAACTGCTGCTCCTGCCGCTGGAGGGCGGGCTGGAGAACCCGCGCGCGCTGGGCATCGTCACGTCCTGCTACAAGCCCTTCTGGCTCGGTGCGGACCCTATCGTGGAAGCGCTGATCGAATCGGTCCGCGTCATCGATCCGGATCGCGAGCCGATGTTCCTGAAAAACCGGCCGGCAGTCACCGTGCCGCCGCTTGCACCAAGCGACAGTGCCTTTGCCGATGCCGCCCAAACCATGGGCGCGCGTCGCATCCGCCATCTCGTGGTGTTGAAGGGCGGGCTGGACGAATAGGAGCCGGCCCGCGCACCCGCGTTGACACTTACACGTTTGTTAACCTGTATAACCGTATTTTTCCCGCATGGGATTGGTCGCGCGCAAGCGCGAGGGCGTATGCATGCAGCAGAGACAGACAACCAGATCGGCGGCGATCAACTACACGCCATCGGCGGCGGAACGGCGTAATTTCCAACGCGTCCGCGTGAATATCTATGGCCGTCTCATGCTGGAGGACCGCACGGAGCATCCTTGCCAGGTCGTGGATATGTCGCCGGGCAATGTCGCGCTGCGCTGCAATGAGGTCGGCGAACCGGGCGAAAAGGTAATCGCCTATCTCGACCATGTCGGCCGCATCGAGGGCGTCATCACGCGCATACTGCCCGACGGCTTTGCCATGACCATCATTGCCTCCGACCGCAAGCGCGACAAGCTCGCCGCGCAGCTCACCTGGCTGGCCAACAAGCACGAGCTGGCCCTGCCCGAAGATCGCCGCCACGAACGTATCGCGCCGCGCAACCCGATGAGCACGCTCCAACTCGGCGACGGACGCCAGTATCGCTGCCGCATCATCGACCTGTCGCTCTCGGGCGCGGCGGTCGAGATCGACGTAAAACCCGCCATCGGCGTTCAGGTGATGCTCGGCACCATGCGCGGACAGGTGGTGCGCCATTTCGAGGATGGGGTCGCCATCGAATTCGCGGTCGTGCAGCGGCCGGAAACGCTGGATTCCGAATTCAATCGCGGCGGCTGATCCAAACCGCCTACAGAATTTCCCTGCCACCATCAGGACCGGCCACTGGCCGGTCTTTTCGTTTGCGGCAACCGTACATCCGGCAACAAAACGTCAAGCTTAATGATTTGCTGCCACTCGCAATCAATTTCAACCATAATTCTATATTAATTTTATACTTGGCTTCACCGAACTTGTTTCCAAATCCTTTCACCCACCATTCAATATCTACTTCACGGATTTGCGCGGAATAAATCCGACCCTGTCATTGTGGCGTCAAACAGGGACGTTTCATAATGACAAGAACAAAAGCAATAATCGTGGCTCTCGCGGCATTGATGGGACTGGGCGGAGCAATGGCTCAGGCAAATGCCGCCGAGCCCTTCATGCATGTCGGCAGCCGCACCACGCAGCCCGTGGGACACTATGAGTTCTGCCGGCGCCTGCCGGATGAGTGCAATCAGAAGACGCCGCGGCGCAAGCCCATCGAACTGACGCGCAAGCTGTGGGCGGCAATGATCGACGTCAACGCAGCCGTCAACACGGAAGTCGCGCCGCGCACCGACATGGAAATCTACGGTCAGGAAGAGCACTGGGCCTATCCCGACAATAACGAAGGCGACTGCGAAGACTACGTCCTGGAAAAGCGCCGCCGCCTGATGGCGCTGGGCGTTCCGGCCGGCGACCTCCTGATCACGGTGGTGCGGCAGCCGAACGGCGATGGCCATGCCGTTCTTACCGTACGCACCGGCAGCGGCGAGTTCATCCTCGACAATCTGGAGCCGCAGGTTCTGGCCTGGGGCAAGACCGATTACACCTATCTGAAGCGCCAGTCCGAACACAATTCGGGTGTCTGGATCCAGATCAACGACGGTCGCGCCGACGCGGTGGCGAGCCTTCGCTGACGGCAACGTCCCTGCTTTCCGTCAAGTGTCAGGCTTTCGAGCCGGCTCGCATCCCGAGCCGGCTTTGTTCTTGAACGAAGCCCTGATCCGGCCTCGCCGTCAATTTCTAGTCCAGTCGCACAAGCCCCTCGCGAAACCGCTTGCCGTTGGCCACATAATGCCTGGCCGACTGCCCCAGCCTGGCAATCGTGGCGTCATCCAGCGTTCGCACCACTTTGGCCGGTGCCCCGACGATCAGCGAATTGTCGGGAAACTCCTTGCCTTCCGTGATCAGAGCGCCGGCACCGACCAGACTGTTGCGGCCGATGCGAGCGCCATTGAGCACGATCGCGCCCATGCCGATCAGGCTGTTGTCGCCGATCGTGCAGCCATGCAGCATCGCCTTGTGGCCGATCGTGCAGTCCGCGCCAATGGTGAGCGGGAAGCCGGGGTCGGTGTGCATCACCACATGCTCCTGCACGTTGGAGCCTTGCCCGATGCGGATCGGCTCGTTGTCGCCGCGGACGACCGAGCCGAACCAGACACTGACACCGCTCCCCATCCAGACCTCGCCGATCACGCTGGCGTCGGGCGCAATCCAGGCGCTCTCTTCGTCCTCGAATTCTGGACGGCTCCCGTCGATGGCATAAAGCGGCATTTGCTCCTCCGGATACTGGTCGGCGTGTTTGCGGGTCACGCTTACGGGAAGCCGCCCGCCAAGCCAAGCGGGCAACGCATTTACCAGCCATTTACCATGAAGCTGCACAGTTCAGGCTCTCATCCGGCAGCCTGATATCGGCGCCGTTCGCGCTTTCCAGGAAACACGCAATGACACAGGCCGCGATGGCGCAGGACAAGGAAAGGTCGCAAAGCGCCCCTCTCCTGCCGAAGCTTTTCTGCGCTTTCGCCGCGCTTGCAGCGCTTTCCATCGCGATCAATGTCGGCGGCAAATGGCTCGGCCGCACAATCGCCCTTGCCGGTCACACCGAGGACCGCACGCCGCACGAAATCGTCATCGGCAACGATGTGCTATCCGTTCCCGCCAATGCCATCCGTTTCGAGAAGGCGCGGCATGACGGCGTCGCCTCGCGGCTCGATCTCTACCTACGTTGGCCTGACATGGATGGCTATTCGCAAGCCGCACGCAACGATTTCAACAATGCCGGCGGCTCCCGGCACATCCTGTTCCTGTCGTTCGAGGAGCGCATGATGTCGCGCGATATGGGCGGCCGCTTCGCGCCGATCTATGCCGCGCTGATCGAGCAGCCGGGCATGCCGGACAAGGGCGGCGTCACACTTTACGATTTCAAGGAAAAGTCAGGCTATGTGAACGAGGTTCTGGCCGTTGCCACGCGACCGGGCGATACCCCTTTTGTGGCGCGATGCCTGAGCGGACCTGCCGCGGAGGAATCCCTTGCGCCATGCGAACGGGACATTCATCTGGGCAGGCAACTCAGCCTCACCTATCGGTTTCCGCGAGAATTCCTGCCTGAATGGCCGCAACTGGAGGCGGCCGTTCGCGCCAAGGCGGCGCAATATCTGAAAACCGGCCATTGAACATCAACGGCCGGTTTTTCCTGAGCAATCAGCCCAGATCGATGTCGAGGATGGCCATGGAGAAATTGTAGTCGCCATCATCCTCGTCCTTGAAGACGATGCCGAGGAACTCGTCGCCGATATAGACCTCCGCGGAATCGTTCTTGCGCGGGCGCGCCTTCACCTGCAGTTGCGGATTCTGGAACGTCCGCTTGAAATATGCGTCGAGTTTTCTGATTTCTTCCGGCTTCAACAGTTTTCTCCCGATGGCGGGTTGGTTCAATGAATGGCGCTTCTGGCACGCCGGGCTTGGCGATGTAAAGGCGACGCGGGAACAAACCACCGGACAAACCGACGCTGCATCCGGTTCCGCGCAAACGCGGGCACGCGGGTGTCAGATGTCGAAGGTAACGACGTGGTCCATCGCCTGCGAAGGCAGGAATTGATCCATCTGGCGCGAGGGCTCGTCACAACCCGTCTCGCCCACCACGCGCGCCGGCACGCCGGCCACCGTCTTGTTGTGGGGCACGGGCGACAGCACCACCGAACCGGCCGCGATCTTCGAGCAATGACCGACTTCAATGTTGCCGAGTATCTTGGCCCCGGCTCCGATCAGCACGCCATGGCGAATCTTGGGATGACGATCGCCGCCCGTCTTGCCGGTGCCGCCAAGCGTCACGCCGTGCAGTATCGACACATCGTCCTCGATCACCGCCGTCTCGCCGACCACCAGCCCCGTGGCATGATCTATGAAGATGCCCTTGCCCATCTTCGAGGCGGGGTGAATGTCGGTCTGGAAGACCGAGGAAGACCTGCTTTGCAGGTAGAACGCGAAATCGCGCCGGCCGCGATGCCACAGCCAATGCGCCAGCCGGTGCGTCTGGATGGCGTGGAAGCCCTTGAAATAGAGAACCGGCATCAGGAAGCGGTCGCAGGCCGGATCGCGATCGTAGTAGGCTTGGATGTCGACGCGCACGGTGGTCGCCCAGTCCGGATTGTCGTCGATCATCGCCCTGAACGTCTGGCGGATGAGATCGGCGCGCAGATCCTCATGCCCAAGCCGCTCGGCAAGGCGATGGATCACCGCATCCTCGAGGCTGCTCTGATTGAGGATCGTCGAATAGAGGAAGGCAGCAAGCAGAGGATCGCGCGAGGCCGCCTCGCCTGCTTCATCGCGTATGGAATTCCAGATAGGGTCGATCGGCTTGAGTGTGCCGGTACGCGGGGCGCTGCTTGTGGTCATCGGTTGTCTCCGTCGCCGGATTTTCTCGTCCGGCAAACATATAGGCTGCGCGTCGGCAGCTTTGAACTCAATTTTCCTTATCCTAGCCTGAAATGGCTATGTATGTCGCCGTTTCAAGCAGATGCGCAAAACAATCCCTCCCGAAAACCATCGGTCGGGTCGGAGCGGGCCTAGAGCGGATTGTCGGCATAGAACTCCAGCACGCGCTTCTTGAAGGTGCGATCCCCCACCGAAAGCATGTGGTCCCTGCCCTCGATGTCGAAGGCGATTGCGTTGGGCATCAGCGCCGCAAGCTTCTCAGGCGAGCCGGCAATGTCGTCCGTGGTGCCCACGGCGATCAGCGTGGGCTGCATGATGCGGGCAACCTCGGCTTCGGTCAGCTCGGCGCGCGAGGTGGAAATGCAGGCCGCGAGCGCCCTGCGGTCGCTTCTCGTCTGATCGGCGAAGGCACGGAACATTTTTCCGCGCGTGTGGCCGATCGCCGCCGGATCGTCAGCCAGCAGCGCGTCGGCGATCGGGTCCCAGTCGCCGACCCCGTCGATCATTCCGAAGCCAAGACCGCCGAACACCAGCGTCGTAACCTTTTCGGGTGTGGCCAGCGCCATGAAGGCGGAAATGCGCGCGCCCATCGAATAGCCCATCACATGGGCGTGCTCGATGCCGAGATGGTCAAGCAGGGCAGCCGCGTCACTCGCCATCTTTTCAGGTGTGTAGTCGTCCGCCTCATAGCTCTTGGAGGACAGGCCGTGTCCGCGATTGTCGAGGGCGATGGCTCGATAGCCGGCCTCTGTCAGCGTTTTCACCCAGCCCGGCGAAACCCAATTCACCAGATGGCTGGAGGCAAAACCATGGATGAGCAGCACCGGCTGTCCTTCTCCCTGCGCTGGCGCGCGGTCGATAAAGGCAAGCTCGAAGCCGTCATGAGTGAAGAATTGAGTCACGCTCGCTTATCCCCTTGAATTGCAGCCTCGCGGTGGCCGGCAGCCGGTCCACGGACGCCCGCATTGCCCTCCCGAAAGCGCCATCCGCGACGGATCAGTTGGCCGAGGCGGCGGCGATGGCGGGATGGCGCAACTGGACGCCTTCCTTGATGCCGGCTTTTTCGGCGATGCCGGCCTTCAATTCAAGCACGAAGCGCACCGGTCCGCGCGAAGGTATCAGCGCTTCCGAGAACGGTTCGCCGTGCCCCACGGATTCCACGCTGCCATCCTCCCTGACGAAAACGAGATCGAGAGGCATCGGCGTGTTCTTCATCCAGAAGCCGACAGGCTGTGTCTGGTCGAAGACGAACAACATGCCATGGTCGTCGGCCATCCACTCGCGGAACATCAATCCGGCGGCGCGCTGGAGATCATCCTGGGCGATTTCTATCGAGAAGCTGCGCTCGCCCCCGGCTGTCACCGCCACCAGCGGTGCCGGATCGGTCGGCAGGATCATTGGCTGCCCGGCGATGGCCGACTGCGGAAGCAAGAACGCCGCCACGAACCCGAGCGTCAGCGCAAAGAACACGGTGGACCAGATTTTGAGAGGCATGGCGGTTCCTGTTCGACGATGTTCGGCTGGCTGGATCAGCGCCCGCGCAGCGCCGGACCATATAGCCCACGATAGCCCCATACAAAACAAGCCGGCCTGTTCAGACCGGCTTTCCACGATCACATTGCGGATCGCCCGGACGCGATCAGTGAGCGATAGGCGGGGTCCCGATGTCGGGGTGGATCTCGGCGGCCATAAGGCCCTTGTCGCCACGCCCGAAACGCACCAGCACCACCTGCCCGGGGCGTAGTTCGGTCAGGCCATAGCGGCGCAACGTCTCCATATGGATGAAGATATCCTCGGTGCCCTCGCCGCGCGTAAGAAAGCCAAAGCCCTTGGTGCGGTTGAACCACTTCACCAGCGCGCGCTCCAGCCCGCTTTCGGGCACGACGGAGACATGCGTGCGCGTTTCCTGCGTCTCGGCCGGATGGATCGCGGTGGTATTGTCCATCGACAGGACGCGGAAAGCCTGCAGGCCGCGCTCGCCCTGACGCACCAGGCACACGACACGCGCGCCTTCGAGTGCCGTCTGGAAGCCGTCGCGGCGCAGGCAGGTGACATGGAGGAGAATATCGGACCCGCCGTCATCCGGCAGGATGAAGCCGTAGCCCTTGGCCACGTCGAACCACTTAATGGCCCCCGAGACTTCGATCAGATCGACGCCTTCACCAGTCTCGTCACGTTTAAAGGCATCGCCCCCGGCCAAGTCTCGCCCCGCGAAAGAGGCTCTCTCCCCCATCGATCGCACCTCTTCTCGATTACAAACGCCAATGATTCTTAAGCACAGATTAACACTTCGGATTCAGCGATGTGCAAGAGCCGAGACCGTTTTTTTCGCCATTTCGACAGCGCAATACTGTGGATCAGCTTTCCCGACACGGGGTCGGCCGATTTGCGGGTTGCCCGCAACCGACCACCCGCCCTATGTTCCCGCAGCAAGAACAAGGATTGAAACATGCGCTATCTGCACACAATGGTTCGCGTCGCCGATGTCGACGCTTCGCTGGATTTCTACTGTAACAAGCTGGGCCTCAGGGAAGTCCGCCGCTCGGAAAACGAACAGGGGCGCTTTACGCTGATCTTCCTTGCCGCGCCGGTCGACGAGCAGTCGGGCATTGCCGAACAGGCGCCATTGCTGGAACTCACCTACAACTGGGATCCCGAAGAGTACAAGGGCGGCCGCAATTTCGGCCACCTCGCCTATGAGGTCGACGACATCTACGAGACCTGCCAGCGCCTGATGGACAAGGGCGTGACCATCAACCGCCCGCCGCGCGATGGCAACATGGCCTTCATCAAGTCGCCAGACGGCATTTCGATCGAGTTGCTGCAGAAGGGACCGGCCAGGGAAAAGGCCGAACCCTGGGCTTCGATGGCCAATACCGGCTCCTGGTAAGAGGGTCGCGCGCCTCGCCCCAAGCGCGGCGGGGCGCACCGTTCCAACCCTGGAATATCCCTGGAATATTTGCGCTCCCCCTCCGGCGTGCTAACACCGCTGGCAAAGGATTTTCCCAGGGAGCGTTTCGTCATGAAGGATGTGCTGAAGGAACTCGAGCGCCGCCGCGAGATAGCCCGCATGGGCGGCGGCAAGGCCCGTGTCGAGGCACAGCACGCCAAGGGCAAGCTCACCGCTCGCGAACGTATCGAAATCTTCCTGGACGAAGGGTCTTTCGAGGAGTTCGACATGTATGTCGAGCACCGCTCGACCGACTTCGGCATGGAGAAGAGCAAGATCGCCGGCGATGGCGTCGTAACCGGCTGGGGCACGGTGAACGGCCGGCCGGTCTATCTCTTCGCCAAGGATTTCACCGTATTCGGCGGCTCGCTGTCGGAGGCGCATGCCGAGAAGGTGCAGAAGGTGCAGGACATGGCCCTGCGCAACCGCGCGCCGATCATCGGTCTCTATGATGCCGGCGGCGCGCGCATCCAGGAGGGCGTGGCCGCACTCGGCGGCTACGCCGAGATTTTCCAGCGCAATGTGCTGGCCTCCGGCGTTATCCCGCAGATTTCCGTCATCATGGGCCCATGCGCCGGCGGCGACGTCTATTCGCCCGCCATGACCGACTTCATCTTCATGGTGCGCGACACGTCCTACATGTTCGTCACCGGCCCGGACGTGGTGAAGACCGTCACCAATGAAACCGTGACCGCCGAGGAACTGGGTGGCGCTTCCGTCCACACCACCAAATCCTCGATCGCCGACGGCGCCTATGACAATGATGTCGAGGCGCTTCTGCAGATGCGCCGGCTCGTGGACTTCCTACCCGCCTCCAACACCGCCGACATCCCTGAGATCGAATGCTACCAATCGGTGACCGAGCACGACATGTCGCTCGACCGGCTGATCCCCGACAATGCCAACAAGCCGTACGACATCAAGGAACTGATCCTGAAGACGGTCGATGAAGGGGACTTCTTCGAAATCCAGCCAAGCTTCGCCAAAAACATCGTCACCGGCTTCGGGCGCATGGAAGGCCGCACGGTCGGTTTCGTCGCCAACCAGCCGATGGTGCTGGCGGGTGTTCTGGATTCCGATGCCAGCCGCAAGGCCGCGCGTTTCGTGCGCTTCTGCGACTGCTTCAACATCCCGATCGTGACCTTCGTGGACGTTCCGGGTTTCCTGCCCGGCACGAGCCAGGAATATGGCGGCCTGATCAAGCACGGCGCCAAGCTGCTGTTCGCCTATGCAGAGGCCACCGTGCCGAAGGTCACGGTCATCACCCGAAAGGCCTTCGGCGGCGCCTACGACGTCATGGCTTCGAAGCATCTTCGCGGCGACATGAATTATGCCTGGCCGACCGCACAGATCGCGGTGATGGGAGCCAAGGGCGCGGTTGAGATCATCTATCGCAAGGACATTGGCGATCCGGAGAAGATCGCGGCGCACACGAAAACCTATGAGGATCGCTTCCTGTCGCCCTTCGTCGCGGCCGAACGCGGCTATATCGACGAGGTGATCATGCCGCACTCGACACGCCGTCGCGTGGCCCGCGCGCTCAGGATGCTGCGCAACAAGGACCTCCAGAACCCCTGGAAGAAGCACGACAACATCCCGCTGTAATGGGGCAGTGGCACCCGAAACGGTGCCGCCATGTCGGGTTGGCTTCAGCTCGGGGAGAGGAACTAGGAGAACGCTGCCTCGCGGCGTTCGGACCCGTGCTCAAGCCAGCCGATGACCGAATTGAATTCGTCGAGATCGACATAGAACAGCCGCGTGATTTCGCTGATCAGCGCGTCCTGCTCATACCCGCGCGAGCGCAGGATATTGATCGCGGTGAGAATGTCCACGCGCTCCGTCAGGCGCGGCTTCAGACAGTCTTCGACCATGGTCTGCATCGGCTTCCCCTTGCCAATTGCCAAAACACCGGATGGTACGAACACTTTGCGGATGGTCGCTTGCGCCAGCCTTGCGCATAATCCGCGACCGACGCGGATACTTCGACTCACTTGAGTCGGCCGAGCCTAGAGCATTTTGCAGCCAGACGGAATCGTCTGGCGCCAGCATGGCATTACACGGGCGCCATAGGCGGCATCCCGGCTTGGGGGTAGCATTGCCATTGACGGCACCCGCACACAGGCATTCCATTGACAGCGCTCAGTGGAGGCAGGCATGTCGAGCGCAAGGGATTTGAAGAAGGCAAGGTCCTTCTATGCCGACCTGATGGCGACAGCGAGCCGTTCCAGCGATCCACGTTTGCGGCAGGTGTTCGAGGCCGTGCCGCGCGAGGCCTTCATGCCTCCGGGGCCGTGGAACATCCTGGTCGACCATTATTATGTCGAAACGCCCGACAACGATCCGATCTATCTCTACCAGAACGCGCTGGTGGCCCTTGATATCGCCAAGGGCATCAACAATGGCGAGCCCTATCTTCACGCGGCCTGGATAGGAGCCGTATCTCCCCAACCGGGCGAACAGGTATGCCATATCGGCGCGGGCACGGGCTATTATACGGCAATGCTTTCGCTTCTGGTGCTGCCGGACGGTCATGTCACGGCCTTCGAGATCGAGGACAGCCTCGCACAACAGGCGCAACGAAACCTCGCCTCCTATACAAACGTATCGGTTACTTCCGGCGACGCCACGCGAATGCCGATCCCGTCGAGCGACCTGATCTATGTGAATGCCGGCGCCACCTGCCCGCCCTTGTCGTGGCTGCGTGCGTTACGGCCGGATGGGCGCCTGATATTTCCCTGGCGGCCTTCGGAAACGATCGGCCTCGCGCTGCTCATCCGGCGCGTGGACGAAGGCTATCGCGCACAGCCGCTGATGGGCTCCTGGTTCATCCCTTGCGTGGGCGCCTCCAGCCTGGGCGACTGCCGCAGGACACCCGACCGTCATGAGGCGCATCTCGTCGCCTCCGTTTGGCCGACCGAGGAGCGTGAGCCGGATGAAACGGCCGTGGCCATCTATCGCGATCTCTGGTTTTCCTCCCGCGATCTCCAGGCTGCGGCGACCTGAAACGTTTGATCCCGAACTAATGCCGTCTTGCCTGCACCAGATAGCTGTCGATGGTCGTCTCGCCGAGCCATTTCAACGCCTCCAAGCGATGCAGTCCTTCGATCAGCACATAGCGCTTGCCGTCATGACGCACCTGAATCGGCGTCTGCTGGCCGTTCTCGACGATGCTTTCGGCAATCAGCCGCACCGTCTCCGGGTGCAACGTCTTGCGGCGCGCGGCCGGAACGTAAATCTCGTCTATCGGGATTTTTCGTGGAATGAGCATGATGTTGCCTGCAAGGATGACCCCACCACAAGATGGGCCTGTCGAGGCGACATGTCCATGCCGCCCCAACAAGGAACCCGGTCGGGCATGAACCGATGTCATGCTCCGACCGAGCGCCCACCCCTTCTTTCCGGAAGCAGCGTCGAAACTGCCTCGGCAAAGCCCCCGCCTTGCATAGACAGTGACGCAATTGCCGTGCCAATGGCCGCCATTGCAGGAAAACCGTACAAATGCGGGGTTTTGGCCCCGCGTGTCAGGCGCATTGGGTCATTACGAGACAAGGCGATCGAACCGCGCCTGTCCCGATTTCGTGCAACCGCCACATGCCGGGACTATTCTGGAACAGGTATTATTGCTCTACCGGTTCTCGGCGACCACATCGGCGGAAAAGCGCAGCTCACGCATGGGCCGCACCTTGCGCGTCGTTTCCGCGTAGAGCGGATGGGCCTTGTAGGCGGCAAGGGCCGCCGCGTCGATGAATTCCGCATAGACGACGAGATCGATGGCATCGCACATCGGATCGACCTTGGTGTTCAGCGTCACTTCGAAATGGTCCGCGTGGGGAATGTCCGCGAGCGCCATGAGTCCGGCGCGGACGGTTTCGACTTCCTCTCCCTCGCGCACGCTGAAGAATACGATATGCCGGATCAATGCCGCCTCCTGCTGATGCGCGCATCTTTTGGAGCTCCGCAGCCAGCACGTCAATGCAATTTCTCCACGGGCCGTTCGGGCTTCTGCGGGAGTTGTCATGCAGTTGTCGCAGGCGTGGCCGAAAACGCCTGAGCCCTTCCCCCGACTTCGCAGCCCGCGAACGATCGAACACGTTCGCGTGATCGGGGTGCCGATTTTATCGCGTTCTGTTGATCCTCAGCCGGCTTATTTTTCGTGGTCTGATCCTCCATATGAGCGTCATTGATCGCAAGGTGAGAGGGTCCCCCAAGACGTTACCGACCGGAACCGCCGTAGGAGAATTGACCCGCGGCTGCCGTATTTCCCCGCTCGCGCATGCAATCAAAACAAGCTCTGGAGAATACAAATGAAGAAGACAGTCATTGCCCTTTCCGCCCTCGTCCTGACCACCGGCATTGCCGCTGCCCAGGATGCGCAGGCCGTTCGTCATGACGCCGCCCCGGCATCGGTAGTGGTCAATCATCCGACCAATATCGACTATTCGTCGAACGCCGCGATCTCCTCGCCGGCCGGTGCGACCAACCAGCAGGAGCGCGCCCAGATCATCCGTCAGCGCGCCGACAACCGCTAATCGGGTCGATCTTCCGCCCTTTGCGGCGGACGCTGTGGCGGCGCAGGTTTCGCGGCCACAAAATACAGGCACGTTTTGCAGCGTCGCATCGATGCGCACCGTGCCGGAGACGGCTACCTCCCAGGCCGTCTCCACCGCCTGGAGCGTGATGGCGTGTTTTCGGAAACAGCACAACGCTCTATCTATTTGTTTTAAAACAATATCTTCGAAAATCTGGTTTCCGCTCCGCCTGGGCCGACCACGGAAAAGCCTCACCAGGTACACGGGTTTTACCCGACACACGAATACGTGACGCGCAGTGAACGCAGCATCGCGCGGGATTGATTGGAAAGGGATCGTAGTTGGTCCTATCTCGGGGACGTATTACCAAGCAAGGAACCCAAGTCCTCCCAGACTTCTCTTCCGAAAGTCCATCGCTCGAGGGCCGCAAGGCCGACCGGCGAACAGAAATCGGAGAAGTACCATGAAGAAGATCGTCATCCCCATCGTTGCAGCCCTGATAGCGTCAAGCGCTTCCATGGCCAACGCGCAAATCTACAACCCCCGAGGCGGCGATGCCCCTCCACCCGTCATCCTGATGCATCCGCCGACAAATATCGACATCACAGGGGCGGCGGGTTTCGGCGGCTTCGCCACCACAACCCACAATTTGCGCGGTGGAGACGCGGCCCCTTCCTCGGTCGTGGTCACCCCGCCCAGCTCGATTGACCTGACTGGCGCTGCCGGGTTCGGTGGTTTCGCGACGACTACGCACAACCTGCGTGGCGGTGACGCGGCCCCCTCCTCAGTCGTCGTCAACCCGCAGGATGAGATTATCGAGCGCTGATCTGCTGCCAGCGCAGGTTGACAAGGGGGCGGCAGAGCAATCTGCCGCCCTTCTTGCGTCTGATCGGCCCCGCTTCCACGGAAGCGTTGAAACCGCTCCCTCTGGAACCATGCCGAGCGTCAGAGCGTGATGCGGAATTTGGCAAAGCCATCTGCGCCCTCGCCTGCGGCTTCGATCTTCACGCCCTTGACCTGATCCAGGAAATCCTTCGCCTTCGGGCCGGTCTCGAAGATCACGCTCGTATCGGCCAGCGGCGTGAAGGACCAGTTATCATCCGCCGAAGGATTGATGGTCTTCTGCTCCACGATATAGCGCACGATCACGTCGCGGTTGGTGTCGGGCGCTTCGAAAATGATCTTCGATTCGTTGATGTCGGGGAAGTTGCCGCCACCGCCAGCACGGTAATTGTTTGTGGCGACCACGAACTTCGCCTCCGGATCGATCGGCTTGCCTTCGAACATCAGATCCTTGATGCGGTTGGCCGAGGCGTTGGCCACCCCGCCCTTGGTGTCATATTTGGGCGGCTGCGACAGATCGATCTTGTAGGTCACGCCATCGATCACATCGTAGTTATAAGACGGGAAGCCGGCATTGATGAGCGGCTGATCCGCCTTGCCTGACTCGACCTGATTGAAAATGCCGGCCGACATTTCCAGCCATTCCTTGACCTGCGCGCCGGTGATCTCCACCGCCCGCACCGTGTTCGGATAAAGATAGAGGTCGGCGACATTCTTGATGGCGATATCGCCGGCGGGCACGTCGGTATAGTAATCCGCCCCGCCGCGGCCACCCGCCTTGAAGGGCGCGGCAGCCGAGAGCACCGGCAGGTCCTTCCACTGGGTCTCCTTCAGGAGATCCTTGATGTACCAGGTCTGCGCCTGGCTGACGATCTGCACCGAGGGGTCATCGGCGACCAGCGCGAAATAGGAATAGAGCGGCGCGGATGTCTTGCCGACCGGGCGGCGCACATAGGCAAGCGTGGCTTCGTGATCTTCCTTGAGCGCATCGACAATGCGCTGGTCGTCCTCGACCAGAGCCTTGTTCTTGTTGTCGACACGTTCATAGATCGGCCGCGCTTCCGAGGTCGCGGAAATGACGCGCCAGTTCTTGCCGTCACGCTCGAGCAGGAGGTCGATCAGGCCCATATGCGAACCCCAGAATCCACCCATGACGGCCGGCTTGCCCTGCAGCGTGCCCTTTTCGGTGTCAACGCCCTCCAGCCCCTGGAAATCCTTCTTGCCGGGGAACACCAGATGCTGGTGGCCGGTGAACACCGCGTCGATGCCCTCCACGCCGGCCAGGAAGAACGACGCGTTCTCCATCATGTCGCTCTGCTTGGCGTCGATCCCCGAATGCGACAGCGCAATCACGATGTCGGCGCCGTCTTCCCTGATCTGCGGCACCCATGCCCTGGCGGTCTCGACGATGTCACGGGTCATGACATTGCCGGTCAGGTTCTTGGCGTCCCAGACCATGACCTGCGGCGGCACGAAGCCGATGACGCCGATACGGATCGGATGTTCCTCGCCCGCACCGTCCTTGATCTTCTTGTCGAGGATCACATAGGGCTTGAGATAGAGCTTGTCGTCGCGCGGATTGGCGGCAAGCTCGGTACCGCGGATCAAATTGGCGCAGACAAAGGGAAAATTCGCGCCGGCCAGCACCTTGTCGAGGAAAGAGAGGCCATAGTTGAATTCGTGGTTGCCGAGCGTCGAGCATTCGTAGCCGAGCAGGTTCATGCCCTTCATGATCGGATGGAGATCGCCCTCCTTCATGCCCCTCTCATAGGCGATATAGTCACCCATCGGGCTGCCCTGCAGCAGGTCGCCATTGTCGACCAGCATGGCGTTGGTGGCCTCCTTGCGCACGGCGTCGATCAGCGAGGCTGTGCGCGAAAGACCCATCGTGTCGTTGGGCTTGTCGGCGTAATAGTCGTAGGGCAGCACGTTCACATGGATGTCGGTGGTCTCCATGATCCTGAGATGGGCCTGATTGGCCTGCGCGCGCGCCGAAAACGGATGCAGCATCACCAGTGCGCCGAACGCGGCAGAGCCCGCCATAAACGAACGGCGCGAAACCGAATGAAGCATCTGCGACATGAAAACTCCCTCCCTGGACTGGTCGAAAAAAATCGACGCCGAAACGCGGAGTTTCGCGCCGATTTTCTTTCGAGTCCAGCAGGCGCGCGTGACAAGCGAATGACGTTCGCGCACCAGAGCGGAGAAAAGGTCAGGCCAGTTCCGGCTTCATGCCAAGGGCGGTACGGTCGATGATTTCCCGCAGCGCAAAGGAGGAATTGATCTTGGTCACATGCGGCATTGCCGTGAGCCATTCCTTGTGGATGCGCTCGTAGTCGGCGAGGTCCTTCGCGGCGATGCGCAGGATGTAGTCATATTCGCCCGACATGAGATGGCAGGACAGCACGTTCGGGCATCGCTTGATGGCCGCTTCGAACTCCGAGAGCGTTTTCTCGAACTGTCCCGACAACGAGATGTGGACGATCGCGGTCATCTGATGCCCCAGTGCGGCATTGGAAAGCCGGGCATGATAACCACGGATGACGCCGCTCTTTTCCAGATTGTCCAGGCGGCGTGAGCAGGCCGATTGGGACAACCCCACCCGTTCGGCCAAGGCTGCGTTGGGAATGCGTCCATCCTTCTGCAAAGCGTCAAGAATGGCGATATCGATCCTGTCCAGCGACATTATTCGTTCTTTCTGCGAAAAATAATGCTCCTTGCGCAAGGATTATCCACTCTACGCACGAACAGCAATGAAATTCGCAAGGATGCACGGCCAAATCTGTGATTTCATGGATTTGCCCGAACGTAACGTAACAGCGGAGGAGCTGAAATGCGCGTCGGATGCCCCAGAGAAATCAAGAACAATGAATATCGCGTCGGCCTGACACCCGGCTCTGTACGCGAATATGTTGCCCACGGCCATGACATTCTGGTGGAGAGCGGCGCAGGCGCGGGTATAGGCGCCGATGACAATGCCTACCGTGCGGCCGGCGCGGCTGTCGCAAGAACCGCGGAAGAGATTTATGCCCGCTGCGACATGATCGTGAAGGTGAAGGAGCCGCAGCCTGACGAATGGGCGCAATTGCGCGAAGGGCAGATTCTCTATGCCTATCTGCATCTTGCCCCAGACCCCGAACAGACCAGGGGATTGCTGGCCTCCGGTGTCACGGCGGTCGCCTATGAAACGGTGACGGACGATCGCGGCGGCCTGCCGCTGCTGGCGCCGATGTCGGAAGTCGCCGGCCGCCTGGCCATTCAGGCCGGCGCCACCGCGTTGCAGAAGCCCAATGGCGGTCGCGGCGTGTTGCTGGGCGGCGTGCCGGGCGTTCTGCCGGCCAAGGTGGCGATTATCGGAGGGGGGGTGGTCGGTCTCAACGCGGCCAAGATGGCAGTGGGGCTTGGCGCCGATGTCACCATTCTCGACCGCTCTATTCCGCGCCTGCGCGAGCTCGATGACATATTCAACGGGCGCGTCAACACCCGTTACTCCACCGTCGAAGCGCTGGAAGAGGAATGCTTCTCGGCCGACGTCGCGGTCGGGGCCGTTCTGATACCCGGAGCGGCGGCGCCAAAACTGGTGTCACGCCAAATGCTGGCGGGCATGAAGAAAGGCTCGGTGCTGGTCGATGTCGCGATCGACCAGGGCGGCTGCTTCGAAACCTCGCATCCGACCACACATGCGAACCCCACCTATGAGGTCGATGGCATAATCCATTATTGTGTGGCCAATATGCCAGGAGCCGTGCCGGTAACGTCGGCGCATGCGCTCAACAACGCAACGCTGCATTACGGGCTGCTGCTTGCTGACAAGGGGCTGAAGGCGCTGGTGGACGACCTCCATCTGCGCAACGGTCTCAACGTTCATAAGGGCAGGATAACCAATCGTGCGGTAGCCGAAGCGCTGGGCTACGAGATGGCGGAACCGAAAACGGTGCTGGCGGCCTGAACGCCTGCCCGGAGGGCACAAGCATAAGAAAAGGGCGGCGGAGTGATCCGTCGCCCTCGATTGGTCGCCAGCCCTTGCGGGCTTGCTGGAATAAATGCAACGGCTCAATGAAGCGGAGGCGCCGCATCGCCACCGCGCGCATTGAAGTTGCTCGGATAAGCGCTGGGCGCCCGGATGGCGGCAGCACTACTGTAGTCGAACCGAGGCTGATGGACGATCGTCGAAGGCTGGTACGTATCACCCGTGGTCCGAGCCTGGGCATAGGTTTCCATGATGACGTGGTCCGGGTTCACAATAGAGGAAGACGGTGCGGAATCGGCCAAAGCCGCACCGGTTCCTAGCAAGACAACCGCAGAGGCAAACAGCAATTTTCTCATTTCACTTCTCCTCATAACAACGGCAATCCATCCATGGATGGATGGATCGGCGCGGAAATGCATGGCGGCCATAAACCCCGATCAAGCCCGTCGACCCGCCACTTGATCCCGGAATACAACACTCCGGGAAGCATCCCGACACCGTTGAGATAGGCGCGGACCGGCAGCCATACCAATCACAAGAGCGCGATGCCATTTGACGCCGGCTCACGGTTCCGTGTGATCGCGTTAGTGACTTGGAAAGCATTGCCATTCCGCGTTTCCGGCTAATGAAAAGCCGCCGGCGAAGCTCACCGGCGGCTACAGAATCGGGGCTTGAAACGTGCTGAGGTCAGCGCACGAAATCGTCGATCCGGCGGAAAGTCACCCGACGGTTTTCCCAGTTCTCGTTCTGCGTCGGCACAAGCAGGAATTCCTCGCCGTAGCCGACCGTTTCGAGTACGCGGGCAGGAATACGGAACCGGCGCACCAGCACGCGCTTCATCGATTCGGCGCGACGCTCGGACAGGACCTGATTGGAAGCGGCCGAACCGACCGCATCGGTGTGACCCTCGATCAGGAACTGGCTGCCGGGCCGGCGACGCAAGACGCGCTTGAGTGCATCGGCGATCTGTTCGACCTTGTGGTACTGCGAGTTCGGCACCCCGGCCGAGCCGAATTCAAAGTTGATCGCCTGAATGTCGATCGAGGGCGCCATGCGACGCAATTCCGGGCGCCGCTTGAATTCGCGCACGGTCACGCGCTGCTCGGGACGCAGCCTGCGGCTGGGACCGGCCTCCAGCCTGCGTTCGATCTGGGATGCCGAAGGCATGGTACCCTGGGCGGAAGCAATGGCCGGCGCGGCGATCAGCGCAATCATGGCGGTAGCAAAGTGACGACGGGTAAGCATGCGATGGTCTCCTTGGCATTGGCCGTGCGGCCGTCTTGATGGCGGCGAACATGCCCGCACCAAGCTGAAGGCTTGATGAACGGAGCTTTCAGACCAGGTTGTGAAAGAGCGCAGGCCCTCAGGGCCGCATGACGCTGGCAGCCCGCTCGGCAAAGGCCATTGTGCGCACGACCTCCTGTTTCTGGCCAATGGGCGAGAAACCGAACTTCTGATAGAGTGGCAACGCGGCGGGGTGATCCATGGTGCAGGTCTGCACCGAAACGCGACGCGGCTCGTGAGACCACGCGGCTTCGATAGCCGCGCCGAGAAACCAACGTCCCAGCCCCTGCCCTATGGCGTGGTCCATCATGCCGAAATAGGCAAGCTCGGCTTCCTGCGGCAGATGCGGCTTGATGTCGAAGAAACCGGCCGGTGCGCCGTCGAGATAAAGCACGCGCACATCGCGATCCTCGCGATGCAGGCCGGCGGCAAGTTCCTCATCGTCCAGCCTCAAGGCGTTGACCCAGTGCCATTTGCGCCCCACGCGGTCCATCAGATAGCGATAGAAATGCAAGGGGATGTCGCGCGTGCGCAGCAACGCCACCTGCCTGTTGTACGGCAGCGGCGGATAAGAGGCCGGCGGCGCGCTCATTTCCAGGAATGTGACCGTGACCGGGATGGTCTTTTCCGTGTCGTCGTCGATCATGCGCTGGTCAACACCTTTCAATCCGCTCGAAGATGATCAGTCCTTGCCGGTCACGACAGGCGTATCCGCCTGTCCGCCCCATTCGGTCCAGGACCCATCATACAGCCTGGTGTCGGTGTTTCCGAGGCTCTCCAGCGCCAGCGTGATGACAGCAGCGGTGACACCGGAACCGCAGGATGTGACGACCGGCTTGTCCGGATCGATGCCCGCCTTCTCCAGCACCTCGCGAAGCTCGTCGAGCGGCAGGAACTCGCCATCTCGCGACAGCGCCGAGAAAGGTACGTTTTTCGCTCCCGGCATGTGGCCGGCGCGCATGCCGGGCCGCGGCTCGGGCTCGGCGCCTGCGAAGCGACCGGGCGAACGGGCATCGCCGATCTGGACGGCCCCGCTCTCCACGATCCGGCGCATGTCGGCAAGCGAGACCACGCGCGACGCATCGAAGCTCGGATAAAACACATTGGCCGCGCTTTTCGTCGGCTCGGCAGTCACCGGCCGGCCTTGCGCCTTCCAGCGGTCGAAGCCGCCATCAAGCACATAGACCTGATAGACGCCCATGACGCGGAACATCCACCACACGCGCGGCGCCGAGAAGAAGCCGGGGCCATCATAGACGATGATGGTGTCATCGGCCGAAATGCCCATTGCGCCCGCATATTGGGCAAAGACATTCGGGCGCGGCAGCATGTGCGGCAGGTCGGAATCGGGATCCACGACCGCATCGAGATCGAAGAAGACCGCGCCCGGTATATGGGCCGCGTCATATTCATCGCGCGCGTTGCGCTTCTGGGCCGGGAGATACCAGGACGCATCCACGATCGAGAGGCCCGGCGATCCCAGTCGCGACTGAAGCCAGTCTGCATCGACGACGAAAGGGCTGGTCTCGGACATGTCTTGCTCCCTTTGGCGCGGTTCCATGACGCGCAACGATACGAATCCATATCCGCATCAGTCTAAACGGACAATGCGACGGCCGCCTTGATCAACCTCAACACGCGCAAGATGTCAGCAATCGGACAAACCCGTGTCGCACCTACACAATTTCGTCACTTTTTGAGGGACTGCCTCTTGCACCGCCTGACGAAGCACCCCACTTCGGGTCTGCTTCGCGGTGGGCAGCGGTACGAGGAAGGTAACGAGCGTGATCAGACGGATTTGGCGAAGCTACACCACCCCCGACAAGGCGGACGCTTACGAGCACCTGATGGAAACGCTGATGTTTCCCGCGATAGAAGGGTTGAAACTGCCCGGTTATCGCAACATGGAGCTTTTGCGCCGCGTTTCCGACGACGAAGTCGAGTTCATCTGGGTAATGACTTTTGAAAACAGCAAGCGGCTGACGCCGCTGCGGGCGGAAGCCAACGATCCCGTGTCGGTGCCGCGCGCCGCCCAGGATCTGTTGACCCGCTGGGACGAGCGCGCAAGCTTCTATGAAATGCGTCAAGCCAGCCCGACTTGACACAGGGGCGGCAGGCCCGGCGTAGCTGTCACTGCGCCGGCAGCGCACCGAAGCGGATGCGGAAGCGGCGGTTTTCGCGTCCCTTCTTTTCGATCTTGCCGATGTGGATCTCGCCGATCTCGCCGGTGGCGCGCACATGCGTGCCGCCGCAAGGCTGGCTGTCGATCAGCGCATTCTCGCCAATGCAGACCAGCCGAATCTGGCCTGTTCCGACCGGCGGACGCACATTCTTCGACTTCACCAGTCCCGGATTGGCGGCAAGTTCTTCCTCCGTGATGAGCCGCGTGAAAACCGGATGGTCGGCCGCCACCAGCTCCATCAGCCGCGTGGTCACCTCTTCCTTGGTGAAGCCCGCGTCCGGCAGATCGAAATCCACGCGCGAATCATCCTCCGCCACCGCCGCACCGGTAATCGGGAACGGACACACCACCGACAGCAGGTGGCAGGCCGTGTGCATGCGCATCAGGAGATGCCGGCGCGGCCAGTCGATGGAAAGGGCCAGCTTCTCGCCCGGCTCGGGCAAGGGCTGGTCGATGGCCGGAACGTGAATGATCTCGTTCTTGGTCTCGCCGGTAACGGTTGCGGCAATGGCAATGCGGCTGCCGTCGCCACGTGTCAGGAAACCGGTATCGCCCGGCTGGCCGCCCGACGTGGCGTAGAAATTGGTTCGGTCGAGGATGATGCCGCCACGGTCGTTGACGGCGAGAACGGTCGCATCGACCTCGGCCAGATAGGCGTCGTCGCGAAAAACCGCGTTCGTCATATATGCCATTACGCGACCGCCTCGAACGGGACGGAAATTTCGGGCTGCCGGTCCATCCATTCGGGAATGGGCAGGTTTTTCGTGCGCAGGAACTCGGGATTGAACAGCTTGGACTGATAGCGCGTGCCGTAGTCGCACAGCACGGTCACGATGGTGTGTCCCGGCCCCAGTTCGCGCGCCAGACGGATGGCGCCGGCTATATTGATGCCGGTGGAGCCGCCAAGGCAGAGTCCCTCTTCCTGCACCAGATCGAAAATGATCGGCAGCGCTTCCTCATCCGGTATCAGATAAGAAAAGTCCGGCGTAAAACCTTCGAGGTTGGCGGTGATACGTCCCTGCCCGATGCCTTCGGTGATGGAGCTACCTTCGGCCTTCAGCTCGCCGTTGGTGTAATAGCTGTAGAGGGCGGCTCCCAGCGGATCGGCCAGCGCGACCTTGACGTTGCGGCTCTTCTCGCGCAGCCCGGCCGCCACGCCGGCCAGGGTGCCGCCGGTACCCACAGCCGAAACGAAACCGTCCACCTTGCCGTTGGTCTGGGTCCAGATTTCCTGCGCCGTGGTCCGGATATGGCCATCGCGATTGGCGATATTGTCGAACTGGTTTGCCCAGATCGCTCCGTTCGAATCGGTTTTTGCAAGCTGCTCGGCAAGCCGGCCGGATACTTTCACATAGTTGTTCGGGTTCTTGTAAGGCACTGCGGGCACCTCGATGAGTTCCGCCCCGAGCAAGCGCAACGCATCCTTCTTTTCCTGGCTCTGCGTGTCGGGAATCACGATCACGGTGCGATAACCGCGCGCCTTGGCAACGACGGTAAGGCCGATGCCGGTATTGCCGGCCGTGCCTTCCACCACGACACCGCCCGGTCTCAGCAGGCCCTTCCTTTCCGCATCGTCGATGATGAAGAGGCCGGCACGGTCCTTCACCGACTGGCCCGGATTCATGAACTCCGCCTTGCCGAGGATTTCGCAGCCTGTTTCTTCCGAGGCGCGTCTCAACCTGATCAGCGGCGTGTTGCCGATAGCTTCGATTACCGAAGGATGCATGGAAAAATTCCTTTATCTGTCAAAGGCGGACAGTAAAAACCGATGCGCGCGCTTTCAAGGAAAGAAATTCCGCCAGCGGCGCGCTAAACCGAAAGCGCATTCTGACGCCCTTTCCATCGCACGGCGATGACAGTAGGTAGGTGGCGATCATGGAGTCAACGTATGGCGGCATTGTACCGGGCAAACCCCAGCGACGGGGTGGCATGGATAACGGGAGCAAGCACCGGCATCGGCCGGGCGGTGGCCCGCGACCTTGCCTCGCAAGGCTATACGGTGGCCGTCACCTCGCGTGACGAGGAACGGCTCGCCACACTGGCGAATGACGCGATTGGCCTGCCCGGCAGGATCATACCCTTTCCCTGCGACGTGACGGACGGGGCCGGCATGCGCAAGCTCGTCGCGGCAATCGAGAAGGAAGCGGGTGCAATCGCACTCGCGATCTTCAATGCCGGCATCTATCACCCCACGCGCGGCGAACGGCTCGATGCGCTCAACATCATCAACACGTTCGACATCAATCTTTTCGGCGTGATCCACGGATTGGCGCCTGTGACCGACCGGATGCGCCTGCGTGGGCGCGGCCAGGTCGTTCTGGTGGGTTCGGCCTCGTGCTATTTCGGCTGGCCTTCGGCTGCGGCCTATGGCGCATCAAAGGCCGCGCTGAACAACTTCGCCGAGGCACTGAAGCACGACTTCGACAAGATGAACATCCGCCTGCAGGTCATCAATCCGGGTTTCATCGACACGCCGCTAACGGCGCGCAATCATTTTGCCATGCCAGCCCTGATGCCGGTGGAGCACGCCGCCCGCCGGATGGTGAAGGCGTTGCACAGCGGCGGCTTCGAAACGAGTTTTCCGTGGCGCTTCACATGGTCGATGAAGCTTTTGGCCATGCTGCCTTTTGCCCTGCGCTACCGCATCATCCACCACCTCACCGGCTGGAAGAAACGCCCTCTGGCGGCACCGCGCAAACTGCGCGACTGACCGTCTCCGGCGCGGATCGGAGCGTGCAACAAAAACGGCCGGAGCATTACCCCGGCCGAATTGAAATCCAGCGCTCGAAATCAGGCGCTTTTATGCCGCGCGTGTCGCCGGCTTCTTGCCGAAACCACGCCGCTTGCCGCGAAACGGCTTGCGGGCCTGCTGCTTTTCGCCCGTAGCTTCACCGGCAACGGCCGGCTTCTTGCCGAAACCTCCACCATTGTTGCCGCGCGGCTTGTGACCATGCGGCCGCTGCTTATCGCCGCGCGGGGCGGCGCGGTCGTTTGCCGGCGTAACCGGCGGGCGCGCACCCTGCGGACGCGGTGCGGGCTGCGGATCGGGCTCGTCCAGATGGTCGGCTGCAACCGGCAGCTTCATACGGATGATCCTTTCCACCTGACGCAGCTTGGCGTTCTCGGTCGGATCGCACAGCGTGATCGCGATGCCGTCCGCGCCGTTGCGACCGGTGCGGCCGATGCGGTGCACATAGCTCTCCGCCTCGTCCGGCAGGTCGAAATTCACCACATGGCTGATGCCCGGAACGTCGATACCGCGCGCGGCAATGTCGGTGGCGACGAGGATGCGCACGCTTCCGTCACGAAAACCGTTCAGCGCCTTCTGGCGGGCATTCTGCGACTTGTTGCCATGGATGACGGCGGCTTCGAAACCGTCGCGCTCCAGGTCGCGGGTCACGCGGTCGGCACCATGCTTGGTGCGCGCAAAGACGATCACCTGCCGCATGGCCTCGTCGGCGAGCATGGCCGACAGGATCTTGCGCTTCTGCCTGGTGCGGGCCAGCACCACGCTCTGCTTGATTTCGGCGGCGGTCGTGCCCTGAGGGGCAACCTCGACGCGCACCGGCTCCTTCATGATGCCTTGCGCCAGTGTCGCGATCTCGTCTGGCATGGTGGCCGAGAACAGCGCGGTCTGGCGGTCCTTGTGGGTCGCCTTGGCCAGCCGCTTCACGTCATGAATGAAGCCCATGTCGAGCATGCGGTCGGCTTCGTCCAGCACCAGCCATTGCGTCTGCGACAGGTTCACGTCGCCTTCGCGCACGAGATCGACCAGACGGCCGGGCGTGGCGATCAGCACGTCGACGCCGGGAGCGATCTTCTTGACCTGCGAGAAGCGCGAGACGCCACCGAGCACCAGCGCAGTGGAAATATGCAAGCCCTTAGAGAGAACGCGGATCGTCTCCTCGATCTGCACGGCAAGCTCACGGGTCGGCGCCAGGATCAGCGCGCGCGCCGTCTTGGGCAGGCGCTTGGTGCCAAGCGCGATGATCTTCGACAGGATCGGCAGACTGAAAGCAGCCGTCTTGCCCGAACCGGTCTGGGCGATGGCCAGCACGTCGCGGCCTTCGAGAAGCGGAGGAATGGCCTCGGCCTGAATGGGTTTGGGATTGTCGAAGCCGGCGCCGGCAGTGGTCTTCAGGAGCGGGCCGGTGATTCCGAGTGCGGCGAAACCGGTCTGCTCCGCAGTATTTTCAATCGTCAATTTATTCTTCTTTCATGCGGCACGAACCGCAAAAATACGCGCGGCAAGGCGCTACCTGCCGGCGAAATGTTTTATGGAAACGACAAGGCGGCGAGCCAATTTGAAGCTCGCTCGGTTGCGCTGTCGTGCCCGCGAACCCCATGTTCGCAGGGCTTTTCCTTCGTTGACCGATCGGGTCAAGAGGAAGAAAACAGACGCAACCTGTCCCATCGATGGGGAAAGCCGGCTTTCCGGCCCAAGCGCCTATGTTGCCGCATATGGGCGATCTGGCCGCAAAAAGCAACCAGATTTATGCTGCACTGCAAAAACGTCGTTTCAGGCAGCGCGTTTTTCTGCAAGGTCGGCGACTATCTATTTCGGCATCGAACCGGTCGCAGACGACTATCGCGCGCCAGCCTGACGTGCCAGGCTCTCGAGCGCCCGAACCGTGTTCCAGTTGCGCGCCGTCGAAACGACCTTAAGCGTTCGATCGACCACGGGCGGCAACTTCGATCGGCCAAATCCGTCCGGTGCGTGGAAATAAAGCACTTTTCCGGCAACGACGATGCGCTCGCGTCCCACTGTCCTGGCGGCGAGCGCATCGACGGCTTCCTGCGCAGGCACGTCCGAGAGCATGAACGCATGCAGCGTCGTCGGCGCGTCCACCGCCTCTGGGAACGGGTTTTCAGCCACAAGCTTCGACCACGCATTAAGGGTCGCAAGCATGATGTCCTTTTCAAATCCGAACTCGCGCCTGACGATTCCGGCGATATCGGCGGCGGTTTCGGCTTCCGGCCGGTCGGAGATGAGCACGGCATTGCCGCTGTTGATGTAAGTGGCCACATTTGCGTAGCCAGCCTTTGCCAGGGCTTCCTTCAAAGGCTTTGTGGGCAGTTGCGTCGCACCGCCCACACCGCGAAAGAGCACGACATAGGTTTCGTTCATACGATGAACCCCGCCAGCGTCTCGTTGTCGGTGATGTCCTGATGGGCCCAGCCCGCTTCATGGAAACGCTTTGCCAGCACGGCGAAGTTGCGCGGGTCCTTCGTCTCGATGCCGATGAGCACCGAGCCGAAATTGCGCGCCGATTTCTTCAGATATTCGAAGCGGGTGATGTCGTCGTCGGGGCCAAGCAGGTCGAGGAAATCGCGCAGCGCGCCCGGCCGCTGTGGGAAACGGAAGACGAAATACTTCTTCAGCCCTTCGAACCGCAGCGCCCGCTCTTTCACGTCCGGTAGACGCTCGAAGTCGAAATTGCCGCCGGAAATGACAAGCACGATGGATTTTCCCCTGATTTCCTTCTTCGGAAAATCCTTCAGCGCATCGATGGTCAGCGCGCCTGCCGGCTCCAGCACCACACCCTCAATGTTGAGCATCTCGATCATGGTCGCGCAGAGTCGGTTTTCCGGCACCAGCCGTACATCGGTTTCCGAAAACTCCTTCAGATGACGGAACGGCTCACGGCCGATCTCGGCCACCGCCGCGCCATCGACGAAATTGTCGACCTGATCGAGCTTCACCCGCTTGCCGGTCCGCAATGCCTGCTTCAGGCTCGCCGCGCCGGCCGGCTCGCAAAACACGAAGCGGGAGGAGGTTCCCTCCTCGCGCAGATAACGCGTGACGCCGGCGGCAAGGCCGCCTCCGCCGATCGGGAGGAACACCATGTCGGGCGCCCTGCCCTCCGGCATCTGCGCAAGTATCTCGGCGGCCACGGTAGCCTGCCCTTCGATGATATCCTTGTGATCGAAAGGCGGCACCAGATGCGCGCCGGACGCTTCCGTGAATTCGATGGCCGCGCGATAGCAATCGTCGAAAAAGTCGCCGACGAGCCGGATTTCCACGAATTCGCCGCCGAACAGCCGCGTCTTGTCGATTTTCTGCTGCGGCGTGGTGACTGGCATGAAGACCACGCCCTTCTTGCCGAAATGACGGCAGACATAGGCAAAGCCCTGCGCGTGATTGCCGGCGGAAGCGCAAGCGAACAGTTCGGCGCGGTTACCAGCGGCCAGCGTCTTGCGGAAGAAATTGAACGCGCCCCTGATCTTGTAGGAGCGAACGGGAGAAAGGTCCTCGCGCTTCAGGAATATATGGGCGCCGGTCTTGCGCGAAAGATAGGCGTTTTGCTGCAGCGGCGTCTCGGCGAACAGTTCGTGCACGGCAACAGTTGCCCCGGCGACCCCTTCGAGAAAATTCGTCATCGCTCGTCGCTCCGTTTTCGGCTGCCACCGCTCAATGCCCATCGCGCGATCCACACGGAACTTTCGGCGGCTTTTGCACGCCTATTGCATATTCGGCCATATGACGCCACTGTCGCGACCTTGCCGCCGGATCGACACATTTTGAACGCTGGCGTCTCGACAAGTGGGGTCCCGCCTATCCGTGAATAGAACAGCCGTTCGCGCCGCGATCCATGTTGCCGCAATCTTTGCCATCTACCTCTCGGCAGCCATGCTCATCCCTGCGGTAGTTGACCTTTATTACGGCAACAACGATTGGCGCGCCTTCGGCTTTTCGGCTCTGTTCATGGGTGGCCTGGCAATGGCGGTGGCGCTGGCCACGCAAGGCCATCCACCGCAGGCGACGACGCGCTTCGGCTTCCTGCTGGTCAACCTGCTATGGTTGACGCTGGCGATCGCGGGTGCGGTGCCGTTCCTTGCCTCTTCGCTCGACATGAGCGTGACCGACGCCTTCTACGAATCGGTGTCCGGCATCACCACCACGGGTTCCACCGTCATCAACGGCCTGGACCAGGCTCCGCCGGGGTTGCTGCTGTGGCGTTCGCTGCTGAATTTCATGGGCGGCCTCGGTGTTATCGCGTTGGGCCTGTTCCTGCTGCCGTTTCTGAAGATCGGCGGCGTTTCCTATTTCAAGATCGAATCCTCGGACATCGAGGATCGTCCCTTCGAACGCTTCCAGACTTTTGCCGTCAGCCTGATCGGCATCTACACAACGCTGGTGATGCTGTGCGCGGTCTGCTACGCCGCCGCCGGAATGACCGGCTTCGATGCCATCAACCACGCAATGTCGACGCTTGCGACCGGGGGCATCTCAACCCACGATACGTCGTTCGCCCGCTATGCCAACACACCATCGGTATTGTGGATCGCCTCGCTGTTCATGTTCATCGGTGGGCTGCCGTTCTCGATCATGATCCTGATCCTCGTGCGCGGCCGTACGGATGCCCTGCGTGACCCTCAGATACGGGTGTTCGCGGGTTATTGCATCGCCTTCTCGATCCTCGTTGCGATCTATCTTCGCATCAATCTCGGCATGCCGTTCTTCAGCGCCCTGACCCATTCGACTTTCAATTTCATCTCGATCATCACGACAACCGGCTTCGCCAGCGACGACTATACCCGATGGGGGCCCTTCGCGGTCGCCTGCATGTTCGTGGCGACCTTCCTCGGCGGCTGTTCTGGCTCGACCACCGGCGGCATCAAGGCCTATCGCTTTCTGGTGCTGTTCGAACTTATGGGCAACGGCCTGCGCCGCCTCATCTACCCCAATACGGTACAGCCCGTGCGCTACGGCGACCGCACCATCGACGATGACATGCAGCGCAGCGTGGTTCTGTTCATCTCGGCCTTCTTCGTACTCTGGGCGATCACGACCATCTTGCTCTCCGCCACCGGGCTCGACCTCACGACCTCCATGACCGGCTCTCTGGCGGCACTCACCAATGTCGGCCCCGGCATGGGTGAGATCATCGGCCCCGTCGGAAACTACGCGGCGCTGCCGGATGCCTCGAAGTGGATACTCTCGGCCGCAATGCTGCTTGGCCGACTGGAAATCCTAGCCGTGTTCGTGGTGTTCACGCCAACGTTCTGGGGGCGTTGATCCGCCACCGCTCGTCGCTGTCGCCGGATGGCAACACCCGACGCTTCACGGTGGATAGGCAGTCACCCCCGGCTGGACCATCCGGGCGCGGGAAGTTATCAAACTTCCATGGGGACGGACCGGAGCGGGCGATGTTTCGAAATATGTCTGCCAGATGGTTTGGCATGGTCGCGCTGGCGCTGTTTGTCACAGGCTGCGCCGGGCAGACGCGCGAGCTGATCGCCAACCGCATCGTCGACGTTCCTGCCAACGCGATTGCCGGCGAACACGAAATCTTCATCGCCACCACACGGGCCAAGGCCGCCAACCCCAAGGAAGTGTTTTCGGGCTCTCGCTCCGCGACCGTCAGCTTCGCCGAAGTGAACATGACGGTCCCGGCGATCCACAAGACCGGCGAAATCGAACGCCGCAGTGGCGGGCAAAGCGCAGATCCGTCGAAATATTTCACCGCGCACAAGGTTACTACTTTCGACAGCGCCGGCGGCTTTTCAAAGGCGCTGCGCGAAGACATCGCCAAGCGTGGCGGACGCGCACTCGTTTTCGTGCACGGCTACAACACCTCGTTCGACAGCGCCGTCTACCGGCTGACGCAGATAGCCCACGATGCAGGATATTCCGGAACGCCGGTTCTGTTCTCCTGGGCTTCCGGCGGCCGCGTGGTCGATTATGTCTACGACAACAACAGCGCCACCGCGGCCCGTGACGCCCTGGAGCAGACCCTGCGCATGGTGGCGCAATCAGGTGCCAAGCGCATCGACATCATCGCCCACTCGATGGGCACCTGGGCGGCCATGGAAGCACTGCGCCAGCTCGCCATCACCAACGACCGCGACCTCAACGGACGGCTTGGCGACGTGGTGCTCGCCTCACCGGATATCGACGTCGACGTCTTCAAGAGCCAGATGCGGCGCTACGGCAAGCCGGACAAGCCCTTCTTCCTGTTCCTGTCCACCAACGACCGCGCGCTCGACCTGTCACGCATCATCGCGGGTAACAAACCGCGTGTCGGCGGCTATGAAAACGCCGCCGACCTGGCAACACTTGGCGTTACCGTCATCGACCTCAGCAACGCCTCCGCCGGCGACAGGCTGAACCACACGAAATTTGCGGACAATCCCGTCCTGGTCAGGCTGCTCGGGGAGAAGCTGCTCGAGGACGGGTCGCTCGGCACCGGTGAACAGGTGGGCGACCGTCTGGGCACCTTTGCCGGCGGCATCACGCAGGCCATCGGCTCGGCCGCCGAGATCGTGATCACCACACCTTTCGAGGTGCTCAACGTGGTGGTTGCGGGCGCGCGCTGAGAACCGGCGGGCGCGAAGGTGCCCCTCCTCACCCCTCGACGAACAAAGGGACCTTCTCGAACCTGGTCACGTCGATGATGCCGACATCGGAGATGCGCAGTTCGGGGATCACCACCAGCGCCAGCAGCGAGTGCTGCATGTAGGCATTGTTGAGGGTGCAACCCATGGCACGCATGGCCTCGACCAGTTTTTCCGCCTTTTCCGCCACCACTTCGGCGCGCTGGTCGGACATCAGCCCGGCGATGGGCATTTCGACCAGCGCCAGTTCCTTGCCCTTGGAGAACAGCACCACGCCGCCGCCCACTTCGCCCAGCCGGTTGGCGGCCCTTGCCATGTCGTCCTTGTTGGTGCCGACCACGATCATATGGTGGCTGTCATGCGCCACGGTTGAAGCAAGCGCGCAGTCTTCCATGTAGCCGAAACCGGAGACGAAACCGTTGGTGACGCCGCCGGTGCCGCGATGGCGTTCCACCAGCGCGATCTGGCAGACATCGTTGCGGCGATCCATGCCGACCAGTCCGTTCTCGACCGGCAGATCGGCTTCAAGCGCGCGCGTCGGCGCCTGGTTCTCAATCACGCCGATGACGCGCACGCGCACCTCATTGGCGCCGGCGGGGGCCGCGATGTCGAAATCCGCGGCTGTCAATTTCTTGCCGAGCTTCACCGTGTTCCTGGCGGTGGCAGGATAGTCATAAGCCGGGATATCCACCTCCAGCCTGCCGCCCCTGGCCAGCCGTACGCCGCGACCGTAGACTTCATCGATCTTCATCTCCGCCAGATCGGAAACGATCAGGAGATCCGCGCGGCGGCCCGGCGCGATGGAACCCAGTTCGCGCTCCAGCCGGAAATGCTGGGCAGTGTTGATGGTCGCCATCTGGATCGCCGTCACCGGCTTCAGGCCCTGCTGAATGGCGTGGCGGACGACGCGATCCATATGGCCGTCATGCACCAGCGTGCCGGAATGGCTGTCATCCGTGCAAAGGATGAAGTTGCGTGGGTCGAGCCCCTGCTCCGTGACGGCCTTGATCTGGGTTGCGACGTCATACCAGGCCGAACCGAGCCGCAGCATGGCCTTCATACCCTGCCGCACGCGGGCGACAGCATCTTCCACACGCGTGCCTTCGTGATCGTCCTCGGGGCCGCCGGCGACATAGCCGTGGAAAGGCAGGCCGAGATCGGGCGAGGCATAGTGCCCGCCAATGGTCTTGCCCGCCTTCATCGTCTCCGCGATACCGCCGACCATGACCGGATCGTTGGCGGCAACACCAGGGAAATTCATCACCTCGCCGAGCCCGATGATGTTGGGCCAGCTCATCGCCTCGGCCACATCCTCCGGCCCGAGCGAGGCGCCGGCATTTTCCAGACCCGGCGCGGACGGCACGCAGGACGGCATCTGCACATGCACGTTGACGGGCATGGCGATGGCCTCGTCATGCATCAGCCGCACGCCTTCGAGGCCGAGCACATTGGCGATCTCGTGCGGGTCGATGAACATCGAGGTCGTGCCGTGCGGGATCACCGCGCGGGCGAACTCGGTTACCGTCACCATGCCGCTTTCGACATGCATATGCGCGTCGCAAAGACCCGGAACGAGGTAGCGGCCGCCGGCATCGACCACTTTCGTGCCCTGCCCTATCGTGTGGCTCGCATCCGGTCCGCAATAGGCAAAGCGGCCGCCGACGATCGCCAGGTCGGTGCCGGCGATGATCTCGCCCGAATGCACATTGACCCAGCGGCCGTTGCGTACCACCAGATCGGCGGGCTTGCGCCCCATCGCCACGTCCACCAGCGCCGGTGCCATCTCCGCCCAGGGTTTCGGCGCGCTGAATTCCCGTCTTGCCATGATAGAACTCCCGTTTGGCCGACTGTGCCAAGCTCGCGATGATTTGACCAGCGGCCATCCGCCTGACGGAGTGGAAGCGGCCCTTGCCAGCCGGCTTCAATATATATCTATAACCGTCCGGATTTGCGTGTGTAATTGCCTTCATATTCGCCATTGCTTCATCATATGGCCAAAGCTTCCCAGCGATTGCCGTTGATATTCTCCGGGCGAAGGCCACTTGACCGCAGCATCGAACCGAGGCGGACATGCGCACTCTATGGACTGCAATGGCATTTCAACTGCTTATCGTGATGATAGCGCTTCCGGCATTTGCGAGCGAGCCATGGAAGACATTACCGGAGCCCGGCCGGATGCAACCAGCCGACGCTAGCGGCTTTGCCGCCGTAAACGGCATCGAGATGTATTATGCGGTCTATGGCGCCGGCGAACCCGTGCTGCTTATCCACGGCGGCCTCAGCAATGCCGATGTCTGGTCGCGCCAAGTGGCGGTTCTTTCGAAGAGCTACAAGGTCATTGTTGCAGACAGCCGCGGCCATGGCCGCTCCACGCGCGGCGACCAGCCCCTGAGCTACGACCTGATGGCTGCCGACTACCTGGCCCTGCTCGATTACCTGAAAATCGACAAATGTGCGTTGGTCGGCTGGAGCGACGGCGGCGTGATCGGCCTCGACATAGCCATGAAGCATCCCGAGAGGCTCACCCGAGTTTATGTGCAGGGAGCGCATACGGATGCGAGCGCGGTCTCGACCAGCGCCTTCCTGAACTGGAACTTCGCGGCATTCTTCGTTCGCGCCTGGGGCGATTATATCCGCTTGTCCCCCACGCCCTGGCGGCTTCCGCTGTTTGTGGCCGAACTCAACAGCATGTGGGCTAACGATCCGCATTGGAGCGCCGCGCAACTGGCAGGCATCCGCGTGCCGACAACCATCGTGGCTGCGGATCATGACCGTTCCGTCAAGCGCAAGCACACAGAATACATGGCCGCGACCATTCCCGGCGCAAAGCTTGTTATCCTGCCCGGCGTCGATCATTTCGCACTTCTGCAGGACCCGGATGGCTTCAACAGGTCGGTGCTGGATTTCCTCAAAACCGGTTCGAAGGAAACCACCAAGCAGGCCTCCCCCTGAACGAAACGCCGCTGCCGGGGCTTGCAATCTCGCGCGCCATGATTACCAGTGTCGCCAGCGCGGACGTGGCGAAATGGTATACGCAGCAGACTTAAAATCTGCCGACCTCTGGTCTTGCGGGTTCAAGTCCCGCCGTCCGCACCACCCAATCAGCGGGCAGCCCGGCCTCTCCCGCCCCGCTGCCTGCCACTTCGCGGAGTTGGCATGACGGTAAACCTCTTTTCTCCCATCACGCTCGGCAATCTCGACTTCCCCAATCGCATCGCGGTCGCACCGATGTGCCAATATTCGGCCGATGACGGCTCGGCCACCGACTGGCACCTGCAGCACTGGATGAATCTTGCAATGTCGGGCGCTGGCATGGTGACCGTCGAGATGACGGATGTCGAGCGACGCGGCCGCATCACCCATGGTTGCCTCGGCCTCTATTCGGATCACAACGAGGGCGCCGCCAAACGCACACTCGACGCCGCCCGCCGCGTGGCTGCGCCGGGCACGAAATTCGGCGTCCAACTCGCCCATGCCGGCCGCAAAGCCGCCAACCGCCGGCCCTGGGAGGGTGGCGACGCCCTCGGGCCAACCGAGGACCCGTGGCCGATCGTTTCGGCATCGGCAATCGCCTTCGATGAGGGCTGGCAGGTGCCACAGGCGCTGGACGAGGCAGGCATCGAGCGCATCGTTGCGCTTTTTGCCGAGTCGGCGCAGCGTGCGCTACGCGCCGGCTTCGATTTCATCGAACTGCATTCGGCACATGGCTATCTGCTGCACCAGTTCCTCTCGCCGCTCTCCAACAAGCGCACCGACAAATGGGGCGGTTCACTGGAAAACCGCATGCGCTTTCCGGTTGCCGTCGCCAGAGCGGTGCGCGAGGCCGCGCCCGAACTGATGATGGGCGCACGCATGTCGGTGACCGACTGGGTCGATGGCGGCTTCACGGTCGAGGACGCCGTTGAAGTCGCACGCGCCTACAAGGAAGCGGGCGCCGCCTACATTTGCTGTTCCAGCGGCGGCAACTCACCGCTCCAGAAGATTCCGACCGGTCCGGGTTATCAGGTGCATCTGGCGACAGCCGTGCGCGAGGGCGCGGGCATCGCAACACGTGCGGTGGGGCTGATCGACGACGCCCGTCAGGCTGACGGCATCATCCGCGAGAACAAGGCCGATATGGTGGCCGTGGCACGCGCACTCATTGCCGATCCGCGCTGGCCATGGCGCGCGGCAGCCACGCTGGGCCACGAATTCCATCCGGCCCCGCAGCTTCTGCGCGGCGAACCGTTCATGCGGCATTGGACCCGGAAATCCTGATAAGCGATTGTTTCCAGGTAGTTTTTCGTCACCATGACCTGAATGCGAAACGGGCGGCTCCATCAGGAGCCGCCCGCAATCATATGTGCTGCTGAAACAATCAGCCGTGCAGCTTGGCGGTGATCTCGGCTACGCGACGGCCCTGGAACTTCGCGCCTTCCAGTTCCTGTGCGGAAGGCTGGCGCGAGCCGTCGCCATCGGTGGTGGTGGTCATGCCGTAAGGCGCGCCGCCGCGCACCACATCATTGCCCATCTGCCCCTGATAGGCGTAGGACAGCGGCACGATGATCATGCCGTGATGCTGCATGTGGGTCTGGACGTTGACGAGCGCCAGTTCCGCGCCGCCGTGCTGTGTGGCGGTGGAAACCATGGCCGACCCGACCTTGTTAACCAGCGCTCCCCTTGCCCAGAGCGGCCCGGTCTGATCGAGGAAGTTCTTCATCTGGGCTGCCATGGTTCCGTAGCGGGTGGCGGTGCCGATGATGATGGCGTCGTAGTTCTCAAGCTCCAGCGGCTCGGCAATCGGTGCCTCCTGGTCGAGCTTGTAGTGGGCGGCCTTGGCGACGGTATCGGGGACGAGTTCCGGCACGCGCTTGACGGTCACGTCCGCGCCGGCCTCGCGCGCGCCTTGCGCGGCGGCCCTGGCCATCTGCTCCATGTGCCCCCAACTCGAATAATAAAGAACCAAAACTTTTGCCATTGCGTGTCTCCTGTATCGACAATTCCGTCGCGGTATTGAGCCGCGCTGAGCGAGGTGTACCGGCTGAACCGTTCATTGAAAATTCCGAAGTTGCCGACGGATCGTTCACCGTTTGCGTACCATTGCCGGCTGCCCTCGCCTCGGGTTATGTGACGTGGACAGCCACAGACCGGAGCCGTGCCATGACCGAAATCGTCACCGCCGCAATGATCATCATCGGTGACGAAATCCTGTCGGGGCGCACCAAGGACCGCAATATCGGCCACCTCGCCGACGTCATGACCGCGGTCGGCATCGACCTGAAGGAAGTACGTATCGTTCCTGACGAGGAAGACGAGATCGTGACCGCGGTGAACGCGCTTCGCGCGCGTTACACCTACGTCTTCACCACCGGCGGCATCGGTCCCACCCATGACGACATCACCGCCGATTCCGTCTCCAGGGCTTTCGGCGTGCCGTGCGAATACGATGCCAAGGCCTATGCGATGCTGGAGGCCAATTACGCCAGCCGCAGCATGGAATTCACCGACGCGCGCAAGCGCATGGCGCGCATGCCGCGCGGCGCCGGGCATATCGACAATCCCGTATCCATGGCGCCGGGCTTCCACATCGGGAATGTCTATGTGATGGCCGGTGTGCCGTCGATCTTCCAGGCAATGCTCGACAATGTCGTGCCGACATTGAAGACCGGCGCGAAGCTGCTGTCGGCAACCATAGAGTGCCCGTTCGGCGAAGGGGTGATCGGCGGGCCGCTGGCGGAAATCCAGAAACGCCATCCCGACACCATTATCGGCTCCTACCCGAAATATCTGGACGGCACCTTCCGCACCGAACTGGTCGTGCGTGCCCGCTCGGCGGAAGCGCTGGCGGCAGCGCGCAGCGAAGTCGCGACCATGGTGGCGGGCATAAAGGCAATCGCAAAGCCGGACTGATCCTTGCCGCAGGATGTTCGTGCGGAACCTCAAAGCTTGTGCTAGAGTTTTGCCACCGGAACCTGAATGTTCACGGAGGCCGCAATGCCGTTCAAGACGATCGTCGCCATCATCCAGAGCAAGGACGATGCCGAGCGGGTGCTGGACTGCGCCATCCCCCTGACGACCCGATTCCAGGGGCACTTGATAGGCGTGCATGCCGAGGCTCTTCCCGTCGCCTACACATCCGCCGTAGGTTTTCCCGATACCGAATTCCTGCAGGCGACCGCCGAGGTCAACAAGGAGCGCGCCGAAGCCCTGCAGGCGGATTTCCGCAGGCGCATAAGGGATGCCAACGTCTCCTATGAATGGCGCAGCCTGGAATGTTTTTCCGGCGACAGCGCCCATTCGGGCATAGCCAGCGCGCGCTGCGCCGACCTGGCGATTGCCGCGCAACGCAACCCGCATGCGGATTCGACCGCGACTGCCGATGTCGACGCCCTGCTGTTCGAATCCGGGCGCCCCGTGCTGATCGTGCCCCATGCGGGCCCTTCGCTGAGCAGCTATCGCAATGTGTTGATTGCATGGAACGGCAGCCGCGAGGCGGCGCGCGCGGCATTCGACGCCCTGCCCCTGTTGATGGAGGCGGACCATGTCGAGGTCTTCGTCATCGACCCGCCGGAGGATGCCGAATACGATTCCGAGGCCTCCGGCGAGGAAATCGCCACCGCGCTCGCCCGGCACGGGGTGAATATCAATGTCGCGGCCGAGACGTCCAATGGCCGTTCCATCGACCAGATCCTGCAGCAACGCATCGCGGCGCGCGGCGCCGACCTGCTGGTGCTGGGCGCCTACAGCCATTCATGGTTGCGGCAACTCCTGTTCGGAGGCGTCACCCGCACCGTTCTCCAGTCGATGCCTGTCGCCACCTTCATGTCGCGCTGAACCGTTTCACGTCAGCGGGATCATCACCGTCTTCTGGTAGACCGGGCGTGCGGCCAGCCGGTCGTACCACGCCCGCAGATGCGGCAGGTCGGACCGCCCGATCGGCATCTCGAACCATGCATAGGTGAAGCCGCCCAGCGGGATATCGCCCATGCCGAATTGTCCGCCTGAAAGATATGGCTGCCCCGCCAATGCGTCATCGACGATCGAAAACAGCCGCGAACAGGCGGCAAGCCCCTTTTCCACGGCCACCACGTCGCGTTTGTCGGGCGACAGGCGCACCATGTTCCAGAACACGTCGCGGAACGGCGCCGCCAGCGAGGACGTCGTCCAGTCCATCCACTTGTCGGCGCTCGCACGCGCCTGCGGATCGACAGCCCAAAGCCCGCCTTCGCCATATCGGGCCGCCAGATAGCGCACGATGGCATTGGATTCCCACAAGACGAAATCGCCATCCTGAATACACGGCACGAGGCCATTCGGGTTCATGGCGCGATAGGCCGGCTCATCGACCACACCGAAGGCACCGCCGGCATTGATGTGCTTGTAAGCCAGCCCGAGTTCCTCGGCGCACCACAGCACCTTCTTCACATTGTTGGAATTTCCGCGGCCCCAGATCTTGAGCATGTCACACCTCGCTTGGAGCACGCCGGGCGACACCTCGCCCGCCTTCCAATCAATGGCACAGATCACACATGAACAGACCGCGCAAGTCCGGCTGCACCGGGCTGAGACATGGCTTTTCACGACGCCGAAAGCAGCAGAAAGACTTGCCAAATGACGGTCTTTCCGGCTAATTGCGCCCGCATTCCCCAATCAATGCGCCGCAGCGCGCCAGCGGAGTGCCGAGCTTCATGTCCCTTCCCGAAAAAGCGTTCCCCGTCTCCTGGGACCAGTTCCATCGCGATGCCCGCGCCCTTGCCTGGCGGCTCGCCGGCGTCAACGGACAATGGCGGGCGATCGTCTGCATCACGCGCGGCGGCCTGGTGCCGGCAGCCGTCATTTCGCGCGAGCTGGGTATCCGCCTGATCGAGACGGTCTGCGTGGCCTCCTATCACGACTACACCTCGCAGGGGCAGTTGCAGGTTCTCAAGGAAATCAACCCTGCCCTGCTGGAGGGCGAAGGCGAAGGCGTGCTGATCGTCGATGACCTCACCGACACCGGCAAGACCGCCGCAATCGTGCGGGCGATGATGCCCAAGGCGCATTTCGCCACCATCTATGCCAAGCCCAAGGGGCGCCCGCTGGTCGATACCTTCGTCACCGAAGTGTCGCAGGACACCTGGATCTACTTCCCCTGGGACATGGGCTTCACCTACCAGAAGCCGATCTCGGACGACCGCGGCAGCTGACCCCAGCCACCGCAACGGCGGCTGGCAAGAGCTGCCCGAAGAGCCTATATGAAGGGGCAGCGCCATGCGCTGCCCCTTTTTCCGTACAGACAGAGAGACAGCGCCCGAACATCGTCGGGATTATGTGTTTTTTTACTTTTATTACACGTAATTAACCCTGATATTCGTGAGACGGCAAACGAATCGGAGATACCCCGGGAAAGATCAGAACGAATGCTCTTCAGCCACTCCACGCGCAATCGACTTGCCGAGCAGGTGCGGCGTCTCTTCGGGGGCATGCCGAGCCGTGTGCAGGTGGCTGCGCTGCCGTGGCGGGAGCGTGCCGGGCAGATCGAGATCATGCTCATCACCAGCCGCGACACCGGCCGCTGGGTGCTGCCGAAGGGCTGGCCGGAGGGCAGAGAAGAGCTTTTTGAAAGCGCCGCGCGTGAAGCCGCCGAGGAGGCGGGCATTTCCGGCGTCATGTCGCGTGTGTCCGAGGGCAGCTATTTTTACGGCAAGGTGCTGTCGTCGGGCATGGCCCGCCGCTGCGAGGTACGCGTTTTTCCCATGGAAGTGCGCGAGACGGCAGCCGACTGGCCCGAGAGCCATGAACGCCGGCGCGAATGGTTTTCCGCCGCGCGCGCCGCCACGCTGGTGCGTGAACCCGATCTCGGCGAGATCATCGCGGACTTCGGTCAGCGGCGTCATAAAAACGCTGCCTGATGCCGTTCAGGCTGTTCGGCATGCGTGACTTCACTGATATCCTCCTTCTCTCTGCGGCTGGATTTTCCGGCCCGCGCCTTGCAGTGCTGATGCGGCCATGAGCGACGGTTCGCGCGGCAAGCATACGGTGGACAAGGATTTGGGTCGGCTCGCCAATATCGAGGAAGCCACCGGCTTCGTGACGCGCGGTCTGGTGGCGCCGGGCCTGGCGCTGGTCTTCCTCGTGCTGGCCTCGGTGCTGGCCTCCTACCATATGCTGGGCGAGCCGCGCGCGCTCGTCGTCGTCGTGGGCGCGGCGATCGGCGCCTATCTGGCGCTGAATATCGGCGCCAACGACGTCGCCAACAATGTCGGCCCGGCGGTGGGTGCAAACGCCATGACCATGACCAGCGCGCTGGCAATGGCGGCGATCTTCGAGATCGTCGGCGCGCTGGTGGCCGGCGACACGGTCGTCACCACCATTTCCAACGAAATCGTGCCGCCGGCTGCGGTTTCCGACCCCGCGCTGCTGATCAGGCTCATGCTTGCGGCGCTGATTTCCTCGGCGCTGTGGATCAATTTCTCCACCTGGATCGGCGCGCCCGTTTCGACCACGCATGCGGTGGTGGGCGGCGTCGTGGGCGGCGGCGCGGCGGCAATGGGGCTCGGCGCCGTCAACTGGCTGTCGGTCGGCACGATCGCGCTGAACTGGCTCGTCACACCGCTTCTCGGCGCGGCCCTCGCCATCGGCTTCCAGGCCTTCGTGAAGACCTTCATCATCTATCAGGACGACAAGATCGCGGCCGGCCGCCGCTGGATACCGGTGCTGATTGCGCTGATGACCGGATGCTTCGCCGCCTATCTCGTGTCCCGGCTTGCGACGGACAGTGGCTGGCAGGCAAGGATGCTCGCCGGCATCGGCTGCTTTGCGCTAGCATGGCTCGCATCGCACCGCTTCATCCGGCGCCAGTCCGAAGGCATGGACAATCGCACCCGTTCGCTGCGGCACCTGTTCCGCCTTCCGCTGATCGGCGCTGCCGCACTGCTGTCTTTCGCACATGGCGCAAACGACCTGGCCAACGCCATCGGCCCGCTCGCGGCCATCGTCCATGCGTCGCGGCTGGCGCAGGTCGCCGATGTGGTCGAAATCCCGCTCTGGGTGATGATGATCGGAGCGTTCGGTATTTCCTGCGGTGTGCTGCTCTACGGGCCGAAGCTCATCCGCATCGTCGGCAGCGAAATCACCAAGCTCAACCCCATGCGGGCCTATTCGGTGGCGCTGGCGGTTGCCGTCATCGTCTTGGCGGCCTCATGGTTGGGGCTTCCGGTCAGTTCGACCCATATCGCCGTGGGCGCTGTATTCGGCGTCGGTTTCTTCCGTGAATGGTACAACACCCATTCCCGCCATCGCCACGCTTATCTGGAGCGTAAACAGGCGCGCAAGCGCGGCAGGCGCAAGGTGCTGGCGGAGGCCGACGACGAGGACGATTCGGATGAGAATCCGCGCAAGCAACCTTCCGCGGAGGAGATCAAGCGACGCAAGCTGGTTCGCCGCGCGCATCTCATAACCATCCTGACGGCCTGGGCGACGACGGTGCCGGCATCCGCCTTGCTCGCCGCGATGGTGTTCTTCACGTTGGGTATATTTTCCTAAATCGGCCGACCCGACCACTCCGGCAACTGCCAGGCAATTTTTTTGCCGGCTGCCTGTCCCCGTTATCCACACAAGTGACACACAAGATATTGGGGGTCATAAAAGTTAGGGGAACGAACCCTTGACGATGAAATCCGAGTCGTCTCATATAAGCCACGTGCCCTCGTTCAGGGCATGGCCGGCGGGTTTTTTGAAGTCGGTCCTTTTCCCGGATTTTCAGGCGTTATGGCGGTCTTGCCCGTTTCGACGGTGAGCTGACGCATGACCTTTTTTTCCGGTTTCTTTGTCGCGTGCCATGCCGTCTGGCAATGGAAAAAATTAGTTGTTAGCACTATATTTAGTGTTGCGACCGCACTCTGACACAAGGTAGTGTGAAACCCCCTCTGATGAGGGACTCACCAACCAACCGTTGGAGCAGGACCTTCGGGTCGGCCGCAAAAGGTGCTCTGGACCGTCACGCAAGGACGGAACGGGTGCCTGTGACCGTCACGAGGACCGAAGGCTCGCCGTGACGGTTGGGCTGTGATTTTGAAGGGCATGCACCTACATATGGAAGCTGCGAGGGCTTCCTGTGGATAGGTGCTATATATAGGGACTTGAGGACCGACCCATGCGCATCGAGCGGCGTTTCACCAAGGAAGGACAATCGCCTTACGCGGAGATCGAATTCCGCAAAGCGATTAGCGAGATCAAGAACCCGGACGGTTCGATCGTCTTCCGGCTCGATGATATCGACGTGCCCGCGCAGTTCTCACAGGTCGCGGCCGACATCCTCGCCCAGAAATATTTCCGCAAGGCCGGCGTGCCCGCCCGGCTGAAAAGGATAGAGGAAAACGACGTCCCCTCCTTCCTGTGGCGCTCCGTGGCCGACGAGGATGCGCTCGCCAAGCTGCCTGAAAACGAGCGCTTCGGCTCCGAACACGACGCCCGCCAGGTTTTCGACCGTCTCGCCGGCACCTGGACCTATTGGGGCTGGAAGGGCGGCTACTTCAACTCCGAAGCCGACGCGCAGGCCTTCAAGGACGAACTGTCCTACATGCTTGCCACCCAGCGCGTGGCTCCGAACTCGCCGCAGTGGTTCAACACCGGCCTGCACTGGGCCTATGGCATCGACGGCCCCGGCCAGGGCCATTATTACGTCGATCCCTTCACCGGCAAGCTGACCAAATCCAAGTCGGCCTACGAACATCCGCAGCCGCACGCCTGCTTCATCCAGTCGGTGGGTGACGACCTCGTCAACGAGGGCGGCATCATGGACCTGTGGGTGCGCGAGGCGCGCCTGTTCAAATACGGCTCGGGCACCGGCTCCAACTTCTCACACCTGCGCGGCGAAGGCGAGAAGCTTTCAGGTGGCGGCAAGTCCTCGGGCCTGATGAGCTTCCTCAAGATCGGCGACCGTGCCGCCGGTGCCATCAAGTCGGGCGGCACCACGCGCCGCGCCGCCAAGATGGTGATCGTCGATGCCGACCACCCCGACATCGAGGCTTTCATCGACTGGAAGGTCAATGAGGAGCAGAAGGTCGCTTCGCTCGTCACCGGCTCTAAGATCGTCAAGCAGCACCTGACGAAGATCATGGCGGCCTGCGTGAACTGCGAAGGTCAGGACGACGACTGCTTCGATCCGACCATCAACACCGCACTGAAGCGCGAGATCCGCGCCGCCAAGAAGAACGCGGTGCCGGAAAACTACATCTACCGCGTCATCCAGTTCGCCAAGCAGGGCTACGCGTCGCTGGATTTCAAGACCTACGACACCGACTGGGATTCAGAAGCCTATCTGACCGTGTCGGGCCAGAACTCGAACAACTCTGTCTCGGTGAAGGACGACTTCCTGCGCGCCGTGGAAAATGACGGCGACTGGAACCTCATCCGCCGCATCGACGGCAAGGTCGGCAAGACGCTGAAGGCCCGCGACCTGTGGGAGAAGATCGGCTACGCCGCCTGGGCCTCGGCCGATCCGGGCCTGCACTTCAACACCACCATGAACGACTGGCACACTTCGCCGGCGGCCGGCCCGATCCGCGCCTCGAACCCGTGCTCGGAATACATGTTCCTGGACGACACGGCCTGCAACCTCGCTTCCATCAACCTGCTGCCCTACCGGCAGGCCAATAGCGACATCGACATCGCTGCCTACGAGCACACAGTGCGCCTGTGGACCATCGTGCTCGAGATCTCGGTGATGATGGCGCAGTTCCCGTCCAGGGAAATCGCCAAGCTTTCCTACGAGTACCGTACGCTCGGCCTTGGCTACGCCAATATCGGCGGCCTGCTGATGACCTCGGGCATTCCCTATGACTCGAAGGAAGGCCGCGCCATCTGCGGCGCGCTGACCGCGATCATGACCGGCGTGGCCTACGCCACCTCGGCCGAGATGGCCGGCGAACTCGGCGCCTTCGCCGACTACGAGCGCAACGCCGACAGCATGCTGCGCGTGATGCGCAACCATCGCCGCGCGGCCTATGGCGAGAAGTACGGCTATGAGAACCTGTCGGTCGACCCGGTGCCGCTGGTGGCCGAGGACTGCCCGCAGGCCGCATTGATGGAGCATGCCCGCCTTGCCTGGGACCGCGCCATCGAACTCGGCGAGAAGAACGGCTACCGCAATGCCCAGGCAACCGTGATCGCGCCCACCGGCACGATCGGCCTCGTCATGGACTGCGACACCACCGGCATCGAGCCCGACTTCGCCCTGGTCAAGTTCAAGAAGCTTGCCGGCGGCGGCTACTTCAAGATCATCAACCGCGCCGTGCCGGAAGCCCTGCGCACGCTGGGCTACACCGAAAGCCAGATCGCCGAGATCGAGGCCTACGCGGTCGGTCACGGCAATCTCAACCAGGCGCCGGGCGTGAACCCCTCGACGCTGAAGGCAAGGGGCTTTACCGACGAGAAGATCGAGGCGCTGAATGCAGCGCTCAAGAGCGCCTTCGACATCAAGTTCGTGTTCAACAAGTGGACGCTGGGCGAGGATTTCTGCAAGCAGGCGCTCGGCTTCACCGACGAGCAGCTCAACGACTTCTCCTTCGAGATGTTGCCCGCGCTGGGCTTCTCGAAGAAGGATATCGAGGCCGCCAACATCCATGTCTGCGGCGCGATGACGCTCGAAGGCGCGCCTTTCCTGAAGGCCGAGCACTATCCGGTGTTCGACTGCGCCAATCCCTGCGGCAAGATCGGCAAGCGCTACCTGTCGGTCGAAAGCCACATCCGCATGATGGCGGCCGCGCAGCCTTTCATCTCGGGCGCCATCTCCAAGACCATCAATATGCCCAACGATGCGACCGTCGAGGACTGCAAGAGCGCCTATATGCTGTCCTGGAAGCTGGCGCTGAAGGCCAACGCGCTCTACCGCGACGGCTCCAAGCTCTCGCAGCCGCTGAACGCAGCGCTCATCGAGGACGATGAAGAGGAAGCCGACGAGGCCGTCGAGGCGCTGGTGGCCGCACCCGCTGCCGCCCAGGCCGTGGCCATCACCGAAAAGATCATCGAACGCGTGGTCGAGAAGGTGGTGCGCGACCGTGAGAAGCTGCCGAACCGCCGCAAGGGCTACACCCAGAAAGCGCTCATCGGTGGCCATAAGGTCTATCTGCGCACCGGTGAGTTCGACGACGGTCGGCTGGGCGAAATCTTCATCGACATGCACAAGGAGGGTGCCGCCTTCCGTGCCATGATGAACAATTTCGCCATCGCCATCTCGCTCGGCCTGCAATATGGCGTGCCGCTCGAGGAATATGTGGAGGCCTTCACCTTCACCAAGTTCGAGCCGGCCGGCATGGTCATCGGCAATGACGCGATCAAGAACGCCACGTCGATCATCGACTATGTGTTCCGCGAACTGGCCGTTTCCTATCTCGGCCGCAACGATCTCGCCCATGTCGACACCAGCGACTTCTCCAACACGTCGCTGGGACGCGGCATCTCGGAAGGCAAGGCGACGCCCTTCTCCAAGGGGCTTTACCGCGGCGTGTCGCCGGTGAAGCTGGTGTCCGGCATCTCCAGCGCCGAACCCAAGGGGTTTGGCGGAGCGGCAAATCCCACCCCCACAACCCGCACCGCGCCCTATGCCGCGAATGTGCATCCGATCTCGTCGGGTGCCACCGCGCTGAAGCCGGCAGCCGCCGGCCTTGCCGAAGAGGCCACCGCCTTCAAGCGCGACTATGAGGAGCGGGCCAAGGAAGTGCCTGCCGAGGAAGCCCATGGGGATGCCGCTTCGGCCCTCTTCACCGACGCGGCAGCCAAGGAAGCGGCCGACGCCAAGGCCAAGGCCGCCGAGCGCCGCAGCCGCGCGATCATGCAGGGCTATACCGGCAATATGTGCTCGGAATGCCAGAACTTCACCATGGTCCGCAACGGCACCTGCGAGAAGTGCGACACCTGCGGCGCAACCAGCGGCTGCAGCTAAGAACGCGCTTGACTGACAACAATCTTGACCTGGCGCGCGTCAGGTCAAGATCAACGGTCAAGGCTGGGCCATCCAGCGACGGCCCTGCCCTTGGGCGGCACTGCAAAACAATGCATTCCGGGCGCTTCGGTGCCCGGAAAAATGCCGTAGAACACAAAGTGAACAAATCCTGTCGATCCTGAAACCGGTTTCGACGCCCTGCCCGTGCGGTGCCGACCGCTTGGACCAAGGTCGAAGGCTACAGGCATGCGGAATCGCCTGTGCCCTCTTGAAACGCTGAATTCCCGGGACTAGCTCGAATACGCGCACATATGTGCAAGCCATGTCACGCAAATGCATGGCCGTTCAGGCCGTTTGCAAACCGCTTACCGAAGGGGTGGTCGAAATGGCAGCGAAAGAACTCAAGTTCCACGGCGAAGCCCGCGAGAAAATGCTGCGCGGCATCGACATTCTCGCCAATGCGGTGAAGGTCACGCTCGGCCCCAAGGGCCGCAACGTCGTCATCGACAAGTCGTTCGGCGCCCCGCGCATTACCAAGGATGGCGTCTCCGTCGCCAAGGAGATCGAGCTTGCCGACAAGTTCGAGAACATGGGCGCGCAGATGGTTCGCGAAATCGCTTCCAGAACCAGCGATACTGCCGGCGACGGCACCACCACCGCGACCGTTCTGGCGCAGGCCATTGTCCAGGAGGGCAACAAGGCGATCGCCTCCGGCCGCAATCCGATGGACCTGAAACGCGGCATCGATGCCGCAGTCGAAGCAGTCGTCGCGGAGCTGAGGGCCAACAGCCGCAAGGTGACCAGCAATGACGAAATCGCCCAGATCGGCACCATCTCGGCCAATGGCGACGCCGAGATCGGCCGCTTCCTCGCCAAGGCGATGGAAAAGGTCGGCAATGAGGGCGTGATCACGGTCGAAGAGGCCCGTACGGCAGCCACCGAGCTGGAAATCGTCGAGGGCATGGAATTCGACCGTGGCTATCTCTCGCCCTATTTCGTCACCAATCAGGACAAGATGCGGGTCGAATTCGACGATCCCTACATCCTGATCCACGAAAAGAAGATGAGCAACCTGCAGGCCATGCTGCCAATTCTGGAAGCCGTCGTGCAGTCGGGCAAGCCACTGCTCATCATTGCCGAGGATGTCGAGGGTGAGGCGCTGGCCACGCTGGTGGTCAACAAGCTGCGTGGCGGCCTGAAGATCGCCGCCGTCAAGGCGCCGGGTTTCGGTGACCGTCGCAAGGCCATGCTGGAGGACATCGCTATCCTGACCGGCGGCACGGCGATCAGCGAGGACCTCGGCATCAAGCTCGAAAACGTCACCCTCAACATGCTTGGCCGCGCCCGAAGGATCATGATCGAGAAGGAAAGCACCACCATCGTCGACGGCGCCGGCGGCAAGAATGAGATCCGCTCCCGGATTTCGCAGATCAAGCAGCAGATCGAAGACACCACCTCAGATTATGACCGCGAGAAGCTGCAGGAGCGCCTTGCCAAGCTCGCCGGCGGCGTTGCCGTGATCCATGTCGGCGGCGTCACCGAAGTCGAGGTCAAGGAGAAGAAGGACCGCGTCGACGACGCGCTGCATGCCACCCGCGCGGCGGTGGAGGAAGGCATATTGCCGGGCGGCGGCGTGGCCTTGCTGCGTGCGGGCAGCGCGCTGGACAGGATGAATCTGGCAAATGACGATCAGCGCGTCGGCGCCGAGATCGTGCGCCGGGCCATCGAAGCGCCGGCACGCCAGATAGCTGAAAATGCGGGCATGGAAGGCTCCATCATCATCAGCAAGCTGCGCGCCAAGAGCGACCTCGCCTACGGCTGGAATGCCCAGACCAATGAATTCGGCGACCTCTTCAAGCAAGGTGTGATCGATCCCGCCAAGGTGGTGCGCACGGCCCTGCAAGGAGCAGGGTCCATCGCCGGCCTTCTGGTGACAACCGAAGCGATGATCGCCGAAAAACCGCCCAGAGACCATGCGCCCGCCATGCCTGGCGGCGCCAATATGGACTTCTGAACCGGAAATTCGCTGGATCGACCATCGGGCATGGCCGACGTGACGAGCTGGCTTGAACAAAACCCGTTATAGCGTCTGCTTCCGCTCATTGCCGACGCGCACGGGACGAATTCAACCGCTCCTCCTCTACTCGGCACATAATGAACCTGACAGGCTTGGAAAATAACGGAGGCCGGTTGCAACCGTTCTTATTGGCGCCAAATCCCACTTAAGAAAAACTGGAGCAGCAGATTGGAACGCAGGATCGTCAGGGCCAGGGTCACCGGTCGCGTACAGGGGGTCAGCTTCCGCGTCTGGACGCTGCGGGAAGCCGAGAAGCTCGATCTTGTCGGCTGGGTGCGCAACGAGGCAGATGGGTCTGTGAGCGCGTTGCTGGCCGGATCGGAAGATGCCGTTGGCGCGATGCTGGAAAGGCTGTGGCGCGGCCCTGCGGGCGCCGCGGTCGCCACCGTCGAATTCGACGACGTGCAAATGGACGAGCTGCCGGCGCGGTTCGTCATTACCGGCTAAGTGCTATGGTCGCCCGTTCATCAGACCGGGCGGCCTTTCGCAAAAGACGTTCTCAGCCGACGAGTTCGGCGCCGCGTCCACTCAAGCCGGTTGCCACGACAGATACCCGGAACACGCCCTCAAGACTCGGATCGAAAATCGATCCGACGATGATATTGGCATCGTCATCCACCTCCTCGCGGATGCGGGTGGCGGCTTCATCGACCTCGAACAGCGTCATGTCGCGACCGCCGGAAATCGAAACCAGCACGCCCTTGGCGCCGCGCATCGATTCCTCGTCGAGAAGCGGATTAGCGATTGCCGCCTCGGCGGCCATACGCGCACGGCCGTCGCCGGTGGCTTCGCCCGTGCCCATCATGGCGCGGCCCATATCCTTCATCACCGCTTTCACGTCGGCGAAGTCGAGGTTGATAAGTCCCTCCTTCACGATCAGGTCGGTGATGCAGGACACACCGGAATAGAGCACCCGGTCGGCGGTCACGAAGGCATCAGCCAGCGTCGTGTTCTGGCTGGCGACGCGAAACAGGTTCTGGTTCGGGATAACGATCACGGTATCGGCGCACTGGCGCAGCAGTTCGATGCCGTTTTCGGCGACCTGCAAGCGGCGGCGCCCCTCGAAGTCGAACGGCTTGGTCACCACCGCGACCGTCAGCATCCCGGCTTCGCGCGCCGCGCGTGCGACCACCGGAGCCGCGCCCGTGCCGGTGCCGCCGCCCATGCCGGCAGTGACGAAACACATATGCGTGCCCGACAGATGATCCATGATCTCGTCGATGGATTCCTCGGCCGCCGCACAACCGATCTCCGGGAGGGAGCCGGCGCCAAGCCCTTCGGTCACATGCGTGCCAAGCTGGATGAGGCGCGGCGCCTTCGACATGGTCAGCGCCTGGGCATCGGTATTGGCAACGATGAATTCGGTGCCCTGCAATCCTTCGGAGATCATGTTGTTAACGGCATTTCCACCCCCGCCGCCCACACCGATGACGGTCAGGCGCGGTCTCATTTCGGAGATTTCGGCTTTGTTGGGCGTGGTCATTGCTGCGTCTTGTTCCTTAGGCTGCGGCTTTCAAGCCTGGGTTCCCCGGCCGTTCAGCGGAGCGGATAGCCATAAATGCGGCCGAACGAAGGAGAATCAGTTTATTAAGTGCGACCATCTCAAGGAATGAGGGCGCAAACCAGTGCGCAGTTGCCGCGATCCTCAATGGATTGGGAGGATGTGGGTGCAGTGTGTGATTTTTGCCCGCCAGCCTGTGTCCTTGGCGACGCTAAGCATCCTTCCGAAAGCGCGTGAGATCGCTTTCGGCATATTAAGGAAAATCCACGAAATTCTGGTCACGCAGCGAACCGAAAGCCGAGGTCCTCTTTGCGGCCCGATGCTCCATTCCAACCGCGAAGGGGCCGGCCTCGTCGCCGACCCCTTGCGTTCGCGGGCAATGGGCCCTGAGAGCCGCTACCCGCTGATCCTGCCATGCGGTATGCCATACATCAGGCGTTCGAAGCCGTCGCGCGAAACATGCACCAGCGTGCGATGGTCGCCGCCTTCGAAATAGATGTCCTTGCGCATGTCGAGCTTGTCGTCCACCACGCAAGCCACCCTGTAGGGCGCGCCGAAGATCGGCACGGCACCGGTGTCGCAGTCGGGGAACAGCGTGCTCGTCTCGTCTTCGGTGGCGAGTTCCACCTTCTCGCCGACGAGTTTGCGCACGCGCTCAAGATCGACGTGGCTTGTGGCCGGCACAACGGCCAGCAGGTAGCCGCCGTCCCATCTCAATACCACGCCCTTTGCCATCTCATTGCCTGGAACATGGCTCGCCTGGGCGGTCATCGCCGACGAGCCGGTCTTGCCATGGCGCGCTATGTCATAGGGGACATGGTTATCTTCCAGATATTCCTGCATCGTCAGCGCAATGCCCATATCCGTCTCCTTTCGCGTCCTTGCGGCCGGCACGGCAAACCGGCGGCAAGGATTTTCCGAAAGTGGACGGGCAGCATTCCCTGCGCTGCGCCCGGCGTCGGCTCCCTGCCACATCGCCGGCTGGTCGCATGACCCATCCTGCATGGGCGGGTCAGTCAACTCCGAAAAGATACACCCATCAGGGCTTCGGGGCCAGTGGAATGCAGTGTCGGCAGGGGCTCATCACATTCGCTTCAGCCACCGCGCGGCCGCATCAATAAAACGTGACGGGAAGCGGCCATATCGGGCCACGTTGCCGCTTCATTTCCGGTATGGAAACGATCATTCTCGCGCACTCTTCGGGAGGGCGAAGTTTCCAAGCAAGATTTTTTGAGACTTACATGAACGAAAAAGTCGACGATAAAGCACTGCAGACGGCGTACCGGGAGCAATATCCCTACCAACCGTTTCTCGAAGCAATGCGGCCGTTGACGGGCAAGTGGAAGGTCGAGATCATGTGGGCGCTGGCCCAGCGCACACATCGCTTCGGCGAGCTTCGCCGGGCGCTTCCGGGAATCACCCAGCATATGCTGACGGTACAATTGCGCGAACTGGAGGCGGATGGGCTGGTCAAGCGCACCGCTTATGAGGAAAAGCCGCCGCGCGTGGAATATGAGATCACCGAGGCCGCTCATGGCCTGCGCCCGGTTTTCGAGGCGCTGATTGCGTGGTCGAAGCAATACGGCCCGATGTCGCGCAACTAGAGCGATTCCTGTTTTTAGGAACTCGTCGGAACCACTCTATCTATTTGTTTCCACGCATTTCCGGACGCAAAACCGCTTCGTACTTTTGCTGAAAAGGCTCTGGAATTACGACCAAACCGGGGAGGACGACGCCTGTCCCCTGCCCTGATCAGACGCGAACCGCCCTCAGTTGCCGAACTTGCCGGTACGCGGAAACCCCTTGGGCACCATGCGTCCGGCCGCGGCACGGTTGCCGATCCACTCCATCAGCTCCTCGCGGCTGCGCACGAAAGTGCGCTCGGCCGAATCCTGCCAGCTCAGCCCATCGGCCATGGCAAAAAGCTTGATGTCGAGCACGCCGCCATCCTTGTAGCGCTGCAGGCGCACGCCCTTGCCGCGCGTCATTTCCGGAATCTCGGAAAGCGGGAACACCAGCAGCTTGCGGTTGTCGCCGACGATTGCCACATGGTCGCCCGTCACCGGAATACACCGCTTGGCCTCATCGGGCAGCTTGACGTTCATCACCTGCTTGCCCTTGCGGGTGTTGGCGACAACGTCCTGCTCGGGCACGACAAAGCCGTTGCCATCACGCGAAACCAGCAGCAGCTTGCGCGGGGCATCGTGCACGAAGACCGTGACGATATCCTGATCGTTATCCATATCGACGATGATGCGGATCGGCTCGCCATGTCCGCGCCCGCCCGGCAGCCTGTCAACTCCGATGGTGTAGAACTTGCCGCCCGTGGTGAAGACCAGCACCTTGTCGGTGGTCTGCGCATGGAAGGCGAGCTTGAGGCTGTCGCCTTCCTTGAACGACAGTTGCGAATAATCGCTGAGATGGCCCTTCATGGCCCGCAGCCAGCCCTTTTCCGAGACGACGACCGTGACCGGCTCCTTCTCGATCATCGCCTGCGCGATGTCGGTCAGGTCGTGCTCCGGTGCGTCGGCAAAGGTGGTACGACGCTTGCCCATGTCCGGGTTTTCCTCGGGACCGAAATCACGGCGCACCTTGTGGACCTGCCAGGCGATCGTCTTCCACTGCTTGGCATCGGAGGCCAGCAACCGCTCAATCTCGGCCTTCTCGGCGCTGAGCGCGTCGTGCTCCTTGCGGATCTCGATCTCTTCCAGCTTGCGCAAGGCGCGCAGCCGCATGTTGAGGATCGCCTCGGCCTGCACGTCGGTGAGCGACCAGCGGGCCATCATCACCTGCTTGGGCTCGTCCTCCTCGCGGATGATGCGGATCACCTCGTCGAGGTTGATATAGGCGATGAGATAGCCGGCGAGGATTTCCAGCCGGCGCTCGATCTCGGCAAGCCGGTGCCTCGAGCGGCGGACCAGCACTTCCTTGCGATGCTCCAGCCACTCGCGCAGCACGTCTCTGACGGACAGCACGTTCGGCACCTTGCCGCGCGACAGCACGTTCATGTTGAGCGGGAAGCGGCTTTCAAGCTCGGTGAGCTTGAACAGCGATTCCATCAGCAGGCCGGGATCGACCGTGCGGCTCTTGGGCACCAGCACGAGGCGGATGTCCTCGGCGCTCTCGTCGCGGATGTCTTCGAGCAGCGGCAGCTTGCGGGCCAGCAGCAGTTCGGCAACCTTCTCGATCAGGCGCGACTTCTGCACCTGATAGGGAATTTCGGTGACGACGATCTGCCAGGTTCCACGGCCGAGATCCTCCACCGCATAGCGGGCGCGCACGCGGAAGGAGCCCCTGCCCGTTTCATAGGCTTCCAGGATCGCGGCGCGGCTGTCGATGATGATGCCGCCCGTCGGGAAATCAGGTCCCTGAATCAGCCCGTCGCCCGGCTCCTTGCTGACGATGTCATCGACGGTGGCGTCGGGATGTTCGATCAGATGAAGGGCGGCGGTGCACAGTTCGGCCGCGTTGTGCGGCGGGATCGAAGTCGCCATGCCGACCGCGATCCCCGACGAGCCATTGGCCAGCAGGTTCGGGAAGGCGCCGGGCAGAACCACCGGTTCTTCGTCTTCCTCATTGTAGGTCGGGCGATAATCGACGGCATCCTCGGTGATGCCTTCCAGAAGCGCCACCGACACTTCGGTCATACGCGCTTCGGTATAGCGCATGGCAGCGGCGTTATCGCCATCGATATTGCCGAAATTGCCCTGTCCGTCGACCAGCGGATAGCGCACGGCAAAGTCCTGCGCCAGGCGCACCAAAGCGTCATAGATCGACTGGTCGCCATGCGGGTGGAATTTACCCATCACCTCGCCGACGATGCGGGCGCACTTGGCAAAGCCCTGATCGGGGTTGAGGCGCAGAAGCCGCATCGCATGCATGATACGCCGGTGCACGGGCTTCAACCCATCGCGTACATCCGGCAGTGCGCGGTGCATGATGGTCGACAGCGCATAGGCAAGATAACGCTCTTCCAGCGCCTTCTTCAGATCGACCGGTTCAATATGATCGCCATCGCCGGAACCCGGCGGCAAGAGCCCTTTTCCCATGGTTTTCGGTTATCCGACCCTGCGATTCGCGGCAAGAGGGCGAATTGAAGCAAAAGCGCAAGCCCACGCACCAGCTTTAGCCAGCGAAGATGCGCCATCTTCCGATTGCCTTTTTTTGCGAACTTTGAGCATGTAACCGCTAACGGCGTAATAATATCAAGGACCACGGCTGATGATCCGCTCGACTTTTCAAAAGCTTGCACTTTCGACCTTCCTCATATCCATGCCTCTGCAGGCCTATGCGCAGGACGCTGCGGCCGTTGCCGATCGGCTGAAGGAACTGCTGGCGGCGCAGAGCATGGACATGGACTGGCAAGCCGTCAGTGGCGACACGTCCAAAATGGTCCTGGAAGGCGTCACCCTCGGCACACCGGGCGAAAACGAGCGGCTTTCGATCGGCAACGTGACCTTCGAAGGGGTCGCGGAGGAAAACGGAGGCTACAGGATCGATACGGTCAGCACCGAGCCGTATCGGTTCACCGAGGACAAGACCGATGTCGAACTCAGCCCGCTGGTGCTGTCGGGTGTGTCACTGCCGGCTGCCGGCTCGTCCGATGTGGTTGCCTCGATGCTGATGTACGATTCCGCGTCGCTCGCCAGTCTCGACGTCAAGTCGGCCGACAAGCCAGTGTTTTCGCTGTCCAACCTCTCGGTGGAGGTCACGCCCCCCAAGGACGGAAAGGCGATGGAATTCACCGGTTCGGTGGAAAAATTCACCGCCGATCTGAGCGGCGTCGAGGACCCGCAGTCGAAAGCGGTTCTCGACGGTCTCGGCTACCGGAACATCAGCGGCTATATCGAAGCTGCCGGCTCGTGGCAGCCTTCCGATGGCACGATGTCGCTGTCGCAATATGACGTCACGGTCGACAACGCGGGCACATTGGGCCTTACCTTCGGTATGGGCGGTTATACGCCAGCCTTCCTGAAGTCGATGCAGGACTTGCAGAAGAAAATCGCCGAACAACCCGAAACCGACAATTCCACCCTTGGCCTCGCAGCGCTTGGGCTGATGCAGCAATTGACGCTGCAAGGCGCGACGATCCGTTTCGACGACGATTCGCTGACCGGCAAGGTGCTGGACTACATGGCCAGGCAGCAGGGCGTGAAGCCTTCGGACATCGCCAACCAGGCCAAGGCGATCGTGCCTTTCCTGACGGCACAGCTCAACAACCCCGAACTCTCTGGCCAGATCACGGCGGCAGTCGGCCAGTTCCTCGACGAACCGCAGAGCATCGCGGTGAAGGCCGAGCCGGGCTCGCCGGTGCCGTTCGCGCTCATCGCGGCGGGCGCCATGTCCGCGCCACTGGAATTGCCCAAGACGCTGGGCGTCACGGTACGCGCCAACGAGGAATGACGCGTAGGCTCTGCTCTCCTTTCGGGATCTGGGCCAGCTGATCGCAAAACACAAAAAAGCCCGGCATCGCTGCCGGGCTTTTTTGTTGCCGTGAGAATCGCTTGCGGGCGTTTCTCAATCTTCCTTCTTAGGCGCCATGATGCGCAGCGAGAGTTCGCGAAGCTGCGTCGGCGTGGCCTCGGCGGGCGCGCCCATCAGCAGATCCTGCGCCTGCTGGTTCATCGGGAACAACGTCACCTCGCGCAGGTTCTTGGCGCCGACCAGCAGCATGACAACACGGTCGATGCCGGCCGCCATGCCGCCATGCGGCGGCGCACCGTACTGGAAAGCACGGTAGAGACCGCCGAAATGCTCCTCGACTTCCTCGCGCGATTTGCCGGTCAGCTCGAAGGCCTTGACCATCACTTCCGGAAGCTGGTTGCGGATGGAACCCGACGCGATTTCGAAGCCGTTGCAGACCATGTCGTACTGGTAGGCCTTGATGGTCAGCGGGTCCTGGCTGGTGAGGGCTTCCAGTCCGCCCTGCGGCATCGAGAACGGATTGTGGGCAAAGTCGATCTTCTTCTCGTCCTCGAGCCATTCGTAGAAGGGGAAATCGACAATCCAGCACAGTTCGAAGCGGTCACGGTCAACGAGGTTCAGCTCCTCGCCTGCACGGGTGCGCGCCTCGCCGGCAAACTTGTAGAACTTGGCGGGGTCGCCGGCGACGAAGAAGGCGGCGTCGCCGTCCTCAAGACCGAGCTGCGTGCGGATCGCTTCCGTGCGTTCCTCGCCGATATTCTTGGCGATGGGGCCGGCGCCTTCGAGCTTTTCGCCTTCCTTGCGCCAGAAGATGTAGCCGAGGCCTGGCTGACCTTCGCCCTGCGCCCAGGAATTCATGCGGTCGCAGAAAGCTCTGGAGCCGCCGGTCTTGGCGGGGATCGCCCACACCTCGACCTTCGGATCGTTGGCGATCATGTTGGCGAACACCTTGAAACCCGAACCAGCAAAGTGCTGCGTGACCGCCTGGATTTCGATCGGGTTGCGCAGGTCCGGCTTGTCGGTGCCGTAAGTGCGGATGGCCGTGTCGTAGGGGATACGGCGGAACTTCTGTGTAACCGGCTTACCCTCCGCGAATTCTTCGAACACGCCGCGCATGACCGGCTCCATCGTGTCCCAGACGTCTTCCTGGGTCACGAAGCTCATTTCGAGGTCGAGCTGGTAGAACTCGCCCGGCAGGCGGTCGGCGCGCGGGTCTTCGTCGCGGAAGCAGGGCGCGATCTGGAAATAGCGGTCGAAGCCGGCCACCATCAGAAGCTGCTTATACTGCTGCGGCGCCTGCGGCAGCGCGAAGAACTTTCCCGGATGGATGCGGCTCGGCACGAGGAAATCGCGTGCGCCTTCCGGCGAAGAGGCCGTCAGGATCGGCGTCGAATATTCGGTGAAGCCCACCTCGCCCATGCGTTTGCGCATGTCGGCAATGATCCTGGTGCGCTGCACGATGTTCCTGTGCAGCGTATCGCGGCGCAGGTCGAGGAAGCGGTACTTCAGGCGAATGTCTTCCGGATAGTCCGGCTCGCCGAAGACCGGCAGCGGCAGCTCCTTGGCGGCCGACAGCACTTCCATCTCGCGGGCGAAAATCTCGATCTCGCCGGTGGGAAGGTTCGTGTTGACCGTCTCGGAGGTGCGCGCCTTGACCTCACCGTCGATGCGGACGACCCATTCGCCACGAACGGTCTCGGCGATCTTGAAGCACGGTGAATCCGGATCGGCGACGATCTGGGTCAGGCCGTAGTGGTCTCGAAGGTCAATGAACAGCAGGCCGCCGTGGTCGCGGACGCGATGCACCCAGCCCGACAGCCGAACGACCGATCCAACATCCGATTTTCTCAATTGGCCACAAGTATGAGTGCGGTAACGATGCATGATGAATTCCGGTCAGGAGGGTTGCTTGGCCATGCGGACACATATGCGTGCACAGCCGGAAAATTCGGCCGAAAAGCGCATGGGCGCAGTGTTTTGTCAAGGCGATGGCGCGTTCTGGATCATTTGGCGTCGGTTTGATGCTGGCAAAGCGTTCACCTATGGTCCACAAATCGGGCTCGTTCACCAGACAGTTGCCTGATGTCCTCCATTCGACCGCTGATCCCCCTTCTCATCGCCGCCGGGTTCCTGCTGGGCGGCAACGGCCTGCAAGGCACGCTGATTGCGCTGCGCGGGGCGCAGGAAGGCTTTTCCCCCACGGTCATCGGCTTCATGGGAACCACCTATTTCGCAGGGTTCCTGCTCGGCTGCATGGCGATCTCGCGCATCATGAAGTCAGTCGGGCATGTGCGCTCCTTCTCCGCGCTCGCCGCCATCGCCTCGGCGGTCACGCTGTTGCTCGTACTGGTCATCGACCCGGTGATGTGGTCCGCCATGCGCTTCGTCACCGGTTTCTGCTTCGCCGGCCTGTTCACGGTCATGGAGAGTTGGCTGAATTCAGGCGCGAAGAATCACGACCGCGCACGATTGCTCGCGCTTTATCGCATCATCGACATCGGGTCGGTGACAGGCGCGCAGTTCATGATTCCCGTCTTCGGCGCCGGCGGCTTCGCCATCTTCGCCATCATGTCGATCATGATCACCCTTTCGCTGGTGCCGGTGTCGCTCGGCGACCGCTCTAATCCGAAAGCGCCCGAGGACGTCAAGCTCGACCTGGTACGCGTCTGGCGTATTTCGCCGGTCGGCGCCATCGGCTGCGTCGCGGTCGGCATCACCAACAGCGCGTTCCGCACGCTGTCGCCCGTCTATGCCGAGCAGATCGGCATGTCGGTTGCGGATGTGGTGACCTTCGTGTGCGTCGGCATTATCGGCGGCGCGCTCATCCAATATCCGCTGGGCAGCCTTTCCGACCGGTGGGACCGCCGCAAGGTTCTGCTTCTCACCACCTTCCTTGCAATGCTTGCAGCTGTCGCGCTGGCCAGCTTTGCTGGCACCGACCCTGCAACCAACATGGTGCTGGTGTTCATCTTCGGCTCCTTCGCCATGCCGCTGTATTCGCTGTCGGCCGCGCATGCCAACGATCGCGCCGACAGCCATGAATTCGTGCTGGTGAATGCCGCGCTGATGCTTTTCTATTCGATCGGCGCCATCGGCGGCCCCTTCGCCGCCTCCACCGTGATGGAGTTTCTCGGCCCCCAGGCGCTATTCGGTTTCACGGCTGCGGTCTATGCCGTTTTCATCGTCATCATCTTCTACCGCATGGGTGTCAGCGAACCTGTCCCCGCCAGCCGGCGCAGCCACTTTATCGCCCTTTTGCGCACATCGACGGTTTTTGCGCGGCTGGCGCGGCGCAGGGGCGATGGCGGAAGGTAGCACCGGGCAGACGCTCTAAATTCCTCGCAAAGCTTGACGAACGGCCTTCGGACTGAAAGGAAATGGACTTTCCTTTCTTTCCAAAGAAATTTCATGCACGTCATAACCACTCAGCAAGAGCTTGAAACCGCTATCGCCGCGCTCGCCAAATCGGCTTTCGTGACGGTCGACACCGAGTTCATCCGCGAAACCACCTTCTGGCCGGAACTGTGCCTGATACAGATGGCTGCGCCGGGCGTGACCGCTCTGATCGACCCGCTTTCGCCGGACATCGACCTCAAGCCGTTCTTCGAACTGATGGCCGACAGCGCGGTGGAGAAGGTCTTCCACGCCGCCCGGCAGGACATCGAGATCATCTTCCATCTCGGCGACCTCATCCCGCACCCGGTGTTCGACACGCAGGTGGCGGCCATGGTGTGCGGCTTCGGTGACAGCGTCTCCTATGACCAGCTCGTCCAGAAGGTCACCGGGACACATCTCGACAAGTCGTCGCGCTTCACCGACTGGCGCAGCCGCCCGCTCACCGAAAAGCAGCTTTCCTACGCACTGGCCGATGTTACCCACCTGATTGACGTCTATCAGCATCTCAAGGGGCAACTCGAGCGCGACAATCGCAGCCACTGGCTCAACGAGGAGATGGAGGTATTGACCTCCCGCGAAACCTACGACCCGCATCCGGACGACGCCTGGAAGCGCCTCAAGATGCGCGTGCGCAAGCCGATAGAACTTGCCGTGCTGCAAGGCGTCGCCGCCTGGCGCGAGCGTGAGGCCCGTGAACGCAACGTGCCGCGCGGGCGGGTGCTGAAGGACGATGCAGTCTACGAAATCGCCCAGCAGCAGCCGCGCGACACCAATGCACTGGGACGCTTGCGCACCGTGCCGAAGGGGTGGGAACGCTCTTCCACCGCCGCCGCGCTGCTGGAGATCGTCAACAAGGCTTTGCAGCTTTCCAAGGAAGAACTGCCCAGGCTGCCCAAGCAACAGCACGCGCCGGAAGGCAGCAATGCCGCCGCCGAACTGCTCAAGGTGCTGCTGCGCCAGATTGCCGAAAAGGAAGGCGTGGCCGCCAAGGTGCTGGCATCGAGCGACGACATCGATCGCATCGCCGCCCAGGGTGACAAGGCGGACGTGCCGGCCATGCACGGCTGGCGGCGGGAAGTGTTCGGCAACGACGCGGCACGGCTCGTCCGCGGCGAACTCGGCGTGAAATTCGAACAGCGCAAGGTGGTCGTGTTCGAAACCAAATAACACCGGTCGAGGCCGGGACTCTCCAAGCAAAAGCGGCCGCTCCGGGATCGGGGCGGCCGCTTTTCTTTGGGCGACTGAGCTTGAGTGCGATGATATTTTATCGCATCCAAGCTATTGTTTTAACGTGATCTTTTCGATCAGAAGCTGCCGGGATAGTTCGGGCTTTCGCGCGTGATCGTCACGTCATGGGCGTGGCTTTCGCGCAAGCCCGCTGTCGAAATGCGCACGAAGGTCGCCTTGTCGCGGAAGTCCGTGAGGTTGGCGCCGCCGACATAGCCCATCGCGGCGCGCAGGCCGCCGGCAAGCTGATGCAGGACGCCGGCGACGGGGCCCTTGTAAGGCACCTGCCCTTCGATGCCTTCGGGCACCAGCTTCAGCGTATCGCGCACTTCCGCCTGGAAATAGCGGTCGGCCGAGCCGCGCGCCATCGCACCCACCGAGCCCATGCCGCGATAGGCTTTGAAGGAACGGCCCTGATAGAGATAGACCTCACCGGGGCTTTCATCCGTGCCGGCCAGAAGCGAACCGATCATGGCCGCACTGGCGCCGGCGGCAAGCGCCTTTGCGAGATCGCCGGAGAACTTGATGCCACCGTCGGCGATGACGGAGATGCTTGCCTTATGCGCGGTTTCGACGGCGGCCATGATCGCCGAAAGCTGCGGCACACCAACGCCCGCGACGATGCGGGTGGTGCAGATGGAGCCAGGCCCAATGCCGACCTTCACCGCGTCTGCGCCGGCGTCGATCAACGCCTGCGTGCCGTCGGCGGTCGCGACGTTACCGGCCATGATGCGCACGGAATTGGAGAGCTTCTTGGCCCGCGTCACCGCATCCAGCACGCGCTGGGAATGGCCGTGCGCGGTGTCGATGACCAAAAGGTCCACGCCGGCATCGATCAGGCGCTCGGCACGCTCGAAGCCGTCATCGCCCACGCTGGTGGCCGCAGCCGCGCGCAGGCGGCCTTGCGAATCCTTCGACGCGTTGGGATTGAGTTGCGACTTCTCGATGTCCTTGACGGTGATGAGGCCGATGCAGTTGCCGTCATTGTCCACCACCAGCAGCTTTTCGATGCGGTGCTGGTGCAGCAGGCGCTTGGCTTCGGTCTGATCGACATTGTCCTTCACCGTGACCAGATTCTCGCGGGTCATCAGTTCATGGACCTTCTGGGCCGGATCGTTCGCGAACCGAACGTCGCGATTGGTGAGAATGCCGACGAGGCGGCCGGTTCTATGGCCGCCTGTACCGCCCTTCTCGACCACGGGAATGCCGGAAATGTCGTGCGCGCGCATCAGCGCCTGGGCATCGGCCAGCGTTGCATCGGGACCGATGGTGACGGGGTTCACCACCATGCCGGATTCGAACTTCTTGACCTGCCGCACCTGCTCGGCCTGTTCGGCCGGCGTGAAATTGCGATGGATGACGCCGATACCGCCAGCCTGCGCCATGGCGATAGCGAGCCTTGCCTCTGTCACCGTATCCATGGCGGCCGAAAGAATCGGAATGTTCAGCTCTATGTCGCCGGCGATCACGGTACCGATGTCCGTCTGGCCGGGCATGATTTCGGAGTGACCGGGCTGCAGGAGCACGTCATCAAATGTCAGCGCCGTGGCGCCGGTTGCGGTTTCTATGATCTTTGCCATGCCTAGCCCTCGATACGGGAAACGCGCGCTGTACTCGGGATGAGCAGCGTCGACTCGTCTGTTTCCGTCAGGAATGGCACCGGCTCGTATCACGTCTATCCCGCGAAGGAAAGCGGCACGGCCTGCGTTTTCCCATCGATATAAGATCGGATGGATGATGCCGGTTCCAAGCCCCCCGCCCGAAACCGGCATCACCGTCGTGAATCCGGCACGTCATCGAACGCAAAAGCCTCGATGGTCCCCCGATCCACGGCGCCGCCGCTACCATGGCTTGCGGCACGGGCGACAAATTGCCTTCGGTCCCGGCTGCGGTCAACTCCCCACAAAGCGTCTCATGATCTGTAACCGACAGAAATCAGCGCTTTGGCCCGCCCCTCGCCGAGAAAGGCATAATACTGGATGAACACCTTACACGTGGCCGCAGCCACCGATACCGACCCGAGAACCCCTTTCCATGCGGAGCAATCGGTCGCATTTCGTGCCTTTGATCGCCTTTGGGCTTGAAGAAAACGCCCTCAGGTGTCACATCATGGCGGTCCCGGGTTTTCGCGCACCCGCCTTTCGACACGCAGGTTTTATCACATGGTCACCTATCTGGACGCCGCAACGGCACCGCTTCGCAATACCGGTCAGATTCGCCTTTACGGCGAGGATGCGTTCGTGGGCATGCGCAAGGCCTGCAACCTGACCGCGCGCTGCCTCGACGAACTGGCTGACATCGTCAAGCCCGGCGTGACGACCAACGCGATCGACCGTTTCGTCTTCGAATTCGGCATGGACAATGGCGCTCTGCCCGCCACACTGAACTATCGCGGTTACACGAAGTCGACCTGCACCTCGATCAATCACGTCGTCTGCCACGGCATTCCCGACGACAAGCCGCTGCGCGACGGCGACATCGTCAATATCGACGTTACCTACATCCTCGACGGCTGGCATGGCGACGCAAGCCGCATGTATCCGGTCGGCACCATCAAGCGCGCCGCCGAGCGCCTGCTGGAAGTGACCTACGAATGCCTGCTGCGCGGCATTGCGGCCGTGAAGCCCGGCGCGCGCACCGGCGCGATCGGTGCTGCCATCCAGAGCTATGCGGAAGGCGAGCGGTGTTCGGTGGTGCGCGATTTCTGCGGGCACGGCGTCGGCCTGCTGTTCCATGACGCGCCGAACATCCTGCACTATGGCAACTCCAACGAGGGCGTCGAACTGCGCGAAGGCATGATCTTCACCATCGAGCCGATGATCAATCTCGGGCGGCCGCATGTGAAGGTGCTCTCCGATGGCTGGACCGCCGTCACGCGCGACCGCTCGCTCTCGGCGCAGTATGAGCACACCGTGGGCGTAACCGCAGATGGTTGCGAAATTTTCACGCTGTCGCCCAAGGGGCTCGACCGGCCGGGCCTGCCTTTCTAATATCCTTCCGGACGCCGTCACGTGCGGCGAGCAAGCCGGGGGGATTGCATGGTCGATGACCGCAACGATGAGCGCAGTTTTTTCGCCGAACGGCCGCCGCGAGACCTGAAACCTTCCCCACCGTCGGAAGAGAAGCCGCATTATCTCGGCCATCGCCAGCGCCTGCGCGAGCGCTTCCGGCAGACCGGGCCTGACACGCTCTCGGATTACGAAATCCTCGAACTGCTGCTGTTCCGTTCGATCCCGCGCGCCGACACCAAGGAACGCGCCAAGGCGCTGCTGAAACGCTTCGGATCTCTCGCGGAAGTGCTTGGCGCACCGGAACGCTTGCTGCGGGAGGTGGAAAATATCGGTGAAGGCGCCGCGCTCGACCTCAAGATCGTGGCGGCCGCGGCGCAGCGCATGGCGCGAGGCGAAATTCGCGGGCGCGAGCTGCTGTCCTCATGGAGCCAGGTGCTCGACTACTGCCGTGCCGCGATGGCGTTTGAAGAGCGCGAACAGTTCCGCATCCTCTTTCTCGACAAAAAGAACGCGCTGATTGCCGACGAGGTGCAGCAGATGGGAACGGTGGACCACACCCCCGTCTATCCGCGCGAAGTGGTGCGTCGCGCACTGGAGTTATCGGCCACGGCCATCATTCTCGCGCACAACCATCCCTCCGGCGACCCGACACCGTCGCGCGCCGATATCGAGATGACCAGGACCATCATCGAGATTGCCAAGCCGCTCGGCATCGCCGTGCACGATCACATCATCATCGGCAAGAACGGTCATGCCAGCATGAAGGGCCTGCTGCTGATCTGATCAGCGGTCCTCACGACCTGAGCACCGGCAAGGCGCACAGACAGGCAAAGAAAAAGGCCGCCCGATCCGGACGGCCTTTTCATTATCATTTCTGAAAGAGCGCCTTATTCGGCGTCGCCTTCCTTGGCGGCCTTCTTCTTCGGCGCTGCCTTCTTCTTCGGCTCTTCGGCCGCAGCGTCGTCGGCCTTCTTGGCGGCAGCCTTCTTGGTCTTCTTCTCAGGCTTGGCCTCGGCGGCCTCGTCCTCGTCGTCGGCCATCAACTCTTCCTTGCTCACCTTCTGGTCGGTGACGGAAATCTGCGTCAGCAGATGGTCGATGACCTTTTCCTCGAAGAGCGGAGCGCGCACCGTGGCAAGCGCATTCGGGTTGCCACGATAGAATTCGAAGATTTCCTGCTGCTGGTTGGCCGGATAGCGGCGCACGACGTCGAACAGCGCGCGCTGCATCTCCTCATCGCTCACCTGCACGCCCGCCTTCTCGCCGATCTCGGCAAGCACCAGGCCAAGGCGCACGCGGCGCTCAGCCAGACGCTGGTATTCGGCGCGGGCTTCCTCTTCGGTGGTGTCTTCGTCAGCAAAGGTGCGTCCGGCAGCAGTGAGGTCGCGATTGACCTGCTCCCAGATATTGTTGAACTCCGCTTCGATGAGCTTCGAAGGCGCCTCGAACTTGTAGCTCTCGTCGAGCTGGTCGAGAAGCTGGCGCTTCACCTTCTGGCGGGTCATCGAGCCGAACTGGCTCTCGATCTGGCCACGAACGATCTCGCGCAGGCGCTCCAGCGATTCGAGGCCGAGGTTCTTGGCCATCTCGTCGTTGATTTCGAGTTCGCCCGGCTTGGCGACTTCCTTGACGGTGATGTCGAAAGTGGCTTCCTTGCCGGCCAGCTCCGCGGCGCCGTACTCCTCCGGGAAGGTCACGGTGATGACCTTCTCATCGCCGGCCTTGATGCCGACGAGTTGATCCTCGAAGCCGGGGATGAATTCCTTCGAACCCAGAACCAGCGGCTGATCGGAGCCCGTGCCGCCATTGAAAGGCGTGCCGTCGATCTTGCCGATATAGTCGATGGTGACGCGATCGCCTTCGGCGGCCTTGCCTTCCTTCGGCTCGTAGGAGCGCGAGGATTCGCCGATGCGCTTGACCTGATCGTCGACTTCCGTTTCCGGCACGTCGTAGACCGGACGGGTCACGGCGATCTTGCTGAAATCCTGGATTTCGATGGTCGGGACGATTTCATAGGCAAGCTGGAATTCGAAGTCGGCACCGCCGGCCAGGATCTTCTCAGCTTCCTTCTCGTCCTCGGTCATGCTGACCTCGGGCTGCATGGCGGCCTTCTCGCCACGCTCGGCGATGATGGTGCGCGTGGAATTAGACAGGATCTCGTTCACGACCTCGGCCATGAAGGACTTGCCATAGACCTTGCGCAGGTGCTGCAGCGGCACCTTGCCCGGCCGGAAGCCATTGAGACGAACCTTGTCCTTGGCATCGTTGAGCCGTTCGACGAGCTTGGCTTCCATATCGCCGGCCGGAACGACTACCTTGATTTCGCGCTTAAGACCGGAATTGAGAGTTTCGGTTACCTGCATCATCAAACCTTTGTTTTCACGACTGCCACGGGGCAAACGGCATACCGCTCGACCTGCGGAGATTTTCGTGGCGGGATAGTCCTTCGGTGCGGGTGAAGCAATATGTGCAGGATGGTTTTGCCATCAACACAGCAATTACTCTCGATGCGCTCCAGAACTTGGGTAAGTCTTTGTTTTGGCTGCTTCTTACCACATTCGCTCGAAGCGTGAATTTGTAACCCGTCACATTCGACACGCCTTTTGTCATAGACGGACCGATTTTTCAACACTCTTCGCGCGTTACCGCCCTTTCAAAACACTCTTGTACACCTATCGTTCGATTGCGACATTGACATAATGATGGCCGCGTGAGATTTGCGACCGCACCTGCGGATGTGGCGGAACTGGTAGACGCCCCGGATTTAGGTTCCGGTGCCGAAAGGCGTGGGGGTTCGAGTCCCTTCATCCGCACCACCTCTTCCCGACCTCGATGAAATGCCGCGCCCGGTGATGTCTGCGTTTTAAGCGGGCGGTCGCACAGAAAGATCTCGCGACAGCTTTTTGCGAGAAGCTGAGCCTCAAGCGTCACAGAGCGGTGAAATTCTGTATGCAATCAGGGGTGGTGGGCGCAAATTGCTCTTGGCCAGCTCGAATTTTAGGCGCCTGCCGTTCCGCATCGACAGAAAACCTGAAGTTTCCCTGTCGGCCGAACCTGGGCGCGTATTTACCATATTTTCCGGTAATTTACGCACGGAGATGGACAGGGCGAATAAAACGGTTAACAACCGGTTAATTAGCAATGGAGCGCGAGCTGTAGCCATGAGCGCAAGCGATATATTTGAAAATATATTAGCAAAACCGAAAATTGATCCTTATACCAATCGAAACAGTATCGAGTTTAAGTTTCGAGAAAGGCGTTTCGCGACAATTAGAAATATCCTGAAGTCCATTATCGATGAAAAGGGATCGGCAAGTATTCTCGACCTGGGCGGGACGGAAACCTATTGGAACATCGGTAAGGAATTCATCGAAGCCAATCGCAACCGCCTGCACATCACCATCGTGAATACGCTGGAAGCCTCAACTGAGAATGGCGGTATCTTCACCTATCACCAGATGAGCGCGACCGATCCTGACCTGTTCAAAGGGCAGGAATTCGACTTCGTGCACTCGAATTCGGTGATCGAGCATGTCGGCGCCTACGCAGACATGCAGGCATTCGCGGACAATACGCGCCGACTCGCGCCGCGCTATTATGTCCAGACACCGAATTACTGGTTCCCGTACGAACCGCATTTCCGCTTTCCTGGCTTCCAATATTTGCCGGAACGAGTCCGTTGCACATTGATAATGCGTTATTCCCTCGGCTTTTTCCGCCGCATCGAAGACAAGGCAGAAGCCGAAGACATCATCCAGCACCACAGGCTGCTGTCTTCGCGGCAAATGGCTGCATTGTTCCCCGATGCTGCGATCAGCCACGAGAAGTTCGCCAAGCTCAACAAGTCCATCATCGCCATCAAGGCGTGAGGAGCGGCCATCGCGTGTGACCCGAAACAGGCAATGCCCGGCCCGCGTGCAAAGCGGGCCGGGGAGCCTCAGTAAAGCGGCTCGGAAAACAGCTTCCTGTCGCCGTCCATCAGCGCCTTGATCTGCATCGCGCCGTCAGCACTGACGGCAGCCACTATGCCGAAGCTGCGCACGCGCATGTCGCGCTCGATCGCCTTGCCCTCGCCTTCCGGCAGATAGAAACGGCCGATGCCGTAGTCGATGCGCAACGTGGCGTGCTCGTCTTGCGGCAGGCCGGAGGAAATGGTCCCAAGAACGTCCACCTCGCCGTCGGCGGGCGCTGCGGGCAGGCTGCTGCCCAATGCTGCCGAAACCGGATGCCAGAAGCCGTCCGCGCCTTTGCGCAGACGGACGCGGATCATGCCGTTCGTTTGTGCCTGGGCACCACGATTGACGACCAGACCGGCCGGGACATCGGAGATTTCATAGCCAAGGCGGACAAAATCGCCACGCAGCAGATCGCGCGGATCGACCGGCTCCACCTTCAGCAGCACCTCCTGTCCGCTGCGCAGGACCATGGCGCGCGATGCGATCGTCCAGCCCAGGAAACCGACCTGCAGCAGGGAAAGGACTATTGCCGAGATCAAGAGCCTGCTTCCGGTCATTATGCTGCTCCCGCCTGCTTGAGGGGGCCGTCCTTGATGCGTCTTTCGACCCGGATGATGACGATTGCAATGATGCCCAGAACGATGCCGGAAGCGAGGAACAGGCCGGCCGTGCCCAACATGCTGCTGATCATCACTATATAAAGGAAGCACAGTTCCAGCCCGAAGCCCGCATAGGCGATCCAGCGCAGCATCCGGCTGTCACGCCCTGCGAGATAGAGCGCCGCAGCCACGCCGCCAAAGGTGACAAGGGCTGCAATGACGAGACGTCCGGCCTCGTCGACCTGATCGATTTGGACCATGGCAAGTCCGCACAGGAAGCCGATCAGGCAATGAACGGCCAAGCGGCCGCGCAAGCGAACCACTGCCTCCACGCGCTGCGGCAGATAGACCGCCAGAGCAAACACCGCCGCAGATATCATCGCCAAAGCGATACCCGTGCCCGTCGCATCGTGGAGGATGCCGAACAGGCCCGCATAGAGAATGAGCGACAGCAATATGACATGGCGCGCCCGGATGCTCCCGGTCCAGTAGGAGATCAACCACACGATCGCCGCGATGACTACAAATAAATGCGGAAGCGCGTGCAGATCCCAATCATTGAAAACCGTCACCACCATCCAGACCGTTCCGATACCGGCTGCAGCGACCGTGAGCGGCCCCGAACGCAGCATCGTGGCCGCGAATGCCGTGCCGACGCACCAGGCCAGCATGGCTGCGCTTTCGTCGCCATCGAGGTGATACATCTGCCCGATCAGCGCAATCGAGCCGCCGAAGGCGGCCGCACCGACCAACCACGACGCTTCTGCAATGGCGCCCTGCCCTCGGCGCTTCAGCAGCGCACCGCCGACATAGCTGACGACAATAATAGCGAACAGGCCCGTCACCCGAAGCAGGCGCGGAATGACTTCCCAGTTGGCGGCGACCAGAAGCAGAAGCGCCGCTCCCAGCAGCAACGCGGCCATGAGAGCCAAAACGAAACCGAAACTGAAAAGACGGCTTTCGTTTGCCTCGACATCGCCTGCAAGAACCTGTCCCGTCGCAGCATCTATGAGCCCCTTATCGACCCAGCGTGCGATATCCTGTCTCACCCGTGCTGAATATGGTGCCAATGCGTACCTTCCAGACTTGACCGATGCAAAAAGAACACGCCTAAACCGTTGTTGTCACAGGATTTCTACGATCCGGTCACAATTGCGCCACAGCCTCTAAAACCGATTAATGTTGCAATGCACAAAACGCATTGCTGCCATGCAACCACGGCTCTTTTAAAGCATGACGGACAGGACTATCTACGCGGCGTACACAGCGATTGACAAATGAATTGAAGACGAAACGAGCCCAACAATGAACCTGATCCGCAATTATCGCAACTGGCGCCGCTACCGTGAAACCGTTTCCGAGCTGAGCCGCCTTACGAACCGCGAACTGACCGACCTCGGCATCAACCGCAGCGACATTCCCTTCGTCGCGCGCAAGTCGATCTGATCGGTTCGATCTGAATACCGGGCCATTCGGCCCATGTCCGGCCATGCAGGCAATATAGAGAGCAAGAACAAATGAACATCCTTCGCAACTTCCGCAACTGGCGCCGCTACCGCGAGACCGTCTCCGAGCTGAGCCGCCTTTCCAATCGCGAGCTGAACGACCTCGGCATCAACCGTAGCGAGATTCATTCGGTCGCTCGCCGCTCGATCTAATCTGAATTTCGCCGGAGCAATCCTCCTCCCGGTTCCGGCGAATAAGGTCAGTGATATCCTCCTCCCGTCACTGACCACCCCAAACGGCACCTGCCGGACCTCCTCCCCCGGCAGGTGCTGTTCTCCCAGGGTCTTCGCGCCCTCCAAACGGCGAAAGAAATTTCGTCGGCGCCTACCTCCTCCCAGGCCCCGATGAATAAGGCCAGTGATATCCTCCTCCCGTCACTGACCACTCTAACGACACCCGCCGGAACCTCCTCCCCCGGCGGGTGTTGTCGTTTCAGGGCAAGGCCGTGCAAGCTCGATTGATTTCCTGCCTCCATCAGCCTATTTCCCACCCATGACAAACAAACCCCTGCACATCATCGGCGGCGGTCTGGCCGGTTCGGAAGCTGCCTGGCAGGCGGCACAGGCCGGCGTGCCCGTCACCCTTCATGAAATGCGTCCGGTGCGCGGCACCGATGCCCACAAGACCGACGGCCTGGCCGAACTGGTCTGCTCCAATTCCTTCCGTTCCGATGACGCGCAGGCGAATGCCGTCGGGCTGCTGCATGCAGAGATGCGGCTGGCAAACTCGCTGATCATGGCTTGCGCCGACGCGCACCAGGTTCCGGCCGGCGGCGCGCTGGCGGTTGACCGCGACGGCTTTTCGGCCGCCGTTACCGCGAAGCTCGAAGCCCATCCGCTCATCACCATCCAGCGCGAGGAAGTGGCCGGACTACCGCCGGAAGACTGGGAACAGGCGATCATCTCCACCGGCCCGCTTACCGCCCCCTCGCTGGCCGAAGCGATTGCGCAGCGCACCGGCGCGGATGCGCTGGCCTTCTTCGACGCCATTGCGCCGATCGTGCATTTCGACACGATCGACATGAACACCTGCTGGTTCCAGTCGCGCTATGACAAGGTCGGCCCCGGCGGCACCGGCAAGGACTACATCAATTGCCCGATGGACAAGGCGCAGTACGAAGCCTTCGTGCAGGCGCTGCTGGATGGCGGCAAGACGGAATTCAAGGAATGGGAAGGCACGCCCTATTTCGATGGCTGCCTGCCCATCGAGATCATGGCCGAGCGCGGTGTGGAGACGCTGCGCCACGGGCCGATGAAGCCGATGGGCCTCACCAACCCGCACAATCCGACCGTCAAGGCCTATGCGGTCGTCCAGCTCCGGCAGGATAATGCGCTGGGCACGCTCTACAATATGGTCGGCTTCCAGACGAAGCTGAAATATGCCGAGCAGGTGCGCATCTTCCGCATGATTCCGGGGCTGGAGAATGCGGATTTCGCGCGACTTGGCGGGCTTCACCGCAACACCTACATCAATTCACCGACGCTGCTCGACTCAACGCTGCAACTCAAGGGCCGAGCCGGCTTGCGTTTTGCCGGCCAGATCACCGGTTGCGAAGGCTATGTGGAATCGGCCGCCGTCGGCCTGCTCACTGGACGCTTCGCCGCTGCCGAACTGCAAGGGCAGATGGTTTCGACGCCACCCGTCACCACAGCCTTCGGCGCGCTGCTGAACCACATCACCGGCGGCCACATTGTGTCCGACGATGAGCCGGGAAAGCGGTCGTTCCAGCCGATGAACATCAATTTCGGCTTGTTCCCGCCCGTCGAGGCCCCGAAGATTGAAGGCAAGCGCCTACGCGGCAAGGACAAGACGGTGGCCAAGCGTCACGCGATCACCGCGCGTGCGCTTGCGGATTGCCGGACCTGGCTGGGCCTCAGCGAACAGGCCGAGGCTGCCGCCTGACACCGCAAGCCGTCATGCTCCCGTCCCCGACAGCAAGGCTGACCTTTCGCCAGATGAGGCGTCAAGACGTGCCAGCCATATGGTCCATCTTCGCGGATCCGCTGGCGCGGCAATTCTATCCTGCCACGCAAGACATACAGGCCGCGCATGACTGGGTGGAATGGAATCTCGGCAACTATGCCGAGCATGGTTTCGGCCTGTGGGCGCTGGCCTTGGACGGAGGCGAACTTATCGGCGATTGCGGGCTCACATGGCAGCGCGCGGGCGAAGAAGAGGTTCTGGAAATCGGCTACCATCTGGCGGCGAAGCATCGTGGCAGGGGTTACGCCATCGAGGCCGCCCGCGCCGTGCTCGATTTCGCCTTCCGCTCTACGGACGAGAAGCAGGTCGGTTCGATCGTCTCACCGGAGAATGGTCCCTCGATGGCAGTGGCTGAGCGTCTCCACGACTTGCGCAGAGATTATTTCAACGCGCGTGGAGAACCCCGCATTCTGTTCCACACGCGGTGCGTTTCAGCAACTTCCTGAAGGCAACAACGGGTTGCCCGCTTATTTCCAGCCGCGCGCGGCATGGCGGAAGAGGATCGCGTGCCGCTTCCACGCGGCCACCTCGGCATGCTCAGCAACTGCCTTGCTTCCCATCCGGCGCAGCCGGTTGAGATATGCACCGGTTAGAGCCACGGGCAGGAAAGCAGGACGCAGCGATGCGGGCAATGTGCCCGCACCCTTCTCAAAAGCGGCCAGATGCTCGACCGCAAGCGCGATCATGGCCGCGAGAGCTCCCTCGACCCCGTGCCCGCCGCCGTCCGCGATGAACTCTTCCGGCGAGCACCCGACCGCCGCGAGGATATCGCGCGGCACGAAACATTGTCCCCGCGCGCGGTGCAGCGGCAGGAGGCGCAGCAAGCCGGCAATTGCCTGCGCACAACCGGCATGGCCGGCAAGCGCGGAAAATTCGCTCGCGGCTTCCCGATCCAGCACCATGGCCGAAAGCTGGATGATCGCCCCCGCGGTTTCGCCGCAATAGCCTTCGAGATCGTTCCGTGACGGCATCGGGTCGTTGTAGAGGTCGAATATGCGTGCTTCGAGATAATTGGCAAACGCCGCCTGCGGCAGTTGGTGCTTCGCCATGGCCTCGACCAGCGCTTCCGCGACGGGATGGCCGGCAGCCGCCTGCTTCGTGCCGGTTTCGAGCACGTCGCGCCACCATTGCAACCGCACCTCGCCCGGAAGCGCCTCGCGGATGCGGTCGCGCACGCCTGCGATCTCGGCATTGAAGGCATAGAGGGCAAACAGCGCAGGACGCTTGTTCTCGGGCGCATAAAGGGCGCTGAGATAACGGTCGCGATCGGCAGCACGAACCGCGTTCATCACGATGCCGGCATGATCGTCCATGTCAATCGACGGCAATCATGGCTGCGGCCACCGCGCGGTCCTCGGCCAGCAACACATTGTAGGTCCTGACCGCCGCACCGGTGGACATGGGATCGGAGGAAATGTTCAGGTTCCGGAAGGCGGTGCGCAAAGCTTGCGGCAGGGGCCGCAAGTCACGTCCCGTGCCGACCAGCAAAATCTGGATATCGGCGGCCTCTTCAAGAACCCGTTCGAAATCCGCGACGGCAAGTGCGGCGCTATCCGCGGGCTCCCAGCCATAAATGCCGGAAGGCAGGCACAGCAGCGAGCCGCGATGCGACATATCCGCAAAGCGGAAGCCGCCATTGCCATAGGCTTCGATCGGTGCCCGGCCGGGAAAATGCGCTTCGCGGATGATAATCCCGGCCATGAGTCATGCCCTGGCGAAGAACGCTTAGTTCTTCGCGTTCTGGTTGGCCACCGGCTCGCCCTTCACGCGAACCTCGGCAATGGTGGAACGCATCGCGGTCACCTTGAGGCCGCCGCCGAGATCGATTTCGAGTTCATGATCGCCCACCACCTTGGTGACCTTGCCCACGAGACCGCCGCCGGTGACCACCGTGTCGCCACGGCGAATGGCGGCCAGCATTTCGCCGCGCTTCTTGAGCTGCTGACGCTGCGGGCGGATGATCAGGAAGTACATGATCACGAAGATCAGGACGAACGGCAAAACGCTGATCAGCATGTCGGGGCTGGCGCCGGTTGCGCCCTGTGCGTATGCCGGTGTCACGAACATCATAAACTCCTGAAAATTGAGAAAGGCCCCCTCCGGGCCGTTTGCGAAAGTTGCGCGGAATATAGTGGTTGGAGCCACCTTTGCAACCGCGCAAGCGGCTGAAAGGGCAGCTTTTCCGGCGCTAATACGCATGTTACAGGCTTGATGGAGCTCTACGGGCAGCACGGCACCTGTAGGTTCACCTGGACGCTGCCGTAACGACAGGTGGCTCAATCGAACCGCCCTCTACTGATCTAAGGTCCGCGCTCTCAGGAAGATGGATTGCAGGATGACCGACAACACTTTGGAAACGCTGACGGAAAAGCTCGACAGGCTGATCGAGGCCGTTGGCCGGCTGGCGCCAGCGCCGGTGCCGCAAACCGATCTCGACAGCGCCGATTGCTTCGTCTGGAATGCCAGTCCGGGCTTCCTCGAACCCGTCCAGCGCGTCAACCGGGTGGATATCGGCCTGATCCGCGGCGTGGATCGGGTGCGCGACATCCTGGTCGACAACACCGAACGCTTCGCCGCCGGCCTGCCGGCCAACAACGTGCTGTTGTGGGGCGCGCGCGGCATGGGCAAGTCATCGCTGGTGAAGGCGGCCCATGCGACGATCAATGCCGAGCACAAGGATGCAGCGCCGCTGAAGCTGATCGAAATCCATCGCGAGGACATCGATACGCTGCCGAAGCTGATGAACATTTTGAAGGCGGCGCCCTTCCGCTTCATCCTGTTCTGCGACGACCTGTCCTTCGACCACGACGATACGTCCTACAAGTCACTGAAGGCAGCGCTGGAAGGCGGCGTCGAGGGGCGGCCGACCAATGTCATCTTCTATGCGACGTCGAATCGCCGGCATCTCCTGCCGCGCGACATGATCGACAATGAGCGCTCCACAGCCATCAACCCGTCCGAAGCGGTCGAGGAGAAGGTGTCGCTGTCGGACCGCTTCGGCCTGTGGCTCGGTTTCCACAAATGCTCGCAGGATGAATATCTGGACATGATCAGCGGCTATGCCCGCTACCACGACCTCAGGATCGGAGCGGATGCCCTGCGCGCCGAGGCGCTGGAATGGGCGACCACCCGCGGCAGCCGCTCAGGCCGCGTCGCATGGCAGTTCATCCAGGATCTCGCCGGCCGGCTGGGACAACCACTGAAGGACTGAGCCGCCCCGGAACGGAGATTCGACCTTCCGTCCGGAAACGAAAAACCCGCCCTGCATGAGAGCGGGTTTTTTTCGGAATCATGCTCTGCCGCCTATTCAAGGTAGCCGGACGGATTGACCGGAGTCGAGTTCTTGCGCACCTCGAAATGCAGCCTGGGCGAATCCGTGCTGCCACTCATGCCCGACAGCGCTATTTCCTGACCACGCTTGACCTTCTCGCCGCGCGAAACCTTCAACTGGCTGGCATGGCCGTAAACGGTGACCAGGCCATCCTCATGGCGCACCAGAACGGTATTGCCGAATTCTTTCAGACCGTCGCCCGCGTAGATCACGACGCCGTTTTCGGCAGCCTTGATCGACGTGCCCTCCGGCACCTGGATGTCGATGCCGTCGTTGGATTTGCCGCCACCCTTGCCATAGGACGAGATCACGCGGCCACGCACCGGCCAGCGCATCTTGCCGATGCCGGTCGATTCCGGCGCGATCGCGGCAACCTGCTCTGCCTGCTCGATGACCTTTTCGGACTTCTTGGGCGGCGTGTAGGAAACGGTCTTAGCCGTCTCGGGCGCCGTAGTCGCAGGCTTGGCGGGCTCCGCCTTGGCCGCGGTCACGGGTTCAGGCTTGGCGGGCGTCGCCGCGGCAACCGTAGTCGCGCCGCCTGTGGGAATACGCAGGGTTTGTCCGATGCGGACGATGCCATCGTTCAAGCCGTTTGCCTGCTTCAGCGCCGTGGTGGTGACGCCATGGTTGCGGGCGATCCGGGTCAGCGTGTCGCCCTCCTGCACCCGATAGGTGCCGGGTGCGGATGCCGCCTGCGCGTTGCTGTTGGCCGGCGCGTTGGATGCAAGCCCGCTCTCCCCCTCTTTCAGCTTGGGCGTCTGCGGCAGCACGCCGAGGCGACCTTCGGACGGAGCCGGCTGCGGAACCCGCGACGGAAGGCTGTCCCTTGCCGGATTCGACGGCCGCGCGTCAGCAACCCGCTCCGGCGCCGGCTCGAGCGGCCTCGCAGCGGCGACGCTACGCGGCTGTTCAACCTGGGGCGCTGGGGCAAGCGCAGTTCTGGAAGCAACGGATGCGGGCTGGGTCGGCGGCGGGAGCGGCTGCGAGGAAACCGGCGTCAGTGCGCCGCGTGTCACCGGAGTGGTTTGCGCGGCGGCGATTGGCGCCACCTGCGTCGATTGAGGTGTCGACGCCGTATAGATGTCGTCGATGCCGCCGAATCGCGCCACCTGCGAACTGCAGCCGGCAGTCGCACTGGCCAACACGAAAAGGGCGGCGCCGCGCACCAAAATGCGTTCGTTTCTGGACAAAATACTGAACCGCATCGCAATAACCCGCGTACCCATTAACCAAACTGACCATGATTAAAGCGCGTTAATGTTACTGGTCGGTTAAGAGGCGGGCGCAGCAGCGAGATCGGACGCTCCGGCTTCGAGAGGCGGTCGTGCAATCGTCCATCGGAAAGGAAATCCGGGCCGGCCGTCAGATCGCGGCGGCGATGCCCTGCGCCATCGGCTGCAGGCGCACGACGCCGATGTCCTCTCGTTCGAAACGGCTGCCGAGCTTGGTCAGCTTTGCCATGAGCTGCTCGCCCTCGGCGGGGCCGATGGGAGCGACCATCACCCCACCGCTGGAAAGCTGATCGACGAAGGGGCGCGGCAGGCTCTCGAAAGCCGCCCACACCACGATGCGGTCGAACGGCCCCTCGCCGGGCAAGCCGTTCGAACCATCCGCCTGGCGGACAAATGCGTTGGCTATTCCAAGCGCCTCGAAACGCTGCGTGGCCTGTTCGCTGAGTGTCTTGAAGCGATCGACCGTCACCACGCGCGCGGCAAGCCGCGACATGACGGCGGCGGTATAGCCCGAGCCGGTGCCGATCTCGAGCACGCGACTGCCCGGCTCGATCCCGAGAGCGGCGATGACGGCGGCCTGCAGGTCGGCCCCTTCCATCGTCTCTCCGCATTCGATGGGCAGCATGCGTTCCGACCATGCAAGGTCGTGCCATTGCGGCTGGATGAAGGCGCGACGCGGCGTGGCCTCGAATGCAGCGATGAGGTCCTTCGGTACGATGCCGCGGCCGCGTAGCCTCAGCAGAAAGGCGGCGAAACCTTCGCGGTCATCGAAAGGGCTGTTCATCCCAGTGCCTTCGTCAACTGATCCCGGATTTCATGGGCGGTAAGATCGAGCTTGAGCGGCGTGATCGAGATGCGCCGCCCGCGCACGGCATGAATATCCGTGCCTTCCTTCAGTTCAGGCGCTTCGCGCCCGAAGCGCAGCCAGTAATAGGGAAAGCCGCGCCCGTCGGCGCGTTCGTCGATCCAGAGGCTATGGACGAGCCGTCCCTGGCTGGTGATGACGGGGCCTTCCACCTCTTCCGGCAGGCAGTTCGGGAAATTCAGGTTCAGGAAAACGCCAGCAGGCAGATCGATCGCCAGCAGCTTCTTCAAAAGTGCGGGTGCGAGCGTCTCGACCGTTTCCCATGGCACGAGCCGGGACTGCTCCACCACATTGTAGGCCTGGCTGAGCGCAATCGAGCGAATGCCGAGCAGCGTCCCTTCCATCGCACCGGCAACTGTGCCCGAATAGGTCACATCGTCGGCAAGGTTGGCCCCGGAATTGACACCCGACAGGATCAGGTCCGGCGGCTCCGGCATGATCTTGCGCACGCCCATGATGACGCAATCGGTCGGCGTGCCGCGCACCGCATAGTGCTTTTCGCTCACCTGGCGCAGGCGCAGCGGCTCCGAAATCGACAGCGAATGCGCGAAGCCGGACTGATCCGTCTCGGGCGCGACCACCCAGACATCGTCCGAGATCGTGCGCGCTATGCGTTCCAGACAGGCAAGGCCCTCGGCATGGATGCCGTCGTCATTTGTCAGAAGGATACGCATCAGGAACGGTTCGCTTCGATCTTCTCGGCGCCGCCCATGTAAGGACGAAGAACTTCAGGAATGGTTACGCTGCCATCCTCGTTCTGGTAATTCTCCAGCACCGCGATCAGCGCGCGGCCCACGGCCGTACCGGAGCCGTTCAGCGTGTGGACGAAGCGGGTCGCCTTTTCCTCCTTCACGCGGTAGCGGGCATCCATGCGACGCGCCTGGAAATCCCCACAGACCGAGCACGAGGAGATTTCGCGATAGGTGTTCTGGCCCGGCAGCCAGACCTCGATGTCGTAGGTCTTGCGCGCCCCGAAGCCCATGTCGCCGGTGCACAGCACGACCGTGCGGAACGGCAGCCCGAGACGCTTCAGCACCTCTTCGGCGCATTGTGTCATGCGCTCGTGCTCGGCAATCGAGCTTTCGGCATCGGTGATGGAAACCAGCTCGACCTTGTAGAACTGATGCTGGCGCAGCATGCCGCGCGTGTCGCGCCCGGCCGATCCAGCCTCGGAGCGAAAGCAGGGCGTCAGCGCCGTCATGCGCAGCGGGAGCTGCTCCTGATTGAGGATTTCCTCACGCACCAGATTGGTCAGCGGCACTTCCGCCGTGGGGATGAGGCCGAGACGGCTTTCCCCGTGCGGCACGAAGAACAGGTCCTCCTCGAACTTCGGAAGCTGGCCCGTGCCGAACAGCGCATCGTCGCGCACCAGAAGCGGCACCTGAACCTCGGTGTAGCCATGTTCGGTCGTATGCAGGTCCAGCATGAACTGACCGAGTGCACGCTCGAGCCGCGCGAGCTGGCTGCGCAGCACCGTGAAGCGTGAGCCTGAAAGCTTTGCCGCACGCTCGAAATCCATGAAGCCAAGCGCTTCGCCGATCTCGAAATGCTCCTTCACCCAGTTCGGGCGCGGTTTGACCTCGCCCACCTTGCGCAGCTCGACATTGTCCTTCTCGTCGGTCCCGACGGGAACGTCTTCCAGCGGCAGGTTTGGCATCACGGCCAGAGCGTCATCCAGCGCCTTGTCGAGTTCGCGTTCGCGCGCCTCGCCATTCTGGATGAAGCTCTTGATGTCGGCGACTTCGAGCTTGAGCTGTTCGGCCAGCGCCGAATCGCCATTGCGCATGGCGTTGCCGATCTCGCGGGAGGCGGCATTGCGGCGTTCCTGCTTGACCTGCAGTTCGCCCAGATGCGCGCGGCGCTCCTCGTCCTTCAGCAGCAGGTCGTCGACGGTCGCCTGGGCCGATTGCGCCGACTGACCTCGCTTCATCAATGCATCAACGAGGGCCTTGGGGTTCTCGCGAATCCATCTGATATCGAGCATGGCAAAAAATCCGGTCGCAACATGATTTCAAACATGGCCGCGACAGCGGATCGAAACGGTCAGCTTGCCGTGGTGCCGTCGCCAGCCTCCGACAACGAAGCCTTCTTGTTCGCTTCTTCGTCGGCAGCTTCCTTCGCCACGCGTTCCTGCTCGCGATTCCGTTCGATCATCCGGGCGGCCCAGATGGAGACCTCGTAAAGAAGGATAGTGGGAAGGGCAAGACCGATCTGGCTGACCGGATCGGGCGGCGTCAGAACGGCAGCCACGACGAAGGCCAGCACGATCGCCCATTTGCGCTTGTCAGCCAGTGCCTGAGAGGACAAAAGTCCTACGCGCGCCATAAGCGTCGTCACCACCGGCAACTGGAAGACCAGGCCGAAAGAGATGATCAGCGTCATGATGAGGCTGAGATATTCCGACACCTTGGGCAGCAGCGAAATCTGCACCTGGTCGTCCGTCCCCGCCTGCTGCATGGCCAGGAAGAACCACATGACCATGGGCGTGAAAAAGAAATAGACCAGCGACGCGCCCATCAGGAACAGGATGGGCGAAGCGATAAGGAACGGCAGGAAGGCGCGGCGCTCGTTCTTGTAGAGGCCAGGCGCAACGAATTTGTAGATCTGCGCGGCAATCAGCGGAAAGGCAATCACGATGCCGCCGAACATGGCCAGCTTGATCTGCGTGAAGAAGAACTCCTGCGGGGCCGTGTAGATCAGCTCCACCTTGTGCGGGTCGAGCCCGGCCCACGCGGTGGCCCATTTGAACGGGACGACCAGCAGGTTGAACAGATGCTTGGCAAAGAAGAAGCAGATGAGGAACGCCACAAAGAATCCGCCAAGCGACCAGATCAGTCGCTGGCGCAATTCGACAAGATGCTCGATCAGCGGCGCTGACGACTTCTCGATTTCGTCTTGCTCATCAGTCACTTGGCGTTTCCAGCAGATGTCTTTTCAGCGGCAGCTTTCTTCGCCTTGGGGGCGGCGGCTGCCTTGGGTTTTGCGGGCTTGTCGGCGGCTGCCTTGGCAGGGGCCTTCGAAGCGCTGGCTGCCGTTTTGGCGGCGGCCGGCTTGGTCTTGACGCCCGTCTTTGCGGGCGCGGAAGCGTCAACGGCCTTCGATGCAGCCTTGGTGCTTCCGCTCCTGGCCGCTGCCTTTTTCTTCGGCTTGGCAGCGGTTCCCGCCGGTTCGGACGAAGCCGCCGGGAAGGCCGGTGCGGCAGGCATGGCATCAGGCCCGGCGACACCGGGCATTGCGGCGGCGCCGGCCTTTACGGGTTCGGCGGGCTGCGGCGCCGGCGTCGACTTCAAGGCATTGTCGAGCCCGGAGCGGATATCGGACGCGGCCTTCTCGAAGGGATTGAGCTGCTTCCTGATCTCCGAGGCAGGATTGAGGCCGCGCAACTCATCGACGGATTTCTTGACGTCATCAAGCTCCGCTTCCTTAAGGGCCTCGTTGAACTGCCTTTGGAAATCACCGGCCATGCCCCGCAGCTTCGCCGTCGTCTTACCGAACGTGCGCAGCATACGCGGCAAATCCTTCGGCCCGACGACCACGATCAAAACGATCGCGATGACGAGCATCTCGCTCCAGCCGATATCAAACATGGCTATCGAACCCGACTAGCGAAAGGCATCTCAGCTCTTGCTGGTCTTTTCTTTAGCCTGGATGGCTTCGTCGGCGCGATGCTCCACCGTGCGGGCATCGGCGGCCTTTTCGTCATTGTCCTCGTCGGACATGCCCTTCTTGAAGCTCTTGATGCCCTTGGCCATGTCGCCCATCAGTTCCGGTATCTTGCCGCGGCCGAACAGCAGCAGAACCACAACCAGCACGATGAGCCAGTGCCAAATTGAAAAGGAACCCATGGTAACTCTCTCTCGAACGATTTCCTGAGACTGATCTATGCGCTTTCGCGACGCGTTTCAAACAGAACTACGTCAGAGTGCGCGCCGAAAGCCAGATGTCACGTGTATTTGCGGACAATGCGCCGCAGCATGAGCCAAGCGGCGCGACCGCCTCGCCCATCGAAGCGGCACCTTTCGGCAATTCTACGACAAAAGGCGAAATTCGCAGCATGTTTTGCGCGCCATATACGCGCGGGCCGGCTTTTGTCTGCTCGCAATCACGAAATTTCACGCAGGAACCAGCCCCCGATACACCCGCCACTGGTCAATCATCCAGCGCGCGCGGTGTCAACAGCCCAAGCTCCTCGAGATCCACATCGGTCAGCGGATCCTCCTCGTCGGACAGTTCGTCCGGATCGGTCGGCGGCATCGGAATTGAGAAGTTCGCCGGCATGCGCGCCGAAAGCAGCCCCGCCCCCTTCAGTTCCTCGATGCCCGGCAGGTCGCGGATTTCCTCCAGCGCGAAATGATCGAGAAAGCTGTCGGTCGTTCCATAGGTGACCGGGCGGCCCGGCGTGCGGCGACGCCCGCGCATGCGCACCCATTCGGTTTCAAGCAAGGTATCGAGCGTGCCCTTGGAGGTTTCGACGCCGCGAATTTCCTCGATTTCGGCGCGCGTCACCGGCTGGTGATAGGCGATGATGGCCAGAACCTCCAGCGCCGCGCGCGACAGCTTCTTCTGCTGCACCGCATCCCGGCTCATCAGGAAAGCGAGGTCGCCAGCCGTACGGAACGCCCAGGCGCCCGCCACGCGCACGAGATTGACGCCCCGGCTGGAATAGATTCGCTGCAGTTCCGCCATTGCGGCGGGAATGTCGGCCCCTTCCGGCAGACGCGCGGCCAACGCCCGTTCGCTGACCGGCTCGGCGCTGGCGAAAACGATGGCCTCTGCCATGCGAACGATTTCAGCGAAGTCGCGGTTTTCGACCGTCCTTTCCTCATCGGTCGTATCGACCTTTTCACCGGATACGAAGGAAATGACGGTTGCGTTGGTGCCGTTGCTGCTCATGACGCACCTTCGGTTGCATTGGCGGCAGGGCTGCGGCTGCGCAGGTAAAGCGGCGCGAACGCATCCTGCTGCCTGACTTCGACATGCCCTTCGCGCACCAGTTCGAGCGTCGCGGCAAAGGAACTGGCAATCGCCGTCGCACGGTCTTGCGGCGTGGTCATGTAGGAGATCAGGAACTGGTCGAGAGCCGTCCACTCCCTGACCTCGCCGATCAGGCGGCTCAACACGTCACGCGCCTGTTTCAGCGACCACACGCCGCGCTTGGCGATCTGTACATTGGTGATGGCCTGACGCTGGCGCTGGACGGCATAGGCCGTAAGCAGATCATAGAGCGAAGCGGAATATTCGTTGCGCTTTTCCACCACCACGATTTCGGGCATGCCGCGCGCAAACACGTCGCGGCCCAGGCGGTTGCGGTTGACAAGACGCGCGGCCGCATCGCGCATGGCCTCCAGTCGCTTGAGCCGGAACTGCAGCACGGCGGCCATTTCCTCGCCGCTCTCGCCCTCGTCATCGGGCTGCTTCGGGATCAGCAGCTTGGATTTCAGGAAGGCCAGCCACGCCGCCATCACCAGATAGTCGGCGGCAAGCTCCAGTCGCACGGCACGGGCGGTATCGATGAAGGCGAGATACTGTTCGGTCAGCGCCAACACCGAAATGCGCGACAGATCCACCTTCTGGTTGCGGGCGAGATGCAGAAGCAGATCGAGCGGGCCTTCGAAGCCTGCGATGTCGATCAGCAGCGACGGCTCGCTGACGCCACGCGCTTCCTCGTTCTCCGTCCACAGACGGTCCATCGGCGCGGCCTTCATGGCCTTGTTTTCCGCGGCTTCCGCCAAGTTGGTGCCTTCTCCTTCCGGCGCTGTTCCTATGCCACCGCCTCGAACCAGGTTGCGAATTCCGCACGCAACGTGGCCTCGTCGGCTGTGTCGCGCGTCTTCATAAAGGTCAGGGCATGCTCGGCCCGCTCCAGCGACTTGCCTGAAAGCACGGTTGTGCGCGACGCGATGCCCGCCATTTCCTCCATGACCCCATTGCAGTGAAGGACCAGATCGCAGCCCGCCGCAAGGATCGAAGCCGCTTTCGTCGGGAAATCCCCAGAAAGTGCCTTCATGGAGGTGTCGTCGCTGATCAGCAGCCCATCGAACCCGATCTCGCCGCGAACGATCTCGCCGATCACCCTGCCTGATGTGGTTGCGGGATTGTCCGCGTCCACAGCGGAATAGATCACATGCGCCGTCATTGCGGCGGGCAGATGGCTGAGCGCTTTGAAGGGCGCGAAATCGTGCCGCCGCAATTCATCCAGCGATGCGTCGACGGTCGGCAGCGCGAGATGGGTGTCGAGCGTCGCACGGCCGTGGCCGGGAATGTGCTTCATGACCGGCAGCATGCCACCCGCCATCAGTCCCTCGGCGGCGGGGCGGCCGAGGGCCGCGACAGTTTCGGGGTCCTTGCCATAAGCGCGCGAGCCGATCACGTCGCTTGCGCCCTCGACCGGCACGTCCAGCACCGGCAGGCAATCGGCCGTGATACCGAAGCGCGTGAGATCGAAAGCGTGGAGCCGCGACAGCAGCCAGGCCGCGCGCAGTCCCGCCTCCCGGTCACGCCTGTAAAGCGCGCCGATCTCCGTACCGGCCGGATAGTTCGGCACAAGCGGCGGTCGCAGTCGTTGCACGCGCCCGCCTTCCTGGTCGATGAACACCGGCGCATCGACGCGACCGACGCTGTCGCGCAATGCGGCGACAAGATCGCCGATCTGTTCCGGTTCGCCGATGTTGCGGGCAAACAGGATAAAGCCCCACGGCCGCTCGTCGCGATAGAAACTTATCTCGTCCGGCGTCAGCGATTTCCCGGCACAGCCGAGGATCATCGATTTTGATTCGGTCATGGCATCCAGATTAGAGCAATGGTGGAATTCAGGGAATCCTTATGGATTCGGCGGTCGATCCATCAAAAAAGACCGGCGCGAAGGATCGCGCCGGTCTCGGTTGTTTCAGATTGTGCCGCGACGATTACTTCGAGACGAAGCAATTGCCGCCGGCTGCCTTGTAGCTCTCGCAAAGCGAGATAGCGTCGTTGCGGGTCTGCGCCGGAACGCGGACACGGTAGAACGTTCCCTTGCCGGCGATCTCGGCCTTGACGATGTTGGCCTGATGGCCGTTGAGCACATTGCCATAGCGACGCAGCAGGTCCTGATAGGAGGCCTGCGCGGCCGCTTCGGTCGGCTGCGAGGCGATCTGCATCGCCCACTCGCCAGCCGCACCTGCATTGGTGTTGAGGGCGGCAACCTGATCAGGCTTGACCTCGCCGACCACGTTCACCGGCTGGTCGGACGGACGGCTTGGGGCAATCGCCACGGATGCCGGCGTCGAAGACGGCTGGGCGGCCACCTTGGGAGCCATCGTTGCTTCAGCCGGAACCGGTTCATTCGCGACCGGCGCGCCTTCAGAGGATGTCGTGGCCGGATCGACGGCCGGAGCCGGGTCCTCGCGCGGAACCAGCGTGCCGTCAGACCTCACGATCATGGTACGGACCTTGCGCGGCGCAACGGCAGCGACTTCCGCATGCTGCGCAGAGCCGCTGTCTTCCTGGATCGCCTGCTGGATGCGATCTTCGGACTTACCGGCGGCGGGCGCGATGCCCTCGTCGCTTCCGACAATCGTGTCTTCCTCGTCCAGCGGCGTCTCTTCCTGCGCAGCCATGTCGATCGGCTGCTCGGCGGTGGTCACGAGACGCTGCTGGGCCGGCTCGTTCGAGGACGTGCGGGCGACGGTGTCATAGACCTTGTTGTCCTGGTTGGGTACCGCGGCACCGCCCGGATTCTCCGGCCGCACCTTGATCGGACTCTGGTCGGCCGTGATGACGGCTGGCGCACCCGAACCGCCGCCACCCGACAGGGCAAAGGCACCGACGCCACCAAGCACCACCACGCCGCCGATGATCGCGGCAATCAGCATGCCGCGCCGCGGACGCTGCTCCTGCGCGGCATAGGCCGGAGGCATCATGTCGTCCTGGGCGTCCGGGTCGTATTCGAAATCGTCCATAGGCGGATACTGATACTGCCCGCCAGCAGACGTTCCGTCGGTCGCGGCAAAAGCCTGCGCCGGCGCGCCGGCAGCTCCGGTTCGCGACGCGGCTGCAGCCGCGCCGAAGGCACCGGCAGCAGCGGCCAGACCGGCAGCGGCCGGGGCGTAGCCGCCCTGATTGTAGGTGTTGTTATCGAGTTGGAACTCCCGCTCGAACTCGGCAACGAAATCATCGACGTCGCTGGCCATGGCCGGCTTGGCCGCCTGCGGGGCGGGAGCAGGTTCCGGCGCGCTCATATCGTTGAGAATCCCGGCAAACTCGGCATCGAGATCGTCAAAGGCCGCCGCGACCGGCTCATCTTCCTCGAAAGGAAGCTCAGGAATGTCGAGATCGTCCGCCAGCGCGACCGCCTGTTCGGGAACGTCGATCGTCTCGATTTCCGGATAATCGTCATAGCCGGCAGGATTATGGGCCTCGTTCGAAGCGGCATAGGCGCTTTGCTGGATATTCATGTCTTCAAACGATGCTTGCTGCTCTGCTGCGGCCGGTGCGGGTTCAGCCACCGGCTGGTTCCATGATGCGGTTGACTGGGATTTGAACGACGCGGTCAGCGCCGCAAGTTCCGCATAGGGGTCGGGTTCCGTAGCAACCGCCTGAGGCTCCTCAACCTGACGGGTTGCGGCCGCGTCCTCATCCCCGATCGAGCTGGCGAAAGCCTCTTCGAACGCATCGTCGTCGAAGTTGAAATCCATATCCGGCTCCGCGCTGGCAACAGGTTCCGGTTCCGCTTCGACCGCAAAGGCAGGCTCGGCATAGACCGCTTCCGGTTCGGCCGGATGGAATGCTTCGGCCTGCGCAGGCATGGCATCATCCTCGGTAGGAATGCGGAAATTGCCGCGCGCATAGCCATAGTCGCTGCGTGCCTGCGTGAACGCCGGTTCCTCTACCGGTGTCTCGGCAACGAGTTCCGGCTGAACCTCGACGGCATCCGCCGCGAAAGCAGCGCTTTCGAAGGAAAGCTCTGGTTCGTTCGCAGCAACGACGGGCTCCGGGGAGACCGACAGCGGCGCGGCCATGTTGCCCAAAAGCGCGTTCAGTTCGTCTTCCAGACTGGATCCGGCAGTGGAAGGCTCATCCGCCGCTACCGGATCGGCTGCAAAGGATGGCTCCTGCGCGTGGAGAACCGACGCATCGAAGGAGGAGCCACCAGCGGAAGCCAGCGGCACCGCCGTGAAATCCATATCGACTTCGGCCAGAGCGGCATCGAAATCCTCGGCAAAATCCTGCTCGGCCGCGAGTTCGGCATCGTACGCCGGTGCCTGCACTTCCGGCTCCGGCTGAATCTGCGGCGCATAGGCGGATACGTTCCAGCCTTCCTCGGAGGCATGGGCTGGCGCTGCGTCTACGGCAGGCTGCCAGTCGCCGCCGGATGCGGCTTCCTCAGCAACCGGCTCGTCGAAGGTCGCGTCGGCGCGATCATAGGCTGCCACGGGTTCATAGGCAGGTTCGAAAGACGGTTCGTAGGCGTCTATCCGAGGCTCTTCGGCCGGGCTGTTGTCGTCCGTCAGCGCAGGCTCATCGACAACCCAGTCCCCTGCCAACCCCAGCTCGTCTTCCATCGAGGCGGCAACGGCCGCGTCGAAGGAAGGCTCGACCGCGTAGTCATCGGCCGTCTCCACAACCGGCGCGGTTTCGAAATGCCCGGCTGCTTCCGACGCATAGCCTTCCACGACAGAATCGACCGGCTCGAACTGGACCTGACCGGCGTCATAGCCCTGCTCCTGAAAGGCATCGACCCCATGGCTGGCAGCGGGCTCGACACTTTCCGTTTCGGGCGCATAGGCTGCCGGCTGGTAGGCCTGCGCCGGCTCGACGGCTTCATAAGCCGGCTCAGGAGCCGCATAGGACTGGCCGGGCTGTGGATAGTGGGGAGCGTCGGCCTGCCCGCCTTCATCCAGCCCGAATTCGCCCATCAATTCCTTTTCGAGATCGATGCCGAAATCATCACCGACAATATCTGCAGACTGCGCCTCCACCCTCGCGGCAGGCGCGGGCGTCTGTTCAGGCTGCCGCACAGGCTCCCGCGGGTCAAATCCCATGATCCGGGTCAGTTCTGCGAACGGATCGTTGTCCGCAAAACCGTCCTGATCGGCGACTCTCAGCTGGGTTGTGTCTGCCATACTCTTTCCCGAAACTCGCACTATCCGCGCGTCCTGGACGTCGCGTAAGGTTGGGCCTTACCAGCGCAATGTGGGCAAAAGGTGACAGGTTTTCCGCGGGTTTCCCGCGAAATCCTAGCGCATTTCCGTGGGCGCTTCGGCCCCGATCAACGCCAGGCCGGACGTCAAAACATCCGATACGGCCTGCACCAGCCCAAGTCTGGCATGCGTCAATTCTCGGTCGTTAACCTTAACAAAACGTAAGTCCTGGTTATCCGTGCCGCGATTCCAGTGTCCGTGGAAGGTCGAGGCCAGATCAAACAGGTAAAACGCCAGCCGGTGCGGCTCCTGTGCCAGTGCCGCGGATTCGATCAAACGCGGATATTCGGCAAGCTTGCGGATCAGCCCGATTTCGCTTTCGTCGGTCAATAGCGCGGCGTGGGACGCCAGCACAGCGCGGTCGAAGGCCGCCTCCCCCAGTTGCTCGCCGGCCTGCCTGAACACCGAATGGCAGCGCGCCGAAGCGTACTGCACATAAAACACCGGATTGTCCTTCGACTGCTCCGTCACCTTGGCAAAGTCGAAATCCAGCGGCGCATCGTTCTTGCGATAGAGCATCATGAAGCGGATCGGATCGCGACCGACCTCCTCCACCGCCTCGCGCAGCGTGATGAAATCGCCCGAGCGCTTGGACATGCGCACCGGCTCGCCATTGCGGTAGAGCTTCACGAGCTGGCACAGCAGCACCGTCAGCTTGAGCTTCCCGCCCGACAGAGCCCGCCCGAGCGCCTCCATGCGCTTGACGTAACCGCCATGGTCAGCGCCCAGCACAAAGATCGTTTCGTCGAAGCCGCGCTCCAGCTTGTCTTTCAGATAGGCGACGTCGGCGGCGAAATAGGTGAAGCTTCCATCCGACTTGACCAGAGGCCGGTCGATGTCGTCACCAACCTCGGTCGAGCGGAACAGGGTCTGCTCGCGGTCTTCCCAGTCCTCGGGCTTCTGGCCCTTGGGCGGCGGCAGCTTGCCCTTGTAGACATGGCCCTTCAGCGTCAGGTCGGTAATAGCCGAACGGATCGCGGCCGCATCATTGGCATGCAGCCTGCGCTCGGAGAAGAACACTTCGTGATGCACGTTGAGCATCGCCAGATCCTCGCGGATCATGGCCATCATCGCCTCGATGGTGCGTTCCTTGACGATGGCGACCGCTTCGGCTTCCGGCTTGCGCAGCAGGCTGTCGCCAAACTCCCTGGCAAGCGCCTGCCCGACCGGCACCAGATAATCGCCCGGGTAGAGGCCAGCCGGTATTTCACCGATGTCCTCGCCCAGCGCCTCGCGGTAGCGCAGCATGACCGAGCGGGCCAGCACGTCGATCTGCGCGCCGGCGTCGTTGATGTAATATTCCTTGGTCACCTCGAAACCGGCAAAGCCGAGCAGGTTGGCCAGCGCGTCACCCACCACCGCGCCGCGGCAATGGCCGACATGCATCGGTCCGGTCGGATTGGCCGAGACATACTCGACATTGACCCTGGTGCCCTTACCGACCGTCGAGCGGCCGAAATCGGTGCCGAGCTTAAGCACACCCTGCAGGTGCAACTGCCAGAAGCCGTCGGTGAGCCGCATATTCACGAACCCCGGACCGGCGACATCGACCGCCGCCACATCCTTGTCCTGACGCAGCGCCTCGGCGATCTTCTCGGCCAGCGCGCGCGGATTTTGTCCAGTGGGCTTGGCCAACACCATGGCAGCGTTGGTCGCCAGATCGCCATGGGAGGCATCTCGCGGCGGCTCGACGGCGATGCGCGTCAGGTCGACCGCATTGCCATCCTTGTCGTTGAGGTCGAGTCCTTCCACGACCTTTATGACCCGCTCGTTGAAATCGGCGAAGATATTCATGATGCCTGCTCTGGAAATTCGGCTGCAAGAGCCGGGAAAAACGATTTCGCCTAACCCAAATCGGGCGTTCGGTCAAACAAACGTCGGTGTTCCTTGATCGCGTAGGTGTCGGTCATGCCCGCGAGGAAATCGGCGACATGGCGTGCCTTGACCCGTTTTTCGGCGCGATCCAGCCCCTCGCGCCAGCCTTCCGGCATCTGCCGCGGATCATCGAAATAGGCGTCGAAAAGCTCCCGCACGATCTGGTCCGCGCCCTGGCGAACCCGCATCACCTCGTCGTGTCGGTAGATGTTCTTGTAGAGGAAGGCCTTCAATTCCTTCTCCACCGGGATCATCTCGTCCGAGAACGTGACCATGGCTGCCTTGGCGGCATGGATCTCCTCCACGCTCGTCGGACAAAGTGCGGCCAGCCGCGCAGTCGCGGTGCGGATGACATCTTCAACGAAGATGGTGATCTGGCGGCGCATGAGTTCATGACCGATACGCGGCTCGTCCAGCGCCGGATAGCGGTCGCGCACGACCTTCAGGATCGATGCCGGCAGCGCTACATCCTCCAGCATGTCGAATGTAAGCAGGCCTGCACGCAAGCCATCGTCGATGTCGTGGGTGTTGTAGGCGATGTCGTCGGCAATTGCCGCACATTGCGCTTCGAGGCTGGCGAATTTGTCGAGCTCCAGATCGAACAACTCGCTGAAATCGAGAACGGCCTGAGGCACCTCGCCATGCAAGCCGTTGCCGTTGGCGTCCACCAGCGGGCCGTTGTGCTTGACCAGCCCCTCCAGCGTCTCCCAACTCAGGTTGAGACCGTCGAACTCGGCATAGCGACGCTCCAGCCGCGTCACCACGCGCAGCGACTGGGCGTTGTGATCGAACCCACCCCACTCCGCCATCTTCTCGTTGAGCGCATCCTCGCCGGTATGGCCGAAGGGCGTGTGGCCGAAATCGTGTACCAGCGCCACCGCCTCTGCCAGATCCTCGTCGCAACGCAGCGCACGCGCGAGTGCCCGGGCGATCTGTGCCACCTCGATCGTGTGGGTCAGCCGCGTGCGGTAATGGTCGCCCTCATGGGCGATGAAAACCTGCGTCTTGTGCTTCAGCCGCCGAAAGGCCGTCGAATGGATGATGCGATCGCGGTCACGCTGGAAGGGCGTGCGCGTCGGGCTCTCGATCTCAGGCACCAGGCGGCCGCGCGAACGCGAGGGATCGCATGCATAGGGCGCACGCGGTCGGTATCCGAAACCGATATTGCCAAGCTCGTTCGCCATGTCCCGTGCCGTCGCGGTTGACTTGCCTCGTGTCGCTTCATACCTATGGTAACAACGCGAAAGCAAGGTGACGCCGATGGGCGCTGACGCCAAGACCACCATGAAGAATGTAGAAATCTCCGACGCCGCGGCAAAGCGGATCGCCAAAATCGTTTCCGCCGACCCCGGCAAGATCGCCCTTCGGGTCGCGGTAGAAGGCGGCGGCTGCTCCGGCTTTTCCTACAAATTCGATCTCGTCGATGCCCGCAACGACGATGATGTCGCCATCGAGAAAGACGGCGCCGTCGTGCTGATCGACGACCTGTCGCTGGTCTATATGGGCGGCTCGGTCATCGACTTCGTCGATGACCTGATGGGCCAGTCCTTCCAGATTCGCAATCCGAATGCCGTAGCCTCCTGCGGTTGCGGCACCAGCTTCTCGATCTGACCGGTCGAAATCCACTTGCATGAAAAGGCCGTCTTCGGACGGCTTTTTTGCTGCCCCCAGCAAACATTCGGATGACGCGCCCATCTGCCGAAATGTCAACAAGCGGGCGCAGCGTGTGGGCTGCGGGTTCCCTTCCGCCGTCGGATATTGCAGACTCGGCCACCTATCGGCCCCGATTCAAGACTCAGCTCCAACAATCGTTCGGTTTTCATGAAAATTGCCACCTGGAACATCAATGGCGTGAAGGCGCGTCTGGCGAATCTGCTTGTGTGGCTGAGGGACAGCGCGCCCGACATCGTGTGCCTCCAGGAAATCAAATCGGTGGATGAGCAGTTCCCGCGCGCCGAGATCGAGGCGCTCGGCTACCATGTCGAAACGCATGGCCAGAAGGGTTTCAACGGCGTCGCGATCCTGTCGAAGCTCCGCTTCGATGAGGTTATTCGCGGTCTGCCGGGAGACGATAGCGACGAGCAGGCGCGCTTCATCGAAGGCGTGTTCTCGACCGACAAGGGCGTGCTGCGCGTGGTCTCGCTCTACCTGCCCAACGGCAATCCGATCGACACCGAGAAATTCCCCTACAAGCTCGCCTGGATGGCACGGCTGGAGAAATGGGCGACCGAAAGGCTGCTGCTGGAAGAACCGCTTGTGCTGGGCGGCGACTATAACGTGATCCCAGAACCCATCGACGCCCGCAACCCCGATGCCTGGCTGGGGGATGCGCTGTTCCAGCCGGAGAGCCGGCAAGGCCTGCGACGGCTCGTCAATCTCGGCTTCACAGATGCCACGCGCGCGGTGACCGACGCAGCCGACACTTATACCTTCTGGGACTATCAGGCCGGTGCCTGGCAGAAGAACAACGGCATCCGCATCGATTTCCTGATGATGTCGCCGGAGGCTGCAAACCGCCTTTCATCCTCGACCATCGAAAAGCATGTGCGCGCGTGGGAAAAACCATCAGATCACGTTCCGGTCGTGGCGGAACTGGCGCTTGCCCCGGCGGCAACAGACAAGGCCGCTTAGGCATGTTGCAGCCAAATGGAAGCGCTTGGCGTCACATACATGCAGAAAAATCAATTAGATAGACCATGATGTCGCCCGAAAACCCTTCGGACTTTTCGGCATCACGGTCTGGAGCAGCGGGCATTCTGACGAGCGCGGTTTCCGCTGTCCAGCTTGGTTTTCTTAGCTACGTTTACGCGACGCCAGACGATGCCGTCTGGCTGCAAAATCCGCTACCAGATTGAATCCGAAAACTGTTCTATCTGATTGATTTTACGATAGATTAAAAAACCGGCATCCCGAATACTTGCCGAGCTTACTGCGTGCTGCCCTTGGTCAAAATATCTTCCGCAAGGGCGATCGCGGTGCGCCGGTCGGCTTCGCCGGCAAGGGCAAAAGCTTCTTCCTGCATGTTCCGGATCCAGATCTGATCGTCCGGCGTTGCGCGCTCCAGGGCGGCCGTCATCATGGCAAGCCCGCGAACGACCTTGCCCGACTGGAACAGCAGGTTGCCGAGCGTTGCCTGCGCGCCGGCATGTCCCTTCTCCGCCGCCAGTTGCAGCCAGCGCCCGGCCTGGCGAACGCTGGCCTTCACGCCGCCCTCGCCTTTCAGGAACATCTTGCCCATTTCGTACTGGGCGTCCGGGTTGCGATAGTTGGCGGCGGCGCGCATGAAATACTCCTGCGCGGCAATCTTGTTCGCCCTGACCGGGCTATCGGGGATGCCCTTCTTCAGATAGCTGCCAAGCGCCACCAGCGCGTCGGACACATAGCTTTCCTCCGGGCTGCCCGGCTCGACGTCCTGATCCACGATTTCGCTGAAGAACTTGAAGGCTTCGTAGTCGTTGCGATCAACGCCATCGCCTTCCGCATACATGCGGGCAAGCTTCCATGTCGCGCCGATCTGACCGTTCTCTGCCGCGTAACGATAGGCCTCCACGGCCTGGTCCTTGTGACCGTTCTTGTAGGCCGAGAAACCGAACTGGAACACCGCCCATGGGCTCGACTTGGGCTTCACCGCGCCGCTATCGTCAAACACCTGGTCGTCGAATGCCATCGCGCCGCTGGCAAAGCCAAAGCTCGCCGCAGCAACGACGACCGCCGACAAAACGGCGTTTCTCACGACATCACTTATCTGCATGGCAGTGCGTTTCTTTCGTACCACCGTCATGCCTGTCCGCATGACGGCCCACGGTCGGGCAAACCCGATGGCGGGCAAAAATTCCCACTTCGCGCCGGGCAGGTATCCCGCCCGTTGCCGCGACAATCCCGCATTGGCGACCGGTCGCGGTGGCAACAGCCACTTCCCGCGTTTCGCGCAGACGCAGCGAAGAAGTGTAGAGCGCGCGAATGCCGCGGCAACTCTCGCCACGGCTATGAAAGCAAAACTTCGGCGCCGGCACGGATTCGAAAGCATATGCTGCCGCTCCATATGCAGAGCGGTTCGGCGATGTCGCTATCGAATGCAGCAGCCTGGCGTCCATCTTTTCCCATGCCGCGAAAACGCGGTCGCTTCGTCCCGGTCTCATTCCTCGCCGAAGACCCTTTGGAGGTGCTCCGGGTTTGTGGCGGCAACGGGGCAAATTGGCCCGCGCCCCTTGTAGCGGATTGCTTCCATAAGGACTGTTGCGCAAAAACCACAAGCCACAGGGTCCACTCCGCCTTCCGCTCGCCCATCGGGAAAGCGCGGGGGCATTCTCCTCTCCGGTCCCTTAACAAAATGCCGTGTTCCAAATATGGAAAAGCCGGGCTGAACCCGGCTTTTTCATGCAGCATTTCCAAATGGTTACCATTTTATCTTTAGACCGGCCTGGAAAGCCGTGACAACATCGTTACCGAAATCGTAGGAGATTTCCTTGCCGTATTCGATTCCGTCACGCACGACCTTCCGGGAGGAGCCGCTGGTAAGAACACCCAGCGCACCGGCCAGCCGCAGCTCGACATTGGGAAAGGGCGTGTAAGCGGCCGCGCTGGCTAGCGTCCAGCTGTCGGTCTGATAGCCAAACCCGGTGGTGGTGCCTCTATCCCAGGAAAGGCTGACAGCCCCTGCCAACTGGTCGCTGAACTTGTGGCCGACGCCGCCGATAACGGTCCAGCCGTCACGGTAAAGGAGGTCGAGCGACGTATCTCTATGGTGAGGGGTGCAAGGCCCATAGGCGCTAACTTAAGGGTTGGCGTTTTGCGCTTTCGATGATTCAACATCGAGATGAAACGCGCATTTTCTCTCGATGATGACTGGTCAAG
>NZ_QGGG01000014.1 GCF_003148475.1 Pseudaminobacter salicylatoxidans | reverse complement strand
GCCACCAACATCACGGCAGCGAAGATCGACGCGAAGCTGATCCTGCAGAACGGCACCGTCATCGAGGACCTGATCAATGTCGATGCATTCTCGCGTTTCGAGCCGCTGACGTATTCGTTTACACGTTCGACCAACTTCGATGATGGCGCATGGCGGCATCGTGGAACGCTCATCGTCAACGTTCCTGCCGGAAAGCCATTTATCGAATTCGTGGATCTGACCGCGATCTCGACCAGGTCCGGGAGCAACACGACGTGCGATGCTTACATTGTGGTAAAGCGTAACGGAAACTCATCCAGCGTGTCCGCCGGTGAATTGTTTGGTGAGGCCCGGTCGCAGGCTGGCGCGGGCACCGTGTCCGACAGCCGAAACGTCATGCGGCGTATTTCTGGCGCGTCGACGGTTCGATATGACATCTGGACGTGGAACACGCTTCAGACATCTGCCAACCAAACCGGCTCTGTCACGGTCAAGTGCGACTCCGGCATTTGGGTGTTCACATGAGTACGCGCAGCACGTTCTATCTCGTCGTTGACCGCAAAGGGTGCATCGTCACGCAATGCCGCGTTCCAAACTCGATGTTCCCTCCGGAAATCGCCAAGGGCACGCGTATCGTGGTCCCAGCGGATGGGAAGGGGCCAGACACCGAAATGCGCGTTGATCGACGTAAAGTCCGCAAGCCGATCAACTCGGTCGCCACGCTTAACGATGTTCTGCTTCGATCCAACGAACCAGCGGCACCGGCCGAACACCGCCTGGAGAGCTTGCGCGGCGAAGCGATAGCCGAGCTGGACCGTGCCTTCGCCGCGCGGCTGCGGTCACTGCTTGGGCCGCTGGCGGATCTGCATGCGGCAAAGCGTCGACAAGCCGAAACAGGTGGCGGCTCGCTGGTAGATGACGAGACTGACCGGCTCGCGATCATGGAAAACGCCGCGCGTCAGGACGAGGCGATTGCACAGATGGAGCGCAAGCGCAGGAGCCTGAAGGCTAGGATCCGGTCGGCTACGACCTCACAAGATATCGAAGACGCGCTCGCAGCGCTCATTGACGACAAACGCTGAGGCATCATCACATGGCACAGTCTTACAAGACCGGCACCGTCACGGTGGCGGCCGGGTCCACTTCTGTCGTTGGCACGGGCACGGCATGGTCGCTTGCGCTCGTCACCGGCGGCCTGTTCTGTTGCGCCGGCATGGCGGTGCCCTGCACCGTGATCGACGACACGCACCTTGAGCTCGACTATCCGTGGCCCGGTGCGAACGGGGCTGATCTTGCCTATTCGATCTTTCGGGAGACGGCGCAGGCTGCCAGTGCGGTCGAGGCAAACGACCGGCTGGCATCGATCGCGGATCGGCTGAACAAGCTCAGCTACATCAATTTCGATGCGATGGGCACGCTGGCGCAGCGCGCGGCCTACGACACGGCAGCGAAGGATTTCATCTATCTTGATGTCACGGCCGACCCGTTCAAGCTCTACATCAAGAAATCGGCGGCTGCCGGCGATTGGGCCGGGCCGAATATCTACGGTCGTGGCGAGCCCGGTGTTGGCGCCGGCGGGATGGGCATGCCATCGCCGGGCGCGGCCGACAAGCTGGCCTATTACACCGGCACGAATGCTCTTGCCCTCACAGATCTGACGCCTTTCGCGCGCACGCTGCTGGATGATGTAGACGCTGCGACGGCCCAAGAAACGCTGGGCGGCACTGCGGTTGGCAAGAGCCTGTTCACGGCGGCAGATGCGAATGCTGCGCGGACCACCCTCACTGCAGCGCGCGATACAGCTGCGACAAGCACAGACACGGCCGATTGGAACACGATCACAACTCCCGGTTTTCATCCGAATGTACTCGGCACCACCAACGCCAATGCGCCGGTGTCTGGTCAATTCTTCTATTGTGAGGTGAAGCGTTACACGACCGATCAGAATTTGATCCAAATCGCATACCCTTATCGGAACACAGGCGGCGGGCTCTGGTATCGGATTAGGGGCACGGGCACGTGGGGTCAATGGTCCCAAATCGGTTCCGACGCGACGGGGCTCCTTCTGAGTGTTGGTGGTGCGCAGGCGTTCGATACTGCGCAGCGCGCGCAAGGCCGCGCCAATCTCGGCTTGCCGGCCATGAGTGCCATTCGGCAGGTGGTCACAGCATTGGACAACAACACCTATGCAACGACGACGGCGACCGCGTACGCAGGGAATGGTGGATTTATTTCGGTTGCGCCGTCCTCTCCGACCTCGTCGTTGATCGTTCTCTGTACTGCCTATGTGGAAGCGACAAGTCCATCAACGTCCGGCGCCAGAATAGCCGTCGGCATGAAGCATTACGACGGCGCCGCATATGTTCGCACCGGCGCATCGATAGGTAGTGTTTCCGGCTTCGATGCACCTGGTCTTGGAACGGGCACGAACAGGTTTCGCCTGGCGGTGTCTGCCATGTCCTATCTCACACCAGCAGAGCGGCGCAGCGACACCAATGTATGGCTGGCGCGTCTCGGCTTCTCTCCGAACCTGGGTGACAACGCATCCAACTACTCCACGCAATTCATCTGCATCGAAGTGGACACCGTGTCATGACGCCTTTTTTGAATGCCGCCGTTCAGCATCTCGGCACGAATGAATTCACGGTCATCAATGGCGAAGAGATCGAGTTTCCTGATGGATCCAAGGTCAGTTCCGACGATCTGGATGCGATCAAGGCTCTCGCTTCCATCATCGAGGAAGAGCCGGACGTGCCAGACCGCGTGACCGCACGACAGTTCAAACTCCAGCTTCTGACGGACGGCCTTCTTGATCAGGTCGAGGCGTGGATTTCGACGCAGGAGCGGGCCGTTCAGATCGCGTTCGAATACAGCGGGACATTCGTGCGTGACGAGCCGATGATGCAGGCAGGTTTTTCCGCTCTCGACTTTAACGAAGCTCAGATCGACGCGTTCTTCACATCTGCGGCTGAACTCTAGCTTCTCAGCCACCACCAGCCGCCAGCGAACGCGACCATCAGCACGATCGTCAGCAATATGTCCCACCAGCGCGCTTTGCCGCCTCCGTATTGCGGTGATCGATCCCAGCCGCCCATAGCTTCCTCCCGTTGACGGGAGCCTACCGGCAGCCGGGACAGCGTGTCGAGTCAATGGATCGTGCTACTTTCATCGTCGAGGAAAGCGTTGATCCCTTCTCGCTCGACGGTGCGAAGGAATTCGTCGCGAGCCTCCTGATCGGTTTCAAACGGATCCTCCCAGGAGGTGGCGATGTCTTCGTCGTATACGACTTCGAGAAGCCAGCCTGCCCCACCCAGCGCCCGATAGATGATGACCACGACAGTGATTCCGTCCCTGGTGAATTCACCTGACAGGGGCGACACGACAATTCCGGGTTCTTCTTCGGTCATCAGCACTCTCTGCGGGGTTCTTGCCGGGCTATCTAGCCAGATGGTCGCGGTCGGCAAGGCCATTTCGTCTGGTGGTCCACCTGCTTCCCTGCAGGAACCGCTCTGAGTATTCAGACGTGTGTCGACGGATAAACCGCCATTATGTCACTTCCGGTCGGCTCCTGAGCCGATAGGTTCTTCCTGCCCACGAAGGCGATAGCCCAAAGTACGAATACGGCCACGATGGCAAGCAGAACCCAGTAGAGCCACACCAGTCGCTCGTTGCGCCGCGCTCCGCCACCTGGCGATCTCTTCAACATCGCCGCATCTCCTAGTGCGGCCGAGTCTAATCCGAATTCCAAAATCTGCAATCGCGCCCATCTGGGCGAGAAAGGACCAGCCATGGATAAAACCGTGCCCGCCGGCGCGGCGATTTCGCTTGCGCTCATTCAGAAGATTATCGGTCGCAAGATGACCAAGGCGCAGACCGCCAATGCCAACAGCGTCGTTGTCGCGCTGCAGCGCTATGGCCCGCGGTTCGGTCTCGATCAGCCGCACCGGCTGGCGCAGTTTCTCGCTCAGGTGCTGCACGAAAGCGGTGCCTTCGTCTTCGACCGCGAGAAGTGGGGGCCGACCGCCCAGCAGAAGAAATACGATACCGGTTCGCTGGCGAAGAAGCTCGGCAACACCAGGGCTGGCGACGGCTTCCTGTTCCGCGGTCGAACCGGCATGCAGATCACCGGGCGAGCCAACACGCGGGATTTCCGCGACTGGTGCCGGAAGCTGATGAGCGGTCTGGTGCTGGCCGCGCCGGGTAGTGCTGCCTTGCCGGTCCCGGATTTCGAAAAGACGCCGGACGCGATGCTGACCGATCCGTGGGAAGGTCTCGGCCCGATCTGGTACTGGGACAGCCGTGGCATCAGTCGATATGCAGACCAGGGCGACATCGAAATGGTCACCAAGGCCATCAATGGCGGCCTGACCGGCTATCAGGATCGGCTCGACTGGTATGCGCGCGCCGCGCTGGTGCTGCTCGGCTTTGGTCCCAGCAACGTCACTGCCTTCCAGAAACAGGCTGGGGAGAAGGCGGACGGCATCGCCGGCCCGCGCACGCGCGCCGCCCTACATCGCGCGCTGCTGGCCAGGAGCGCGGTGTTGGCGCCGGACGCACAGGCTGCCCCCGTGGTCGAAGAAAAGCAGGTTGAGAAACCGGTGGTGCCGGTCGCGGTCGAGGCCAAGGTGAAAGAGAAGACCGACCGCTTCGGTTGGCTTACCGGCATCTTCGGCGGTGGCACCGGTCTTGGTCTCGGATGGCTGGCAGGCTTCGACTGGCAGGCCATCGTTGCCATCGGCGGCGTCGCTATCGCCGCGGTCGCCTTGTTCCTGATCTTCCGTCATGAGGTCGTCGCGGCTGTCAAGGAAGTCCGAGAGGAGCTGGGCTGATGCGCGTCTACCTTGCCTTTGGCGCGGCGGTGGCCGTCATCGCCGCGCTCAGCTTCAGTCACTGGCAGGCTTATCGCGCTGGTCGTGCGGTCGAGCAGGCCGTTTTCACCCAACAGATCGTCAAGGAGAACACCGATGCCGCCAACACGGCTGAGAAATGGCGCGATGCTTTGCGTCGCTGCAACGATGCTGGCGGCATGTACGACTTCGCCGCCGGCGCCTGCGACCGGTGAGGGGCTGCGTAAGGTGGTCGGAACCTCGCTGATCGGCGCCACGGGGATGACACCAGCCGATCAACTGAAGATCGACGAGACGGCGGCAGGCCTGTGCGGCGCCGGCGTCTGGACGAAATCGGAATGCGCAAGACACGGGCGGGACGGCAGGCAATGACGCGTGAATCGATCGGTGAGCGGCAGGTGCGGCTCGAGGAGCAGTTGAAGAACGTGAATGCCGCGCTGGCCACGCTGACGGAACAGGGCAGAGAGGCTGCCGAAAGTCGCAAGCGCGGCTACGAGGCGTCCGAAGCAATGCGTCTGGAAATCCACGACATCAAGCACCGTCTCGATGGTCTGGAGAAGGCGGTAGATGCGATCAAGCCGACGACTGCCGAATATGCGCAGGTCCGCGATCGTGTCGTGTTTGCCGGCCGGCTTGGCCGGGGGCTCTGGGGGCTTGGCAAGGCGCTGATCTCGGCCGCAGCCGGCGCCGCTGCTTACTGGTACGCGATGACAGGCAGGGCACCGCCCTGACCATCTTCCCGACGCCAGCAAAATGGTCAGCCCGCTCCGGTTCGCCGGAGCGGTTTTTTTCTATCTATGCGTAATGGTCAGATGGATTCCAGCCAACGGGCTATCTCGCGTAAGCGAGCAGTCGAAACCTCCTCCTACCCCGACACGCCCTCAAGATATTCATCGGCAATTGCCATGAGAAGCGCCATTGCTCCCGCTGCTTGCATGGCTCCTTTGGTTGGCAGTTCATTACCGCGAATATCCGCCTCGATGTTATTGTAGACGCGGGGGTCAATACCTTCCAGATCCATAACCTCGGCCGCGCCATCTGCGGCTTCTTGTATCTGATCGAAAAGGCTGGCCATTTGCTGCCATACGCCGATTGGCGGATTATACTTGCCGCTGCACCACGCCTTCACGGTCGGCAAGCTGACCTGAAGAAAATTAGAGGCCTCCAACTGCGAAAGACCACAGATGGAAAGGGAGGCTTTGAAAGTGGTCATGTCTTACCTGAGTGAAAATCTGTGTGTGCGGTGGTCCTTCATCGGATAGTGCCACTGGAAGATGACGGTGGCGCCGGCATCTTCGAGCGCGGCCTTTAGTTCTTCCGCTGCTATATTATGCTGCTCGAGCGTCATGCCTTCGCTGGCCGGGACGCTGTCTGGAAATGTTTTTTCGTCGTAACGATAAACCGCCACAGGCGATGGTCGTCCATGTCTGATCCATTGCGCGACCGCTTCAGCGTTCGGGTCGCTGCGGATCATCATTTCGCCGCTGCTCGCAATAGCCGTGGGATCGTTTTCAAGCACAGCCCAGCCAATTGCGCTGGTGCTGTCACCGGGGTTCCTACCGCCGAAATACAGCGACAGGGTGGCTGTGCTTTCGAGCCAGGGGCGCTTAGCCATTGATGGCTTCGATCGTGTAGATCTTGCCGCCAAGATCGGCGGACTGCGGCAGGCCGAGCAGGTCGCGGGCGCGCTGTTCAGCGTCACCGTGCAACGAGAAGCTGTCGCCATGGTGAGCATGATACGAGATCAGCCCGAGCATTTCGCCTTCCGCATCGGAGAACGTGTCGTAGCTGTATTCGACATCGATCTCATGTTCTGTGGTGATTTCGAACTTTGCCAGCAGGGCCTCGAAGGTGGCGCGGTCAACAGTGATCACTTCAGGTCTCCTACCTCTTGCAGCGGGCCAATCCCACCGCGTCTTTGATGTGGCTACTATGCTATACTTTTAGTATAGCGTCAATCGGAAAATTGCTATTCGCTACTTCGTCGACGCCGGCGAGACGCGACGTTTCTGCGCTTCCTTCCAGTGTTCGCCGCCGCAGAACCATTCGACGCCATAGCGCGTGTTGACGCCGAACGGCGCGATCTCGTCGCAGCCGGGGTGAAAACAACGGCGGGTGCCCTGCCATTCCGGCACTTCGGGGCGGTTTGTCTGGTCTGTCATAGCAAGCTCGGCTGGATTTCTACTTTTTCGGGCGGTGTCGGTGCATCCACGATTTGCAGCATGTCATCTGGCAGCGGCCGTTGCAGAGCTTTGGCCTCGGCCCATGGCGCCCGCATCCAGATATCCAGTTCTTCAGCCGCGGTCAGAATGACCGGCATAGCTTTCTGATGAACCGGCTTCACGACGCTGTTCGGCTCGGTCGTCAGGAAGCCGTAGAGTTCGAAATCACGTTCGCCGTCGCGGACCTTCTTCACGCCACGCCACGGCGTCCAAAACCCTGCGAAGAAGGCCAAAGGATCACCGCCTGTCAGGCCGAACCATGCATTCGGCGTGCGCCCGCCCTCGACCTTGCTGGCGGGATCGGGCTCGGCAAAGGAGGTCAACGGAACCAGGCACCTGCTTTCCGGCCCAAGCCACCGCCGCCAGTGAGGCGATCCGGTGTTGCGAATGTTCGTGCAGCCGGGATCGTAGTTCTTCACATATGCGGGCGGGGAGGGCATGCCCCATGTCGCGGCAACGATTTCGCGCTGACTGTCTGCGCCTGTGCGCACGATCGGCGCCAGCGTGCCGGGGTAGACATCGCGTGAAGGCTCGTTGAAGCCCGTGAGGTCGCGAACCGCGCCAGCCCTGTCCAAAATCGAGTTCTTGAGAATGCGAAGATTGTAGAGGTTGCACATCGGCTCTCTCTCCGTACGCCAATCACATTTTTCGTAGGCCGTTGACTTCAACCTGTCAATGTTCCTAGTTCGTTCTCATGATGCCGGAACCATATTGGCCCAAGAAAGGTGACTACTGCCTGTCGAACCTGAACGACGGGATGAGGCTCGTGCGCGTGCGATGTCCGTACTGCAAGCGGACACATAACTATTTCGCCCACGACCTGATCCACATTTTCGGTGACGTGGATATCGATTCACTCATGCATCGGATGAAATGCGAGCGCTGTGGGCCAGGTAGCGGTACGCTCGATGTTGAAACGTTCGTTCCAACAGGCCGGGAAGCGGTTGGCCTGAAAATCCGGCGTCTGGTGCGGATCGAGTTCAAGCGTGTTCCTATCTGGAAAGAAGAATGAAGCCGCTGAAGGTCGAAACCATCGGAGATCTCATCGATGGTGATTATTGCCTGACTGCCTGCTGCGAGGGAGGTTGCTACAATTCGGCGGACCTCGATCTGGAATCGCTCGCGCGCAGGCTCGGCCGCGACCATTCAGCCATGCACGACGCGCTGACGCCGCTTTTGCGTTGCTCGAAATGTGGGTCGAGGAAAATCGGGATTCGTCTGAGCGCAAACGCCAGCCAAAAATTTAGTACGCGGCAGGGGTGGTTGACGCCACCGAAACGGTAGTGACCAGAAAAGGACGCTAAACTGGCTACAAACTGGTTACCAGCGTGGTGCAGGTCTCTACAGAATGGTGTCGTTTGCTGCTCGTTTGTAACCAGCATGGCAACTTTTGGCCATTGTGGATCGCCTTCTGAAATGTGTCCGACACGCCTTGCAATCTAAAGCTTTCATCGCTATTGAGGTGCCGATTGCTGCCGTAGCTCAGTGGTAGAGCACTCCCTTGGTAAGGGAGAGGTCGAGAGTTCAATCCTCTCTGGCAGCACCATTTTTCCCGACGACAGTTCTGTGATCGCAGCCCGGATGCCCGGCTTGTCGCGTCGTGCCATTCGTGGTTTCAGGACATCGGTCTGTTGGCGCGGAAACGCGTATCCGGCGAATCAGCGGAGCCGGGCAAAAAAGCACCTGCAAGCGTTCGCCGGCGGGAGACGAATCTGTGTCGTGGTGACGCGTAAGCCTATCAGTTCACGTTGCGCGGCACGGTTTCGGGCTTGCTGCCACCGTCCACCACCTTCTGGCGATGGAAGATGAACAGGCCGGCCAGGATGATGATGGCGGAACCGACGAAGAGCTGTTTGTCGGGCACGTCGCCGAAGAAAACGATGCCGAACACCACACTCCACAAGAGAAGCGTATATTGAAACGGCGCCAGCGTGGAGGCCGGTGCAAGTTTCAGGGCCCGTGTGATAAGCATATGCGCCGAGCCCGAGACCGCGCCAAGCAGCAGCATGGCCGACCAGTCCACTCCACTTGCCGGTCGCCAGTCGCCGAGCGCGAGCAGGAAACCCATGATGAGCGCGCCAACGGTCTGCCAGGTCACCAGCGCGGTGTCGCTGGTGCCGCGCAGGCGTCTGCCGAGGATCATCGAGACGGCGAACGAGACGCTGCCGATCACCGCAAACAGCGATGAAAGCGACAGCGACGACGAAGACGGTCTGAGCGCGATCACCACGCCACAGAAGCCGATGGCGATGGCCAGCCAGCGCCGCCAGCCGACCTTTTCGCCGAGGAATATGTGCGAGAGCGCGGCGATGTAGATCGGCGCGGCCATGTAGAAGGTCATCACGTCCGCCAGCGGCAGGTAGATCACCGCCGCATAGAAAAAGGCGGTATCGGCGGTGGCCAGAAGCACGCGCAGCGCCTGTAGCCAGGGTTTTTCAATGCGCACCAGGGGAGCGATACCCTGCCGGGCGATCATGGGAGCAAGGACGATGAAAGCGCCGACAGAGCGCACGAACAGAACCTGTCCGACCGAATAGCTGGCAACCAGCCATTTGCCCATCGCGTCATTGAGGGCGAACATGAAATTGCCAAGGAGCATTATGAGCACGCCCGCAACAACCAGATTGGTTCGGGGCAGCGCGAGAGCCTGTCGGAAGGTCATTTCGAGGATCCTGTGGGGCAGTGCGGCCCCGGATTGAATGCCTGTGATCTAGATCGGGTTTGTGGCTGTTGCGAGAGGCAAGCGCATCATGCGCTGCTGCGTCGCAGATATCGTGCAGATACGAAAAACGGCGGGAAAAACCCCCGCCGTTTTCTATTTCATGCCCGGACCGTCACGGCTTACTCGCCATAGACGTCGAACTTGAAGTACTTGTCGTTGATTTCCTTGTATTTTCCGTTCGCGCGGATGGCCTGGATGGCGGTATTGAACTTTTCGCGCAGCTCGTCCTCGCCCTTGCGCAGCGCGATGCCGGCGCCGGGGCCGTGGATCTCCGGATCCGACTTGAACGTACCGATCAGCTTGCAGCAGGCAGCGCCTTCCGGCGTATCCAGCCATTCCTGCAACGACACGATGTCGTCATTGATGGCATCGAGGCGGCCGTTCGCCATATCGAGCTGGTATTCCTGCGCGCTCGGATAGGCCCGTACGTCACTGTCGGTGTAGGTCTTCTCGACATACATGAAATGGGTGGTCGAGCCCTGCACGCCGATGGTCTTGCCGGCGAGGTCTTCCTTGCTGGTGCCCTGGAGGTCGCTGTCCTTGGGCGCGACGATAGCCGGCGGCGTGTCGATATATTTGTCGGTGAAGTCCACCTGCTTCTGGCGCTCGGGCGTGATCGACATCTGGGCGATGATGGCATCGAACTTGCCGGCCTGCAGGGCGGGAATGATGCCGTCCCATTCCTGGGTGACGAACTCGCACTTCACCTGCATTTCGTCGCACAGCGCGTTGGCGATGTCGATGTCGAAGCCTTCCAGCTTGCCGTCGGCCGTCAGGTTGTTGAAGGGCGGGTAGGCGCCTTCCGTGCCTATCTTCAGCGTCTTTTCCTGCGCCTGGGCCGTTCCGATCGCCAGGGCCATGGCAGAGGCCGCAAGGGCGATACGCATTGCAATTCGCATAATGTTCCTCTCTGTCGCGATCCGCCGCCATGCGCGGCGAACCAGGTCGATATCCGCGCATTCGCGCGCAAGTCTTTTTGCCCGCAACGCCGGACAATATCCAGTGTGGCGTGATGCATTGCCAAACGTAAGCGCAAACTGGGCCATTCGTCCTATCGCTGGAGCGTCCGGGCTGGGCGGGGCACAGGACGTATTCTCGCGATGGCCGATCACCATTCTGTTGCCTCAATCCGCGCTCAAGGCCGAGCGCTATGGGCGGTTGCCAATCCCGCGCTAGTTTGAGTGGTGCGGGCGATCGGGAACGCGATGGCCCGGAAAATTCTCGGGGATTGGCGGCCAATCGGGGCGATGCTGCTGAAAAGAGGGACGACTGGTGTTTTGCCGGCGTCGAGGGACATGGGCGTTCATGAGCGGCCGCTGCTGCGGGATGTGAGGCATTCGATGAAGACGCTGGCCGGCTTCTTCGGTCTGGACAGGAATGCAAGCCGTGAACGGCGCATGCGACTGCGGCTCGATATTGCGGGTACTGCGGTTTACGCCATAGGCGACGTGCATGGCTGCCTGAGCGAACTGGTCGCCCTGGAGCGCGAAATCACTGCGGATGCCGTGGCGCTTCCCGGCCGCAAGCTCATCATCATGCTGGGCGACTATATCGACCGGGGGCCGGAACCCTGTCAGGTCATCGAGCATCTTATGGCCCCGCCACCGGAAGGATTCGAACGTGTCTGCCTGACCGGCAATCACGAAGTGGCGATGCTGGACTATCTGGACGGGCGTCTGTCGCTGCTCGACTGGATGCTGATGGGCGCGCAGGCGACGCTGCTGTCCTATGGCATCGACCATGACAGGCTGGGGCAGGTCCATCAGTCTTCGCGTCGCGTCGATGAGGCGGTGCGCAGCGCGATCCCAGCTTCGCATGTCGCCTTCCTGCGCTCGCTGCCGATCATGGTCGAGGCCGAACGTTATGTCTTCGTCCATGCCGGAATCCGGCCTGAACTGGAACTGGACCAGCAGTCCGACGACGATCTGATCTATATCCGCTCGGCTTTCTACGAGAGCCCGCATCCGCTGACGAAATATGTGGTGCACGGTCATACGCCGGTGCTGGATGCCGGTATGCAGCGCGGCCGCATCAATATCGACACCGGCTGCTTTTACAGCGGCCGGCTGACGTCGCTGCGCATCTTCCGCGACAAGGGCAGCTATCTGAGCAACCGGCCGGGGTGATTATCGCAAGTCCGGGTCTGCCCGAAATAAACAAGGCCGAAGGTGCGACGCCCTCCGGCCTTGCGGGCATACGGCTCAGGCGACCGCGCGACGCGTTTGCGAGGCGATCATTTCGGCGATCGGCTCGAATACCAGATCGCGAATGTCGTCGCGCGCGAGCGCGAAGGCCACATTGGCCTGAATGAAGCCTTCCTTGGAGCCGCAGTCGAACATGCGGCCCTTGAACGGATGGGCATGGAACGACTGGCCTTCGGCAAGCCGCCTCATGGCATCCGTAAGCTGGATTTCGTTGCCGGCGCCGCGCTCCTGCGTGCCGAGTATGTCGAAAATCTCGGGCTGCAGGATGTAGCGGCCATTGATGTAATAGTTGGACGGCGCGGCCGTTGGTGCCGGCTTCTCCACCATTTCGGTGACCGCGAAACCGCCGCGCACGGCGTTCCCCTTGCCGACGATGCCGTATTTGTTGGTTTCGGTCGGGTCGCATTGCTCGACGGCGAGCACATTGCCACCGGTCTGTTCATACAGTTCCATGATACCGGCGAGGCAACCCTTCTCGCCGAAGGAAACCATATCGGGAAGGAGCAGCGCGAAGGGCTCGTCGCCCACGATATCGCGCGCGCACCACACTGCGTGGCCAAGCCCGTGCGGGGCCTGCTGGCGGGTGAAGCTGACCGAGCCCGGCAATGGCTGAAGCTGCTTGAGCGATGCAAGCAAGTCCATCTTGCCCGAGCGCGTCAGCGTGTCGAGCAGTTCTGGCTGAATGTCGAAATAGTCCTCGATGACGTGCTTGTTGCGGCCGGTGACGAAGACGATGTGTTCGATGCCCGCTTCGAGCGCTTCGTCCACGGCATATTGAACGACAGGCCGGTCAACCACAGTCAGCATTTCCTTGGGCATCGCCTTCGTGGCTGGGAGGAAGCGTGTGCCAAGCCCCGCGACTGGAATGACAGCCTTTTTCACTTTCTTCATATCGTTGTCTTCCCTCTTCATACTGATCGGGCGTTCGTGCCAACCCGTCCAATCCCGGTTAATGATTTTGCGGCGCTAGCTGGTCTGGTGATGCGTATCGGCTGTAACGCCGAAGCGGTTACGCCTGGATGGATGCAGGGCGCGCTTGAGTGTGGCTTTGGCATTCCGGATCGCGACGACAAAGCTCACCCCAGGCATCGCTGCCCTTTTCCGCAATGTTTGATTTCCTCGGCATCATGAAGACCGCTAACGGTGCCGACACACATAACGCCGCAAGGACGAAACGGTTGCGTTCCCCAGCAAAGATTGCGCCGGCTGGGATGGCCAAAGGCCAGCCAGCGGCTCGATCCAAAGCTCGCTGCGAGAAACCGATGTTGCAAAGGGGCAGGCCGCATTTTCACTCGCAATAACAATACCGTATGGCCAATAGGCCAGATCGTGGATCGGATTGTGACGCAGACCTGAAATCCCCAGCCCATTTGGGTAACATTTTGTAAAAGCTCGTTAATCTGGCGCGGTGGCCTCTTCGTCCAGGCTGTCGTCTCTGGTCGCGCGTCAGGAATGATGCCCGACTGACCTGACGCAATATGCAGTGGTAGCTATCCCGGAGCGGGATCTGGATGGAAATGGAAGAAATTTCAGGTATATGGTTATATTCATCTGGATATATCGAAAGAAGTCACATAGCGTGCCACCATCCTGATTCAACAGCTCCAGAGGGAGGGACAGTCATGCTGACGCGCAGGGGTTTTGGATTTCGTTTTGCAGCCGCCGTGGGCGGCATGGTGGCCATGCTGCTTACGGCGGTGCCAACCACGCAGGCGGCCGACAATGTGGTTGTGTTCGCTGCCGCGAGCCTGAAGAACGCGCTCGATGCCGTCAATGCGTCCTGGCAGGCCGATGGCAACGAACCGGCGACCATTTCCTATGCGGCCAGTTCCGCGCTTGCCAGGCAGATCGAAAGCGGTGCGCCGGCCGATGTCTTTATCTCGGCCGACCTCGACTGGATGAGATACCTGTCCGGGAAGAACCTCACCAAGCCCGATACCGAAGTGCAGCTTCTCGGCAACCGCATCGTGCTGATCGCTCCAAGGGATTCGACGACCGAGACGACCATCGAGCCGGATTTCAAGCTCGCAGACCTTCTGGGCGACGGCAGGCTCGCCATGGCCGACGTGAAGGCTGTGCCGGCCGGCAAATACGGCAAGGCCGCGCTGGAAAAGCTCGGCGTCTGGTCGTCGGTGGAGAACAAGGTTGCGCAGGCCGAGAATGTTCGCGCCGCCCTGAAGCTGGTCGCGACCGGTGAAGCTCCGTTGGGCATCGTCTACCAGACAGATGCCGCTGCCGACCCGGAGGTCAAGATCATCGCCGCCTTCCCGCAGGACACGCATGAGCCGATCATCTATCCGGCCGGGTTGCTTGCGGATACGAAGAACGAGGACGCCGCCAAATTCCTCGATTATCTGAAGTCGGCGAAGGCCAGGCCGCTGTTCGAGGCGCAGGGCTTCACGGTTCTGGTGCGCACAAACTAAGATTTGGAAATTGGACCGGCATATGTCGGTCTTCCAGTCTATAGGATGCAGATGGACGTGCGTACCGAATTTCGGAAAGGTGCGGGGGCATGAGCTGGATGCAGCTCAGCCCCGAGGAATGGACAGCGGTCCACCTTTCGCTCAAGGTGTCGACGTGGGCGATGGTGGTCAGCCTGCCCATCGGTATCGCCGTGGCGCTGCTTCTGGCGCGTGGAAAGTTCTGGGGCAAGTCGGTGCTCAACGGCATTGTCCATCTGCCGCTGATCTTGCCGCCGGTAGTCACCGGTTATCTCCTGCTGCTCACCTTTGGCCGGCGCGGACCCGTTGGCGCCTTCCTGGCCGAGAATTTCGGCATCGTTTTCTCTTTCCGCTGGACGGGCGCGGCCCTTGCCTGCGGTGTGATGGGTTTTCCGTTGATGGTACGCGCCATCCGCCTCTCCATAGAGGCGGTGGACCGCAAGCTGGAGGCTGCCGCCGGCACGCTGGGAGCCAATCCGGCCTGGGTCTTCTTCACCGTCACGCTGCCGCTGATCCTGCCTGGCGTGATTGCAGGCATGATCCTGTCATTCGCCAAGGCGATGGGTGAATTCGGCGCCACCATCACCTTCGTTTCCAATATTCCGGGCGAGACGCAGACGCTGCCTTCCGCTATCTACACCTTCACCCAGGTGCCGGGTGGCGATGTCGGCGCGCTTCGGCTCACCATCGTATCGATCATCATTTCCATGACGGCGCTGGTCGCCTCCGAGGCAATGTCACGGCGGCTCGGCAAGAGGCTCGATATCGAATGACGGTCTCGGTCGACATCAGCCAGCGTCTCGGCTCTCTCACGCTGGAGGCCCGTTTCGAAAGCGCTGGCCGGCTGACGGCGCTGTTCGGCCCGTCCGGCTCGGGCAAAACCTCTCTCATAAACCTGATCGGCGGGCTGATGCGTCCCGATCGCGGGCGCATCACGGCGCAGGGCAGGGTCTTCGTCGACACTGCCGAGCGCATCTTCGTGCCCGCGCACAAGCGGCGCGTCGGTTATGTGTTCCAGGAGCCGCGGCTCTTTCCACATATGAGCGTACGCACAAATCTGCTCTATGGCCGCTGGTTCACGCCCTCGGCAGAGCGCTATGAGGATCTTGGCCGTGTGGTCGAACTTCTGGGCATCGGTCATTTGCTGGAACGACGTCCCAGCCGCCTTTCCGGTGGCGAGAAGCAACGCGTCGCAATCGGCCGGGCGCTGCTGACGAGCCCCCGGCTGCTTCTGATGGACGAGCCTCTTGCCTCGCTGGACGAAGCGCGCAAGGCCGAGATCATGCCCTATATCGAGCGGCTGCGCGACGAGACGAAAATCCCCATCGTCTATGTCAGCCACTCGATCGGCGAGGTGGCGCGGCTGGCGAGTGATGTGGCGGTCATGTCGCAGGGCAAGCTGTCGGCGTTCGGACCCACCGGGACCATCATGCAACGGCTCGACCTGCTGCCGAAAGAGGCGCAGGGCGAGGGCGGGGCGGTGCTCGACATGCAGGTTGCTGCCCACGACCGCGAATTCGATATGACCATGCTTGCCTCGCGGGCCGGCGAGATACGCGTGCCGCGGATAGATGCAGGCCTCGGCAACAAGGTTCGCGTGCGTATCCGTGCACGCGACGTCATAATCGCGACCGAACGTCCGCAAGGCCTGAGCGCGCTCAACATGCTGGCGGGCACGATCGCCGCGATTCAGCCGGCGGACGGTGTCGCGGTGGAGGTCCGCATCGACTGCGGTGGCGAGGCGGTGATGTCGCGCATCACCCGCCAATCGCTGCACGCTCTCGACCTTGCGGTCGGACGCCCCGTTTTCGCAGTGATCAAGACCGTGGCGTTCGATCAGGAAAATTTGTCCCGCACCGGAGCCTTGCATGATATCTAGCGTTCAAAAGGAATGCGATGATATGCCGTCTTTGACTTTGAGGATAAATCTCGATCCGCAAGGCCGGATCGGGCCAGGAAAAATCGAACTGCTTGAACAGATTGCCGCTTTTGGCTCCATTTCCGCCGCCGCGCGGGCCATGAACATGTCCTACAAGCGGGCATGGGATCTGGTCGAGGAGATGAACAAGCTGTTCGGCAAACCCCTTGTCTCGGCGCAGACCGGCGGCAAGCATGGCGGAGGGGCGCAGCTTACGCCTGTCGGCCTGTCGGTGGTTACGCGGTTCCGCGCCATCGAGCGTGCCGCCGTTGCCGCTGCCGCCCCGCAGATGGCGGCGCTGCAGGCCGAGATCGAGGCGCGCTGAGCGCGCAAAGCGCGCTACCCGGCCATGGGGCGCATGCAAGCGTTGTCGCCTGCGACGACCTTGCCCGCCAATTGTGCTAGAGTGTGACTGGACGCAGGCTCGTTTCCTTGGCAAGACGTGCCTGTCTTTCGGACCTCTTCCCAGTTTTGCCAAGCATTCGGATTTGCCATGACCAATGTTGCCCTCACCGGGCTTGCCCGTGATCTCGCCAAACGTGCCGATGAGGGGCGTCCGGTGCGCATCGGCGTCATCGGGTCGGGCGAGATGGGCACCGATCTGGTCACGCAGACGATGCTGATGAAGGGCGTCGAGGTCTGCGCCATTTCCACGCGCCGACCGCACACTGCCCATGCTGCCATCGAGATCGCCTATGGTGACGATGCCAAGGCCTGCGATGCCGACACCGGCTCCAAGGTTACGGCCGCCATCGAGGCCGGCAAGATCGCTGTGACCTCCAACGAGATGCTGGTCACCAATCCGCTGATCGATGTGGTCATCGACGCCACCGGAAAGCCGGGCGTGGCCGCCGATTTCGACCTGATGGCCATGGAACACGGCAAGCACCTCGTCATGATGAATGTCGAGGCAGACGTCACCATCGGCGCCTATCTGAAGAAGCAGGCCGACAGGCTCGGCGTCGTCTATTCGGTCGGGGCCGGCGACGAGCCGTCGAGTTGCATGGAACTCATCGAGTTCGCCACCGCGCTCGGCTACACAATCGTCTCGGCCGGCAAGGGCAAGAACAATCCGCTCAACCATGATGCCGTGCCCGACGACTATCGCGAGGAAGCCGAGCGCCGCAACATGAACCCGCGCATGCTGGTGGAGTTCATCGACGGTTCCAAGACCATGGTCGAGATGGCGGCGATCGCCAACGCCACCGGCCTCGTTCCTGACAAGCCCGGCATGCACGGCCCCAAGGTCGATCGCGACAACCTGGCGAAGGTGCTTATCCCGCAGGAAGCCGGCGGCGTGCTGAGCCGCAAGGGCGTGGTGGATTACACCATCGGCAAGGGCGTGGCGCCGGGCGTTTTCGTGGTGGTCGAGGCAACGCATCCGCGCATTATCGAGCGCATGGACGACCTGCATATCGGCCGCGGACCCTACTACTCATTTTTCAGGCCCTATCACCTGACTTCGCTGGAAGTGCCGCTGACGGCCGCGCGCATCATGCTCTATGGTCGTCCAGACATGGTGCCGCTGCCGCGTCCTGTCGCGGAAGTCTGCGCGGTGGCCAAGCGCGACCTCGCGGCCGGTGAGACCTTCGACGCCATTGGCGAGACATGCTACCGCTCCTGGACCATGACGGTGGAGGAAGCTCGCGCCAGCCATGCGGTGCCGGTCGGCCTGCTGGAAGGCGGCAAGGTGCTGAAGCCTGTAAAGAAGGGAGAACTGCTCACCACCGACAATTCCGCGCCCGACCCCACCACCCGCCTCTTCGGCCTGCGCCGCAAGCAGGACGAGATGCTTTACGGCGTCGAGATGGCCTGACTTCTGTGGTTTCCTTGATCAATCAGACGGTCGGATATACATTAGCCAATATGTATATCTTGGGAGGCTGGCATGAAAGTCTCAAAATGGGGAAACAGCTTGGCGGTACGTCTGCCTGCGGCGGTGGTTCATGCGCTTGACCTCAAGGAAGGCGACAAAATCGAGCTACACGTGACAGACCGTCGCGAGTTGGGGCTTGCGCGGAAGCCCGGGCGCGCTGAGCTTCTACACCGGCTGCGATACTATCGAGGCCGCCTGCCTGCCGATTTCAAGTTCGAACGAGAAGACGCCAATGCCCGCTGAGCAAGGCGGTGCGTTTTTCGACACTAATGTGCTGCTCTACCTGGCCTCGGCCGATGAGGCGAAGGCGCGGAGAACAGAAACACTCCTGCAAAGTGGCGGGAAAACCAGCGTTCAGGTGCTGAACGAGATCGCCAGCGTTGCCCGACGAAAGATGGCTCTGTCGTGGGCTGAAACGCGTGAATTTCTCATGCTCATTCGCGAATTGCTGACCGTTGTGTCTCTGACCGAAGAGGTTCATGAAGTCGGTCTCCTGATCGCAGAAAGGCACCGACTCGCTATCTATGACGGTATGATAGTCGCCGCCGCACTCACATCAGGTTGCGAGACGCTGTTGTCGGAAGACATGCACCATGGACTGACGATCGAGCAGCAACTGACTATCCGCAATCCCTTCGTTGCCCTGTAGCGCTATTTCCCCAGCTCGACCGACCGCAACCGCGCGGCCTCTACCGCTTCCGTCACCAGCGACTTGAGCCTGTCATCGCCCATCAGCACGGCAAGCGCGGCGGCGGTGGTGCCGTTGGGGCTTGTCACCTGTTGGCGCAGCAAGCCGGGTTCCTCGTCGCTTTCGAACGCCAGGCTGGCAGCGCCGTAAACCGTCTGCATGGCAAGCAGTTTCGCCGTTTCGGCGGGCAGGCCGGCATGTTCGGCGGCGGCCGTCAGGCATTCGATGAAATGGAAGATGTAGGCGGGACCGGAGCCGGAAACGGCCGTGACCGCATCCATCAGCTTTTCGTCGTCGATGGTTGCCACCGCGCCACTTGCCGCCAGCAGGTCGTCAACGAATTGTTTTGTCCGGGCGCTCACATGCGGGTTGGCGCAGACCACCATCATGCCCTTGCCGATAGCGGCCGGCGTGTTGGGCATGACGCGGATGACAGGCGTTTTGTCGCCAAGCACTTGTTCGAACGTGGCGATGGGCGTTCCCGCCGCGACGCTGACGAATGTGGTCTTGCCATTGCCAAGATGCTCGTAGCTTGCCGTGACTTCGCGGATCACCTGCGGCTTCACCGCCAGAACCACGATTTCGGGCGTGCCGACGGGAAGTTGGGAGGTGCTGGCGCCGGTCGCCACGCCCAGCTTCTCGGCGCGTGCGCGCAAGTCCGCATTGGGCTCCACCACGAAAGCTTCCGAGGGGCGCAATTGCCCCGATTTCAGCCAGCCGGCCAGCATCGCGTATCCCATATTGCCGCAACCGGCGAGCAGCACTTTCACGGTCATGCGTTCCTCCTGAAAAGGCTTCAATAGACTGTCTGGGGCAGAGCGGGAAGTGCGTCAGCCGGTAGTGAGCGGTTTGCTGAACGCATTGGTGAACACCACCTCCCCATCTGCGTTGACCGCTTCACCGAGCGTGACATCCATGAAACGGTCGGTCACATGCGCCAGCGCGAAACCGCCCTTGAAAGCGGCTTTCGGCTTGAAGATGTCCAGCCCGTGGTGCTGGTAGATCAGGGCCGTGTCGTGCTCATGGCCGTGGAAGATGCCGACTATATTGTAATCGGACAGGACCGTAAGCAGGGCTTGCTGGTCCTCCCTGCTCCACCAGTGCGATCGGCCCGCTCCCGCGTTGTCGAAGATGCGGGCGGAAGGATCCCATCGCTCCAGCGAGAACGGATCCCAGCCATAGTGCTGGAAGAGAATGACCGGTCGCCCGTCGCCGGCATAGGTGGCCAGATCGTCCTTAAGCCAGGGCAGGCCGTTGATGGCGCCCTTGGCTGTATCGCCAGCGAAGCGGTGGGTCTGGACGAGATGCAGCCCACCCCAGTCCCACGAATAGCAGTCAGAGCCCACATCGTAGTTCTTGGCCGGCACCGGCGGCTTGAAGAACACGCTTGGCCGGTGATTGATCTCGACATAATCGCGCATTTCGCGTCGATACCAATCGACATGCGGGGCCGGGCCATCCTGGTCGAGATCGTGGTTGCCAAGCCCGGCATAGACCGGAAAATGCACCCGATCCGCACCCATGCCTTGCTGATAGCGGTGGCTGAACTGCAGAAGCTGCGTGCCCTCGCTTGGCAGCGTCACCTGTCCGCCGCCGTCGTCAGTCATGTCGCCGCCGATGACGACACCGAGCGGCGTCTCGATTTTCTGGCCAGCGCCGGCAAGGCCGCTTGCCTTGCCACTCGTTTTCAGTGGCCATTTGCCGCCGGGCAGCCGGTTCAGCGCCGCGATGTGACGCAGCAGGTTGGCATCCGTCTTGCCTTCCTGCTCGCAATGGGGGCTGAGCCCGGATGCCATGCGGCAGGCATGCACGTCATTGGTGAAAATGAAGGTCGCGTCCGTCGTCGGCCGCTCCTCGGCAACTCCCCCAGTGCCGAGTATCGGCAGCAGCGCTATGCCAAGACTGCCGCGCAACACGTCGCGTCTGGTGGCGAAGTGCGGTTTTCCGGCGCTCATCCTGCGATCCCGGCTTTCCTTGGCGTTTGAAACCGTTTCAGGATGCTATGGGCAGGCGGGCTTGGCAAGTTTCCCGCCGAAGCCAGAAGGGCCACCACCGCGGCCGGTCAGTTTTTCTCGGCCTGGCGATACTGCTCGTTGGCATAGCCGAATTCGGCCATGATGCGGCCGAGCGCGACATAGACGGGATAGAGCCCGATCGACAGCGAGCGCGTGCGCAGCAGCCGCGCGACCCCGCGCAGCGGCGAGACGGCAAGCAGTGCAAGGCTTTTCAGGAGTATTTTGGTACTGGCGAATGGCGTGCCGGCGCGCTTCTTCTTTTCGACCAGCGTGGAAATGACGCCGTTGCGCAAGGCGCGCGCGCGTATCCAGTCGGCTTCCACGCGCCGTTCGGGCACGGTTTCGTAAACCGGAGCTTCCGCGCACCAGCCAAGCGTGAAACCGCGTTGCACCGCGCGGCTGAGGAAGTCGGAATCTCCGCCACCCATGAAATTGAACCTCAGGTCGAGGAAGGGTGCTCCCATTGCCGCCAGCACATGGCGGCCGATCAGCAGATTACCGGAGGAATAAAGCGCCTTCACCCGGCCGCTTTCCGTATAGGGAGGTGAAAAGACCGGATGCGTTGCCCATTTCGCATGTTCGGGCCTTGCAAACACCGGCACCTGCGGCCCGCCGACGATATCGGCTTCCAGCGTTTCGGCCGCACAGCACATCCGCTCCAGCCAGTGCGGGTCAGCTATCTCGTCGTCATCGATCACGAGAAGGTGGCGGAAGACGGGAAAATGTAAGATCGCGGTCTGCCAACCGGCATTGTAGGCGCTACAGTTGCCACGTTCATGCGCGACGATCACCATGCCGCCCAGATGGCCGGACTCAAAGACGGGCAATGCGGCGGCCGCGCCTTCACGGGCTTCGGCTTCGTTTTCCATGACAATAACCGCAAAGCGCCTTGCGGTGTGCTGCATGGCAAGCGAATCGAGCGTCGCCAGCAATTGCTGCGGCCGACGAAAGGTCGGCACGGTTATGATGACCTCAATAGCCTCAGCGGCTAGGGTCGGAGAGCGTCCGGCAATCGAAACGGAAGCCTCGGATGGCGAAAAAGTCATACTATAGCCCGCCCGTTCAACAGACCCCGCCGTAGCATGCTTGCCGATAACGATCGGTTAAAATGCGCGATCTGGATTCCCGTTATATTTCAGCTTGTTATGGGGTTGGCGCGCCGTGAAATGTGGCTACCGTCCTTTTTTGTGACCGTGGCAATCATTGGTCTCCTGTGTTCCCAGCCGGCTTGATCAATCTGGACAAAACGACTTAGTGAAACAAATGAGCGAGTGGTGGAGGAGTCCAGCATGGTCGATATGCCTCATGCTGACGAGGTGGAATCCTTCATCGCGGAGGTGACCTCGGACTCATGCGTGGAACGTTGCGCGGCGGCGACATCATTCGACGCCGAATATGTTGCCCAAACGCTTGCCACCTATTCAGGCGAACTGCGCGTCTCAATGGGGTTGCTTACGGGGGTTGAGTTACGCGACCGCCGCATCCTTGAAGTGGGGGCGGGCCTGGGTCTGGCGACTTTCCTCTTGCATCGCCTCGGCTATGATTGCACGGCGCTCGAGCCCGCCGCGACGGGCTTTGGCTTCATGCACGCTCTGTCTGCCGCAATCCGGGACCATCTTGGTCTGGATAATGTCAGGTTGCTGCCACTTGGCGCGGAGGACCTGGACCCCGACCTCCACGGAGTGTTTGACGTCATGTTCTCCGCGAATGTGCTCGAGCACATCGCCAAGCTCGAAGCGGCCATACATGGCATGTCCCGTACCCTCGCTGCGGACGGCATCATGATTCACACCTGTCCCAACTACACGGTGCCATTTGAACCACACTACGGTGTAGCCCTGTTTCCATCTCGTCCGGCCATGACGCCATGGACCCGTCGTTTCCATACGGAAGAGTTGTGGCAAAGTTTCAACTTCATCACTGCTCGTCAGGTGGAGCGGTTGAGCAAGCAAGCGCAATTGCAGGTGCGTTTTGAGCCCGGAATGATGGCCAGGGCATTCGAGCGTCTTCTAAGCGATCCGGTTTTTGCGGAGAGGCAGGGCGCAACCATGGTCTGGCTGGCCCGCGCGCTAAAGTGGAGCGGAGGGCTGTTCGTTCTGCGCAATTGGCCAGCCTCGCTCGCCACGCCGATGCAATTCCGGGCCACCAGGCCAACATCAGCGCGTAGCACGCGGATGCGGTAGCATACGGCCGCGCGTCCGGAAACAAGCCCTTGATTTTACGATCCGTTAAACACCTTTAACGGTCCGCAACGTCAGGTGGAGAAGTGGGCCAGACGCGGCGATTTGCTTAATCAAAGCTTCACCACGGCGCTGCTAACAGATAGCTACATAAGGGCTGCGATGCATTTTCTGTTTGCAACATCGATCGTGCCGGATGGCGCGTTGGGGTCGGGTTACGAGATTGCGAATGCCGCAATCATCGACGCCCTGCGTCGTGCCGGCATAAGGGTCACGGTGCTTGGCTTTGCCTGGCCCGGACGCGCGCCCTCCGATCCCGAGAACACGATCCTGCTGGGCGAAGTCGATGTGCGCACCGAGGGCGCGCCCATGCATCGCAAGCTCGGCTGGCTTTTGCGGGCCATGCGCTCTGGTCAGACATTTTCGTCTGTCAAGCTGCGCACGATACGCTGCGAAACCGTGCGACGCGCGATTGAGAAAGCGGGGCCTTTCGATGCCTACGTGCTGAATTCCGTGCAGTTCGCCGGCGCTTTCGAAGGTGTGTTCGAAGACAGGCCCACGATCTTCGTTGCCCACAATGTCGAGCACCGCTCGGCGCAGGAAAACGCCTTAGCCTCTGGCAGCGCGTTCCAGCGTTTCCTTTATCGCAGGGAGGCGAGGCTTCTGGAAAAGCTGGAAGCGCGACTTTGCAGCAAGGCCAGGTTCGTTTTCACGCTTGCCGAAGAGGACCGCGCTGCCCTCGGTGTCGGGTCGGACAAGCGCTCCGCCGCGCTGCCTCTGGTCACGCGTGCCGGGCCGCCACCGGTGCTGGGCCAACGCGCCGTCGAATATGATGCCGCCTTGATCGGCACCTGGACATGGCAACCCAACCGCATCGGTCTCGACTGGTTCCTCAACGAGGTCACGCCGTTCCTGCCGCAGGACTTCTCGATCAGGATTGCCGGGCACATTCCCGCTGGCATGAGCGCGCGCCATCCCGGCGTGAAATTCGTCGGCCGCGTGCCGGATGCCGAAGCTTTCGTGCGCGGAGCGGCGGTCATTCCGCTTATCAGCCGGGCCGGGACGGGCGTGCAGCTCAAGACCATCGAAACCTTCGAACTGGGGTTGCCATCGGTCGCCACCAGCAGCGCGCTGCGTGGTATCGACCACCGGCCGGAAAACTGCACTGTGGCGGACGATCCGGCAGCTTTCGCGGCGGCATTGCAACTGGCCGTGGCCGGCGCGTTGCAGGATGTGGATGGCTCCGCCTTCTACTGGCGCCAGCGGTCGGTGCTGGACGAACGTATCGGCAAGGGGATTGCCGTGCTGGATGCCGCACGGAGGGAGGTGGCTGCATGAACCTTCATGCCACGCGCACCGCTTTCGGGATTGGCTCCTGGAAGGACATTCTCGGCATTTCCGTGGCCAGCGTGGCCCGCGATGATGCAATCCGCCTGTTGCAGCGCATGCTCACCGAGCGCGAATTCACCCGGATCACCTTCCTTAATGCGCACAACGCCAATATCGCCTGCGCGGAGGCCGAGTTCGCGGCCGCTCTGAACGATTTCCTGGTCCTGCCCGACGGTATCGGCGTCGACCTCGCCGCCCGGCTCCTCTACGGTGAGCCGTTTCCGGACAATCTCAACGGAACCGATTTCGTGCCGGCATTTCTGCAGGCTTCGCAGGAGCCGCTTACGGTCGGGCTCATCGGTACCACGCGCCACAATGCCGAGGCGGCGGCGCAAGAGCTTGCGGCTCTCGCCGGCCAGCACCAGTTCGTCGTCGTGCATGATGGCTTCTTCTCGGACGAGGAACAACCGGAAATATTGGAGCGCCTGCGCGAACTGCGGCCGGATATTCTGCTGGTGGCGATGGGCGTGCCGCGCCAGGAACTGTGGATCGACCGGAACCTGACGGCCGAGCACTGCACGCTGCCGATTGCGGTCGGCGCCCTGCTCGATTTTCTCAGCGGGGCGGTGCCGCGCGCGCCGCTGTGGATGCGCCGGCTAAGACTCGAATGGGTGTTCAGGCTGCTTCTCGAACCGGGCCGTCTGTGGCGGCGCTACATCGTCGGGAACCCGCTGTTTCTGCTCCGCATCGTGCGCCAGAAGCGTTCTGGAAGGGTGTGATGGACGACCGCGCGGCTCTTTCGCAAGATATGTCTTCCAAGGTTCGCCTCAGCACGGCCATCGTCACGGCAAGCTACGCGCCGGACTTCGAGCGCTGCCGACTCCTGTGTGAGACACTGGACCGCTATGTCACCGGCGCCGACCATCACTATATCCTCGTGGAAGGGCGTGATGTCGCTCTCTTTCGCCAGCTTGAGGGTCCCGGTCGCACCGTGGTCGACGAACGCGATCTGCTTCCGCGCTGGCTCCATGTGATCGATGATCCGCTGAGCCTGTTTCGCCGACGCATATGGTTGAGCTGGCGCACCAAGCCGTTGCGCGGCTGGCATGTTCAGCAGTTGCGGCGTATCGCCATCGCCGCGCATGTGCCGCACGAGGTTCTCGTCTATATCGACTCTGACGTTGCTTTCCTGAAGCCATTCGATTGCCGGCGCTTTCAGCGCAACGGCCATGTCAGGCTCTTTCGTCGCAGCGATGCGATGGGCGGATGGCTGCCCGGCAACCAGAAAGTCTGGTCGCAGAATGCAGCGGAAGCGCTCGGCATTTCCGCCCCGGTCATTTCACCGTACGATTACATCGCGACGCTCATTGCCTGGCGTAGCGCCAGCGCAAGGGATATGTGCGCGCGTATCGAGGATACGCACGGCAGGGGCTGGATCGAAGTGTTGGGCACGACGCGGAAATTTTCCGAGTGCATGCTCTATGGCCGCTTTGTCGATGAGGTGCTGGACGGAGACGGGCATTTTCACGGGGCGGAGGAGTTCTGCCGTGTCCACTGGCTTGGGCATGCGATGTCCGACGAGGAATTTCATGACTTTGTCGCCACCATGGCGCCCGAACAGGTGGCGATCGGCATGCAATCCTTCATTGGCACGGATCTTGGACGTATTCGCAGGCTGGTGGAAGCGTAGTCGCTTCGCCTTCCGGACACTGGTTTCAGTAGGTGGTGCGGCGCTCTTCCGAAGGCGGCCGGCCGAAATGCAGCCGATAGCTCTGCGCGAAGTAGGAATGCGAGGTAAAGCCGGTGGCAATCGCCACATCGAGGATCGGCATATTGGTCTGACGCAGCAACTCCCGCGCGCGTTCGAGCCGCAGCCGCATATAGTAGCGGCCGGGCGTCATGCCCAGATGGCGCAGGAAAAGCCGCTCCACCTGACGCACTGAAAGCCCCGCCATTCTGGCGAGCTGAAGGGCCGAATAGGGTTCGTCGAGATTGTCGGCCATCAGTTCCGCGATCTTGCGCAGCTTCTCCGACTTCCCGGTCAGGTCGCGTTCGGGTCCGACGCGTTGGCGGTCGCCGGCCGAGCGGATGCGTTCGTGCTGGAACTGGTTGGCGACGCTGTTGGTCAGGTTGGCGCCGAAATCCCCGCGCACGATCTCCAGCATCAGATCGATGGAAGTGGTGCCGCCGGCGCAGGTGTAGCGCTTGCCGTCGATCTCGAAGACATTGCCGGTGCACTCGATGTCGGGAAAGCGCTCCATGAAGCCGGCGCGGTTTTCCCAATGGATGGTGCAGCGATAGCCGTCGAGCTGGCCCGCTTCGGCCAGCAGATGGGCGCCGACCGAAAGGCCGCCCAGTGCCTGTCCGCGCCGGCCCCAGCTTCTGAGTGCCGCGAGCACTTTCGATTTGCCTGGGAATTCGAGGTTGAGCGCGACGCAGACGAAAAGGATGTCGACCGCCGGAAGATCGGCGACCGCGTAATCGACCTTCAGCGGCAGGCCGTTTGAGGCGGTGACCGCATCGCCGTCAGGCGATACGGTGATCCAGCTATAGAAATCGTGGCCCAACAGACGATTGGCCGAGCGGCAGACATCTATCGCCGCCGCCAGCGAAAACATCGGGAATTTGTCGACCAGCAGGAAGGCGAACCGACGCTCGCCGCCCACGTCGTTGGGCATGAGCGCTGAAGATGTCTGGATTGCCTGCTGCAAGGGCGGCATATGCGCCTTTCTATCAGAAGGCTGGCGGCTCCACGCCTGCAGCGCGGCTTGCCGAAACCAGCGTGTTGGCCATCAGCATGGCGATGGTCATGGGACCGACACCGCCCGGTACCGGCGTGATGGCGCCGGCTGCCTCGGAGGCTCCGGCAAACTCCACATCGCCGACCAGCCGTGTCTTGCCTTCGCCATTCTCCGGCGCGGGTATGCGGTTGATGCCGACATCGATGACGGTGGCGCCGGGCTTGACCCAGTCGCCCTTGATCATTTCCGGCCGTCCCACGGCCGCGACGAGAATATCGGCGGTGCGGGCAAGAGCCGGCAGGTCGCGGGTGCGGCTGTGCGCGACGGTGACGGTGCAGTTCGCGGCCAGAAGCAGATTGGCCATCGGCTTGCCGACGATGTTGGAGCGGCCGATTACCACGGCGTTGAGCCCGGAAAGATCCTTGCCGCGCACGCGCTCGATCAACAGCATAGAGCCCGCCGGCGTGCAGGGCACGAAAGCGCTGTCCATCTCACCGGTGCCGAGCTTGCCGACATTGACGAAGCTGAAGCCGTCCACGTCCTTCTCAGGCGCGATGGCCTGGATAACCTTGCCGGAATCGATATGGTCGGGCAGTGGAAGCTGCACCAGAATGCCGTGGATCGTGTCATCGGCATTCAGGTCTGCAATCAGCTTGAGCAGGTCGGCTTCACCGGTTTCGGCAGGCAGCGTGTGCTGAACCGAGAGGAAGCCGCACTCCTTGGCCTTCTTGCCCTTGGAGGAAACATAAACCTGGCTTGCCGGGTCTTCGCCGACGATGACCACCGCGAGGCCGGGCTGCACGCCGTGACTGGCCACCAGATCGGCGGTGGCGCGCCTAACCGTCTCGACGACGCTTTCGGCAACGATCTTCCCATCGATAATATCGGTCATATGTCCTCCTGCATGCGTATTGCAGGAAGGCATAGTCACGAAAAAAACGCCATGCAATCCCGTCTTTACGCCGTTACATGCCGCTAACTCGAAATCGGCTCGCTTTCCGGCTCAGAAATAGCGGCGGCGCGTGCGCGATTGGGCCAGTTCCTCCACGGCGTGGCGGAAGTCGCGCAGGCTGGCACGAATCTCTTCGATCGATGTCTCAGCATTGGCGAGACGGTCGGTATCACTAGCTGCCTGTGTCGTCGCGTCAGCTTCGGGCGTGGCGAGCGGTCTTTGCAGCGAATCGGCAGTTTGCTGGTTGTCCGGGTCGCCAGCCGCGCGATCCGTGGCCGGCACCGGCACGGTGTCGGACGGGGTGACGCGCGCAGGTGTCCTGCGGGCGCGGCGCGGGCGCCGGCGTTCATCGGCCGTGTCCCGCAGACTGTCATAGGCCCCACGCAGACCACCGATGCCGATGCCGGCGAGCAAGCCAAGCAAGGTCCCGGCGAGCGTGATGGTGGAGCGTGATGGCGGCTGTGCGTGCAATGGCGGATATGCCCGCGAGATGACGCTCATATTCGCCGTGTTAATGTCCCTCTGCTCGCCGGTTTCACGGGAACGCAGCAAGAAGGCTTCGTAGACGGCACGCCTGGCCGCCGCCTCGCGCTCCAGTTCGCGCAACGCGACCATGTCGCGGCTGACATCGCCCTGACGAACTTTCAGTTGGGCCAGTCGTGATGACAGCTCCTGTTCGAGCTGGATCGAACGCTTCAGCTCCGTCTGAACGGAGGCGATGATGCGGCGCAACTCTCCCTCGATCTGGGCGCGCGCGCCCGAAAGCTGGGCTTCGATGGCCTGGCGCTTCGGATGGCGCGGGCCGAGCTGCACCGCCAGCCTGTCCTCTTCGCTCTTCAGCGCGGCATATTGCGAGCGCAGCTCGGTCATGGTCGATGAAGAAAGCGCCTCCGGCGGCACGCCATCGACAACGGAGCCGACATTCGTTCCCTTGACGGAATCCGCCTTGGCAGCAAGCTCCAGCCTGCGGGCGCGAGCAACAGAGAGCTGCTCGTTCAGCTTCACCAACTCGTCATCGGTGATGAGCCGGCCTTGCGGGTCGATGATGTCATGCTCGGCCTTGAAGGTTTCGACCTTGCGTTCGGCCGTTTCCACGCTTTTACGCAACTCGTCGAGGCGGGCCGTGAGTTCTTCGGTGGCGCGCCCGGCTGTGTCGGATTGCAACTCGCCATAGGTCTGCAGGAACACGTCGGCCATGGTATTGGCAATGAGCGCTGATTTCTCCGGATCATGCGTCTCGGCCCGGATGGAGACGACGAATGTCTTGCCGCCGCGTTCCACCGACAGGGTTTCGGCGAGGTGGTCGATAGCCAGCGCACGCCTTCTGCCGGGGTCGTCGGCATCGGAACCGCCGCGCGAGAGCAGGGAGCGCAGATTTGGCAGCATGCCGCCGGCCTTGCCGGTACCGTTGAATTCGGGGTCCTCGTCGAGCTTCAGCGCCTCGACCACCTTGTTGAGCACGGTGCCGGAGGTGATCACACGCACCTGGTTTTCCACGATAGCAAGCGTTGCCTCGTTGGAAAAACCGCCCTGGGTGAGATCACGGTCGACCAGCTTGAGGTCGCGCGGATCGATGAGCAGTTCGGTCGCGGCTTCATATTTCTTCGGCGTCGACAGCGCCATGCCGACACCGAGCGCCGCTCCAAGGATCGTGCAGGCCGCGATCAGCGCCTTGGAGCGCCCGATGCCGCCGACGACCTTCAGAGGATCGATCAGCGGCTTCCACTGGGCATTATCTTCCGGCTCGTCGACGAAATCGTCTTCGATCACGCTTTCGACAGGCTCTTGCGGGGCCGTGGCACCGTGCGAAGGCGGCTCGTTGCGAGGTTCGCGCCGCCAACCAGACAGCTTTTCGCGCATGTCGCCGACTTTCGCCACGGTCCAACCCGAGACGCTGCCAAGAAAGCTCTGGCGCGCAGGGTCGAGGATTGTTTCCGGCGCCTGCCGGGCATCCGCCGGAGGTATTGCCTGCGTCTCGCGCCGCGCGCGAGCAGCCTGGTGGCGGGCCAGCGCATCCTCCCGCGCACGATCGTCGGTTTGCGCCATGGAAAGCAGCGGACCGGCCTTGGCATCCTTGTCGGTGCCGGCGTCTTCATGTGCGTAGGCGAGAAGCGAGCGCTTCCGGTCACGGTTTTCGGCGTTAGACATCGGGGACAGGCTTCCCGCACAGGTTCAGGGTACAATCCGACGGATCGTTAAGCCAAGCTAAAGCCTCATGGGAAACAAAGCGTTAACATCATATGCAACCGCGCGTGCAGGACCGGTGTTCGCTGCAATTTCGTGGTTTCCGGAACGGCGCATTAAACATTGCCTGTCAGTATTGCCCCGACATCATGACCCCGACGAATGAAATGCAATCTACGCGGCGCATCGGCCGCATCGGCGCGCTCCTTTCGCAGCAACGCGGGCTGCTGCGCGACTATTTCTCGGCCGTAAGCGGGGCGGGGGGACGGCTCGTCTTCTCCCTGATCTATTTCGTTGCGCTCGCCAATACCTTGTCACTGGCTGACTTTGGCCGCTTTGCCACGGCTTCCGCGGCCGGCGTGATGCTGTCGCGGCTGCTTTCCTTCGGCTTCATCTCGGCGCTCTACCGCACCGCCACGATCCGCCCCAACCTGATCGGCACATATACCGCGGGTTTTCTGCTGCTGGGCGTCATGTCGCTGCCGGTGCTCGCCCTCGCATCGGGTGTCGTCTACCTGCTGTTTTTCAAGGGCGAAATGGCGCTTGCGATCTTCGCGGCCGTGGTTTTTGCCGAAGCGCTGCTGTGGCGTCCGGTCGAGGTGGTGATCATCGTCAACAACGGGCGTGGCCGTTTCGGGCGGGCCTCCGTGATGTCGATCATGGGCACACTGCTTCGCGCGCTGTTCGCGGCGGTGTTCCTCTTCTGGCCGAGCCGCACCCTTGCCGACTGGTCATTCTTCTACATCGCGGCCAATGCTGTTTCACTGCTGATTGCCGGTATCTGGTTCTATCCGCGCCAGCGCCTCCGGTTGCGCATGCCGCTCTATATGCGGCGGCTTACGGATTCCGTCTATGTCGCCGGTTCGGAAGTCCTGTTCTATCTTCAGATGGAGTTCGACAAGCTGCTGGTGCTGTCAATCGGCGGCCCCCATCTCGCCGGCCTCTATGCCATCATCATGCGGCTGGTGGATCTCACGGCCATTCCGATCCGCACATTCTCGATGATGCTGGTGCAGCGCATGATGCGCGCCCCGGAGATGTTGAAGCGGCTGCGAGTGCGCGTCGGCATCGAGCTTGGGGTGTTCGTCGTTTCGACGCTGGCGCTGCTGGTGCTCGCAGTCATCCTGCATTTCTTCCCCAACGCGCTGGGCAGGAATGTCGGTGAGGCCGCGCCACTCGTTCTGCTGGCGGTCTTTGTTCCGGGTCTGCGCAATCTCGTCGAATATCAGGCCGAACTGCTGTTCGCGCGTGGCCAGACATTGCTGCGCGCGATCAATCTTGCACTGCTTGCCGGCCTGAAGGCGCTGCTTTTGACCTATGTGCTGACGCGCGGGCTGGAAACCTCGCAACTCATCTGGGTGCTGAACGGAGTGTTTGCGCTGCTGTGGCTCGTTTCGGCGGCGCTCACCTATCCGGCGTTGCGCCGCCCGGCCAGGGCGATCTGATCCTACGCGCCGAGCCCGAATGCTCGAGCGCCTTCGTCGGCGCGACCGGCCATCTGGCGGAAACCGGCAAACAGTTCGCGTCCGAACCCGTACTCGTTTTCGGTAAGGTCGATCAAGGGCACCTTGCGCGCCTTCAATTCGGCTTCGGGAACAAACACTTCGAGCGTTCCCTTTTCCGCATCCAGGCGGATCATGTCGCCGTCGCAGATCTTTCCGATGACGCCGCCTTCCAGCGCCTCGGGCGTGACGTGGATCGCGGCCGGCACCTTGCCGGATGCGCCAGACATGCGCCCATCGGTGACCAGCGCGACCTTGTGGCCGCGATCCTGCAATATGCCGAGAATGGTGGTGAGCTTGTGTAGTTCCGGCATGCCGTTGGCGCGCGGGCCCTGGAAGCGGATGACCGCAACGAAGTCGCGGTCAAGTTCGCCGGCCTTGAAGGCGTCGTTCAGCGCCTGCTGGCTGTCGAGCACAACCGCCGGCGCCTCGATGAAGCGGCGCTCCGGCTTCACCGCCGAAGTCTTGATGACTGCATGGCCGACATTGCCGGATAGCACCTTCAACCCGCCATTGGGCTGGAAGGCCCTGGCAAAGGGTGCCAGCACCTTCTCGTCGCCGCTCTGTTCCGGCGCAGCCTCGCGCTGGACAGCGCCGTCCGCGCCGAGCTTTGCCTCGACCGCATAGGGGCGCAATCCCTCGCCCCAGACGGTCTGCACGTCCCCGTGCAGCAGGCCGGCGTCCAGCAGCTCACGAATGAGGAAACCGAGACCGCCCGCGGCGTGGAAATGGTTCACGTCGGCGAGGCCGTTCGGATAGACGCGCGCCAGAAGCGGCGTGATGTCGGAAAGTTCGGAAATGTCCTGCCACGTCAGGCGGATGCCGGCGGCGGCGGCCATGGCGATGAGGTGGATGGTGTGGTTGGTAGAGCCGCCCGTGGCATGCAGCCCCACCACGCCGTTGACGATGGAGCGTTCGTCTATCATGCGGCCGACCGGCGTATAGGCATTGCCGAGCGCGGTGATCGCCAGCGCGCGCTTGGCTGCTTCCTTCGTCAGCGCATCGCGCAGCGGCGTGCCCGGATTGACGAAGGAGGCACCGGGCGTGTGCAGGCCCATGATCTCCATCAGCATCTGGTTGGAGTTGGCGGTGCCGTAGAAGGTGCAGGTGCCGGGTCCGTGGTAGGATTTCGATTCCGCCTCCAGCAGCTCGGCGCGGCCGACCTTGCCCTCGGCAAAGAGCTGGCGGACTTTCGCCTTCTCGTCATTGGGCAGGCCCGAGGTCATCGGCCCGGCTGGAATGAACACGGCCGGCAGGTGGCCGAAGGAGAGGGCGGCAATCACCAGCCCCGGCACGATCTTGTCGCAGACACCGAGGAACACCGCCGCATCGAACATATTGTGGCTGAGGCCCACCGCCGCCGCCATGGCGATGACGTCGCGCGAAAACAACGACAGTTCCATGCCGGGTTGGCCCTGGGTGACACCATCGCACATGGCCGGGACACCGCCGGCGACCTGCGCGATGCCGCCCGCTTCGCGCGCCGCCTGCTTGATGAGTTGCGGGAAGGTCTCGAAGGGCTGATGCGCCGAGAGCATGTCGTTGTAGGAGGTGATGATACCGAGATTGGGCACCGTGTCGCCGGCAAGCTCGGTCTTCTCGAGTGGGGCACAGGCGGCAAATCCGTGGGCGAGGTTGCCGCAGGACAGCACCGAGCGATGTACGCCGCGCCCCGCCGCCTGTTCGATGCGCTCGAGGTAAAGCTCGCGGGAGGCGCGCGATCGCTCGCGGATGCGCTCGGTGATGGCTTCGATGTCGCTTCTGGCTGTCATGGCGGTGGTCCTTTGAGGCTTGGTCCCGAAACCGCTGGGAGGGCCGGTTCGCGGGACCGGAATAATTACGGTGCCCAGAAAACCTGCACGGGCACGCTGGCATGGTCGAAGACGGCGCGCACCGGCAGGTCTGGCTTGCCGTCGAGTGCGGCGTTGAGCACACGCCGCTTTTCGGCGCCTTCGATGTGGAGCGCGATGAAGCCCGCCTGAGCGATGCACGGCAAGGTCAGCGTCAGCCTCGGTTCGATGCCGCTCGGCGCGTGGACGGGCAGTACATTGGCGTTCGCATGCGGATCGAGCAACGCTGTCAGATCGTCCGCGTCTGGAAAAAACGAGGCGGTGTGGCCGTCCGCACCCATGCCGAGCACCACGGCGTCGAGTGGCAATGCCTGTCGGCCGATTGCCCCGTCGGCGCGTCGGGCTGCGCTCTCCACATCTGGAGAAGGCGAATAAAGCCCGATGAAATTGGCCGCAGCCGCTTCGTTCTGCAGGAGGTTCGCGGCAACCAGCCCGGCATTGGATCGGGGAGAATCCGGCGCCACGAAACGCTCGTCCACCAGCGTGACCGTGACCTTGGCCCAGTCGATCTTCTCACGCGACAACGTGCGGAAGAACAGGCCGGGCGTGGTGCCGCCGGAAACCGCGAGCGTCGCCTTGCCGCGCGCGGCGACGGCATCGCCCAACACGCCGGCGACGATTGCCGAAAAGCCGGCTGCCAGCGCCTCCGACGAAGCGAATTCATGCCAGTTGCAAGCGACCGCGTTCATGTCGGCTCAGCTTTCATGCCAGGTCCGGCCATCGCGCTCGATCAGCGCGATCGAGGAAGATGGTCCCCAGGTGCCGGCGGTGTAGCCCTGCACTTCCTGATGGCTGTCTTCCCAGGCACCCAGGATCGGATCGATCCATTGCCACGCGGCCTCGACCTCGTCGCGGCGCATGAACAGCGACTGGTTGCCTCGGATCATATCCATGATAAGCCGCTCATAGGCGTCCGGGTTGCGCCCCTGGAAACTCTCGGCAAAGCTCATGTCGAGCGAGACATGACGCAGGCGCATTCCGCCCGGTCCCGGATCCTTGATCATGATCCATTGCTTGACGCCCTCGTCCGGCTGCAGCCGGATCACGAGTTGGTTGGCGGCGATGTTGCCGGCGCTGTCCTCGAAGATCGAGTGCGGGATCGGCTTGAACTCGATGACGATCTCCGACACCCGCGTTGCCATGCGTTTTCCGGTGCGCAGATAGAAAGGCACGCCAGCCCAGCGCCAGTTGGCGATCTCGGCCTTGATGGCCACGAAGGTTTCGGTGTTGCTTTCCTTGCTGCCGAGTTCCTCGAGATAACCCTTGACCGGACCGTTGGACGAGGCGCCGGCGCGATATTGGCCGCGCACCGTGGTCTTGGCAGCGTCCTTGCCGTTGATGCGCGTCAACGAGCGCAGCACCTTGAGCTTCTCGTCGCGTAGCGCATCCGCTTCCATGGAAGACGGCGCCTCCATGGCGACGAGACACAGAAGCTGCAGCATGTGGTTCTGTACCATGTCGCGCAGCGCGCCAGCCTTGTCGTAATAGGTGATGCGGTCTTCGAGCCCGACGGTCTCGGCGACCGTGATCTGGACATGGTCGATATGCGCCGAGTTCCACAGCGGCTCGTAGAGCGCGTTGGCGAAGCGCAGTGCCATCAGGTTCTGCACCGTTTCCTTGCCGAGATAGTGGTCGATGCGGAAGATCTGCTGCTCGGAAAAAACCTTTGCGACATGGTCGTTCAGCTCTTTTGCCGTGGTGAGATCGCGACCGATCGGCTTTTCCATCACGATGCGCGAGGTGGGCGTCACCAGCCCCACCTCCTTGAGGTGCTTTGAAATGTCGCCGAACAGGGCCGGCGCCACAGCCAGATAAAAGGCGCGGATGGTCTTGCTGTCGCCGATATGCTTCTTCAGCGTGTCGAACCCTTCGCCCGACACGGCGTTGACCACGACATAGCTCAACCTTTCCAGAAAAGTCTTGAGCTGGTCCTTGTCGATCTCATTCTTGTCGACATGCTCGGAAATCGCCTGCTCGGCGAACTTCCTGTACTCGGCATCGGACATCTTCGCGCGCGAAGCGCCGACGATGCGCGTCGGCTCCTGAAATTGTCCGGCACATTGCCGCCGATAGAGGGCGGGCAGAAGCTTGCGCTCGGCAAGGTCGCCGGTGCCGCCGAATACGATGAGATCAAAAGGATCGACAGGAATGGTCGTACTGGTCATGCTGATTTCCCGCTCAGGCATCGTTTCGTGTCGTGTTTAATCTAATCGATTTAAAATATCCAGAGCCAGACTGTCACAGCTCTGATCTTGACAGTGGTCCAACGCGGGTCTTTGTGCTCGCGCAATAGTGGACAAACGGGTTCGCCTAGGCAGCATAGTGCGGAAGAGCCCTGAATCCAGAGGAGATTGGCCGTGGGTACGCATCTTTCCAGAACCGTTGCGGAAGGCCGCGCCTTCATGCAGATCGTCGAGGGCAAGGCGGTGGACGCCCTGTCGGGCGAACGCATCGAGGTGTCATGCCCCTCGGATGGCAAGGTTTTCGCTTCCATTCCCGCCGCCGGGCAGGCGGATGTGGATCGTGCGGTGAAATCGGCCCGGAAGGCTTTCGAGGAAGGCCCATGGAGCCGGATGCCGGCGGTGGAACGCGGACGGTGCCTCACGCGCCTCTTCCAGCTCGTCGAGAAAAATGGCGACGAGCTTGCCGCGCTGGAATCGCGTGATACGGGCAAGCCGATCCGGCAAGGCAAGGCCGACGTCATCGGTGCCATGCGCTATTACGAATTCTATGGCGGCGCCTGCGACAAGATCCACGGCGACACCATCCCCTTCCTTGACGGCTACACGGCGCTGACGTTGCGCGAGCCGCATGGCGTCGTTGCCGGCATCATTCCGTGGAACTATCCGCTGCAGATTCTGGCCCGGGTGGTGGGGGCCGCACTCGCCATGGGCAACACGCTTGTGGTCAAGCCGGCCGAAGATGCTTCGCTGACCACAATCCGCATTGCGGAACTGGCGTTGGAGGCCGGCATTCCGGCCGGCGTGTTCAACGTCGTCACCGGCTATGGCCGCGATGCCGGGGCAGCCCTTTCAGCGCATTCGTTGGTCGATTACGTCACCTTTACCGGTTCGCCGCTCACCGGCACCGCCATCCAGCAGGCGGCGGCGATCAACAATCGCGGCGTCACGATGGAGCTTGGCGGCAAGTCGCCCCAGATCGTTTTTGCCGACGCCGATATCGATGCAGCGCTGCCGGTTCTGGTCAGCGCCATTATCCAGAATGGCGGCCAGACCTGCTCGGCCGGAAGCCGCGTGCTGATCGAAAAGCCGATCTATGACCGTGTGGCAGCAGGACTTGCCGAGCGCTTTTCCAAACTCGTCGCTGGCCCACATGATGCCGATCTCGACCTCGGGCCGCTGATCAACCCGCGCCAGAAGGAGAGGGTGGCGGGCATGGTGTCAGCCGCCGAAGAAGCCGGCATTCCGGTGCTGGCGAAGGGTTCGATCAATGCGGATGCGCCGGCTGGCGGCTATTATCAGGAACCGGTGCTGTTCGGCTCCGTCGATCCCGCAGGGACCATTGCGCAGGAGGAAATCTTTGGCCCCGTGCTGTCGATCTTCCCGTTCGAGGGTGAGGAACAGGCGATAAAGCTCGCCAACGGCACCGAATTCGGCCTCGTTGCTGGTGTCTGGACCAGGGATGGTGGCCGCCAGCACCGCGTGGCCAAGCGCGTTCGCGCCGGTCAGGTGTTCGTCAATGGCTATGGCGCGGGCGGCGGCGTCGAACTGCCCTTCGGCGGCTTCAAGAAATCCGGCCATGGCCGTGAAAAGGGTTTCGAGGCGCTTTACGATATGTCAGCCACCAAGACCATCGTGTTCAATCACGGTTAGGTCTTTCGCGGCATAGTGCCCAAAGCCGTTGAAACAGCATCAAACGAAGGCAGAACAAGCATGGCACGTTTGGAAAACAAGGTCGCGATCGTGACCGGAGCCGGTTCCGGCTTTGGCGAAGGCATGGCCAGACGCTTCGCGGAGGAAGGCGCAAAGGTCGTGGTGGCCGATCTGAACGCCAAGGGTGCCGCGCGCGTGGCGAAGGAGATCGGCAAGGCCGCGCTCGCCGTGCAGACGGACGTTTCCCAGCGAAGCGAATTCGACGATCTGGTGAGCGCCACCATGAATACGTTCGGCCGCATCGACATCATGGTCAACAACGCCGGCTTCACTCATCGAAACGGTGACATGCTGTCGGTGGACGAGGATGTTTTCGATCTCATCACGGCCGTCAACATGAAGGCGATCTATCACGCGGCGCGCGCTGTCGTGCCGATCATGGAAGCGCAGGGTGGTGGCTCCATCATCACCACCGCCTCCACGGCGGGCCTGCGGCCGCGTCCGGGCCTGACTTGGTACAATGCCTCCAAGGGGTGGGCGATTACCGCCACCAAGTCGATGGCGGTGGAACTTGCGCCGAAAAATATCCGCGTGAATTGCCTGTGTCCGGTCGCCGGCGAAACCGGCATGCTGGCGCAGTTCATGGGCGAGGACACGCCCGAAATGCGCGCCAAATTCCGTGCCTCCATCCCGCTGGGTCGCCTCTCCACGCCGCTCGACATCGCCAATGCGGCCTTGTGGCTCGCTTCCGACGAGGCTGCCTTTATTACGGGCGTGGCGCTGGAGGTCGATGGCGGTCGCTGTATCTAAAAGAACAGTGCAAGTCACGCTGTGCTTCGCAAGAAAGTTCAATACAGATTTCAAAACGTTGTCTCGCTTCCCGCAAGCTTGTTGGGGCTTGTGGGAAGGGGCGATGCCATAGGCTGCGGCGCTCTCGTTTTCTTGCGCTCTGTGTCACATTGTTAACGGCGCGCCGCAAAGCGTTGCGGATTCCGCCACTTTTTCGCCCGGAAATTGCTCATTCTTGGTCGCGGGACGGGGCCAAGAATGAGTAAGGGACCGGCTTGTTGCATCTGGAGAGGGTGAAGACGAGCTTGGCGCTGGGCGCCGTCATTTCTGCCTGTTTTCTTGCTGGTTGCACCACGCAAGGCGCTGGCGGCTTGACGGACGGCGTCAAGACTTCGTCCATCGGCAAGATATCTTCCACAAGGACGTCTTATGCCTATTCGGCAAAAGACAAGGAATGTCTTGCACGGGCAATGTTCTTCGAATCCAATCGCTCGAGCCGTGACGGCCTCGTGGCCGTGGGCACGGTGGTGATGAACCGCCTGCGTTCGGGCGAATATGGAAACACCGTGTGCGCGGTCGTCGGGCAGAAGGGCCAGTTCGCGCCCGGAGTGCTGTCTCGCAAGATGAATTCGGCCGCGCTTCCCGATGTGACAGCCGCTGCCGATGCGGTGCTGAAGGGCGAGCGCCACCCTGCGGTCAAGAACGCCATGTTCTTCCACACCGCTGGTTTGCGCTTTCCATACAAGAATATGCACTACGTGCTGCAGGCAGGCGGCAATGCCTTCTATGAAAAGCGCAGCCGCCGCCATCGCCTGCAACGGAGCAATCAGGACATGCAGGTCGCCGAGGCAGCCGCTTCGCAGGAAAAGACCGCCGAAATACCCCAAAAGGCCGTGGCAGCCGAGCGGCCGCGCCAGCGTTCCGTGTCGAGCCGTGACATGGCTTTCGCAACGCAAATCCGTTCGGCTGCGACTGGTCGTAGCGCTGGAACGGTGGCGGTGGAGGAGCCCGCCACCGTTGCAGCAGCCGAAGAGATGACCGTCACCTTGCCGGAAAACGGCATTCCCCTGCCGCAGAAGCGCGCTTCAATCCCGAGTGCAGGGGCCGGGCTTGTTCAGCAGGCATCGGCCACGACCGCCGATCTGGTCGGTCAATCCACGCTCTCCTATGAAGCAGACCCGAAGGCGGCTGATGCGATCGGCGCTCTGATAGCCGCGCAGGCGCGCCCGATGCGGCAGTAGCGCGGGCAAGCCCCGCGACGGCAAGATGCGTGGTGGATGACCGCTTCCGAAGGCGGTTGACCTGGAGCTTCTGCGTGTGCTGCGTGCCATGCAGAGGCGGGCTCGCGCCAACGGCGTGGCGCCTTTCAGGCGTTTTCTCTTGTCATCTCCCCGACGCGATGCATGCAACTTTAGTAGCATGCCCCCACTAACGTTATCTCGCCTAAAGTGTTTCGGCTTTTCAGCCCATGTAGGGTGCGAAAGACATTTGCACTTGACATGTTCATTCTGGCTGAGAATTACTTGCGGCCCAATTCAACTAAAGATTGAACGAACAAAGGGGGCAAGTTCACTTTAGATGACCCAGTCAAGTCTCGACCCGAAACACGGCGGGGGTGTCGAGCTGGATGCTGAAGTTTCAGACAAGCCGGTAATCGATTTTTCTCGCGCGCTTGTCGTCGGCCGATCGCAGATCAATCGGGTAGTGGTGTCGAAAATCCTCGAAAACGCCGGGTTGCGACCGGTTTCGATGGACCTGGAGGCGGCATTGAAGGCTCTGGAGACACAGCTTCCCGGCACGATCGTGCTCGACGGCGGTGCCGACAACACCGACTGCGATGCATTGATGGAGCCACTGGTGCAACTGCGCCGCATGGCCGACCCCGAGACGCCGCGTGTCCTGCTGCTTTCGACCCGGATGCTGAGGAGGGAGGATGTTGCTGCCTTCCCGGCCGTGGACGCCGTCGTCATGAAGCCGATCACGCCCGAACGGCTGCAGACGGTGCTGGAGCGTCTGGGCAGATAGGATCTCGCCTCCGACTTTTCGGGGGAATCCGGCGTTCCGCGGTTCCTGGCAAGCCTCTTCCCTTCCGCGGTGGAGCGCGCTTATACTGCCGAAATCCGAAATCAAATCTTGGTGATTGATGCCTGCCCCTAAAAAGGAAGTTCGCCCCTCGAAGAGTGGGGGACGGGCCCGTATGCCTGCTTTCGTCAAAAACCTGCGCGGCGTGAAAAGCTGGAAGGAAGTGAGCCCCTGGCTCGAATGGCGCGGTATCGAAGACATCGAATGCATCACCCCCGATCAGGCCGGCGTGGCGCGCGGCAAGATGATGCCTTCGAGCAAGTTCACATCGAACACCTCGCTCGCGCTGCCTTCGGCGGTGTTCATGATGACCATTTCCGGGGGCTACCCCGAGGATGGCAACGGCTTCTCCTATCCGGAAGATGACGGCGACCTGAAACTGGTGCCCGACCTTTCCACGCTGACCGCCGTACCGTGGGAGGAGGACCCCACCGCCCAGGTGATCTGCGATCTTGTCCATCAGGACGGGCGCTCGGTGGAATTCACGCCGCGCAACGTGCTGCGGCGTGTCGTCAAAGCGTATGAGACGATGGGCCTCAAGCCGGTCGTGGCGCCGGAGATCGAGTTCTATCTGGTGCGCAAGAACCCCGATCCCGACTATCCGCTTACCCCGCCGGTCGGGCGTTCCGGCCGGGCGATTGGCGGTGGCGCGGGATATTCCATCGCCGGCGTCAACGAATTCGACGAACTCATCGACGATATCTACCATTTCTCCGAAAATCAGGGCCTTGAGATCGACACCCTGATCCATGAGGAGGGAGCTGGTCAGCTCGAGATCAACCTGCGCCATGGCGATCCCGTGGAACTTGCAGACCAGGTGTTCCTGTTCAAGCGCACCATTCGGGAAGCCGCGTTGAAGCACGACACCTACGCCACCTTCATGGCCAAGCCGATCCAGGGGCAGCCCGGCTCGGCAATGCACATTCACCAGTCGATCATTGATCGCAAGACCGGGAAGAATATCTTTTCCGGGGCCAACGGTGAGGAGACGGACGCCTTCTTCAACTTCATCGGCGGCATGCAGCAGCATGTGCCCAATGCGCTGGTGATGCTGGCGCCTTACGTGAATTCCTATCGCCGGCTGACGCAGGCGGCATCCGCCCCGGTCAACACCAAATGGGGCTATGACAATCGCACCACCGCTTTCCGTGTACCGCGCTCCGATCCGGCGGCGCGGCGCGTGGAAAACCGCATTCCTTCCTCGGATGCCAATCCTTATCTGGCGCTGGCCGCTTCGCTCGCCTGTGGTTTGATCGGTCTGAAGAACGGGCTCAAGCCTGATGACCCGATCGGAACCACGGCCAATGAGGACCAGATCGACCTGCCGCGCGGCCTGATCGAGGCGGTCACGCTCTTTGAAGCCGATGAAGATTTGCGGGCGCTGCTCGGAGAGCCTTTCGTCACCACCTATGCAGCCATCAAGCGGGCAGAGTTCGAGACCTTCATGGAGGTTATCAGCCCGTGGGAGCGGGAATATCTGCTTCTGAACGTGTGATGTCGTGGAGACAAGGGCGGTAGGGGGCTTACGCTCCATGTCTTTCAAGCCTGCCGCCCTGTTCCCTGCTTTCTTCCCAACCTGTGAACCCGAGTGCTGCATGACCTACCAGCCCCTGATCTCGCCCGGCCATTCCTGGTACGAGGACACGGCTGGAGCGCGAGCCGCCTTTCCGGTTCTCGACGGAGATCGCAGCGCCGATGTCGTCATTGTCGGCGGAGGGTTTACCGGCCTGTCGGCGGCCGCACATCTGGCTAAGGCGGGCGTCAATGTCGTGCTGATCGAGGCGCAGCGTTTCGGCGATGGCGCGTCGGGCCGTAACGGCGGCCAGCTTGGCACGGGCCAACGTGCATGGGCCGAGGAACTGGAAGCAGAGCTCGGCTTCACCCGAGCCAAGCTCCTCTTCGATCTTGCCGAGGAGGCCAAGGCGCATCTGCTCGACTTCGCCGTCAGCAACGACATCGAGATCGACTTCATGCCGGGCCAGCTTTCGGTCGTGCACAAGAAGCGCTATGTCGACGCCTATAAGGCGCATGCCGAAATCATGGCGACACGCTTCGGCTACGAGCGCATCTCCTTCATGGACGCGAAGGAAACGGCCGAGCGGCTCGGTACAGCCGTTTATTTCGGCGGCACCCGCGACACCGGCACAGGTCACATCCACCCGTTGAAGCTCGCGCTGGGCACGGCGCGGGTGGCGGCTGCGGCCGGGGTTCAGCTTTTCGAGAAAACCCCTGCCACCAGCGTCGTCTCGAACGGTGGCAAGGTGCAGGTGACGACGCCGACAGGCACCATCACCGCCGACAAGGCACTGATCGCCGTCAATGCTTATGGCGGCAGGCTGGAGCCGGTAAGCGCGGCGCATGTCATGCCGATCGGCTCCTTCATTGGAGCTACAGCGCCGCTCGGCGCCGACAGCCCGGTAATCCCAGGTGGAGAATCCGTCGACGATTCACGCTTCGTCGTGCGATATTTCCGCAAGTCGAAGGAAGGGCGGCTGTTGTTCGGCGGAAGCGAAACCTACACGGTCAGCGACCCGCGCGACATGCAGGCTGCGATCCGCAAGCAGATCGTCGAGCTTTATCCGGCGTTGAAGGACGTGGAGATCACGCATAGCTGGGGTGGTTATGTCGGCATCACCATGCCGCGCAAGCCCTTCGTGCGGGAGGTGATGCCCAATGTCATCTTTGCCGGCGGCTATTCGGGGCATGGGGTGATGCTCTCGAATTTCGTCGGCAGGCTTTATGCCGAAACGGTTGCCGGCAATCGCGACCGCCTGAAGTTGTTCGAGGAACTGAAGGTTCCGGCTTTTCCCGGTGGCGCTCGCCTGCGCGCGCCACTGCTGTTCCTGGCGCTGCACTGGTACGCCTTGCGCGACCGCATCTAAGCCGAGCTCCTGCGGTTGGCGGGCAAGGCGGGGTGAAAGCGTCGCTTCCGCATCTTGGGCACATCTTCAGGTTGCTTTGCGCATCTTTGCCGGGCCAAGTTGGGTTTTCTCAACCATTATCAAAGTCTTTGGTCACTGTTGCAGCTGTGTGACAGCCTTTTGAAGCGGTCTGCGCTACATTGCAGTCGATGCGTTCGGGCGGGCTGGGCGTATTTTGCGAATGGAGGCAACCTTGAAACAAGGCATTGCACGCGCTGTACTCATTACCGCACTCCTCTCCACCGCGTCGGTTGCCTCTGCCGCCGATGTTGTCATTCCAGAAGAACCGGCACCCGTGGTGACGCCCATCTTCACCTGGACCGGTTTCTATGTCGGTATCGTGGGTGGATATAACTGGGGCAAGGCTGACTGGACGATCGAAGATACCGGCGATTTCGCACGGTTCGATGCCAAGGGCGGGTTCATCGGCGGCACGCTCGGCTACAACTATCAGTTCTACAACAATGTTGTGCTCGGCCTCGAGACCGATCTTTCCTGGTCCGGCGCCAAGGGCGACATTCCCTGCCCGAATCCTGACTTCACCTGCGAAACCAAGAACCGCTGGATCGGCACGTTGCGGCCGCGTGTGGGTTATGCCTTCGACCGCTTCCTGCCTTACATCACCGGCGGCGCGGCCTATGGCAATGTTCGCCTTTCGGCAGACAATCCGACGACGGGAGAAAGCTTCAGCGACAGCAATACGCGCTTCGGCTGGACGGCGGGTGCCGGTGTCGAATACGCCTTCACCGACAATCTCACGGCTAAGGTCGAGTATCTGCATATCGATCTCGGCAAGGACGATTACAACATCGGTGGCGACACGGTGCGCGGCAAGTGGCGCTCGGATGGTGTCCGCGTCGGCCTGAACTACAAGTTCTGATCGAACCGTCTCATGGCTAGACAAAACCCCGGCATCGCTGCCGGGGTTTTGTTTTTGAGGCTTGCCGCACGTTTGGAGCGTGATCCCGAAAGGTGGGAACCGGTTTCGGGAAAAGACGATGCTCAAACAAATAGATAGAGTCTGAGGACGAGAGATAACGTCATCAGACTCTACTGGGCCGGCTGATCCCCTAATTCTGCGCCGTCACGATCACCGGTATCAGCAGGTCGCCCCAGTTGCCGTTGGCATCGTGGTGGCGGGCCGAACGCACGAGTTCCACCGAGACGCCGGCTTCCACCGCCTTCATGACCGACTGGTTGAGCCGGTGCAGGTCGTTGGCCACGATGCGGATGGCGGCTTGCTGGTCGGCATTCATGCTTGAGGACTGTTCCTCGGCGCGTTCCTTGACACGTGTCCTGGGTGTCATTGCTTCTTCCTCCTGGGCCGCGCCTGCGCCGGTTCGGTGGTGGCGCAGGTCGCGATGCGGTTTCAGTTATTCCGCCGCCGGGCGGAATTGATCGTGTTCGGTGGATTCCTTCATCGCCGTGGTCGAGGACTGGCCGCCGGTGATCGCCATGGAGACGGCATCGAAATAGCCGGTGCCGACCTCGCGCTGGTGCTTGGTGGCGGTGTAGCCATTCACCTCGGAAGCGAATTCGGCTTCCTGAAGTTCGGAATAGGCCGCCATCTGGCGCGCCTTGTAGCCGCGTGCCAGCTCGAACATGCCGTAGTTGAGCTGGTGGAAACCGGCCAGCGTGATGAACTGGAACTTGTAGCCCATCGCGCCCAGCTCACGCTGGAACTTGGCAATCGTCGCGTCGTCCAGGTTCTTCTTCCAGTTGAACGACGGCGAGCAGTTGTATGCCAGCAGCTTGCCCGGATGCGCCTTGTGCACGCCTTCCGCGAATTTGCGGGCCTGCTCCAGGTCGGGCTTGGAGGTTTCGCACCAGATCAGGTCGGAATAGGGCGCATAGGCGACGGCGCGGGCGATGCAGGATTCCAGCCCGTTCTTCACCTGATAGAAGCCCTCGACTGTGCGGCCGGCCTCGTAGTCGACGAAGGGGCGATCGCGCTCGTCGATGTCGGAGGTGAGCAGCTTGGCCGCTTCCGCATCGGTGCGGGCGATCACCAGCGCCGGCACGCCCATCACGTCGGCCGCGAGACGCGCTGCCGTCAGGTTGCGGATATGCGCCGCGGTCGGGATCAGCACCTTGCCGCCGAGATGGCCGCACTTCTTTTCCGAAGCGAGCTGGTCCTCATAGTGAACGCCCGCCGCACCCGCTTCGATGAAGGCCTTCATGATCTCGAAGGCGTTGAGCGGGCCGCCGAAGCCGGCTTCGGCATCGGCCACGATGGGTGCGAACCACGTATCGACCGAGAGGCCTTTGCCTTCCGAAACCTCGATCTGATCGGCGCGCTGCAGCGTGCGATTGATGCGACGCGCAAGCTCGGGCGCGGCATTGGCCGGATAGAGCGACTGGTCCGGATACATGGCCGAGGCGGTGTTGGCGTCGGCCGCCACCTGCCACCCGGACAGATAGATCGCCTGGAGACCGGCGCGAACCATCTGCATGGCCTGGTTGCCGGTCATCGCGCCGAGGGCGTTGACGAAATCTTCCTCGTGGATGAGCTTCCACAGGCGGTTCGCGCCCATTTCGGCGAGGCTGTATTTGATCTGCGCGGAGCCGCGCAGCCGCTTTACCGTCTCGGCGTCATAGGGGCGCTCGATGCCGTCGAAACGACCTTCGGGGGCAGACGGGACGAGGTTGTAAAAATCGGTCATGGTTTGCTCCGCTGATTTGAACCACTTTCACTGAAACCACTATGCTGCGAGGTGGATTTCATGTGACTTGATTTACATTGCAGTGCGAAAACGACCAGAAAAATCGCCATACACCCCAATTAATAAGGGAAAATCTGTGTTGAGTTTGACTAAGGGCGGATGTAAAATTGTAAAAGATGTAAAGTGAGGTTTGCGCCACCCGTGCAGCGGGGATTTGTAAATCGTGTAACAACTGATCAATCGGCAGCGTGGACGATCAGGATGGATAGTGGGTGACGTGAATGGCTGAGCAGAAGATCTTCGCGGGCCCGCGCATCCGGCGCATCCGCAACGGCAAGGGCCTCACCCAGACGGCGATGGCCGAGGGGTTGGGCATATCGCCGTCCTATCTCAATCTCATCGAACGCAATCAACGGCCGCTGACGGTTCAACTCATCCTCAAGCTCGCCTCTGTCTACAAGGTGGAGCCGGAAGAACTGCATGGCGAGGCACGCGGCTCGATTGCCGCCTTGCGCGAGGTGTTTTCCGATCCGCTGCTGGCCGGTGAACTGCCGGGCGATCAGGAACTGGTGGAGCTGGCGGAGGGAGCGCCGAACGCCACGGCGGCGGTAATCAAGCTCTTTCGCGCCTATCGCGAGCAGGCCGAGCGCCTCTCCGACCTGTCGGAACTGCTTGCCCATGAGGGGCGGGCGACGGCTCTCTCCGGCGCGCGCCTGCCCATCGATGAAGTGCGCGAGGTATTCGAGCGCCGTCCGAACCATTTTGCGGCGTTGGAGGAGGAGGCGGAAGCCTTCACTGCCGTGCTCGATCCGGGCGACGATCTTTATGGCGCGCTGAAGGCTTGGCTGAAGCGGGAGTTCGGCATCGTGGTGAAGGTGTTGCCGGTGGCCACCATGCCCAACTGGCGCCGCCGTTATGACCGGCATTCGCAGCGCCTGTTCATATCCGAACGGCTTTCTCCCTTCGACCAGCTTCGTGAAGTGGCGATGGAGGCCTGTCTTATTCGCATGTCGGTGGCGGTGGCCGCCGAAATCCAGTCGCTGAAACTGTCTTCGGATGAAGCTCGCCGGCTGGCGCGCTTCGAGCTTGGCCGTTATGCGGCGCATGCGCTGATGATGCCTTATCAGGCCTTCCAGGCAGCAGCGCTGCGCGGGCGTTACGATGTCGATGTGCTGAAATCGCGTTTCGGCGTTTCTTTCGAACAGGCGGCCAATCGGCTGACCATGTTGCAGCGGCCCGGCGCGGCAGGGGTGCCCTTCTTCATGCTGGAAGTGGACAATGCCGGGAACCGTTTCCGCAAGGCGGGTGCGCAAGGGTTTCCGCAAAGCCGCTTCGGGGGCGGCTGCCCCAAGCTGCCGGTGCATGCCGCTTTCGCGCAGCCCGGCCAGATTCTGGTCGAGGCGGTGGAAATGCCGGATGGCGCCGAGTTTCTGTGCATCGCCCGCACGCTGGAAGGCCCGCAGGGCGCCTTCACCGAGCGACCACGGCGCACCGCGCTGCTGTTGGGATGCGACATCGGCTTCAAGGACGAGATCGTGTACGGCGCGGCATTGCCGGCAGGCGCGCAGGGGAAGCCGGGGCAGGGCGTCGCCACGCCCGTTGGTCCGGCCTGCCGCCTGTGCGAGCGCACCGGCTGCCTGTCGCGCGCCGAGCCTCCGGTGACGAGGCCGCTGGGATTGGACGAGATGGTCACTGGGTTGAGCGCGTTTGATTTTCAGTAGATTTCGGGGGGCCTTCGTCTTCCGGCCGGCGCGCAGGTGCCACAACCGCTGGACATCGCTGGATCAGGCGTAATTGCGGGCTTTCGGCTACGCAATTTAGACTGCGCCTGTCGTGTTGCGGCATGTGCAGCCACCGCCAAGCGACGATGGTAGAGCCATGACAGAAGCTGCCGTCTCTCCTGCCGCCAATCAGGCCTCCGGGCGCGACGAGCGCGTGGGCATGCTTCTGGTGTTCCTCTCGGCATTGATGTGGAGCTTCGGTGGAGCTATCGCCCGCTTCATCGACAATTCCGATAGCTGGACGGTGGTGTTCTGGCGTTCGGTATGGGCGGCGACGTTTCTCATCGGATTCATGGTGTGGCGCGACGGCCGGCGCGCGACGCTGAAACTGTTTCGTGACATGGGTTTGCCGGGGCTCGCAGTGGGCGTGTGCTTTGCCACCGCGTCGAGTTCCTTCGTCGTGGCGCTGGCCTACACCACCGTGGCGAATATTCTTCTCATGCAGGCCGGCGTGCCGCTGCTTGCGGCGCTGATCGCGTGGGTGCTGTTTCGCGAGCGCGTGTCCGGGGCGACATGGGCCGCAATCGCCGCCGTGATCTGCGGCGTGGCGATCATGGTGTCGGAATCCTTCGACGGCCATGTCTCGCCCATCGGCGACGGGCTGGCGCTGCTGATCGCGGTGATGTTCTCGATCGCGACGGTCATCACCCGCCGCTTCGCGCATGTGCGCATGACCCCGGCGACATGCCTCGGTGCGATGCTTGCCGCCATATTCGCCGCGACACAGGCCGCAAGCTTAGACGTGTCGGCGCGCGACATGGGGTTTCTGTTCGCCTTCGGCGTCGTCAATCTCGGGCTGGGGCTTGCCTTCTTCGCCACCGGCGCGCGCCTTGTTCCGGCTGCGATGGCAGCATTGCTGGGCACGTTCGAACCTATTCTCGGGCCGGTCTGGGTCTGGCTCATTCACGGAGAGATTCCCTCGCTGCGGACCATTGTGGGCGGTGCGGTGGTGTTCACGGCCCTTCTCGTCCACATCGCGCTGGAATTCCGCAGGCACGCGCGACCGGCCCGGCCGGGTGTGACCGGTGTTCCGTCTCCCCATTGACAGGACTGCGAGGGCAGAGGCAGATTATGTAGTCTGCAACAATTAAACAGGTATATCTTGCGTGAAATAACCGGCAACACACACACCGGAGCCAAAACTTCTTCCCTCGGCGACACACATTCTCCTTCGCGCCTCGCCGCCGAAAAAAATCGTCCCCCGAAGATCCCTCCGGCCGCTGTCGGCGACAAGAAATCCAAGTTTATGTCCCCTGAGCACGAGGCGGAATATCGTGCCTTCGTCGAAAAACACCCCGATCTCGAAGCGGTGGAGTTTCTGCTGGTCGACCCCAACGGGGTCATGCGCGGCAAATGGGCTCCAGGCGATGCGTTGAAGAAAGCTTTCCAGGAAGGCGTGAATTTCCCCATGTCGCTGCATGGCCTCGACGTCTGGGGCCGCGAGGTCAGCGAGACGGGCCTGCACATCGAGACCGGCGACCAGGACGGCTATTGCCGCGCCACGCGCGGCTCGCTGTCCATCGTGCCCTGGGCCAAGCGCAAGACCGCGCAGGTGATGCTGCAAACCTTCTCGCCCGAGGGCGAGCCCTTCATGGCGGACTCACGCCAGGTGCTGAAGCGCAAGGTGGCGGAGGTCAACGAGAAGGGCTATTTCCCGGTCGTCGCCTTCGAGTTGGAGTTTTATCTGCTCGATCCGGAGGTGGAGTGGGATGACGGCATGCCAGCCCCGGTCGGCGCTACAGCCGGCCCAGATCGCCTGCGCATGTACGGCCTCGACGATCTCGCCGAACATGCCGCGCTGTTCGATATGATCCGCGACGCCGCGCAAGAACAGGAACTGCCGATCGACACGATCATCAAGGAGGCGGCGCCCGGTCAATTCGAGGTCAACCTCAAGCATCGTGCCGATCCGTTGCGGGCCGCTGACGACGTCATCATGCTGCAGCGACTCGTCATCGGCTGCGCCCGCGCACATGGCCTGACGGCGACCTTCATGGCCAAGCCCTTCCTCGAATATGCGGGCAACGGCATGCATGTGCATGCCTCCATGCTGGATCGTGAGGGCCGCAACATCTTCGGCGGCGAGGCTGGCCGCAAGAAGCTGGAAGCAGCCGTTGCCGGCCTGCTTCGGACCATGCCGGAATCGCTGCTGCTGTTCATCAACACCTGGAACGGCTTCCGCCGCATCACACCCGGCTCCTATGCGCCGACGCGTGCCGTGTGGGGCGAGAACAACCGCTCTGTGGCGCTGCGCATTCCGGTCGCCTCGGACGAGAACAAGCGTCTGGAGCATCGCATCGCGGGCGCCGACGCCAATCCGTATCTGGTCATGTCGGCTCTGATCCAGGGCATGGTCGAGGGCATCGAGAACGAGGAGGTTCCGCCGCCCCCGATCATCGGCAACGCCTATGACGACAACGGGCTCTTCCTGCCCGACGACATGGACGAGGCCCTGCAGCTCATGGCTCGCAGCAGCTTCGTCGAACGGGCGCTGGGGCCGCTGATGGCCAAGGTCTACCAGGACCTCAAGCGGGCGGAAATCCTTGCCTTCTGGGCGGAGATTACGCAGCTCGAGCGCACCACCTACCTCTGATTCGGGCCCCGTCCGGTCCGCCGAAAGAGTAAAATTCAGCAACAGGTTTGGAGCTGCCGCAAGGGAGTTGTGGCAGTTCCTGCTCCGGGGCGGCAAGGCGCGATTTTCGGCTTGTCGCCCTCTTAGAAGGCCAATAGGCTGAACCTCAAACCCGGTCGCGAAGGGCTTGTTGCGAGCCGGGATCCGGAACACTGAAGGGAGATTAGAATGATCCGCAAAGCGCTTTGGCTGACCGCCACCTCGGCTTTGGCAACATTGATGAGCGTGAGCGCCTTCGCGCAAGAGCGCGTCGTCAATGTGTACAACTGGTCCGATTATATCGACGATTCGATCTTGGCCGATTTCACCAAGGAAACCGGCATCAAGGTCGTTTACGACGTTTACGATTCCAACGAAATCCTGGAAACCAAGCTGCTCGCCGGCGGCACGGGCTATGACGTGGTGGTGCCCACTGGAAGCTTCCTCCAGCGCCAGATCGCGGCTGGCGTCTACCAGAAGCTCGACAAGTCGAAGCTCCCCAACCTGAAGAACATGTGGGATCTGGTGAGCGAGCGCACGAAGGTGTTCGATCCCGACAACGAATATTCCATCAACTATATGTGGGGCACCATCGGCATCGGCTACAACGTCAACAAGGTCAAGGAGGTCCTTGGTACGGACAAGCTCGATAGCTGGAAATTCGTGTTCGATCCCGAATATGCGGCCAAGCTGAAGGATTGCGGCATCAACTTCCTCGATTCGCCCACCGATATGATCCCGGTGACGCTGGCCTATCTCGGGCTGAACCCCGACAGCCACGACCCGGCCGACATCGCGAAGGCCGAGGAGACGCTGCTGAAAGTGCGGCCTTTCGTACGCAAGTTCCACTCGTCCGAATTCATCAACGGCCTTGCCAATGGCGACATCTGCGCAGCGGTAGGCTGGTCGGGCGACGTGTTCCAGGCGCGTGATCGTGCCGACGAGGCCAACAACGGCGTCGAGCTTGCCTATACGATCCCGAAGGAAGGCACGCAGATGTGGTTCGACCAGATGGCGATCCCCGCCGATGCGCCGCATGTCGAGGAAGCGCATGAGTTCCTGAACTACATCATGAAGCCGGAGGTGATCGCCAAGTCCTCCAACTACGTCCACTACGCCAATGGCAACAAGGCCTCGCAGGAGTTCCTCGACAAGGACCTGCTGAACGATCCGGCCGTCTATCCGGACGACGAGACCCTGGGCAAGTTGTTCGTGAACACGACGCTCGATCCCAAGACGCAGCGGGTGTTCACCCGGACCTGGACCAAGATCGTGACCGGCCAGTAAGAACAACCGAAAGGGCCTGCGAGAAATTCGCGGGCCCTTCTTCGGAAGTCTTTCTGTGAACTGCGGCGACGATCCGCGAGTTCACAGAAAGGTTTCCGCAGGAGAGCGGCGGCGTCGCAATCGGGGAGACACCCGAAGGCCCGTCCGCTCTCGATGGCGAGGCATCGGGCTTTGAAACCGGGTCGCGCCGCATGGGAACCGAATGAGGCGGAGAACAGCATGAAATCGCTTGGAAGCATTCGCAGAAGCTTTGCGCCGTGGAGCGACCCGGCGGCGAAACCCTACATCTCCTTCGAGAACGTCACCAAGCGCTTCGGTGATTTCACCGCCGTCAACAATCTCTCTCTGACGGTCTATGAGCGCGAATTCTTCGCGTTGCTCGGCGCTTCGGGTTGCGGCAAGTCCACCCTGCTTCGCATGCTCGCGGGCTTTGATGACCCGACAGCCGGCCGCATCCTGCTCGACGGTCAGGATCTGCGCGGCATTCCTCCCTATCGCCGCCCGGTCAACATGATGTTCCAGTCCTATGCACTGTTTCCGCATATGACGGTCGAGGCCAATATCGCCTTCGGCCTCAAGCAGGAAGGCATGCCCAAGGGCGAGATCGCCACACGCGTGGCGGAGATGCTGCGGCTTGTGAAGCTGGAACAATTTGCCAAGCGCAAGCCGCACCAGCTTTCGGGTGGCCAGCGCCAGCGCGTCGCGCTGGCCCGGTCGGTTGCCAAGCGGCCGAAAGTGCTGCTGCTGGACGAACCGCTGGGCGCGCTGGACAAGAAGCTGCGCGAGGAAACCCAGTTCGAACTGATGGACCTTCAGCAGAATCTCGGCCTCACCTTCATCGTCGTCACGCACGATCAAGAGGAGGCGATGACGATGGCCGATCGTATCGCCATTCTCGACAAGGGCGAGGTGATGCAGGTGGCCACCCCGGCCGAGGTTTATGAAGCGCCGTCATCGCGCTTCGTTGCCGGCTTCGTCGGCAACGTCAACATGTTCGAGGGCACCGTCACCGATCTTAGCGGCGGCGCGGCCAGTATCCGCAGCGCTGCCGGTCTCGACATCATGGCGCACAACGCGGGCGCGGCAAGCGCGGGCAACCCGGTTGCCTTCGCGATACGTCCCGAGAAGATCAAGGTTTCATCGCGCAAGCCGGCGGCTTCGGACATCAACGTCGCCGAGGGCGAAATCTACGACATCGCCTATCTCGGGGACATGACCGTCTATCACGTCAAGCTTGCCGACGGGCAGGTGGTGAAGGCCAGCTCGCTCAACGCCTCACGCGTCACCGAAGATCCGCTGAGCTGGAACGATCGCGCCTGGATTTCCTTCAGCCCCGATGCGGGCGTGGTGCTCACCCGATAGGAGGCGGTCATGTCCGATACCGCGATAGCTGCCTCGCAGACAGGTAACGGGAACGCTTCGCCATCGGCGCGCGCGCTTAATGCCGTCAAGAGCCGGATCGTGATCATCGTTCCCTATCTGTGGCTGCTGGTCTTCTTCCTCATTCCTTTCGTCATCGTCTTCAAGATTTCGCTGTCGCAGTCCGCGATTTCCATGCCGCCCTACACGCCGGCTCTGGATTTCAGCGGTGGGTTGTCGGGTATCCTCCAGCAACTCAGCCAACTGAGCTTCGATAGCTATCTCTGGCTGACGCAGGACGCGCTCTACTTCAACGCCTATGTGTCCAGCCTCACCATCGCCGGTGTCTCGACCGTGCTGACGCTGCTTGTCGGCTATCCGATTGCATATGGCATGGCGCGGGCGCCCGCGACGTTGCGCCCGACCCTGTTGATGCTGGTCATCCTGCCGTTCTGGACGTCGTTCCTGATCCGCGTCTATGCCTGGATCGGCATCCTGAAGCCGGAAGGGCTGCTCAACCAGTTCCTGCAGGGCATCGGGCTCATCAACGAGCCGCTCATCATCATGAACACCAACACGGCCATCTATATCGGCATCGTCTATTCCTATCTGCCGTTCATGATCCTGCCGCTGTACTCGGCTCTGGAGAAGATGGACTATTCGCTGATCGAGGCCGCGCAGGATCTCGGATGCACGCCGCTCAGCGCCTTCTGGAAGGTGACCTTCCCGCTCTCGATACCGGGTGTCATTGCCGGCTGCCTGCTGGTGTTCATTCCCGCAGTGGGCGAGTTCGTCATCCCTGACCTGCTCGGCGGTTCGCAAACGCTGATGATCGGCCGCACGCTCTGGAACGAATTTTTCAACAACCGCGATTGGCCGGTGGCGTCGGCCGTCGCCATCATCCTGCTTCTTCTTCTCGTGGTGCCGATCATGATCTTCCAGCACACCCAAGCGCGGGCGCAGGAACAGGACAGGTGAGGGCAGTGAAATGAACTCGACCTGGAGCCGCTTCAACATCACCTCGATCGTGCTGGGCTTTGCCTTCCTTTATCTGCCCATCGTGCTTCTGGTGATCTTTTCCTTCAACGAATCCAAGCTCGTCACCGTCTGGGCAGGCTTTTCGACCAAGTGGTACGTGTCGCTGTTTTCCAATCGCGGGCTCATCGATGCCGCGTGGGTGACTATCCGCGTCGGTCTGATCTCCGCGACGGTCGCCACCGTGCTCGGCACCTTCGCGGCCCTGACGCTGACGCGCTACACGCGTTTTCGCGGACGGGTGCTGTTCTCAGGCATGGTGTTTGCGCCGCTGGTCATGCCCGAAGTCATCACCGGGCTGTCCCTGCTTCTGCTTTTCGTCGCGGTCGGGCTTGACCGCGGCTTCGTCACGGTCACGCTTGCCCACATCACCTTTTCCATGTGCTTTGTGGCGGTGGTGGTGCAGTCGCGCCTGCTGACCTTCGACCGCTCGCTGGAAGAAGCGGCTATGGATCTCGGCGCGCCGCCGGTAAAGACCTTCTTCCAGATCACGCTGCCGGTGATCTTGCCGGCGATTATCTCCGGCTGGATGCTGGCGTTTACGCTTTCGCTGGACGATCTGGTGATTGCGTCCTTCACCTCCGGTCCGGGCGCCACCACGCTGCCGATGAAGATTTACAGTCAGGTTCGGTTGGGCGTGACGCCCGAGATCAACGCCGCCTGTACGATCCTGATCGGGATTGTGGCGGTTGGGGTCATCGCCGCTTCGGTGGTCAACAAGCGCCGCGAGGTCCAGCGCCTGCGCGACGAGCAGGCCGCACTGCGCAACTGAGCGACTGGATCGTTGCCGGCGATCAGTCGCCGGTCGCCGGTTTTATCGGCGAGATGAAAGGTGCATTCCACGTGCCGCCGACGAAGAAGGCCGCGTGAGGTGGAGAAGCTTCCTGGTCGGCCGCCGCCTCGGGCGGCACGATGCCGCCTGAAAGCGCCAGTCCACGGCTGGTCAGGGGCAGGATGCCGGTCAGCCACAATGTGCCCTTGGGCGAGCGCGCCTCGGCCTTTTCGATGCGCAGCACACCGCGCGAAATCGTGCCCTTGAGCTCTGCCCCGTCGGTCGGGAAGGTGCCCTTGGCGACCTCATCCAGCGAGAAGAAGCCGCCTTCTGCGAGCCGCTTGATGAAGCTTGGCAGATCGAATTCCGACAGCGCACCGGGGCCGAAGCCGGCCGAAACGGAGCCTTCGCCATTGCCGAGAATGGTTTCCCACACGCGGCCCGGTCCCTTGAGGATCACCGATATATTGCCGCGCCCGATTGGTACCAGTCGGGTCATGCCGGCGGCCGCGCCGAATGCGCCGCCTTCGATGTCGGAGGCCAGCAGGCGCATTTCCGCCTGCGTTCCCTCGGGTTTGCGGTCGAAGCGCACGCTGGCCTGAAGGTTGCCGCCGAAAGCGGATGCGTCGGAGATGTCGAAGGCGACAAGCCCGTTCTTGATTTGCGCCGTCGCGGCGACATTGGCCAGCGCTATCGGTCCCACCTGGGCCTGCCCGGCCGATAGGCGTAGGTCGATGCCGAGCCTGCTGGAGAAAGCGGGGTCGATCTCGGCAGCCACAGTCTCGGATGTGGCCGGTGTGAAGGCCGCTAAAACGGGCCGCAGATCGAGCTTGTCGAATGCCAGCGTGCCTGAAACGATGGGAACGACGTCTCCCATGCTCAGTTCCAGCGCGCCTGAACCGGGGTTTTTGTCGAGCGACACCTCCGCGCTTTCGAGCCTCAGGCGCTGGGCGTCGCCCATCAGGCGGCCTGACATCGATACCGATCCGACATTGGCGGCGGTTGCGGACATGTCCGCTCCCCACCACTCCGTCATCCGCTTCAGCGAAGGTGTGGCAAGCTTGGCCTTTCCGTCGATGAAGGCATTCCGGGTGGCCTTAACCTTGCCGTCGAAGGAGAGATTCGTCGGCGCGGAATTCACGGACGCCGTCAGCCCCGCTTCACCGCCAGCCAGCAGGATGAGCGGCTTGGGCGAAGAGGCTTCAAGGGCGGCCGTTTCTCCGCGCCAGTTGGCGGTAAGCTTGAGGCTTGCGGCCTTGTTCAGCGCGGGCCATTCCAGCCGGCCCGTCAGGCCGCTCACCATCTCGATATCTTCGCCATCGGAAAAAACGGTCACACGGCCGTCGCGCGCGCTGATGCTGCCGAGTTGGCGTGTGGAAAGGCTGCGCTCGATCTCTTCGCTGCCGATATTGGCAACGACCATCTCATGGGTGTCGCGTATGGCGGTGGCGATGCGCCCGCCTTCGGCCAGCAGAGGCTGAAAGTCGCCATTCGCATTGCGCTCCAGCCGCAGCGTCGGGCGCACCAGTTCTGCGCCCGCAAAAACCACATCGCCTTGTAGGGCTGCGAGAGCCGACAGCTTGATCTCGATACGGTCAGCTTCGATGATCGGCGGATGATCGAGCGAATTCCAAGGGGTCATCGACACATTGGTGACGATTGCCTTGAAGGTCGGCCAGACTTCGATTTCAGGGGCGGCACCGATTGTGACGCGGTATCCGCTCCACGAACTTAGTTCGTAGGCAATGCGGTCGCGCACGATGCGCGTGGATGCCAGGAACGGCACAATCGCGATGATCAGCGCCACCACCAGCGCGGCGATGCCTACTATCCATATGCTGCGCCTGACCAAAGGTGACGGCATTGTGCCTCATTCATGCTGATCGAAACTGTCGACCGCCTGCGCTCAGCCGGTTACGCCGCACATCGGTGTAGCCGACATGCATGGCATTTCAAGCCTTTGTGGCCTGCCGATGACATTTGCCCACAGTCTGTAATGACATTTGCGTACATCCATGCCGTTGCGCAGACAGTATCTTGCCCTGTTGCAGCGCAAAATGCATAAGGGCTTTGCCTGAAATTCGGGGTCGTGGAGGAGCATGAAATGACGAACACCGCACCGCTTTGGACTCCATCTGCTGAGCGGATTGCGGCCGCGCCGATCACTGCATTCATGGCTGAAGCATCGGCGAGGGCGGGGCGTCAGTTGTCCGGCTATGCCGAGCTGCATACCTGGTCGGTGACGGAGCGCGAAGCCTTCTGGAACCTGGTCTGGGACTTCTGTGGCGTCGTTGGCGACAAGGGCGAACGCGTGCTTGCCGACGGCGAGCGCATGCCGGGCGCCCGGTTCTTCCCCGATGCCCGCTTGAATTTCGCGGAAAACCTGCTGAAGACAACAGGCGCGGCCGACGCCATCGTCTTCCGGGGCGAGGACAAGGTGGAGCGCCGGCTGTCCTGGGATGAACTGCGTGCCTTGGTGTCGCGCCTGCAGCAGCTTTTCCGCTCGCTCGGCGTTCGTCAGGGCGACCGCATCGCCGCGATGATGCCCAATATGCCCGAGGCGGTGGCGGCCATGCTGGCGGCAAGCTCGATTGGCGCGGTGTGGTCGTCCTGCTCGCCCGATTTCGGCGAACAGGGCGTGCTCGACCGTTTCGGACAGATCGAGCCGGTCGTCTTCATCGCGCCCGACGGCTACTTCTACAATGGCAAGGAAATCGACGTGGCCAGCAAGATCGCCGCCGTCGCGCAGAAGCTGCCGACAGTGCGCAAGGTGCTGGTGGTGGACTATCTTGGCAGCGCGCGAGCGGTGGTGGCGGGCGTCGCCAATGGAGCGGCCCTGGACGATGCCATCGCGCCCTTCGAGCCGACGAAACTTACGTTCGAACGGCTGCCGTTCGCGCATCCGCTCTATATCCTGTTTTCCTCCGGCACCACCGGCATCCCCAAATGCATCGTCCATTCGGCCGGCGGCACGCTTATCCAGCACGTGAAGGAGCAGCGGTTGCATGCCGGACTGGAGGAGGGCGACCGCTTCTTCTACTTCACCACCTGCGGCTGGATGATGTGGAACTGGCTGGTGTCCGGCCTCGCTTCCGGCGCCACGCTGCTGCTTTACGATGGTTCGCCCTTCTACCCCGACGGCAATGTGCTGTTCGATTTCGCCGATGCCGAGAAGATGACCTATTTCGGCACTTCGGCGAAGTTCATCGATTCGGTGCGCAAGGCGGGTCTCAGGCCCATCGACAGCCATGACCTGTCGACGGTGCGCACCATCTCCTCGACCGGTTCGCCGCTGTCGCCGGAAGGCTTTGCCTTCGTCTATGACGGCATCAGGCAAGACGTCCACCTGGCATCGATCTCGGGCGGCACCGACATCGTCTCCTGCTTCGTGCTCGGCGTACCGACCGAACCGGTGTGGAGCGGCGAGATCCAGGCGGCGGGGCTGGGCATGGCGGTGGATGTGTGGAATGACGACGGCCGGCCGGTCCGTGGCGAAAAGGGCGAACTGGTGTGCACCAGGCCGTTCCCGGCCATGCCGATCGGCTTCTGGAACGACGCCGACGGAGCCAAATACCACGCCGCCTATTTCGAGCGTTTCGACAATATCTGGTGCCATGGCGACTTTGCCGAATGGACCGAGCATGGCGGCATCGTCATCCATGGCCGCTCGGACGCCACGCTCAACCCCGGCGGCGTGCGCATCGGCACCGCCGAGATCTACAATCAGGTCGAGCAGATGCCCGAGATTGTCGAGGCGCTGTGCATCGGCCAAGACTGGCAAGATGATGTGCGCGTGGTGCTGTTCGTGCGGCTGGCCGAGGGCGTCGCACTCGACGAGGCGCTTGAGAAGCAGATCCGGACAAAAATCCGCACTGGTGCCAGCCCGCGCCACGTACCGGCGCGAATCGTGGCGGTGAACGACATTCCGCGCACAAAGTCGGGCAAGATCACCGAACTGGCGGTGCGCGACGTCGTCCATGGCCGGCAGGTCAAGAACAAGGAAGCGCTGGCCAACCCCGAGGCGCTCGACCTGTTCAGGGATATTCCGGCGCTGCAGAATTGAGCGAAGCGGAAAACTGCCCGGCGCGTTTCATGAGTGAGCCGCGTCGCATGACGCCCGGCTATCTCGATCCTTAGCCCACAGGCTGTCGCTTTCCCGTGTCGGCAACGGGCCGGGCTCCGGTGCCGGATCGGGATTCGGTCCTGGCGGCGTGGGCGGTGTCGGATCGGGAACGGGACGCGGCGGTCCGCCGACACGCATGGGCGGCTCCTCGGCTTCATCCGGGTTGGGCAGTGGCTCCTCATCCGGCAGACGGTCGGGGTCTGGCTCGTCAAAGGGTCGAGGCTCGCGGCCGGGCTCCGGGGCATTGTCGGGATTCGGTTTCTTCGGACCCTGCATGTCACAGCCTCCTTCTGGGCTTTCGGTGACAACAGGCGCACACCCTCATGGTTCCGGTGTTTGCCGACACAATTGCATGCTTGCGCATACCGCCCGCAGTTTGGGGCAGGGGACGAAAAAGCAGCCTCACGCTGATCGATTCAAGGGCGAGAAGAGGGGGGCCGTTGCAAGGGGCTGTGTTGGGCCGGCCGCCTGTTACCGTAACGCAGGAGAGCAGCCGGAGCGCCTGCGAACCGACGCCTATCCCCGGCTATGGTCGGGGATAGGCGAATTGCTTTGTCAGCTCTTTTTCTTCGTGATCAGCGTCAGCGTTCCGTCCGTGCTCATCGTCGTGGCCACCACCTGGGCGGCTGTCGCGCCCTTGGCGTCGAGTGCCGCTTTTGCTTCGGGGTTGGCTTCAACGGTGCTGCGCAGCTGCTGGAGATTGTCTTCTCCGGCCTGTGCCACAACCTGCTCGACCTGCTTTTGTGTCTCCTGAGGCAGCTCGCTGACATCAACGACATCGAAGCGCTGGATCTGCGGTGCCGCAGGGGCGGACGCGGGCGGCTGCGCTGGTGCCTGGGAGGGCGTTGCAGGCTCTTGTGCATTCGCCGCCATGGCGCCGATGAAGGTGATGCTCGCTGCCAGCATGAAAGCTTTGCGCATGGGTGTCCCTTTCCAGTTGGTCCCCGCTGGGTGGCCACCTGATCGGGACAATGAGGCCAGAAGCCGCCATTGGCCGGGTTTTTTTGTGACAATTGGCGCCAGCGATTTTGTCCGCGCCTCAAGCAAAAAGCCCGCGGATCGCTTTTTCCTGCCTGCCGGTCGCTCCGCATCTGGCGCTCAATGTGCGAGAGAGGCCCGGCCGTGACTACGGGGTACCGGCGCTCGGCCGGGCCTCATGCTGCCTCATACGAAGGAAGCCCGAGGAAATTGGCAGATCGGGAGGCCATGGCTCAAGTCGGAGGAAACCCGCGCCAGGAGTGGGGGTTTCCCGTAAGGGCTCCGCTATGCGCGTCATCACCCCGCTTCGCTTCGTCGAAATGGGCTTGCCGCCTTTCTGGCCGCCGTTTTCCCTGACCTGACAGGTTCCCCGGCTTGCGGTAGAATCGCTGGCATTATTTCTACGTGTCGCCAATGAAAACGCGCTCCGGTTCCAGCTTGGCAGGGTGAACCAGCATGACAACACGTGGCGTTGAATTTGTATTCCTTTGGCTCAATGCGCATTTTTCATCTTCGAACAATGGGAGAGGTGGCGACATCTCTCCCAAACTGCTCGCGGAGTTCTGTTTTGCTGATGCCAAGAAGGCCGGCATTCCTGAAGCCGAGATTGTAGAGGAAATCGGCAACCTGGAAGTTGTCATGCGCAGAGTGATTGCGGCTACGAGCAAACGGGGCGAGATAGATAAGGCGGTTTGATCCCGACGGTTTCGGAAATCTTTGCAGCTCGTCGTGTCGCGGGCGGCGATCGTGACGCGGAGAAGAGCCCCGTTCTCCTATTTCGATTTTGAGGAGTACACCCGGTCTCAAGCGGAATGATCGCGCCTGCATCGCGAACACTTCTTGTTGGGCCAGGGGTGGCGAGCGTTGAAGAACGATCCCTCGGTCTTGAAGAGGGAGCAGCCACATTCCGGGCATGCGAACAGGAAATAGGCTCCTATCCCATGGGCAGCCCAGATTATCAGCCCTAATTGCGTTCCGCCCGGTCCGAACAAATGCTTTAGAATTGGCTCCCACATCGGCATCGTGACGAGGATCAAGATCGTCCAACCCATGAAGAGCCATGCTTTGACGTAAAGTGACATCGGCACTCAATAGCTCGACGGCATGGGCTGAACAACCACGGCGGTGCCGTGTCGAGGGAACGCCCCTAAGCTTGGTGAGCGAAATCGGGCGCGTGGGCAAAGCCGCCCGACTTGCACCGCGATTTCTCTCGTAGTTTAAACTGGTGATCTGCGCCTAACCGAGGAACATAGGTGCGGATGAGCTGAAAGCGAGCCGCTGTCCGATAAGTCAAATCAGGAGTATGTTCGGGCCGTGACGGCGATGGGGCTCCGCGTATAAGACCTGCAGACTCATATGCCGGGTCGAACCAGACGATCGCCTTTGAAGCCGGCGGTGATCGCGGAGAAAGACATGCTCACGAGATATACGGCCAGAAACGTAATTCCGAAGAACTTGAATGCCTCTTCCAACAGGACGCTTCCGGGCATTGTCAGGTCGGCCATATCCACCAGCGTCGAAAGCGCCAGGAAGGCGAGGGACGTGGCAAGGCAGATCCAGTTTGTGAGGCGCGCGACGGAAAACGCCGTCGCAGCGAAGGCGACAATCAGCAGCGCATATCCGGCCATCACGACGACCTCCGGAATGCCGATTAGATAGCTGTGTTCGTGAAACATGAAAAAGTCGTCCAGCGCGGCCGTTGCGCAAAGCAATCCGCCCAGCAGGAGAGGGCGAATGCGAGGGTCCGGCTCTCCGGTATGCTGCAGGCAAAGGACGGTAAAAAGGGAAGTTGATCCGCCTGTTATCCAGAAAAGGACACCGAGATTCGAATAGAATCCGAAATAGGCTGGCTGGTTGGCGATGGCATTCGGGTCTCGTACCAGGTTCCAGTTGTCGATGCCAAGGACGCGATCCAGAAAAACCACCAAGCCGATGAGCGCGACATTGGCCGCGAGGACCAGCAAGAACCATTGCCATGGCTGTTGTGAAACACTTGCAGCCTTGACTATGGAACTGATGGGCAAAGGTATTCTTCCTCCGGTGCTGCGCTGCATCTTTGCCTCCTCCTGTAGCGTGCGCCAATCGCTACATCGGACAGTGGCGGAAGCTTGGCCGGCTCAATAAATTTCTATACCCGATTGTATCAATTGGGCCTGTAGTCGATCCTTGTTATCAGCGTGTTCCAGCGCCCGAGCGATGGGTCACCTGTCAGTTCCCCTCGGTACCTGACGTTCAGATAGACCTTGAAGCCGTTGTCGGTGGCGCGGCTGGCGAGTTGACCGTGATCAGGCTGCAACAATTGGTCGACCTGAAATCGGGGCAAAACACCCCCAGGAAAAGAATCGACTTGGCCTCAGTGACATAACCCCGGAATTACCGCAGGATGCCAGGCGTCGGTGTGTTGAATTCATTTTGAAAGGAGGTGGTACCGTTGGCTGGGATCGAACCAGCGACCTCCGGATCCACAATCCGAAGTCACCCATTGAATTCATTGCTTTTTTGGAAGCCGTGTCGCATCCATGTTGCGTCAAGAAAGTAACGCCGCCTCCGCAGCGGCCAGTTCGTCGGCGTCGTCACCGCGCGGAAAGAGGTGTCCATAGACGTCCATCGTCATGGTGATTGAGGAATGTCCCAGGCGCTCTTGGACCACCTTGGGGGGTAGACCCAACCCACCGTCTTGCTGCCGATTGATGCACCAGGAGGCATAGAAGTGCCTGAGGGCGTGCATGCCCTTGTACTTAGGCTCTATGACCGACTTTCCCTCGTTGTCGACTTCCTCGGCCTCGACCGCCACTCCTGCCCGCACCTGGGTCGGCTGGAGCCCGCGGCGCACGATGTTGTTCAATTGCTCGACGTGCCCCAGGCCGTTCGGAAAGACGAGATCGAGCACCATGATATCGTGTTCGTCTGCGTCCACCTTGCCGGTTTTCTTCTTGGGGCAGATCAGCTTCCATTCGCGCAGCGCATTGATGACCAGCGGAGGTGCCGGCACCACACGCTCGCCGGAATACGACTTGGGCTTGCCGATGGTGTTGAAGCGATCGGCGCGCTGGCGCACATGGATTTCGCGCTTGTCTAGATCGACATCTTTCCAGCGCAATCCGCGAAGCTCTGAGGCCCGCAGCCCGGTAAATATGGCCGTCAGCAGCAACGGCCGCCAGCGGCCTTCCGAGGCGCCTACGATGGCCTTTATCTCGTCGCGGGTGGGAATATCCTCCCCGACCTTCAACCGCCCCTTGTGGCGCCTCTCCTGACGGCGTTCGCCTCCCTTGCGTCGGCCGCGGATGTCCCTTACCACATTGCGCACCGTCAGCCCGCGTTCCTGCGCATCGGCAAGGAGCGAACCTAAGCTCACCATCACTTTCCTGATCATGGCCGGAGACCGGTCAGCAGCGCGCAAATCGTCCTCGAATGACCGGACTGTCGGCACGTTCAACGCCGAGAGCTTCAAATCGCCAATGAAAGGGATGATGTGAAGATGCAGGTGCGATCGATAGCTGTCGACGGTCGTGCGCTCAAGCCTGGCCGCCTCGGCGCTTGCTATCCAGAAGTTGCCCGCCTGCTTTACTGTGGCGCTGTCGCTATCTGCGACGTGAACACCGTCGCGTACCTCAACTTTGGCTGTGGCTGCAAACTGGTCGGCATCCTTCTTCTTCGCGAAGGTTTTCAGTCGACGCTTGCTCTTGGTGTCGACATAGTCGACGACCCAGGCGGTTTTCTCTTCGCCCTTGCCGGTTGTCCATGTGCGTTTGCGGATGGACATTAATCGGCTCCCTTTGCGGCATTGCGGGCACGCATAGCTGCTACTCTGCAGCGATCTGAACAGTAGACGGAATGGGAACGCCGTCCGGTCAACGGGCCAGTGAGATAGGCTTTGGAACAGTGGAAACACCGAGCCAGAGTTGCACCGACTTCATAGGCGAAGACCGCCTCCATAATCATGAAATCGGCAAGGTTCGTTGGTCGCATGACAAGTTTGCTCTGGCTGCCCGCGTGCTCGAACGACGGTGCCAGCGATACGAATTTGAGAACGCCGTTTGCATGTTGGGCTTTCTCAATCGAGTTGGGGAACGCGCCCAGAGCCAGAATATCCTCCAAATCCTCCTTCAGAGCATAGAGCGATGCTACCGACAGTTGGTGCGGGGTTAGTAGCTTCTGAGGCAGACCGAAACGGGAGACAAACGTGACGAGGTCGTCATCTCCTGAGGTATTGAGGAAGCGGATCGCCATCGAGTTCTCGAGATTGGTGATGCTGTAAACCACAGAATCCACTCGTTCCGAGCGAGCGCGTAACTTTCGGTAGTCGATATCCGGGTGTTTTGGCTCCCCGGCATTGTCCCCCTCAACTATCTCAACACCATCGCGCGGCCGCTGCCAGTCTAGTCGAATAGGTATCACATCGCCACCTTGTTACGAACTTTATGATAAATCCGCTATATGGATGGGTAACACGGATTTTTGGATGGTTCAATCAGATCTGCTTTGTTACGTTATTTTTGAAAAATTCATAACGGTGAAAGGGGCTGAGCCATGGAGAACACGAGTAAATCATTCAATCTCATTTGGGGGGCTGGTGCCATCGCTGACGAGCTAGGTTGCGACCGTCGGCGCGCCTTCTATCTTCTGGAAAAAGGCGAAATCCCTGCCAAGAAAGTCGGAGGGAAATGGGTCGTTCGCCGTGACGAACTGCACGCCTTTTTTCTGAAGGGCGACGCAGCATGAACGTCGACCCCCTATCTCCTGGTCAGGCCGATCTGGCTGAAACGCCCCGGGCGCAGCACGCCCGGGCGATCGTCCCGGATCTCGCGAACCGCTTTCACCTCACCGCCAAGGAAGCATGCGAGGTCGCCCGCGAATATGGGCTGCGATTGGCGAGGGCGGGATGAGCGCCCCTGCAAGGCAATATCGCTCACCACTGGCAGCGGATACGGCGGCCATGGTTAAGGCCCACACGACTGAGGAGCAACGGCGGGAGTATCGCGAAGATCTCAAACATCGAGATTTCGGCTCTCTGACCAGGTTTGAACGGCTGAGCCTAGGTCATACGCTGGGTCGTAAGGACCAGCGCCCATTTGCCCGCGCCGAGAGGCGTATGGCAGAAATCAATCGGCTTATCGAGTTCCGTTACGGCGGGGAGATTCCTGAAACCGATGACCTCTGTAACGGATACATCTTCTGTATGGCGCATGTTGCGCACGCACACTTCAACGATGAGGCCGATCGCCGGTCATTCATGTTGAAGTGGTTGGCGCGCGTAGCCTCATGGATCGAGGATCGAGAGGATCTGGTCGAAAAACTCATGGCGAAGATGCATCCTCGTCGAAAGCATCTTCGCGATCAACCCGCCGGAAAACTCGTCAACCTGAAGATGACGGAACGCCAGCACCTTAGCATCATCACGATGTCCCCGGCTGACCTGACATCATTGCAGTTCGCAAAGGCGAGAAAGGAAGCGAAGCGGGCTGCCGACCGGGAGCGCGCTGCACGCAAGAGGCTTGCACAAGGCGCGAAACGGCAATCAGCTTCGATTACTCAGACCAAACAGTGGGAGGAAGCTGGGTTCAAATGCCGTCGGACATGGGAACGTTGGCGCGCGCGACAAGCTTCAACTTCCCCCTCGGCTGAGCCTGTCGCAATTTCGTCGCACGCCTGTACGTCAAGTGTTGTCGCAACTTCGTCGCCACTTATAGTTCCAAGGATAGGAAGCGACGAATTTGCGACAAGCGTCGCCTTTGCTCCTTCGACAGAGCCCAGCTTTGCTGATTTAGCCTCCAGCATGGGAGGCGGCGTAAGCCCGCCGACCCCAAGCGTGGCTCCGGCATCGACCAACGTGCACTGTGTTCATTCAGAACGAGACGTCCTTCAGACGCCCGGCGGGCTAGATGCCGCCGGTCTTGGTCACAGCAAGAAAAAGGAAGCGTGACCGTGCACCAACTCGATCTTTTTCTTCCAGCGCCTCCAAGGCCAGCCGAGTGGTTTCCAGTGCAACGCCGGCGGCGCTTCATCTCCAATGTTGCTCGGATTCTTCTCGATCGCGAAGGCGGCAAGAGACAGAAACGATGGCGATTGGAGTGCACGCGGCTCGAATGTGAACTGATAGTCGCCGGCATCCGTGATCGTGTCTTCATCACGGCAGAACTGGCGAGCTTTAAGTCAGCTGTCGAGGCAGAAATGTGCCGTCAGATTATCGAAGGGGTGTCGAGGAGCCAGCGCGGCGGGGCAGTGTGAAAAAAGAAGCGCCGCCCTGTGCGAGAGGGCGGCGCGAGGCACAAAGCCTGAGGGTCATGCATGACCCGGCGAACATACGCGACCGGCCCGAAACCTTCAAATGTTGCGAGAGTCAACGAACAGGAGCAAAAAATGAGCACGAATGAACGAGAGCGAATTGGCGCGATCATGCGCACCGAGGCAGCCCGGCGGCTGCCTCGCTTGGCGGCAGCGCTGAGCTACGAATCTGACGTCGCCCCCGAACAAGCCGTCGCGATCATGCGCGCTGCCGAAGCCGATGTGGCAGCGGCAACCGCGAACGCCGAACCGCCCCTAGCGCCTCGCACCTATCCGGCCGCAGGCGCCCTCGGTCTAGGCACGCCGGATCCGCTGGACAAGCCATCGGCGTCAGCCGGCTGGGGCCGCGCAGTCGCCAGCGCAAACCGGCGCATTGGAGGTAACCAGGCGGACAATTGAGCAGCGTGGAACCAGGGGCACCGGCACCGGGCCGAGGTGCCACCTCAAATCAGTTAGCGAGGACTAAAATGAAAAACCCATTCCGGACGGCCGGTACGCTGGTCAAAATCGAGAAGCAAATTCGCGAACGCGAGGCCACGCTCGGCGAACTTGTAAAAAAGCAGGCCGTGATTGAAAAAATTTTGGAGGGAAAAGGAGCGGAATTGCGTGGCTTTGTGCGGCAGTTTCCTTCTGAAGATCCGCCCGCCGAACTGCGGCATGCGGTTGCAATGGCGCGTGAGCATCATTGCGTGATCATAGAGAGCATTGCTGAGTGCGAATCGCAGCTTTCTGATCTTCGAGGGGATCTGAAGGCTGAGCAGGAGCGCGCTCAACGTGAGGACGTTGCGGGAACCTTGGAGCGAGCTGCCGATGCGGTAGAGCAAGTTTCCAAAGAACTCGGCAGCGCAGTGGGGGCGGTGGCCGAAGCCATTACGAAGCTCAGGGCTGTCATTCCGCAAAACTTGGCAACACATGAGGCTGATCGCGATTCTCGTCCGTACGGTCGAAGCGGGGGCACTTACGGCTCGGCAGAGGAACTAGCCAGCGCGCTGCTCGGGGAAATACTGTTTGAACAGATGCCTGAGTTATTTGACCGACAACCGCATGTTGTCGGCTCCGCCGTGGCCGCTATTCGAACCCCCAACATCCGCGAGATTGTCTTGCATCGCATGAACTTAAATGGCCGCCACCCTAGGTCGACTTTTGTTGACGGAGTTCCAACTGGACTGCCGGCTGAGGAGGCTGTCAAAGTTTTCACCAAGGGGTGGAGAGAGCGCGCGGAATGGATCCGGAGCGGCGAGATCGCCGCCGACCTGAGCATCATCGAGTGCCCCAAGCGCGAAGAGGCCTCACCAAATTTGTCTGAAACTCAGGTGATGGTCACCAGAAAATTCCGTTACATTGGTGAGAAAGGGAGGAGAAGCTTTTGCGACAAGTGGTCGTACCACCTACCAAATGCCATTGCTCATGCCGCGATAGCTGCCGGCTACGCCGTGGCGTTCGATTCGCCCGAAGGCCAGGAGGCATATTCGGCGGAGAGGAAGGCCCGCGAGCGTGATCGAGAGCGAGGCGTCTCCGAGATAGTCGATCCTTTCGGCACCCTCGATGATTACGCCGATCTCGGAAATCCACTCGGAATTCCGGTCATTGGGACCACGGAAGAGGCGGTAGACCTCATGCATGCGTCAGGCTCCGGTGGCGTCATTGCCTCCTCCAGAAGAGGCGGTTAACCGGACGCGGCGCGGCCCAGGCCGCGCCGCTTTCCCCCCACTCATTTCGCTCGCTCGCGAACACGGGCCATGACGCTTTGTTCGCGACGAAGAGCCTCGGCTTCTTCGGCGTCGCCACCGTCTATGGCCTCGCCGGAGGCAGGCAGTCGCACACCTGGCCCGCCCGCTACCTGCTGCCCATCGTCGAGGAATATCACGCCGGCACCTTCCAACGCCTTCCGAAGGGCCTCTTTTGTGCTGCTTCTAGGATCGCGCGCACCCCGTTCGAAGTCCACTATCGTTCGATGGGCGACAGTCGAAAGTGTGGCGAGATCTTCACGGGAGATTTCTACGAGTGCTCGAGCCGCTCGACATTGTGCCGGGGTTATCATCTGCCTTCTCCGTCTTAGTTGCAAAAAACATGTTGACTTAGTTTGCGCGAAGTTGCAAAAAACATGTATATTTATCGTTAATACCGACGAGGAGAAGTCAATGTCGAGTCACGCTGCTCGGCATGCCGCCCGAGGCATGCCTGCTGTTCATTCGGAGCTTTTCAGCAATGTGGATTATGATGCCGCCACGCTGATTCATGGCGCCAGTGGGCGACTTTGCGACGTTCTGGCCATTCTCGATCTGGCCGAAAGTGCAGCCGCTGAAATGTCTGCCGAGAGCACGCAGGCGCAGTTGGTGGGTTCGTTGGAAAGAGTAATCCGCGTGGTCAAGGGAACGATAGCCCACGTGACTGTCGAGCTGGAGCGCGCCGAGACGGCCCTAAAGGCATAATAGCTGTGATGATAATGGGCGCGGACTACGCCGCGCCCATCTCCTGCCCTAAGGCGCGACCCCATAGTCGGCGAAGCCGCGGCGCAATTGCGCGTCGACGCCTGAATTCGCGGAGGCCGCGGCCGAACCAGCCTCGCGGAGGACGGATAGCAGCCGTTGCGCCTTTTCAATTGCGCTGTCGATCGAGGACGGATCGACCTTTGGCGTGGCCGTCACCGACAATGCATCTTTGATCTCCGTTCCGGCCTGCTCGGCCTGCGCCTTGATGGCGGAGGTATCGAGTGCACCGCCTCCTTTGTTGATCCGCATGTGGTCCCGGAGATTGAAATCCGGATCAGCAGCATCGCCGAACAGCAGTCGGCTCCAACTGAATGCAGGTTTGTCGCCGATACCCAGGCCACGTTGAAGCGCTGCGCGTGCCTTGCGCTGGTTGGCTACCTGTTCTTCAAAGGTATTGCCCGGGGTGTCGGAGAGCGTGGTGGACACGAAACCGGGCGCGCCCGCAACGGCAAGACCACGAAGCCATGCAAGCGCACCGGCAACGAAGCCGGTGCCTGTCCCTGATGCCGTCCCGCTGCCTGGCGTTGCGCCTCCACCACGCAGCGATAGCGCCGCCGCCTCCAGCGACGCAGCAGCGGCGTTGAGGTTGGTGCCAGCGGTGGCCAGCCCCCAGATTGCCGTGGAAACCTTCCACGTTCCGTAGATCGCCGCAGCACCGCCAACGGCGGCTGCACCGGACATGACGCGCGGATCTGCCTGCTGGACGAGTTGGGCGAACGAACTTACGGAACCGGACAACCGGTTCAATGAGGGCACGATGACCGGCATGACGTGCTCGCCAAGCGAGGCCGAAAGATTCTCCAACGACTGCGTGAACCCCTTCCAGGCAACGAAAGGATCATTATCCTTCGCCTCGTCCGCAGCGCTCGTTCCCATCGCCCGATTGTACAAGCTGACCAGCCTGTCGACCTGATCCTGCTGTGTGATCATGCGAGTGAGGAGACCGGTGGCGTTGGTATTACCGGAAAGGCCGGAAACGGCCTTTGCAACAGCGGTATCATTGGCGATATCGACGCCGTCCTTCTGGAGCGCGGGGATCAGATATTTCTTCACCCAGGCGTATGGGTTGGTGCCGAAAAGGTCGCCGTCGACAAGCTGCCCCTGTCCTTCTCCTGCGCGGATACCGATACGTTTCTGTTCCGCGATGTAGACCTTTCCGGCCACGTCTTTGGCGCCGACGACAAAGGCCTTGTAGGCGCTCGAAAGCGCGGTGCCGAACCCGTGCGATGTCATGTCCTGCATGAACGCTGGCGCAGTGGTCATGATGAACTCGGTGCTGAGACTCGGGCCGGCGATCTTCGAGCGCCGGGCAACGTCGAAGAGCTCCCCTGAATCCAGCTCAACGCCTTCGATCTGGGCCGCCTTCACCAAGCCGTTGATGATATCCTTTACTGCTTGGATACCGGTCTCGCCGTTGGCGTTCTGTCCAAGGTTGTCGATACCTCGAAGGAGGCGGGACATTTCGCCTGGCGCCGCGTCGATTCCCTTGGCTGTTTGCAGGGCGACGAGCCCTCGCGTCATTTCTTCGAGGATCGCCAGACCGCGTTCTGTCGTGCCCATGGTGTTGCGGGCAGTGCGTGCCATCTCCATGACATCGGTGATGTTCACCGATGGATATCGTAGGCTAAGACGTTCGGATCTGGCGAAAATGGCTTCGCGCTCTGCTTCCGGGATATCTCCCATCCGCTGGCGGAAATACTCGCGCTGCCGCTCTGCCGACGCGGCAATTCCTTCTCGGCCAAGCCGGCCGGCAATGTACACGCCGGTGTAGCCTCCCAGCATGACGTAGGCTGGGTGGAGCGCGGTCCTGATGCTCTGGCCGATGCGATTGGCTGTCCGCTCGGTCTCACGCATACTGGAGCGCACGGCAGCGAAATGGCCAACTGTTGCGGTGCGCCATGCACCGATTTCCGACTTCTTGAGAGCCGCGCCCAAATTGCGCGACACCAGGTCTCGCTCCAGGTTGGCCCATGATCGACGGACGTCATTTAGCTCCCGGGCGTTGAGCCCCAACTTGTCGAGTTGGCGCTGGAAGCCGGCCCCCCAAGGTGCCAACGACAGGCGTTTCGCGGCTCCCTCGATCGAGCGCATCGCGCCCTCGACCTTCTTTGCTTCCGTTAAGCCTTGCGTCTGAAGGCGCAAGACCAATTGACCAATGAAGGTGCGTGCCATCTGTCTCTCCGGTTGGCCTAAACTTCAAATTATGAATATCATGAAAGTCTATCAGATATTCTTATCGATTTGTAAGAGGAGGCACCGATGGCCAACGAAATGTCGGAAAAAAAACGACACCACACCGAGCGGTTTCGTGGTCGTCTCGTCGAGCGCTGGACGAACGCCAAAAGCGGCTACGTCGGGTTCCTCACCGGTCAAGGCTATAGCTCGGTCGAAATCGAAAAGATCATGGCCGATGGCACCAGTGCTCCGACTGTGCGTGGTCTCTGGAGGCGATGGGGTCTGCCGCTCAGCGAACTGCGAGGCGACCGGCGGAACCCGGTTACCATCCAGCTGACCTATAGCCAGCGGGCAAAACTCGTGCGGTTGGCGGAGAAACGTGGATTAACGCGGCAGGAATATCTCCGGCGTATCGCGGTCTGCGCGATTGCGGATGACATGTACGAAGCGGTAACCGATGGGGAATTCGATGAATGACGACCTGGACGTCCAGGGCAGTCAAGGAAGAGATGATCCGGGCATTCGAGGTGCTTTTCGAAACCACCGGCCCGGTCGGCCCTGACTGGTTCAAGAACAGCTGGCCCGAATATCGCGTTTCGTTTGAGGACGAGGTCGGCCAGCATGCCCAAGGCACACAGAAGAAGGCGACGCGGGTGCGCGTTCAGCGCACCGCGCGCGAGATCTCGTCGATGGAAAAGGTTTTGCTCGGCATCGGCGGCCAGCCGAGTTGGGGATCGTACCTGCGTGATCAGCCCGGTTTGCTGCGCACGCTGGTGGCCTGGTGCTTCTGGGAGATCAAGGGCCGGCACACCGAGGCGGAATGTCAGCGCCGTGGCTGGGCCTATTCGACTTTCCGCCGGCGGCGCGATAACGCAGCGGCGCGCATCGCAGAGAAGCTGAATGAGACCGGCGTTGAGGTGTGGTAAGTTCCCAAGCAACGACACCGGCAGTTATCCCGTTGCCTTGATCGAATCAAAGCTTCGATGCCAGATTAGGCAGCCCTTTGGAGAGGATTGCCACGATGCCGCTCACTCCCGCTGAAAAGATGCTCTATTCCGCCACTCGGATTACCACCTACCATAGAGGCATGCGGCGATCCGTTGGGACCGGATTCTTCTATATCGTGAATTTGGAAAACGGGCGCTCATCTGCACTGCTTGTTACCAATCGGCACGTCTTTGAAGGTTGTGATCGAATTGACGTAACGCTACCCATTCGCGACGAAAACGGCGAGCCCTCGCGCACTTTTCATACGTGGCAATTGGAGTTCCAAGGCAATCCCATCGGTCATCCCGATCCAACAATCGATCTTGCGGTGATTTCGATAACGGACCTTCATCGGCAAACTGCCGGCGCGAAGGAGCTTCCTTTCTATATCACGCTGTCCCGAGATATCATTCCATCCGTGGAGGCTTGGGCTGAATTCGACGCCATTGAAGAAGTCACGATGGTAGGTTGCCCCAACGGACTGTTCGACGAGGCGAACAACCTGCCTATCATCCGAAGGGGCATTACGGCTACTCATCCAGCCAAAAACTACCAGGGTCGTGACGAGTTTATGGTGGACCTCGCCTGCTTCCCTGGCTCTTCAGGTTCGCCCGTTTTTCTCTACAGCACGGGAGCGAATTTTGATCGCGCTACTGGTGGCTACGCATTGGGCAACATTCGCCTGTTGCTGATGGGCATTTTGTATGCCGGCCCGACAATTAACCAGCGAGGGGAAATCGTGTTAGCTCGGCAGCCCGCCGTTTCGGTCGCGGCAATGATGCACCTAGGGACGGTGATTAAATCCACCCATCTCCTCGCGTTTGACGCTCTCGTTCAGGAGCATGTTGAGCAAGGAACGGCGTCACTAGTCGAATGAGTTCCTCATAGCCACCCCGCCAGTGCCGCGCCGCCGAACGCCACGCTGCCCCAGAAGAATATCCGCAGCAGCGGGACGAATAGCTTCCTCTTCACCGGATCGGCGCCGATGTCGATCGTGGGCACATATTTCAGGTATATCCCGGGCTCGTAGTGAACCGGCCCTGTATCCGGGCCGGGGTCGATTCCCCGTTCTTCCTTCATTCGCCGGCGGAATTTGTAGGCGGCCATCTCCTCTTCGAGATCCGCCCGGTATTTACGATAAAGCGGTGATCCCTCGATCAGCGTCGAGCGTTCCATATCCGAGATCGGCCCGACCTGCGCCGCCGGCGGAATGATCTTCACCTTCTCCACTTTCGACGGGACGCCGTCGCTTTCAATCACCGATACCAGCGCCTCACCGATGCCCATGGCGGTGATCTCGGTGCGGACATCAACGCCGGGATTCGGCCGGAGCGCATCGGCGGCCGCCCGGATCGAGCGCTGCGCCGCCGGTGTATAGGCGCGGAGCGCATGCTGAACCCGGCTGCCGAGCTGGGCCAGGACGGCATCAGGAACATCGGCCGGTGTCTGGGTGACGAAGAACACGCCGACGCCTTTGGAGCGTACCAGCCGCACCAGGCGCTCGATCTGCTGCACCAGCGGCTTCGGCGCATCATTGAACAGAAGATGGGCTTCATCGAAAAAGAACACCAACTTCGGCTTAGGCAGATCGCCCGCCTCCGGCAGCTTACGGAAAAGCTCGGTCAGCAGCCACAGCAGGAAGGTCGCATATAGCTTCGGTGCCTCCATCAGCTTGTCGGCATGCAGCAGATTCACCACGCCGCGGCCGGCATCGTCGGTGCGCATCATGTCGAGGATATCGAATGGCGGCTCCCCGAACAGGCGGTCACCTCCCTGCGCCTCGAGCGCGAGGATATTGCGCTGGATCGCCGAGATTGATGACGCCGTGACATTGCCATAGCGCGCGCAGGTCTCCTCGCGCTCCTCCAGCATGTCATTCAGCGTCCAGCGCAGATCGTTGAGGGTGAGCATATAATCATGCTCGTCCTCTGATTTACGAAAGGCGATCGCCATCGCACCTTCCTGCGTGGTGTTCAGCCCAAGCATGCGGGAAAGGATCTGCGCACCCATCGCCTGCACGCTGGTACGGATCGGGAGGCCGTGCTGGCCGAAGATATCCCAGAACGCCACCGGATAGCGTGCCGGGACGAAACTCCGGCCAAGCGCGTGCGCCCGCGCGGCGGGCGCGCCGCTGGCATCGCCCATCGCGGCAATTCCGGAAAGATCGCCCTTCACGTCGGCGGCAAACACCGGCACGCCGGCGGCCGAGAACTGCTCGGCCAGGCGCTGCAAAGACGAGGTTTTCCCGGTGCCGGTCGCTCCGAGAATGAGGCCGTGACGGTTTGCCAAACCGATCGGCAGAGAAACGGGCGCGCCGTTGGCGGTGATGCCGATATCAATCGTTTCCATGACTTTCCCCGGTGCAGTTATACGTGGGAATAGTCCCACGAAACCGGCATTTTTGCAAGCAAAAGAACGAAAAACATAAACAATATCATGTATTTATTCATTTCCTCGCGCCTTTCTCGCGCCTCCCTGGCGCACCTCGACAGAAGCGGAGAAATGCTCTTGGTCTGGGTTGCGATACCCGTCCGCTCAAGCCCCCACCACCCGCCCGAGCTGCCCAGCTCACGCGCCTGCCGCGCCCTGCCTCGCTGATGGCCGCGCCCGCCATAGCCATGCGCATGCGCGCTGGTCTGCGCGGCCTGCCTGGCCTGCCCTGCCCACACGCGCCTCATACACGCGCCACGTGTGCCGGGCTGGCGTCTGGGTGGCGTGTCCGAGGCCCTCGAGGGCGGGCTCGGGACGGGGCAGAATGAGGCGTTTAGGGACCGTATGAGGGGGGCAAGCACCGCGGGGCGCAGCACCGCGGATACTGCCCGACCTTATCTTTTCTAAGGGGGTTCTTCCCCTGAGTGCTAAGCGACGCGAGAATCACGGAAATCTGTCAAGCAAAAAGGGTTCCGGCAGATTCCGAAAAGTCGGACAAAAGCCGGACAAACTCCGGACAAAAGTCGGACAAAATGAGTTCACGCGTTTGTGAATTGCGGAGGGGATTCGTTCGCGGCAATCATTCGCGAACTCCCTCCCTCGCGTAGACGCTGACCTTGATAGGTCGAGACCCCGGGCGGGCGGGCCTCAAGCCCGACCCGCGACCGTAGTGCTCTACGATCTCAGAACTATCTCTACCTGAGAAAACCCACTCTTCGCGGCTTTCTCTTCACCAAGAGATCATTGATGCCGCTCGTCGGCACGCCACGGGCATTGGCCAAGACGGGATAGCCGGTGCCTCCGACAGTCTGGTTCTGCCGGGCAAAAAGCAGCGACGTACGGCGTCGATGTGCACTCATTCTGGCCTAACACCATTTCGCGTCGAAGTTGTTTTAAGGTCGTTAGGCGCTGCATATCGGCGCGCTGCTCGCGGAGCTGACTACAATACCGGTTTTCGCCAGGGGATCATCTGTTTCGGTTCTGAGCCGCTTGCCCAAGGTGCAAGAAAAGCACGAAGTTAATACGAGTAGCCCTTTACTTGCCGAAGTCCAATCTTAAGATCTTCCACAGGGGTAGATTCGGGGGCGGCATGTACCTGTGCGGTGAAGGCATTGATGAGATACTAATCGAACTGTATCCGATCCTTCTCGCGGAGGGAGCCGAGAATGTCGGCAGCCGGGGCGGGATGCGAGAAAAGCTTGGGGTTTCCTTCCGAATGACCAACCCCAGAGCTCGGATTAGTCGATCCCAGGACCGTGGGAAGCCGTTCAGTGCATTGGGGGAATTGCTTTGGTACCTCGGCGGCTTCAATACTCTGGAGTTCATCAAGGAATACATCCCGGATTACGCCAAGGATGCCGAAGATGGCATCCTTGCTGGCGCCTACGGCCCACGGATTCATGCGATGCATGGAAGCATTAACCAGCTTGAGAATGTCACCAGACTTTTGAAAGAGAAATCCACCTCCAAGCGCGCCGTGATTCAACTTTACGATGCTGCGGACATTGCGGTCCATCACGAGGAGATTCCGTGTACGACGGCCTTGCAATTCGTAGCGCGGGACGGCCGTCTTCACATGTCCACCACGATGCGGTCGAACGACGCGTACAAGGGCCTGCCGCATGATGTGTTCTGCTTCACCATGCTTCAGGAGATGATGGCAACTCGCCTTGACCTCGATCCGGGCGATTACATTCACTACGCCGCTAGCATGCACGTTTATGACGGCTCGATCGAAGCGATGAACCACTACGTGAATGAAGGACATCAGAAGACTGTCCAAATGCCGCCGATGCCTTCCGGAGACGCATTCTCGGTTACTGACCGATTGTTGCAGGCTGAGGGGGAGATCCGGGCAGAAAGGAAAATTCGAGCCGCAGACTTCGCGAGAGAACCCTACTGGGCCGACATCATTCGCCTTCTCCAGGTGTTCTGGGCGACTAAACGTCGGGATGCGCCAGGGTTCGAAGATCTCGACGAGTTAAAGGCCGAGTTTCATGACGAGGTTTATCGAACATATCTTGAGCGAAGGCTGAAAACTCGAGCCCTGCGAAATGCCCAATCAAATGGAGCAGCCTGAAATGTGGCCGACGAGGCAGATGCAACATGAGCAGATCGCTAGTGCTCTTCAGACCTACTCTGCCAACGTCCGTAATCTCCCAGGTGCAGCGGGGAATATCGCCCGAGACACACTCGCAATGCAGTTCGTCGCGAGCCTGAGGCGCGAAGATTACTACAGGCGAGTACAGGAAAAGCCCATCACGGCAAGGAAAGCAGATCCCAACTCGGGCGCGTTCGATGCTGAGCGCGCGGTTGCATATCATATGCAGAACGAGAACGTAGAGGAAGCCGCATGGCTTGTGTTCCTGATGACACATTTCGCTCGTCCGGCGTCTTCCGGATGGCTTCGACTGAAGCAGGTATACGGCTGCCTCGGGGCTGGGATGTGGGACTGGCAGACTGTTTCGAATAACCCACAGGCAATGATTTCATGGCTGGCCGCGAATTGGATGAACATCGGAGGAAAATTCGGTAATCACCGGAAGTACGAAAGTCTGCGACCGAACTCTAACAGGAGCTTCGGTGACGTTCTGCTCAGCTATGTCGGTTGGATAGGACCCGCAGGACATCAAGCGTACTTCGCAGTAAAAATCCAGCAAACAGGCAACAATCCGGCAACAATCTTCGATACTCTTTATCGGAGTATGAGCGTGAAGACATTTGGACGCCTTGCGAAGTTTGATTACCTCGCGTTGATCGGGCGATACGGTATCGCTCCGATCGAGCCAGGGTCCGCCTATTTCAAGGGCGCTACGGGTCCCGCTTCCGGAGCGCGTCTCCTGTTCACCGGTTCGCACACTGGCGTAGCAACGGAAGCACAGCTTCAGAGCTGGGTGGATGAGTTGGACGCAAGCCTTCACGTGGGGATGATTGTGATGGAAGACGCTTTATGCAACTGGCAAAAGAGCCCGACCGCATTCGTCCATTTCAAAGGGTAGCGCGATCCTAGACGGTAGCGGGATTGATCTGACTCCAGTCCCACGTACGTTTAAGATAGTTCAGCTTGTCGGGCTCCAGCATTCCGCGGTGCTGCATCTGCCCGACGGTTAGGCCCGGGGCCACTCCAATTGACACGCTGAAGCGAACGATGTCGTCTCGTTTCGGCCCGACGCGTTCGAATTCGGACTCCCGAAGGGGAGGAATGATGCATTCCGCCGCAAACTCGTTGGCCTCATTTTCCCGATCTAAGTCCCCCGGCAGAGCTTCATCGTCAACGAAGGTGTTCGCCCTATGGAGCACCAGATGTCCGATTTCATGGAAGACCGTGAACCAGAACTGATCATCCCGCTTGTAGCGAAAGCTCAGCAGGAGCATTGCTTTGTCGGGATCGACCATCCGTATCGCGCCACTGGCACGGCAGCCGGCTGGAGCCTTGACTACTACAAGCGCAACCCCCGCTTCCGCACACAGTGTTCTCAGCTTCGGTAGAAAGAGCTGCGGATGGCGAATCATAGAAAGCTTTCGGATTTCCTTCAGCCGATCCACCAGGTTCTCGGAATTCCAGGCGCGTGTCTGGATCATGTCGGCCTCTAGTTCGCCGCGTCGGAGCCATAAGAGAGTGGCATCTTCCTTTGATGCGAATGCCTTGGAGGTACGATAGTCCGTTTCGCCCACCAAACGCCCATATCGCCCCGTCCACGATGCTGCGTCCGGAACGTTGTAGAACACCAATCTCTTGCGGATCTCGGCCGCACGGCGCTCTAGGGAAAGCTTGCCGCGCGCTTTCTGACCCGGAGCCGGGAGGCGCAGCAGCAGATCTTCGTGTCCGCTCTCTCGGACTTGAACCACAGATCGATTAACCGCCGTGTCGAAGTTCTCCTGCCGCTTCAGCCAGAATTCCGCCGTCGCTCCCAAGACCATCGACAGTGTCGAAGCGGTCGACTCGTCGATCTGCCGCGACCCGTCTATGAGGCTGCGGACGGCATCAAGCCCATCGTCCAAGCGCTCGGCAAGGTCATGTGCGGAAATGTTGCGTCTTTGCATGATTGCGCGGATTGAGTCGCCGGGTTTCGAAAACCAATTGGCTGTGTTGCGCTCATCGATCATCGTACTTCCGATATGGCTGTCAGTTTCACAAATTCAACACTCGACCAGTCAATCCGCCCAGCTTCCGTTAGTGCGACATTCTGATCCACGCTCACGAAGGTTGCCGTGTAACTCGAACCGATAGCGACTTCAAAGCTCTCATCGTCATTTATGGTTACGTCATCCCCCAGGATTTCATGCCACCCTTGGACATTCTCGAAAGCTTCCGCATCCGCAAGTTCGGTGACTAGGCGGTCTGCATATGTTCTTCCAAGCCTTTGTTCCGCTACGTCACGGTTGAGGCAGCAATGTTTTAGATCGACCGTCCCATACGAAATCTGCATCCGCGAGTCAGCGTCCGCTTGCGCAGTATTGGGTGGCGAGGCTTACGCCACGCTGATCGGCTAAGACTACGTTCATTGAGGACGAGCTGATCCTTGAGGTTTGGCAGCTTGTTTCGCGCGGATTCGATCAATGCGGGACCAGTTCCTATCCAGTTCCTGTTCGGCGGCCTCATCCATGTCGATACTGGTGGCGTTGCAAAGGGCCGCGAGCGTCACGAGGACGCCACCAACTTCTTGGCGCAAATCACCTTTCGTCCTACCGAACACGTATTCCACCAGTTCAAGTGCCTCGTCCTTTGTGCAAGAGTTCGCTTGAGCGAGTTCGAGCGCTTCCTCAAGGAAGCGATGATTGCGCTCCTGTACATTGAGGTGCACCGATGCTGGAAAGCACGCGACAACCCATTGCCACACGCGACGTTGAAACGAGCCTGAAGGCATGTCTACTCCCAAAGTTGCCCTGAGAAGACACTGAGTCTAAGGTTAGTTCAAGTTCCAGGGGAACAGCTAAGACCGCTGGACAATAAAGTTTGTGCATAAGTCATGATTTTTCTTGCAATGGCCTGGTTGAAAAAGCAAGCGGGACCGCTCCCGACCCTCCTCTTCCATTGACTCGCTCCCTCTTTGGACGGACTCGCCACTCATCAGGTAGATTCACCGGAGCCTAACCTCCTGAGGATTTAACCGATGCGCGCATTTGAGACAGCCTTGTCGACGCCTTGGGCAATGCTACCCGAACGAGTGGAAGAATTACTGAGCATCGCGGCGCGAGAGAATTTGGCGACGCCGGAAGCGCTTGAAGCCTATCGATCTGCCAATGCCCGGAACGGCGAAAAGATGCGAATTCGCGACAACATCGCGATTCTGGACGTTTCAGGACCGCTCTTCAAAAAGGCGAACCTCTTTGTCCAATTCTCCGGTGCAACTTCATACGAGATCCTGCGCCGAGACCTCCAGGCGGCCCTCGATGACAAAAGCATCGAGGGCATCATGCTCCAAATTGACAGCCCCGGCGGCGAGGCGAACGGATGTGACGAACTCGCGGCAGCAGTTTACTCGGCACGCGGCACGAAGCCGATCCACGCATATGTGAGCGGTATGGCTTGCTCCGGTGCCTACTGGATCGGCTGCGCTGCGGAAAAGATGGTCGTCAGCGATGCGGCCACCCTCGGCTCTATAGGCGTCGTGCTCGGCGTCACGGACCGTACCAAGGCTGATGAGCGCAACGGTATCAGTCGTATCGAATTCGTGTCATCGCAATCGCCGGGCAAACGTCCCGACGTTCATAGCGACGCCGGAAAGGCCAGAATCCAGAAAATGGTCGACGACCTCGGCAACGTCTTCGTCACGGCTGTGGCTAGGTACAGGGGCGTCTCCAAAGCAATCGTGATTGCCGAGTTTGGGGCCGGCGGTGTCGAGATTGGCGCGAACGCGGTGTCGAAGCGAATGGCGGACGAGGTTGGCCAGTTTGAAGCCGCACTCAAGGCGCTGCAGCGCGCCGCCGGCGCGCGACGCGCCGCTAAGACGGTAGCGATGCCGGCGCAGTCAATGGCCGTCGCAGTGCCGGGGTCTTCACCTGGCGCTTTGGACGAGACCGTCGAACAGGCCAAGCTCGCGGTGCGCCAACGCGGCCTTGCGATTATGAGGCTGGAAGACGGCGCTGCCGTCCCGACCCTCCGCAACTTCCTCATGGATACCAACATTTCGGCTGTTGAAGTGGCGAAGATGCTTCAGGCCGCACGCGAGGACCTCCAAGCGTTGGCCGTAGTCGTCGCGGCCGATCCTCGGGAAACGTATATCCGCCGAAAGACCGCCTCCGACGCTCTTGGCCTCGGCGATCCAACGGCGGTACCTTCCACCGGCGGCTGGAACCAAGCTGTCGAGGCGGCCAATCGAAGGTTTAGCTCTTAATCTAAACCTTCGGATCATTAAATTCCCTGTTCGCAATCTTCAAGGACGTGATCTCACATGATCGCCGCGCCGAGGTCGCCGAGGATCGGCCGAGCGGCAGGGCTGCCGGTCAACGTGATGCGCAGCCGACCTTCCGTCGCCGTCAGGGCCGATTTGCTGTGCTTGCGCTCGGACCAGAGTGGAAAATTCAGTTGCTCGGTTGTGGTGAGGGGGATCTCGACCCACGTGCCATCTGCCTTGTCATACTCCATCGAGACGGTAGTGCCGCCCGGCAGGAAGACCTTGATGTAGGAGGTCAAATTGACGTTATTGCCAAACTTGAAGGCACGGCAAACGTAGGTTGCCGTGGTCGCGATCTTGCCGGCCAGCAACTGGATCGGCGCGTAGACGATCGGCGATAGCTTTGCCGTGCCTTTCAAGACAGCCCGAAGCTTCACCCGCTCGGTGATGTACTCATTGAGTTGCATGACCTGGAACGGCAGCAACTGCCATACCGTGCCATTGGTGCGCTCGATCTCAAATACAACCGAACATGCAGCGCTTGGCAGTTCGACGGCCGCACGCACCTGAATATCCGAGCAGTCGACCAGGTCGAACTCGCCGAGCGGTATCGTCTTCGTGGTGACCGGATACTTTGCGGCCACCAAGCGGAACGAGAGTGCTTCACCCTGATGCGGCGTCCAGGTCTTTGCGTTGACGGAGTCAAGGCGAGGCCCGATCGGATACGGATGCGTCGTGACTTTCCGCTGGAGGCTCGCATCGAAGCCGCCAAGAGCGGCGTACGAGATCGAATGCTCGCCGTCATCCGTCTTGACCACCATCGAATGGTCTCGGTCATCCGGGGTGGTCACCGGCAGTGCGAAACGCGCCTGCTGCCAACCCAACTGTGTGGTGGCCATAGGCACGACGGCCTCCGCCATGACATCGACGGTCGGCCAGCCATTCTCAACGGAGACCTGATGCACCAGGACGTGGTGCGCGCGGTTCCCGATCTTGCAAAGATGGAAGTCGAGACCAACGAGTTGGCGCAACTCAGGCAGCATGAAATTCTGAGCCTGGGGGTCGGCGCCGCCGGCACTCGTACCGCTGCTGCTATCGCCATGGCTTCCCGAGTGGTCCCCACCATGAGCGCCGCCTGGTTGAATCACTCCCCGCTGAACGACGGTCATACCCGCCGTCCACCGCTCGATCGTGGTGACGCGACGCATGACGTCGATCTCTATGGTTCCCTGTCCGGTGAAAAGCGCCGTTGCCTCGCTGCCGCCCTTGCCTGTGATACGCACGGTTTTCGTGCCAGCGGTCACGCGCGCAGGAATCTTGAAGGTGCTGCTGACTACGCCACCGGCGTTCGCAGTTAATCCGCCGGCAGGAAGCACGCTGACGTTGTCAAAGGTCAGCTTCTCGACGATCTCACCCGCGCCGAAGCCTGATGCCGCGAAACTGATATTGATCTGCCGCAGGAACTCTGCCTGCTGGCTCCGATGGTCGACCAGGCGCGTTTCCGAACTGGTCGTTTCCAACGGGCCGCTGCCGGTACGGACTCCGCGGTTAAATTCCTGCGTCTGCGGCGACAACCATTCCGTCGTGCTCTCGGTCCAGAAGTCCGATGCCGGCGTGAGCTTCAGGGCGCCGGGCAGCGGCTTGAAATTCTGATAGGGATTGATCTTGGTGCAGCCAGTCTTCAGGGACTGGTCGACGATCACCTCCTCGACCCAATCAAGCATGAGCGGCGCCGCGATGTCCGCCTGGAAGAAGGTGACATCAATCGGCAACTGCATCATGCCGTCGCCGATGGCAGCCGTTTGAGGCACGCCAGCGTCTCGATAGGTGTCGTCGACGAGGGGGTCGATGAACATGCCTTTTTTCGCGACGGGCTCACGTGCATCGATTCCGCTTTTCAGCCGCTCGAGTTGGATCAGGCGGTCGTGATCGTAGATGCGGTTGAAGAATCGCCACATCTCCGAATAGGCAGTGAGCGGACGCCATCATTGACGACCTCCGGGGTCCCCATCCAGTCATTGAAAACCTTGCAAAGAGGCAGGACATCGGCCGGCGGCACGGGCGGCATCGCATTCTCGCGGGCAGAGATGCCGAGCACATAGGCCGGTGATCCGTCCTGACGCAGGCAGAGGAGATCCACGCGCGGGAGCTTGAATGTGTAGGTGATGATCACGTCGCCACCCGTCGCGCCACCGCTGACAGTGATCGAGCGATCGGTCATGCTGTCCGCCTGGACATCCGCACGATACCGATATTTCACGGAATACTGCGAGCCGGTGGCGGGCTCCGGCCCAACCGGAGCCCAATCGACGCCATCGCCTGTGCGCACCCAGCTGGTGCCCTCCGCGTAGGTCGTGCCGCCCTGTTTGACCTCGACGATCTGGACCACACTGGTGTCGGGAAGCCCATCAATGCCGTTCTCGATCGCGCCGCGCGTGAGATTGACCGTTTTTTCCTTCGTCAAAAGGATCCGGGAAACGGTGTCGATCGGGAACTGTGCGAGTTGGAGGGTTACGCTTGCCCCGCCGGTATAGGTGTGAGTCTCGCCGGGAACGGCGCCGAAGTCCCAGACCTCAGGCTCCGCGTGTCTCAGCGCAGCAAAGCGAGTGGTTTTGAAGCCGTTGACGTTGACCTCGCCCTGCTCAATCGAAAAAACCTGTTCGCCGTCATCGGCGCCGAGCGCCGTGACGCGGCACCCGGACACGATATAGTGCCCATGCGGGCGGTCGTAGGCCGCGAGCGCCTGCGTGAAGCCCGACAGGGCAGGCGGCGGCGTCTGGTCAAGAATAGTCCCGTCCTGCAGAAGGTAGACCTGCACGAACTCGCCTTCGGCCCCGTCTTCCGGGGTTCCCCAGATCAGCGAGATCAACTCGCGCGCAGCGCCTTCTTCGCCTTCCGCCAGAGATCCAGGCACAAGGCCGAGGAGATCCGGATCATCTTCTGATGTGATCCACTGGCGCTGGAGGCGCACCCCGATCTCGGCCCGGCCGACCATGGTCACACCGGTGAGCACTGCTTCAGCTACTGGAACGACATCACCGGCAACAAAAATCTGACCTTCGGTAAGCGTAACCGTGCCGGCCTCGGTGTCGACAACTGCGGACGCCCCCTCGACGCGGTCGCCATCTTTGGCGATCAGTCGGCCAAGGCGATCATGGCGGCCACGGATGATCGTCTGCAACTCATTCAGTTCGGCGCCCTGAATAAGCGGACGCCGGCCATAAAAGGTCACGGCCTGCTGTTCCGGCCGACCTTCGGCCCTGTCATAGGCGAGGGGAAGGCCGCTCTTGTGTTCGAACATTGGAACCTCCAAGTTTCCGGGGAAGTCATGCCCCGAACGCCGATATTAGATATCTACTATTCGTAAATATCAGATATCTGAAATCGCGTCTCGTTGACTCGCATTCTGATATCTCCCAAAACTCATGACGTGGGACGCAAGAAGACAAACTTTGATCAGATGCCGGGGCGCTTTCCGGAAGGGACATTCGACCGGATCGATTCCGTCTTGGAACCTGGGGAAAATCGGGCCGATTTCGTGCGGCGCGCCGTAGAGCGCGAGCTAAAAAGGCGAAAACGGAAAGCGCCCGACGGTGAGCGGGCGGAGCGGATATGAAAAGAAATGCATCCCAGCGCCAGCTTAGCGACGAGGAGAAGGTTGCGCTCGGCCGCAAGCTGAACCAGGTGAAGGCTTTATTGCCGCTCGGTCACCGGTGGCCATGGCTGAAGAGAGAGGCGCTCCGATAAGCTCCGTGCATGAGGCGATGAAGTTGGCGCGGGCTGCGTGACACACGGGATTTTCGGGTCCGCGTCGACGCAGTGATGCTGACGGACCGCTCGAATCGAAGATAGTCAGCCGAGTTCAGGCTACCTCGCGTGGAAATTACGAGACCGCGCGTCGAATAGCCTCTGTAGCAAGCGACCCAACACTGACCTTGTCCATGTCGTCGTCTTTAAATCGCCTAAAAGCTCCAATGAGCAAAACAACAGAAAGTGTGGTGATTGAAATGATGGGCCCAAGAACAAATGCAATTGCGACCGATTGCGGTATAGTAATAAAATGAAGCCAGAAAAACTTGTGTGTGGAATGAGCAACGAGCGCTGCCATAAATATTATAGCAATTATTGCTACCCCAGTGGCGATTCTCCTAGCGTTAATTCGTTGGCGAATTTCCGACATAAGCAACCTACGGGATTGCCATTCCCACGATAGATCGCTCATTGCCAACTGCTCCTCCAGTTGGGCAATACGCGCTTCTAATTCGGCATTAGCAGCCTTCTGCGCGGAGGTCGCATCTAAATCCTGAGGAAGTTGCGGCGGGGAATCACCTTTACCCATTATTCTCCGCCTTTGAGGCGATGCGCCGTTTCTGCTCATAATGAGGCTGGATCAGATCGTTGGGAATAGGCGCGAACCATCCCCACCTCTTTGTGGCTTGTTCCCAAGGGCCACCAGGCTCGTGCGTCATCTCAGAAAGCGTCGTCGCTGGAAGGCGGCCGTAAATGCGATACACTTCCTCCAGCAAATGAGAGTCCCATTCTGATATCGCTACGGCGTTAGGGATGGCTATCGCGCTCGAGACGTTGATCCCTTGTCCGCGAAACGCGGCATATACGTCAGGGATAACTGGCCCATACTTCCAAGCTTCGATTTTGTTGCCAAATAGCGGAGCGTTGCGCATTTCTAGATGCCAGCCATGCGCGATATAGACCAACTTTAACAGAGACATGATTGACAGGATGTACCCGTCCCGCCGGGCGCGCTCAACGAACCAGTTGGCAATATGGCGTGCGTCGTACATCTTGCCCTCCGTTCGTCTAGGGTTGCATTACAACCTGCTATATAGTGATTTTAGCAGGTTTGTAAAAACCATCTCATGATGGCCGTGCGAATGGTAATCGTCGAACACGGTTCCTTTCTGCAAGGTGCGCAGAATTCCCCAAGCCGTCAATCCTTCAAGCCGCAGACGGTGCCCTAAGTTCGAGCTCAACAGCATCCCAAAGATAGAACTCTCGGCACCTCCGCACTGCAACATGGAGGATTCGAGCGTTCTGATTAACGGCCTGTTGAGGACAGATCGGTGGAAAGCCGTAACTGGGCTTCACGGTGGCTGCTAAGTCCGTTTCATGATGGCATGGCATCGAAATCCTATGAAGTCCGAATCTCGTTCGATGCGCCGCTGCCGTTGGTGGAGCATTGATGATGACGTATCGATCAGCAGATATGGCCTGGCTGAACAGAAGCCTGGCAGCGAAAGACAAGATTAGAAAGGCTGGTCGAACGCCCAACGGCCACACCTTGTGGAAGTCTTCCGAACGGGCGGTGCTGAAGAAGCACTTTCCCGATTACAAGGCGATAAAAAAGCGGCTGCCCGAACGGTCGATGGCCGCAATTAGAGGGCAATGCCATCTGATGGGCCTAAGCACTCCTAAGGCGGCCTGGACGGCCGCCGATCGAGCCAAGCTGAAGCGCCTGTTTCCCACGGTCAGCAAGGCAGAACTGCTCGCGGCATTCCCAGGCCGGACCTATGTGTCGCTCCAGGTCAGCGGCTACCAGATGGGATTGAAGAGGTGGCGCAAGCCGTATGTGAAGACCAGCCATCCGGTCCTCGACGACGTGAGGGAGGCTTGTCGTACCAAAGGGCATTTCATGCCGGATCTCGACGTCTACGCCGGCACCGGCCACTACTTCAGCAGGTTGGCGGCACGCCGGAAGAAGCACGATTTTCGCAAGGTCGACAAAGCGATCAAAGCTCTCGGCGGGACGCTGACGATCGAATGAAGTGACAAAGATTGACTTACGCGGGATGTTGCTTGCTATGTGCCGCGTCGACGCGCTTTATCGAAAACTGTCCACTCGGCCAAGTCCAAAGCAAATTCTATTAGTTTGGTGCTGTAAGCTAATTTCATCGAGGGATCACTTATCCGCGTCTCGTCTACCCATTTGGTGACGCACCCCGTAACGTGGCTGAGAAACCGAGCGATGTCGAACGTCAGCGCTATAATTCGGTCGCCATCAGGAAACGGGCCGATAACGGTCATTGCGTCCGGAGAAATAAGATGAACTCGATCAGGCCGAGGATGAGTACCATGCTGAGAAAAGAGCTCGTAGGCGAGACGCCGAAATTCACTGCTTTTCGGGTCGAGATCGTCCAGGGTTTCTCGCAGCCTTCGACCTGAGAATTCATTTTTGAGAGTTCGGTCGTCCGCATTACGCCACCGAGCTATTTCCGCCGGTCGCCTTCGGAAAAGGTCGAGGAGAAGATCGATCTCGACCAAATCTCTGACGTTCGCCACTGCAGGCTGCCAATATCCCGCAAGAGCGCATTTTCCCGCGGCGCCGGCTGAATTCAGCGCCCGAATCGCTAACCTGATAAACGTGACATCGTCCGCTTCGTCGAGTTCAAGGCGCGCGACAGCAGTCAACATATCGACCGCGGACGAAATCAGTTTCAGGTTCTGTTTTGCAGCATCAGAGCTCTGAACGTGCCGACGGTTTTCTGCCTCGATATCACTTTCGTCCAGAATCATCGATCCGCGTTCCCCCTAGAGGGAGAATGTTTGACCGAATCCGTGATTGAGTGCAACGAGCGCAGCTTCACAACTCCCGCCGATCGGCCTTGCCGGGTCGTAGGCAACCAGAGCGATGGCGCGATTCTTGCCGGGATCAAAATTGCCATTGAAACGAACGTGCCAGTTAACCGCTGGCGTGAACTCGGCAAAGAACGCATCGTCAGCACGTTGTCTAGCGGTAGTGGCCGGCGCGATCATTCTCCCAAGCGCGCCAGCAGAGAGGGACCGTTTCGTGTCCCTCGTATCGGCTGACCGGAACGATGGGAGAAAAAGGCAGGGGCGTCATGTTGCGCTCCATGTTGCATGGATTCGCCGTGGCCGGCAGGGAGCCCTTGGAAATCAAGGGAATCCGATTGCAACACAGACGCGACATGAACGGCCCGGATTGGTTGGCAGGGCAATAACTAAACTTTTGTTTTTGCTTGGAAAAGAGGTGGTACCGTTGGCTGGGATCGAACCAGCGACCTCCGGATCCACAATCCGGCGCTCTAACCATCTGAGCTACAACGGCACGCCATCTGGCGAAGCGTCCAATACGGACAAATGCCGGACATTTCAAGCGCTATGAAGCACGATTGACAGGTCATTTTGACCCGGCTCGTCTCAAAGCCGTGCAAAACCTGCAAAATCGCCAAAAAAAGAAAAGACCGGCCGGGAGGAGGGCCGGTCTGTAAATGGCCGACTGGAGGAGGAGTCGGCCACCCGAAGGTGAAGGGAGGGAACCTTCGGGTAAATCAGTGTGCCGCTCAGGCGACCTTCAGTTCGCGCAGCGCCTTCTGGAACACGTCCTTGATCGGCTTGGCGACTTCTTCGGCAGCCTTGGTCGACACGGCCTGGAAATCCTTGGCCTGCGCGACCGTGGCCTCGGCGCGCTGGCGCAGGAAGGTGGTCTGGAGTTCGAACAGTTCCGAAAGCGACTTTGCTCCGAGCAGAGCCTCGAGGTGGCTGAAACCGGCTTCCGTGTTCGCGCGCATCGTGGCGATCGCCTTCAGCGACAGGTCGCTGCCGGCCGCCTTGGCGGTCTCCAGCGTCGTTTCGAAAGCTTTCTGGGTTTCCTCGGCGCCGGTCTTCAGCCGTACAAAGGCTTCCTTAGACTGTTCGGCGCCCTTTTCGGCAAAGGCACGGAACTGATCGGTCGCCTTGGTGGCGTCGAAGGTGGGGAATTCGGTGGTTTCCGCAAATTCAGCGGCTGTTTTGGCAGCAGTCTTGGACATTGTTCCATCCTTTACAGGGGGTATGCCTTGGTCGAGGCAGTCTCATTCATGCGTAGCCGCTATATAGTACGAACTATTGTGCAGTGCAACATTATTATTGCGACGCAACAAATCCCGCCTCCGCGTTAACCAAAAGTCGAGTTTCCGCTGGCCACACGCGTTGATTTCTGGACCTTTGAGCCACCTGCTTGATATTAACGAAGCGTTAACCGCCGGGAATCCGCCCGGCTGGGAAGGTTTAGCAGGGCATGCCGTCAGCTTCCTATTCGTTCATCGATGTCGCGATCCTCGACGATGTGAGGCAGCGCTTCGCCGCCGGTGATGCGCTCGTGATTCTTTCGAGCGATCTGGGGCAGGTGATCTGGGCGAACGGGCCGGGGGCCACGCTCTTCGGCTTTGCCGACATCGATTCGGCGCTGGGTGAGGAACCGGGGCTTTCCTTTGCGGCCCAGCGGCAGATCGCTGCCACCAGCGGCTTCCCGCGGATCGGCCGCGATCGTAGCCTGATGGTGCGCCTTGCAAGCGGCCTGACCAGTCAGGCGGTCATGTTCCTTGCCAGTGAAGTGGCCTTGCCCGATGGGGAGATGGCGATCCTGCTTGCCGTTCCGGCCGCGCAGGGCGGTGCCCGCGGTGAAGGCGAAATTGCCGCTCGCGCAATTGGCGGGCTGGAGGGGCATGGCCAGTTCGCCGCTTTCGTCGGCGCGGATGGTGCAATCGAAGCCGCATCCGAAGGTTATGGCGCGCTCGATATCGCCCGGCAGACATTGTCTGAACTGGTGGCCGAAGTGGAGATGGCGCGCGACCGGCTGGTCAAGCGCATGATACGCAGTGGCAAGGGGCTGCTGCCGGCAGGCATTGCGCGTCTGGCCGATGAGCCGTCGCGGCATTTGCTTCTGGTCATCGACGAGGAAGATGAAGAGTTCGAAGAGGTCGCGCCCGCTTCGGTGGAGCCGATGTTGGCCGCCTCTGAAGCCGTTGTGCAAACGCCAGCCCCGGACGTTGAAACGGAAATTGCCGAACCCTCTGCCGAGGCGACTTCGCCTGAGGTGATTCTCGCGGAAGAAGCTCAGGAAGACATTCTCGGGCTCGAGGACACTGATGACGAGAGCGATGCCGAGGAAACGGAGAGGTTCGCCGCGAACACGGTGCAGCCGTCAACCCGGGGCGATGCCTCTCAGGGTCAGCACGACGACTGGTACTTCAGCGCTGAAGAGCCGGGCGAGAAAAAAGAAACATCCCTGACCCCGGCCAGCGACACGCGCGCGGCATTGCCGGAACGCGGGCAGACACCTGTGCGCTTCGTCTGGCGCACGGATGCGGAGGGGCGCTTCAGCGCGATCTCCGATGAGTTCGCCAGAGCGGTCGGCGCGCACGCCGCCGATGTCATCGGCAGGAAGTTCCGCGATGTCGCGATGGCATTCGGCCTCGACCCGACAGGCGAGATCGCCGACCTGCTGGAGCGCCGCGACACGTGGTCGGGCCGGTCGGTGTTGTGGCCGCTCGCCGGCACGGAGCTGAAAATCCCTGTCGATCTGGCGGCTTTGCCGGTCTATGGCCGCGAGCGCAATTTCGAGGGTTTTCGAGGCTTTGGCGTGGCTCGCCGTGGCGACGCCGTTCCTGACCCGGAAAAGCTGGGCCTTGTGCTGGTGCCCGGCAGTGCGATGCCAAAGCTCGAAAAGCCGGTCTGGCCGCTCTCGGTCGAAACGGAAGACACCGGGCACGATCCTTTTCAGGGAGAGGTGCCGGCACTCACCATCGAGCCGAAACCGGACCGCCGCTACAGCGACAAGGTGATCCGCCTTGCCGAGCATCGGCCGCATACGGTGCCCGAAAAGAGCCTTTCGCCGGTCGAACGCAACGCATTCCGCGAAATTGGCGAGCGGCTGAAAGAGAACGATTCCAAAGACACGGAAGACGCCGAGGTCATCGGGGGCAAGACGCCTGCGGATGCGCTTCCTGCAGTAGAAACGGAAGAAGCTGGAACACCGTCGGCTGCCGAAAAACCGGTGGAGGTGCCGGAACCTGCTGAGGTCGATGGCGTCGAAGAGCCGACCGAAGCAACCGCACCTGTCGATGCGGTAACTGCCCCGACCCCGGAAGCCGCGGAACTGCCGGCGGACGAGGAGGCTCCGGCCGAAACGGAGACCATCCAGGAGGCGGAAGCCGAACCACGGGAAGCGTCCGAGCCAGCCGCATTGGCAAGTGAACCTCGGGACGAGCCACACTTCGGGGCCGAAAAGCTCCCGGCCGATACCTCCATTCTGGAAAAGCTGCCGGTGCCGGTACTCATCCATTCCGGCGATGCCCTGCATTACGCCAATGAGGAGTTTTTGACCCTCACCGGCTACGCCTCGGTCGAGCAGCTTGCCGAAGCGGGCGGGCTCGATGCTCTCTTTGCCGACAGCTATGGCGACGACACCGAAGCCCCGCATCACGATCTCAGGCTGCGCACCGGAGATGGGCTGGAGTTTCCCATACAGGCGCTGCTGCGCTCCGTGCCGTGGCAAGGAAGCAAGGCGCTGATGCTCGTGGTGCGCCGTACCGGCGACGAAGGCGAGGCGGCGGTGGAACCCGCACCCGCCATGCAGGCGCCGAGTGAGGCCGAGCTTCACGCACGCATTGCCGAGATGCGCACGATCATCGACACCGCCACCGATGGCGTCGTGCTGATCGACAAGGAAGGCGTCATCCGCTCTATCAGTAGGCCGGCCGAAGCGCTGTTCGGCTTCGACGGCGACGAGGTGACGGGCACGCCCTTCGCTTCGCTGTTTGCCATGGAAAGCCAGCGCGCGGTGCGCGACTATCTGAATGGCCTTGCCGAGCACGGCGTGGCCAGTGTGCTCAATGACGGGCGCGAAGTCATCGGCCGTGAGGCCGAGGGCCGCTTCATCCCGCTGTTCATGACCATTGGCCGCCTGCCCAACGACAGTGGCTACTGCGCGGTGGTGCGCGACATTACCCAGTGGAAGCGCGCGGAAGAGGAGCTTACGCAGGCGCGCGCGCTGGCCGAGCGGTCGTCCTCGCAGAAGACGGAGTTTCTCGCGCGCGTCAGCCACGAAATCCGCACGCCGCTCAATGCCATCATCGGCTTTTCCGAATTGATGATCGACGAGAAATTCGGCCCCGTCGCCAATGACCGCTATCGCGACTATCTGCGCGACATCAACCGCTCGGGCAATCATGTGCTCGATCTGGTCAACGATCTGCTCGATATTTCCAAGATCGAGGCGGGCCAGCAGGAAATGGCTTATGAAGCTGTTTCGCTCAACGATACGCTGTCTGAAACCGTGGCGATGATGCAGCCGCAGGCCAATCGTGAACGGGTCATCATCCGCTCCAGTTTCGCCTCGAAACTGCCCGATGTGGTGGCCGATCTGCGTAGCGTGCGCCAGATCGCGCTCAACATCCTGTCGAATGCCGTGCGCTACACGCAGGCCGGCGGGCAGGTCATCGTTTCCACGGCCTATGAGCCGAGCGGTGACATCGTCATGCGGGTGCGCGATACCGGCATCGGCATGACCCTGGCCGAAATCGAGCAGGCGCTGAAGCCCTTCAAGCAGATCAATTCGCTGAAACGTCCACGCGGGGACGGAACCGGCCTTGGCCTGCCGCTGACCAAGGCGATGGTAGAGGCCAACCGCGCCCGATTCACCATCACCTCGACGCCGGGCGAGGGAACGCTTGTGGAGGTTTCCTTCCCGTCAACGCGCGTTCTGGCCGATTGAACAAGAAAAAGGCGTTCCAAGGGAACGCCTGAAAAGAAAGCTGTCACAACGGGAACTTGAGCGAAACTGCATCTCGGAGAGGACGAGAGCTTTCCTCAGGTTAGCTACGACTATCGCGGCCGGATCTTAACAGAACCTTACCCGCGCCTGAAAATATTTACCGAAGTGTATCACCCGTGAAACTGGGGTAAATTTCCGGGTCATCTTTCATTAAGCATGCCGGTCGTGCTGCCGCCTTCATGCGGCGAAGCCGGAAATTCAGAACAGCGAGCCTTGCGTACCGGGGTCCTTCGGCTTTGCTCCCGGTTTTGGCTGCGGTTTCGGCCGTGGAGTACCGTCTGTCGCGATGGCGCCGACCGCGCCATCGGCGAAGCGCAGCGAAAGGGCGGCGTGTGGCGTCACCTCTGCCGCGCGCTTGAGCAGATCCCCCTGAGCATCCGTCACCAGCACGAAGCCGCGCTCGAGGATCGACTGATGGGAGAGCGTGGAAAGCAACCGCTCGGCCTGCGTGACCCGCCCGCGCAGCCGCTCCAGCCTCATGATGGTGGCCTGATCGAGCCGGCGTTCCAGTGCCGCGACCTGCTCGCCTGCCTGTTTCTGCCGCCGCAACAGCGGCTGGGGGCTGAGACGCGGAAGCGTGCGGTCGAACCGTCCGCGCCGCTCGCGCAGCACGGCGCGCAAGGCGGCGTAGGCGCGCGCCATGTCGCGGTCGATGATGCGCCGGGTCTCGGTCATCTTCCGATCCAGCGTGGCGGGCGACAGGCGTATCGCCTCAAGCCGCGCCCGCTTGCGCTCGGTGCTGACGATGAGCGCGCGCGAAAGCCTGCTCGTCACCTCATCGAAATGGCGGCGCGGCAGGGCAAGCAACTGATCGGGCGAGGGGAGCGCGCGGGCGGCGGCACGCAATTCCTGCCGCTTGCGGTCTGTATGGCGCGACATGCAGCCGCGCAGCCGCGCTGCCAGATTGGCAAGTGTGGCTTCCAGTTCAGCCTTCACCGGCACGGCGAATTCGGCGGCACCCGTGGGGGTGGGCGCGCGCAGGTCGGCGGCATAGTCCACCAGCGTCCAGTCAGTCTCGTGGCCCACGGCCGAGATGACTGGAATGTCCGACGCCGCCACGGCGCGCGCCAGCGCCTCGTCGTTGAAGCCCCACAAATCTTCCAGGCTGCCACCGCCGCGCGCAACGATCAGCAGATGCGGACGCCTGATCGGCCCGTCATCCGTCAGCGCGTTGAAGCCCTGCACGGCAGTCGTCACCTCTGCGCCGGAGGTTTCGCCCTGCACCCGCACGGGCCAGACGACCACATGCAGCGGAAAGCGATCCTTGATGCGATGGAGGATGTCGCGGATGACCGCGCCTGTCGGAGAGGTGATCACGCCCAGCACCAGGGGCATGAAGGGCAGGGCACGCTTGCGCTCCCGGTCGAACAGGCCTTCGGCGGCCAGCCTGCGCTTGCGCTCCTCCAGCAGCGCCATCAGCGCGCCGGCACCGGCCGGTTCCAGGCTGTCGATGACGATCTGGTATTTCGACGAACCCGGATAGGTGGTCAGCTTGCCGGTGGCGATCACCTCCATGCCTTCCTCGGGGCGGAATTTCAGCCGGCTCATCGTGCCTTTCCACACCACGGCTTCCAGCCGGGCGCGGTCGTCCTTCAGGCTGAAATAGGCATGGCCGGAAGAATGCGGACCGCGATAGCCGGAAATCTCACCACGCACCCTTACATGGCCGAACTGGTCCTCCACCGCGCGCTTCAGCGCGCCGGAAATCTCGCTCACCGTATATTCGGCGACATTGCCTTTCGGCTGGGAACCGGTCGATTCGGGGAAGAACTCACTCATGGCGCGATTGGGCCGCTTGCCGGGCTCGAGGTCAACCCTCTCGGTCCCGATCATCAGAAACCCTCATGACTGGATCACAAGAATTGGATGGACGCGCGACGGCCGCAAGCGTACCGCATTGCGCATGACCGCTCAGACCGCCCCCGCTGCATCCCCCTCCAGGCCCGTCACGGCGGACCGGCCGTTTGCGCCGCTCGATTACGGGCTCTATGCACTGACGGTGTTGTCCTGGAGCTTTTCCTGGTTCGCCATTCTGCTTCAGGTGGGCACGCATGTATCGCCGGAGGTGAATCTGGTCTGGCGCTTTGGCATCGCCACGGTGCTCATGTTCGGCTGGGTCGTTCTCAGCAGGCGGCAACTGCGCTTTCCACTGGCGGATCATTTGCGGTTTGTAGGGCTGGGCGTGCTGATGTTCTCGTCCAACTTCCTGCTTTTCTATTATGGCGCGCATTATCTGGTCAGTGGCCTTTTGTCGGTGGTGTTCTCGCTGGCTTCGGTTGTGAACATGCTTCTGGCCGCTGTCATCATGCGCGAGCGCCCGGCGCCCAAGATCATGCTCGGCGGGCTTCTCGGCTTCGGTGGCATCGCGCTGATGTTCTTTCCCGAGATTGCGGCGCACGGCCTTTCCGGCGGCACGCTGACCGGGCTCTTGCTGTGCCTCTGTGGCACTTTCAGCTTCTGCCTGGGCAACCTGCTGTCGGCCTCCACCCAGCGGCGCGGCTTGCCGCTGATTTCGACCAGCGCCTGTAGCATGCTTTATGGCACGCTGTGGGCGGCGTTCCTGGCGGTGCTGGTGGGACGCCCCTTCGTCATTGCCACAACTGTTCCCTATCTCGGCTCTCTGCTTTTCCTGGCGGTGATCTCGACCGTGATGGCCTTTGCGGCCTATCTGACCCTGCTCGGCCGCATCGGCCCGGCGCGGGCGGGCTATGCCACGGTGATGTTCCCGATCATAGCCTTGCTCATTTCGACCGTTCTGGAAGGGTATGTCTGGACGGCCTATGCCGTGGTCGGGCTGCTGCTGGTGGGCGCCGGCAATGTGCTGGTCATTCGCGGCGGTCGTCGATAGCGGGACGGCCTTACCAGCCCGGCATGACGTGGCCGGGCTTCAGGCGCTTGCCGCGAACGGCTGCAAGCGTTGCGAAATCGAAGGTCCCCGCTTCTTCCACCGGCGGGCGCGAGATGTTGTCGAGGCTCTCGGCGATATGGCGCGCGAGCGCTTCCACGATATGGGCGCTTGCCGTGTGACCGCGCATGATGCCGATCCGGCAATCGGGCAGCGCACCGAAACCGTCAGCCTCGCCCAGCACGCGCATGCCCGGCCGGAGCGCACATTCCGGCAGCACCGAGATGGCAAGGCCCGACAGCACCGCCGCGGTGATGACGGTGGCCGACCAGCTCGAAAACAGCACGCGATAATCGCGATGCATCCGGTCCAGCACGTCGGTGGCCGCGCGCCGCCAGATACAGTTGGGGCGGCCGAAGGCCATGGGCAGGATCTCCTGCTCATGCGTGGCGTGGTTGGCGGAACTGACCCAGAGCAGCGGCTCGCGCCGCACCACTTCCGACTGGCCTTTCAGGTCGTCATGCGTGACCAGCGCGAGGTCGAGTTGCCCGCGCTTGATGTGCTCGACCAGATTGGAGGTCGGCTCGCAGATCACGGTAAGCTCGACGCGCGGATTGGAGCGCGCGAAGCGAGCCATGATCTCGGGCAGGAAGCGGTCGGCATAGTCGTCGGGCGTGCCGATGCGGATCGTGCCTTCAAGCCGCCTGTCGTCGAAAGCGGCCAGCGTCTCGCGGTTCAGGTGGATCAGCCGGCGTGCATAGGAAAGCAGACGCTCGCCCTCTTCGGTCAGCCTGTTGGAGCGTCCGTCCTTTTCGAACAGCGGCTTGCCGATCCGCTCCTCCAGCCGCCGCATCTGCATGGAGACAGCCGACTGCGTGCGGTGAACTTCCTCTGCGGCGCGCGTGAAGCTGCCGGTATCCGAAATCATGATGAAGGTCTGCAATTGGTCGAGATCGAGCGGCGCTGACATTTCGGTCCCATCCATCACCGATGCTGATGCAAAAGATTTAAAACATTCGTTGGATTAATCAATACGTCGATGGCAGGATCGTAAGCGTCCACACGAAGCACTGAAAACGCCGGCAAGACGCGACGGCGACGCGCGCAATGCGCCGTCGCGTCAGGTGTTTTCGCGCGCCGTGTTCAATCACGGAGATGATGCCATGAAGACGTTCGAACACGCTTCCCAGACGATGCAGCTTGCCGTGCGGCCTGCCTTCGCCGCGCGTGCCATGAACACCCTCTCGCGCATGTTTCGTGTGTGGCAAAATCGACGCGATTTCTCCCGCCTGCACGAGATGACCGATTGGGAGCTGAAGGATATCGGGCTGGTGCGCTCGGATTTGCGTTGCGCATCCGACATCGCCTTCGGCGTCGATCCGACTATTCAGCTCAGCTCGATGGTGCGTGATCGCGTGGAAGCCGTCCAGCATATCGCTCGTCGGGGCAGCTGAGTTCTGCAGGCTCTCCCACTCCGCCGGTCATCCTCCCGGCGTGCCTGCACATTGCCCGGTCCCTGCGGACCGGGCTTTTTCTTAGCGATGCCTGTCCATACCCTTGGTGAACTGCTCGAAAATCGACTCGACGCCCTTCTGGTAGTCGTCTCGCTGCCTGACGCCGGTTTCGAACATCTTGCCGAACAGGTCGTCATAGGGATTGCGCGGCCGTCCGCTCGGGTTGGCCTGTGGCGCGGGCGCTTCCTGCTGCGCGGACTGGCCGCCTCCGAACATCTGTTCGAGGATTTGGCCAAGCGGATTGTTGCCGGGCGCGCCCGACTGGCCGGGTTGCCGCGCATTGCCACCGAACATGCCTTCCAGGATTTGCCCCAGCGGGTTGTTGGCTGCAGTTCCTCCGGCCTGTCCGGCTCCACCACCGAACATGCCTTCCAGAATCTGACCGAGCGGGTTGTCGGAAGCGCTGCCGCTTTGCCGGCCGCCGCCGCCGGACGCCGTTCCGCCCTGCCGCATCATCTGCTCGAGGATTTGCCCGAACGGATTGTCGCTGCCCGCCGAGGCTTGCGTGGCCCCGGCGGACTGCTTGAACAGCCCGCCCATGATCATGGATGCAAGCGCCGGAAGCATCTGCTTGAGGATGTCCTGGCTGACGCCGCTGGCCGCGGCGGCGTTGGCGGCCACTGCCCGGGAGAGATCCTTGGAGCCGAACAGATGGCCCAATATGCCATTGCCCTCGGCCATTCCAGCTTGTGAGAAGGCATTGGCCGGATCGTCGAAATATTTCGCGTGCTGGCCGCTCGACAGGGCCTGAAGGAACGCGCCCACCCCATAGGGATCGGCCGTATTCTGTTTCAACCCCTGCGAGAAGGCGGGCAGCAGCGCCTCCACCGCGGCCTGCGTTTGCTGCTGCGACAGGTTGAACTGCCGCGCCAACGCCTCCATGCCGTTGCCGTTCTGGGCATTGGCCAGCATGTCGAACAATGAAGCCATGATCTGTCCTCCTCGAAATCCGCTGTCGGGAAGAAGCCTAGCTCAAACCGGAAGCTGCGCCTACGGGATTGTTCCTGCCGAGAAGCGGGTGAGACCGCTTCGGGTCTCAGTAGGCATATTCGAGGAAGACAGGCTCGATCGAATCGCCCCATCGGGTGTGATAGGCATTGACCATTTCCTGAGCACTGGTCGTGCCGCGCGCCACCACCTCGTCGAGCGTGGACAGGAAATTGGTTTCGTCAAACCCGTCGCGGTTCAGGCGATTGCGGTTCTTCAGGCCCTTGCGCGAAATGGCGAGCACGTCGCGCCCCACGTCGCGCAGTGTCGTATTGCGGAAAGCTGTTGCGATGCCTTCGGCAGGCACCGCGTTGCGCATCGCCACTACTTCTTCGTAGGTCCAGTCGGCAGTCAGCGCCTCGGCGTCGTTGAGCGCTTCCTCGTCATAGAGCAAGCCCACCCAGAAGGCAGGCAGCGCGCAGATGCGGCGCCACGGCCCGCCATCGGCGCCGCGCATCTCCAGGAAGTGCTTCAGCCGTACGTCGGGGAAAAGGGTGGAGAGGTGGTTGGCCCAATCGCCGATCGTCGGCATGCCGTCCGTCACCTCGTTGCGCGCCGCGCCGTTCATGAACTGGCGGAAGGTCATATGCGTCATGTCGTGGTAGCGGCCGTTGCGAATGACGAAATACATCGGCACGTCGAGCGCCCATTCGACATAGTCGGCAAAGCCGAATTCCGGAGAAAAGCAGAAGGGCAGCATGCCCGAGCGCTGGTTGTCCGTGTCGGTCCAGATCTCGCCGCGCCAGCTCTGCAGGCCGTTCGGCTTGCCGTCGGTGAAGGGCGAGTTGGCGAACAGCGCGGTGGCCAGCGGCTGCAGCTTCAGCGAGACCTGCATCTTGCGGCGCATGTCTGTCTCGGACGAGAAATCGAGATTAACCTGGATGGTGCAGGTGCGATACATCATGTCCAGGCCCATCGTTCCGACCTTGGGCATATAGGCGGTCATGATCTCGTAGCGCGACTTGGGCATGCGCGGCGTTTCGGACAGGCGCCATTTCGGGCTGCCGCCGAGGCCGAGGAAGCGGATGCCGAGCGGCTCGGCGATCTCGCGCAACTGCGCCAGATGCGCATTACCCTCGCGGCAGGTCTGATGGATGGTTTCCAGCGGGGCGCCGGAAAGTTCGAACTGCCCGCCCGGCTCCAGCGAAATCGCACCCTGTCCGGTCGGTTCGACCAGGCCGATGATGCGGTTTTCATCGAGAATAGGTTCCCATCCCAGCGTGCGCTGCATGCCTTCCAGGATCGCGCGGATGCCGCGCTCGCCGCCATAAGGCACCGGAGCGTTGCCGTCGATGTAGAAGGGGAATTTCTCGTGCTCGGTGCCGATGCGCCATTTCTCACGCGGCTTGTTGCCCTGGGCGAGATAGGCAACAAGCTCGTCCATGCCTTCGATGGGCCGGAAATCGGTGGTGTCGCGCGCCATACTTATCCTCTCGCCGAAAATGTCGGCGCTTGATGGACGCAATTGCGGTACCCGATCAAGCGAAAAATCCTGACACCATGTTCAATACAATTGGCGCTTACCAGTCTCCGATGGTGGCCTGCAAGACGGCAAGCGCAGCTACTGCCGCAGTGTCTGCGCGCAGGATGCGCGGCCCCAGCGGAATGGAGGTGACGAAAGGCAGCGCGTAGAGCTGCTTGCGCTCGTCCTCCGAGAAGCCGCCCTCCGGCCCGATCAGCAGGCCCAGCTTGCGCTCCGGGATCGCCTGCAAGACAGCAAGCGGGTTGTTTGTCTCCGCGCTTTCGTCGCAGAAAACCAACCGTCGCTCCTTGTCCCATCCGGCAAGCAGAGCGGAGAATTTCTGTGCCTCGCGCACTTCCGGCAGGGCGAGAATACCGCATTGCTCGGCCGCCTCAACCACATTGGCGCGCAGGCGCTCGATGCCGGGTTTGGCGATCTGCGTGTGTTGGGTGATAACCGGCTGCAGCACGCCGGCTCCCATTTCCACCGCCTTCTGCACGAGATAGTCGAGACGACCCTGCTTCAGCGGGGCAAAACAATAGATCAGGTCGGGGTGCGCCGGTTGCGGCCGGGTTTCCTCGATGGCGCGCAGGCGCACCGATTTCCTGGCCTTTGCCTCGACGCGCGCCAGCCATTCACCTTCGCGTCCGTTGAAGATCAGAATTTCCGCGCCTTCGGTCAGGCGCAGCACGTTGGACAGGTAATGGCTCTGCTCCGGGCTCGCCTCGATCGAGGCGTTTTCGGAAAGGTCCTGCGGCACGAACAGCCGCTGCATTTTATAGTTGGCGCGCATGGAAGGATGAATGCGGGAGAGGCGGCTTCCGGTCAAGCCTCGATGCTTGGGTGCCAGACGGGCCGGTAGCCCGTGCGCAACACGGCAAGCGTGGAAGGTGGTGTCAGCAGGACAAGTCCGCCGACCTCGCCGCCGGGTGTCGTCGGCGGGCTATAGCCTTGAAAGGACCACGGATGCGCCACGCCCTTCCTAATTGCAAAGGCTTTGGCGCCTCGTGCCACCATGGCTCCGTCGGGCAGGTCGGCCAGCGCGTCGCATGTAAGCTCGGTGGGTTTGCCGCCGGATGCGCGCCTTTCGATGTGCAGCCGCGTGTCAATTTGAGGTGCCTTCGGTTCGTCGATGTCAAACGCTTCGCCGAAGCGCCTAGCGAAATCGCGCGCCCGTTCGCGCCGGCAGTAGAAGCAGGGGCGATGACCTGCTGCAAGTGCGGTCACTTCATCAAGGAAGAACAGTTCGGTCCAGCCGGCGCCGCCGTTCGGCCCGTTGCGGCCCATAACGTCACGCTTGCGACCGCGGAATTCGCATTCGCAGATCAGCCACGCCCTGGTTGTCCAGCGGCGTTTCAGCAATGTACGGGTCGCCGGATCGTGGATGACGCCGCGATTCCCCGCGAACAGGCCGCGTGCGGCGGTCGCATGGATGATACCGAACGGATTGACCCGATTTTGCAGCGGCATATGCCTTCCTGTCTTCGTCATGATCGTGCCGCATGATACATCCCGGCGCGGCGCTGTCATGCCTCGCATCGCCAGACGTGATTTTTCGGCCGTTCGAGTGGAACTTTTCAGCAGGTTTCCTGTTTCCGATCAGTAAGTTGTGAAAGAATGTCCGTCGACGTTCCGCAGCGCTTCGTTGCGACCGCAGTGGCATAAATGGCACGCTGCGAAACTTCCCGGTGGATCGGCGCTAATGGCGCTGGCAAGCCGGAAGGCGTGCGATTAGAAGGCGTCGACCTCAACCAACGCGGTGCGATTGACCGGCAGGCCTGCCCTGCGCGGCGCAACGCATTCGTAACAAATTTTATGCAGAATTGCTGAAAGCAGTAACCGAGATGACCGCCTTGAAAGCCGCGCTTCTGTCTTTCACCATGTTCTCCGCAATCGTGCTCTGCGGCGTCGGCATCTATGCGGCCGATGCTGCCAACGACCATGCAGTGTTCGACGGCTACGGCGTCGGCGCGAACGTCACCCGCTGATTTCAGGCACTTATCCGTAAAATCCGCTTTTTCGGAGCATTTTGCAGCGAGACGAAATCGTCTGGCGTCGTACAAATGCGGCTAAGAAAACCAAGCTAGCGCAGCGGAATCGCGTTCGTCAGAACGCCCACTGCTCCAGCGCCGTCCATGACCGATGTGCGCCGGGTGCTTCCGCGCCCATTTGCCCGGCTTCGCGGGATCAGGGTTGAAGAACAAAGGCCTGGAACGAGACGGCAATTCAGGAAAGCCATCCCGTTCCGGCGTCGCATTCCATTCAGGACGGTCGATAGAGCATGTCCGGGCCGGCATCGGCGATATTGCGTTTGCCGCACAGCGCCAGCGTGACGTCCAGTTCCTTGCGGATGATCTCCAGTGCCTTGGTCACGCCGGGCTTGCCCATTGCGCCGAGGCCATAAAGGAACGGCCGGCCAATATAGGTGCCCTTGGCGCCAAGGCACAGCGCCTTCAGCACGTCCTGCCCCGAGCGTATGCCGCCATCCATATGCACCTCGATCCTGTCGCCCACCGCCTCGACGATTTCGGGCAGGACGGAGATGGAGGAAGGCGCGCCGTCGAGCTGGCGCCCGCCATGATTGGAGACGATGATGGCGTCGGCCCCCGTCCTGGCCGCCATGACGGCGTCTTCCTTGTCGAGAATGCCCTTGAGGATCAGCTTGCCGCCCCATTGCTTCCTGATCCACTCCACGTCGCTCCAGGACAGGCGCGGATCGAACTGTTCGTTCGTCCATGAGGCAAGCGATGAGAGATCGCCCACACCCTTGGCGTGTCCCACGATGTTGCGGAAGGTGCGGCGCTGCGTGCCAAGCATGCCGAGACACCAGCGCGGACGGATCGCCATGTCGATGATGTTCCTCGGCGTCATCTTGGGCGGGGCCGACAGGCCGTTGCGGATGTCCTTGTGGCGTTGGGCGAGGATCTGCAGATCTAGCGTCAGCACCAGTGCCGAGCATTTCGCCGCCTTGGCGCGGTTGATGAGGTTGAGCACGAAATCCTTGTCGCGCATGACATAAAGCTGGAACCAGAAGGGCTTCTTCGTGACCGACGCCACGTCCTCGATGGAGCAGATGCTCATGGTCGACAGCGTGAAGGGCACGCCGAACTCCTCGGCCGCCTGTGCCGCCAGCATCTCGCCGTCGGCATGTTGCATGCCGGTGCTGCCGGTCGGAGCCAGCGCGACCGGCATGGAAACCTTCTCGCCGATCATGGTCGATTCCAGCGAGCGGTTGGTCATGTCCACCAGCACCCGCTGCCGGAATTTGATCTTCGAAAAGTCCGCCTCGTTGGCGCGATAGGTGCTTTCCGTCCAGGCGCCGGAATCGGCATAGTCGAAGAACATTGTCGGCACTCGCCGCCGGGCAAGGTTCTTGAGGTCGTTGATCTCGAGGATTTCGCTCATGATTCCATTCTTCCGATAGACTATTTTTCCTGGCCGCTGCGCCGTGCGCCGTCTTCCGTGCGCTGGCGCAGCCTTAACCTCGAAACGCGCTGCCAGTCACCTGTTCGTTCGGCCTCAGCCATGGAGTGCTCGACATAGGTGATGTGATCCATGGCCGCCTTGCGCGCTACCGCCGGCCTTCCGCCGACGACAGCCGCATGGATGGCCTTGTGCTGCGCCAGCAGTTCCTCGCGCGCGCCGGGCAGGCTGAACACGAGAAGGCGATTCTGGAACACACCGTCCGACAGCAGCCTGTAGAGCGAGCGCAGCGTGTGGAGCAAGATGATGTTGTGCGCGCATTCGCCGATGGCGTGATGGAACTCCACATCGATCTCGGCTTCCTCCTCGAAGTCGCCCCGCTCATGCGCGGCTTGCATGCGCGCCATGATCTGCGCCAGCAGCGCCCGGTCGTCCTCGGTTGCCCGTCGCGCGGCATATTCGGCGGCGATGCCCTCGATCTCGCGGCGATATTCCAGATAGTCGGCGCCTGCCTCGCGGTGCGAGCCGATCAACTCCAGCATCGGCTGGGTGAAAACCTGACCGATGACGTCGGCCACATAGGTGCCGCCGCCGTGGCGCGTCACGATCAGGCCCCGTGCTTCCAGCGTCTTCAGCGCCTCGCGCAGGATGGGCCGCGACACGTCGAACTGACGCGCCAGTTCGCGTTCGGCCGGCAGTCGGTCGGCCACGCGCAGCACCCCCTCGAGAACGAGGCTCTCGATCTGTTGCACAACCTCGTCTGCCGTGCGTGAATGCGCGATCCTGGAAAAAATATCGGTCACTCTTTGGCGCTCGCCAGTGCTTTTCCATAGCGAGAATTACGGCTTTTGCCCAGAGTGGTCAAATAATTTATCCAGTTACCCAAGAGATGGATTTTCCGAAAAAATCCTGCTGCATGCAGGCAATCCATTTGCGATTTACAGCGATCCCGATAAACTGGTAAAGCCTTTTTACCAGTGGTTTCGCAAAGGGGAGCGACCATGTCCGGGCCGGCCATGCCGCAGCCAGATGCCGAAACGATGCGCCGGCGCGCCGAGATCGTCGCCGATATGCGCATCATCGTGCCAGGCGAGGGCGTGGTGGACGCTGTCAACGAGATGCGCGCCTTCGAGAGCGACGGGCTGACCGCTTACCGGCAATTGCCGCTGGTCGTGGTGCTGCCCGAGACGGTCGCGCAGGTTTCGCGCATTCTCAAATATTGCAACGAGCGCAACATCCGCGTCGTGCCGCGCGGTTCGGGCACCTCGCTGTCAGGCGGTGCGCTGCCGCTGGAGGATGCGGTGCTGCTCGTCCTGAGCCGGTTCAACCGCATTCTGGAAATCGACTATCCCAACCGCTGCGTGGTCGCGCAGCCCGGCGTCACCAATCTCGGCATCACCAATGCCGTGGAGGAAGAGGGCTTCTACTACGCACCCGACCCGTCCTCGCAGATCGCCTGCTCCATCGGCGGCAATGTCGCGGAGAATTCCGGCGGCGTGCACTGCCTGAAATACGGCCTCACCGCCAACAATGTGCTGGGCATCGAAATGGTGCTGATGGATGGCGAGGCCGTGCGCCTTGGCGGCAGGCACCTCGACGCGGAAGGCTATGACCTGCTTGGGCTGATGACCGGCTCGGAAGGCCTGCTCGGCGTGGTGACCGAGGTCACGGTGCGCATCCTCAGGAAACCGGAGACGGCGCGCGCGCTGCTCATCGGCTTTCCTTCCAGCGAGCAGGCCGGGCAATGCGTGGCCGACATCATCGGCGCGGGCATCATCCCCGGCGGCATGGAGATGATGGACGGTCCCGCCATCCGCGCCGCCGAGGACTTCGTCCATGCCGGCTATCCGCTCGAATGCGAGGCACTGCTGATCGTCGAGCTCGACGGTCCGGGCGTGGAGGTCGATCACCTGATCGGTCGCGTGGAGGCCATTGCCGGGCAAAACAACGCCACCACCTGCCGCATTTCGCAATCGGAAGAGGAGCGGCTGACCTTCTGGGCAGGCCGCAAGGCGGCTTTTCCGGCGGTGGGGCGCATTTCGCCGGACTACTACTGCATGGACGGCACCATTCCTCGGAAAGAACTGCCCAAGGTGCTGCACGGCATGCGCGAGCTTTCGGAAAAATATGGGCTGGGCGTAGCCAACGTTTTCCATGCCGGCGATGGCAATCTGCATCCGCTCATCCTTTACGATGCCAATAATCCGGGCGAACTGGACAAGGCCGAGCAGTTCGGCGCCGATATTCTGCGCCTGTGCGTTCGTGTCGGCGGCGTGCTGACGGGCGAGCATGGCGTGGGCGTTGAAAAGCGCGACCTGATGCCGGAGATGTTCAACCAGATCGACCTCGACCAGCAGATGCGGGTCAAATGCGCTTTCGATCCGAACCACCTGCTCAACCCTGGAAAGATGTTTCCCCAGCTTCGCCGCTGCGCCGAGCTTGGCCGTATGCACATCCATGGCGGCAAGCTGCCGTTTCCGGACATTCCGAGGTTTTGAGGGGGATGCGGCTCCGTTTCCCTTGCGTCGCGACATCATGACCATCTTCACCCCCACCACTGCCGCCGAAGTCCAGTCCGCCGTCGAATGGGCGCTTTCTCACGAGACTCCGCTGGAAATCGTCGGCCATGGCTCCAAGCAGACGATCGGCCATCCGGTGCAGGCGGCGCATACGCTCGACCTCTCGGCCCTCATCGGCGTGACGCTCTACGAGCCGGAGGAACTGGTGCTTTCGGCCAAGGCCGGCACGCCGCTTGCCGAAATCGAAGCCATGCTCTCCGAACGTGGCCAGCAACTGGCGTTCGAGCCGATGGATTACGGCCCGCTGCTGGGCGGCCCTGTCGGGCGCGGCACGATCGGCGGTGTGCTGGCCGCCAACCTGTCGGGTCCGCGCCGACTGAAGGCGGGTGCGGCGCGCGACCACATTCTCGGCATCAACGCCGTTTCCGGACGCGGCGAGACATTCAAATCGGGCGGTCGGGTGGTCAAGAACGTCACCGGCTACGATCTGTCGAAGGGGATGGCGGGTTCCTGGGGCACGCTTTCCGTGCTGACCGACGTAACCTTCAAGGTGCTGCCCGCCGCCGAAACCGAAACCACGCTCGCCATTCGTGGCCTGTTCGATGAGGGCGCGGCCGCCGCCATGTCGATTGCGCTCGGCTGCAGCGCGGAAGTGTCGAGTGCGGCACATCTGCCGATGATGCTGGCCCAGACGGTGGCAGACGGCGCACTGTCGAGCGAATCCGCCACGCTGCTGCGCGTCGAGGGTTTCGCGCCGTCCGTGGCCTACCGGATCGGCCATCTCAGGCAGCTTCTGGGCAAGGCAGGCCCTATGGAAGAGATCGAAGGCGATGCCTCTCGCCGGCTTTGGCGCGACATTCGCGACTGTGTGCCTTTCGCGGACGGAACCGAGCAGCCGGTGTGGCGCATTTCCATGCCGCCGTCGCAGGCGCACCACATGGTCATGGCGCTGCGCATGGAAACGGCAGCCGATGCCTTCTACGATTGGCAGGGTGGGCTTGTCTGGCTGCGGCTCCCTGATGACCCCGAGGGCGCGCTGGTCAGGCATCTGGTGCGCAAGCTCGGCGGCGGTCATGCCACGCTGGTGCGCGCTGGCCCGGCCTGGCGGGCGGCGCTGCCGGTGTTCGAACCGCAGCCGCCGGCACTTGCAGCCCTGTCGGCGCGGCTGAAGCAGGAATTCGATCCGAAGGGCATCCTCAATCCCGGCCGCATGGTCGGCCACTTTGCCGATACCGGCGCAACCGCCTGAAACCCGAAACCAACGGAGAACATTGCATGAGCGACTTCAACGGCGGACCCGCCGCACCGCGCCAGACCGACCGCTGGCTGGAGCCGGGCGCGACCAATGTGCAGGTGGTCTATATACTCTATCTTGCCGGCCTCGTCGTAGGTCTTACCGGGCTGATCGGGCTGGTGATGGCCTATATCAATCGCGGCAAGGGCGAAGCCTGGGTGGATACGCACTACACCTGGGCGATACGCACTTTCTGGATCGGCCTGCTTTATGCCCTCATTTCGCTGGTCCTGATGTTCGTTGCCATCGGCTTCCTGCTGATGTTCGCGGTCGCTGTCTGGTTCATCGCGCGCTGCATCATCGGCCTGCAGGCGGCGGGGCGTCGGGAGCCGATCAAGAACCCTGGCGGCTGGCTCATCTGACCGCTCAAATCCGGGAGCCGCGCAGCCATGCAGACCAGCTTCACGCCCGCCCAGCTTGCCGATCCGCAGGTCGCGGAATCGGAGAAGATCCTGCGCAAATGCGTGCATTGCGGCTTCTGCACGGCGACTTGCCCGACCTATGTGACGCTCGGCAACGAACTCGACAGCCCGCGCGGGCGCATTTACCTCATCAAGGATATGCTGGAGAACGGCCGCGCGGCCGACAAGGAAACGGTGCTGCATATCGACCGTTGCCTGTCCTGCCTTGCCTGCATGACGACCTGCCCGTCCGGCGTGAACTACATGCATCTGGTCGATCATGCCCGTGCGCATATCGAGGAGACCTACAAGCGGCCGCTGGCGGACCGCTTCATCCGCGCGGTGCTGGCATTCGTGCTGCCTTATCCATCGCGGTTTCGCGCGGCGTTGAAGCTGGCGCGCTTCGGCAGGCCGCTTTCCGGCCTGTTCGGGAAGGTGCCGGGGCTGCGGCCGTTGTCTTCCATGCTGAGGCTTGCGCCGTCTGCCGTGCCACCCGCGTCGAAGGCAGCTCTTCCGGGTCGCCATGTGCCGGCTGGCGAAAGGCGCGGCCGCGTCGCCATCCTTACGGGCTGCGCCCAGCCGGTGCTCGACCCCGGCATCAACGAGGCGACGATCTCGCTGCTCAACAGGCTTGGGGTCGAAGTGGTCGTACCGGAAGGCGAGGGCTGCTGCGGTGCGCTGGTGCATCACATGGGACGGGAAGAGCAGGCACTGATCTCCGCGCGCAACAATGTCGATGCCTGGGCACGGCAGATCGAACAGGGTGGGCTGGACGCAATCATCGTCACCGCCTCGGGCTGCGGCACGACGATCAAGGATTACGGCTTCATGCTGCGGCTCGATCCGGCCTATGCGCAGAAGGCCGCACTCGTTTCGGCGCTGGCCAGGGATATCACCGAATATCTCGCCACGCTGGATCTGCCGCAGCCGGTCATCGCGCCGGGGTTGACGGTGGCCTATCATTCGGCCTGTTCCATGCAGCATGGCCAGAAGATCACCCGCCAGCCGAAAGAGCTTTTGACACGCGCTGGTTTCGTGGTGCGGGAGCCGCGGGAAGGGCATCTGTGCTGCGGTTCTGCCGGCACCTACAACATTCTGCAGCCGGAGATTTCGGCGCGCCTCAGAGATCGCAAGGTGAAGAACATCGAGGCGACCGGCGCGGAGGTGATCGCCACGGGCAATATCGGCTGCATCACGCAGATCGCCACCGTCGCGAAGATGCCGATCGTGCACACTGTGGAACTGCTCGACTGGGCCTATGGCGGCAGGAAGCCCGCCGGCGTGCCGGAAGCGAAAGAAGCTGCGCGCGTCTGATCCGCTGCGTTCGGACTATTCCGCTGCCAGCCGCACCGTGCTCGTGGCGTAGGTTGCCTCGTAAAGCGCGCGCTGGCGGTTGAGCGCCACCATCGTGTTGCGCAGCAGGATCGACACCGTGACCGGGCCGACGCCGCCCGGAACCGGCGTGATCCAGGAGGCGACCTCCTTCACGCTGTCGGTATCCACGTCGCCCACGATGTGGGTCGAGCCATCCGGCAAGGTCTCGGAATTGATGCCGATGTCGATCACGGCCGCACCGGGCTTGACCATGTCTGCCTTGATGAGGCGGGCCTTGCCCACCGCCACGAACAGCGCATCGGCCCGGCGGGCATGTGCCGCCACGGAGCGGGTCATGTGGTGGCAGACAGTGACCGTTGCCCCTTCGCTCATCAGCAGGAAGGCGATCGGCTTGCCGACGATCTCCGAGTGGCCGACCACGACGACCTCGAGCCCCTTCAGGTCGAGCCCGGTTTCCTTGAGCAGTTCGACGGAGGCCGCCGCCGTGCAAGGAGCGAGGTCGAGCTGGTTGTAGACGATGTTGCCGATGGAGGCCGGGTGCATGCCTTCCACGTCCTTCAGCGGATGCACGGCGGCCTGGATCGCCTTGATCGGGATATGCGCGGGCACCGGACGCTGGATGATGATGCCCGTGACGGGCGGGTCGGCGTTCATGCCATGGATCGCGGCTTCAAGCTCGCCGGCGGTCGTTTCGGCGGGCAGGCGCCGCTCCTCGAAATCGATGCCGGCCTGCTGCGCCTTGGCGCGCTGGTTGCGGACATAAACGTCGACGGCATCCACGTCGCCGACCGTGATCGACACGAGCTTGGGCGGAAAACCCTCTTCCCTGGCCTTTTCGGCGGCCACGCGCACCTCAGCCATGATGCGTGCCGCAACCGGCGCGCCCTTCAGGTAGCGGGTGTCGTCGAGAGGCATGGTATGGTCTCCTTCACCGAAGATGGGCGGCTTTCTTACCATGGATTTTCCTGTCGTCGTTGTCTTTGCGACCAAAGGACATGGGAAAAAGCGACGCGGTGAAGTTTCTGCGACGCCTCGTTTCGGGTCTTTGGAAGAAGGAAGGGATGACCGGCCTTCGCCTGCCATCCCCTTTGCCTCCCTGCCTTTCCGGCCGTCCCCCGGAAACTGCTCGGGTGCCTCCGAAGTCAGCTCACCACGACCGTGGCGCCGACCTTCACCCGCTCATAAAGCTCGATCACGTCCTCGTTGCGCATGCGTATGCAGCCCGACGACAGGGCTCTTCCGATGGTCCAGGGCTGGTTCGTGCCGTGGATGCGATAGAGCGTGGAGCCCAGATAGAGTGCGCGCGCACCGAGCGGATTGTTAGGGCCGCCTTCCATATGCGACGGCAGCACGCGGCCGCGCGCCCGTTCGCGCGCGATCATTTCCGCCGGCGGGCGCCAGTCGGGCCATTCGCGCTTCCGGGTCACCTTGTGCGAGCCGGCCCATTCGAAGCCGGGCTTGCCGGTGCCGACGCCGTAGCGCCGCGCCTTGCCGCCGTCCTCGACCAGATAGAGGAAGTTCTGCTGCGTATCGATCACGATGGTTCCGGCCTTATGCGGGCCGTCATAGTCGACTTCCTGCGGCAGATAGGTGGGGTCGATCCGGCGCTTCGCCTGCTGCTTTGCGGGCGCGGCAGTAGCGGCCGTGCGTTCCTGCACCCTGGGTTGATTGGCCTTGCGCGTTCCCGGCTGGGCATAGCGGCGGTCGAAGCGCGGCTCCGCCGTGTAGGGCTGCACCGGCATTCCGGTGGCGATGGCCTCTCGTGCCTGACGGCTCGGTCGCTGTTCAGGCATCTGGCCAAGCTGCATTACCCACGGCGCGGCAAGGTCCGGGCTGACCAGCACGGGCGGTCGCTGCGCATAGCGGTCGTTGGCGGAAGCCGGCACTGCAACGCCGGCGGTGAGGGCGAGAGCCCCCAGCAGGAGAAAATGTTTCATCGGACGCACTCTCGAAACCGGATCGTCACGGCAAGGAAAACCTCGCTTGAGGCGTGATGCTGAAGGATTGCCGGCAACCAAATCGTGAATCGGAATGCGTAAAATGCGAATCTGCGGCTAAACCTTTCGCGGTGGTTACCGGCGGGTTCAGGAATCTGGTAAAGGCAGCGTAAAGGCAGGAAGATTGCAGATGGAAACGGAAAACACAGGGCTTATCGAAGGCGCGGATGGCGTTACGCGCTGCTTCTGGCACGGCAACCTGCCGGATTACCTGCATTATCACGATCATGAATGGGGCAGGCCGGTGGCCGACGACCGCAGGCTGTTTGAGAAAATCTGTCTCGAAGGGTTCCAGTCGGGCTTGTCATGGCTGACCATCCTGCGCAAGCGGGAGGCCTTTCGCGAGGCGTTCGACGGGTTCGATTTCGAGCGCGTAGCGAAATTCACCGACGCCGATGTGGAACGCCTGCTCGGCAATGCCGGCATCGTGCGCCATCGTGGCAAGATCGCCTCCACCGTCAACAATGCCCGGCGCGCGCGCGAAATGGTGGCCGAAAAGGGCTCGCTCGCCGCCTATTTCTGGTCGTTCGAGCCGGGGCAGAGCGAGCGGCCGGCGGTTGTCGATCTGGCGCATTTGCGCGCCAATCCAACAACGGCGGTCTCGACGCGGATTTCGAAGGACCTGAAGAAGCGTGGCTGGAGCTTCGTCGGTCCCACCACGGTCTATGCATTCATGCAGGCCATGGGACTGGTTAACGATCACATCGAAGGTTGCGCCTGCCGTGCCGAAGTCGAGCGCGATCGCGCGGCTTTCAAGCGCCCGGTGTGACTGCGGGTGTGCGACGCGGTTGCCGCCTTCGCCCGCGCCGAACCCTTGCCGCTCCGTTTGACATAAGTTAGGACACCGCCCGAGTCCTGAATTGCATGAGGTGCGCTGCCCTTGCCGCCGGCAGGGAAAGCGTTGCACGAACGACAAGAGCGACACGACATGGCTGAGAAATCCGGGAAAATGAAGGCGCGGCTGCCGCGCGGCTTTGTCGATCGTACCTCCGACGATATTCGCGTCGCCGAAAAGATGATGGCGACGATCCGCGGCGTCTATGAACTCTACGGCTTCGAGCCGGTCGAGCAGCCGATGATCGAATATACCGACGCGCTGGGAAAATTCCTGCCCGATCAGGACCGGCCCAACGAGGGCGTCTTTTCCTTCCAGGACGACGACGACCAGTGGCTGTCGCTGCGCTACGACCTGACGGCGCCGATGGCCCGCTATGTGGCCGAGAATTTCGAAAAGCTGCCCAAGCCCTATCGCAGCTACCGCTCGGGCTGGGTGTTCCGCAACGAAAAGCCGGGACCTGGCCGCTTCCGCCAGTTCATGCAGTTCGATGCCGACACGGTTGGCACGCCGGGCGTGGCGGCGGATGCCGAAATGACCATGATGATGGCCGACGTGATGGAAGCCCTTGGCATTCCGCGCGGTCAGTATGTGGTGCGCGTCAACAACCGCAAGGTGCTGGACGGCCTGCTTGAAGCCATCGGCCTCGGCGGCGATGAGAATGCGGGACGCCGGCTGACGGTGCTGCGTGCCGTCGACAAGCTCGACAAAGTGGGCGTTCAGGGCGTGCGCGACCTTCTCGGCAAGGGCCGGCTGGACGAAAGCGGGGATTTCACCAAGGGCGCCGGGCTTGAAGAGGCGGCGATCGGCAAGGTCGTGGCCTTCATCGAGTCGGGGGCTGCCGATGCGGCCCGGACGACCGCCAATCTGCGCGAGGTCGTCGCCGAAAGTCCGCGCGGCACCGAGGGCGTGGAAGAACTGGCGCAGATTGCCGCGCTCGCTGCGGCGGCCGGTTATGACGATGGCCGCATCAAGATCGACCCGTCCATCGTCCGCGGCCTCGAATATTACACCGGTCCGGTCTATGAGATCGAATTGCTGGCGGAAATCCCCAACGAGGATGGCCAGATCGTGCGCTTCGGCTCGGTCGGCGGCGGTGGTCGCTATGACGGCCTCGTCTCGCGCTTCCGGGGCGAACCGGTGCCGGCCACCGGCTTTTCCATGGGCGTTTCGCGCCTGATAACGGCGCTGAAGAATCTGGGCAAGCTCGACACCTCGGATGTCGTGGCGCCGGTGGTCGTGCTGGTCATGGACAAGGACACCGAAAGCCTCGGCCGCTATCAGAAGATGGTGTCGGCGTTGCGCGAGGCCGGCATTCGCGCCGAGCTTTATCTCGGCGGCGCGGGCATGAAGGCGCAGCTCAAATATGCCGACCGGCGCGGTAGCCCGGTCGCCGTCATCCAGGGTGGCGACGAGCGCGAGAAGGGCGAGGTCCAGCTCAAGGATCTGATCGAGGGCGCACGCATGTCGGCCGAAATCGCCGACAATGCCGAATGGCGCGCCGCGCGGCCGGCGCAGGTCACAGTCGCCGAAGCCGATCTTGTGGCCGAAGTGCGCAAGATTCTGGCGGCTCAGGCTGAGGATCGCTCCCGTGCTGGTTGAGGTTTGGGCCCTTTCGCGCTCCCGGCAGACCGGCGGGGGGCAATCCAAGGCGCTATCCTTGATAGCTTGCCGCGCGATGGTGTGCCCATGAACTCCCGCTATCCCGCCATAGCCCCCGATATTCTGAAGCTCTTCGCGGCCAGGCAGGCGGATGCCGTCGAGGTGTCTGTATTGCAGCCGGCCGATCCATTCCTGGATATGGCGGGCGAAGATTTGCGTCGCCGTATCTTCCTGACAGAGAGCGAGACGGGCGAAGCGCTGTGCCTGCGCCCGGAGTTCACCATTCCGGTGTGCCGCGATCATATCCGCAGCCAGTCGGGCACGCCGCGCCGCTACTGCTATCTCGGTGAAGTGTTCCGCCAGCGCCGGGAAGGCGGCAACGAGTTCTTCCAGGCCGGCATCGAGGATCTGGGCGACATGGACACCGCGCGTGCCGATGCCCGCTCCATCGCCGACGCCTACGCCATGCTCGAACTGGCGCTGCCCGGCGCGGCTTTGCGTGTCGTCATGGGCGACCATTCGGTCTTCGAGGCGGTGCTGGCGGCGCTTGGCCTGCCGCGCGGCTGGCGCATGCGGCTGGCGCGGGCCTTCGGTTCGTCCGAGATGCTCGCTGCCGCGCTTGCCGATCTGGCCACCCCGCCACGCAACGGCGCGCTGACCGAGCCGGTCGCTTCGCTGGTTGCGGATGGCGATTTCGAGGGCCTGTCGGCCTATGTGTCGCGCGGCATGGAAGAGGCCGGCATCTCGCCTTCGGCCGGGCGCACGCCCGGCGACATCGCCCGCCGCCTGATCGAGAAGGCGGAACTGCGCAGCGTGCGTCTCTCCAACGAGGCCTTCGACGCGTTGAAGACTTTTCTGGCGATCGAGGTGCCGATCGGTGAGGCTGCCGATGCGCTGCGCGGCTTTGCCGCCGACGCGGCGCTGTCGCTGGGGGCGGCGCTGGACAAGTTCACCGCGCGCGCAACGGCGCTTGCCGAGCATGGGTTGCCTGCGGATGCGGTGCGCTACGACGCTGCCTTCGGCCGCCCGCTCGATTATTACACAGGCATGGTTTTCGAGATTTCCGGGCGCGACGATGGCTCGCCGCTGGTCGGCGGTGGTCGTTACGACCGGCTGCTGACGTTGTTGGGCGCCCGTGAAGCGATACCCGGCGTGGGGTTCTCGGTCTGGCTGGACCGCATCGAGGCTTTGAGGGAGCGCGGGCAATGACGATCACGCTTGCCATTCCTTCCAAGGGGCGCCTGAAGGAACAGGCGCTCGAGGTTCTGGCCAGGTCCGGGCTTGTGGTGCAACTGCCCGAAGACGACCGCAAATATCGCGCCCGCATCGAAGGTCGCGACGACATCGAGGTGGCCTTTCTTTCGGCTTCCGAGATTGCCGGCGAGATCGGGCAAGGCGCGGTGGATCTCGGCATTACCGGCGAGGATCTGCTGCGCGAGAACCTTGCCGATTGGGAGGCCCGCGCCGAAATCGTTGCGCGGCTCGGCTTCGGCCATGCCGATGTGGTGGTGGCTGCTCCGCAGATCTGGCTCGATGTCGAGACGATGACCGATCTCGATGACGTTGCCGCCGATTTCCGCCAGCGTCACGGCCGGCGGCTGCGCATAGCCACCAAATACTGGCGGCTGACGCAGCAGTTCTTCTCGCAGAAACACGGCATACAGGTCTATCGCATCGTCGAAAGCCTTGGCGCCACCGAAGGCGCGCCGGCCGCCGGCTCCGCCGACGTGATCGTGGACATCACCACGACCGGCTCGACCTTGCGCGCCAATCACCTGAAAATCCTGAGCGACGGCGTAATCCTGCGTTCACAGGCCTGCCTGGTCGCCTCGCGCAAATCCCGCAGCGCCAACGATGAAGCCTCGCTGCGCTCCATCGCCGGGGCGGTGTCGGGCGCGGTTGGCTGATTACGCCGCGCGGGGCAGCACCACGTCGTGCAGCCCGCGCAGGACTTTCGCCAGTTCCTTGCATTCGTCGTGACGCATGCTGTTGCGCCGCCACGCCAGGCAGATCGCGCGTGCCGGCATAGGTTCGGTGAACGGCACGATCTTCAAGCCACGCGTGGCGCGGCCGGCTGTCACGGCCATTTCCGGAATCAGCGTGACGCCGAGCCCGTGCGCCACCATTTGCAAAAGCGTGGTCAGGCTGGTCGCGCCATAGCTTGCCATGGCCACGGGCTTTACCGTGTTGCACACGGCCAGCGCCTGTTCGCGTAGGCAATGGCCCTCCTCAAGCAGCATCAGCCGTTCCAGCGCGGGGCTGTCGGGTGCCACAGGTGGCGCAACGAAGGCCGGGTCGCTTTCCGCCACCGCCAGGAAGAAGCGATCCTGAAATAGCTCTTCCTTGACCAGGCCCGGAAAATCGAGGGGCAGGGCAGCGATAAAGCCGTCAAGGCGGCCTGCGGTGGTTTCTTCCACCAGCGAGGCCGTCACCGCCTCCCTCAGTTCCAGCATGAGGGCGGGAAAGCGTGTCTTCAGTACGGGCAACACATGTGGCAGGAGATAGGGCGCAACGGTGGGGATGATGCCCAGCCGGAAGCGGCCCTCCATGGCGGTGCGGCCGCGCCGTGCAATCGCTTCCACTTCCCGTATGTCCGCCAGAATGGATTCGACGCGCGGCAGCAGCGCCTCTGCCTCCTCGGTCAGGCGCACCGTCTTGCCGCCCCGCTCGAACAGGCGGCAGCCCAGCTTTTCTTCCATTTCCGCGATCTGCGCTGACAGTGCCGGTTGCGTCACGCCGGCCAATTCCGCCGCGCGCCCGAAATGCAGGGTCTGCGCCAGAAGCGAGAAATACTGCATCTGTCGAATTGTAAGTCGTATCATAAGATAAAACTATCAGTCAGAGCAGAAAAGGCAATTTGTTTTTATGATTGCGAGACCCTACCTTGGAATTGTTCCAAACTGGCGTCTCGCCTACCGGGATGCCGGAGGAAAAGAATCCAAAGCAGACTAGCTCTTTTTGAAGGAGGCTGAAGCTATGACGAAGCCCACGATGACCACCTCGGCCGGGGCGCCGATACCGGACAACCAGAACTCGCTGACGGCGGGCGAGCGCGGTCCAGTTCTCCTGCAGGACTATCAGCTCATCGAAAAGCTGGCCCACCAGAACCGTGAGCGAATCCCCGAGCGCGCCGTCCATGCCAAGGGCTGGGGTGCGCATGGCACGCTGAAGATCACCGGCGACATCTCCAAATACACAAAGGCCAAGGTGCTTCAGCCTGGCGCTGAAACGCCGCTGATCCTGCGCTTCTCGACCGTTGCGGGCGAAATGGGTGCAGCCGACGCCGAGCGCGACGTGCGTGGCTTCGCCATCAAGTTCTACACCGAAGAGGGCAACTGGGACCTTGTCGGCAACAACACGCCGGTCTTCTTTGTGCGCGATCCGCTGAAGTTCCCGGACTTCATCCACACGCAGAAGCGTCACCCCAAGACCAATATGCGTTCGCCCACTGCCATGTGGGACTTCTGGTCGCTCAGCCCGGAAAGCCTGCATCAGGTCACCATCCTGATGTCGGACCGTGGCCTGCCGACCGACGTGCGCCACATCAACGGCTATGGTTCCCACACCTTCTCGCTGTGGAACGATGCCGGCGAGCGCTACTGGGTGAAGTTCCACTTCAAATCCATGCAGGGCCACAGGCACTGGACCAACGAGGAAGCCGAGAAGGTCATCGGCAAGACCCGCGAATCCACGCAGGAAGACCTGTTCAACGCGCTGGAGCGCGGTGAATTTCCGCGCTGGAAGATGCAGGTCCAGATCATGCCCGAACTGGATGCGGAAAAGACCTCGTACAACCCGTTCGACCTCACCAAGGTGTGGCCGCACGCCGACTATCCGCCCATCGACATCGGCATCCTGGAACTGAATCGCAACGCGGAGAACTATTTCGCCGAGATCGAGAACGCCGCGTTCTCGCCCTCGAACATCGTGCCGGGTATCGGCTTCTCGCCTGACAAGATGCTGCAGGCGCGTGTCTTCTCTTATGCGGACGCGCATCGCCACCGGCTGGGCACGCACTACGAGTCCATCCCCGTCAACCGGCCGCGTAACGAGGTGCATCACTACCACCGCGACGGGCAGATGAACGTCTATGGCGGCATCAAGACGGGCAATCCGGACGCCTATTACGAGCCGAACTCCTTCGGGGGGCCGGTGGAACTGCCTGCCGCCATGGAGCCGCCGATGCGCATTTCGGGTGATGCGGCTCGCTACGATCACCGCGCCGGCAATGACGACTATTCGCAGCCGCGCGCGCTGTTCAACCTTTTCGACGAAGGCCAGAAGAACCGGTTGTTCTCCAACATCGCCGCGGCGATGGGAGGCGTGCCGGACTTCATCGTCGAGCGCCAGCTCGGGCATTTCGACAGGATCCATCCCGACTACGGCAATGGCGTGCGCAAGGCGCTCTCGGCGGCGGACGGCAAGGACCGGCCTGCGATCTCCGTGACCGAGAAAACACCGCAGGAAGCTGCCGAGTAAGCAGCTCATCCGGGAAAGCTGAAGGGCGCGGCAGATGCCGCGCCCTTTTTGTGTTGTTCCATAGCCTGAGCAGGTGCGGGTGCAGGCGTGTCGTCTCTAGCGGCACACGCGCACCTTGTCGTACCAGACATGTCCGTTGCGGTGATGCCTGACCACCTCGACGCGACAATGCCGCGCCCAGCCATAGGGGCGATAGTAGCGCGGAGCATAGTGGCGGGGGCCGTAGTAGCGCGGACCCCACTCGCGATACACATATTGCGCGTTGGAGAGTGTCGCTTCCCCCGCTTGAGCCGGGAGGCCGAAAGGTATTGCGGAGGTGATGGCGATGATAGAAGCAAGAACAAGGTTTTTCATTTTGAAACCTCACATAGTGCGTCCCGGCCGATAAACTTGCAGGCGCGCCTGCCGTTCCCGGATTACGAAATGTTTATCGGCACTTTCTTTGGAACATCACCGGATTTTCCGACCAAGGCTTGTGCGCATGGCTGGCGGGCGTTACTCAGGCCCTGTCACGGGTAAGCCGAAACAGGGATCACCGAATATGCGACTTGGCGGAAGGCTGGCTGCAGCCATTGAAGTGCTTGAAGACATCGAGCAGCGGCACAGGCCGGCTGCGGATGCCTTGAAGGATTGGGGCCTGTCGCATCGTTTCGCCGGCGCCGGCGACCGCGCGGCGATCGGCAACATCGTCTATGACGGCCTGCGCCGCAAGCGTTCCGCCGGCTGGCTTGTGGGGGACGAAACGCCTCGCGCCATCGGTTTTGGAGCCCTGCTTCTGGAGTGGCGCGAAACCCCGGAAACACTCAACACCACGCTGGAAGGCGATCGCTTCGCGCCGCCGCCGCTAAGTGCGGATGAGCTCGCCACGATCGCTTCGCGCGATCTGGCGCAGGCGCCCGATGTCGTGCGGGCGGATTGCCCGGACTGGTGCGCGCCCCTGCTGGAACAGGCATTCGGCGCGGATTGGGTCGCCGAGGGTGCAGCCCTTGCCTCGCGCCCACCGCTCGACCTTCGGGTCAACACGCTGAAGGCCGACCGCGAAAAGATAATCGCCGAACTTGCCGGCACCAACGCGGCCCCCGCCGCCCTTGCCACGAATGGCATCCGCATTCCGCCCATAGATGGCAGCGGCCGTCATCCCAATGTCCAGTCGGAGCCTGCCTTCCAGGATGGGTGGTTCGAGGTGCAGGACGAAGGCTCGCAGATCGCGGCCGAACTGGCGGAGGCAAAGCCCGGCATGCAGGTGCTCGATTATTGCGCCGGTGCCGGTGGCAAGACACTGGCGCTGTCGGCGACCATGGAAAACCGCGGCCAGATCTTCGCCCATGACGTCGAGAGGCAGCGCCTCAATCCGATCTTCGACCGTATCCGCCGCTCCGACAACCGAAATGTCCAGGTGCTTGCGGGGCCTGCGGACCTTGCTGATCTGGAAGGTCGGATGGACATCGTGTTGATCGATGCGCCTTGCACCGGCTCCGGCACATGGCGGCGGCGCCCCGACGCCAAATGGCGGCTCAACCGGCACCAGCTCGACGTGCGCAGAGGAGAGCAGGCGATGATCCTTGATACGGCGCATGCCAATGTGAAGCCGGGCGGATTGCTGGTCTATGTGACCTGTTCCATCTTCGAGGAGGAGAACTGCGATCAGGTCGCCGCGTTTCTGGCGCGCAGGCAAGGCTTCGAACCCGTCGATCATGCGGCCCTTTGGGAAAGGCATTTTTCCGGGAGAGCGGGTGTCGCCCGCATCGATCCGGCGCGCGGCATCTCGCTGACACCGGGCCGGACCGGCACCGACGGCTTCTTCTTTGCAGCTTTGCGCCGGTCCGGTTGACGGCAGCGCGCTGGCCCATTTCAGCCGGCAAACGTTGTTGCAATGCAGCATTGACGGTTGCCTCTGCGTCAGCCCTTTGCAATAAGCTGCTGACGACAGGGAGGGCTCGGCAATGGCTGAACGTATAGAAGCCTCACCGGACTATGAAGAACGGGTGAGGGCATCCTTTGCTCGCCAGCAGGCGATGAGCACTATCGGCGCCGCGCTGACGCTGGTGCGGCCGGGTGTGGTCGAGATCGAGATGCCTTATTCTGCCGAGCTCACCCAGCAGCACGGTTTCCTGCATGCCGGCATCATCTCGACCGCGCTCGATTCGGCTTGCGGCTATGCCGCCTTTTCCATCATGCCCGAAGATGCGGCGGTGCTGACCATCGAATTTAAGGTGAACCTGCTTGCGCCGGGGCAGGGCGAGCGCTTTCTGTTTCGCGGGTCGGTGACGAAGCCCGGCCGCACCATCGTGGTGGCAGACGGCCAGGCCTATGCCTTTGCCGCCGATGGCGAGGCCAAGCTTATCGCCACCATGACCGGCACCATGATGACCGTGCGCGGACGCGACGGCATATCGGGCTGACGCGATGCCGCTCACGACGATAGGCGGCAAGGCCGTGCTCTTCGCGATGGCGGTCGATGCCGAATACGGCCCACATCTGCGCAAGCTGTTCAAGCCTTTCATGATCGGCGTCGGCCCCGTCGAAGCGGGCGTGCGTATGGGAGCGGAACTGGCGCGTCTGGAAGCAGACGGCACGCGGCCCGATCTCGTCGTCTCGCTGGGGTCAGCCGGCAGCCGCACGCTCGAGCAGACCGAAGTCTATCAGGCGACATCGGTTTCCTATCGCGACATGGATGCGTCGGTATTGGGCTTTGCCAGGGGCGCGACGCCTTTCCTCGACCTGCCGGTCAGCGTGCCGATGCCGCTTGGCGTGCCGGGCCTCCCCGGCGCGCGGCTATCCACCGGCGCGGCGATCATCTCGGGCACGGCCTATGATGCGATCGACGCCGACATGGTCGATATGGAGACCTTTGCGGTGCTGCGCGCCTGCCATCTGTTCAATCTGCCACTGATCGGCCTGCGCGGTATTTCCGATGGCGCGGCCGAATTGCGGCATGTCGGCGACTGGACCGAATATCTGCACATCGTGGATGAGAACCTTGCCGCTGCCGTGGGGAAGCTCGAAGCGGCGCTCCTGGATGGCAGCCTTCGCCCCTGACAGGCGCGAGGCGTCCGTAAAACTCACGCAGAAGCCAAAGAATCCTGTGTGTCATGCTGCAAAGTGCTGCTCCCCATTGCGCGGCACCGCAACTTTCTCTAAATGCTCGCCATGACAACCGACACCCATCCCGATACCGTCCTCATTATCGACTTCGGCAGCCAGGTGACGCAGCTGATTGCGCGTCGCGTTCGCGAGGCCGGCGTCTATTCCGAGATCGTCCCATTCCAGTCCGCCAAGGAAGCGTTCGAGCGCTTCCAGCCCAAGGCTGTGATCCTGTCCGGCAGCCCGCATTCGACCGTCGACATTGGCAGCCCGCGCGCGCCGCAGGAGATATTCGAGGCGAACATTCCTGTCCTCGGCATCTGCTATGGCGAACAGACGATGTGCGCGCAGCTTGGCGGCAAGGTCGAGGCCGGGCATGATCGCGAGTTCGGACGCGCTTTCCTGACCATCGAGGAAGACAGCGCGCTCTTCGACGGCATCTGGGCCAAGGGCACTCGCCATCAGGTCTGGATGAGCCATGGCGACCGCGTCACCGGGCTCCCTGAAGGCTTCCGCATCATCGGCACCTCTGCAGGCGCTCCCTTTGCAGCGATTGCCGACGAGAAGCGCCGCTTCTATGCCGTGCAGTTCCACCCCGAAGTCGTGCACACGCCCGACGGTTCCCGGTTGCTTGCCAATTTCGTGCACAGGATTGCCGGCATCCAGGGCGACTGGAGCATGGCGACCTATCGCGAGAAGGCGGTGCAATCCATTCGCGAGCAGGTTGGCAAGAGCAAGGTCATCTGCGCGCTTTCGGGCGGCGTCGATTCGTCGGTGGCGGCCCTTCTGGTGCATGAGGCGGTGGGCGACCAGCTCACCTGCATTCTCGTGGACCACGGCCTGATGCGCAAGAACGAGGCGGCCGATGTAGTGGCTATGTTCCGCGAACACTACAACCTGCCGTTGATCCTCGTGGACGCTTCCGACCGTTTCATCTCCGCGCTGGAAGGCGAGAGCGATCCGGAAGTGAAACGCAAGACCATCGGCCGGCTGTTCATCGAGGTGTTCGAGGAAGAGGCCAGGAAGCTTGGCGGCGCGGAATTCCTCGCCCAGGGCACGCTCTATCCCGACGTCATCGAAAGCGTTTCCTTCACCGGCGGCCCGTCGGTGACGATCAAGTCGCACCACAATGTCGGCGGCCTGCCCGAGCGCATGAACATGCAACTGGTGGAGCCGCTGCGCGAACTGTTCAAGGACGAGGTGCGTGCGCTCGGCAAGGAGCTCGGCCTGCCCGACAGCTTCATCGGCCGCCATCCGTTCCCGGGTCCGGGCCTCGCCATCCGCTGCCCCGGCGGCGTGACGCGCGAGAAGCTGGAAATCCTGCGCAACGCCGATGCGATCTATCTCGACGAAATCCGCAAGGCAGGCCTCTACGACGCCATCTGGCAGGCCTTTGCCGTGCTTCTGCCGGTGCAGACGGTGGGCGTGATGGGCGACAGCCGCACCTATGAATATGTGTGCGCGCTGCGCGCCGTAACGTCGGTGGACGGCATGACCGCCGATTTCTACCACTACGACATGAACTTCCTCGGCAACGCCGCCACCCGCATCATCAACGAGGTGCGCGGCATCAACCGCGTCGTCTACGACGTAACCTCCAAGCCGCCCGGAACCATCGAGTGGGAATAATTCGGGTGCCTTGCGGGGCAACCGGTCCCATGCGGTTCTGAGAACACCACCCACCGATCCCTCATGCGGGTCGGTGGGTTTTTAACATCAATGCTTAGAGCGGATCGTAGCCGGGCTTCTTGTAGATCAGGTTCGCCTTACCGACGATGTCGGGCTTGTAGACCTTCTCGGCCCAGTCCTCGGGTGCAACGTCCTCGATGCTGACGGATACCGACTTTTCGGCGCAGTTTGCTGCGGCCATCATGGCTTTGGTCACTTCCTCGGCGATGCGCGCCTTCTGCTCTTCGGATCTGCCTGGGTAGAGTTTGACGATGATGTGGGGCATGCCCGCTTCCCTCGATATATCTGGCTGATTGGCCGGGCGGGACTTCCTTGCTGTCCCGCTTCCGGCCGGCTGACTGTGAGGCCATCGGGAAAGCGATGGCCACGGTGACTGGCAATCGAAAGACCGCCGGCGATCATGAGTTTGGTTGGCAAAACCCTTATCGGCTATATTGGCTGTCGCTGACCTGTTCCAGCCAGTCCACCGGCGAGCCGTTGAGCTTTTCCTGTATGGCGATGTGGCTCATGGCTGTGTCCGGCGTGGCGCCGTGCCAGTGCTTTTCGCCCGGATCGAACCACACGACGTCTCCCGGCCGGACTTCCTCGACCGCGCCGCCCTCACGCTGAACCCAGCCCAACCCGGACGTAACGATCAGCGCCTGCCCAAGCGGGTGGGTGTGCCACGCCGTGCGCGCGCCGGGCTCGAACGTCACGAGCGAGCCCGTAACCCGCGCCGGTTCGGAAGGAGAAAACAGCGGATCGATGCGCACCGCGCCGGTGAACCAGTCCGCGGGTCCCTTGCCGGATGGCTGCGAACCGCTTCTCTTGATCTCCATGGTGGGCCTCGTTCATCTGCGGATAGGCAAAATTTAGGGCGCGCGCCGTCCGGTGGTCAGAGGCGCGCACCGTGAATGTGGACGTCCCTCACGTGGCCGTCAATGAGGCGTTGGCTTCCATGGGAGCTCTCCAGCCGCAGGCCAAGAGCGAAGATGGCGGGCGGGTCAGATCGCTTCGGCTATCGCCTGTGCGGCCGCATCCAGCGCACCGGTGCCGTGCGGGACGCCAAGAGAGCGCATGCCCGCTTCCATGGCCGAAAGCACGCCGAGCGTCATATGCGCGTTGACGTAGCCCATATGGGCGACGCGCAGATAGTCGCCGTAGGCGGGTTCGGTCGGTGGGGCCATGCCGAGCCCGATGCCCAGCGTGACGCCCGCATTCTTCTCCAGCCATTCGCGCAGGCGCATCGCGCCGCCATTCCCGATGCGCGCGCCCGTCACCGAATGCGAGCGCCTGGTCTTGTCCGCGACGTTGAGCGCGATGTCGCTGTCTCTGGACCACGCCTTGAAGGCGGCCCATACGCTGGAAGCCAGCGCCGCGTGGCGCTTCCATGCGGCTTCCAGCCCTTCCTCGTCGAGAAGCATGGTCAGCGCCTCGCGCAGTCCGTAGAGGTGATGCGTGGGCGCGGTTCCGCCGAAATAGCGGTAGAATTCCGTGCTCTGGCTGCGCAGCTTCCAGTCCCAGTAGGGCGTCACCAGTTCGGACCCTTCGGAGGCGGCCAGCGCCTTGTCCGAAAACCAGATGAAGCTGAGGCCAGGAGGCGTCATCAGGCCTTTCTGGCTTGCGCTGATCAGCACGTCGATGCCCCAGGTGTCGAAATGGAGCGGGTCGCAGCCGAGAGAGGCGATCGCATCCACCGCGAGCAGGGCAGGGTGCCCGGCGTCATCGATCGCCTTGCGCACGGCTTCTATGTCGTTGCGGATGGTGGTTGCAGTGTCGGTGTGGGTGACGAAGACGGCCTTGATGCGGTGTGCCCGGTCGGCCCTCAAGGCCTCTTCGATGCGGGCGGGATCGACGGGGCTCTTGTCGAAGTCGATGGTCTCGACATCTATGCCCATGTTCCTCGCGCTCAGCGCCCAGGTGTTTCCGAAATGTCCGGTGACGGCCGACAGAACCTTGTTGCCGCGCGAGAACAGATTGGCGTTGGCCGCCTCCCAGGCGCCGTGGCCGTTGGCGATATAGATCGCGACATTTGCCTTTTCGGTGCCTGCTACGCGCCGCAGGTCGCGCAGCAGGCCGGGCATCATCTCCACCAGTTCGCCCTGATAGATGTTGGGTGCGGCGCGATGCATCGCGCCCAGCACCCTGTCGGGAATGACCGAGGGACCCGGTATGGCCAGGTAGTGACGACCGAATGCGAGACTCATGGGAGCTTCCGAAGCTGGAACTGTAGAACCGGGCGGCGAGGACAAGCCAGCGCCGCCCGCGTTGTATTGTCTAGCGCGGCCGGAATGCGCTGGCGCTAGGCCAGTGGGGCATCCGTCTCATGCCACGTCAGCTGAGAATCCATTCCTCGAACCGTTCGGAGAGTTCGGCCGGGTCGATACCGAAATTCTCGATGTCCTGCGATACGACGAGGTCGGCATAACGTGTGTTGGTCGGCATGCGCTCGGCCTGCGCCGGGTCGATCAGGTGAAGTGCGGCCGGATTGAGCGGCCCGTCCTGCTGCGCTGTGGTGAAGCCGGCGAGCGGTTTGGGCAAGGTGGCGAACTTGACGAACGCCTTGGCCGCATCGACGTTCGGTGTTCCCTTGGCCACTACCCAATAGGCCTTGTCGAGAATGCATTCGTTCCAGGTCATGGCGACCGGTGAGCCGGCATCTTGCGCGGCGAAGTACCGGCTGTTCCAGATGCCGATCATATCGACCTCGCCATCGCGCAGGATCTGCGCGGATTGCTCGCCCGCCGTCCACCACACGACGATGTGTTTCTTGATGCGATCGAGTGAGGCGAAGGCACGATCCACGTCGAGCGGATAGAGGTCCTTCTTGGCCACGCCATCTGCCAGCAGGGCGATAGGCAGCACGCGGGCGGGGTAGCGCTGCAGAGAGCGCGTGCCGGGGAAGCGCTCGACATCCCAGAAGTCGGCCCAACTCTTGGGTTCCGTGCCATATTTGTCCGAACGCCAGCCCATCAGCGTACCGAAGGCATGCGAGCCGACGCCGTTCTGCAGCAGTCCGCCCGGATAGGGCTCTTGCAGGTCCTCCAACAGTCCGCTCCGGTTTGCGCGCAGAAGCTCGGCGGCGCCCAGCGTGGTGACGTCGAACTCATAGACACCTGTCTTCACCTGTGCGGCGAGCTTGGCGAAGGACACGGGCGAAACCGTCTCGATCTTGATGCCGGTTTCGGCGGTGAACGGGTCGAAGAGACTGGCGCGAGCCGAATCCAGCCACGAGCCGCCCCAGGAGTTGACCGAGATGCTCTTGGTCTCGGCCCGCGCCATGGCCGGCATTGCAAGCCCGCCGGCAAGCGCGGTTGCGGAGCCGATCAGGAATTGACGGCGATTGGCTTTGAGGTTCAAGGATTGTTCCAACACGGTTTTACCTCCCTGGTTGCGAATTCCACCGCCGTTGGCGGCACATCTGCGCGGATGCGCCGTGGGTTGCGGTCAGTCTTGTGAAGCTTGATATGTGGCGGCCTCCGCGGGTTCGGGAAGCGAGCGGTTCGGCTATGCGCGCCTAGGGCACCGCGCAGACCATGATCATCTCGACCTTCAGCGCGGGGTTTGCGAGTGCTGCGCCGAAGCAGGCGCGCCCAGGCGGATTGATGCCGCTGACCCAGCCGTCCCACACGCTGTTCATTTCCGCATAGCCGGCCATGTCGGCGAGAATGATCGCTACGAACAGCAGCTTGTCCTTGCCGCTGCCGATTTCGGCAAGGCGTGCTTCGGCCTTCGCCAGAAGCTGCGCGGTCTGTTCGGTCACGCTCAACGATGCGTCGTAGGGCGCCTGCGGCGTGACGGCGAAGTATCCGGTTCCGTTGTGCGCGGTGGCAAGGCTCGCACGCTGGCCGATGCCCAGGCGGGTGACAAGATCGGCGAGTGCGGCGCTATCGTTCGGCAGGTTCATGACGGTCTCCGCGCATATCACTTGGCAATCAGGTAAACGGAGTCGCGCTGCCAGCTGATGCAGCATTCCTCGTTTTCCTGGATAATGACGACATCCGCCCCCAGAACGCGCACGCGCATCGTGTGATCGCCGACCTTTCCGACCACCAGCGCGTTGTCGCCGTAGTTTACGATGGTCTCGACCTTCATGCGCACATTTTGCCGTCCGCCGACCGGGTTGCGCGAAAGCTTGATGTGTTCGGGGCGGATCATCAGCGTTGCCTCCGATCCGGTCGATGCACGGTCGCTTACAGCATAATCGATTGGACCGATGGCGCCATTGCGGGCCTCGCCCTTCGCGGCGTCGGTGATCTTGACATCGATCAGGTTGCTCTCGCCGATGAACCCGGCCACGAAACGTGTTTGCGGCCTGTGGTAAAGCTCCAGCGGGCTCGCGACCTGCTGGATATGACCCTTCTCGAACACCACGATGCGGTCCGACATCGACATCGCCTCGGACTGGTCGTGGGTGACGAAGATTGTAGTGACACCGAGCGCGCGCTGGATGCGCTTGATCTCGATCTGCATCTGCTCGCGCAGGTTCTTGTCGAGGGCGCCGAGCGGCTCGTCGAGCAGCAGGAGCGACGGCTCGAAGACGAGCGCGCGCGCCAGTGCAACCCGCTGCTGCTGGCCGCCGGAAAGCTCCTTGGGGTGGCGATGGCCAAAATCTTTCAGGCCCACCAGCTCCAGCATCTCTTCGGCCTTGCGTAGGCCGGGGGCCTTCTTCACGCCGCGCATCTGCAGCGGGAAATAGACGTTCTGCGCCGCGGTCTTGTGCGGGAACAGGCCGTAGTTCTGGAACACGATACCTATGTTGCGCTGGTGGGGCGCGAGGCCGAACAACGACCTGTTCTCGATCTCCACCTGGCCGGAGGTGGCGCTTTCGAACCCGGCGATAATCATCAGGGTCGTCGTCTTGCCCGAGCCGCTTGGCCCCAGGAACGTGACGAACTCGCCCTTGGCGATGTCGAGGTCGACCGCTTCGAGGGCATTGAACTGACCGTAGGATTTCGAAATGCCGGATAGTTTCAAATAGCTCATGGAAACTCCTGTGGCAGCGCCGCCAGGCGCGCCGGATTGGTCAAGCAGCGGCGAGGCGCGCTCGTTTGTTACGGATGCGCGCGACCACCAGCGGCGCGGTCACGCCGAGGATCACGGCTGCGAACAGCAGCGTCGAGATCACCGCGATGACCGGGTCGGCCTCCTGCCGGATGCTGTCGAACATCTTTCGCGGGAGCGTCTCGGCGTTGCGCCCTGAGATGAAGATGGCCACCACTGTCTCGTCGAAGGACTGGATGAAGGCGAACAGCGCGCTGATGATCAGGCCGGGCCGCAGGATCGGCAGCGTTATGTGGATGAAGGTTCGCGTCGGGCTGGCGCCAAGGCTCAGCGCCGCGCGCTCCAGCGTGCGGTCGAAGCCTTTGAGATTGGCCGACAGCACCAGGAAGGCTATCGGCACTGACAGGCAGGTATGGGCGAGGATGACGCCCAGATGCGTGTGCACGATGCCGAAGCTGCCGAAATAGGAATAATAGCCCACAGCCATGACGATATGCGGCACCGCCAGCGGCATCAGCATCATCAGGTCGGCGATACCCTTGCCACGGAAGCGATGACGCACCAGTGCGAAGGTGGCCGGCACCACCAGAGCCATGGTCAGAACCGTGGTGGCGGTGGCGATCAAAATGCTGTTCCAGGTCGGCCGCAGCCAGCTCCAGTCGGTGAAATAGGCCTGATAGTAGCCCAGCCAGTAGCCGGGGGGTGGGAACTGCAGCGAACGTGCGTTCGAAAACGACATCGGAACAACGATTACCAGCGGTGCGGCGATGAAGATCACCACCGCGATGCCGAGCCAGCGCAGAAAGCGATTCATGGTCAACCCCAGAGTTTGTCGAGGCCGAAGCGGCGGTGGTAGACGGTCAGGATCGCCAGCGTCACGACCAGCAGCACCATAGCCATGGCCGATCCCATGCCGAAGGCGAGGAACTCGTCGATCTGGTTGCCGATCAGGCCGGCCACCATCTGCTCGCGCGGTGAGCCGAGCAAGACGGGCGTGACGTAGAAGCCGAGGCAGATGACGAACACCAGAACCGAGCCATTGGCGATCCCCGGCGCCGTCAGCGGCAGGTAGACGTGGCGGAACAGTGCCAGTCCCTTCGCGCCGAGGCTTTCGGCCGAGCGGATCAGCACCGGATCGATCTTGCGCATCACCGAATAGATGTTCATCACCATGTAGGGTGCGAGGATGTGCACCATCGCCAGTGTGGAGGAGAAGCGGGTGAACAGGAGTTGCGGCGACTGTTGCATACCCAGCGCCTGCAAGAACCAGATGATCGGCCCGTTGTTGCCCAGCAGCACCATCCAGGCATAGGTGCGCACCAGAAAGCTGGTCCAGAAGCTCATCGTCACCAGAAGCAGGATCAGGGTTGCGGTGCGCGGCTTGCTGCTGGCCATCAGATAGGCAAGCGGATAGCCGACCAGCAGGCAGGCAAAGGTGACGACCGCCGCCGTGATGAAGGTGTTGAGGAACACCCGCAGATAGAGCGAGCCCGTCAGTACGCGCTGATAATTTGCGAGCGTCGGCCGTGGTTCGGTCACGCTCATGATCGCCACGTCGATCAGCGGAACGAGGAAGAATACGGCCATATAGAGCGCCAGTGGCGTCAGCAGAAGCCAGGGCCACAGGTTCGTTCTTTGCGATAGTTTCGCGATGCCAATGCCCATCGCATACCCCTTGTACATTGGCCCGATGTCTTGCGCGACATCGGCCATACTCACTTGACGCAGGCGCGCCGCGTCAGTCGAACGTCAGCTTGCTACCCATTCCTCGAAGCGTTCGGCGACTTCGGCCGTGTCGGCGCCGAAGTTCTTCATGTCCTGTTCGAAGGTCTGGGAATAGTTTTCCGGTGCGGTCGGCATGCGCTTGGCGTCTTCCGGCGGCACGAATTCGATAGCGGCCGGATTGAGCGGGCCATAGTCGGCCTGCGCGGCAAAGCCGGCGAGCGGCTTGCCGCTGGTGGCGAACTTGACGAAGGCTTTGGCGGCCTCGGCATTCGGCGTTCCCTTGGCCACCACCCAATAGGCGCGGTCGATCTCGCCCTGATTCCAGCTCATGGCCACCGGCGCACCGGCCTTCTGCGCCTCGTAGAAGCGGCCGTGCCAGATACCGATCAGGTCAACCTCGCCGTCGCGCAGGATTTGCGTCGACTGGGCGCCGGCCGTCCACCAGACACGGATATGATCCTTGATGCGGTCGAGCGAGGCGAAGGCGCGGTCGATGTCGAGCGGATAGAGATCCTTCACCGCCACGCCGTCGGCCAGCAGTGCGATCGGCAGCACGCGGGCGGCATAGCGCTGCATCGAGCGTGCGCCGGGGAAGCGTTCCACGTCCCAGAATTCGGCCCAGGTCTGCGGGCCCTTCTCGAATTTGTCGCTGCGCCATGCCATCACGGTCGCGAAGGCGTGCGAGGCAATGCCGTTCTCGAACAGGCCGCCCGGATAGGGCTCCTCCAACGTCTCGATGATGCCTGCCTGGTTGGCGCGGACCAACTCGCCGCCGCCAAGTGTGGTGATGTCGAATTCGTAGGTCCCGGTGTTCACCTGCTGCGCGAGCTTGGCGAAGGAGACCGGCGAGAGCGTGCGAATCTCGATACCCGTTTCCTTGGTGAAAGGGTCGAAGAGATTGGCGCGGGCGGCATCTTCCCAGGGACCGCCCCAGGTGTTGATGTAGAGCGGCGCGGCCTGCGCCCGCGCAATGTAGGGCATTGCCAGCGCCGCGGTCATCGCGCCGCCGACGCCCTTGATGAAGCTGCGGCGGCTGGGCTTCAGAATGCTCGTGAATGTGCCGTCGGTCATGCCGATCTCCTCCTCATGAACCTCTTACTGTTTGCGGAAGGTTGCCTCGTAGAGACGCAGCCAGTTGCCGTGGGTGATCTTGGCGACCTCCTCGTCGGAGAAGCCGACAGCGCGCAGGCCTCCGGGGATGACGTCGAGGTCCTCGACCTTCTGGAACCAGTCCGGCGGCGGCGCCTTGAGCGGCCGGCCGACGGCGCTGGCGCCGTAGTCCACGCCGCGCGTCCAGCGGCCCTGGCGCATCCAGGCATAGTCCGGTGCGGTGAAGTTGTGGCTGCGGTCGGTGCCGATGGCTACAGAATCGATACCGGCGATCTCGACCGTGCGGGCGACCATGGTGCACCAGGCCTCGATCGACTTGCAGTAGTCGTCGCCGGTGATATTGCGATACGCCGCGCAGCCGATCACGCCGCCGGTCTGGGCAAGCGCCTTCAGCACGTCGTCGGACTTGTTACGCTTGTGGTCGAACAGCGAGCGGGCATTGGCGTGGGTGACGGCGATGGGCTTCGACGACGCCTCGATGGCATCGAGCGTGGAGCGGTCGCCGACATGGCTGCAATCGACAAGGATGCCGGCCGCGTTCATCTCGCGCACCACTTCCTTGCCGAAGCGGGCAAGGCCGGAATCCTCTGCCTCGTAGCAGCTTCCGGCGAGTTCGTTCTGGTTGTTGTAGGTGAGTTGGACGACGCGCACGCCAAGCTCGGCAAAGAACTCCACGAAGCGGATGCGCCCCTCGAACAGATTGGCGTTCTGATAGCCGAGGATAACGGCCACCTTGCCGGAGCGACCGATGCGGTCGACGGCTTCGGAGGTGGTGGCGATCTCCGCCACGTCCGCGTTTTCGCGCACCAGATCGCGCCAGCGGCCGAGCGAGTCCAGCGATTCCACCGCGCCTTCCCAGAAGCCGCAGGTCACGACCACGCCGCCGACGGCGGCCTTCTGAAGAGACTGAAAGGCCCCACGGTCGAAATGACCGCACTGCAAACCGTCGATGATCATGAATTCGTGCTTTCCGTTTGGGGTTCGAGCGCGCGCGGCTTCATCAGGAAGCTGATGTCGGTGTCGTCGTCATTGTCCTTGCGACCAATAACCGAGCCGTCCGGGTTGACGATCATCGGGCCGGCATGGCGGCGCGAAACGACGCTGTCGGGCGCGAGCGCCTTCTTGGCCAGATGGTAGGTCCGCCACCACAGCCCGGCTTCTATCCGGAGGCCGTTTTCCAGCACATCCCACAACAGCGGGTCGTCCTGGCTGACATCGCCGGTGATGGGCCGGGATCTGGCCTGGAGTGTGGCGCGGTTCTCCAAGGTCACGGCAAGACCGGTGCGGCCGCCAAGCCCGGTCGCGATCTTCAGTTCGTCAGGATCGATAACGTTGACGACCGTGATTTCGGCCTCGCCGAAGCGCGCGACGAGTTCGCCGAGCAGATCGATCAGCGCCGGCAGCACGAACCAGGCATGCTGGCCGCCGCCGTCGAAGCGCATCGCGCTGCCCTGTTCGGAAAGCACGGCGGCCTTTTCCGGCCGCGCGCTGCGCAGGCTTTCAAAACGTTCTTCCAGCAGCGCGAAGCCGCCAAGGCCGAGTTTTTGCGAGTACATCGCCATGTCCTGCACGGCCAGGAAAAAACCCTTCGGCTGGCCGGACATGGAAAAGATGCGCTCGGACATCAGGCGCATTTCCCGGGGCATGACGCGCAGGAACTGGTCTTGGGAGGATGCGGTCATTGAACGGGCTCCGCGGGATAAAACCATGTGCCGGAATAGCCCGAGCGGATGTCGTCCCGGGTCGGCGCGCCGTGATAGAGCACGCCGCGCAGATTGCGGTTGAGGAAGTCGCGCGTCTTGTCGATGCCGTGGATGCCGCAATTCATCAGCCGCACGAGGTCGATGGGGATGAAGGCTTCCGCGTTGATGTTGGCGCGTGGTGTATGATAGGCGCGCCCGCGCAGGCTTTGAATGCGTGCCACCAGATAGCGATGCTGCGGGTGTTTCAGCAGGAAACGCGCGACGGTTGTGGTGAGCGTTTCGGCAGCGATGTCGGCCATAAGCGCCTGCACGCCGCCGCAAATGTCGAGGCCGAGGTCCAGCGCTTCCGGCACTTCCTCTCGATCGCCCCGACGCGGCTCCTCGGCCGTCTCGGACTTGTACCAGACATATTTATAGGCGTCCGGCGAGGTCATGTCGGCCGCGAGCGCCCAGTCATATTCCTCACGCACGGTGGCAGCGAGGCTTTCGATGCTCTCCGCGGGCGAAACGGTGAATTCGTCCGGCGCATCGATCTCTGCGAACATCTCGTCCGCCTCATCGGGCAACATCTCGATCAGCAGCGAAAGCAGGGTCTCGACCGATTCCGGTTTTGCCGTCTGTTCGAAACGCCTGACCAGAACGTCGAGCGGATAGGCGTGCGTCTGCTCGTCCAGCGTGCCGTTCTCGCAGAGTTCGGAGAGGGCAGCAGCAGCCTGCTCGAGATCGACCGCCACCTCGTCGCTCGAGGTGAAGGCTTCGTAGACCATACGGTCCTGCTTGCGGAACGTGATCGCGATGCGCACCAGTTCCAGCAGATGCCGGACGCGCGCATCGCCTGCTCCAACCTCAAGGGCGCGGGCCTTGGCGATGATCGCCTCGCGTGCGCCGAGCCATTGGTCGACGAGGCGCGGATGACGATGGATGAAGAAGATCAGGCCCAACGCCGAGCCGTTGCCGACGCCGAGATAGCGGCGGATCGCCGGATCGAGCGGCACGGCCTTGTCGGACTTCAGTCTGGCGAGATGCTCCACCAGGTCGCAGGAATATTCGCGCATCATATAAGCGGTGAGAAGCTGCGCCTGCAGCACGCCACCCAGCGGATGCGCGCGGCCCAGCGACGGGAAGGAGCGCGTGCCGAAGGTGCCGTTGCCGTCCAGCCCGGTGTTGCGCATCAGGTAGCAGACCTTGGACAAGTCATCGACCGATGGCTGCCGCCCCTCGGCCAATGCATCCAGCGTCTGGTCGAACACGCGCATTGAGCGGTTCGACCGGCACCAGATCAGCGTGTGCGGCGTGGCGCGGCCGGTGTAGAGTTTGGGCAATTCCTCGCGCGCCGACTGGATGTCGGCTTCCGTGGCGCGACCCTCGATCAGCGCGCCCATCATGTCCCAGGCCTGGCCGATGATGCGGCCGGTGCGCGCGGTGCGGCTCGGCGGGCGCGAGAAGCCGATGAAGCTGAACTCCATGGTCGGCGCCTTGATCGAATAGACGCACACACCTTCGGACTCGACGTTTACGTCGAAACGCTCGATGGAAATGTCCCAGCGTTCGCGCAGCATCTTGTTCATGAAGGCGCGCGCGCCGCTGAGGCGCGACGGCTGGATAGCGGCGAGGCTTTCCGGCCGCATCACCTGCGCGCCGGGGCGAAGGCCGGGTTGGCCGGTATGTCGTGGATCGTGCGGCGCGATTGTCATCTCACCGAAGGTCCCCCTTGCTGAATGCTGGTGATGGCAGCCGCGGCGTCGAGCAGCGGCTGCTTGAAGTTTTCGAGCTCGAAACGGGTCTCGGGCATGACGAGCGACAGCGTGGCGAAGCACTTGCCGCGTATGTCGAAGATCGGCGCGGCGATGGCGATGACGCCGCTGTGCGTGTAGCCGCTGGAGATCGCGTAGCCGTTGGCGCGGGCTTCGGCGAGGATGTCTTCCGCGGCAAGCTTGTCGCCGTTCTGGCGAAGCCGCGCCAACGTGTTGGCATCGGCAAAAGCTGTGAGAATGCGGCCTGAGGCAGAGCCCTCCAGTTCGAATGTCGTGCCGATTTTCTGTTCGGCACGCAGCAGGCTTTCCGAATCCACGCGCGCGACGACGAAGGGCAGGCCCTTGTCGAGCACGGCGACGGAAGCCGTCTCCTTCACCTTGGCCACCAGCGTTTCCAGAACTGGCTGCACGCGTGCGCCGAGATCGGCCTGTTCGAGTGCGGCCGCCGCGAAGCGGCAGGAATGCATGGAGAGCCGGTAGCGCATTTCCTCGTCCTGCTCGACCCAGCCGGCCTCGATGAGGGTGAGCAACCGCTGGTAGGCCGTCGGGCGCGACAGGTTCATGGCGGCCGCCACTTCCTGCAGGCGCATGCCGCGCGGGCTGGATGCAAGAACGTCGAGCACGGCCAGCGTCTTGATGACGGTGGAGAGCGGTCGGACCCCGCTTTGCTCTTGTATTCTATTTGAATATTCTGTATCCATGTCGAATATAATTTCGTCGATGCCCAAGGCTGTCAACTGGCCTGGGAGGGCCTTTGCCTGCCGGCGCGCCGCGAATTGGCGGCATCCGATTGGAATCGCTGGCGATAATTTTTTCGGGATTTGTCGTTTTCGGTCGCGGAACGCGTGCCTTTTGGCTAAAATAATGATCGTATCGAGGTTATGCTGTCTGCGAAATTGAGCAGGCAGGCCTGCCGATGCGGCATTGTGGAAGAGAGGTTTGGCAAGTGGACGACCAGTTCGATATCGGTGCGCGGCTGAATGCGATGCGCGGTGCCGCCGGCCTGTCCCAGCGCCAGTTGGCCGACCGTGCCGGCGTGCCGCATGCGCAGATTTCGAATGTCGAGAAGAACAAGGTCAGTCCTTCGGTCTCGACGTTGCGCAAGATTCTGAGCGGGCTGGGCGTGAGCATGGCCGACTTCTTCGAGCCCGAGCGCACGCTGCCAACCGGGCCGTTTTTCGACGCCGACCAGCTTGTCGATCTGACCTCGAAGGTTGCGGCCAATGCCATAGGCGACGGGCCAGGGCGCATGATGTTCCGCCAGATCGGCGATGCGCGCGGCCATAATCTGCAAATTCTTCACGAGGTCTATGAACCCCAGGCCGATACGGGCGAAACGCTGTTGCAGCACGCCTCTTCGGAAGGCGGTTTCGTGGTGGAGGGCGAACTGGAGGTCACGGTGGGCGACGAGGTGCGCGTGCTGAAGACGGGAGAATCCTATCTCTTCGACAGCCGCATCCCGCACCGTTTCCGCAATGTCTCCGACAGTCGCACGATTGTTATCTCGGCCTGCACGCCGCCCTATCTCTAAGGCTGCTCCGCGTTCGTGCCCTCACCTGTTTCCGGGTGTTGATTGGTCCTGTTCCGGCAAGAATTTTGTCCACATATTGCTCAAAATATTGAGCGATGATAAGGGCGGTCTATCTTTCCCGGAGGTGACCAGAATGACCATCGCAGAAAACTTGCAGGCCCGTCAGAAAGCCGCCGTCGCGCCCGGCGTCGGCACGCGCGCCATCTTCGCCGACCGCGCCGAGAATGCCGAGCTGTGGGATGTAGACGGCAAGCGCTACATCGATTTCGCCGCCGGCATCGCCGTCAACAACACCGGCCACCGTCATCCCAAGGTGATGCAGGCCGTGCAGGATCAGGCGATGCGCTTCACGCACACCTGCTTCCATGTCGCGCCCTATGAGAGCTATGTGCGCCTGGCCGAGCGGCTGAACGCCGTTGCGCCGACCGGTGCGGAAAACCGCACCATGCTGGTCACCACGGGCGCGGAAGCCGTCGAAAACGCAGTCAAGATCGCCCGCGCCTATACGAAGCGTTCGGGCATCATCGCCTTTTCCGGCGCCTTCCACGGCCGCACCATGCTGGGCATGGCGCTGACCGGCAAGGTCGCGCCCTACAAGAAGAACTTTGGGCCGTTCCCGGCGGAAATCTACCACGCGCCGTTCCCGAACGAATATATCGGCCTGTCGGTGGATGTCGCCATCGAGGCGCTGGAGCGCTTGTTCGCGGCCGATGTCGATCCCGAGCGGATCGCGGCCTTCATCGTAGAGCCGGTGCAGGGCGAGGGCGGCTTCAATGTCGCGCCGAAGGAGTTCCTGGTGCGCCTGCGCGAGATCGCGGATCGTCATGGCATCCTGCTGATCGCCGACGAGGTGCAGGCGGGCATGGCGCGCACGGGCAAGATGTTCGGCTTCGAACATGCCGGCGTGAAGCCCGATCTGGTCACCATGGCCAAGGGCCTTGCCGGCGGCTTCCCGCTCTCGGCCGTCACCGGCCGCGCGGAAGTGATGAGCGCTGCCCATGCCGGGGGGCTCGGCGGCACCTATGCCGGCAATCCGCTGGCGGTCGCTGCCGCCAATGCCGTGCTCGACGTGATCGAGGAAGAGAAACTGTGCGAGCGCGCCACCATGGTCGGCGATCGCATGACCGCGCGCCTGCGCCTGATCTCCGAGCGCCAGGGCATGGAACGCATCGGCGACGTGCGTGGCCTCGGCGCGATGGTGGCCTTCGAGCTGGTCGAGGATCGCCAGTCGAAGAAGGCTTCGCCGGACCTTACCAACCGCGTCGTCGCGGAAGCGGAGAAGCGCGGGCTGATTCTGCTTTCCTGCGGTACGCGTGCCAATGTCATCCGGCTTCTTGCGCCATTGACCATCGGCGAAGACACGCTAGAGGAAGGCCTCGACATTCTCGAGGCTTCGATCGAGGCCGCATTCTCGGCCGTGGAGGCATGATTTATGAGCGCTAAAGCCAGTTTTGTTTGGGAAGATCCGTTTCTGCTTGAAGGGCAGCTTTCGGAGGACGAGCGGATGATCCGCGATGCGGCGGCCGCCTTTGCCGCCG